>NZ_FNBP01000003.1:0-132538 GCF_900102535.1 Sulfitobacter delicatus | reverse complement strand
ATCCTGCGCAATACGGCCCGTGGCAGGGCCCGCCTGCGGCTCCCTCGCGGAGACGCACGCCTGGTTCGATTCCAGGGTCGCCCACCACTTTACCCTCGACGGAAAACGATCTTTCTCCCAGAGATGGATTTGGTGTACCACTTAAGGAGTTAATCTTTTAGATTATGTTCCTGAGGTAGCACTGTTGAAACTGATTCAATTCTCCCAACCACCTTTGTTCAAGTTTTGCCCACCAGAGTATGATATTACGACAGGATGCAACACACTGCGGGTAGGAACGCTTTGGGGCTTTCGCTCCGAAGAGAACGACCATCTGCGGGATGAAGGTGAAGGAACATTTGAATATAGAATTGCGTTTCCTAAGCCTACGCATGTGTCTCGCGACTGGATTTCAGAATTTGAAGTTGAGGACTCAGGCAAAGCACATATTGAGCACTTAAGTTTCAACAACGGTTCTGTATCGACTACCGGGATAACACTGTCAGGTTCCTCCCATAACTGCTGGATCTTTTGCGTATCTACGAGCGGGAACGCTGCTGGGAATATCTCCACTACCCACGAAAACAAGTGGAAAATTCCAGCGGAAAAAGTACAGGAGTTCGGCTCGCTGTTGGCTTCGTTATTGTGGGAGAGCATTACTTTCGACGACCTACCAAAGAGTTTGGTTGACCGCCATTCGATCCAACAGATCAGTTCAGGCTTAGGTCTGGAAGCGGTTTTTCGAAATGTCGATTACGTTGATAGGGAAATCCTGATCAACAGTGAGAACGACTTTCCTATTGAAAGGATTAGAGAACTAAAAAGAAGCATACCTTTCATAAAGCCAAAGAAATTTTGTTCAGAACAAGAGTTTAGGTTCGCGTTTTTCTTGACCTTTAAACAACAGCGCATCTCAGTGTCGAGCCCAGCAAAAATACTCAACTTAAGGCAAATTGACCAGTTCGTAGTCAGAACGGAGTAATCTTAGCTTTCTTTAGTTAGGAAAGAAGTCTGCCAAAGGTTTTTCTTCAGGGGATCAACACCTCGCCACGTGCGAAACTTGCGCTGTCCATGCTCAGATCGTCATAGACCACTTGAATCGTAACCTTCTCGACCGAGCCGGGCTTAAAGGTCAGCAGCGGGTTCGGGTCGTCGTTCAGTATAGCGTTTGGGGTAGAAAACTCCGTATGGCATGGCGGCATCGGCCAGTTCTGCATCTGCTCGTCATTGACCGAGATCGCAATCGCCGCCAACCCACAGCGCCAGCTCCACAGATGCGTGACATACACATAGTCCTTCCCCTCATATTCGCGCACCGCGACCCAGTTGCCACGCGTGGCGTTGAGGATCGGCTTAACCTCGGTCGCGGTGGTGAACTTGCCGCTCGGCGTTTGGTCTTCGGCCTGCAAACCCGCGGGCACCACGCTCATGTCAAAAGACGCCTTTTGAACCGGCACCGCTGGGGCTGCAGGTACGCCGGGGCTGGCCGGGGCTTCGGGAGCGGCGGGGGCTTGCACAGTCACGGGCGCTTCGGGTGCCGGGGGCGCTGTGATGCCCGCCGAAGGCGCACCCTGCCCGCTCATACCCGCTGCGATTACTGCAAAAAGAAAATCAATCATCTCAAACCCTCCGCGTGCGGCGAAATTGCCGCCTTTTGCCAGACCAAACTTGCTCCTATAGTCGCCCAAAACCATGGGGCCCGAGCTAAGTATGACACGCAATTCGCGTATCCCGCAAATTTTCAACGTCGTCATCGTGGCCCAGCAAGGGCGGCTGGCCTATGAAGCGCTGCTTTTTGCCGCGTCACTGCGCCATTCCTCACCCGATTTTAAAGGGCGCCTGCTCATAGCCGAGCCGCAGCCCGGCCCGCTGTGGGAGAAAGACCCGCGCATCAGCAACGACGCCTTGCGCGCCGCGCTGACCGACCTCGGGGCGGAGTTCATTCCCTTTGAAAGCCAGCACTTTGGCAGCGCCTACCCCTATGGCAACAAGATCGAAATGCTCAGCGCCCTGCCTGCGGACGAGCCCTTTGTATTCTTTGACACGGACACGCTGATCACCGGCGATTTGACGGCTGTCCCCTTCGATTTCGACCGCCCCTCCGCCTCGCTGCGCCGTGAGGGCACTTGGCCCGAGCCGCAGCTTTACGGGCCGGGCTACACCGGCCTGTGGAAATCGCTCTACGACAAGTTCGACCTCGACTTCGACAGCAGCCTCGACCGCAGCCAGCCAGACGAATACTGGCGCCGCTATCTCTATTTCAACGCAGGCTTTTTCTACTACCGCTGCCCCCAAGAGTTTGGCGAATTGTTCTTGCGCTATGCACTGGCGGTGCGCGATGATCCCCCGGTTGAGCTTTGCGCACAGAGCTTCGACCCGTGGCTCGATCAAATCGTTCTACCACTGGTAATCCACGCGCTCGGCGGGGGGCGCGACGCGTTACCGGCGGGCCTCTTGGATGGCGAGGTCTCTTGCCACTACCGTTTCCTGCCTCTGCTCTATGCCCGTGAAAGCGAGCGCGCGATTGAGGTGTTGGAAGCCGTCACCGCGCCCAACAAGATCAAGAAGCTGCTCAAGGAACGCGACGCCATCAAGCGCACGGTCTACCAAGGCCGCGGTGCAAAGGTCCGCGCACTCTTTGATCAAGACAACCTACCCCGCCGCGAACAAGCGATCCGCAACCGGATCAAATCAAACGGCTTCTGGATGCGTTAACGGCCAGTTGTTTGTCCGAAGACTTGGGCCTAGGCTGCGCGAGATCCCATTTCTCGAAAGGACAGAGCCATGGCCGATACCCCCAATCTTCGTTTTGACACCCAACAGATTCACGCAGGCGCCACGCCCGACCCGGCCACAGGTGCGCGTCAGACGCCGATCTACCAGACCACGGCCTATGTATTCCGCGATGCCGACCACGCGGCGGCTTTGTTCAACCTGCAAGAGGTTGGCTATATCTACTCGCGCCTGACGAACCCCACCAACGCAGTACTGCAAGAACGCATTGCCACGCTGGAGGGCGGCATCGGCGCGGTCTGCTGTTCCTCGGGCCACGCGGCGCAGATCATGGCGCTGTTCCCGCTGATGGGGCCGGGCAAGAACATCGTCGCCTCGACCCGTCTTTACGGCGGCACAGTCACCCAGTTCAGCCACACGATCAAACGCTTCGGCTGGTCTTGCAAGTTTGTCGACTTTGACGATCCGCAGGCTGTGGCTGATGCGATCGACGATGACACCCGTGCCGTCTTTGGCGAGGCGATTGCCAACCCCGGCGGCTATATCATGGACGTGCGCGCCATCGCTGATGTGGCCGATGCGGCGGGCATTCCGCTCATCATCGACAACACCAGCGCCACGCCCTACCTCTGCCGGCCGATCGAGCATGGCGCGACGCTTGTCGTGCATTCGACCACCAAATACCTCACCGGCAATGGCACCGTTATGGGCGGCTGCGTGGTGGATTCGGGCAAGTTCGACTGGTCCGCGAATGATAAATTCCCCTCGCTGAGCCAGCCTGAGGAAGCCTACCACGGCATGAAGTTCCACGAGACCTTTGGCGCCATGGCCTTCACCTTCCACAGCATCGCCATTGGCCTGCGCGATCTTGGGATGACGATGAACCCGCAGGCGGCGCATTACACGCTGATGGGGATCGAGACCCTGTCGCTGCGCATGGACCGTCATGTGCAAAACGCGGTCAAAGTGGCCGAATGGCTCGAACAGGACGACCGCGTTGATTACGTAACCTATGCGGGACTGAAGTCCTCGCCCTATTACGAGCGGATGCAAAAGGTCTGCCCCAAGGGCGCCGGCGGGTTGTTCACCTTTGCGGTCAAGGGCGGCTATGACGCCTGTGTGAAACTGGTGAATGAGCTAAAAATCTTCAGCCATGTCGCCAACTTGGGCGATACACGCTCGCTGGTGATCCACTCGGCTTCGACCACGCACCGCCAGTTGACCGAAGAGCAGCAAGAGGCGGCGGGCGCCGGCCCCAGCGTGCTGCGGTTGTCTATCGGGACGGAAGATGCCGACGATCTGATTGCCGATCTGGATCAGGCGCTGACCAAAGCCACGGCCTAAACAATTGCCCCCGCCGGACGGTCCGGCGGGGGCTTTTTTCCTACTGCTTCGGCGCAATCGCGAAGGTCATGGAAACCTGCGCCTGCACTTCGACCTCGCCCTCTGCCACGGCGCTGTCCATCGCGACGCCCATGCGGGCGGCTTCAAACATCTTCGGCTGCGCGTGGGAATTCTCGGTCATGCGCAGCAGATCCCCTAACGCCACACCAGCCGCATCAGCCATCTGCCGCGCGCGTTCGGTGGCATCCGCCACTGCGGCGCGTCGCGCCTCGGCCATGGCATCTTTCGGGTCTTGAAGGCCGAAGTCTATACCATTGAAATCATTCGCACCTTCATCAATCACCGCGTCCATCATCGCGCCAAGTTTTGAGAGATCGCGCACCTTGACCGTCACCGAATTGCCTGCCTGATAGCCGGTGATCTTCGGTGGCTCGCCATTTTCAATCGGCCGGCGATCGTGCACCGGACGCAGGTAGAAACGGCTGGTCTGACGGTCCTTCGCGGCGACGCCTTCGGCATCCAGCTTGGCCAGAATTGCGGCAACCGCTTCGGTCACCTTATCCATCGCAGCTTTTGCGGTGGCGGCTTCCTCGGTCACCCCCAAGGTGATCGTCGCCATATCCGGCGCGGTGGCCACGCTGCCTTGGCCTGTCACGATGATCCCCTGCTCCGGTGCCTGCTGGGCCGTGAGCGTCCCTGCCCCTGCAAACCAAGCCAGCGCCACCCAATTCATCAGTCGCATGTTCGTTCCTTTCGCGCGTTTCTGCGGTGCCATTTGCCCACCCTGAATGCCGCCTGACAAGCCATCTTACCCCCGCCGCCCTTCCCTTGGGCGAACTCCTGCTCTATCCTTCATTACACGCGTGGCGTGCCTGTAACTACGCCCGACCCCATGCTAAAGTCATCTACGATGAAGCCGAATTTTACCCTCTCCCTGTCCTTCGACGGCATCCGCCTGCTGCACCGCGTGTCGGATGGCTGGCGTTTGGTTGGCGAAGTGATGTTGGACAGTGCCGATCTGGCCGCCGAACTGGCCGTGTTGCGCAAGACCGCCACCGCGCTTGAGCCCGGCGGGCTGCGCAGCCTGTTGCTGATCCCGGACGCTCAGATCAAATATCTGACGATTGAGACGCCCGGCATGGACGAGGACGCCCGCCGGGCAGCAGCGGCCACGGCTTTGGAAGGGGCGACCCCCTATGCGGTCACCGATCTGGTCTTTGACGTCAGCGCCGATGGCCCGCAGAGCCATGTTGCCGCCGTCGCCCGCGAGACTTTGGAAGAGGCCGAAGCCTTTGCCGTGGAGCACCGCTTCCACCCCGTCGCCTTCACCGCGACCCCCGATGAGGATGTCTACCGCGGGGCGCCTGACTTCGGACCAACCAAAGCGGCGAGCGACTTGCTTGAGCCCAGTGAGAGCATTGAGCCGGAAAAGGCCCCAGTAAAAGCCCTGCCCGCCGCGCCCGTGCCGGACGGGCCAATTGCAGATACCACCGAGACGTCCGCGCCGGTGGCAGATCAGCCAAGCGAAGCGACATCTGCTGCTGAATTGGCTCCCACGCCAAACGCTCCCCCGCCATCCGCTCCAGAGCATCTTCCGGAGCTGCCGGAAGCGGACCAGGCGGCGCCGACGAGCGACACTCCTGTCACAGCATCACCTGAACTTGCGGAAACGCCTGAAGACACGCCCCCCCCGCGCAATGAACCGCTGCCGGAATTTGGCGCGCGTGATGAGGCAGCCCAATCCGAACCTGCCGAACTTCCCCCGACCCCGACGGCCCCACCACCTCCGATTGACGAAGACCTGCCAGAACTCGAGACGGCCAAAGCGCAGCCACAAGCCCCAGCAAGCGCTGCCCAACCAGCGGGCAGTGTCGCAGCTTCGGCAGCCCCCTTGGCTGCGGCAGCAGCGGAAGCGGAAGCACCCAAGGCACCCTCGCGTAAGGTAGATTTCTCCGCAGCCCCCACACGCCCCGCACCGGCTGCCGGGTTCGCAAGTCGCCGCACGCCGGGGCCCGAAGTATCCGAGAGCGCCCCGAGCTTAGGTGGTGCCAGCCGTGCGACACCGCCTCTGCCGGACAGCAAACCGGTCCCTAAGACCGAAGAAGCGGCGCCGGCCCCCGACCCCGTCGTTAACGTTCCGCCAATTCCGCGTGCGGCACCTTCCCCCGCCGCCGCCCCGCTGGCGCCGCAGGTGCCGGTCGACACCTCTGTTGATCCAGTGGCAGCATCCGTCCCGCCCGCCGTTCCCGAACCGCAACCTGACAGCAGCTCGCTGACCCCTAAAAGCCCCGCGACAGGCCTCACTTTCCTCAGCCGACGCAAGCCGAAGGAAAAGAAACCGCGCAAAGGCCGCCGTCTGACGCCCGCGGCCCTCGCCGCCCCGACGCCGGCCAGCGAAGCCGAGCGCATGACGATATTCGGTGCGCGCCGCAGCGATGAGGTTGGCGGCAAGCCGCGGTTCCTTGGGCTGATCCTGACGGCTGCCCTGCTGGTATTCCTCGCCGGGGTTGCCGCTTGGGCCTCGATCTTCTTGGACGAAGGCACCGCACTGTCACGGCTATTCGGGGACCGCGGTCCGCGCAGCACCGCCGAAGCCACAGCGCCAGAACAGCCTGCGCAGGTGCAAGCTGATGTCGAGGATATCGCGATCCTCCCCCCCGCGCCGTCGGGCCCTGACGCCATTGAAACCGCCGCCCTAGACGCCGGGCTGACCGACGAAGACGGCGCCGTTCTGGACGCCCTGCGCGAACCTGACCCGCGCCCGACGACCGAGATGACCGAGGCCGAGGTTGACGCGAAATACGCCACCACCGGCATCTGGCCGCGCGCCCCACAGGTGCCCCCAGCACCTGCTGCGGCGATTGACATCGAAGACCTCTACCTCACCAGCATCGACCCGATCAGCACGACGACTGACGCCGTGGCCCTGCCTGCGGTGGACCGTTTTGCGACCGACATGGCACCGGGCGATGTCGCCTCCCCCGCCGCTGCAGGCACAACCTTCGACATGGACGCGAGCGGGCTGGTCACGCCAACACAAGACGGGGCGCTAAGCCCCGACGGCCATCTCGTCTATTTTGGCCGCCCCGCGGCAGTACCGCCCGCCACCCTGGCGAAACGTGAGGTGGTGCCGGAAGCTTCGCCCATAGACAGCGCCTTGGCGCAAACCCGCCCCCGCACCCGGCCTGAGGACCTCTCCGAGACCAACGAGCGTGCGCAACTGGGCGGTCTCACCCGGTCCGAACTCGCTGGCATCCGCCCCGCCCTGCGCCCGCAATCGTTGCAAGAAGCCGCAGAAGAGGCGCTTGCCGCAGCGGCAGTGCCAGAAGCCACCGTCGCACCAATTGACACAAGCGACGCTGTCGCCGCAGCACTTGCCACACCGCCCGCGATAGAGAATGCCACGGCACAGGCCACAAAGCTGTCACGCCGCCCGGACACACGCCCGCGCAACTTCGACCGCATCGTGAAACGCGCTGAACGGACCGAAGCGCCAACCCAAGTTGCCAGCGTCGCCCCCCGCGCCGTGCAACCCAAAATACCGTCCAAGACATCCGTCGCCAAGCAAGCCACAGTGAAGAACGCGATCAACCTGCGTAAAGTGAACCTGATCGGTGTTTACGGCAAACCCTCCAACCGCCGCGCCTTGGTCCGGCTGAGCAACGGGCGCTATCAGAAGGTCGAAGTTGGAGACCGCATCGACGGCGGACGCGTCGCGGCGATTGGGGACAACCAACTGCGCTATGTCAAACGCGGACGGAATGTGGTGCTTGAGATACCGGATTGAGGCCTCTCGGCGGAGCGATGGGGTTTTGATATTTCTCTAGCGCTGAAATTGCGTTCGACTGGCAGCGTGGGACGCGCCTGCCAATGGGGATTTGAATGGACGACAAACCGGCCAGCGGACAATGCCTCTGTGGCGCTGTAAAATTCCGCATAACGGGAGGGTTCGAAAGTTTCTTCCTGTGCCACTGCGCCCGCTGCCGCAAGGACAGTGGTTCGGCCCATTCGGCAAACCTGTTTTCCTCCACAGCAAAGGTCAATTGGCTGTCAGGCAAAGAGAACATTAATACGTTCCAGCTTCCGGGGTCACGCCACGTGAAGAGCTTTTGCTCCCACTGTGGGTCTGCGCTGCCGATTGTTCAGCCGGAACTAGGTTTGCTTGTGGTCCCCGCAGGGTCGCTTGATAGTCCGGTCGAGATGCGACCCAACGCGCATATTTGCTTTTCCAGTCGTGCGGATTGGGACAACGATCTGGCTTCCATCGAGAAAATTGACGGGCTTCCCGGCTGAACGGTTGTGTCGGTTATGTCTGCGACAACAGCCGGACTTCAAGAACGCGACCGCGGCGTCCTGCCTTACATCCGAAATCCGAAACGACGACGCCCTCGCAACTAATTGCGAGAGCGTCCATAAAATTATCTAAGGCTTACGATGCTTCTAGTTCGCCATTGTCGATCTGCTCCTGCTCAATCGACTCGAACAACGCCTTGAAGTTGCCCTCACCAAAACCGTCATCCCCCTTTCGCTCAATGAACTCAAAGAAGATCGGCCCGATCACAGTCTTAGAGAAAATCTGCAACAGGATGCGGGTCTCGCCGCCGTCGACCACGCCTTCGCCGTCGATCAGAATGCCGTGTTTCTGCATCCGGTCGAGCGGCTCTTCGTGGCCGGTGACGCGGTCCTTAGACATCTTATAGTAGGTCTCGGGCGGGCCGGGCATGAACTTCAGCCCATTGTCGGCAATCGCATCAGTTGCGTCATAGATGTTCCGCGCACCGACAGCGATGTGCTGGATGCCCTCGCCATTGTACTTCTTAAGATAAGCCACGATCTGCCCGGTTTCACCCCGGTCTTCGTTGATCGGGATGCGGATGCGCCCACAAGGCGAGGTCAGCGCGCGGCTGGTAAGGCCGGTAAATTTACCTTCGATGTCAAAGAAGCGAATTTCGCGGAAGTTGAACAGGTCGCCGTAGAACTTGAACCAGACGTCCATGTTGCCCTTGTGGACGTTGTGGGTCAGGTGATCGAGGTAGTAGAAGCCCACGCCTTCGGGTTTCGAAGTCGCGATCCAGTCGTATTCCCAGTTGTAGGGCGAGGTGTCGTAATACTGATCTACGAAATAAATCAGCGAGCCGCCGATGCCCATGATCGCGGGCACGTCCAGCACCTTGCCATCGCCCTTGTATTCCTCAGCGCCCTTGGCCACAGCATGCTCCAACGCTTTCTGCGCATCAACCACGCGCCAGCCCATCGAGGGCGCGCAGGGGCCGTGGTCTTCGACAAAACGCGCGGCAAAGCTGTCGGCATCGTGGTTCAGCACATAGGTGATGTCGCCCTGCTGCCAAAGTTCGATCTTTTTGGTTTTGTGGTTGGCGACATGGGCATAGCCCATCTTGGTAAAGACATCGCGCAGCGCCTGCGGGTCGGGACTGGCGAATTCGACAAACTCAAAGCCGTCGGTGCCGGCGGGGTTCTCGGCCGTGATCTGCGATTTCGGGGCGTCGTGCGGGAAAGGACCCATATCTGTCTCCTATGTCTGGTTTGAGACTAGGATACCGTCTTGTAGCCGCGGAAATTGCGCTTTCTGCGTCGCCTCTATGGTCATTTCCGCGAAGATGTCGCATCCTATTGCAAAACCATGCGAGATATACGCATCATGCTTGATGAGATCGACCGGCGGCTACTAACAGCCTTGCAAAAGAACGCACATTTGACGGCGCAAGAGTTAGGCGAAGAGTTGAACCTCTCGTCGAGCCAGGCCGGAAGACGACGGCAGAAGCTTGAAGCCGACGGCTATATTCGCGGCTACCATGCCCGGCTCGATCCGGTACGCATGGGTCTGAATGTGCAGGGATTTGTCCAAGTGCATCTTGGCACCCATGGCCCCGAACACTCCACTAGTTTTGCACGGCTGATGGCCACCCGTCCCGAAATTGTGAGCGTTTGGACGATGACCGGGGATGCGGACTATCTTCTGAGGGTCTATTGTGACGATCTGCCGAGCCTGAACCGGCTCATTCACGATGTCCTTCTGCCGCATCAGGCTGTCAGCCGGGTGCATAGCCAGATCGTCATGGACCAATTGAAACAGGACGGGCCCCTGCCCATCTGACCCACCCCGAAAGGACGATTATGGAAGGTTTCCTGTTCCAAGCCTCGGTCTATCTGGCCGCTGCCGTCATCGCCGTGCCCATCGCCGCGCGGCTGGGGCTGGGGTCGGTGCTGGGCTATCTCGCGGCCGGTATCCTTATCGGGCCGGTCTTGGGTCTGGTGGGGTCCGAGACTGAGGAGGTACAGCATTTTGCCGAGTTTGGCGTGGTGATGATGCTGTTCCTTATCGGGTTGGAGTTGGAACCCCGCGCGCTTTGGAACATGCGCCACCGTCTGCTGGGTTTGGGCGGCGCGCAGGTTGTGCTGTCAACGGCAGCGCTGATGGGCGTGGCGATGGCCTATGATCAGCCATGGCAAGTCGCCTTTGCCATCGGGTTGACGCTATCGCTTTCGTCCACGGCGATCGTTCTGCAAACACTGACCGAAAAAGGGCTGATGCGGACCCAAGGCGGGCGCTCGGTCTTTTCGGTGCTTCTGACACAAGACATCGCGGTGATCCCCATCCTCGCCTTCCTGCCGCTGCTTGCCACCAATATTTCTGGCGGGCTTCTGCCTGACGGGTCGATTTCCCTTAGTTCAGGCGAAGTCGAAACCGCCCATGCCGGGGCCGAGACAAGCCAAGCAGGCGAGACGGCACATGCCATTGAGACCTATATCCAGAGCCTCCCCGGCTGGGGTGTGACCTTGGTCACTATCGGTGCGGTGGCGGCGATCATTCTCGTCGGTATCTATCTGACCCGCCCTGTCTTTCGCTACATCCACCTGTCGAAACTGCGTGAGATGTATACGGCGCTGGCCTTGTTGATCGTGGTGGGGATCTCCTCGCTGATGACAGTCGTAGGCTTGTCACCCGCGCTCGGCGCTTTCCTCGCCGGAGTGGTGTTGGCCAGCAGCGAGTTCCGTCACGAGTTGGAGACCGACCTCGAACCCTTCAAAGGGCTGCTTCTCGGGCTTTTTTTCATCACCGTCGGCGCCGGGATCAATTTCGTGCTGCTCTTTGAAAAGCCGCTGATCCTGATCTCGATGGCGCTTTTGGTCATTATCGTCAAAGCTCATATCCTGATGTTCCTAGGACGGCTTTTCCGGCTCAAGGGTCAGGATGAATGGCTCTTTACGCTAGCATTGGCACAGGCAGGTGAATTTGGCTTTGTGCTGGTCAGCTTTTCGCTCGCCACCGGCGTCATGCCCGACCCGATTGCCGAGACGCTCTTGCTCGTCATCGCGCTGACCATGTTGATCACCCCGCTGCTGTTCATCCTCTATGATTTCATCAGCAAACGGTCCAACGGCGCAGCCCCCGTGACGCCGGATGAGATTGACGAAAGCGGTCCGGTGATCATCGCGGGCGTGGGGCGGTTCGGGCAGATGGTGAACCGAATGGTGCAGGCCAGCGGTTTCGAAACGGTAGTCTTGGACCACAATCCCGAAACCATCGCCGTGATGCGGCGCTTTGGGTTCAAAGGGTTCTTGGGCGACCCCACCCGCCCCGACATTCTGCGCAAGGCCGGGCTGCAGGACGCCAGCGTCTTGGTTGTGGCGCTGGACAATCCCCGCGCCGCGGTCGCGTTGATCGCCTATGCGCGCAAAGAGAACCCAAACTTGCATATCGTCAGCCGCGCGCGGGACCGGACAGAGGTGTACCGTCACTATCAGGCCGGCTCGAATGACATCACGCGCGAGGTCTTTGACAGCTCGCTCCGGGCCGGACGCTATGTGCTGGAGAACATGGGGCTGACGGAGTTCGAGGCCAGCGAGGCGCAAAAACTCTTCTACGCCCATGACCGTGCCTCGGTCCGCGAGTTAGCGGCCCTTTGGCGGCCAGACGTGCCGCCGTCGCAGAACCCGGCCTATGTCGCCCGTGCAAAGGAATTGCAGAAGGAGTTGGAAACAGCCTTTCTCAATCTTAGCACGGAGAACGACAAGGACAGCGCCTGAAGGTCTAGCGGTTATCCATCGCTGACGCCCGCCTCGGCAAAGGTCGCCATGCCCGCATGGCAAGCGAGCGCAGCTTTCAGCACGCCGATGGCCAGCCCTGCGCCTGAGGCTTCCCCCAAACGCAAATTGAGGCTGAGCAGCGGCGCCTTATCCAACGCTTCCAGCAAACGCCCATGGCCGCCTTCGGCGCTAAGGTGTCCCGCCACCGCATGATCCAATGCGCCCGCTGCGGTCCGCTCAAGACAGAGCGCAGCCGCACAGCAGATGAACCCGTCAAGGATCACCGGGATGCGCAGGTGCCGTGCCCGCGCCATCGCCCCCGCCATCGCCGCCAATTCGCGCCCGCCGAGGTGGCGGAGGATCTCGAGGCCGTCACCACTGTCGCGGTGCAGGGCGACCCCTTCCGCAATAACCTGGGTTTTCAGGGCAAGCCCGTCATCGTCCACCCCGGTGCCACGTCCGACCCAAACCGCCGCCTCACCACCCAGCAAAGCACAGGCCAGCGCCGCGGCGGAAGTCGTGTTGGCGATCCCCATTTCACCGACCACCAGAAGGTCAGCCGTCTCGCTCACTGCGTCCCAGCCCGCGCGCAGCGCCTCAACGAACTCTGCCTCCTCCATCGCGGGCGCTTTGGTGAAATCCTGCGTCGGTTCATCAAGTGCGAGCGGGACCACATCCAACGTCGCCCCGTTCACCCGCGCGATCTGGTTAATCGCTGCTCCGCCGCGCTGGAAATTCAGCACCATCTGTTCAGTCACCGCTGCCGGGAAAGCCGAGACCCCGCGCGCCGCAACGCCGTGGTTTCCCGCAAATACGATAATTTGGGGCGCATTTATCTCTGACCGTTCGCCCCCGCGCCAACCGCGATACCAAACGGCCAAATCCTCCAGCCGCCCAAGCGCGCCGGGCGGTTTGGTCAGCTGGCTGTCATGCGCCCGCGCGGCCTCTGCCGCCTCGGCATCGACGCCAGGCATCTGCTGCAACAGGCTGCGGAATTCGGTAAGACTGGCGAAGGACGATGTCATATGCAGGCCTTTAAGGATTGATATTTAACCGTTTCTAGCCGTAGCCTGTCCGGGCTGAAAGTGCCGAAGGGACAAAACATGGCCATTCCCGACATTGCCACGGTGAAAGACACCTTTCGGCCCCGTGACATTCCCGTGGCCCTCGCATTGCTGACCCGCCTGCCCCTGCCGCATTTTCATTTCCCGACCCAAGCCCACCGCCCCGCCGCGCGGGGGGCGTGGGCCTATCCGCTGGTTGGGATCTTGCTCGCCCTCATCGCAGCGGGCGTGGGCGAAGCGCTGAGCCGCATGGGAGCCACTGCGCCCTTGGTGGCTGGCATTGTGCTAACCACGCTGGTGATGCTCAGCGGCGCGTTGCATGAAGACGGGCTCGCAGATTGCGCGGATGGGTTCTGGGGCGGCTGGACGGCGGAAAAGCGGCTGCGGATCATGAAGGACAGCATGATCGGCAGCTATGGGGTGATCGCGTTGGTGTTTTCGCTGCTGCTTCGCTGGTATCTGATCGCCGAATTGATCACCGATGGGGCGCTGCTTTGGGCGCTGGTAATTGCGGCCTGCGGTTCCCGCGCCGCGATGGTCTGGGTGATGGACAGCCTGCCGATTGCGCGCCGCGACGGCTTATCAGACCGCACCGGGCGGCCCGGAGAGATGGCCACGGCAGCGGCTGTGCTGATCGCAGTGATGGTGACGGTGCTCGCCCCAGACGTTTCAGCGTGGCGCCTGGTTCTCTTGGCATTCTTGGCGGCACTCGTGGTGCGACAGCTGGCCAAGCGCAAAATTGGCGGCCAGACCGGTGATGTCTTGGGTGCCACACAGCAGATCACTGAAATTGCCCTGCTGATGGGCTGTCAGATGATGGTCTTTGGCTGGCAGGCCTAAAGCGCCTGTGCATAGAAAAAGCCGCGCCCCGGAGGACGCGGCTTAATCTAAAAGACAGACCGCTTAAGCTGCGACGCGGCTTTCCAGCACATCGCCAACCTGCTTGGCTGCGGCCAGCTCATCTCCACCGGAGACGGCAGCAACTTCGCGGGTCAGACGCTCAAGTGCCGCTTCGTAAAGCTGACGCTCGGAATAGCTCTGCTCGCGCTGGTCATCGGTGCGGTGCAGGTCGCGCACGACCTCGGCAATGGCAATGAGATCGCCAGAGTTGATCTTTTGCTCATACTCCTGCGCACGGCGCGACCACATGGCGCGTTTGACCTTGGCCTTGCCCTTCAGTGTCTTCATCGCATGGTTGATTACGTCAGGCGTGGACAAGGCACGCATGCCGATTTCGGTCGCCTTATGCGTGGGCACCCGCAGGGTCATCTTGTCTTTTTCAAAGGAAATCACGAACAGCTCCAGCGAGATGCCGGCGACTTCCTGTTCCTCGATCGAGACGATCTGCCCAACGCCATGCGCAGGGTAGACAACGAACTCATTCGGGCGGAAGTCTAGCTTTTTCGATTTGGTCATATAGATCGCTCCTTGGCGTGCGGGGCAGCCCCGCTATTAACTCATGAACCTGAACAGCACGTGAAAGACGCAAGCGAAAACAGCCTGAACGGTCTGCGTTTCGGGTGCGTCTGCTCTAGAAATTTGATGTCAACCTTGGCAGCGTGGTCGATGCATTTCTGGCTCGTCTGTTACAGCTTGCCTCCATTATAGCACAAAATCGTAGCATTCGGAAGCGGGGCGTGGGCCGAATGGGCGAAACCCAAGATAAACCAGCAATTTAAGGTGCAAAGCTCAGATAATCCGAACAGAGTATTGCGCGAATCAGCCGCCCTCGCCGGGCTTTTCTGAAAAGAGGTCCATCTTGCCCTCTTTCCCATCCATCTCCTCCGCCTCGGGCAGCGGATCTTTCTTGGTGATGATGACGGGCCATAGCTCGGAATACTTGCGGTTGAACTCGACCCATTTCTCCATTTCCGGCTCGGTGTCCGGGCGGATCGCATCGGCGGGGCATTCCGGCTCGCAGACGCCGCAGTCGATGCACTCATCGGGGTGGATGACCAGCATGTTCTCGCCTTCGTAAAAGCAATCCACCGGACATACCTCGACGCAGTCGGTGTATTTGCAGGCGATGCAGGCGTCGTTCACGATATAGGTCATGCGGGAAACTCTGGCTGGGGCGTTCGGAGGGTTAGCTAAACCGGTGGGCGAGATCATTCAAGGTGGCGCGCCTTAGAAAGATCAAGCTGCCTGCGGTCGCGCTTGGTCGGGCGCCCCTTTCCCTCATAGGCGGGATTTTCCGGGGTCACGTTCTTTGGCTTGGGCTCTGGCGGGGACAGATCGGTGTAAAGCGCCTGCGCCTCGGGCGCCGGGCCGCGCCGCTGGCCGATGGCGTCGATCTGAATGACGCGGACGTGATCGCCTTGGGCAAAGGTCAGCACATCGCCGGGGCCGACGTTGCTGGCGCGTTTTTGTGTGGGGGTGCCGTTGATCCGAACCGCACCGCCCGCCACCTGAGCGGCGGCGAGCGAGCGGGTTTTGAAAAAGCGGGCATGCCACAGCCATTTATCGAGCCGTAGTTTCTCGCCCGCCGCCACTTACTTGTCGTCCTTCAGCCCCATGAGCGCTGCGGCGAAGGGGTTGTCGGGGTCGATCTGCTTTTCCTTGCGCGGCGGACGGGCCGAGAAGTTCTGGCTCTTGGCAGGCTTGTCGCCACCGGGCTTGCGCCCCTTGCCTTTGGGGCCAGCTTTGCCACGTGGCTTGCCCTGCCCCTGCGGACGGTCACCGCCACGGCGGCCACCTGCATTGCCCCGCGGGCTGCGCGCCCATGTGAAGGTGTAGAATACTTCCATCTCAGGCCCGGCGATATCCGCATCAGCCGCGGTGCCTTGGGGGATTTCTTCCGCTGGCACCTCGGGGATTGCAGCGTCGACCTCGGGGTCTTCTGCCGAAACATCGGCGATCGGGGCGATACCATCATCTGGAATGTCAGCCACATCTGCCGGACGGTCAGCGGGGTTGGTTTCATCCGAAGGCGTCTCAATGATGCCGCCCGCTGGCTCTTCGGCTGCGACGTCCATGATCGGCCTGTCAGCAGCGTCATCTGTCACGGCGTCGGGGGCGACCTTCTCAGGCACCACGTTATCCGCCGAAGGATCCATCGCGTCATGGCTGCCGTCTTTGGGCATCACCACGTCGACAGGCTTCACCTTGGTGCGCTCGTCTTTTTCGGCCTTATAGCCCAGACCTTCCATCAGGTCGGCGAATTGCTCAAGCGTCATGCCGGTGATCGAGAGCATGTCCGGCTTGGCCTCGAACCCACCGCGCGAGTCTTCGGCGCGCAGCATGTCAGCCAGACGTTCCAGCATGTCGATGCGGATCGCACGCTTGCCCGCGTTGCGGTAGCCCGACATCGTGTCGGCGCCTTCGGGCGCGCCACTCTCGACCGGAATGGTGACCAGACCGGGGGGCGGGCTTTCGGGGAATTCGTTCAGACCTTTGCTGAGCGACCAAAGCACCAGACGCAGACGCGTCGGTGCGGGTTTCAGCATCAGCGGCATGAAGATGGTGAACTGGCCAAAGCGGATGCCATGTTTGCGCAGCGCACCACGGGCGTCTTGATCAAGCGATTTCACGTCCTCGGCCACTTGCGCGCGGGGCAGGATGCCAAAGCTCTCGACCAGTTGGAAAGCAAAGCCGCGGGCCAGACCGGTGAGGGTCTCGTCTTTTCCAAGACCCAAGAGCGGCTCGAAGAGGGCCGCAACCTTACGGTCGATGAAATGCTGCAAACGGCGCTTCACCTTCTCGGCCACTTCGGGGCCCGCAATGTCGTCCACAAAGACCTCGACCTGCGGCTTGAGCGCATCAGCGCCCGCCACCAGCTTGCCCACTGCAGCACTGCCCCACATCAGGCCGCCCTGCTCGGTGAAATCAATCTCGGTATCCGGCGCATTGTAGAAACGGTCGGCGCGCAGATGGAACTGCGGCGCCAGCGCCTGCAATGCGGCGGTCTTGACCGTCTTGTCCTCGGCCGCGCCTGCGCCCTTGTCCACCCGAAAGCGGAACCCGTCCAGCTTGCCTACAAATTCACCTTCAACGGTGACTTCACCGGTCTCGTTTACATCGGCCACCATGGCTTCCTTCTGTCCAAGCCGGCGCAACAATACGGATGTACGCCGATCTACAAATCTTTGAGTCAGCCGCTCATGTAGAGCGTCCGACAAGCGGTCTTCTACGACACGCGTTGTGTCGCGCCAATGGCTTTCGTCCTTCGTCCAGCCCTTGCGCTGCGCAACGTAGGTCCATGTGCGGATAAACGCGAGTCGTTTGGACAACGCATCAATGTCCCCATCGGTTCGATCAATTCGTTTGATTTGTCGCGCCAGCCAGTCATCGGGGATAAATCCGCGCTGGTGCAGGTCGTTAAAAATGGTCTCTAGCAGCCCCGCATGTTCGGCGTGGCTGATGCCGCGAAAGTCGGGAATGCGGCAGACATCCCAGAGAAGCCGCACCGAGGTCGGGTCACTGGCGCGGGCAAACACCTCATCCATTTGGGCCAAGGACTTCAGCGCTTTCAGGTCATCGGACTCGCGCGCCCGGACCAGCCGTTGGTCCTCGGGCGGCATCTCGAGGCTTTGGATCAGCCGGTCGACGGTGCCGAATTGCAGCGCGTGGTTGCGCCAGTTCACTTTGTTCTGCGGGGTGAAGTTATGGTCCATGATCGCCCGCGCGACCCCATCGTCCAAGGCGGGCGCATCGCCGGTGGTGCCAAAGGTGCCGGATTTGAACCCGCGCCCCGCCCGGCCCGCGATCTGCGCCAACTCATTCGGCGCGAGGGGGCGCATGCGCCGTCCGTCAAATTTGCTCAGCGCTGAAAAGGCGACGTGATCGACATCGAGGTTCAGCCCCATGCCAATCGCATCGGTGGCCACCAGATAATCGACCTCGCCATTCTGATACATCTCGACCTGCGCATTGCGGGTGCGCGGCGAAAGAGCCCCCATCACCACCGCCGCTCCGCCCTTTTGGCGGCGAATGAGTTCGGCAATGGCGTAGACGTTCTCGACCGAAAAGCCGACGATGGCCGAGCGCGGCTTCATCCGGCTGATCTTTTTCTGGCCCGAGTAGACCAGTTCGCTCATCCGGTCGCGCCGCATGAAATCAACCTCTGGCACCAGCGCCGCAATGGTGCCGCGCATGGTGTCGGCGCCCATAAAGAGCGTCTCATGCAAGCCACGCGACCGCAGCAGACGGTCGGTAAAAACATGGCCGCGCTCGGGGTCGGCACAAAGCTGGATCTCGTCAATTGCAACGAAATCCGCGCCAATCTCTTGCGGCATCGCCTCCACGGTGCAGACCCAATACTGCGTGCGCGGCGGCACGATGCGCTCCTCGCCCGTCACCAGCGCCACCACCGAAGGGCCGCGCGCCTTGACGATGCGGTCATAGACCTCGCGCGCCAAAAGCCGCAGCGGCAGGCCGATCACGCCAGTGCGGTGGGCCAGCATACGTTCGATTGCATAGGTCGTCTTGCCGGTATTTGTCGGGCCGAGTACGGCCACGACACGCTTGTTGCCTGCCACGTGTGTATCCTTGAATTAAAGCTCGCGTCCGATGCCATCCCGGCGCAGCGCGTCGAGCGCGGAGCGGGCATCTTCGTGATGCGGGTTCAGCGCGAGTGCCTTACGGTAGAGGATCGCGGCGCGCCCCAGATCGCCAAACTCCTGCACCATCACGGCAAGGCCGAAAACCGCGTTATAGTTTGTCGGGTTCAGCGCCAGCGTGCGTTCCAGATCATCCAGCGCAGGGCCATATAAATCCGCCCGATAAAACGCCTGCGCCCGCGTGTGGAACCCTTCGGCGAACTGCGGCGCATGATCGGTCAGCGCTGTGAGATGCTCAATCGCCAGCTGCGTGTCGCCTGCCTCCAACGCGTCACGCCCACGTGACAGCAGCAGGTCCATCGCCGCCGAGCCCGAGCGCGACCAATGCGCCTCAATCTCATGAACGATACGCGGCGCTTCGGCAGCGGGGGCATCGCGCAGCTTTTCCATCAGTTCAGGCGGCGCCGGTTCGGCCCCTGCCAGACCCGTAAGCCACAGAAAGCCGCCAACTGCCGCAACGGTATGTTTGAGGTTGACGGTTGGGATGCGCATAACAACAGTGAATGTAACAGGCTGCCGCCGCAATTCCAGACGTGACGGGGCCAAATGCCAAAAAAGGGCGAGCGATGAGCGATATTGTGAACGAAGCGGTTGTGGTGTTGAACGAAAAGCTGTCCGGCAGCGATTTTGACGGCACGGCCAAGTTCGACATCGAAGGTGAAGGCGCCGTGATGATGGACGAGACAGGTGCCCGCGCTGCTGATGAAGAAGCAGACGTGACGCTCAGCGCCGATGCCGAAACCTTCCAGTCGATCCTTGAGGGTGACACCAACCCCACCTCCGCTTTCATGACCGGCAAGCTCAAGATCGACGGCGACATGGGCATGGCGATGAAACTCGCCGCCGTTCTCGGTTGATGCAGCTCGACCCGGCCCCGCTTTTCACCGACATCGCCCCCGGTCCAGAGGGCGGCGCGGCCTATTGGGCCGAAGCCTCGGATGGCAAGCGGATCAGGCTGGGTCATTGGCCGCTTGAAGGCGCGCGGGGCACGGTGCTGCTGTTCCCCGGGCGGACCGAATATATCGAGAAATACGGGCTTTGCGCCGCCGAGTTGGCGCGGCGCGGGCTGGCCACCTTTGCGATCGACTGGCGCGGTCAGGGCTTGTCTGACCGGATGTTGCCCGACGCCCGGATCGGCCATGTCGATGCCTTTGGCGATTATCAAAAAGACGTGGCCGTTATGCTGCGCGCCGCCCGCAGCCTGAACCTGCCGCGCCCCTATTTCCTGCTGGCCCACTCCATGGGCGGCTGCATCGGGCTCCGCGCCGTGATGGAGGGGCTGCCGGTGCAGGCCGCCGCCTTTACCGGGCCGATGTGGGGCATCTATGTCGCACCGCAGTTGCGCGCTGTTGCGTGGTCCTTGGCGCAGATGATGCCGCGTGTAGGTCAGGGCCACCGCCTCCCGCCGGGCACCAAGATCGAGCCCTACCCGGTCATCGCCCCCTTCGAGGACAACCTGCTAACCACTGACCAACAGATGTACGATATGATGCGCGACCAATTGGCGGCCCATCCAGAGCTCAGCCTAGGCGGCCCCAGCTTTGTCTGGCTGCGCGAAGCACTGGCCGAGACCAAACATCTCGCGAGCCGCTCGGCGCCAAGCATGCCCTGCGTCACCTTCCTCGGCAGCAACGAACGCATCGTCGCCACGCCCCGCGTGCATCAACGGATGGCGGACTGGAAAGGCGGGCGGCTAGAGATCGTCGAGGGCGGTGAGCATGAGGTGCTCCTGGAGGTCCCCGAACTGCGCGGCCCGATCTTTGACAGTCTGGAAAAGCTCTACTTGGGCAGCGTCACGAGCTAACTGCCCTCCCCAGACTTATTTCCTGTGCAATCGCCGCGCGCCGCCTAGATTGCTCAGGATGACACGCGCACCCGTCCTCACCTTCACCGAAAACGGCATCTATTGTGCCGCCGGGGATTTTTACATCGATCCGTGGCGCCCCGTTGCGCGGGCGCTGATCACCCATGGCCATGCCGACCACGCCCGCGACGGCATGGGCAGCTACCTCGCCACGGATGCCGCCCTGCCCGTCATGCGCCACCGGTTGGGCGAGATCGACGCCGAGGGCATCGCCTATGGCGAACAGCGGCAGATCGGCGGCGCCACCGTGTCCTACCACCCCGCGGGCCATGTGCCCGGCAGCGCGCAGATACGGGTCGAGGTCGCGGGCGAGGTTTGGGTCGCGTCGGGGGATTACAAGGTGATCGACGACGGCATGTCCGAGCCTTTCGAGCCGGTCAAATGCCACCATTTCATCACCGAGAGCACCTTTGGCCTGCCGGTCTTTCGTTGGGCTCCGCAGGCGGATGTCGCCGCGGACCTCAATGCTTGGTGGGCCAGATGCGCCGCCGAGGGCAAGACGGCTTTCCTTGGGGCATACTCACTGGGCAAGGCGCAACGTCTGCTGTCAATGCTCGCCCCCGAGGTCGGGCCGATCTTGACCCATACGGCGGTGGAAAACACCAATGCCGTGCTGCGCGGCCAAGGCATCACCCTGCCCGATACCACACTGGTCACGCCTGAACTCAACCCCAAAGACCACCCCGGCGCGCTGGTGCTGGCCCCGCCCTCCGCGCTCGGCAGCCAATGGGCGCGCCGCTTTGGCGCGCAGGAGAGTGCCTTTGCCTCGGGCTGGATGGCCCTGCGCGGAGTGCGCAGGCGGCGTGCGGGGGACCGGGGGTTTGTCATTTCCGACCATGCGGACTGGGATGGGCTGCTCTGGGCGATCCGCGAGACGGGCGCAGAAAACATATATGTCACGCATGGTTACACGGATATCTTCACGCGATACCTTAACGATCAAGGCTGGAACGCACAGGTCGTGCCGACCCAGTTCGACAGTGACGGAGGCGACAGCGAATGAAAGATTTTGCCGCCCTCTTTAACGCCGTCGACCAGACCACCAAAACCACGATCAAGATCGCGTCCTTGGCCGAGTATTTCACCACGGCCGAGGAGACCGACCGCCTTTGGACCGTCGCTCTCTTCTCAGGCCGCCGCCCAAAACGCGCCGTGACCACGACCAAACTGCGGGAATGGGCTTCCGAAGCCTCCGGCGTGCCGCTTTGGCTTTTCGAGGACAGCTACGCCATCGTCGGTGACTTGGCCGAGACAATCGCGCTGGTCCTGCCCCCGGTCGACAGCGACGACACCGGCACGCTCACCTCATGGATCAACGCCCTGCGCGGGTTGAAGGAGGAAGACGACGCGGCGCGCAAATCCTTTGTCCTTTCGGCTTGGCAACAGCTTGGCGGCACTGAGCGGTTCTTGTTCAACAAACTCATCACCGGCGGCTTTCGCATCGGCATCAGCCAGAAACTCATGACCCGCGCCCTGTCCCGCGCCACCGGCAAGCCAGAACCCGAAATGGCGCATCGCCTCATGGGCAATTGGCACCCCGACGACGTGACATGGCACAGCCTGATCGAGGCCGAAGACGCCAGCGCCGACGCCTCGCGCCCCTACCCCTTCTACCTCGCCTATGCACTAGAGGACGGGCCGGAGGCCTTGGGCGATCCGACCGAATGGCGCGCGGAGTGGAAATGGGACGGCATCCGGGGCCAGTTGATCCTGCGCGATGGCGATTACTTCGTCTGGTCACGTGGCGAGGAACTGATGACCGACCGTTTCCCCGAACTCGCCCGCGCAGCGGACCATATGCCCCCTGGCACGGTGCTTGATGGGGAACTGCTGGTCTGGCAACCGGGAGCCGATTTCCCCTCGTCCTTCAACGCGCTGCAAGCCCGCATTGGCCGCAAGACCGTGCCGAAAAAGCTGCTCGCCGAAGCGCCCGTGATCCTGCACGCCTATGACATGCTTGAATGGCAGGGCGAAGACATCCGCCACCGCCCCTTCGCCGAGCGCCGCGCCCTGCTGGAAGAAGCCAGCGCAGACCTGCCCGCAGACGCGCCGATCCGCCTGTCGCCGCAGCACCGGTTCACCGATTGGTCCGAACTGGCCGCGCTGCGCGAAACCGCACGCGAGGCGCAGGCCGAAGGGCTAATGCTGAAACGCGCCGACAGCCCGTATCTCTCGGGCCGCAAAAAGGGCGACTGGTGGAAATGGAAGCTCGACCCGCTGACCATCGACGCGGTGATGATCTATGCGCAATCGGGCTCGGGCCGCCGCGCCAACCTTTTCACCGATTTCACCTTTGCGGTCTGGAACGGCAATGATCTGGTGCCCTTCACCAAGGCCTACTCCGGCCTCACGGACGCCGAGTTCCGCTCCATCACCGCTTGGGTGCGCAAGAACACGCTGCAACGATTTGGCCCGGTCCGGCAGGTGACCCCGCATCATGTTTTCGAGATCGCCTTCGAGGGCATCCAGCCCAGCCCGCGCCATAAATCCGGTGTGGCCCTGCGCTTTCCGCGCATGCTGCGCTGGCGCAAGGACAAGCCGTTGCAGGAGGCAAACACGCTGGATGACCTGAAAGAAATGCTGCGCATCTACGGGTAGCTTGTCCCTGCCCGCCGGGACGCATAGATGTGACGAAACGCAAAAGAGGTACACCGATGTTTCAGCTTCCCTTCCCGCTTCGCGACGCCAATGCCAGTGCCGGGGGCAAAGACCTTGGCAACCTGCCGGAATGGGACTTGAGCGATCTCTACACCAGCGAAGATGCGGCGGAACTGAAGCGCGATCTGGATTGGTTGGAGGAGGCCTGCGCGAGCTTTGCAACTGACTACGAAGGCAAGCTGGCAGCGCTGGACGCCAAGGGTCTGCTCGACTGTGTGCTGCGCAATGAAAAGATCAATGAAGTCGCGGGGCGCATCATGTCCTTTGCAGGGCTGCGCTATTACCAGCTGACGACGGACTCTGGCCGGGCCAAGTTCATGTCCGACATGCAGGAAAAGATCACCGATTACACCACGCCGCTGGTGTTTTTCACGCTGGAACTGAACAAACTGCCGGACGATCACCTCGCCGATCTGTTGAACCAAGACCCCGATCTGGCGCGCTACAAGCCTGTGTTCGACCGCATCCGGTCGATGAAACCCTATCAACTGTCCGATGAGATGGAGAAGTTCCTCCACGATCTCGGTGTTGTGGGTGATGCTTGGGAGCGGATGTTTGACGAAACCATCGCAGGGCTGGAGTTTGAGGTCGATGGCGAGACGCTCAACATCGAAGGCACACTGAACCTGCTTACCGACCCCGACCGCGCTAAGCGTGAAGCAGGCGCGCGCGAATTGGCCGAGGTTTTGGGCGCGAACATCCGCACCTTTGCCCGCGTACACAACACGCAGGTGAAAGAGAAAGAGGTCATGGACCGCTGGCGCGGGATGGAGACGCCGCAGACCGGGCGGCACCTTTCCAACCACGTCGAGCCGGAAGTCGTCGAAGCCCTGCGCAACGCGGTGGTCGAGGCCTACCCGAAGCTCAGCCACCGCTACTACGAGTTGAAGCGCAAATGGCTCGGCCTTGACGTGATGCAGGTCTGGGACCGCAACGCGCCGCTGCCGATGGAAGACCCCAAGGTCGTCGATTGGGCGCAGGCCGAAGAGACCGTGATGGAGGCCTATACCGCCTTTGATCCGCGCATGGGCGAGTTGGCGAAGCCGTTCTTCACCAAGGGCTGGATCGACGCGGGCGTGAAACCGGGCAAGGCTCCGGGCGCCTTTGCGCATCCGACCGTGACCAACGTCCACCCCTATGTGATGCTGAACTACCTCGGAAAACCGCGTGACGTGATGACGCTGGCGCATGAGTTGGGCCACGGCGTGCACCAAGTGCTGGCCGCCGAGCAGGGCGAGATGCTGTCCTCGACCCCGCTGACCTTGGCCGAGACGGCTTCGGTCTTTGGCGAGATGCTCACCTTCCGCAAGATGCTCGACAAGGCCAAGACCCAGGCCGAGCGCAAGGTGCTGCTGGCGGGCAAGGTTGAGGACATGATCAACACGGTCGTGCGCCAGATCGCGTTCTATGACTTCGAGTGCAAACTCCACGACGCCCGCAAAGGCGGCGAGTTGACGCCCGACGACATCAACGCGCTTTGGATGAGCGTTCAAGCCGAGAGCCTTGGACCTGCGTTTGAGTATATGGACGGCTACGAGACCTTCTGGGCCTATATCCCCCATTTCGTCCACTCGCCCTTCTACGTCTACGCCTATGCCTTTGGCGACGGTTTGGTGAATGCGCTCTATGCGGTCTATGCCGAGGGCGAAGAAGGCTTTGAGGACAAGTATTTCGAAATGCTGAAAGCGGGCGGCTCGAAGCACCACAAAGAACTTCTGGCCCCCTTCGGGCTCGATGCCTCGGACCCCGCGTTCTGGGATAAGGGGCTGAGCATGATCTCCGGCATGATTGACGAGTTAGAGGCAATGGAATAACGCTAAACTGACATGGTCGGCACAAATCATCCGGGGGATTGGTCGCAATGTCTGTGCTAGAACGAAATAATGTAAAGGTTTCGGGAACGGGGCAGAAGGCGATTGTCTTTGCCCACGGTTTTGGCTGTGACCAAACCATGTGGCGCTTCGTGGCTCCGGCTTTTGAAGACGACTACCGCGTGGTACTTTTTGACCTGACCGGGGCCGGGCAATCCGATCTCTCCGCCTATGATTTCGAGCGCTACAGCGACCTTTCGGCCCATGCGCAAGATCTGGTGGAGATTTGCGATGCGTTGGAGTTGGAAAAACCCATTGTTGTCGGTCACTCGGTCTCTGCCATTACGGCGGGGATCGCGGCTGCTGACAACCCGGGCCGCTTTGAACGGGTGATCATGGTCTCCCCCTCGCCCTGTTTTTTGAATGACGGGGAATACAACGGCGGGTTCGAGAAGGACGATCTTTTGCAGGTCATCGACTTCATGCAAGAGAACTACCTCGGCTGGGCCGAACAATTGGCCCCCACGATCGCGGGCGAGCCTGCCGAAGGCGATGCCTCGCGCATGCTGACCCAGAGCTTTTGCCGCACCAACCCCGACATCGCGCGTCACTTTGGCCGGGTCACATTCCTGTCCGACCGCCGCGCGGATATGGAACGGATCACGACGCCCACGCTCATCTTGCAATGCGACGACGACGCCGTTGCCCCCGTGGCGGTGGGCGACTGGATGTATGGCACGATGACCGGCGCGACCTTGCGGGTGGTCGAAGCAGTGGGCCATTGCCCGCATATGACCGCGCCGCAAAAAACCATCCGCGAAATCAAACGTTACCTTAGCGAGAGCGACTGAGCCCTTGGCGCCGCCCCCTATTCTCGCTGCGGAAGATGCACAGCTACTGATCGACCGGGCCGACAGTGGTTTTGTGGTGACCGACCACAATGCTAAAATCACCTATTGCAACAGCCGCTTCGCAGACTGGGCCGGTTGCCCGCCTGACGACCTTGTCGGCCAGCGCTTGTCGCATCTTCTCGATGTGCCGGGGCGGGTGTTTTTCGACACGCATATCATGCCGATGATCCTGCTACAGGGCTTTGCCCGTGAGATCCTCTGCCGTTTGGCGCCCAAGGGCGAAGACCGCTTCCCGATCCTGCTGAACGCCAGCCGCCATCCGGCGGACGATGGCCCTAAGGCTCGGATCGTTTTCAATATTTTCGACGCGACCGAGCGGGCGATGTATGAAGCCGACTTGCGGCGCGCCCGCGATGATGCCGAAGAACTGGCCGCGGTAATCCGCTCGGCCCAAGTGGCGATCTTCCGCATCGATTCCTCAGGGCGGGCCAAGAACTTCAACCCGCGTGCAGCAGCGATGTTCGGCTTTGACGCCAGCACCGCGACCGGGCGTCCGGTGACCGAGTTGGTCCCCCTGCTGGGCGAGGCGGACTGGCTGGCCGATGTGCTGCCCCAAGCGCTCGACGGCGCGGCGCCAGAGTTCTTTGACGCGGAAACACCGGACGGCAAACATCTGTCAATATCGCTGACCCCGATCACAGAACCCGGCGTGCGGATCCCCGAACCGGATTTTTCCCTGCTGATGCGCGATATCACCCAACGAGTGCAAACGGATCGTCAGCTCAAGATCACATTGCAAGAGCTGAACCACCGGGTCAAAAACAACCTTGCCGTGGTCTCGGGCATCGCACGGCAAACATTCCGCTCGGATGCGTCGGCTGAAGAAACCGACCGTTTCATGGCCCGGCTGCAGTCCATGGCCAAGGCGCATGATCTTCTGGTGTCAAACAAATGGCGCAGCACCAGCATTCGCGAGGTTGCCAAGCTGACGGCGGAGGATTCTGGCGTAGAAACCCAGTTCGATCTCGAAGGGCCGGACGTCGTCTTCTCCCCCGAGAGCGTGGCGATGTTGGCGCTGGCCCTTTTTGAACTCATGACCAATGCGATGAAATACGGCGCGCTGACAAGCGACGCGGGTCGCGTGCGGTTGCATTGGACCCTTATGGGGGAAAGCGAAAACCAGCGTTTTCGGTTGGTCTGGGAAGAAAGCGGCGGTCCGCCATTAGAAGAGAAAACCCGCAACGTGGGCTTTGGCTCCAAGCTGGTAAAGCGCCTGGTGGCCTCGGAACTCGGCGGCACCGCCAACCTCGACTTCGCGCCGACGGGGCTGACTTATACCCTTGAGACCCCCTACAGGCAGGTATGACGTACCTACATCAGTTGGTCTTCCTTAAGACCGTAAGATAAGTGAGGCGCAGCGCCTTGTTCACGCTGCGCCTCGCGGGACTATTCGTCCATCGTTACTTCAGGATGTTTGGCAATAATATCCTCGCGGGTCATGCGGGGGAACAATTCGGGATACATGTAACTGTAGCCAAGATTGCCGTATTTCGCGATATCGATCACCGCTGCCGGAACCACCTTGATGATATCATAGAAGTCTTCTGGCGCGTAACCGCGGCCACGGGCAGCGTTGCGGCAAACGTGAATCTCTACTCCCAAATCAGTAAGTTCTTTCAACTGCGCGTACGCGTCTGGGTAGGCTTCGCTATTGAGCCGCGAGAAGGCATGCAAGTCATTGCCGTGAGCGACGATCACGATATTCGAGTTTTCCAGATCGCCAAACTCCTGCATCGCTTTAATGTGATTACGCACAAACCCTAAAGCACGCAGGCCCGTTTCTGGCGTTGGATAGTTCCAATCATAGACAACATTCTGGGCCTCGTATTGGACCGGATCAAAAGCAGATTTGTCCTCTGGCCCTGCGATGCTCGGACCAGCGATGCCTATCGTTGCCACTGTCATCAGTGCGACCAGAGAAGTTCGAACGGAGTTTTTCATCAATTTCCTGCCTTTGTTCCATTTGCATGTAAATCAAAGGCTAGCGCTGTGACTACGCGCAAGCAATAGATATTGCGCGCCGTGACGAGGCTCTCAGCTTACATTCCCGACTACTTCAGCTGGCTGTCCTTCGACCCGCGGCGATTGATCCCGCCACGCATCTGCTGTCGACCATCGCGCTCGCGCACGCAGTCGATGCAAAGCTTGACGCCGGGCAGTGCGACGCGCCTTGCCTCGGGGATTGGCTCTTCGCATTCGGCGCAATGGGTCCGGCTTTCCCCCACCGGGGCGCGGCGCGCTTTGAGCCTTGCCAATTCGTCTGAGATCGAGGCTTCGATCTGCTCACTTACCGCCCCGTCACGGGCCCAACCGCCAGCCATTTGCGCTCTCCTCTATCTCTTCTGCAGCCCTAACCGGCCCATCGGGCGCCACGTCATGCTTTGTAGAAAGCAGGCCTGTGTCTAAGCTGCCCGTATTCTAAGAAATGGGTTTAACATGCGTATTATCAAGATCATCATGGCCGGGCTGCTGACCGTTATCGTGCTGGGCGTGTTCGGGTTCTTTGCCTTCGCCCCTGCCTATGTCGAAAAGAGCCGCAATGCAGTCGCCATGCATGAACCCTATCCGGTGTCCGATGATGCCCGCGCCTTACATGTGCAGATGATCGTCGGCGATTGGCATGCTGACCCTCTGCTGTGGAACCGAGACCTTGCGGAACGTGGCGATTACGGGCAGGTCGATATCCCGCGGCTGATTGAGGGCGGCGTCGCGTTGCAGGTCTTTACCGCCGTGACGAAATCCCCCGCGGGCCAGAACTACGACAGCAATTCAGCGGAGGCGTTTGACAATATCACTGCCCTCGCCATCGGTCAGCTTTGGCCCATACGCACCTGGAACAGCCTGCTGGAACGCGCGCTCTATCAGGCCGAGAAACTGCACCGGGTTGAAGCCGCTCTGCCCGACACCTTTCGGATCATCAAGAGCCGCAGCGATCTCGAAGCGCTTGTCGCGGATCGCGCGGCGGGCAAAGAGGTTGTCGGCGGCATCCTTGGCATCGAAGGCGCCCATCCGCTCGAAGAGGATCTGGCCAACCTCGACCTGATCGAAGCCGCGGGCCACCGGGTGATCGGGCTGCACCATTTCTTTGACAATGCACTGGGCGGCTCATTGCATGGCGAAGGTGATCAAGGTTTGACCGATTTCGGGCGTGCGGTTGTGAGTGAAGTCGCAAACCGCGGCATGGTGCTCGACCTTGCCCATTCCAGCCCGCAGGTGGCACGTGATGTGCTGGAGATGACGGATATTCCACTTGTGGTGAGCCATACGGGCGTGCGGGCGCATTGTGATGTGAAACGCAATTTCCCCGACGACCTGATGCAGGACATCGCCGCTACGGGCGGCGTGATCGGCATGGGCTATTGGGACGAAGTCGCTTGCGGTGACATTCGCCCTGAAGGCATCGCCAAGATGATCCTCAAGGCGATCGAAGTGGTTGGGGTCGACCATGTATCGCTGGGCTCCGACTTTGACGGCTCGGTCGCGACGGCCTTTGACACTTCGGAGATGCCTGCCTTGACCCATGCTCTCTTGGACGCGGGCCTGAGCGAGGCTGATATTCGCAAGGTCATGGGCGAGAATATGTTGCGGGTACTGCGCGCGAGGCTGAAGGGGTAACGTCTTATAAAAAGGGCCGCGCCCAGATAGAGCGCGGCCAGTCGGTCTTTGGCAGTATGGGCAGTAAGGAAGCCGATCAGGCGGCTTTAAGCGCGGCCTCCCGTTCTTGTTGATCCATCCGGACGGAAAGGCTGACAGCGGTCTGGATCAGACGCATCCGCAGGTCCTGCGGCTGGCCTTTGCGGCGCAGGGGAACGCTGGTCAGCAGAAAAGCAGTGCGCGGCGGCACCGAAGGGTGATGCGCATAGGTCACCGCGACGCAGGCCTCAATGCGACCGAAGTCCCGGCAGTAGCGCGCCTTGGTGATATTGGCGCGTAGGATTTCATAGCCAACGGGGCGGCTTTCGGGGGCGAAGGTCAGATAGACCGGGTCGTACAGACGACGTCTGCGGATGACCTCCCCGCGGGTGAAGGTGGAACTGTCGATGACTTCTAGGCGCTTGAACATTTAGGAACCTCGTCCGTTCGGAAATTTCGCTTTTACCTTGCCTTATGGACCTTTAATGACGCTCTGCGTTCATCGCGCTGCCCAACCTGTACAAACGTTTTGTTGGTGAATTGTGGCGGGAATGGGGCGACAACTTGCAGGAAATGTGGCGATGAAACTTTACGCGGGTTAACGTTGGGTAACATGGCCAAAATCACACTATTTTGCGCTTTCGAAGCCAAGTTTTTTGAGGTTCAGTCTCGGCTGTTTTTGGAAAACAGGGCTTAAACGCCCATCCCTCGTGGATGATTCGAGACACTAGCAGCAACGCGGGCCGCGCATTTGTTGAGAGCTAGGCGACCGGTGACGAAAGTACCGCGTAGAATAGCGGCCCCTCATATACCGGAAAAAAGAAAAACCCCCGCTCATGGGAGCGAGGGTTCCTAGCACAGCGGCGGTTCGCGATTAGCTCGCCGCCGCCATGCCCTTTTCTTTTGCCAGTTCGCGCATACGCTTTTGCAACTTCTCAAAGGCCCGAACCTCAATCTGACGAATGCGCTCGCGACTTACGTCATATTGGGTGGATAGATCTTCGAGTGTAACCGTTTCATCCGACAAGCGGCGCTGCGTGAGAATGTCCTTCTCGCGGTCATTCAACACTTCCAAAGCTTCCGCCAGCATCTCGCGCCGGGTCTCCAACTCGTCGCGTTCGGCGTAGTCACCGGCCTGATCAGCATCTTCGTCTTCGAGCCAATCTTGCCATTGCATCGTCCCCTCGCCTTCGGAGCCGACGGTCGCATTCAATGACGCATCGCCGCCCGACATCCGGCGGTTCATTGAGACGACCTCTGCCTCAGTCACGCCAAGCTGGGTTGCGATCTCTTTTACGTTCTCAGGCCGCAGGTCGCCTTCTTCCAAGGCGCCGATCTTGTTCTTAGCCTTGCGCAGGTTAAAGAACAGCTTCTTCTGACCAGAAGTCGTGCCCAGTTTGACCAGCGACCAAGAGCGCAGAATATATTCCTGGATCGACGCCCTGATCCACCACATCGCATAGGTGGCCAAGCGGAAACCCTTTTCCGGATCAAAACGCTTCACAGCCTGCATCAGACCAACGTTCGCTTCGGAGATCACCTCGGATTGCGGCAGACCGTAGCCGCGGTAGCCCATCGCGATCTTCGCCGCGAGGCGGAGGTGCGAGGTCACCATCTTGTGAGCTGCTTCGGTGTCTTGTTCCTCAACCCAGCGTTTCGCCAGCATATATTCTTCCTCAGGCTCCAACAGCGGGAACTTGCGGATTTCTTGCATGTAACGGTTCAGCCCGCCTTCGGGTGTTGGTGCGGGCAGATTTGCATAATTAGCCATGTCATGTCCCTTTCCCCAATTAACTCGGGGCCTATGTTATTGCGCTTAACATGCAATATGGGCGGCCCCGTCTGTGCTTTCAAGGTCGAAGCGCCTTGGCTTCTGTTCATCATTGCACAACGTGTGTGAACAAAACGTACCCCCCGACGGGCAAGTTCCCCGTGGCGGCGGCCTTATTCCGCAGCAAGCGGTCCATTGCGCAGCAGGCTCAGCAATTCCGCCATATCGGGCGGCAAAGGTGCTTCAAACCGCAGGTTTTCCCCGGTTACCGGATGTTCGAACCCAAGAACGGCAGCATGGAGCGCTTGGCGCGGGAAGGCACGGATCGCGTCGGCGGTGGCTTCGGGCAAAGCCGTCTTGGCCAGCTTGCGCCGCCCGCCATAGGTCGCGTCGCCAACGAGGCCATGGCCCGCGTGGGCCATATGCACGCGAATTTGATGCGTGCGCCCGGTCTCGAGCCAGCATTCCATCAATGCCACAACGGGCGGCGTGCCAAACCGCTCGACGGTGCGGGCGCGGGTCACGGCATGGCGTCCCCCTTGAAAAAGCACAGCCTGCCGCTGGCGATCCGTCTTGTGACGCGCCAGTTGCGTGGTCATGCGCAGGATGTTCCCCGCCTCGAAAGACGCACCCTTAACGCCCCGCAGACGCGGATCGTTGGCGTCCGGCACGCCATAAACGAGCGTCTGGTAATAGCGCTCAACCGTATGTTTCTCAAACTGTGCCGCCAGCCCATGATGCGCGGCGTCAGACTTGGCGACGACCAGCAAGCCGGTCGTGTCCTTATCAATCCGGTGCACGATTCCGGGCCGCTTCATCCCGCCGACGCCTGACAGATCATCACCACAATGTGCTAACAAGGCGTTAACCAGCGTGCCCGAAGGCGAGCCGGGCGCGGGGTGCACCACCATGCCCGCAGGCTTGTCGATCACGATGAGGTCATCATCCTCAAACACCACCGACAGCGGGATGTCTTCGGGCAGGATATGGCTCTCGGCGGCCTCTTCGACCTCGATCTGCACCACCTGCCCTTCGGCCACCTTGGCACGCGGGTCTTGCACCACCGCGCCATCCACCGTCACCGCGCCCTGCTCGATCAAGCGCCCCAAACGGGTGCGCGACAGGTTCGCTTCCTCTGGCACATCGCGCGCCAGCGCCTTATCAAGACGGGCGGGCGGGGTATCGCCCAGAATGAAATCGATGCGGCGGTGAGACATGGATACGGACAACCCTGATGAACCGGCAAACCTGCGGTTTCTGCGACGGATGGTGACGGTCTTGACCGTCGTGATGATTGGCGGGGTTCTAGTGCTGATCTTCGTGCTTGTCACGCGTCTCAGCGATCAAGGGCCGAGCCTGCCGCGCAGCGTCACCCTGCCCGATGGCAGCAGCGCCCAAGCGTTTACACAAGGGCGCGGCTGGTATGCGGTGGTGACGGATGCGAATGAAATCCTGATCTTTGACCAACTGACCGGCGCCCTGCGCCAGACGATTGCGATCGAATAATCAGCCGCGGATCGTTTTGGCGAAGGTCGAATAGATCGGCTCGTTCGAGCAAATGATCTCGCCGTGCTGGAGGATGTTCCGCTCCGGACGGATCGCCTCAACAAGTCCACCGGCCTCTTTGACGATCAACATGCCCGCGGCCACGTCCCACGGCTTCAAACGACGCTCCCAGAAACCATCGTAACGGCCCGAGGCGACGTAAGCGAGATCAAGCGAAGCCGCCCCCCAGCGGCGCACACCGGCGCATACGGGCAAGAGGCGGCCCAGGTCTTTGAGCGTTTCGGGCAGGTCGGCCCGGCCACCGAAGGGCAGGCCCGTGGCGAAGATCGACTCGATCATCCGGTGACGGCCCGACACGCGCAAGCGGCCTTCGTTCATCCAAGCACCAGTGCCTTTTTCGGCAAAGAACATCTCGTCCTTGGCGGGGTCAAAGACCACACCGGCGACGATCTCGCCCTTATGCTCCAGCGCGATGGAGACTGCCCAATGCGGCAGACCGTGCAGGAAGTTGGTGGTGCCATCGAGCGGATCGACGATCCAACGGCGCGTTGGGTCTTGGCCCTCGTCTTCGCCGCCCTCTTCGGCCAACCAGCCGTAAGTCGGACGTGCGCCCATCAACTCGTCCTTGAGGATCTTCTCAGCGCCAATGTCGGCCTTGGTCACGAAATCGCCCGCGCCTTTGACCGAGACCTGAAGGTTCTCGACCTCGCGGAAATCCTTGACCAGTGCACGCCCCGCTTTGCGTGCTGCTTTGATCATGATGTTGAGATTCGCACTGCCGACCATTGTTCGCGCCCTTTGATGGATAAGGCGGGACGTATAGGGCGCACGCGCGCAATTGCCAAGGGGGCAGACCTGATCGCCTGAGGGGAGACGTTACGCTGCGTGCAGGGTTGTTTTCGGCGCGTCAGCGGGCAACTTGTAACCATAGCAAGTAAGCGCAAAGGAAAGCCCATGTCCGACCAGATGCAAAGAATCGTCCTCGCCAGCCGTCCCGACGGTGCGCCGACGCCTGAGAACTTCCGCCTTGAGACTGTTGAGATGCCGACACCGGGCGATGGTGAGATACTGGTCGAAGTGCATTACATGTCGCTTGACCCCTATATGCGGGGCCGGATGGATGACGCCAAATCCTATGCTCAGCCAGTGCCGATCGGCGGTCTGATGGAAGGCGGCAGCGTTGGCAAGGTTATTGCCTCAAACGATCCGAGCTTTGCCGTCGGTGATTTCGCATTTGGCTCCTTTGGCTGGGCAACCCACGGCGTGGCCCATGCCAAACAGTGCCAGAAGGTTGATGCGGATGCCGTGCCGATCACGGCCTCGCTTGGCGTGTTGGGGATGCCGGGCCTGACCGGCTGGTACGGTCTGAACGAAATCGGCCAACCGAAAGAAGGCGAAACACTGGTTGTTGCCGCGGCCACCGGGCCTGTTGGCTCGGTCGTGGGGCAATTGGCCAAGGCCAAGGGGCTGCGCACTGTTGGGATCGCTGGCGGGTCCGAGAAATGCGAGATCGCCACGCGTGAGTTTGGCTTTGACGTCTGCCTTGACCACCGCGCTTTTGACGACGCCAAATCGCTGCGCGCCGCGTTGAAAGAGGCCGCACCCAACGGGATCGACATCTATTACGAGAACGTCGGCGGCAAGGTTCTGGATGCCGTGCTGCCGCTGATGAACCCGCATGGGCGCATCCCGCTTTGTGGTATGATCGCTTGGTATAACGCGGGCGGTCTGGGGGCTAATGCCGAGGGTGCTGGCCTAACCGCGCCGCGCCTGTGGCGGACGATTTTGGTGAACTTCCTCACGGTGCGGGGCTTTATCATCTCTAACCACTGGAACAAGCTGCCGCAGTTTCTGGGCGAAGTGGCCCCGATGGTGGCCGATGGCCGCGTAAAGGTGAAAGAAGACATCACCGAAGGACTGGAGAATGCGCCACAGGCGTTTATCGAGATGCTGACCGGGGGGAATACCGGGAAGGCTATCGTTAAGGTGAAGTAATCTTTGGAATGCGTCGTTCCGCCTTAAGGGACGGCGCGTTCAACCACCCGGCCCGGAATCAAGCCGCAGGCGCCGGGCCATCGCCTGCCCGTCCCCCGGGTAGGCGATTTAGAGAGGCTGGGCGCTACTCCGTGAACGCACATCATGGCTGAACCATAAAGCGGCATGAACCAACGGTTAGATCGCCCACCCACGGGCAGGCGCTGGCCCTCTCTGCTCCGCTTAGGCCCGCTGCAGCTTCCGCGCCTCCTGCCCGGCCAGTTTCAACAACTCCTCCATAAACGGCTTGCCCAAATCATCTTTGCGCACCGCCGCATAAAGCCGCCGTGTGATCCCCTTCTCGGTCAGCGGCCGCGTCACATAATCCGACGAATATTTCACCTCCCGCACCACCCAATCGGGCAGCACCGAGACCCCCCTATTCGACGCCACCAGCAGCAAAATCACCGCCGTCAGCTCCACCTGCCGGATCGCAGCAGGCTCCACCTTTGCCGGGATCAACAACTGGCTAAACACATCCAACCGCGAGCGCTCTACAGGGTAAGTGATCAGCGTCTCCCCCCGGAAATCCGCCGCCTCAATGAAAGGCTTCTCCGCCAAGGGATGGCTCTGCGACGCCACAAAAACCGGATTGTAATCAAATAGTTCGACAAACTCGACACCCGGCAGTTCTTCGGGGTCCGACGACACCACGAGATCCACCTCTTCGCGCAGTAACGCGGGCAAGGCGTCAAAGGCCAAACCGGGGCGGATATCGACATCCACGTCCGGCCAATGCCGCCGGAACTGCTCCAACACCGGGAAAAGCCACTCAAAACAGGCGTGACACTCGATCGCAATATGCATCCGCCCCGTGCTGCCTGCGCGCAGGCCCGAGAACTCGTCCTGCAAGGCTTCGACCTGCGGCAAGACCTGCTGCGCCAGTTTCAGCAACCGCTGTCCGGCAGGCGACAGCTTCAGCGGTTTCGAGCGCCGCACAAACAGTTCAACCCCCGCCTGATCCTCCAACCCCTTCACTTGGTGACTCAAAGCCGACTGCGTGATATTCATCTGCTCCGCCGCACGGGCCAAGCCACCCGCTTCGTGAATGGCCTTGATTGTGCGCAGATGACGGAACTCAATGTGCATGTGAGGCATTACTCATGTTCAAGATGAATGTTATGAGTTTGTCTCACAACGCCAGATGTGAGACAAGGCTTCAAACCGCCAAAAGGATTTTCCGATGACCACGCCTGCCGTCTCCTTCGAAGTCTTCCCGCCCCGCACTGTCGGCGCGGCGTTTAAACTGTGGGACGCAGCGCAGGCGTTGGCCCCGCTGGCCCCGCGCTTTTTCTCTGTCACCTACGGCGCTGGCGGTACCACGCGCGACTTGACGCAAGATTCGGCGCACGTTTTGCACCGCACCTCCGGCCTACCCGTCGCGGGCCACCTGACCTGCGTTGGCGCAAGCCGGGCTGAAACGCTCGAAGTGGCCGAAAAATTCGCCGAAGCGGGTATCAAAGACATCGTCGCCCTGCGCGGCGACCCTCAGGCAGGCACCGATAAGTTCGAGCCCCACCCCGAAGGCTTTGCCAACAGTTGCGAGCTGATCGAAGCGCTGGCCAAGACCGGAAAATTCACCATCCGCGTCGGCGCCTACCCCGATCCGCACCCCGAAGCGGCGGACCAACAGGCCAATATCGACTGGCTCAAACGCAAGTTCGACGCGGGCGCAGATGAGGCGCTGACGCAGTTCTTCTTTGAGCCCGAAACCTTCCTGCGCTTCCGTGACGCCTGTGTCAAAGCGGGCATCGACAAGCCGATCACGCCGGGCATCCTGCCGGTGGTCAACTGGACCTCGGCGCGCAAGTTCGCGACGAAATGCGGCACGCCGATCCCCACGTGGGTCGATCAAGCCTATGAAGCCGCGATCCGCGATGACCGCCACGATTTGCTTGCTCAGGCCCTGTGCACCGAACTGTGCAGCGAGTTGATCGACGAAGGCGTTGACGCGCTCCACTTCTACACGCTGAACCGCGCCGAGCTGACCCGCGATGTCTGCCGTGCGATTGGCGTGACCCCGCAGGTTGGCCTCTCCGACGTTGCGTAAATAATGCGACCGATGGGCGGGGGCTTGCCCCTGCCCTATGCGGGCGTATCCTTCGCGGCAATCAATTTGCCCGGAGAACCACATGCCCCGCGTCGCCCAAAGCCCTGCTGATCTTTTGTCTCAATCTGACGCCCTGAAACTTTCGGGCCTGGAGTTCATGCAGGCGATTCTCGACGGCACCAACCCCGGCCCGCCTATCGGCCAGACCATGGGCTACGCGCTGCATGCTGTCGAAGAAGGCCGCGTGGTGTTTCGCGGTGCACCCAGCTTTGCCATGACCAACCCGATGGGCACGGTACACGGCGGCTGGTACGGCACGCTGCTCGATTCCGCGATGGCTTGCGCTGTGATGACCAAAGTGCCCCGTGGCTCGGTCTACACCACCTTAGAATACAAGATTAACATTCTGCGCGGCCTGCCTCTGGGCATGGAAATAGACTGCATCGGCGTGACCGATCATGTGGGCCGCTCAACCGGTGTGGCGCATGGCGAAATTCGCGGCGTCGAGGACGGCAAGCTCTATGCCACAGGCTCCACAACCTGCATCGTGATGAAGATCACCTAAGCGACACCTGCGAATGGGGGAGGGATGGTACCACCTCCTGGTCTCGAACCAGGGACCTCTTGATCCACAATCAAGCGCTCTAACCAACTGAGCTAAGGCGGCACTGGGGCGGATTTAGCGCCGCCAGAGAGAGATTGCAAGACCTCAACCCGCGAAGGATTGCAGCTTTACAAAAGAATTTCCCAAGTCTGCTCCACATTATCCCTGCCAAAAGAGACAACGGGGCGACTGTCGGTCAGGATCCAGCCGTTCCGAGCATAGAGCGCGCCGGCGGCCCGGTGGGATTCGTGGGTCCAAAGCTGCATGCCGCTGTAGCCGCAGTCGCGGGCAAACCCCATGCAGGTCTCAAGCATGCGCCACCCGAGCCCCTGCCCCCGCGCCTCGGGCGTCAAAAGAAACAACCGCAGCTTTGCACGACTCGAGTCCAAGCTGACGCAAAAGATCGACCCTAAGCGTTCCTCCCCGCGCTGAGCGATCCAACCCGCTTCGCGCGTCGGATCATGTTGGGCGAGGAAATCATCGACGATCTGCCCCACCAGCACGCCAAAGCTTTCGTCAAACCCTTCGTCGCGGGCATAGAGGTCGCGGTGCTGCGTCACCAGCCAGTCGCGGTCTTCGGCGGTAAATCTGCGTATGGTGATCGGGTTCATGGCCCAGCCTAGCCGCAAGTCCGCTTGCCTTTCAACCCGGCCCGCGCTAGCGATAGCGCCCATCAAATTGGAGACAGCCATGGGCATCGACACCGAACGCGACATCGAAGCAAACCTGCAAATCGGGCCTACCGACAAGGGCATGGTCCGTCTGTTCGTCGAAGGCGACGGCGTGGAAATCCCGATGGATTTCACCCCAGATGAAGCCCGCGAGATTGCCGAAGAGATCATGGCCGCCGCTGGCCGCGCAGCCAAAGTAGGCCGCTAAGACCAGCTGGGCGCCATGTCCGGGTCGCGCAAGCGATGCAAGCGCCGTGCCGCATGGGTGGCAAATTTCTGGATCATCACCTTGCGCCGCGCTGGCGCGAGTTTGGTCTCGGTGCCCATGCGGATCGTCTCCGCCCCATAGGCATCCCCGATGATCAACCCGCTTTCTTCTGGCAGCAGCTCGACGGGGAAATCACTATCGACCGCCCAAAAGAAGCGGTCAGCCCATTCCAAATAGCCCTCCCATTTTGCGTCACCCATAAAATCGGCGCGACAGGATTTGCATTCGACAATCCAAACCTCGCCCTTAGGCCCAAGTGCCATCACGTCCACGCGCAGCCCCCGCGCGGGAACAAGCTCCTCCACACAGGCGAACCCTAGGTCCGCGAGGTGCCGCATCACTCCCCGCGCCAGAAGTTGGCCGGGCTGGAAGCTTCGTATGTCGGTTTCCATCATGGCGACAAATATGAACATTTAGTGAACATTGACAAGAGGCCCACGCGGAAAGTTTGGTAATTCCTCCGCCGCCCCCTATCTTGAGGCGAGTACAGCGAGGGGACCCCATGACGACACGCGAACCGATGAGTGAAACGCAGGCGCGTGGTGTGCGCTATGCGCGTGAGTTGGAGGGGCATCTGACATGGCTCGACACATTCTCCGGCACAGCACTTGGCGTGCTGGCGGTGGCCTCGGGCATCTATACCTATCTTGGCGTTTCATCCCTGCTGGATGACAATGGCGCCATGTCGGCCTTCGCTGCGATTGCCTATTCGGTGGCGGTCTCGGTCGGGATCTTCGTCTTCTGGTCCTACCTTCTGCGTCTTTTCCCCGCCGTCCGCACCGCCCGCGCCCGGATGGGGCTTCTGGGGGCCATGGGGCTCGGCTCGCTCGCCATTATCGCCATGTCGAGCTGGCTGAACGCCGCCGCGCTGGCGGGCTCTGCCGCGGTAGAGCAGCATCTGGCCGAGACTGTGCAGGACTATCAGGGCGCCTTGGAGCGCACCCATGAGATTGCGCTGTCTGCCCAAGGCTTAGAACGCGATGTCGCCCGTGTGCGCCAGAGCTTCGAAGACCTGAGCGAACAGGAAGCCGCCGGGAGTCTCTCTGGTCTCGCTGGCCGTGGTGCGGTCTTTCGCGTGCTGCGGCAAAAAGCGGCGGAACTCTCGGGGCTAGAGGCGCAGATCGCGACGCAGACACCGCTGGTGAATGACGCCTTCGCCGAGGGGAACCAAATCCTGAGCCGGATGCGCGCGCTGACGGTCGAACCCGGCCCGGTCGAGGCCCGCTCGGTCGAGTTTTCGGAGCAGGCGGTGCGGCTGGCGGGGTTGATCACCCGCCTTCGCCAACTCTCAGTAGCGCCTTTGGTTGAACGAGCCGCACAGGATTTGGCCGCATCCGTTGTTCTTCCTGAGTTGGACGGCAGCAGTCCCGAACAGCGCGGCGCGCAGGGGGCGACAATTAACTCCGTCCTTGAAGTGCTGGCCCAACGCGCCGCAACGCTGGAACGTGCGGCACAGGACGTTCAAGCCATGCCCCCCGCTGCCGACAGCACCTACACGCCGATCTCTAGCGCAGACGCGGTTATCCTCTATGCGCGCAACTTCGTGCCCTCTTGGGCCGGCGCCATCGCTATTGATCTGCTGCCTGCCGTGTTGGTGTTGATCCTCGCCATCACCCAAGGCGCGATCCGCTCAGGGCGCGAGGGGGCTGCCGTCGAAGACACGCTGACCCTTGCTGAACTGCGCGCCGCCCTTGCCGCCGTGCGCGACGTGGACGCGGCCATGCAAGACAGCCCCGCCCACGTCCGCCCAGCACCAACGGTTCAAGACACCCCCACCCCGCACGACGACGCACCGGGCCAAGTTACCCCGATCAAAAGCACATGAGCGACAGCGCCCCCTCCGAGGCAGACGCAGCGCCGCGAAAACCCGTGGTGGGCCGCGTACTGATGGGCGTGCTGATCTTTCAGCTTGGCCTCGCCGTTCTGCTCTTTTGGGGCGATCTTGGCGAAGGGCTGCGTCTGCCCGCCTTCGGCCCCAAGGCACCGGAATTGACCGAACCCATTCGTCCCGGCGACCAGACCCGCCGCTTTCGACCTGACCGCGCGCCGAACTCCGGACAGCCGATGCCTGACACCGCCCTGCCCGACCGATTGATCCTGACGCCAGTGTCCGGAGGTCGTGCGGCCTTGCTCGAAGGCACCATCGACGCTGGCGACGCTGAGCGTATCGTGAAGCAACTCGCCGATTTGGAGCCAGCACCAGAGCAGGTCTATTTGAACTCTCCCGGCGGTTCGGTGCAGGACGCGCTCGAACTGGGCCGCTACCTGCGCCGCGAAGGGCTGAACACCGCGCTGCGCGAGGGTGACATCTGCTACTCGGCCTGCCCCTATCTGCTCGTCGGCGGGGCAAGCCGTGACGTGCCGGACAGCGGCTCGGTCGGGGTGCATCAGCACTACTTTGGCCAAAGCACGATCCTGCCCGCCTTTGTCGCCGTGGAGGACATCCAGCGCGGCCAGGGTGCGGTCATGCGCTATCTGGACGAGATGGGGATCGACCCATTGGTGATGCAGCACGCGCTGGTCACACCGCCGGATGAAATTTATGTGCTGCTACCCGATGAGTTGCGTCGCTACGGTTTTATTCCAGAGGAATAGACACCCGCGCGCCATATCACCGGAGACTTGACATGATACCATTTGGTATCTATTAATTGTGATACCAAAAGGTATCGCATAGGCCGCCGCATGACCGATCTCTCTCAACCCTGCTTCCGCGCCCTCGCCGACCCCACGCGGCGCGAGATCCTCAAACTGCTGCGCCACGACGACCTGACCATCGCCGAAGTTGCGGGCCATTTCGACATGACACGCGCCGCCGTGAAAAAGCACCTGACTGTGCTCAGCGAGGGCGGACTGATCAGCGTCAGCGCCCGCGGCCGCGAGAAGGTCAACCGCATTAACCCCCAAGGCTTTGCCCCCGTCCTCAGCTGGATCGAATATTTCGACAGCTTCTGGGACGCCCGCCTCGACGCCCTGAAAACCGCTATCGAAAAGGACAAAACATGACTGACAACACCCTGCGCAAAACCATCTTTCTGCAAGCCAGCCGCGAGGACGTCTGGGCCTATCTGACCCAGCCCGACAAGATCGGTAAATGGTTCCACGCCCCCAAAGCCGCGCTGCAGGAAGGCGAAGAACTGGCGCTTTACGGCAATGACAGCGGCGACCGGCTGGTCTGGGGCGAGGTGCGCAAGGCGCAGGCGCCAGCGTATCTAGAATACAGCTTTACCATTAAACCGATGAACGGCGCTGAGAGTGTGGTGAAATGGACATTGGACGCCGTCCCGGGCGGCACCCGCTTGTCGCTGGAGCACGAAGGCCTGCCCGCGGGCGAAGCCGCCTTTGGCCTGACACTGGCGCTCGACAAAGGCTGGGACAGCCACTTGGGACAATTGCGCGATGCGCTGCACGAAAACACCGACTGACCTCTTGCCGCAGACCCCCTTGGCCCCTACATCGGGGGTCGACGGGTTCTGCCCTGCACGTGAACGTTACATTCCAGTGGCCTTAAGCAAATCCGAGGGAGTTGGCTCTGTCCGAGCCCTGGTTCGGTTACCTGGCGCCCACCTGTACATACAGGTCCTCGGGAATATAAAACAGCAACGGCAGGTGTGGTTCCCGTCACTTCCCCCAGCCATTTTACGATCAGTTTCGCTGCCTGTCAGGGCAGGTGCTTAAATGCGCGACCGGGTCACTTCGACTTTACACTAACAACAAAAAAGCGCGGCCCATGTCATGGGACCGCGCGCATTTCGTGACCTAAGCAGGTCGCTCGATCAAAAGGCTTCTGGGCGCGCCTCACGGGCCATATGGTCGAGCACCGCGTTCACAAAGCCCGGCTCGCGCCCGTCTGGAAAGAACGCATGGGCTACGTCGACATATTCTTTGATGACAACACGCGGCGGGGTTTCCTCGTGGCGGAATTCGGCGCCCGCAGCACGGAACAATGCGCGCAAGGTCGGGTCGATCCGGGCGATGGCCCATTTGGCGACAATGGCGCGGTTGGCCATCTGGTCGATCGGGGCCTGATAGTTCACCGCTTCTTCGAGCACGCGCGAAAAGTGATCGACATCGCCCTCTTGCATCTCATCGCCCTCATAGACGGCGCCAAAACGGTGGTCGATGAATTCGTGGCGCACCACATCCACCGTCAGCGCGGAATGCTCCATCTGGAACAGCGCCTGCACGGCATAGAGCCGCGAGGCCGACTTCATCTTACGTTTCTGATTGCCCGAAAGCGCGTTGCTGGTCATGCGATGTTTGATCCGTCCGTGTCGCCGGCCATCAAAGTGTCCTGCCCGAATGGCTTGAACCCGATGCCCTTGCTCTGGCGGCCCCATTTACGAGCGAGCGCGATAAGATGCAAGGCCGCAGCCGCCGCGCCGCCACCTTTGTTTTGCCCCTCGGGGTCGGCCCGGACCTCGGCTTGTTTCTTGTTCTCGACCGTCAGGATGCCGTTGCCGATGCAAAGCCCTTGCAGGCCAAGCAGTTGCAAGGCACGGCTGCTGTCGTTGCAGACCGTCTCGTAATGCGTGGTCTCGCCGCGGATCACGCAGCCGAGGGCGACATAGCCATCGAAATTGCTGTGCCGGTCGGAGATGCCGATGGCGGTGGGAATCTCCAGCGCGCCGGGCATCTCGACGACCTCATAGCTGCCACCTGCCGCCTCGATCTCGGCCTTGGCGCCAGTCAGCAGGCCGTTTGCGATGTCCGAATAGTAAGGCGAGACAACGATCAGCAGCTTCACCGGCTCATCAAAGTCCGGGCGCGGCAGGATGGTGTGTTCTTCGGCAGAGGCCATGGGGTTACTCCGTGGTGATGGGCCGGGTGCCCACAATTTCCAGCGCATAGGCATCAAGGCCCAGATAGCGCGTGTCGGGATTGTCGGTCAGCAGGACCAACTCATGCAGGCCCATGGACGACAGGATCTGCGCGCCAAGGCCCGTGCGCTTGATGGTGCGCGGGCGGTCGTCGTCTTCGGCATCCAGCCGCAGACGCGGGTAAGGGTCGCGGAACAGCACCACAGCGCCCCGGCCCTCTTCGGCGATGATCTGCATCGCGCGGGGCAACTCATCCGCGGGGCTGGGGCCAAGGCCCAAGATGTCTTCGAGCGCATTGATCGCATGGGTACGGATAAGCACCGGCTCGGGCGTCGAAATGTCGCCCTTGGTCAGCACCACATGGTCGGTGCCGGTGATCTCATCCGAGAAGACCCGCATCTGCCAGTCGCCGCCATAGGCCGAGGTCACGGTGCGGCTGTCGCGCTCGCTGAGCAGGTTGTCATGCTTGTGGCGGTAGGTGATGAGGTCGCTGATGGTGCCGATCTTCAGCCCGTGCTCGGCGGCAAACTCCACCAGATCAGGCAGACGCGCCATTTCGCCGTCGTCTTTCATGATCTCACAGATCACGCCCGAAGGATGCAGCCCCGCCAGCCGGGAAATATCGACCGAGGCTTCAGTATGCCCGGCCCGTACCAGCACGCCACCATCGCGCGCGCGCAGCGGGAAGACATGGCCCGGCGTGGCAATATCGGCCGAACCGGCTTGCTCAGAGATTGCCACCGCCACGGTCAAGGCGCGGTCCGCCGCCGAAATGCCGGTGCTCACACCTTCGCGGGCCTCGATGCTGACGGTAAAGGCCGTCTCATGGCGCGAGGAATTGTTCACCGCCATCATCGGCAGGCCCAGATGATCGATCCGCGCCGAGGTCATCGGCAGACAGATCAACCCGCGCCCATGGGTCGCCATGAAGTTGATCGCAGCCGCATCCGCAAACTGCGCCGGGATCACCAGATCGCCTTCGTTCTCGCGGTCTTCATGGTCCACAAGGATATACATGCGGCCTGCGCGGGCCTCTTCGATGATCTCTTCGATCGGCGAAATGGCGTCGCTCAGCCCTGTCTCGACCGGTCCGGGTGTGTCAAATTGCATCGGCTGTCCCATCTAACTGTTGCCCGGCTCATAGCTTGGCCAGCGCCGCTTGGCCAGAGCCACGCCGCGACGGCACGTGCGATTACATCTCGTTCAGCCGCGCCACATAGCGCGCCAGTGTGTCGATCTCGAGGTTCACCGCATCGCCGACACGTGCATCGCCCCAAGTGGTCACTTCCTTGGTATGCGGGATGAAGTTGATGCCAAAGTCACAGCCATTGACGTCATTCACCGTCAGCGAAGTGCCATTCAGCGCCACCGAGCCCTTTTGCGCGATGAAACGCGCCAGACTTTCGGGCGCACGCAGGGTTACGCGGGTGCTGTCGCCCTCGTCTTGCATGTCGATGATCTCAGCCACGCCATCGACATGGCCCGAGACGATATGCCCGCCCAACTCGTCGCCGACCTTCAGCGCCCGCTCAAGGTTCACCCGCCGCCCTTCGGCCCAATGCTGGCCCAGATTGGTCCTGGCCACAGTTTCAGCGCTGATCTGCACCTCGTACCAATCGTCACCCAGCCCTACGACCGTCAGGCAAACCCCGTCGCTCGCGATCGAAGCGCCCATATCAATGCCGCTGGTGTCATAGCCCGTCTGAATACGTGCGCGCAGGTCGCCTTCCTGCTCCAGCTTGGTCACTGTGCCAACGTCGGTGATGATGCCGGTGAACATGGGAAGGCTCCTTTACTGGTTCGGCGCAGTGGTAAACCCGGCGTCCGCCACAGGCAAGAGCGGGTCACGTCACATTGTCGCCCAGATTATATGGTGGTTAACGATTGTAATACGACAGTAAAGGATGAGCATGACCGCGACTGACGCCCAAACCAGAACCTTCCTGTTTCTACAGGGGCCACATGGGCCCTTCTTTAACAGTCTGGGCAAGATGCTGCGCCGCGCGGGCGCTGAGGTTTGGCGCGTGGGGTTCAATGCGGGCGACCGGGCGTTTTGGTTCCATCCGGCCTCCTACATTCCCTATCGCGGCACGGTCGCCGACTGGCCTGCGACCTTTAATGGGTTGCTGATGGAGAAGAAAATCACCGACATCGTAATTTACGGCGACACCCGCCCGATCCACGCCGAAGCGGTGGCGGAGGCCAAGCGCCGCGGCATCACCGTGCATGTCTTTGAGGAAGGCTACATGCGGCCCTATTGGGTGACCTATGAACGCGGCGGCTCCAACGGCAATTCGCGGCTGATGGAGATGACCATTCCGCAGATGCAGGCCGCTTTAGCGCGCTCGGACATGGAAGCGCCCCTGCCCCCCGGCCATTGGGGCGATATGCGGCATCACATCTTTTATGGCGCGCTTTACCATTGGTTCGTGATGTTCCGAAACGGCGACTACCGTAACTTCACCTCACACCGCAGCATCCCGGTGACTAAGGAGTTCCGCCTCTACCTCAAGCGTCTGCTGCTAATGCCCGTACTGGCGCTCGACCGGCTGCGTGCGACGTTGCGTATCCGGCTAGGCGGCTTTCCGTATCACCTGGCGCTGCTGCAACTGGAACACGACTCCGCTTTTCAATCGCATTCGCCCTTCGACACGATGGCCGATTTCCTTGAACTGGTGATCGAAGGCTTTGCCGCAGGCGCCCCCCAGCACCACCACCTCGTCATCAAGGCGCACCCGCTGGAGGATGGCCGCGTGCCTGTCCGCCGCGACGTGCGGCGCTTGGCGCGCGAACATGGTATCTCAGACCGCGTGCATTTCGTGCGCGGCGGCAAGCTGGCGCAGCTTCTGAACGACACCCGCAGCGCGGTGACGGTGAACTCCACTGCCGGCCAGCAGGTGCTCTGGCGCGGCATCCCGCTCAAAGTCTTTGGCAGTGCGGTATATTCGCAACCGGAATTCGTCTCAGAACAACCGCTGCCGGAGTTCTTCGCCGCCGCCAGCCGTCCCGACAACCGCGCTTACAAAGACTACCGCCGCTATCTGCTTGAAACCTCACAGGTTCCCGGCGGTTTCTACGCCGCACGCGGGCGTCGCCAATTGCTGCGCCAAGTGGTCGATATGATGCTGGCGGAGGACGATCCCTATGACGCGCTGGAGCAAGGTACCGCGGCCCCTCGGCAACAGTTGCGCGTCGTCACCTGAGTTAACCCGTTCGCCCCTGTAGCTTTTTTCCAAAACCTGCGCTAGGTTGCGAAATAATACGTCATGATAATTGGCGATTTCGAGGCAGAATAATCAGGTCGAGGAGACCGGGCAGTGAAATCCGTATCCATCCGGTGGGCACGTCCCATCGCAGTTCTGGCGGCTTTGGCCGTCGTGTCATCCTGCGGATTGCCGCAGGTCGGTCCTAACAAACGGCAGATCTACGCAGGCTCCGTGCAACGCGAGGGCGATGCCTTTGTCGTTTCCGTGAATGACCGCGTGACCCGCGCCACCGCCGTGGCACCCGCGCTCGGCTTTTCTGATAGTTTCAAGAACGCAGGCCGCGTCGGCTCTGACACAATCCAGCCCGGCGATATCCTAGGTATTACCGTCTATGAGAACGTCGACGACCCTCTCTTGGGTGTCGAGGGCGCTCCCGCCACGATGCTCGAAGAAGTGCAGGTCGACGGCGCCGGGTTCATCTTTATCCCCTACGCCGGTCGCATCCGTGCTGCAGGCAATACGCCCGAAGCAATCCGTCGGATCATCACCACCAAGCTGGGCGAGCAAACGCCTGACCCGCAGGTCGAGGTTCGCCGTGCGGCAGGTGACGGCTCCACCGTTTCCCTGATCGGCTCCATCGGCGCGCAGGGCGTCTATCCGATCGAGCGCCCCACACGCACCCTCGCCGCCATGCTGGCCCGTGCGGGCGGTGTGACCATCGTACCGGAAATCGCGCAAGTCACCGTCATCCGTGGCGGCCAGCGTGGCAAGATCTGGTTCCAGGACCTCTATGACCACCCTGAGCTCGACATCGCGCTGCGCCCCGGCGACCGCATCTTGGTTGAGGAAGACACCCGCTCTTTCACCGCCCTTGGCGCGACCGGCGGACAGGCGCAGGTGCCATTTGCATCGCAGAACCTGTCGCTGCTCGAAGGCATCGCGCAGGTCGGCGGTCTGAGCCCGATCTCCGCTGATCCGACCGGCGTTTTTGTGTTCCGTAATGAGCCCGAAGAAGTGGCCGAGCAGGTCTTGGGGCGGAATGACCTGACCGGCGCGCAGCGGATGGTCTATGTTACCGACCTGACCAAGCCCAACGGCATGTTCATGGCCCGCGACTTTGTGATCCGCGACGGCGACACAATCTATGTAACCGAAGCCCCCTTCACCCAGTGGAGCAAAGTAATTTCGGCCATCACCGGCACCGCAGGCTCGGCGGACAGCATCACCTCCTTGACCGAATGAACCACCGCGGTGGCATTCGAAGCTGACCCATATCAATACCCCGCCGCTGGCCCCGAAAGGCGCCAGCGGCTTTTCGTATATAACGGCGGGTTTCTGACGCAGCCCCGGCTGCGGCGCATTCTGAAGCTGGCTGGCCACGACCTGCGCCTTGGCCTGCCCGGCCCTGATGATGCCGTGGCGGTCTGGGGCAATTCACCCACCGCGCACCGCGGGCTGGCCGTGGCGGCGAAACGCGAGGTGCCAGTGATCCGGGTCGAGGACGCTTGGCTGCGCTCGCTGCATCCGGGCCGCGCCGGAGAGCCGCCCTTGGGCCTTTTGATCGACAGCCGCGGCGCGCACTTTGACCCCACCCAGCCCTCTGACCTTGAAGTGCTGCTGACCGAGCACCCTCTGGATGACACCGCCCTTTTGAACCGCGCCCGCGGCGGCATGGCGCGGCTGGCCGAGTATCATCTGACGAAATATGCGGGCTTCGACGCAACCACCCCGCCCCCCGCCCCCGGCTATGTGCTGGTGATCGACCAAACCCGCAATGATGCCTCGGTCACCGCCTCCAAAGCCGACCGCGGGCGGTTTCTCGAAATGCTGGTCTTTGCCCAAGAAGAACACCCCGGCGCGCGGGTCATTATAAAAACCCACCCCGAAACCGCGCAAGGCTTTCGCAGCGGCCATTTCGGACCCGAAGACGCCAATGACCGCATCACTCTGCTCAGCGATCCGGTCAGCCCTTGGGCGCTCTTTGAAGGGGCCGTGGGCGTCTATACCGTGTCGTCGCAAATGGGCTTTGAGGCGATCTTTGCAGGCCACAAACCCCGCGTTTTTGGCCAGCCCTTCTACGCCGGATGGGGGCTGACGACGGATGAATTCCCCGTCCAACGCCGCCAACGTGTGCTGACCCGCGCCCAGCTTTTCGCCGCCGCGATGATCCTCTACCCGACATGGTACGACCCCTACCGCGACCAGCTTTGTGAGTTGGAGGCCGCCCTCACCACCCTCGCTGCGCAGGCCCGCGCTTGGCGCGAGGATCATGCGGGCTGGGACGCTTGGGGCATGCGCCTGTGGAAACGCCGCCCGTTGCAACAGTTCTTTGGCCAGCCCACCCCGATCCGCTTTCGCAAAGGCACGCCCGAGATGCCAAATGCGCCCCGGCGGGCGATGGTCTGGGCCAGCAAGTCAGACAGCGGACCAAGCGGCGCGCTGCGGGTCGAAGACGGGTTCCTGCGCTCGCGGGGGCTGGGGGCAGCACTGGTGCCGCCGCTGTCGCTGGTTTGCGATGATCTGGGCATCTACTATGACCCCCAAGTGCCAAGCCGACTTGAAAAATGGATCGAGAAACGCGCCGATCTGCGCCCCGACCAACAGACCCGCGCCCAGTCGCTGATCGAAGCGCTTACCGGCGCGGGGCTCAGCAAATACAACCTCGGCGGCGCGGCCCCTGATCTCCCGCCCGGCCGCCGCATTCTTGTGCCGGGACAGGTCGAAGACGACGCCTCGATCCTCACCGGGACCGATCAGGTGCAAACCAACGCAGCACTCCTCTCTGCCGCCCGCGCTGCCAACCCTGACGCCGTGATCCTCTACAAGCCGCACCCCGATGTCGAAGCGGGCCTCCGCCGCGGCGCGACGGAGGCGCAGGACGCCGACATGGTGCTCAGCCACGCCGACCCGATGGCACTGCTTGGCGAGGTCGATGCGGTCTGGACGATGACATCCCTGCTCGGCTTTGAAGCGCTGCTGCGCGGCGTGCCTGTGGTGACCCTCGGCGCGCCCTTCTATGCGGGCTGGGGGCTGACCGAAGACCGGGGCGACGTCCCGCCCCGCCGCCGAGCGCAGGTGACGCTGGAGGGGCTGTTGCATGGCGCGCTGATTGACTACCCGCGCTACCGCGATCCGGTCACTGGCCTGCCTTGCCCCGTCGAAGTGGTTGTCGAACGGCTTGCTAATGGCACCCTGCCCCGCGCGGGTCTGGGCAATCGGCTGCTGTCGAAACTTCAAGGCGTCTTTGCCAGCCAAAGCCACCTCTGGCGGCGGTGATCAAAGATCGGCGTTGCGGCGCCAGACATGCAGCAAGTCCGGCCCGATGCGCTGGCTCGACTGCAAAGCGAAACGCGGTGCTTCGGCCAAACGCGACAGACCAAGCGCCCCGATCCCCGGCAGCCCTTCGGCGCCGATGACCAGACCGGCGGTGAACCCCACCAGACGGTCGACTAGATCAGCCTCAATCAGCGATGCCGCCAAAGCGCTACCGCCCTCGCAAAAAATACGCGTCAGCCCATGGGCGGCTAACTGCCGTAGCACGTCCACCGGGTCCAACTGCGCGCCACGCGCCGCACAGGGCAGCAATGTCGCGCCAAGGTCGGACCATGTGCGCACCAGCGATGGGTCAGCGTCGCTGCCATGGCAGAGGATCAAAGGAATATCAGAGGCCGTCCGCGCCAACTGCCCCATCAGCGGCAGATCCAACCTGCGCGAGACCACAACGCGGGCAGGTTGATGGGCCACGCCAAGCCCCCGCACCGTGAGGCTTGGGTCGTCCTTGCGCGCCGTGCCAGCGCCCACCATCACCGCATCATGGCGGCTGCGCATTGCATGGGTCAGCCGCCGCGCCGGGGCGTCGGTGATCCATTGGCTCTCGCCCGTCCCGGTGGCGATGCGTCCGTCAAAAGAAGTCGCCAGCTTCAGCGTCAACATGGGCCGGCCCAGATCGGTACGGCAGAAAAACCCCGCATGATCGGCGCGGGCCTTGGCCTCGCAGACGCCGACCGCAACGTCGATCCCCGCCGCCTGCAACATCGCAATGCCGCGCCCGTTCACCCGCGCATCATCGTCCTGCGTGGCGATCACCACCCGCGCCACGCCCGCGTCAATCAGCGCCTGCGCGCAGGGGGGTGTTTTGCCGTGATGTGAGCAGGGTTCCAGTGTGACATAGACCGTGGCCCCCTTCGCCGCCGCGCCCGCCTGCGCTAGCGCCTGAGGCTCCGCGTGGGGCCGCCCGCCGGGCTGAGTCCAGCCCCGGCCAACGATACGCGTGCCTTGCGTGATAACACAGCCCACCGCCGGGTTGGGCCAGACATTGCCCTGCCCGCGCCGCCCCAAAGACAGCGCCAACGCCATGAAGCGCGCGTCATCCACGCGTCCGCTCACCCTTCGGGCAGCGCGTCGGGCCGCAGTTCCTGCACGAATTTGTCGAAATCATCTGCGGCTTGGAAGTTCTTGTAAACGCTCGCAAAACGCACATAGGCCACAGTGTCGATCCGGGCCAGCGCCTCCATCACGATCTCGCCGATATGTTTGGAGCTGATGTCGGTTTCGCCCATGCTTTCCAAACGCCGCACGATGCCGGAAATCATCTGGTCGATGCGCTCGGGATCGATCGGACGTTTCTGCATGGAGATACGGATCGAGCGTTCCAGCTTGTCGCGGTCAAAGTCTTCGCGCTTGCCGGAGGATTTGATCACCACCAGATCACGCAGTTGCACGCGTTCATAGGTTGTGAAGCGGCCACCACAGGCAGGACAGAACCGTCGGCGCCGGATTGAGACATGGTCCTCGGCCGGGCGGCTGTCTTTCACTTGGGTGTCGATATTTCCGCAAAACGGGCAGCGCATGGGCCGTCCCCCTTCTCATCCTGCCTCACTTGTGGGGCCCGCAGCCCTCTTGCCAAGACTTATAGGGGAGCCGCGAGGTTTTGGGTAGAGAAGATTTCCACAGCTAGATGTTGCGTTCAAATATGTGTCATGGACCCAACGATGTCCGCTCGCGTTAAACCTTGGAACGTATAACGGAGCATCCCATGACCAAGACACTTTTCATCACCGGCGCCTCCAGCGGGATCGGCGCCGCCACCGCCCGCGCAGCCGCCAAAGCAGGCTGGAACGTCGGCCTTTTCGCACGCAGCGAAGACAAGCTGAAAGACCTCGCTGCCGAGATCGGCGATCAGGCGCTGGTGCTGGTGGGCGACGCCACCGACTATGACGCGCAGAAACAGGCGCTGGACAAGCTTGCCCAACACTTCGGTCAGGTTGACGCGGCCTTCGCCAACGCCGGGCGTGGCACCAGTCCCGCAGGCACCGAAAAGGGCGATCCGCAGGATTGGAAAGCGATGGTCGACCTCAATATCATGGGTGCGCTCTACACCGCCCATGCCGCCATGCCACATCTGCGCAAGACCACCGGGCAATATGTCGTCACCGGGTCCGCCGCCGGGCGGGTGCATATCCAAGGATCAATCTATGGCGCGACGAAGTGGTTTATCCACGGTTTTGCGGGAAACTTAGCCGATGAGATGGCCGAATGGGGCGGGCGCTGCATGGTGGTCTCTCCGGGGATGGTCGACACGGAATTCTTTGACGAGGCCAAGCCCGATAAGCTCCAACCCGAAGATGTTGCTGCGGCGGTGATGCATGCGCTTGAATCCCCCGCCCGTGCCGCCGTGCGCGAGATCCATCTGATGCCGACGGGATAAACCCCGCTTGCCTGGCGCTCAGTCGGGCCGGAAATGCGCCGCGACCTGCCTCTGATGCGGGGCGTCGCGGTGCTCAAACAGATAGATGCCCTGCCATGTGCCGAGCAGCATCCGACCTTGCGCTACCGGGATGCTGAGGCTCACGGGCAGCATAGCCGCTTTGATATGGGCGGGCATGTCGTCTGGCCCTTCCATCACATGCGTGAGGTAAGACATCTGCGGATCATCGGCGGGCGGCACCAGTCGGGCGAAATAGGCGCGGAGGTCGCGCTGGACGTCAGGGTCGGCGTTTTCCTGTATTAGCAATGAAGCGGAGGTATGGCGCACCAATAGGGTCAGCAACCCGTCGCCCTGCCCCGCAAGCCATACAGCGACGTCATCGGTGAACTCATAGAGCGCTTGGCCCCGGGTCGTGATCGAAAAGCAGGTCTGCATTCAACGCCCGTTGCCGCGCAGTGCATGACAAAGGCTCAGCGCATGTTGGACCGACATCGACGTGCCCGCCTGTCGGAACGACGCACCGATCAGGAGAACAGACTGCGGAGTCAGACCGCTGGGATCGAGCGTGAATTTCACTGGATCGCGCTGCCCAAGACCGGGCGTGCGGGCTTCCGCAACATAGATGCGCTGTTGGGGCGCGCCTGCCCCACTTGCTTTGGCATGTACGCCCGCAGCACACCACATCCCACGCGCGCCGTTCTCACCGTCATTCTCAACTAGAAATCCGTCTGTAACCGGGGTGATCTGCAAATCGTGTTGAGGGTGCAGGCTCTGCCCCATCGCCGGAGCGGCCATAAGGGCAAGCGCCATTAGGCTGTGACATAGATTGCGTTTCATATCTCAGAGATCCTCTAATTCGATCAAACGGTCGCGGCAAAACTGCCGCGCGTGATGGCTGGGCAGGTTTTCACCGGCCCGCGTGACGGTGACGGAATAGGACTTCCCCAGATCGGCCTTCACCCGGCTTGGATCGGTGGTAAAAACAACGCCGCTGCGTCCGACACCGCTAACCGATGGCCCCCGCGGGGTCTTGACGTAGAGCCGCTCGCCCCGCGGCAGGCCCAACATAGTCTGTGCGAATTCGCCCGCTGCACACCAGATGCCCCGCGCGCCTTCGCCTCGGTCTTCGATGACTTCGAAGTCATGGGTGTTAAGCGGTACGACCAGCAGCCAGTTTTCAGCGCGATAGGCTTGGGCGGCTGCTTGGAGTGGTAGCAGCAAACAGGTCAGCAGAATGAAAGAGCGGCGCATCGGATATCCTTTCACAGGGATACTGAGGATGTAACGCAGGCGGGGGCGAGGTCAAAGACGCGTCAGCCCAAGTGAATAGCGCGGCTCCGAAGAGCCGCGCTATGTCTTATTGATCCAGGAAGCTGCGTAGCTTGCGCGAGCGGCTCGGGTGCTTGAGCTTGCGCAGCGCTTTGGCTTCGATCTGACGGATACGTTCGCGGGTCACGCTGAACTGCTGACCAACTTCTTCGAGCGTATGGTCGGTGTTCATGCCGATGCCGAAACGCATCCGCAGGACACGCTCCTCACGCGGGGTGAGCGAGGAGAGCACGCGGGTCGTAGTTTCCTTCAGGTTCTCCTGAATGGCGGAATCCAGCGGCAGAACGGCGTTCTTGTCCTCGATGAAATCGCCCAGCTGGCTGTCTTCCTCATCGCCAATCGGCGTCTCGAGGGAGATCGGCTCTTTGGCGATCTTCATCACCTTGCGGACCTTTTCGAGCGGCATTTGCAGCTTCTCGGCCAGTTCCTCGGGCGTCGGCTCGCGGCCAATCTCGTGCAGCATCTGGCGGCCAGTGCGGACCAGCTTGTTAATCGTCTCGATCATATGCACCGGGATACGGATGGTGCGCGCTTGGTCGGCGATCGAGCGGGTGATTGCCTGACGGATCCACCATGTCGCGTAAGTGCTGAATTTGTAGCCGCGGCGGTATTCGAACTTGTCTACGGCCTTCATCAAGCCGATGTTGCCTTCCTGAATAAGATCAAGGAATTGCAACCCGCGGTTCGTGTACTTCTTGGCGATGGAAATCACGAGGCGCAGGTTCGCTTCGACCATCTCTTTCTTGGCCTGACGGGCTTCTTTTTCGCCCTTCTGAACCTGCTGCACGATGCGGCGGAATTCAGAGATATCCAGACCAACATACTGACCAACCTGCGCCATATCGGCACGCAGTTCTTCGACTTTGTCGCTGGAGCGCTCGATGAACATCTGCCAGCCGCGACCGGACTTCTCGGCCATCCGCTCCATCCAGTTGGGATCAAGCTCATAACCACGATAGTTGTCGACGAATTCCTTGCGGTTGATGCGCGCTTGGTCAGCAAGCTTCACCATCGCGCTGTCGATCTGCATGATGCGGCGGTTGATGCCGTAAAGCTGGTCGATCAGGGCTTCGATACGGTTGTTGTGCAGGTGCAACTCATTGACCAAGAGCACGATCTCAGACCGCAGCTTTTGGTACATCGCCTCTTGATCCTTGGTGAAGGACCCGTCTTCGTTCAGCGTTGCCGAAATCCGGCTGTCCTGCATCGCGCTAAGCTTTTCGTAATCATCCGCGATGATGTCGAGCGCTTCCAGCACCTGAGGCTTCAGCGCCGCCTCCATGGCCGCAAGGCTCATGTTGGCCTGTTCGTCCTCATCGTCATCATCATCGGTCGAGATCGGATTGCCGTCGGCATCAAGCTCGGTTTTGCTCTCTTCGCTTTTGGTCTCGGTCCCGGCGGTCGGCGCAACCACAGGTGTGGTCTCCTCCTCATCGCCCATCTGGGTGCCGAATGTCGCCTCGAGGTCGATCACGTCGCGCAGCAGAATGTCTTCGGACAGAAGTTCGTCACGCCAGATGGTGATCGCTTGGAAGGTCAGCGGGCTTTCGCAAAGCCCCGCGATCATCGTGTTCCGGCCCGCCTCGATGCGCTTGGCGATGGCGATCTCGCCCTCGCGGCTCAGCAGTTCAACCGAACCCATCTCGCGCAGGTACATGCGGACCGGGTCATCGGTGCGGTCAAGCTTCTCGGAGGTGCCAGAGGACAGTGCCACATCGCGGTTGGACTCGGTGGTTGCAACCTCGGTCGAGCCTTTGTTCTCTTCTTCTTCGGCCTCTTCGTCCTCAATGATGTTGATGCCCATTTCGGACAGCATCGACATCACATCTTCGATCTGTTCCGAGCTAACCTGATCGGGCGGCAGCACCGTGTTGAGCTGATCGTAGGTGATATAGCCCTTCTCGCGGGCCTCACCGATCATCTTTTTCACGGCGGCTTGGCTCATGTCGAGCGAGTGGCCGGCCTCGGAATCGTTGCTCTTTGCGTCGTCGTTCGTATCTTTGGCAGCCATCTCATGCTCCTCCAGCGCGTTAGCGCGAATCATCCGCAGGTGATTCGGTTTCCCGAATCATGCGGGGTTCCGGGTGATTCTTAAACCCGATACCCTGCATTTTCATCAAGTCGGGCCAAAAGGACACGCAGAGGCTCATTTCGATGCTTCATTCGCGACCTTTCGACTTATCGTATCTAATCGTCCCCAGCAGCGCGTCGAGGGCGCTGCGTTCTTCTCGGCTCATCGTCATGCCATTGTCGCCGAGGTCAAACTCACCGCTTTCTTCTTGGGTGCTTCGGCTGGCCATATCGGCGGCGCGGGCGGCTTCGCTGAGCCGCCATGTCACACCTTCATCCGCAGGGCCACTCAAGTCTTCGACCGCCTCGGCGATCTCTTCATTCAGCCCCCGCGCGGCATCCAGCTTGGCCAGTTCCTCGGCCACGGTCATGCGGGTCATGTCCACGTCGCCGGGTTTGCGGATGCAGGGGGTGATCGCAACGTGGCGTTGCGCCTTCATGTTTTCAAGAGCCTCCCAGCCGAGAGAATAGGAAATCTGCTCGTTCAAGACCTCTGCCCCGGCATGGCCATAGCGCAGCAGCAGATCGCGCAACTGGGCGTGATCGGGGTCCGCGCAGGGCATGGCCTCCAGCCCCGTCTCAAAGGTTTCAACCAACGTCGGGCAGTTGCACAGGGCCACAAGGATCACCGCTTCGCGCAGGTAGATGCCCACCTGATCGTCCCCCATCGCAACCAGCGCCGAAGCCTTGGTGCTGGCCAGCGGGGCCTGCGGACCGCCCCAAGCAGGCTTGCCACCTTTACCGCCTTTGCTCGGCCCCCTGCCTCCCACGGGGCGAAACTCGGCACGCGGCTTTTGCGGGCGGAACAGTTCCCAACGGAGATCTTTGATCTCTTGTCCGTAGTGGCTGCGGATCGACGGGTCGCGGATCAGTTTGATCTTTTCACGCAGGGACTTATCAAGCGCGGCCTTGCGTTCGGGGCTGTCAAAGACCTTGCCCTCCGTCTCGCGCTGCCAGAGCAGCCGAACCATCGGCAGGGCGCTGTCGAGCAGCTTTTGCAAGGCCCCGGCTCCTTGGGCGCGCAGCAGGTCGTCTGGGTCTTGGCCTTCGGGCATCACCGCGAAACGCAGGCTTTGGCCCGCTTCTAACAGCGGCAGGGCCAGATCAATGAGGCGCAGCGCGGCGCGTTGTCCGGCGACGTCTCCGTCCAGCGTGATGATCGGTTCAGGCGCGATGCGCCAAAGCATCTGCAACTGGTTCTCGGTGATCGCTGTGCCAAGCGGCGCCACGGCGCCCTCGAATCCGGCCCCATGCAGAGCGATCACGTCCATATAGCCTTCGGCCACGATCAGCGGCTGCCCCCGCCCCGCAGCGGCACGGGCGTCTTTTACGTTGTAGAGGCTGCGGCCCTTGTCAAAAAGTTCGGTCTCAGGCGAATTGAGGTATTTCGCCTTATCCTCCGGGTCCATCGCACGGCCGCCAAAGGCAATCGCCCGGCCCCGCGCATCCCGGATCGGGAACATGATGCGCCCGCGAAAGGTGTCATAGGGCCGCCCGCCCTTGGAGGACGGCTTGGCCAACCCCGCGCCAAGGATCAGCTCATCCGCCACCCCTTTGCCCTTAAGCGCATCCCAGAGCCCTTGCCAACTGTCGGGGGCAAAGCCGATCTCCCAATGTGCCTGCGCCTGCTCAGACAGGCCGCGTTTGGTCAGGTATTCGCGTGCCGCCCCCGCCGCCCCGGTGCGCAGTTGCAGGCGGAACCACTGCACCGCCTGTTCCATCACCTCGGCCAGTTGCGTGCGCTTATCGGCCTTGGCCTGCGCGCGTGGGTCTTGCTTGGGGACGGGCATGCCAACCTCACGGGCGATGATCTCCACCGCCTCCATAAAGCTCACATTCTCCGTCTCGCGCACGAAAGAGATCGCGTCGCCTTTGGCGTGGCAGCCAAAGCAGTAATAGAACCCTTTGCGGTCATCGACGTGAAAGCTGGCGGATTTTTCCTGGTGAAAAGGGCACGGCGCCCACATGTCGCCCTTGCCCTGATTGGACTTGCGGGTGTCCCAAATGACCTTGCGCCCCACCACCTGAGACAGGCTGGCGCGGTCACGCAGTTCTTCTAAAAATCCGGGGGGCAGGCTCATGCCTTCATATACCGGGCGCGGGCCATCAGAGTCCAGTAGGCCCGCGCCGAGCAGGCGTCAAAACGCGCGTTGAAGCGGGCCGCTGGTGCGCCCGCTTCCATGCCTTCACGGGTCACTGCGCGAGGCACATTTCCTTCCACGCGGCGGCAAGATCGTTCTTTTTCACGTCGCGCATTTTCATCTGGTAGACCCAAGGCGTCACCAGCGGGATCGCGGTGTTGAAATCCTCGGGCCAAGTCGCCTTGGCCTGCACCGTCGCGGACACCTGACGTTCCTTCACCCGGTCCAGCCGCGCCTGCTGCACGGCGGCCACAACGGCGGCTTGATGGGTGCAGCTTGTCTCTTTTTTGGACGCTGCCAGCGCCGGGCCCGAGACCGCCATGCTCATCGCGGCCAAAGCGGCGAAAATCGATTTGTTCATATCCTTACTCCGTTGGTTACCAAACGGGGATTCGGGCCCCCGATGGGCAACCTAGCGCCGCGATGCCACCGCTTCCATAGCGCGGCGCAATTCTTGCACCATCGTGGCAGCCACCGAGCGCGGCACCAGCAGGAGAAAGCCGCCCTCATTGCGGGTGATCGAGACGGGCATCTCGCGCAACTGGCTGCGCAGGGTATGACCGCGCTCAAACACCGACGTCCGCACGTCCACCGGCACCAGCCGCGCCAGCACGTCCTCGGCCCCAACGCCCGAAAGCTGCACCGCCGCCCAACCGTCCGAGACATCGACCACCGCCGCCACTTTTGTCAAAGCAGCATCGGGGGGCGTGCCAATCAGCAAGACCTCGCTGCTGCCAAGCCAGATGCAGCGCGTCGCACCGTTTTCAGTGCTGCGCAAAGGTTCGGGAAGCGCCAGCCCATGCGCCTGCTCCAGCGCCTCGGCCAGCGCTGCGCGGTTCCCGAGATCGCCGAGCACTGTCAGATGCCCCAGATCACGTGCGTCCACCGAGACGCCACCGATCTTCAAGGGCAGCAGGTCGGCAAAGGGGTTTTGTGCTTTCAACTCAGCCACGGGCACGCCCTCCTTCCGGGTCGACAAAGACCGGGGCGCAGATCTCCACTTCGGCTTCGATCTCGCGCAGGTGATCCACCATGCGCAGCCGCTCGCCATGCCGCTGGCGGCCCCGCGTGACGAACCCCAACCCGATAAATGTGCCAATGTCGGGCGAAAACCCGACCGAACTCGTATGGCCTTGGGCATTCTCGCGGATCGCCTCATCCCCCGGCGCGAACAAAAACGCCCCCGCCGTCAGTTGCTTGACCGCGCCCACGGGCCGCAGCCCGACCAATTGCCCGCGCTTGGGGTCGCGCAGGCCGGGGCGTTCGGACATGGTCTTGCCGATACAGTCCTTGGCGTCCGACACCATGGCCTCCATGCCCACATCCCCCGCCGTGGCACGCCCGTCGATCTCGGCGTGGGTCAGATGGCCCTTTTCCAGCCGCAGCACATTCAGCGCCTCCATGCCGTAGGCCCCGCCACCCATTGCCTCGGCCCGGGCCACCAGCAGATCGAACAGCGCCGCCCCATAGCGTGCGGGCACGGCGATCTCATAGGCATGTTCACCTGAAAAGGAGATGCGGAACAGCCGCGCCTCGACCCCGCCCAGTTGCACCGCGCCGCAGGCCATGAAGGGGAAGGACGCGTTATCAATCGGCGCGTCGAGCAGCCCGTTCAACAAGTCGCGCGACTTCGGCCCCGCCACGGCAAACTGCGCCCAGTGATCGGTGACCGAAATGACATGCACCTGCCACTCTGGGTGCAGACATTGAGTGACAAACTCCAGATGCCGCATCACCTGCCCCGCCGCACCCGTCGTCGTTGTCATCAGGTAGTGCTGATCGCCCAGCCGCGCGCAGGTGCCGTCATCCATAACGAACCCGTCCTCGCGCAGCATCAGCCCATAGCGGACCTTGCCGACCTTCAAGCTGCTGAAGGTATTCACATAAACCAGATCAAGCAGCTTGGCCGCATCCGGCCCCTGAATGTCGATCTTACCCAGGGTCGAGACATCGCAGATGCCCACCGCGTTCCGAACAAAACCGACCTCCCGGTCACAGGACTGCCGCCAGTGCCGCTCCTGCCCGCGCGGGAAATAGCTGGGGCGGTACCACAGCCCCGCCTCGACCATCGGCGCCTTCATCGCAAGGCTCGCCGCATGGCTAGTGGTGAAACGCTCAGGCGCAAAGCCCTTACCCTGCCCGCCCGCGCCCATAGCCGCAATCGACACCGGCGTGTAGGGTGGGCGGAAGGTGGTGGTGCCGGTCTCTGCAATGCCGCGTCCGGTGGCGTCGGCCAACACCGCCAGCGCCGTCACGTTGGAATTCTTGCCCTGATCCGGCGCCATGCCTTGGGTTGTGTAGCGCTTCATATGTTCGACCGAGCGAAAGTTCTCGGCTGCCGCCTGCGCCACATCCTTAACGCAGACATCGTTCTGGAAATCGAGCCACGCCCGCCCTTTGCCCGCCACCGCCCAGAGCGGTTCGAGCTTGTAGGCCGCGTCCTCGGCCTCCGGAAAATTAATCGCGACCGGCTTGCGGCCCAAGGCCTCCAGCGCCGCCGTAGCGGCCTCAAGCCCTGCAACAAAGCAGCCTCGCGTAGAAAACACCCCATTACACGCCCCCGCCGCCCGCATCCCCGGCACCGCGCCGGGGGTCGGCACAAAGGCCTGAATATCCGCGTTCCACGTCGGCCGCCCGTTCAGATGACAGGTCAGATGCACCGAGGGGTTCCAACCGCCCGAGATCGCCAGACAATCGGCCTGTATCTTATGCTCGCCACTGGCGGTGCGGATCGTCACCGCCTCCAACTCCTTGCGGCCCGAGGCATTACAAACCTGCGCCCCGCTGAGCACCGGATAGGCCGCGCCCTGAACGCGCACCCCCTCGCGGCAGTCAATCAGCGCCGCCACATGCACCCCCGCCGCCGCAAGCTCGCGCGCGGTGCGATGCGCGTCGTCGTTATTCCCAAAGACCGCCACCTGCTTGCCCGGCGCCACCCCCCAGCGGTTCAGATAAACCCGGACCGCCCCCGCCATCATGATGCCGGGCCGGTCGTTATTGGCAAAGGCCACCGGGCGTTCTAAAGCCCCTGCCGCGAGGATCGATTGTTTCGCCGCGATGCGCCAGAAACACTCCAGCGGCGCGCCCGTGCCCCGCCGCGCGCGGTGCTGGTTCACCCGCTCCAAAGCGCCGAACATGCCGCCGTCATAAGCTCCGGTGACCGTGGTGCGCGGCATCAGGCGCACATTGTCCATCGCCGCCAGTTCCGCCACTACCTCTGCGGCCCAAGCCTGCCCCGGCTGGCCCTCCACGATCTCACTCTCGGCATTGAGCCGCCCGCCCATCACCGCATCCTCATCCGCGAGGATCACATCCGCCCCCGCGCGCCCCGCCGCCAAAGCCGCCATCAGCCCCGTAGGACCTGCGCCAATCACCAGCAGATCGCAAAAGGCATAGGCTTTCTCATAGGCATCCGCATTGGGCTGACCGCTGAGCGCCCCCAACCCGGCAGCGCGCCGGATCACCGGCTCATAGACCCGTTCCCAAAAACGGCGCGGCCACATGAAGGTCTTGTAGTAAAAGCCCGCCCCAAGGTAAGGCGACGCCAGATCATTCACCGCCATCACATCGAAATCGAGGCTCGGCCAAGCGTTCTGACTGCGCACCGCCAGCCCCTCGTAAATCTCCTGCGTGGTGGCGCGGACATTGGGCTCCGACGCGGGCCCCACCCCGGTGGTGACCAGCGCATTCGGCTCCTCACTCCCCGCCGTCAGCACGCCGCGGGGCCGGTGATACTTAAACGACCGTCCCATCAGCCGCTGCCCGTTGGCCAGCAGCGCTGAGGCCACGGTATCGCCTGCAAACCCGCTATAGCGCCGCCCGTCAAAGGTGAAGCTCACCGGCTTTCTCCGGTCGATCATGCCGCGCCCTGCAATCCTCATGCCATGGCCCTTTTCACGTCTGACGCCAGTTCCACGGCACTGATCGCATGGGTCACCGTATCGCGGGTCACCACCAGCCAAGCGCCACAGCCACCCTCATGCTGCCACAGGTCCCGCGTCTCTCCTGCCGGGTTGTCACGCAGATGCAGATAGACGTCCCAGACCGCGTCACCCGCGTCAGGCGCAGGGCGGTCCAAAGCCACCGCCGCGCCCTGATAATAAAACTCCCGCCGGTCCCGGCTGCCGCAAATGGGGCATTCAATCCGCATGGTCGCCCTCTCTCAATGCAAGTTATGCTGAGACCCGGTGGCCTCTTCGTCCATCAGACCTTCGCCGCTGCGAAACCGGTCGAGCCGGAAGCCCGCCGCAGTCTCGTGGTGCTGCCCCGTCGCCATCAGATGCGCCAGCGCAAAGCCTGAGGCCGGCACCGCCTTGAAGCCGCCGTAGCACCAGCCGCAATCGATGAACAAACCCTCCGTCGCCGTCTTGTCGATGATCGGGCTGCCGTCGGGGGTCATGTCCATGATGCCGCCCCAAGAGCGCAATACGCGGGCCTTGCCGAGCATCGGCATCAGGGTCATGCCCGCCTCCATCACGTGCTCCATCATCGGCAGATTGCCGCGCTGTGCGTAAGAGGCGTAGAAATCCAGATCGCCGCCAAAGACCAACCCGCCCTTGTCGGACTGGCTGATATAGAAATGGCCCATGCCAAAGCTGACCACATGGTCGATCACCGGCTTCAGCCCCTCGGTGACAAAGGCCTGCAAGACATGGCTCTCAATCGGCAGGCGCATCCCGGCCATGGCCGCCACCTGCCCCGAGCGCCCCGCCGTGACGATCGCCACCTTCTTGGCCCGGATCGGCCCGCGCGTGGTCTGCACCCCACGCACCGCGCCGTTTTCGATGTCGATGCCAGTGACCTCGCATTGCTGAATCAGATCGACCCCGCGCTGGTCCGCGCCGCGCGCATAGCCCCATGCCACTGCGTCGTGCCTTGCGGTGCCACCGCGCCGATGCAACAGCCCGCCATGGACGGGAAAGCGTCCGTTGTCGTAATCGAGGTAAGGCAGCAGTTTGCGCAGGGCGTTGCGGTCTAGCAGCTCTGCGTCATCGCCTTGATTGATCATCGCATTACCGCGCCGGGCCGCTGCATCACGCTGCGCGTCGGAATGGTAGAGCATGATCACCCCGCGCTGGCTGAACATGACGTTATAGTTCAACTCCTGCGACAGCCCCTCCCAAAGCTTGAGCGAATGGCTGTAGAACTCCGAATTGCCCGGCATGAAATAATTGCCCCGCACCACGGTCGTGTTCCGCCCCACATTGCCGCCACCGAGATAACCTTTCTCCAGCACCGCGATATTGGTCATGCCGTGGTTCTTGGCGAGGTAATAGGCGGTGCTCAGCCCATGGCCGCCACCGCCGATGATTACCGCGTCATACTCAGGCTTAGGTTCCGGATCGCGCCAATGCGGTGTCCAGCCACGATTGCCGGTCAACCCTTCGCGCAACACCCGCAATCCTGAAAAGCGCATCTTGGTTCTCCCCTCAGACCGGGCCACTGAACCAAGTCTTCGCGGAAGTATCAATCGCCAAGAAGGGTTATTGCAGCGCCTCGCGGACAGATGCCTCAAGTTGCGCCATTGCTGCGCGGTAAGGGAACGGCCCATGGCTGATCCGCGCCACACCACAGGCGGCGAGTTCGGAGGTTTCTGGCGCCGCGGGTGATTTCATTACGTTGACCGGCAAGTCCACCGATTTGCAAATCCTTGCGATCAGCGTGGGGTCGGTCAGGCCCGGCACAAAGAAGCCGCTGGCCCCGGCTTCGGCATAGGCCCGACCTCGGCGGATGGCTGCGTTTATGTGGTCGGCATGCGCCTCAGAAGGATTTTGCAAGAACAGGTCAGTGCGCGCATTGACGAAGAGTGCCACGCCCTCCGCCTCGGCCGCATTGCGGATCGCCTCGACCCGCCGTGTTTGAAGATCAATATTATGCAGACCCTCGCCACCGACAACCTGATCTTCAAAGTTCAGCCCGACCGCCCCAGTACCGACCAACGCACGAATGTTCTCGCGCAAATTTTCGCGCGAGACAGCATAGCCACCTTCGAAATCAATGCTGACCGGCAGATCGACCGCGCGCACAATCTCCCCCGCCACGCGCAACAGCGCCTCCAGCGGCAAAGCCTGTCCGTCGTCATAGCCCTGTGCCGCCGCCACGGACCATGAGCCCGTCGCAATTGCCTTGGCTCCCGCGGCGGCCACGGCATGCGCCGAACCTGCGTCCCAAATGTTGTAGAGCACCAATGGCGCGCCCTTCTTGTGCAGCGCTGCAAACTGCTGCTCCCGATCTTGCTGCGTCATCCTGCCTTCTCCCTCTGCGCGGCAAAGCCCCGCTCCAATTCAATCAGCGCCTGTTTGCGCCACAAGCCGCCGCCGTAGCCTGTGAGCGACCCATCTGCGCCCAGAACCCGGTGACACGGAATGACGATAGCGATCGGGTTCGCACCATTGGCCCGGGCCACGGCGCGGGTCGCCTCGGGGCGGCCCATGGCGCGGGCGATCTCGGAATAGCTGCGGGTCTCCCCAGCAGGAATGTCGCGCAGGGCGCGCCAGACTTCTCTGGTGAAGGGCGTGCCGAGGGGCGCCAATGCCGTATCAAACTGCGCGCTGCGTCCGTCAAAGAATGCCTGCAATTCGGCTTCGATCTGATCGGTGGGCGCAAAGCGGCCAAAGCCCAAGCGGCCCTTTGCATGGTCATGCAGACGCTTTAGCTCACCCGGCAGCGCGCGACGCTCTGCGAACTCCAGCAAATGGAGGGCGCGGGCGTCGCTGACCGCGATCATCACGCCCATCTTCGTGTCGATCCAATCCGCCCGCAGCAAGGCATCCTTGCTGGCAAACTGACCCGGCGGCATCCCGAGCAGACGGCCAAAGGCGGCGCGGAAGGCGGCGGGCGACTCGTAGCCTGCCTCAAGCTGCGCATCGATGACACGCCCTCCGCTGGGCAAGACCGCCGCCCCGGTGCGCAGTCGCGCCTGTCGTGCCATTTCTAGAAAAGTCACCCCGTATTGCCGCTTGAACACACGTCTTACAGTCGAGGGGTCGAACCCGGCTCCTGAGACATCGGCCTCGCTCCAGCGCCGCGCGGGATCGGCTTGCAGAGCACCCAGCAGTTTGCCGATCATAGGGTCGCCCTCAGCCGCGGGGGCCAAAGGATGGCAGCGTTTGCAGGGGCGGTAACCTGCCGCGATACAATCAGCGATACTCTGATAGAAACGACAGTTCTCGCGCTTCGGTTTGCGCGCCGGGCAGGTCAGACGGCAAAACACACCTGTCGACGTCACCCCCACATAGGCGCGTCCGTCGAAATTGGCGTCCCGCGCGAGCAGGGCTTGGTACAGGTGGTTTTCATCAGGCAGATCAAACATCATGCCCTTTGATATCGCGCCAAGGCCGCTCTGTCCGCCTGACTTCGGGCATCTATTCAAAGTTTTTCGAAGGGCGCGTCGTTAGCCGCGTCTTCACCCGACCGACGATAAGAAAGGCGGGAGACATTCGCCCCCGCCCTCTCGTTCTTACAGACCTTTGGCGCGGTAACTCGCGGCGACCTTTTCGATCGACACGAGATAGGCGGCCGTGCGCAGGTCATCGACGTCCTCACGCCCGTGCCAAACCTGCGCCATGGCTTCATAGGCCGTGCTCATCGTGTCATCGAGGCCAGAGCGTACCAGCTCCAACTCCCCAGCGCCGCGCAGGTATTGCTCTTTGAAGTTCGGGCTGAGGGTCCATCCGAGCCCCTTGTCCGAGGACAGCCGCTCCAACTCGTCGACCACCAACTGGTGACGCGCTTCCTCGGCGCGGCGCTGCATGCGGCCAAAGCGGATGTGGCTGAGGTTCTTAACCCACTCGAAGTAGGACACCGTCACACCGCCCGCGTTGGCATACATATCGGGCACGATCACCGTGCCCTTCTTGCGCAGCACCTCATCGGCTCCGGCGGTCACCGGACCGTTCGCAGCCTCAATGATTAGCGGTGCCTTGATCTCGGACGCATTGCTCAGGTTGATGACCCCTTCCAACGCCGCGGGGATCAGAATGTCGCATTCCGCTTCCAGCAGCTTGGCGCCATCTGCCTCGCAATGAGTGTCAGGGTAGCCGGTGATCGTGCCGTGTTTGGTGATCCACTGATGCACGGCTTCGACATTGAGGCCATCTTCGTCATGCAGCGCGCCATCCCGTTCGATGATTGCCGTGATCTTGCAGCCGTCCTGTTCGCTGAGGAACTTGGCGGCGTGGTAGCCCACGTTGCCGAGACCCTGCACGATGACACGCTTGCCTTCGAGCGAACCGCTCAGGCCTGCCTTCTTCATCCCCTCGGGATCGCGGAAGAAGGCGCGCAGCCCGTATTGCACACCCCGACCCGTCGCTTCGGTCCGGCCCTGAATGCCGCCCGCGTTGATCGGCTTGCCGGTGACACAGGCAACACCGTTAATGTCGGTGGTGTTCATGCGTTTGTACTGGTCGGCGATCCAGGCCATCTCACGCTCACCGGTGCCCATGTCGGGCGCAGGCACGTTTTGCGCAGGGTTGATCATGTCGCGCTTGATCAGCTCATAGGCAAAGCGGCGGGTGATCAATTCAAGCTCGTGCTCGTCATACTCGCGCGGATCAATACAGAGCCCGCCCTTGGAACCGCCAAAGGGTGCTTCGACCAATGCGCATTTATAGGTCATCAGCGCCGCAAGCGCCTCTACCTCGTTCTGGTTCACGGCCATCGCATAGCGGATGCCGCCCTTCACGGGCTCCATATGCTCGGAGTGCACCGACCGGTAGCCGGTGAAGGTATGGATGCGCCCACGCAAGCGCACGCCAAAGCGCACGGTGTAGGTCGCGTTACAGACGCGGATTTTCTCTTCGAGGCCAGGCGGCAAATCCATCAGCGCCACCGCGCGGTTGAACATCAGGTCCACACTGTCGCGGAAACTCGGCTCATTTGCTGGATTCATCGGTCTTTCCTCCTTCTTACGAGTCGCGGTGTTCTATGGCACGACTCACCTGCAGCGCACGGCATGCCGCGGCACCCTAGGACGCCTCTATGCAAGGTGCGACCTATTTAATCGTTAATTCAACAAAGTTTCTTTTCCTGTCGAAACGCCAGAAAGGGCGCGATTACTTACGCTAGGGCAACCATGCGACGTTTCCACAAGGATTGCGCAATCAAACGCAACAATAGCCCCCTGAATCGCCCCGCTTGCGCCCAATTCTAGACACTTTCCCCCGCGACAAATGTCACGAGGCGAAATCCGCCCCGTTCGCTTTGGCCCGATCCGCGTGCCAAGCCAGAAAGGTCGACGATTATGACAGATGATATTCGCATAAAGACTCCGCCGCAGCGCCCTGCCGCTGTCATGCTGCACCGATTTGCCCGAGAAGAAGACGGGCTGGTGACGGTATTTGCGGTCTTCATGATCCTGATCATGGTCTTTCTCGGTGGGATGGGCGTGGATCTTATGCGCCATGAACGCGAACGCTCAAAAGTGCAGGCGGTGGCGGACCGCGCGGTGCTTGCCGCAGCAGACCTCGACCAGACACTCGACCCCGAAGCCGTTGCGCGAGACTACTTCAACAAAGCGGGCATGGCCGAATATGTCTCTACGGTGAATGTAGAGGAAGGGCTGAATTATCGCCGGGTGACAGTTGACGCTTCGCGGCGGCTTCCAACCCTCTTTATGGACAGCCTTGGACAGGACTCGCTTTATGTCCCGGCCAAGTCCACTGCCGAAGAAAAGGTCAACAAGGTCGAAATCTCTATGGTGCTCGATATCTCGGGTTCCATGCGCGAGAACAGCAAGATGGACAACCTGCACGATGCAGGCGCGATCTTTGTCGATACGGTGCTGAAGCCTGAAAACGCAGACCTGATCTCAATCTCGGTTGTGCCCTATACTGCGCAGGTCAATGTTGGCGCCGATATCTTCGACGAATTGAATATCACCGAGTTGCATAATTTTTCCTACTGCGTGGACTTTGAGGATAGCGATTTCGACGATGTCGCTATCAGTCAGGTAGAGCAGTACGAGCATATGCAGCACTTCGAAGCGGGCTACTATTGGAACGGCAGACATCGCAAAAACACAGGGCGCTACAACAACATCGACAATCCCGGCTGCCCTAAGCAGGAGTACGAAGAGGTCAAAGCCTTTTCCCAGAATGCCACTGAGCTCAAAAATCAGATTAGCAGCTTCTCGCCCCGCGCGAACACAGCTATCCACCTTGGCATGAAATGGGGCGTAGCTTTGCTTGACCCTGCCTTCCGCCCGATCAATCAAGCCATCGGCGGCGACGCAGCGTTCCAGTCCCGCCCTGCGGCCTACAGTGACATCGATACGCTTAAGACCGTGATCCTGATGACCGATGGTGTGAACGTCACAACCCGCCGGATCAACCGTCAGGTTTACGCAAACCTGGACCACTACCGCCACTGGAGCGACTACCCCTTCTACTGGTGGCTAAACCAGAACGTGCGCTCAAGCGAACAGTGGAGATGGTATTGGACCAAATACACCCCCTCCCAGGCCGACAACCTGCTGAGCAACATTTGCGACGCTGCCAAGGAAAAAGGCATCGTGATCTGGTCCATCGGTTTTGAAGTCGAGGAGCATGGTGCTTCGGTAATGAAAGATTGTGCCTCTTCCGACAGCCACTTCTTTCGGGTCGAGGGCGTAGAGATCGTCGACGCCTTTGAAGCAATCGCCCGACAGATCAACCAGCTGAGGTTGACCCAATGATACATGCTGCAATCAAAGCCTGGCGTCGGTTTCGCGGTGGCGAAGACGGATCTGCTTTGCTCATGGAATTCGTCATCATGGTGCCGTTGCTCTTTGCCGCGCTGATCATGTCGGTCGAAATGAGCTTCTATGCCATGCGCCATATGTATCTCGACCGCGGTCTCGATATGACGGTGCGCTATATCCGGCTGAACACCAATACCCCGATGACCCACCCGCAGATCAAAGACATGATCTGCGAGACCTCCGGGTTCATCAAAGACTGCGACACCACGTTGCGGCTCGAGATGATCAACGTCGACCCGCGCAATTTCGCGTCCTTCGGTCAATCCAGTGACTGTGTGGACACCTCCGAAGATCCAAAGCCCGTGCGGGGCTGGAACCTCGGCGTTGAACACCAGCTGATGCTGCTGCGCGCCTGCGTCGGCTTCGAACCGCTGTTTCCGACCACCGGCCTTGGCTATGCGCTAAGGAAGGACGGGGCGGGCCGTGCGTCGATGGTTTCAACTGCAGCCTTTGTACAGGAGCCGAACTGATGCGCCCTATTCTCAGTGCACTCAAAGGTTTTCTACGCCGTGAAGATGGCACCATCGCGCTTGAGACGATGATCATGATGCCGCTGATCTTCTGGGCCTATTTGTCGATGTACTCCATCTTTGACACCTACCGGATGTACAACCTCAACCAGACGGCAACATATACGATCGGTGACGCCATCTCGCGCGAGACACAGGCGATTGATCCCGACTATCTGCGCGGCATGCAGGAATTGTTTGAGTATATGACGCGGGGAACGGGCGAAACGGCGATCCGCGTGACCTCGATCTGGTTCGACGCTGACGAAAACCGCTACTATACCGATTGGTCTCAGGTGCGCGGCTGGATCAGTCCCCTTAACAGTGGCGATGTGCGCAATTGGCATCACAAACTGCCCGTCATGCCCAACAACGAACGTGTGACATTGGTTGAGACCTGGCTGGATTTCGAGCCGAAGTTTAAAACCGGTCTGGAGCAGCGCGAAATCCACAACTTCGCATTCACCCGCCCGCGCTACGCGCCTCGGACCAGTTGGTCTGACAGCTAAGCGGCCTGACGGTCGATCAAACGGGCGGTGATGATCTCGGCGATGAGCTTGGTCTCGCGCGCCGGGGTCATGCCGCCCACACCCACACGTCGGCCAAGCCGCCACCACAGTCCCAAACGCCAGCCCCGCGGTTGACGTTGGCGCGCCTTGAGCAGGAAGCCATTCGAAGGCTTCATCGCGAAATAGCCCTGATCAATGCGTTCGATATCGTCCAGCCGCAGGATCACCGTTCCATCCGCATCGCGCAGCACTTCTTCGGTCAGTTCGATCCCGCTGCCAGTGGCCCGGCGCATCACCTCAGCCACAGCGATAAAGGCGAGACCGACGAGGATGAGCGCAATCTGCCAGCCTGTATCAAGCGGCTGCGTCACCGCGGCCTGAAGCAGCATCAGCCCGAGCCCCACGAGAGCCACAAGCCCGATCACCCGACGTCCGAGAGAGGGTTTGGCCGTGGCCAGTATGTCAGGGGCGTCGGCGGGATGGTCTTGCATGAGCGGCGTCCTTTTGGCGGGCGGGCTTGCGCGGCCCTGCCCTGTCATATGGCTTTTGCCCTAGCCCGCCGTCAGGCCAAGGGCAAGCCCGGCGCGGCTTACGGCTCTTTGCGCGACCGCTTGCCGCGGCCCTCTGACTTGTCCTTCAGATGGGTCTCCAGCGCATCGGCATAGGCTCCGCGCTCGTCAGCAGACATCGCATCCACTTGCGCCAGCCAAGCGGCATGGGCCGCAGCCTGCACGCTGGCGACCGCGTCGCTTTGTGTGGTCAGAACCGCTTGCGCAGCTGCTGGATCGAAAGGCTCTGCCCGCAACGCCGCCAGCATCTGCTCGTAATGCGCGCGCCGCGCTTCGCGGTCCAGATGCGGCCCTTGGCGTCCTGCGCGCATTTCGCGGTGCAGATCGCGGCGGACATCTTGGGGCAAAGCCTGCACATAGGGCGTGGCATAGCTGCGCAGCCCGGGCAGATTGTCCCGCTGCCCTGGTCCACCATGCCGCCAGAGCGCGCCGCCGATGGCGCTGAGCACCAGCAGGTTCAACGCCAGTGACAAGCCAAGTGCCCACCTGAGAATGCGCCTTTGGCGCGGGGTTTCGTTGCGTGTCACGTCAGCTTTCCTCCATGTCCCAACCATAGACGCTGGTCAGCAGCTCTGTCTCGGCCTCACTCTCAGCCGTGCCGCCCATTTGCCCGGCCACAACTTGCCCGGCAAGATCCGGCAAGTTCGCAGGCGGCGCGACCCCGATCCAGACCCCTACCACCGCCGCCGTCACCAAGCCGCCGACCCCCGCCGAGCCGCCCAGCAACTGCCAAAGCACCCGGTGCCACGCGGGCCGAGCGGCTGGCATATGGGCAGCGGCATCCGCGAGGATACGCGCTTGCAAGTCAGCAGGCATCGGCGGCGGGGTTGCCCGCGCCGCGGCAAAGAAATCTTCCAGCCCGTCTTGATCAAAATCCGTCATCTTCATACCCCAATGCGTCCCGCTGCCCCGATAGCTGCGCTGCCAATGCCCGTTTGCCCCGTGCGGTCAGGCTCTCCACCGCCTCGACGCCCACGTCGAGAATCTCTGCAATCTCGGGGTTGGTCAGCCCGTCGATATGGCGCAGCACCACCGCCTGCCGCTGTCGGTCGGGCAAGCTCTCCAATGCCTTTTGCAAAGCATCCGCCCGCGCAGCTTGCTGCATCTTCTCTGCCGCCCCCGGCGTCGGATCGGCAGGTTCGGCCACCGCGTCCAGCCCGCCCGGCACCGCCCCGGAATTGCGCCGCCGTAGACGGTCGGTGCAGAGGTTCGCCACCACCCGGTAGAGCCATGTCGAGACCTTCGCCTCGCCACTGCGCCAGTCGGGGGCTTGCCGCCAAAGACGCAACATTGCCTCCTGCGCCACATCCTCGGCCTCGGCCCGGTCGCCCAGAACCCGCAGGGCATGGCCGAGCAGACGCGGCGCCAGACGGGTGGTCAACAACCGCGCGGCGGTGGCATCCCCGTTGGCGTAACGTTGCAACAACTCGGCATCCGCATCGCGCTGGTCGTCGGACAAAATCTGCATCCCGTGTATGGCTAAGGCCCGGGCGCGCCAAGTCAAGCGCGCCCGGTCTTTGGTCAATCCGGTCTTGGATCAATCGCGCGCAGGCTTGTCATGGCCTTTGCCGTGACGTTTGCCGTGGTGGCGGGCGTCCTTGAACTCCTCGGCGCTGATGCTGCCATTGCCGTCTTTGTCCAGCTTCTCGAACATCTTGGCCGGGTCATGACGCGCTGTCATTTCTTCCAGCGACAGTTTGCCGTCGTCATTGGCGTCCATGCGCTCGATCATTTTCTCGCCACCCTTGCGGGCCTTTTTGTCACCTTTGCCGTCTTTGCCGTGGCGCTTGCCGCCTTTGCCTTCAAGCTCAGAGGCGTCGAGGCTGCCGTTGCCGTCTGCGTCAAGGCGTTCCAGCATCTTGGCGGCACGTTCGGCGCGGCGGGTATCGCCTGCGGCCTTAAGCTCATCTCCGGTCACAAAACCGTCGCCATCGGCGTCGACCTTGGCAAAGCGCGCTTCAGCATGGGCCTGCATTTCTGCCTGTGTGATCTCACCGTTGCTGTCGGTGTCGAGGCGCTGGAAAAGCCCATTGCCATCGCCTTGCTGCGCCGTGGCTGCCACGGCACCGAACGCCAGCAAACCTGTCAAAGCGGCGATCTTCATATTTGTACGGATGGTCATAGTGATACTCCACGTTTTTTTAACAATCGTCTCACGCTTTTGCGCCGCGATCACAGGGTCAAACGTGGGCTGCGCAGAGTTCCGTCGCTCAAATCTGAAAATTCTTTCAAAAAGTTTTCGCCCCTTCCTCTTTGCGCGACATGGCGCCGCAACGGGGGCCACAGGGCTTTTCTTTTAGCTGCGCAAGCGCCATTTAGAAGCCAACCAGAGGATCGCCCCATGTCTCAGACTCAGCAAATCTCTCCCGATACCGCAGATACGACCGAGGTTGACGACCGCCCCCGTCTGCCAGCGATGTTGCGTGGCTGGCGCGGTAAATGCCCCTCCTGCGGGGGTGGGCATCTGTTGCATGGCTATCTTAAGGTGAATGATGACTGCGCCGTTTGTCGGCAAGAGTTTCATCATCACCGCGCCGATGACGGTCCTGCGTATCTGACCATCCTTTTGGTCGGCCACCTGCTGGCACCGGGGCTGCATATCGCCTTTGTCGTCTGGCGGCCCGAACCTCTGACCCTGTTCACGATTTTTGCGGTTGGCTGTACGGCGCTGTCCCTCTACCTTCTGCCCAGACTGAAGGGAGCCATGATCGGCTTTCAATGGGCCAAGAAGATGGGCGGCTTCGGCAACGCCACCTGACTGGCCTGCCCTTCGGCCCCTGACCGCCGGAGCATAGCCGCATGAGTATCGACAAGACCAAAGTTCGTAACGCCGCCACAGTGATCGTACTGCGCGACCGCCATGTGACGCCGCATATCCTGATGGGGCAGCGCGGGGCCAAGGCGGCATTCATGCCCAATAAATTCGTCTTTCCCGGTGGCGCTGTTGACGCGGATGATGCGCAGGTGCCACTGGCTGCCCCGGTCAATGAACTGTGCCACGGCAGGCTTTGCGACGACGCCGACCCGGCGCTTGCCCATGCCATCGCCGTCGCCGCCGTGCGGGAGCTGTGGGAGGAAACCGGGCTCGTACTGGGCCGCAAGGGCGCGTGGGAGGGCGATGTGCCGCCCGATTGGGAAACCTTTGCCGCCACCGGGCACGTCCCCGACGCCTCGGCCCTGCAATTCGTCTTTCGCGCCCTCACGCCGCCGGGCCGGCCCCGCCGTTTCGACGCGCGGTTCTTTCTGGTGGACGCCGAAGACCTCGCCAGCGATCCCGATGATTTTGGCGCGGCCTGTGATGAGCTCTCGCACCTGCAATGGGTGCCGCTAAGCCGGGCGCGGTCCTTTGACATGCCCTTCATCACCGAAGTCGTGCTGGCCGAAGTCGCCGCCCGTGCGCGTGATACCAATCCGCCTGCCTCTGTCCCGTTCTTTAAGAACAACGACGAAGAAAGCCTGTTTCTGCGCCTGCATGGCCGTCCGATGACCGGCTAGGTCACCAGCACCAGCATCAGGATCGAGGCCGCAAGCACCGCCATGCCAGACCATTCGCGGCTCGATATCCGCTCGCGGAAGAACAGGGTCGAGGCCGCGATGCTGAGGATCAGTTCCACCTGCCCGAGCGCCTTCACATAAGCCGCATTCTGCAAGGTGAAGGCGATAAACCAGCACAGCGACCCGCCCATTGACGTCAGCCCGATCCACACCGCCACCCGCCGCGCCGCCCAAACCCGGCGCATCTGCCCCGGCTCGCGCAGGCGCAACCAGACGGCCATGATGAGCGTCTGCATCAACACCACCGCCGCCAGCGTCACCCCTGCGCGCAGCAGCGGATCGTCCGAGGCCACGGCGAGCGAGGCACCGCGGTAGCAAACGGCAGAGATCGAAAACAGAAACCCCGAGGCAATCCCCAGCCCCGCCGCGCGGTTGCGCAGGTCGGCCAAGCGCAACCCCTTGGCCTCGGCCCCGCCAGACAGGAGCAGCAGCCCCGCCACCCCAAGTGCGATGGCGGCAAAGCCCAAGGCCGAGACCCCCTCGCCCAACACGATCCAGCCCATCAGCACGGTCTGGATCACTTCGGTTTTCTTGAACGTAATGCCCACCGCAAAATTGCGCTGTTTGAACAACAGCACCACACAGACCGTCGCCATGATCTGTGCCGTGCCGCCCAGAAGCCCATAGAGCCAAAAGCCCGGTTCCAGTGGCGGCAGTGTTTGCCCACTAAGGCTTAAGTAAATCGGCAGCAGCAACGCCACGAAGGGCGCGGAGTACAGGAACCGCGAAAAGGTCGCCCCGCCCGCCGAGAGCGTCTCGGTCGCCAAATGCTTCTGCAGCATGAAGCGCCCAGTCTGAAACACGGCGGCGGCAAGGGTGACGAGGATCCAAAGATCGGGCACAAAAAATCTGTCCATAACAGCCTATAGGCCGAAGTCCTGCAGCGAGGCCAGCGTCTTAGCCCCTCAGCGCCGGAATTGCAGCGCGCCTACGTCATAGCCGTTAAAGTCCAAAATCTCCTGCGCCGCCGCGATGCGGTCTGCGCCGCCGGTGGCCTGTCGGTCAAGGATCCAGCCATAGCGCCCATCTGGCGCGCCGATTACGGCGGTGCGAAACCCCTCATCGACCCACAGCACCCAAAGCGCGCGTTCCGCCCCGCCAACGGCAGCCCGCAACGCATAACGCCCCGGCCCCTGTTCGGTCGCGGACCACAGATCGCGTCGGTCTTCGCAAAGACCCGCTGCATCGCAGGACTGTCGATGTTCGATAAAACTCGGCCCCTGCGGCGCGAAACTTACCGCCCGCAAGTCCCCATCGCCCGGAAAGGCCGCACGGACCTGCCAATCCCCCGCAAAGCGCGCAGAATCATACCGGCTGGTCGCGCCAATCAGGGCGTCGGGATCACGAAACCCCTCTTGCTGTGGCGGCGGCGCACTGTTGCAAGCGGCCAGCGCGCCTAGCAAGAGCACGGCAACCGCTTGGCGGCCCTTTTGAAGTCGCAAGCCGCCCATCAATATGGCATCGGATGCGCTTTATGCGCCGCGTCGAGATCAGACAGAACCTCATCGCTCAGCGTCAGTTCGGCCCCGCCCAAGGCGACCTCCAACTGCTCAAGGCTGGTTGCGCCAAAGATCACCGACCCCATGAAGGGCCGCGTGTCGCACCATGCGAGGGCCATCTGGACCGGGTCGAGCCCATGCTTCTGGGCCACCTCAAGATAAGCCGCCACCGCCTCAAAGGCCCGCGGTGTGACGCGGCCGCCAAGGTCCTCGTTGATCGACAGGCGCGAGCCTTCGGGCACCTTGCCGCCCTGATATTTCCCGGTCAGCAACCCAGCAGCGAGAGGCGAGAACGCCAGCATGTCGATCTGCTCATTCACGCAAGTCTCGGACACATCGGTATCGGCCAGACGGCACATCAGCGAGTATTCATTCTGCACCGAGATCGGACGCGGCCCACCTGTACGCTCAGCCACAGCAGCCCATTGCGTCAGCCCCCAAGCGCTTTCGTTGCTCAGCCCAAAAGCGCGGATCGTGCCCCGCTCGACCTCGCGCTGCAACGCGCCCAGCGCGTCCTCCATGTGCGCGATGGTCTCAGCCCGGTTCTGGCTCGAAGGATCGAAGCCCCAGTTCTTGCGGAACATATAGCTGCCGCGGTTGGGCCAGTGGAACTGATAAAGGTCGATGTAGTCCGTCTGCAGCCGCTTCAGCGAGCCTTCAATTGCGTCGGGGATCGTGTCGGACGAAATCGGCGCCCCGTCCCGCGCATGCTGCATCCCCTCGCCGGAATGTTTGCTGGCCAACACTACCTCGTCACGGCGTTTGTCGCGGGCGAACCACTGGCCGATGATCTCTTCGGTCCGGCCCACGGTTTCGGCACTCACTGGGTTCACTGGGTACATCTCGGCGGTGTCGATAAAGTTGATCCCGGCCTCCAGCGCACGGTCGATCTGGGCGTGGCCCTCTTCGGCGGTGTTCTGGGTGCCCCATGTCATCGAGCCCAGACAGAAATGCGAAACCTCGATATCGCTGCTGCCAAGTTTCTTCATCTTCATGCCGGGGATCCTTACTTGTGATTTGCTGGCAACCTAGCCGCCTGCCGCGCCTTCGCAAGGGCATTTCCTAACCGCGCTCTGCCCGCCCTGTGCAAAAGCGCAAATCCCATGCATTCACACTTCCGTTCGCCCAGCAATCGGACCAATGTGCCCCCATGCGCCTGCTCATTTCCTTCGCCGCCCTGTTTTTCTCGGTCATCCTGCTGCAACTCTCTACAGGAGGTGTAGGGCCGCTCGACGTGCTGTCCGGCCTGCAACTCGACTTCTCGCGGCAAGAGATCGGCCTGCTCGGCTCGGCGCATTTCTTTGGGTTTTTCATCGGCTGCTGGTGGGCACCGCGCCTGATGGGCAGCGTCGGTCACAGCCGCGCCTTTGCCGCCTTCACTGCCGCTGGTGCGATTGGCCTCATGGCGCATATGATGGTTGTGAACCCTTACGCTTGGGCGCTCATGCGGGTCGCGTCGGGCATGTGCGTCGCGGGGTGCTATACGGTGATCGAGGCTTGGATGCAGGCCAAAGTCACCAACGAAACAAGGGGCCGCACCATGGGGGTCTACCGTGTGGTCGACATGAGCGGCTCGCTGGCGGCACAGTTGCTCATCGGGGTCTTAGCGCCTGCGTCTTACGTTTCTTACAATCTTCTCGCCATCGGCTGCTGCGCGGCGCTGCTGCCGCTGACCCTGACGAAAGTCGTCCCACCCGAAACCCCAAGCCAGCCACGCTTGCGCCCCCGGCTGGCCTTCGACCGTTCCCCCCTTGCGGCCGCAGGCGTCGTGGTGGCGGCGGTCTCAAGCGCGTCTTTCCGGATGGTTGGGCCGATCTACGGCGAAGAAGTCGGGCTGACCGCGACGCAGATCGCATGGTTCCTCGCCGCCTTCGTGCTGGGCGGCGCGTTGGCGCAATATCCGATGGGGTTGCTCGCCGATAAATACGACCGCCGCTGGGTGCTGATCTGGCTGTCCGTGGCGGCGATGGGCGGCTGCGCTGTCACCGTCATGGGCGCAGGCTACGGGACGGCGGGCATCATGCTCTCGGCCGGGCTCTTCGGTGCGACGACCTTCCCGATCTACTCCGTTTCTGCAGCGCATGCCCATGACTTTGCCAGTTCGGACGAACGTGTCGAACTCTCCGCAGCGCTGATGTTCTTCTTTGCCGTGGGCGCCATTGGCGCGCCTTATCTAGCCTCGGTGTTGATCGAAGCCTTCGGCGCAGCGGCGCTCTTCGCGATGATCGCGGTGGCGCATGGGGGGCTGGTGCTCTTTGGCCTCGCCCGGATGCGCGCCCGCCCAACCCGGACCGAGCGCACGCCCTACGTCTATGCCCCACGCACCACCTTCCTCATCGGGCGGCTGCTGGGCCGGGCGCGGGACCGCGAATAGGCTCAGGTCCGTCTTTTGCTGGCAACACCGCGGCCCTTGCGCTAAGGCTGCGGCAAGCACGGGAATATAGATATGACACGCCACCTCATCACCTCCGCAATCCCCTATATCAACGGGATCAAACACCTCGGGAACCTCGTGGGCAGCCAGCTGCCTGCCGACCTCTATGCGCGCTACCTGCGGGGGCGTGGGCAAGAGGTGCTGTTCCTCTGCGCCACGGACGAACACGGCACCCCTGCCGAACTTGCTGCTGCCAAGGCGGGCAAGCCGGTCGAGGAATATTGCGCCGAAATGTATGAAACGCAGGCCCGCATTGCCGAGGGCTTTGGCCTGAGCTTTGACCACTTCGGTCGCTCCTCCAGCCCGCAAAACCGCAAGCTGACCCAGCATTTCGCGGGTGCGCTGGCGGATCAGGGCTTGATCGAGGAAGTCTCGCAACGCCAGATTTACTCGCCCACCGATGGCCGCTTTCTGCCCGATCGCTATGTCGAAGGCACCTGCCCCAACTGCGGGTTCGAGGATGCGCGCGGCGACCAATGCGACAACTGCACCAAGCAGCTTGACCCCGAAGACCTGATTAACCCGCGCTCCACCATCTCGGGCGCGACCGATTTGGAGATGCGCGAGACCAAACATCTGTTCCTGCGCCAGAGCAAGCTGAAGGACGAGTTGGACGAGTGGATCACCACCAAGACCGACTGGCCCGTGCTGACCACTTCCATCGCCAAGAAATGGTTGCATGACGGCGACGGTTTGCAAGACCGTGGCATCACCCGCGACCTCAGCTGGGGCGTGCCGGTGAAGCGCGGCGATCAAGATTGGCCGGGCATGGAGGGCAAGGTCTTCTACGTCTGGTTCGACGCGCCGATTGAATATATCGCCTGCGCGCAGGAATGGGTCGATGCGGGCAAAGGCAGCGATTGGGAAAGCTGGTGGCGCACCGACAAAGGCGCGGATGATGTGCGCTATACCCAGTTTATGGGCAAGGACAACGTGCCCTTCCACACGCTCAGTTTTCCGGCGACGATCAAAGGTTCGGGTGAGCCGTGGAAGCTTGTCGATTACATCAAGTCCTTCAACTACCTGACCTATGACGGGGGCCAATTCAGCACCTCGCGCGGGCGCGGTGTCTTCATGGATCAGGCGCTGGAAATCCTGCCTGCGGACTACTGGCGCTGGTGGCTCCTGAGCCATGCGCCAGAGACCTCTGACGCTGAATTCACATGGGAAAACTTCCAAGCCTCGGTGAACAAAGACCTCGCCGATGTGCTGGGCAATTTCATCAGCCGGATCACCAAATTCTGCCGCTCCAAATTTGGCGAAGCCGTGCCGGAAGCGGGCGAATATGGCGAGGCGGAAAAGGCGCTGATCGCGGACATCACCGCCCGTGTGGCGCGCTATGAGGCGCTGATGGACGCGATGGAAGTGCGCAAATCCGCCGCCGAATTGCGCGGCATCTGGGCTGCGGGCAACGAATACCTGCAGGCCCAAGCGCCTTGGACCACCTTCAAGACAGATCCCGACAAAGCCGCGGCACAAGTCCGTCTGGCGTTGAACCTGATCCCGCTCTACGCGGTGCTCTCGGCGCCGTTCATCCCCACGGCGGCAGCATCGATGCTCGACGCGATGAAGGTCGCGGATATGCCTTGGCCCGATGATGTGCCAGCGGCTCTCGGCAAGCTCGCACCCGGTCATGCCTTCGAAGTGCCTGAGGTGCTCTTTGCCAAAATTACCGATGAAAGTCGCGAAGAATGGGCCGAACGTTTCGCAGGCAAACGGGACTGACAAGGCGCATAACGAGCGCGACCAAAGCATAGAACGGGCGGCCCCTCGGAAGAGGGGGCCGCCCTTTGTTTCCGCTACGCTCTGTCTGATGGGTTAGCGCGGTGGCCGATGCCTAAACTAGCCGCGCCCAAACAGCCCGCTAATTAAAATTCCTCCCAACCGTCATTCTCAGCCTCTGTCGCGCTCGCGAGCGCCGTATTTCCGAGCGTCACGGCAGCCACCACAGGACGCGGCGCGGGGGGCGCGACCTGCAGCGGAGGTGGCGCGATATTGGCAGCGGGCGGCGTACCTGCCTCAGTCAGCCGGAAGCGCGCCACCGCATGGGCGAGCGCATCGGCCTCCCCGGTGAGTGCATGGCTGGCAGCAGTGGTTTCTTCGAACATGGCGGCATTTTGCTGTGTCACATGGTCCAACTCGGTCACGGCGCTGTTAATTTCGGCCAAACCGCTGGACTGCTCGCGCGCCGAAGCAGCGATAGCCGAAACGCGGTCCGAAATCTCGGAAACTGATGTCACGATGGCCGAGAGCGCGGCACCGGTGCGGTCCACCAGATCGACCCCCTGCTGCACCTGATCGCCCGAGGAAGAAATCAACGCATTAATCTCCCGCGCCGCGTCGGAGGAGCGCTGTGCCAAGGCTCGCACCTCGGTGGCCACCACGGCAAAACCGCGTCCCGCTTCGCCTGCGCGGGCAGCTTCGACGCCAGCGTTAAGCGCCAGCAAATTGGTTTGAAAGGCGATGTCATCAATCACGCTGGTGATCTTTGAGATTTCCTGGGACGACGTCTTGATCCCGTCCATTGCATCCACAGCACGCCGCGCGACTTCGCCGCCCTGCTCAGCGTTCTTCTGGGCCTCTGCCGACATATTGCTGGCGTCATCGGCGCCAGCGGCGGCCGAGCGAACTGAGGCCGTCAACTCATCCAGCGCGGCGGCGGTTTCCTCCAGCGTGGCGGCCTGTTTCTCGGTCCGGCGCGAGAGGTCATCAGCGGCAGATGTAATCTCTGTCGTCTCGCTGCGGATCGAATCTGCGTTCTGCATCACCGCACCAATCGCTTCGCGCAAGGAGCGCACGGTGGCGTTGAAATCCGAGCGTAGCTTTTCATAGGCAGGGGGAAAGCCATGGTTAATGTCGCTGTGCAAGTCCCCACCCGCAAGGTCTGTCAGGGCCACGCCGAGCGCTTCGACGACGTCTTTTTGCTCGACGGCCACCCGGCTACGCTCGGCCTCTGCCGCCCGCATCCGCGCATCGGCCTCTGTCACATCGGCACCGAGAAACAGGATGCTCTGCACCGCATCATCCGGGCCAGTGACCGGCGTGAAACTGCCCTCAATGATCCGTGCTGTCTCTTCCCCAGGATGCATCTCGAAGCGGCCATGGACCGGCTCGCCCCCCCGTACGTTGCGCAGCACCGTCTCAATCGGTTGGTTGTCGACCAGATTGGCCCCGAATACGTCGCCGATCTGCTGGCCATCCAGACAATCGCCTAGCCCATGCGTTACGCCACAGGCCATGTCATTCGCCTCACGGACTTGTCCGGTCTCATCAAACTCCACCCGAATTTGGTTGCTGTCGATGGTGTTGATCAGCACTGCATTGCGCTGCGCTTCGGTCCGGTCGGCCCATTCGACGACCGCCCCGATGACATTCCCCTCAGCGCCACAGGCTTGGTTGATCTTAATGCTGACCACACGGTCCCCGACACGCGCCGTGGTCTCGGCTCTGCTGTCAGCCGAAAGGTCGGATATCTCGCCCTCCAACCCTGCAAAACCATGAAGATCCGCGCCGATCAAGTCTTCGCTGCTGATACCAGGCCAGTTCGCCGCAAGGTCCGGCATCAGGCTTGATAGCAGCGACTGACAGGCTGGGTTGACGAATATCACCTTGCCCGCCTCATCCACCATCATCATTGAGGCCGAAGAGCCTACAAATGCCGCGCCCCGAAAGGCGGATTCCACTGCCACTGCGCTGGCTTCGGCGAGCGAGCCGCGGAATTCGTCAAGCCGCTGGGCCATCTGCCCGATCTCATCGCGTCGGTCGGTATGGGCGATGCGCGTGTCGTACCTGCCTTCGGAAATACGGGTCATCGCATTGCGCAGCCGCAACATCGGGCGGGTCATGCGCCGCAACAGGTAATAGCCGGTCAGGATCAGCGCGACCACCAGTACGCCGAGCGCTGTAAGCGAAGTCTTGAGCTTTTCCGTGATCAAGGTCGCCGCCCTGAACTCATCGGTCCAGCCGGTCACAACCGCGCCAACCACCGCCCCTTCTCCGCCGAAAGTCACCGGCAAGGCCACGGACATGCCGCGCGCGTCGACGGCCACCGCCCCGCTCACCAAAGCCTGCTGCGAAAGGGCCTGCGCCGCAGTCTGATCAAGCCCTGCCCCCGGTGTCACAAACATCGGCGCCCCGTCGCGCGTCGTGACCATCGCCCCCAAAGCATCCCGCCCCGCAGCCTGCATCACCCCGCCGACAATCTGGTCCACCGCATCCACATTTCCGAACTTGATCGACCCGCCGGTCTGCATGGCGAGCAACCGGGTGACCTCTTCCGCGCGGTTCGTGATTTGCCGGTGCATTTGCTGACGTTGTTCAAGGTAGTTCATCACCTCGACAATGGTGACAACAACGATGACGCAAATCGCCACCATGAAGGTGGTTTTGAAAAACAGGCTTTGAAACGGATTGATCCGCCCGGTTTCGGTCTTTGTCTGCGCCATTGCGGTCCCTCGACGTTCCAGCGCCCCCGCAGGGGCAATCTCGGGGAGACCTAAAGCATCATGTCTTACAACCCGATTAACGCGGGGGTGAAGGCGGAAGAGGGAGGGAGCTACTTGACGCGCTGCGTCAAGAAAATGCGGCGCGAATGAATGGTCGAAAACGCTTAGAAAAATGGTGCGGGCGGTGGGACTCGAACCCACACGGGGCTACGCCCCAACAGATTTTAAGTCTGGTATGTCTACCATTCCATCACGCCCGCATCGTGGCGCACAATAAGCATCGCGCGGGCGGTGTAAATGGCCGATCACCTTAGCCGCGTCTCACTTAGGTCGTTTCAGCCAGCATGGTTTCCTTGACCGCCTCCATCGCCACATAGGTGGAGGTGTTGGCGACATGCGGCAGAGAGGAAATCGTCTCCCCCAAAAACTTCCGGTACTCCGACATATTGCGGGTGCGAACCTTGAGCAGATAGTCGAAATGGCTTGCGATCATATGGGCTTGCTCAATCTCGGGCACTTTCGCGACGGCTTGGTTAAATGCGCGCAGCGCAGCCTCGCGGGTATCGTTTAGCCGAACTTCGACAAAGGCCACGTGGTCCAAGCCCAACCGGATCGGGTCCAGCAGAGCGCGGTAGCCGAGGATTACGCCGCTTTCCTCAAGCCGTCTAAGCCGTGCCTGCGTAGGCGATTTTGACAGGCCGATGCGGCGCGCGAGGTCCGTTATGCTGATCCGTCCATCCTCTGCCAAGACCGACAGAATCGCGCGGTCAAACCGGTCCAGATCAGAAAGTTCGTTTGCCATCTGTTTGTCCTAAAATTCAGTCTGAACGCCTGTGTCCGACGCCATCTTCAGTCGATCCTCCCGACGAACATGCTATAGTATAGACAAAACATCAACTGGAGTCTGCCCATGTCTCTCGATCACGCCCCCGCCCTGCGTCACACAATCGATGCCCGCACCTATGCTGACCCGGACCCGCTGCTGGCCGAGCTGATCGAGACTGCCGATTTGACGAAGGAGGACCGTACCCAGATCAGCGCGGATGCGGCGGAACTCGTGCGGGACATCCGCGGCACCTCCGCCCCCGGAATGATGGAGGTGTTCCTCGCCGAATACGGGCTCAGCACCGAAGAAGGCGTGGCGCTGATGTGTCTGGCCGAGGCGCTCTTGCGCGTGCCGGACGCCGAGACCATCGACGCGCTGATCGAAGACAAGATCGCCCCCTCGGACTGGGGCCGCCACATGGGCCATTCGACCTCGAGCCTCGTCAATGCCTCGACCTGGGCGCTGATGCTGACAGGCCGCGTGCTCGACGATGACCGACCCGGCCCCGTGCGCCACCTGCGTGCGGCGATCAAACGTCTGGGCGAGCCGGTGATCCGCACCGCCGTGAGCCGCGCCATGCGCGAGATGGGGCGACAATTTGTGCTGGGCGAAGACATTCAAGCCGCAATGAAACGTGCCCGCGGCATGGAGAAAAAGGGCTTCACCTATAGCTACGACATGCTCGGCGAAGCGGCCCGGACCGAGGCCGACGCCAAACGCTATCACCTGAGCTATTCCCGCGCGATCTCGGCCATTGCCGATGCCTGCACCCATGACGACACCCGCAAAAACCCCGGCATCTCGGTCAAGCTTTCGGCCCTGCATCCGCGCTATGAACTGGCCCAAGAAGCCGGCGTGATGCGCGATCTGGTGCCGCGCCTGCGCGCCTTGGCGCTCTTGGCGAAATCGGCGGGCATGGGGCTTAACATCGACGCCGAGGAAGCCGACCGTCTGGCGCTCTCGCTCGAGGTCATCGACACCGTGATGGCTGAACCTGCACTGGCGGGCTGGGACGGGTTTGGCGTGGTCGTGCAGGCCTACGGCCCCCGCGCAGGCATTGTGATCGACACGCTTTATGACATGGCAGAGCGCCACGACCGCCGCATCATGGTGCGTCTGGTCAAGGGCGCCTATTGGGACACCGAAATCAAACAGGCGCAGGTCGAAGGCATCGACGGTTTCCCGGTCTTCACCCGCAAAGCCGCCACCGACGTGAGCTATATCGCCAATGCCCGCAAACTGCTGAACATGACCGACCGGATCTATCCGCAGTTCGCCACCCATAACGCCCATACCGTCGCTGCTGTGCTGCATATGGCCGATGACCCCGAAGCCTATGAGTTCCAGCGCCTGCACGGCATGGGGGAGACCCTGCATGATATCGTAATGCAAAAACACGGCACCCGTTGCCGCATCTACGCCCCCGTCGGCGCGCACCGCGATCTGCTGGCCTATCTGGTGCGGCGTCTGTTGGAGAACGGGGCCAACTCCAGCTTTGTGAACCAAATCGTTGACGAAGACGTCCCGCCCGAAGTCGTGGCTGCCGATCCTTTCGACCAGTTGCAAGACAGCATCCCGACCATTCCGCGCGGGCCTGAGGTGTTCCAGCCACAGCGCGCCAATGCCAAAGGCTTTGACCTGGCACACAGCCCCACTCTCGCCGCCATCGAAGAGGCCCGCGCGCCTTATGCCGAGGCGACATGGGACGCCGCCCCGATCCTCGCAGGCCCCAGCGCGCCCGAGGCTGCGGAGGCGGTCACCAACCCCACAGGCGGCACCTCCCCCGGCACAGTACGGCCTGCGTCGGAGGCCGATGTGGCCACCGCGCTCGACAATGCCGCCCTTTGGGACGCCTCGCTGAACACCCGCCGCGCCACGCTTCTGCGCGCCGCCGACATGCTTGAGGAGCGCTACGGCGAAATCTTTGCCATCCTCGCCCGCGAAGCTGGCAAGGGACTGCCCGACTGCGTGGCCGAACTGCGCGAGGCGGTGGATTTCCTGCGCTACTACGCGGGCCAAGCGACCAACACCCCGCCTGCGGGCATCTTCACCTGCATCTCACCGTGGAACTTCCCGCTGGCGATCTTCTGCGGGCAGGTCACGGCAGCACTGGCGGCGGGCAATGCGGTGCTGGCCAAACCGGCAGAGCAAACCCCGCTGATCGCGAAACTCGCCGTCGACGTCCTGCATGAAGCGGGCGTGCCACGCTCCGCCCTGCAACTGCTGCCCGGCGGCGGCAAGGTCGGCGCGGCCCTGACCTCGGATGCGCGGATTAATGGTGTCGCCTTCACCGGCTCCACCGCCACCGCCCTGCGCATCCGCGCCGCCATGGCCGAATACTGCGCCCCCGGCACCCCGCTGATCGCTGAAACCGGCGGACTGAACGCAATGATCGTGGACAGCACGGCGCTGCCCGAGCAAGCCGTGCAGGCGATTGTCGAAAGCGCCTTTCAATCGGCAGGCCAGCGCTGCTCGGCCGTGCGCTGCCTCTATGTGCAGGAAGACATCGCCGAAGACCTGATCCGCATGCTGACCGGGGCCATGCAAGCGTTGAAGATGGGCGACCCGTGGCACCTGTCCACCGATGTCGGCCCGGTGATCGACGCTCAGGCCCGCGAAGGCATCATCGAGCACATCGAGACCGCCCGCGCCGAGGGCCGCGTCATTGCCGACCTGAAAGCCCCAAAAGGCGGCACCTTTGTCGGCCCTGCGATCCTGCGGGTGAACAGCATCGCCGATATGCAGCGCGAGATCTTCGGCCCGGTGCTGCATGTGGCGACCTTCAAAAGCCATGAGTTGGACGCCGTGATCGATGCGATCAATGCCACCGGCTATGGCCTGACCTTCGGCCTGCACACCCGCATCGATGACCGGGTGCAGCATGTCTCGGAACGCATTGAGGCGGGCAATATCTACGTCAACCGCAACCAGATCGGCGCGATTGTCGGCAGCCAACCCTTTGGCGGCGAAGGCCTTTCCGGCACCGGCCCCAAGGCGGGCGGGCCAAACTATCTGCCCCGCTTCAGCGCGCCGGATCATCAGGACTGCGCAGGCACATGGGACAGCGAGCAGAGCCAACTCCCCGCCCTGCCCGCACATCAACCCGGCGTGCTGGAAACCCAGACCCTGCCCGGCCCCACTGGCGAGAGCAACCGCCTCTCAACCCTGCCGCGGCCTGCGCTTTTATGCATGGGTCCGGGGGCCGAGACGGCTGCTGCACAAGCCAAAGCCGTGCGTGCCTTGGGCGGTGTCGCAGTGGAGGCCACGGGACGGATCGACCCTGACTTGCTGACCACCGGCCCGGCCTATGGCGGTCTGCTCTGGTGGGGCGATGACGCCACGGCGCGGGACATCGACATGGCCTTGGCCAAGCGCGACGGCGCAATCATCCCGCTGCTGCGCGGGCTGCCCGACACGGCGCGCGTCCGTGCCGAACGCCATGTCTGTGTTGACACCACGGCTTCTGGCGGCAATGCACAGCTCTTGGGGATGATGGCCTAGAGCGGTCAGACTAAGGGGAAGCGCCATGCTGACGAACAGCGATATAGAAGAGCTAACGGCTTTTCGCCGGGCGCTTCACCAATACCCCGAAGTCTCGGGCGAGGAGGCCGAGACCGCCCGCACCATCGCGGCGGAACTCAAAACCCTCGCCCCGACCCGCATCCTGACGGGCCTCGGCGGCCATGGCGTCGCGGCGGTCTTCGACAGTGGCACCCCCGGCCCCACAGTCCTGTTCCGCGCCGAGCTGGACGGACTGCCGATCCCAGAGGAACACGACATCCCATGGGCCTCCAAAGTTTCCGGCAAAAGCCATGTCTGCGGCCATGACGGCCATATGACCATGCTGCTGGCCCTTGGCCGGATGATCTCGCGCCGCCCGGTCGCCAAGGGGCGCGTCGTGCTGATGTTCCAACCGGCGGAGGAAGACGGCAGCGGGGCGAAAGCCGTCGTGGCCGACCCGGCCTATGACGAGATTGCCGCCGATTGGGCCTTTGCCATCCATGTGGAACCGGGACAGCCCTTTGGCCAAGTCTCCTCTGGTCCCGGCCTGATCAACTGCGCGTCACAGGGCATGGCGATCACGCTCACGGGCAAGACCGCCCATGCGGCTGACCCCGAAGACGGCACCTCGCCCGCGCTGGCGGTGGCGCAACTGCTCCCGGCGATCGACGCGCTTGGGGTGGGTGGTCCGCTCGATGAGCGCTTCCGGCTGGTCACCCTCACCCATACCCGTATTGGCGAGCCGACCTTTGGCATCGCCCCCGGCGAGGCGGTGATCTATACCACCCTGCGCAGCACCCACGACGCAGGGCTGGCGGAGATCGAAGCGGAGTTGCGCACCCTTGTGGATGACGTCGCTGCCGCGCATGGGCTGAAGCACAGCCTCGAAATCTTCGACCATTTCGCAGCCTCGATCAACGCCCCCGACGCTTATGAGGTCGCCCGCGCCGCGATGGAGGCCTTGGGCGTGTCGCACGGTGATGAAGGCGTGCCGATGCGCGCCTCTGAGGATTTCGGCATTTTCGGCCATGGCGCGAAAGCGGCGATGCTCTGCCTCGGGCCGGGCAAAGACTACGCCGCGCTGCACAACCCGGACTATGACTTCCCCGATGACCTCATCCCCATCGGGGCGGGCATTTTCGAGCGGATCGCGCGGGATTTGCTTGGTGCGGCTTGACATAAGCCGCCCCAAGCGCAGCTAAGACGGACGCAACCGCGCCGCTTGACCGGGCGCAGGACTTGGCAAAAGGTGGCCGGCATGTTCCCGATCCGCGATCACAACCCCTCGGGCCGCACGCCCTATGTCACCTATGCGCTGATGGCGCTGAACATTGGGGTGTTTCTGTCCTACGCGGGGCTGATGGCGGATGAACAGGCGCTTGGGAATTTCTACTATAATTACGCGCTGCTGCCTGCGCGGCTGAGCGCGGGCGAAGGCTATGCGGGGCTGCTGACCTCGATGTTCCTGCATGGCGGCTGGATGCATCTGGCAGGCAACATGCTGTTTTTATGGATTTTTGGCGACAATGTCGAAGATGAGATGGGCCATATCCCCTATCTGCTCTTCTACCTCGCCTGTGGCGTGGCGGCGGGGCTTGGGCAGGTCATCACCGAACCTCTCTCTTGGGTGCCGATGGTCGGCGCGTCCGGCGCGATCGCCGGGGTCATGGGTGGCTACCTGCTGCTGTTTCCGCGTGCCAAGGTCGACATCCTCCTAATCTTCATCATCTTTTTCCGCATCTTTGTCATCCCGGCTTGGATCGTCTTGGGCCTGTGGTTTGCCATGCAATTCATCGGCGGCATCGGGGCCACACCGGGCACGGGCGGGGTCGCCTATTGGGCGCATGCGGGGGGCTTTATTGCCGGGCTGGTGCTAACTCTGCCCGTCTGGCTGCGCCGGGGTGGCTTTGCCTTTTGGTCGCGCACCCATGGCCACCCGCCCCATGCCGAAGCGACATATGAGCCGATGCAAAGCCGCATTCCGAAAGTGAGACGCAAATGACCGAAACCTCTGAAACCCGCCGCGCCTCCTGCCACTGTGGGGCGGTGGTGATCGAAGCGCACTTGCCCCGCGGCTTGGCCTCGGCCTCACGCTGCACCTGCTCCTTCTGCCGCCGCCGTGCTGCTGCGACGGTGACGGCCATCGCCAGCAAGGTCACCGTACTGCAAGGGGCCGAGAACCTGACGCGCTACACATGGGGCACCCACACGGCGCAGCATTACTTTTGCAAAACCTGCGGGATTTACACCCATCACCAGCGGCGCTCGAACCCCGAAGAATGCGGCGTGAACCTTGGCGCGCTCGAAGGTGTCCACCCGTGGGAGTTGGAGCCGCTGCCCTATACCGATGGGATCAATCACCCCTCGGATCGCGACTGAGTTTCACGAACTCGAAATCGCGCCCTGCACCCGCGCCAGCAACCCGGGGCGCGCGGCTTCGGCGGCGCGGGTCGCCACACTTTCGTGGACCCGTTCCGACGGGTCCGCCCCCACCACCCGGCGGCGGCGCGACATGAGGATTCTGCCATGCCCCCGCCACTGGCCAATCGACGGCGCGGTCGGGTCTTGCGGGAAGCGGTGCGCCCAGCCAAGCGGCAGCGGCAGCCCGCTTTCTTGCATCCGCGACATCAGCCAGACGAAAGGAATGTTGGACAAAGGCCGCGCGGCGTCATGGCCGCTGAGTTGCCCGCCGATATCCCCGTGGGTGCCGGTGAACCAGACCTGCTCCAACCGCCCCTCATAGCCTTCGGGCGTGGTCCACATCACCGGGCCATAGGCGACGCGGTTTTCGTTTAAGGCCAGAGCCTGAAAGCCGTTTTTCACGATCATGCTCAGGTCGTGGTTGTGGAATGCATGGCGCGGGTGCGATAGCCGCCAGAGCAGCGGCGCGTTGATGCCCAATGATTTCACCGTGTCCCAGGCGCCAATCGCTTCGATCTCAACCTCGGCGTGGCAGTTTGCAGCGGCAAAGGCGCGCCCCGCGTCGCTAAGTGTTTGGGCCTCGTAATGACGGTACACGTCGCGGATGTTGCGTTCGGTCGCAGCCTCAGCCCGAAGCAGGCCGACCCGGTCGATCACCCCCGCAAGCGAGCGCACAGCATAAGCCCCCCGCGAATAGCCCATCAGGAAAATCCGGTCCCCGGGCCGGTAGCGCGAGGCGAGATAGCCATAGGCACGGCGGATCTGACGGTTAATTCCGCGCCCCATGATCACGTCCCGCGCGCTGCGCCAATCGCGCCATTGCAAACCGGGCTCATAATAGATCGACAGCGCGCTGCCCATTTCGCGGCAGAGGCCGTAGGCGAGGCCCGCGTTGGTCTCCTCCCCCGGTGCCAGTGATGACATTGTGCCATCAAGGATAATCACATGAGTAACAGCCCCCCGGCGCGGACCGAAATCCGTCGGGGGCCGCCGCCAGAGCCGCCCGAACATGCGTCTAAACAGACTTTCACTCCGCTGCGATTGCGTCACCTTGCAGCATCTCCCAAACCCGGTGCGGCGTGAAGGGCATATCCGCCTGCCGCACGCCATGATCCCACAGCGCATCCTGCACCGCATTCGATACCGCTGCGAGCGCGCCCACGGTCCCCGCCTCGCCGCAGCCCTTCATCCCCATCGGGTTGGCCGTTGAGGGCACCGGCTCGGAGGTGAAAGAAATCATCGGCAAGTCCGCCGCCCGCGGCATGGCGTAATCCATGAAGGTCGCGGTCAGAAGTTGACCGTCCTCGTCATAGACCACCTGCTCCTGCACCGCTTGGCCAATGCCTTGGGCCACGCCGCCATGCACCTGACCTTCGGCCAGCATCGGATTGATCAGATTGCCAAAATCATCCACCACCGTATAGCGGTCCAACGTCACCACCCCGGTCTCGGGGTCAATCACCACCTCGGCCACATGCGCGCCATTGGGATAGCTGCGCCCCGGCAGGCTGGCGCGTTCATGGTGGCTCAGCAGATCGCTGCGTCCCTTGGCACGGGCCATCTCGGCCACCTCAAGCATGGTCGGCGTCAGGTTCGAGCCTTCGGCGCGGAAGCGTTCGTCGTCAAAGCTGATCTCGGCAGCATCAACGCCGATCTCTTCGGCCAAGAAATCAATGAAGACTTCGGTGATCTTTGCCACCGTCGCCAGCGTCGCATTGTTCTGCGTGGTAACAGAGCGTGACCCCCCGGTGCCGCCGCCCTTCTTGATCAGGTCACTGTCGCCCTGCACCACAAAGATCCGCTCGGCCGGAATGCCGGTCTGGTCGGCCAAGAACTGGGCATAGACCGTCTCATGGCCCTGCCCGTTGCTCTGGGTGCCGACATAGATCGTCACGCTGCCATCCTCCTCGAAAACCACCTTGGCGCCCTCTGCAGGGTCACCCAAAATGCTTTCGATATAGTAACACAGCCCCTGTCCGCGCAGCAGGCCACGCTTGGCGTCCGCGTCGCGCCGTGCGGTAAAACCTGCGCGATCGGCTTCTTGCCCCGCGCGGGTCAAAAGCCGGGAAAAATCGCCGACGTCATAGAGTTCACCTGTCGCAGTCGTATAGGGAAACTGATCCGGCTTAATGAAATTGATCCGCCGCAACTCCCACGGATCAATCCCCAACTCCCGCGCCGCGCGGTCCATCAGACGCTCCAGCACATAGATCGCCTCGGGCCGCCCGGCACCGCGGTAAGCGTCGACCTGGACGGTGTTGGTGTAATAGCCTTCGACATACAGATAGGTGTCCTGCACGTCATAGACGCCCATCAAGACCTTTGAGAACAGTTGCGACTGGATCGGCTGGCCGAACTGACTGTTATAGGCCCCAAGGTTGCAGCGGGTGTCGACGCGGTAGGCGGTGATCTTGTGGTTTTCGTCAAAGGCGAACTCGGCCCAAGACACCAGATCGCGCCCGCCATTGTCGGTCAGCATCGCTTCTGTGCGCTCTGATATCCAGCGCACCGGACGGCCCAGCGCCCGTGCGGCTTGAGCGACGCAGAAATACTCCGGATAGGTCATCGCCTTCATGCCGAAACCGCCGCCGACATCAGGGTTGGTCACGCGCACGTTGTCCTCCGCCAGCCCAAAGGCTTTGACGAAAAAGCCCTTATGCGCCCAAACGCCCTGCCCGCCCAGCGCCACATGCAAACGGCCCTCAGCCCATTCCGCATAGCAGCCCCGCGGCTCCATCGAATTGACGATGATGCGATTGTCGCCGACCTCCAGCTTCACGCGATGCGCCGCCTTGGCAAAGGCTGCCTCAACCGCGGCCTCATCGCCCATGCCCCAGTCAAAGGCGCGGTTGTCCGGCGCTTCGGGGTGCAGGGTTTCGCCGCCGGGGGCGATGTCCATTTTTGCGGGCAGGTCGTCGGCGTCGAATTGGATCAGTTCGGCCGCATCCCGGGCCTGCTGCAACGTCTCGGCAACGATCAGCGCCACCGGCTCCCCTACATAGCGCACGCGGTCTTTGGCCAGAATGGGCCGCAGCGGGGCCGCAGCTTTACTGCCATCGCGGTTCTCGACCACCGTATGCGGCAAGGCGATGTCGATGCCCGCCGCTTCGAGGTCAGCGCAGGTCAGCACCGCCTGCACGCCTTCCGCGTCGCGGGCGTCACCCACGTCCAGTTCGGTGATCACCCCATGCGCCACGGGGGCGCGAAAGAAGAAACCATGCAGTGCATTTTGCGGCGCGATGTCATCCACATAACGGCCATGCCCGGTCAAAAAACGGTGATCCTCCACCCGTTTGACCGGCTGACTCTTTCCGAACTTCTCCATCTTGCGCTGCCTTCACTGCCTGTCCTGCTTCAGGTCAACAGTAGCGGGCGCACCGGTGGTGTCCAGAGGCGCGCCCGGCAGCGCTGGAAGTTTAGGTGCCGAGCCCAGAGACCAGTTCGACCCGGCCCAATCCGTAACCGTTAAAGGCTGTCGACATAGCGATTGAATAAGCGCCCATGCCGCCGAACAAGAGGTAGTCACCGGTCTGCGCGTCTTCGGGGAGTGGCAGCCCGTCCGGCAGCCGGTCAAGCGAATCGCAGGTTGGGCCAAAGACGATGCGCGGGGTGGCCGTGCCTCGGCGCAGCGCGCCATCCGGCCCGACGACATCCACGAGGCCGGAAAGCCCCATGTCGCGCAGGTCTGGCAGCCCGCCATAAATCCCGTCGTTCAAGAAGACTGTGCGCCCCTCAGCGCGCATGCCCTTGATCCGTGTGGCCAAAACCCCGGCATCCGCCACCATCGCACGGCCCGGCTCGCAAAGCAGTGTCGGGGCATCGTCGCCAAAGCTCTCAGCCAAAGCGACATTTACCGCAGCGAAAACCGCCCGGTGATCCGGCGCATCAAATCCGCGATCCACAGCAAAGCCACCGCCGATGTTCATGCGTTCAATCGAGACATTCGCCGCTCGCAAAATGCCCGCCGCCGCACGCACATATTGCGCCCAGGCCTGCGGATCATTGCATTGCGTGCCGGGGTGGAAACAGAGCGAGGGGGTAAAGCCCATCTCGACGACTTTGCGCAGCAGTTCAGCCGCCAACTCCGGTGCTGCACCAAATTTCGAGCCGAAATCATAGGCCGCGCCCTTAACCGGTAGCGCGAAACGCACCGCCACCTCTGCGCTGCGCGGCACGTCAGCCAGTTTTGCCAGTTCTGAGGGGTCATCCACCGACCAGCTTGCCACCCCCGCCGCGATCCCAGCAGCCACCTCTGCTTCCGAGCGTACCGGATTGTTGTAATGCAGCACTGCCTGCGGACAGACCGCCCGCACTGCCGCCACCTCTGCGGGGGAGGCCACATCGAAGGTCGTGATCCCTGCCGCGACAAGGTTCGAAAGCACCTCGGCTCGGTCATTGGCTTTCACCGCATATGTCACCAGCCCGTCGAAATCCGCCTGAAACCGCCGCGCCGTGGCTTGAAGGACCGAGGGTGCGAGAAAGAGCACCGGCGCGTCTGGGCTATGTTTCGCCAAAAAGGCGGCGGGCATGTCGGACAAAGGGGCGGTATGCTGCATCGGAACCTCACATTATTAATTCCCTCCAGTGAATCACGAATTTCGGTCGATTCATCGTGGCAGACCGCCTAATATGACGGAAACTTTGGGCACAATGACGACATGACACCACAAATAGACGACACAGATCGCGCTTTGATTGCGGCCCTCCAAGGGAATGCCCGCCAACCCATCGCCGATCTCGCCCGCAAACTCGGCCTCGCCCGGACCACGGTACAAGCGCGATTGGAGCGGTTGGAGCGCAGCGGCGCCATCGCGGGCTACACCCTGCGCCTCGGCGAAGCCGCCTGCGCCCCCCTCCATGCCACGGCGCTCGTAAATATCGAACTACGCGCCGGCCCAGCCGTCCTCGCCCGTCTGCGCAGCTTGCCCGGCGTGCAGGTCGTGCACACCACCTCGGGCCGCTTTGACCTGCTGGTACAGATCGCCGCGCAGACCACGCATGAGCTGGACGAAACTCTTGATCGCATCGGCGAGACACGCGGCGTCAAAGGCAGCGAAAGCCTGATCCACCTCAGCACAAAGATCGACCGGCGCGGCTAAGCCCCTCCCCGCCCCAAATCCGCTTTGCCATAGGTCTTTCCCTCGCCGCGCCAGCCCGCTAAACGGGGCGCAACAAAAGGGATCATTGACCATGGCACTCGAAAAGACCTTCAACGCCGCTGAGGCCGAAAGCCGCATCTACGCCGATTGGGAAACCAAAGGCGCGTTCAAGGCCGGCGCAAACGCACAACGGGATGAGCATTTCTCGGTGATGATCCCGCCGCCGAATGTCACCGGCTCGCTGCACATGGGCCACGCCTTTAACAACACATTGCAGGACATTCTGGTGCGCTGGCACCGGATGCAGGGGTTCGACACCCTCTGGCAGCCCGGCCAAGACCACGCGGGCATCGCCACGCAGATGGTGGTGGAGCGTGAATTGGCTGCCACGGGCCAGCCCGGCCGCCGCGAATTGGGCCGCGAGGCCTTTACCGCCAAGGTCTGGGAGCAAAAGCAGAAATCCGGCGGCACGATCATCGACCAGCTGCGCCGTTTGGGCGCCTCCTGCGACTGGTCGCGCAACGCTTTCACCATGTCCGGCGCGCCCGGTGCGCCCGAGGGTGAAGAGGGCAATTTCCACGACGCCGTCATCAAGGTCTTCGTGGATATGTACAACAAAGGTCTGATCTACCGCGGCAAGCGGCTGGTCAACTGGGACCCGCATTTCGAAACCGCGATCTCGGACCTCGAAGTCGAAAGCACCGAAGTCGACGGCCATATGTGGCACTTCAAATACCCCCTCGCGGGCGGTGCGACCTATACCTATGTGGAGAAGGACGAAGACGGGAACACGCTCTTTGAAGAGACCCGCGACTATATCTCCATCGCCACCACCCGGCCCGAAACCATGCTCGGCGACGGCGCGGTGGCAGTTCATCCATCGGATGAGCGTTACGCTTCAATCGTTGGAAAACTTTGCGAAATTCCCGTTGGCCCGAAAGAGCAGCGCCGCCTCATTCCGATCATCACCGATGAATACCCGGACAAGAATTTCGGCTCCGGTGCCGTGAAGATTACCGGCGCGCATGACTTCAATGACTACGGCGTCGCCAAGCGCAACGGCATCCCGCTTTACGCGCTGATGGATACCCAAGGCCAGATGCGCGCTGACGGCCTGCCCTACGACCAAGCCGCCGCCCGCGCGCAGGCCATCGCCGAGGGCTCCGAGCCCGCCCCCGAAGACGCGACCGAGATCAACTTGGTGCCCGACGCCTACCGCGGCCTCGACCGGTTCGAAGCCCGCAAGCGCGTGGTCGAGGACGTGACCGCCGAGGGCCTTGCGGTGATGACCGAAGCCACCGATCCGCGTCTTGGCCGCGTTGCCAAGAAAGCCCCCGTCGAGCCCGCAGAGGGTGGCGAGATGCGCACCGAGGAAGAGAACCTTGTGCCGCTGGTCGAGGCCAAAAAAATTATGCAGCCCTTCGGCGACCGCTCCAAAGTGGTGATCGAGCCGATGCTGACAGACCAATGGTTTGTCGCCACCGACAAGATCGTGCAGCCCGCCATTGATGCCGTGCGTTCCGGCGAAGTCACCATCCTGCCCGAGCAGGACCGCAAGGTCTATTTCCACTGGCTGGAGAACATCGAGCCTTGGTGCATCTCGCGCCAACTGTGGTGGGGGCATCAGATCCCGGTGTGGTTCGACGACGAAGGCAATGAATACTGCGCGCCGACCGAGGCCGAGGCGCAGGCCATGGCCCCCGGCAAGACCCTGCGCCGCGACCCCGATGTCCTCGACACATGGTTCTCCTCCGGCCTTTGGCCCATCGGCACGCTGGGCTGGCCCGAGCAGACGGCGGAGCTGGAAAAATACTTCCCCACTTCCGTGCTGGTCACCGGCTTTGACATCATTTTCTTCTGGGTCGCCCGGATGATGATGATGCAATATGCCGTGGTCGATCAAAAACCCTTCGACACCGTCTATGTCCACGCGCTGGTGCGCGATGAGAAGGGCAAGAAGATGTCGAAAAGCTTGGGCAATGTGCTCGACCCGCTGGAGCTGATCGACGATTTTGGCGCGGATGCTGTGCGATTCACGCTGACCTCCATGGCGGCGATGGGGCGTGACCTCAAACTCAGCACGCAACGCATTGCAGGCTATCGTAATTTCGGCACCAAGCTGTGGAACGCCCACCGCTTTGCCGAGATGAACAACGTCTTCGACAGCATGCCCGCCGCTATGCCCAAGCCCGAAGCCACGCTGAACAAATGGATCGTCGGCGAGACCGCCCGCATCCGCGAGGAGGTGGACGCGGCGCTCGGCAACTTCCGCTTCAACGACGCCGCCAACGCGCTTTACGCTTTTGTCTGGGGCAAGGTCTGCGACTGGTATGTGGAACTGTCCAAGCCGCTCTTGCAGGACGACGCGCCTGAGGCGGCTGAGACCCGCGCCACTATGGCTTGGGTGCTTGAGCAATGTCTGGTGCTGCTGCATCCGATCATGCCCTTCATCACCGAAGAGCTGTGGCAAACCACAACCAAGCGCGACCAGTTGCTCGCCCTGACCGATTGGCCAACTTATACGACCGCCGATCTGCTGGATGCCGAAGCCGACCGCGAGTTGAACTGGGTGATCGGTTTGATCGAGAGCATCCGTTCCGCGCGCCAGCAGATGCATGTCCCTGCGGGCATGAAGGTGCCGATGCTGGTGACCGAGATGGACGACGCCGCGCAGGGTGCGTGGGATCGCAATGAGGTGATGATCAAGCGTCTTGCGCGGGTCGAGAGCCTCGAGCGGACCGAGAGCTTCCCCAAAGGGACGGTGTCCATCGCCGCGCCGGGGGCGAGCTTTGGTCTGCCGCTGGCTGGGTTGATCGACATCGATGCTGAGAAGGCACGTCTGCAAAAGTCGCTCGACAAGCTGGGCAAGGAGATCGGCGGGCTGAAAGGGCGCTTGAATAACCCCAAGTTCGCGGCATCGGCACCGGAAGAGGTTGTGGCCGAAGCGCAGGCCAATCTGGATGCGCGTCAGGAAGAGGCGGATCAGTTGCAGGCAGCGTTGGACCGGCTGGCTGAATTGGGGTGAGGTGAAAGGCGCGGCGATTTAGCTGCCACACCAAACACGACACGCTAGCCGGGCAGCGCCAGACCGGGGGATGGCGCTCACCCGCTATCAATTGGGCAGTTTATCTCTGCTGCGCATATGAGCGGCCTACAGGACAGCACTCCGACTGCAAAAGCGCCAGCCCAAGGGCCGGTCTGGCGCTGCCCGGCGGCCTTACGGCCTTGATTCCGGGCTGGTGCGAGTAACGCTGACGATGCGCAAGCCAGGCGGTGTCAGACCGCGGGGTGACGCTTCCCACGTCACAGTTGGGCAGTTTATCTCTGCCGCGCATACGAACGGTTCGCAGGACAGCGCTTCAATAGCAGAAGCGCCGGCCCGTCCGGGCAGTCTGGCGCTGCCCGGCGGCCTTCGGCCTTGATTCCGGGCGATCTCGCTTGGCACAATCGCCGCGCCATCCAGCCTACTTAAACACCGCAGGCCGCTTGCCAAACTCCGCCGCGATCACTTCCATCTGCTCGGGCTTACCCAACAACGCCGTCTGCTCGCGCGATTCAGCCTCCAGCACTTCCGCCTCCGTTGCCCCCGCCTCCGCAAACCCGATCAACCGCTTCGCCGCCCGCATCGCGTTCGGCCCCTTGCCCGCAATCACCCGCGCCAGTTCCAACGCCGCCGCCTGCGGATCATCCGCCAATTCCGTCACCAGCCCCCAGCGTTCCGCCTGAGCCGCATTGATCGGCGCCGCCGTATAGGTCAACCGCCGCAGCACATCCGAGCGCACCAGACGCGGCAACAGCACCATGCCGCCCATATCCGGCACGATGCCCCATTTCATCTCCATCACCGCCAGCTTGGTATCCGGCGCGGCGATGCGGATATCCGCGCCCAGCGCCAATTGCATCCCGGCCCCGTAAACCACCCCATGCAGCGCCGCGATCACCGGGACCTCCAAACGGTGCCAAACCATCGACACCTCTTGCCACTTGTTCGTCGTCCCCTCCCCATGGGTCCGCGGCATGATCAACGCCTCGACGTCCTGCCCCAGCATCCCCGACAGACCGCCAATATCGATGCCCGCGCAAAACCCTTTGCCCTCGCCCGAGAGCACAACAACCCGCGCATCCGAGGCCGCGACCTCCTGCCCCGCCGCGATGATCGCCTCGATCATCTTGTCATCCACCGCGTTCATCTTGTCGGCGCGGGTGAGGGTCACATGGGCGATATGGTCTTCGATCCGAACTTCGACGCGGGGCATGGCACTTCTCCTGACTGTTTGGCGCAGTTCACCGCAGATCGCCGCGCCGCGCCAGCAAAACGTCGCGGCAGCACGCAGCCCTTGCTCTGCCGCGACACGGCCCCTAAACCTGCCCCATGACACATGCACGCCTCACCCCGCTCGCTCAAAGCCTGCCCGCCAATGTCCCCTTTGTCGGACCCGAAGCACAGGAGCGCAGCCTTGGCCGCGCCTTCAAAGCGCGGCTTGGGGCCAATGAGAACATCTTTGGCCCCTCCCCCCGCGCCATGGCGGCGATGGCCGAGACCGAGCACTGGAAATACGGCGACTCTGAAAGCATCGAATTGCGTACCGCCCTCGCCGACCTGCATGGCATCGCCCCCGAAAACATCATCGTCGGCGAAGGCATCGACGGGCTGCTGGGCTATCTCGTCCGGCTGCTGGTGGGCGAAGGCGATGCGGTGGTGACCTCAGAAGGTGCCTACCCGACCTTCAACTACCACGTCACAGGCTTTGGCGGGGTGCTGCACAAAGTGCCCTACCGCGATGACCGCGAAGACCCCTCGGCCCTCTTCGCCAAGGCGGCAGAGGTGGATGCAAAAATTGTCTACCTCGCCAACCCCGACAACCCGATGGGCACCTGGCACGACGGCGCGGCGCTGGAACGTGCACTGGATGACCTGCCTCAGAACAGCCTCCTGCTGCTGGACGAAGCCTATATTGAATGCGCCCCCGAAGGCACCGCGCCCGCGCTTTCCGCCAATGATCCCCGCGTGATCCGTATGCGCACCTTCTCCAAAGCCTACGGGCTGGCGGGCGCGCGGATCGGCTATGCGATTGCGGCGCCTGAGTTGATCACGGCCTTCCACAAAGTGCGCAATCACTTCGGCCTGAACCGCGCGGCGCAGGCGGGCGCTTTGGCGGCGGTGCGGGACCAAGACTACCTCACACAGGTTCAGACCAAGATCGCTGACGCCCGCGACCGCATTGCACAGATCGCCGGGGAAAGCGGTCTGACCGTCCTGCCTTCTGCCGCGAATTTCGTCGCCATCGACTGCGGCCAAGACGGCACCTTTGCCAAAGCGGTGCTCGATGCGCTGGTGGCGCGGGGCATCTTTGTCCGTATGCCCTTCGCCGCGCCGCAAAACCGCTGCATCCGGGTGAGCTGCGGCAGGCCAGAAGACCTCGACCTCTTCGCTGCGGCCCTGCCCGAAGCGCTCAAAGCGGCGCGCGGGGCCTAGCCCTCGCCGCCAATCACCCGCGCTGCGGCCTCAAGCGCGCCGGGGCCGTGGTCGATCTTGAGCGCGGACAGCCCGGCCTCGATCCCGCCGAGCATCCCCATGATCATATGGCCGTTGACGTGGCCCATGTGACCCAGGCGGAAAAACCCGTGCCACGCAGGCTCTCCCGGTGCGGCCATGCCAAGGCCGATGCCTAGCGTCAGCCCGAGGTTTTCCTGCACCCAATTGCGCAACTCCGTCGCATGAGGCGATTGCAGGCGCAACGCTGTGACGGCATGGCTGCGCAAATCCCGGTCTTCGATATTCAATCGCAAAGACCCTTCGGCCTCCCACGCTTCGCAGGCGGCCCAGACCGCGCGCGCCAAGGTCGTGTGCCGACGCCAAACCTGCTCGATCCCCTCTTCATGGATCATGTCCAGCGCAGTGCGCAGGCCGTAAAGGTGGTGCGTCGGGGCGGTGCCGCCGTGATACTGATAGAACTCCGTCGCATGGGCGCGGGTACGCCAGTCCCAATAGCGGCTGACGCGGGGCAAGCGCTCGCGCACCTCCTCGGCCCGGTCGTTGAAAAAGACGAAAGCCATGCCCGGCGGCACCATCAGACCTTTTTGCGAACCGGTCACCATGACGTCGACACCCCAATCGTCCATCTCGAACCGTTCACAGCCCAGAGAGGCAATGCAATCAGCCATCAAAAGCGCAGGGTGATCCTGCGCCTTCAACACATCGCGCAATGCCGCGATGTCATTGCGGACGGAGGAGGACGTGTCCACATGCACCGCCATGACCGCTTTGATCTGATGCGCATAGTCTGCCTGCAAACGGGCGTTCACCTGATCTAGGTCGATCGTCCCGGAACGGCCAAAGTCCAGCACCTCTACCTCGGCCCCTAGCCCCGTCGCCATTTCACCCCACCCGTGGCCAAAGCGGCCCGTGGCCAGCACCAGAACCCGGTCGCCGGGGGCGAGCACATTGCTCAGCGCCGCTTCCCACGCCCCGTGGCCGTTGCTGATATACATTGCCACATGGTGTTTGGTGCGGGCCACGCGTTTGAGGTCCGCGACAAGCCCCGGCATCATATCCACGAGTTCACCTTCGTAGATATTGGGCGCGGGACGGTGCATTGCGCTCAGCACCGCTTCGGGGATGACCGAGGGACCGGGAATGGCGAGATAGGAACGGCCCGGAGCCGGTTTAGCTTGCGTTGTCATGGTGTTGGCTGCCGTCATTCTTTGCGCGACCAGGCTGCGGTCGGCGCTACCTTACTCCGCGCAAAGGTGCGGTCAACTGCGGGTTGTTGCGCGTACTTTGGGAAATCAGATCGCGATCCGCCGCGCTGTGCTCCTGCTGCCCCTACCAAACCGTTGGTGGTCCGCTGGTACGCGCGCTGCTTGCCCTGAGCCCGCGCCTTCAATACACCTGACCCGATTGCCCAAAAGGATCAAAGCTGGATGAACGATGAAAGCTACACCTCTGCCGAGCTAATGCGCTGGCTTTGGCGGGACTACCTGAAAAAGCACACCAAGATCATGTTGGTCGCGGTGTTTTTCATGATCATTGAAGGCTCTACGCTAGGTGTTTTGGCCAAGCTGATGGAGCCGATGTTTGATCGGGTTTTTGTCGGCGGCGACCGCGGCGCGCTGGTCTGGGTCGGGCTTGTGCTGGTGGGTATCTTTGCCCTGCGGGCGCTGGCGACGGTGGTGCAAAAGGTGCTGCTGACCCGCGTGGCGCAGCGGACCGCTGCAGATATGCGGATCGATCTGCTGGACCGCATGATGCGGCAAGATGGGGCCTTTCACCAAAGCCACCCGCCCGGGTTTCTGGTGCAACGCGTGCAATCGGATGTGAACGCGGTCAGCGATGTCTGGCGTGCGGTGATCACCGGCGCGGGGCGTGATTTGGTCGGGCTCGTGATCCTCATGGGCGTGGCCATCGCGATTGATCCGATCTGGGCACTCTTGGCGATGATCGGGGTGCCGCTGATGATCCTGCCCGCCGCCGTGGCACAGCGCTTTGTCCGCGCCCGTTCGCGCGAGGCACGTGATCTGGGGGCGAGCCTTTCGACACGGCTGGATGAAGTCTTTCACGGCATCGTTCAGATCAAGCTGAACGCGCTGGAAGCCTATCAGGCCCGGCAATACCGCGATCTGACCCGCACCTTTATCCGCACCGAAGTCCGCGCCGCCTTTGGCAACTCTGCGATCCCAGCGATGATCGACATCATGTCGGGCATCGGGTTCATGGCCGTCATCGTCTATGGCGGCTCGGAAATTATCGCGGGCAACAAGACCATCGGTGAGTTCATGACCTTCTTCACCGCGCTTGGCTTTATGTTCTCGCCGCTGCGCCGTTTGGGGGCGATCAGCGGGTTGTGGCAAATGGCGGCGGCGGCGCTGGAGCGGATCAAGGAACTGCTCGACGCGCCCTTGCGCTTGCGCAGCCCGGCCAAGCCGGTGGCTGCCCCCGACGGGCCGCCTGACGTGATGTTGAAGGATGTGTCGCTGTCTTATGGCGATGCCAAAGTGCTCGATGCGCTGAACCTGACCGCCAAGGCGGGGGAGACCACGGCACTGGTCGGGGCCTCAGGTGCTGGCAAATCGACGATCTTCAATCTGCTCACACGGCTCATTGATCCGCAATCCGGGCAAGTGCAGATCGGCGGGACAGATACGAACGCCATGGCACTGGATGATCTGCGTGGCATGTTCTCCGTCGTGACGCAGGAGGCGTTGCTATTTGACGAAACCCTGCGCGAAAACATTGTGTTGGGGCGCACGGACCTCACGGACAAGGACCTCGAACAAGTGTTGAAAGATGCCCATGTAGCCGACTTCCTGCCGCAGTTGGAACAGGGGCTGGACACCCGCGTCGGCCCGCGTGGCTCGGCTCTTTCGGGTGGGCAGCGTCAGCGTGTGGTTATCGCCCGCGCCCTGCTGCGCGATACGCCCATTTTGCTGTTGGACGAAGCGACCAGTGCGCTTGATGCGCAATCCGAACAGGTCGTGCAGGATGCGCTGGACCGGCTTGCCAAGGGCCGGACGACGATTGTCATCGCGCACCGGCTTTCCACCATTCGCAGCGCGGATAAGATCGTGGTGATGGACCGGGGTCAGGTGACGGACGAAGGCACCCATGACGAGTTGATGGCGCGTGGCGGCATCTATGCGGACCTGTACCGCCTGCAATTCCGCGATGGGAAAACAGTCACGGATGCGCGTGGGATGAGTGCTCGGAATGCCCGGGCGCGTCATGAAAAGCGGATGCAGCCTAATCTGCTGCAACGGCTTGGTTCGGCGCTCTTTGGGTAGCTGGGCGTTTTGAGGCTGGCCCCCGGGGGATTTCCTCCCCCGGGCCCCCTCCAAGTATTTTTGGCCAAAAAGAGTTGGGATCAGGGGCGTCGGTAGGCTTTGGCCAGGATCTCGGGGCTGGTGCCGCGTAGGTAGCGGATCAGGGTCCAGAGATTGCGAGACCCGCGGCGCAGCCAGCCTTGTCGGCGGTATTTATCGGCACTGGTGATTGCGACAGCATCGAGGGGGCGCAGTTGCCCTCGGAGCGCGTGGGCTAGGGCTACATCCTCCATTAACGGCTGATCTGGGTAGCCGCTTACGGATTCGTACAGCTTTCGGGGCAGCAGGAGCCCTTGATCGCCATATGGCAGGCCGAGACGGCTGCGCAGATTGGCCCAACCTGCGACAATGCGTGCCGCTATGCCGCCCTGATCGAAGCGCAGGTGGAACCAGCCCGCCGCCGTGCTGTGCTGCGCCATGTGATCTTGGGCCGCGTCAGTCCAACCGGGGGCGAGCATAGTGTCTGCGTGTAGCACAAGCAGCCAATCGCCTTGTGCCTTGGCACAGCCGCGCCTGAGTTGCCCGCCGCGCGAGGGGGTGCCTGTGACCAGTTCCGCGCCCCAGCCTTCGGCCATTGCTTGAGTGCCGTCCTGAGAGCCGCCGTCGCTGATGATGACCTCGCGGATCAGCCCGGCTTGCAGGCCTTCGACCAATGCGGCCAAACAGGTGGGCAGCGCGTTGGCCGCCTCAAGCGTAGGAATGACGACAGAGATCGGCGCGCGCATGGTTGCCCCTTTTGGATGGCTTCGGCAGGTTATATGTCATGGCCAGCAATCAAAGGATACCCGCATGACCAAGCGCCGCATTCTGCGCCTGACAGGCCCCGACACCCGCGACTTCCTGCAAGGAATCGTGACCAATGACGTGAGCAAGCTGGACCAAGGCCCGGTCTATGCCGCCCTGCTGACGCCGCAGGGGAAATATATGGCGGATTTCGTTCTTATCACGGAGGGCGACGCCGTGCTGTTGGACGTGGATGAGAGTTTGGGCGACATGCTGACCCAGCGGCTGTCGATGTATAAGCTGCGGGCCAAGGTGACGATTGAGCAGGCGGACCTGCACCTCCACCGCGGGCTCGGCGAAGCGCCTAAGGATGCTGTGGCCGACCCTCGGCACCCGGAGATGGGCTGGCGCGCCTATCGCGAGGCCCCGCAAACCGGCGATGATGTGGACTGGGACGCGCTGCGGGTAAAACACCTGATCCCCGAGACTGGTGTTGAATTGACGCCAGATACATTCATCCTCGAAGCAGGTCTGGACCAGATAAACGGCCTCGACTTCCGCAAAGGCTGCTATGTCGGCCAAGAGGTCACGGCGCGGATGAAGCACAAGACCGAGTTGCGCAAAGGGCTGACGCGGGTCGATATCTCTGGCGCTGCGGACCCCGGCACGGCGATCACGGCGGACGGCAAACCTGCGGGCACGCTTTTCACCCAGTCGGGCGGCCAGGCGCTGGCGCACCTGCGCTTTGACCGCGCCAAAGGACCGATGCAGGCCGATGAGGCTGAGGTCACCTGGCCCGGCCCGAGCGAATAAGCCCCCCAAACACGAAAAAGCCCCGGCAAAACCGGGGCTGATCCATGCATCGCAGAATGACGTCGCGTCAGGCGCGTTCGACATATTCCATGGTTTCGGTGTTCACCACGATCGCTTCGTCCTGCCCAACGAAGGGGGGGACGGAGATCTTTACACCGTTTTCCAAGATGGCAGGCTTGAAAGAATTTGCCGCCGTCTGGCCTTTTACTACCGGCTCGGTCTCGGCAATATTGCAGACCACTTTCTGCGGCAGGCGGGCGTTCAGCGCCTCGGCCTCATGGTACTCCACAACGATCATCATGCCGTCTTGCAAAAAGGGACGGGTGTCGCCCAGAAGCTCGGCGTCCAGCTGCACCTGCTCATAGGTCTCGGTATCCATCACGACCAGCATACCGTCGTCTTCATACAGAAATTGTTGATCTTTTTGCTCCAGACGCACCCGCTCAACCTTATCCGCAGAGCGGAAGCGTTCGTTCAATTTGGAGCCATTGCGCAGGTTGCGCATCTCGACTTGTGCAAAGGCACCGCCCTTGCCAGGCTTCACGTGATCGACCTTCACCGCCGCCCAGAGGCCACCGTTGTGTTCAAGGACGTTTCCGGGGCGGATCTCGTTTCCGTTAATCTTGGGCATGTGACAAAACCACGACATAAGGTTGATGATAAGATGTCCGGCTCTATATCGGGAGGGATGGTCCCCTGCAAGCAGGCGATATCCGGACGTCGCTGCGACAACTAGATATGCGCATTTTGCATGGGTGGTATGCTAAATAGTGGTATCCGAATCGCGCGATATCCGTCATAAGGAGCCTCAAGCCCGAATGACAAGAGCAAGAATAATCGAAAGGACGACGAGATGAAAGATTTCGTTGATGGCACCGCTTTCAACAATGAGCAAGGCAACCGCGCACGCAAGCTCTTTGCTGCTGTGGTTCTCGCTGCTTTGGATGACGCTATTGCCGACGACAAGAAATATGGCAACGGCCCAGAACAGATCGCCCGCTGGGCCCGCTCGCGGGATGGCCGCGAAGTGCTGAGCTGCGCCGGGATCGACCCCAACGAGCGGGTTGTCGAAGGTCTGATGGATTTTGTCGGCAAAGGTGTGCGGACCTCCGTCGCCCTGTCGCGCGAAGAATCCGAGCGCCGCAATGCCGCGCTTCAGGCCGAAGCCGCCTGAAACATATCCGCGACGCGGACTGATTGACGCAGCCTTCGGGCTGCGTTTTTTTGTGTCTTGTGAGGGGCGGCAAAGGGCCGTGCCGCCCTTCCCCCTGCCCGAGATTTGCGCCAGTTTGCGCCAAACTAGAGGCGGACCGCGCATGAACAAAGCCATTATGATCCAAGGCACCGGCAGCAATGTCGGCAAGTCGATGATCGTTGCCGGTCTGATCCGCGCCTGCGCCCGCCGGGGCCTCAGCGTGCGCCCCTTCAAGCCGCAGAACATGTCGAACAACGCCGCGGTGACCGAAGACGGTGGTGAAATTGGCCGGGCGCAGGCGCTGCAAGCCCGCGCCGCTGGCGTGCCGCCCCATACTGACATGAACCCCGTGCTGCTGAAGCCGCAGAGCAACACCGGCGCGCAGGTTGTCGTGCAGGGGCAGGTTGTCGGCCAACAAGAGGCGCATGACTTTGGCCGCAAGAAAGCCAGCCTTATGCCCGCCGTGCTGCAGTCGTTTCATCGATTGGCCGAAGGCTGCGACCTGATCGTGATCGAAGGCGCAGGCTCTCCGGCGGAAACCAACCTGCGGGCGGGTGACATTGCGAACATGGGCTTTGCCCGCGCCGCCGGCGTGCCAGTCATCCTGATGGGCGACATCGACCGCGGCGGTGTGATCGCGCAAATCGTTGGCACACAGGCGGTCCTGGACCCCGAGGACAACGCCCTCATCCGCGGCTTCGTCGTCAATAAATTCCGCGGCGACCGCAGCCTGTTTGACGCAGGGAGAGACGACATCGCCGCCCGCACCGGCTGGCCCTGCCTTGGCGTGATCCCATGGTTCGACGCAGCCCACCGCCTGCCTGCCGAAGACGTGATGGACCTGCCCGCCCGCGCCCGCTCTGGCGGCACCGGCTGCGTCATCGCCGTGCCGCGCCTGCCGCGTATCGCCAATTTCGATGATCTCGACCCGCTCGCCGCCGAGCCCGGCGTCGACCTGCGCATGATTTCCCCCGGCAGCCCCCTGCCCGCCGAGGCTGATCTGGTGCTGCTGGTCGGCTCGAAATCCACCATCGCCGATCTGGCGGCTTTCCGCGCCGAGGGCTGGGACATCGACCTTGCCGCCCACATCCGACGCGGAGGTCATGTTCTTGGCCTCTGCGGCGGCTACCAGATGCTGGGCCAAACGATCACAGATGCTGCGGGCCTAGAAGGCCCGCCCGCGCATGTCTCAGGTCTTGGTCACCTCGCGGTCGAGACAACAATGGCTCCACTGAAACGCCTCTCACAGAAACACGGCCAACACCCCGCCAGCGGCACCCCCCTCACCGGCTACGAAATACACATCGGCGAGACCACAGGCCCCGACTGCGCCCGCGCCTGGCTCAGCTTCGACGGCAAAGCCGAAGGCGCGGCCTCTCCCTCGGGTCGGGTGCAGGGCTGCTACATGCATGGGATTTTCAGTTCAGACGCCTTCCGCCGCGCCTATCTTGCACAGTTCGGCGTCACATCATCATTGGATTTCGAAAGCGGCGTAGAAGAAACACTCGATGCCCTAGCGGACCATGTCGAGGCCTATTTGGACGTCAATCTGTTCCTAAACCTTGCCGCGCCCCTCTGACCCACTCTTTTTGGCCAAAAATACTTTCGGGGGGTCTGGGGGGCAGACAGCCCCCCAGCGTCACATTCAAAACTCGACAACCGCCCGGATCGATTCACCCTTGTGCATCAAATCAAAGCCTTCGTTGATCTGGTCCAGCGTCAGCTTATGCGTGATCATCGGATCGATCTCGATTTTACCACTCATGTACCAATCGACGATCTTGGGCACATCCGTCCGCCCCTTGGCCCCGCCAAAGGCCGTGCCGCGCCAGACCCGACCGGTGACCAGTTGGAACGGCCGCGTCGAAATCTCGGCCCCCGCAGGCGCCACACCGATGATGATGCTTTCGCCCCAGCCCTTATGGGCGCATTCCAGCGCGTCACGCATCACCTTGGTATTGCCGGTGGCGTCAAAGGAATAGTCAGCGCCGCCCTTGGTCAACTCGACGAGATGCGCCACCAGATCGCCGTCGACCTTGGACGGGTTCACGAAATCGGTCATGCCGAAATACTTGCCCGCTTCGGCCTTATCGTCGTTCAGATCGACACCAACGATCTGGTCCGCCCCTGCAAGGCGCAGACCTTGAATGACGTTCAGACCGATACCGCCCAGGCCAAAGACCACACAGCGCGCGCCAAGTTCGACCTTAGCTGTGTTAATAACCGCGCCAATGCCCGTGGTGACACCACAGCCGATGTAGCAAATCTTATCAAACGGCGCATCCTTGCGCACCTTGGCCAGCGCGATCTCCGGCACCACGGTGTGATTGGCGAAGGTCGAACAGCCCATGTAGTGATGGATCGGCGTGCCATCGAGCATGGAGAACCGCGTCGTGCCGTCGGGCAGCAGGCCCTGGCCTTGGGTCACGCGAATTTTCTGGCAGAGGTTGGTTTTGCCGCTCAGACAATACTCACACTCTCGGCACTCGGGCGTGTAGAGCGGGATCACATGATCGCCCGGCTCCAGCGTCGTGACGCCCTCGCCCACTTCCAGCACCACGCCCGCGCCTTCATGGCCAAGGATCGCAGGGAAGATGCCTTCGGGATCATCGCCCGAACGGGTGAATTCGTCGGTGTGGCACAGGCCCGTCGCCTTGATCTCGACCAACACCTCGCCGCGTTTCGGCCCTTCGAGGTTCACCTCCATGATTTCAAGCGGTTTGCCGGCTTCAACGGCCACGGCGGCACGGGTTTTCATCATGGGTCTCTCCTTTAAGGCTTGGTTTGGCCTATATGGAGCGCGCGCGGCTCAAATGTCCATTTCTGAAATCAAGGCCGCCCAAGACGCCCCATGCATGTCGCGGTCATCCACCGCGCCTTGCACAGTGGGACGCGGCAGGCTGATCTTGATGACGTTGAGCGACGCGATATCGAACCGCTTTAAATCCTGGCTATTGGCCCCCAGCCGCGCCGCAACTTTGCCGGTGTCGAGCCGTTGCCTGACATCCTCAAACGCCGCATCCGTGCCGCAGAAAATGTCGATGGTCAGCCAGAACGGCCCGGCGTTTTTCGAGCGGACCTTTTGCACCATTTCACCAAGTGAGCTCATGTCTCCACCACCTCCAGCGCGAAAGCCTGCATCGGATCGTCGAGCGTCATCACATGATGCAGCGCGAACTCATAGACCGCTCCGCGCGGCATTTCGGCGGGGGAAAAGGGAAAGGCAAAGGTCGGCTGTTCCTCCTCGCGGGTCAGCGGGTGGTGCAGCAGATAGGGGTTGAGCATCTTGCCCAGTTCATCGGCCAATGCGGCGGTCTGCGCGGTCACGATGGCCATGACCCCCACTTCCACCGGCGCCGCCTCGCGCGCCTCCAGATCGCCGAAACTCGCGTTCTGTCCGATCAAGCGCAACTCGATCGAATAGCTGTCCGGCGGCGCATCAAGCCTCTGGCCCGCTTTTTCCAGACATTTCGCCGTGATGTCATCGGCCCAAGCCTGCGCGTTGGCCACATAACGCGCATCGCGCAAGAGCACCATCAGCACAGTCTGATAGCCCGCCACCCGCGCCCCTTCGAGCTTGACGGTATAGCGGTCCGACGGCACCCAACGCGCGCCTGACACATGCACGCGGGTCGCGTCCAAGGCGCGGTAGCGGGCCTCCGTCACATCCAGATGCCCGCCTGGCTCATAGAGGATGAAGGGGTCGGAGTTTTCGTAGAGCATATGCGCCGAGACAGTATGGGGCGTGGCGTGGGCCCCCTCGGCCAGCGGGTGGATGACAAAGCCGCCTGCCTCGTCGAATTCCACCATCAACACGCCCGACTGCGGATTGCTGGCACAAAGCGCGCCGCATTCGCCGATCTTGGCCGCGTGCCAAGCGGCGCCTGCGTCCACGCCGTGCTGCAGCGGCAAGGCCGCGATGATCGCCGTGTCGGTGGTGCGCCCGCAGAGGATGATATCGGCCCCGGTGTCCAGCGCCGCCGCAACCTGCTCGGCCCCCGCGAGCGCCACGATATTGGTGCAGGCGCGGATGCCCGCGGCGTCGATCTCAGGCGCGCCGGACAGCGGGGTGATGCGGTCCTCTTGCCAGGCCTGCGCGATCTGCGCCGGGTCTTGGCCCGAGCGCATCACAGCGATGCGCGGATGCGTGCCCTGCTCGGCGGCAATCTCGCGGGTGATGTCGAGCATCCAATCCACCGCACTGTCCGCGCCGCAGGTGCCTGCGGTGCCGATCACCAGCGGGCAGCCCGCCTCAGCCGCGGCAGCCATCAACCCGGCCCATTCCAGCTTGATCGACGCGCGGGCATATTTCGACACGCCGCGCCCCAGATAAGACGGCCCGCTGTCGGTCGAGCCGCCGTCAATTGCAATAATATCGGGCCGCGCATCTATGCCGCGTTGCAGGGCCTGCGCATCGTAGTTCAACCCAAGCGCGCCGGAGGGGATCAAGACTTTCACCATGGCTCAATCCGTAATCCTCTGCGGTTTTCTCAGCAACCCGCGCATGAACATCGGCGCGACAAAGCCCGCGATGGCGAATATCCATAGACCAATGGCGATCGGCGAGGACCACAAAAACAGCGCATCCCCGTCCGACAGCACCATGGCACGGCGCAGGGCGTTCTCCATATTGCCGCCCAAGAGGATGCCAAGGATCACCGGCACCGTCGGCACATCCAGCTTGCGCAGCACATAGCCCAGCACGCCAAAGCCCACCATCAGCAGCAGATCGAAATAGCTGCCCGACAGGGAATAGATGCCCACGAAAGAAATCATCGTCACCCCCGGCAGCAGCACCCATGCAGGCACCATGAGGATTTTGACAAAAATCTTCACCATCGGCACGTTCATCAGCAAGAGCACGATATTGGCAATCAGCAGCGAGGCGATCAGCCCCCAGACGACCTCTGGCCGGTCGGTGAAGAGCGTCGGCCCCGGCGTGATGTTCAGCGTCATCAGCAGTGCCAGCAGCACCGCCGTGGTGCCAGAGCCGGGCACCCCCAACGTCAGCATCGGCACCAGCGCACCGCCCGCAGCGGCGTTGTTGCCAGCTTCCGGTGCTGCGACACCCTTTGGCACACCGGTGCCAAAGCCGCCCTTATCCCCTGCCAGTGACTTCTCAGACATATAGGCAAGAAACGAGCCCAACGACGCCCCCGCACCGGGCAGGATCCCAGCGACAAAGCCCACGCCCGAGGCGCGCAGCATGGTCCATTTGGTCGCCATGATATCCTTCCAAGGGATGCCGACCTTGTCGAGCTTCACCCCGATGGACGAGCCCTTGCCGTGGCTTTCGATAAAGAAAAACACCTCGGCAATGGCAAAGAGCCCGACGATGGCGACAAGGAAATCGACCCCATCCATCAGGTGCATATTGCCATAGGTCAGACGCGGCATGCCGGAGTTGTTGTCGACCCCGATCATCGCAATCGCGAGACCAATACAAGACGCCAGTGCCGCCTTGGCCTGATTGTTCGAGGCCATGCCGCCCAGCGTGCAAAAGGCCAGCAGATAGAGCGCGAAATACTCTGCCGGACCGAAATAGAATGCCACCCGCGCCAGCATCGGCGCCAAGAGCATAAGTCCGATGGTGGCCAGAAAAGCCCCCACGAAAGAGGCCACACCCGAAAGCACCAGCGCATCGCCTGCGCGGCCCTCTTTGGCCATGGGGTAGCCATCAAGCGTGGTCATCAGCGCCGGCTCGTCACCGGGGATGTTAAGCAGGATCGACGAAATCCGCCCGCCATACATCGCGCCATAATAGACCGCCGTCATCAGCACCAAGGCACTGGTGGCATCCAGCCCCATGGTAAAGGTCAGCGGGATGAGAATTGCCACGCCATTGGACGGCCCCAGCCCCGGCAGAGCGCCGATGATCGTGCCCAGAAAACAGCCCGCCACGGCGAGCATGAGGGTGAAAGGCGAAAGTGCGATGCCGAACCCCATCGCGAGGTTGCTCAGAATATCCATAGCTCAGAACCACCCCTTGGGCAGGCCAATCAGGCTCAGCCCCAATGCGAATTTGAACAGAACGAAAAGCCCCAGCGAAAGACCGATACCGGCAAGCGCAGCAGCCAGAGGGCGCGGCGAAATCTGGTAGCTCAGAATACCGGCGGCAATCGCGGTGGGAATGACAAACCCCAGCGGTTTGAGAGCATAGGCGTATGCCACCAGCACCACGACAGCGAGGCCGAGCGACAAAAACGTGCGCGCGACAGGCCAATCCGGGTCTGGGTCAGGGCGCAACATGATCACAAGGCTTGAAAGCGCCGCCACACCGCCCACTAGCAGCGGAAAGGCGCGCGGGCCTACGGGATCGGCAAGGAAACTGGTCTGTATCTGAGTTGCGCTGGCCATATAGGCCAGCGCGAGAAACAACATGACCAGACCGAAAATCCGGTCAGAGGCCATTACTGAATGACCCCCAGTTCCTTGGACATGCCGTTGATGTCTTCGATCAGACCGTCAACGTAAGACTGGAAATCGCCGCCCACTTTGGTGAAAGGGGCAAGGCCATTGGCCTCCATCGCGGTCTTCCACTCTTCGCTGTCGGCAACCTGCTGGAGCTTATCGGCCCAGTTGTTAAAGGCCTCGTCCGAGATGCCCTTGGGCACATAAAGGCCACGCCAGTTCACCGCGACTACGTCATAGCCCTGCTCTTTGGCTGTCGGGATGTCGTCAAAGCCCGGCACGCGCTCGTCGGTCAGCACCGCGATCACCCGCACATCGCCGGATTTGAGGAACCCCACCACCTCGGACATGTCACCTGTCATGGCTTGGGTAAAGCCACCCACGGTCTGGGTGATTGCATCCGCGCCACCGTCGACGCCGATGTATTTGATCTTCTTAATGTCGGTGAACCCGGCTTCTTTCAGGATCATCAGGGGCTTCATATGGTCAAAGCCGCCCACGGCTGAGCCGCCCGCAAAGGCCACCGACGACGGGTCGGCTTTGATCATTTCGACCATTTTATCCAGATCGTCGATCTCGCTGTCTTTGCCGACGACGATCACCCCCGGATCGGCCCCAATAGCGCCCACGAAACGCACCTGATCGGCGGTCATCCCGGCATAGGCATTCTGCGCCAGACGGGTGGTTGTGGCCGAAGACGCCGCAACGATCAGGTCTTCGTTCTCATTCTGCTCGGTCACCACGTGGTTGAACGCAAGCCCGCCGCCCGCGCCGGCCATGTTGGTTACCTGCACGGGCTTATCCACCACGCCGATATCATGCATGATTTTGCCAATCTGGCGGCAGGTGAAATCCCAGCCGCCGCCGGGGTTTGCTGGCGCGATACATTCGGCTGCAGTGGCCGCTCCCCCAGCCCCCGCTGTCAGTACGGCACCGGCAACCAGTGCCTTGATAAGGCGAAATTTCATAGTGTCCTCCCAGACTTGTTTTTGTTCAAAACAGAACAAAACCATGCCCCGCGTTGGATCACGTTGCAACTATAGAGTTATTAAGCGCGGGCCCGCGGCCTAGCCCGTGATTGGCGCGTTTGATTTGATCTGCCGCAGGATCACGTTGGTTGTCGCCGAATTTACCGCCGGATGCAGGAAGAGGAAGCTTTCCAGAAAGGCGTTATAGGCCTCAATATCGCGGCACAGGATGCGCAGGTGGTAATCGGCCTGTCCTGTGGTAGCAAAACACTCCGTCACCTCTTTGCGGGTCTGGATTGCGCTGATGAAACTGGCCAGCGCGGAGGCGTCATGTCGGGTCAGATGCACATGCACCATGGCCTCGAACCCCAGCCCCATCGCCTTGGGGTCGACGATCGCAGCGTAACGTTTGATCACGCCCGATTGCTCCAAAGCCTTCACCCGCCGCCAGCAGGCAGAGGCGGAAATATTCAGCTTTTCGGCCAGTTGCGCGTTGGGCAGGCGCGAATCCTGTTGCAGCAATGTGACCAGATGAAGGTCGGTCGCATCCAGTTCGCTCATCGGTAAATTCTTTCGCCAGTGTCGAAATCTCCGGCAAATATATTCACCATTCCCTCAAACCGCCAGCAAAAGGGGTGCAATAATTCGCGCCCGATGCGCTATAATTTCGGCTGAGGAGAACCCCATGACAGAACAACCGCGCGATTTCACCACCTATAGGCTCGACGACCGCTATGACCGGACCGAGGGCCGCGTCTTTCTAACCGGCACGCAGGCCTTGGTGCGGATCATGCTCGACCAAGCCCGCCGCGACCGCGATGCCGGGCTGAACACCGCCGGTTTTGTCTCGGGCTACCGTGGCTCGCCGTTGGGCGGGCTGGACCTCGAATATTGGCGCATCAAGGATCGTGTGGCCGGGGCCGGGGTCAAGTTCCTACCCGCCGTCAACGAAGACCTCGGCGCCACTGCCGTATTAGGCGCGCAGCAGGCGCATCTTGACCCACATTGCGAAGTCGAGGGCGTTTTCTCCATGTGGTACGGCAAGGGACCGGGCGTGGACCGTTCCGGCGACGCGCTGAAACACGGCAACGCCTATGGCTCCGCGCCCAAGGGCGGCGTATTAGTGGTGGCGGGCGACGACCACGGCTGTGTGTCCTCGTCCATGCCGCACCAATCCGACGTGGGGTTCATGTCGTGGTTCATGCCGACGCTGAACCCGGCTTCGGTCGCGGAATACCAAGCCTTCGGCGAATACGGCATCGCGCTGTCGCGGTACTCGGGCACTTGGGTCGGCTTCAAGGCGATTTCGGAAACCGTGGAAAGCGGCGCTTCGGTCGATCTGACCCCGGACCGCATGTTTAACCAGCCCGACTACACCGCCCCGGCGGGCGGGCTGCATGTGCGCTTGGGCGACCTGCCTTCGCCCGAGATTGAGACACGGCTGCACCACAAGCTCGACGCCGTGCAGGCCTTCATGCGCGCCAACCCGATTGACCGGCATATCTATGACACGCCTGACGCGTCCTTCGGCATCGTCACCACCGGCAAGGGCCATCTCGACACCATGGAGGCGCTGCGGCTTTTGGGGCTGGACGAGGCCGCCTGCCGCCGTTTGGGCATAGACATTTACAAGATCGGCATGGTCTGGCCCTTGGCGCTGGACGACGCGCTGGATTTTGTGAAGGGCAAGCGCGAAGTGCTTGTGATCGAAGAGAAACGCGGCATCATCGAGAGCCAGTTCAAAGAGGCGTTTTACGACTGGCCCGGCTCCAAGCCTGCGCGCATGGTCGGCAAACACGACGAGAACCTCGAAGAACTGGTGCCTTGGACGGGCGAGCTGTCGCCGCTGAAACTGGTGCCGATCATCGCCGCGCGTCTGAATGCTTTCTTTCCCCACGAAAACCTCGTCGAAAAGGCCCGCGCGCTGACCGACCAGCCCCCCATGCTGCTGAACGTCGAAGGCGCCACCCGCACCCCCTATTTCTGCTCCGGCTGCCCGCACAATTCCTCGACCAAACTGCCCGAAGGCTCCAAGGCGAATTCCGGCATCGGCTGTCACGTCATGGCGTCATGGATGGACCGCGAGACGGCGGGCTTTGCCCAGATGGGCGGCGAAGGTGTGCCCTGGATCGCCACCTCGCTGTTCAACGGCGGCAAACACGTCTTCCAGAACTTGGGCGAAGGCACATGGTACCACTCCGGCTCGCTCGCCATTCGCCAAGCCGTCGCGGCCATGGCCAATATCACCTATAAAATCCTCTACAACGACGCGGTCGCCATGACCGGCGGGCAGCCGGTGGACGGCCCCGTTTCCGTTGCTGCCATCGCACAAGCCTGCCGTGCTGAGGGCGTCGAGCGGATCGCGCTGGTCTCGGACCGGCCCGAGTTGTTGCAGAAGTCTGATTTCCCGGCTGAAACCTCCTTCGACCACCGCCGCGACCTCGACCGCGTACAGCGCGAACTGCGCGAGATTCCCGGCGTCACCGTCCTGATCTACGAGCAAACCTGCGCCACCGAAAAACGCCGCAAACGCAAACGCGGGCTGATGGACGACCCGAAGAAATTCGTGATGATCAACGATCTGGTCTGCGAGGGCTGTGGTGATTGTTCCTTGGAATCCAACTGCTTGAGCGTCGAGCCCAAGAAAACCGAGTTCGGCACCAAGCGGCAGATTAACCAATCGACCTGCAACAAAGACTACTCCTGCCTCAACGGTTTCTGCCCCTCCTTCGTCACCGTCGAAGGCGGCACCCGCCGCAAACGCTCGGGCGCGGGGCTGGATGTGGCGGGGCTTTCGGCGCAACTGCCGATGCCCGAGTTGCCCAAGCTTGACCAACCCTTCAACCTACTGGTCACCGGCGTCGGCGGCACCGGCGTGGTCACCGTGGGCGCGCTGATCACCATGGCGGCGCATCTCGAAGGGTTGGGCTCAAGTGTGCTCGACTTCACCGGTTTTGCCCAGAAGTTCGGCACCGTGCTCGGCTATGTCCGCCTCGCCCAACGCCCCGAAGACGTGCACCAAGTGCGCATCGACCAAGCAGGCGCTGACGCGGTGATCGGCTGCGACATGGTCGTAAGCTCCGCGCCAAAGGCCTCGGCCCACTACCGCCGCGGCACCCGCATGGTGCTGAACCGTGCCGAAATGCCCACCGGTGATCTGGTGCTGAACCGCGACGCCGACCTGCGCATCGACGACCGCGAAGCGGTGATCGCACAGGCGGTGGGGGCTGAGAACCTCTCGGCCTTCGACGCCAATGCCATGGCCGAAAAACTGATGGGCGATGCGGTCTTTGCCAATGTCATGATGCTGGGCTTTGCATGGCAAAAAGGTCTGGTGCCGGTCTCGCTCACCGCCCTTGAACAGGCGATTGAACTGAACGGCGTCGTGCCCGACAAAAACCGCGCCGCCTTCGGCTTTGGCCGGGTCATGGCGGGCAATCCACAAGCGATTGAGGCCCACTTCGCCCCGGCCCCAGCGCCAGACGACACTGTCGAGGCGCTGATTGCACGGCGGATGGACTTCCTGACCGACTACCAAAACGCCGCCTACGCCCAGCGCTACAAGGCCAAACTCGACGCGTTGGCAAGCAAGCTGCCCGAGGGCTCGGATGATCTCATGCGCGCTGCGGCGAAATCGCTGTTCAAATTGATGGCTTATAAGGACGAATACGAGGTCGCGCGCCTACACCGTCAAAGCGGCTTTGAGGAACGCATCGCGGATACCTTTGAGGGCGATTACAAGGTCCACTACCACCTCGCCCCGCCCGCATGGCCCACCGGCACGGATGGCCGCGGCCGTCCCAACAAGCGCAAGTTCGGCCCTTGGATGGGGCGCGCCTTTGACCTGCTAGCGGTGATGAAACCCCTGCGCGGCACATGGGCCGACCCGTTCAGCTACGGTGCAGATCGCAAGCTCGAAGTGGCACTGATCGACTGGTACGAGGAGGTCATGCAGGAGGCCACTGCCCTGCCCCATGACGACGCCCTCGCGGTGCTCAGCGCCCCGATGGAAATCCGCGGCTACGGCCCGGTGAAAGAGGCCGCCGCCGAGAAGGTGCAGGCCGAGGTCGCGGCGCGTTTAGGCTAAGAGCGTCGTCGCGAAATCGCCGCGCAGCCCGGCTTCGAGCAACTCGAGGTCGGGCGAGCAGTCACGATACTGCGCCACCATGCCGGGTGGGATGACAAAGGCATCACCTGCTTGCAGTTTACGGTCCGCCTGCCCCTCGGCGCTCAGCACCATGCTGCCTTCCATGACAAAGCTAAAATGGATGTCAGCGTCATGTTTCGAGGGCGGCGGCGTGCCACCATCAAAGCGTACCACCTGAATGCCCGCCACGCCCTTGGTGCCCGCCGTGATCCCGGTATCGCGCGCGACAAAGCCCGGAATACGAAATGGCTGCCACGCGGCCTCCTTTTTCACATGATGCACAAATTTCTGCCCCTCCCATTCACGGGCCGGGTCGCCGCGGCCATTGGGCAGGGTCATCTCATGGTCAATGGTGGTGACATGTTCCGCTGGTACACCGATCTCGATCACTTCGATGGCGGGCGAAGCCTCCACCACGCGGTGCCGGATGCCCGGCGGCTGGGTCACGCAGTCGCCCGCCTGCAGGCGGATCACATCGCCCTGATCCTCATAGAGCACGTCCACCCAGCCCCGGTAGCAATAGATCAGCTGAAACCCCACGGTGTGATAATGCACCATATCCGGCACCGGGCCACCGTCGGGAATGCGGATGTGGCTGGCGATGATCGACCCGCCCAGACGCGAAGGGATCAGATCGCGGTAGTGCATGCCTGCGCGACCGATCACCCAAGGCGCTTCATCCGCCAGACGCCGCACGGCGAACTCATGCTGTGTGACAGGTTGATCCACCTGCGGGCTGCGCGGTACGATTTCAATCTTTGTCCCATTGGGCGCAGTCAAATGTCGCTGGCCATTCGCAAAACTATCCGGATCATCGGTCAGTATCCGCAGATGCCCCGGCGCCACATCGGCACCGCGCTCAATCCGCAGCCGAATGCCATGGCCGGAAAAGCTGGCAACCGATGGGTCGTCAGCGGGAAAGATGGTCTCTAGGCGCATACCTAAAGTCTTGGTGTAAAACGGCAAATCCGCCCGCAACTCCTGCGTTGGCAACAGGATCTCGGCCAAGACATCTTCCGGCAATTGCATCTTCCACTCCCTCAAACGCATGTCGCGCGTTACTTGAGCGGGAGGGTGCCGCGCCGTCAACCGCACAAAGAGGCGCTTAGCTGCGCACGGCCTTCATAAAGCGGTCTCGGATCACCACTGGGTCCATGGTGATTACCGGCACCTTGATATTGCCGCTTTCGCATTTCACCACCAAGACGGTCATCTTGCCCGAGTCCAAGGCAGTTCGCAGCGCTTCGGCGGCCTCTGCCCCCTGAACCTCCACCACATTCTCGCAGCCACAAGCGCTCGCGACCTTGGCCAGCGAGGTCTTCTTGCCCGCATAGGTCGGCTGATCGCCGGTTGAGCCATAGCTGCCGTTGTCGATGATCAGCAGCACGAAATTATCGGCCACATTGTTGGCGATTGTTGGCAACGTGCCGAAATTGGTCAGTACCGAGCCATCCCCGTCAATCGCCACGACCGGCTTGGGTTGCGACAAGGCCAGTCCCAAGCCAATCGAAGACGCCAAACCCATCGTGCCCAGCATATAAAAATTGCTCGGCTGGTCGTCGATCATGTGCAATTCCTGGCTGGGCAGGCCAATGTTGCAAACCACCAGCGCCTCGCGCAGCACGGGTGCGATTTCGCGCAGAACCTCGGAACGGATCATCAGTAGCCTCCCCAAAATGTCGCATCGGTCAGGATCGCAACCGGCTTGTTACACATGAATGTGTACTTCAGGATCGCATCCAACTCTGCCCCGTCCTCCTGCCGGTGGAAGTGATAGGTCGGGATGTTCAGCTGGTTCAGTAGGGCCTTCGTGTGCACCGCCATCTCTACCTGACAGGCCACTGGCTCTTTCAACTCCCCGCGGTAAGAGATCAGCATCGGCAGCGGCATGCGGTAGAACTGCGTGAGCGTGACAAGCGTATTGATCGTCACGCCCAGCGCCGTGTTCTGCATGATAATCGCCGACCGTTTGCCACCCATATAGGCCCCGGCGCAGAGCCCCATGCCCTCGTCTTCCTTATTCGCGGGCACATGGTGAATCTCGGGCCGCGCCTCAACTTCGTCGATCACGCCCCCCAACTGCTTGCAGGGAACAGTGGTGACAAAGCGCACGTCATTCGCAATGAAATCCGCGACGATCTGTTTCGAAATGCTCAAATCTCGTCCTCCCTCATGCACGCAGGGTTCAGCGCACTAGAGGCAGCTTCGCCACCCGAAGGTTCTTTGGCAAGAGGCCCTTCCGAGGCGAAGCATAAACGCCGTTAGTACAAAGCTGACACGGGAAGAGCACTTTCCCGCCTAAATTGAAGTCCCCTCCCCCCATTGACCTCACGTCATCCTTGGCAGACGGTGATGAAACTGTTGCGCTTTAACAAAGCATATCACGGGCAAATGCCCCTAAATCTTTGCAGCGGATTTTTTTAGGACCGTTGGGAACCAAGGTAAGAAAATTGAAAACAGCGCATTTGAAAGCTGCACGAACGTCACAATTTCGCCGGGTTTATCCGCGTAAATGTTAACACCAAGTAAACACGCCCCGGACTGCCCGTCTGCCCCACGAAAGAGGTGCCGCATATGAAAATCCTTGCTGTCGATGACGATCCTTTTATCCGCGAGCTGCTGCCCGTCGTCTTCCGCGAGGCTGACTACCCGCATCTCACCATCGCGGACTCCGGCGCCACCGCCCTGACCCTTTTGGCCGAAACCGAAGAGCATTTTGATTGCCTGCTGCTGGACATCGAAATGCCCGAGATGGACGGGATCACCCTCTGCCGCGAAGTACGCGCGCTGAAAGATTATCGCGACACGCCCATCCTCATGGTGACCCTGCGCTCTGACGCGGCGGCCATTGAGCGCGCCTTTGCCGCGGGTGCGAATGACTATGTCACCAAACCCTTCGACGTGAAGGACATCGCAACCCGGGTGCATATCGCCGAGCGGATGCTCGAGAATACCGAAAAGGCACCGCGGCTTGACCTTAGCCATCTTCCAACAAGCGGCATTGCCGGGGTGCATGGTTTTGCGCTGGAAGACCCGGTTCATATCTATGGCGTCGACCAACTGGTACTGCCCTTCTCGCTCGGCAACTACCTCAGCCAGTTGTCCCGCCAACACCTCGATATCTGTCAGGTCTTTGCGGCACGGGTTGAAGGAGTTGAAGACCTATATGCCAATTGCACCAGCAGCGAGTTTGCCCGTGCGATTGCCGGGGCGGCCACAAGCATTGCCAAGGTGATCGACTGCCCGCAACTGCTGATGACTCACAACGGCTGCGGCACAATTCTATGCATCGTGACAGGAGACAGCCTGCCCGGCTGGCCCGAGATCGAAGGTATGATCCAGCATGAGTTGGATGAACTGGACCTTCGGGATGACCAAGGTGACCCATTGCGGGTAACGCTCTCAGTTGGCGGGCCGATCCAGCCCAATGCCAGCCGCACGCAACGGGTACGCAAGACCTTTGACCGTGCAATCCGCCGTGTGACGACGCGGCAGAAGTCCAAGCCTGACACAGCGCCACTTCAGAAACCCTCGGTTTCCGCCGCACATTGAGCCCGCGGCGCGGCATAGGCCGCGCCCGACCGCTTCAGTTGATGGGAAACTGCGCCAGACAGCGCACCGCGTTCTTGCGGTAATCCTCTAACGTGTCCGGCACAGAACGGCGGTCTCGCATGACTTCCATCGCCGCACGTTTCTGCGGCCATGTGCCCGAGACATGCCGGTCGAGGATACGTACGGTCACGCCCAGCATCACCTGCTTTTCCGCCTCACCGATCAGTTCCGCCGCCGAAAGCGCCACCGCCGTCAAAGCCAGCGTATTGGCGCAACGCAGGGCTGCGGCCTCCGAACCTTCATAGGTCCGGGGTTCCCCCCAAGCTGAAACCGGTAACGTCAGCGCTGCCGCCAAAATGAACTTGCCCACAGCGCGGCGCACCTCAAAAGACCTTAAAGGTCATGGTGGTCAGCGAACGTTCAATGCCTTCGATATCCAGCAGATTGTCGTTGATATAAACGCCGACATCTTCCCCCTTGGGGATATAAAGCTTCATTAACAGGTCATATTCGCCAGAGGTGGAATAGAGCTCGGAATGAATTTCGCGCAGGGCAATCTCTTCGGCCACACGGTAAGTCGTGCCGGGACGGCAGCGGATCTGGATGAATACGCAGGTGGTCATGTCGCGCCTCTTTTTGGGGTTTGGGCCAAGCTGACATATGGGCCCTGCGCCCGCAATCCCCGATGTATGCACGCCACGGTCTTCCGGCAGCCCCTCGCTTGGGCTTGGCGCGGCGGCCTGCCCTGCTATAAGGGCGCAGCAATTGCCTTCGGAGACGCCCCATGCGCCGCAGCACCCTGACCCGCACCACCGCCGAGACCGACATCACGGTTGAGATCAATCTCGACGGCACCGGCAGCTATGACAATGAAACCGGCGTCGGCTTCTTCGACCACATGCTCGATCAACTGTCGCGCCACTCGCTGATCGACATCAAGGTGCGCGCTAAAGGTGATTTGCACATCGATGACCACCACACGGTCGAAGATGTGGGCATCACGCTGGGCCAAGCCTTGACCCAAGCGCTCGGCGACAAACGCGGCATCCGTCGCTATGGCTCTTGCCTGCTGGCGATGGACGATGCGCAGGTCCGCTGCGCGCTCGACCTGTCGGCGCGGCCTTTCCTGATCTGGAACGTGGACTTCCCAACCAGCAGTATTGGCAAGTTTGACACCGAACTGGTGCGCGAGTTTTTCCAAGCGCTCAGCACCCACGGCGGCATCACCCTGCACGTCGACGCACTGCACGGGTTCAACAGCCACCACATTGCCGAAGCGGCTTTCAAGTCCGTTGCCCGCGCGCTGCGTGAAGCGGTCGAGACCGATCCACGCAAGGCCGACGCCATTCCTTCGACCAAAGGCGCGTTGTGACCTGATGCTGACCGCGATTATCGACTACGAATCCGGCAATCTGCACTCGGCCCATAAAGCGTTCGAACGCATGGCCCGCGAAACTGGAGCCGGCGACGTCATCGTCACCGCTGACGCCGACGTCGTGGCCCGCGCCGACCGTCTTGTGCTGCCCGGTGATGGCGCCTTCCCGGCCTGTATGGCCGCGCTTAAAGGCGCGGGTGGCCTATACGATGCCATGGTCGAAGCGGTCGAGGAAAAGGGCCGTCCCTTTCTGGGCATCTGCGTGGGCATGCAGCTTATGGCCAGCGTGGGCCGGGAATACAAAGACACCGCCGGGTTGGGTTGGATCAAAGGCGAAGTGACCGAGATCACCCCCTCAGACCCGAAGCTCAAAGTGCCTCATATGGGCTGGAACGATCTGGTAATTGACCATGACCACCCGGTCTTTGACGGTTTGCACACCGGAGATCACACTTATTTCGTACACAGCTATCACATGGCTGTGGCCGATCCAGCCGAGCGCTTGGCCTATGTAGACTACGGCGGTGAGGTGACTGCGATTATCGGGCGTGACACGATGTTGGGGATGCAATTCCATCCCGAGAAAAGCCAGACCACCGGCCTGCGCTTGATCTCAAATTTTCTGAACTGGAAACCCTAGCCAGCCGCGCGCCCGTTGAAGCGCCGGACGGTATTTAAGAAAGGATGAAGGGGGGAAGGAGCGCGTCCTTTTCGACTTCATCCTTTTACAAATACCGCTGCGCAACGGATGCTCTAGGCACAGCATATAAGAAAGGCGCGGAGGTCTCCCCCCGCGCCTTTTGCAATCTCCGCCAGGCGCTCTTATTTAACGCGAGCCTAGGTCTGTTTGGAACAGATCAGTCCGCCAGCAACGCAGCCCGAGAGCTTCAGCGAATTACCCGCTACATCCATCTTACCGATATAAATCTTACCGTTTGACGGGCGCCAGACTTTGCCTGCGTATTTGCCTCCGCCCTGCGGTTTCATATCGATCACGAGCGTTTTGCCGATGTTCGGTGACTTATACTCGCCGCTGTCGTTAAAAGTCCGCGCGATGGTGCCGCAGATCGCGCCGCCGCAGGGGGCCATCTTCACATGCGCATAGGCGCCGTCATCGACTTGCGTTTGCCAAGTACCGACTGCCGGGTCTGCCGCATGGGCCGCGCCGGTTAGGCCGAGGCCCAGAAGGGCCGCTGCAATAAACTGTTTCATGATCTCTCCTCCCGATCTGACCTCACTGTTATCCATCACTTTCTTTCGGGCAAGACTGACCTAGGGTCGCGTTGCAAAATCCGTGGCGACGTGCAAAAGGAAACCAACTTACAAAACAAGGGCCCGGCCATGATCCTTTATCCCGCTATCGATCTTAAAGACGGTCAGGCCGTGCGCCTCGTGCATGGTGATATGGACCGCGCCACGGTGTTTAACGACGACCCGGCGGCCCAAGCGCTGAGCTTTGTCGAGGCAGGCTGTGAGTGGCTGCATTTGGTTGATCTGAACGGCGCTTTTGCAGGGTCCCCGGTCAATGCCGCGCCGGTAGAGGCAATCCTTAAAGCCTGTAAGGTGCCTGCGCAGCTGGGCGGCGGCATCCGCGATATGGCGACGATTGAAAGCTGGCTCGACAAGGGGTTGGCGCGGGTGATCTTGGGCACTGTCGCAGTGGAAGACCCTGATCTGGTGCGCGAAGCCGCCAAAGCCTTTCCGGGCCAAGTGGCTGTAGGCATCGACGCGCGCAACGGGCGGGTGGCAACCAAGGGTTGGGCGACTGAGACTGACGTCATGGCGACCGATTTGGCCAAATCTTTTGAAGACGCGGGCGTGGCGGCGATCATCTATACCGACATCATGCGCGACGGCGCTATGGGCGGACCGAACATTGAGGCCACCGCTGATCTGGCGCGCGCCGTGTCGATCCCGGTGATTGCCTCGGGCGGGGTGTCCTCGCTGGAAGACCTCTCCGCGCTGCGCGACACCGGGGTAATCGAGGGCGCGATCTCGGGGCGGGCGCTTTATGACGGCGCCATTGATCTGGCCGCCGCGATGCAGATGCTGAAGGGCTGAGCCATGCTGAAGACCCGCATCATCCCCTGTCTGGACGTGGCCGATGGGCGCGTCGTCAAGGGCGTGAACTTTGTTGGCCTGCGCGATGCCGGCGATCCGGTGGATGCCGCAATTGCTTATGATGCCGCTGGTGCCGATGAGCTTTGTTTCCTCGACATTCACGCCACCCATGAAAACCGCGGCACCATGTTTGATTTGGTCACCCGCACTGCTGAGCATTGCTACATCCCGCTCACCGTGGGCGGCGGCGTGCGGACCGTCGCAGATGTGCGGGCGCTGCTACTGGCGGGGGCGGACAAGGTGAGCTTTAACTCTGCCGCCGTGGCCAACCCGGATGTGATCGCCGAGGCGGCGGATCACTTTGGCAGCCAATGCATCGTCTGCGCCATTGACGCCAAGACCGTGAGCCCCGGCAAATGGGAAATCTTCACCCATGGCGGGCGCAAGCCCACCGGGATCGATGCGGTCGAATTTGCCCGCACCGTGGCCGAGAAGGGCGCGGGGGAAATCCTGCTCACCTCTATGGACCGCGACGGCACCAAACAGGGGTTCAACCTGCCCCTGACCCGCGCGATCTCGGACGCAGTCTCGGTCCCGGTGATCGCCTCGGGCGGGGTCGGCAATCTGGATCATTTGGTTGACGGGGTGATCGAAGGCGGTGCTTCGGCAGTGCTCGCGGCCTCGATCTTTCACTTTGGCGAATATACCGTGCATGAGGCCAAGCAGCATATGGCCGCGGCTGGCATTCCGATGAGGCTGACATGACGCTTGATGATCTCTACGCCACCATTCTGGCCCGCAAAGACGCCGATCCGAGCAGCAGTTGGACCGCGCAGCTCTTGGCCAAGGGTCCGGAAAAATGCGCCGAGAAATTTGGTGAAGAGGCTGTCGAGGCGATCATCGAAGCGGTTAAGGATGACCGCGCCGGGTTGACCGCCGAGGCCGCCGATGTGCTCTATCACCTTTTGGTCATGCTCGCAGCACGCGATGTGCCGCTGAGCGATGTGCTAGAGGAACTGGCGCGGCGGCAGGCCAAATCCGGCATCGCCGAAAAGGCCGCACGCAAATAATCAGCTCATAAGCCGAGGGATTTCGACCTTGGGGCAGCGGTCTTGGATCACATCCACGCCGCGCGCTTTGGCCTTGGCGGCGGCTTCGGCATTGGTGATGCCCATCTGCATCCAGATGGTTTCTAAATTGGGAAAAGCGGCAAGTGCCTCGTCGACCACCGCGGGCACATCCTCGGATCGGCGGAAGATGTCGACCATCTGCACCGGCGGGTCGATCTCGGCCAATGTCGCGACAATGGTATGGCCAAACACCTCCTTGCCTGCATGCACAGGGTTCACCGGCACGACCTCATAGCCCTTTTGCGCCAGGTATTCGGCGACATAGTGGCTGGGCCGCGCGGGGTTGGGGGAGACACCGACCACCGCGATGCGGCGGGTGCGGGTTAGAACGTCTTTGATCAATGTATCTGTCATGGGCTGAACCTAAGCCCTCTGCTCGCCGTTTCAACGCCCGAAAGGTGACGCTGCGTTAACAGCGCAGCACCCCCCTGCCCGCGATTGGCAAGTCTGCGGCGATTGCCTAGGCTCGGGGCAAATCAGCGCGGGAGAGCAGGATGAGCGATCAGACTTTGGACATGAACAACCTCGAGATGTCGGAGAAGGCCAAGCCGCTTTTGGCCGCCGTCACCAAACATATCCGCGAGAATGTCGATCCGATCACCGAAGAGTTCTACCGTTTGGGCGAAGGCCGCACTGATCGCTGGTCTTATGCGCCGGGTCAGTTGGAACTGCTCGACGGGGCCAAGCAAAAGGCGCGCGAGGCGGGGTTGTGGAATTTCTTTCTGCCCAATGCCGAGACCGGCGAGGGCCTTGCGAACCTCGATTACGCCTATATCGCCGCCGAACTGGGCAAGAGCCCGCTGGCCCCCGAGACGCTGAATTGCTCGGCGCCGGATACGGGCAATATGGAAGTGTTGGAACGCGTCGGCACGCCAGAGCAAAAGGAGCGTTGGCTGAAGCCGCTGCTGGCGGGTGAAATCCGCTCGGCCTTTGCGATGACGGAGCCGGATGTGGCCTCGTCGGATGCGCGCAATATTTCGACCAGCGCGGTGCTGGACGGGGATGATTGGGTGATTAACGGCGAGAAATTCTATATCTCTGGCGCAGGCGATCCGCGCTGTAAGATCATGATTGTGATGGTGAAAACCTCGCCCGAGGCTGAGACTTTCCGCCAGCAGAGCCAGATCCTTGTCCCGATGGACACGCCGGGGGTAGAGATTCTCGGCCCCATGCATGTCTTTGGCCATGACGACGCGCCGCATGGGCATATGCATATCCGCTTCACAGATGTGCGGGTGCCGCGTGAAAACGTGCTCTGGGGCGAAGGGCGTGGCTTTGAGATCAGTCAGGTACGGCTGGGACCGGGGCGCATTCACCACTGTATGCGTTCCATCGGCTCGGCGGAAAAGGCTTTGGATTTGATGATTGAACGGGGCTTGGGGCGCGAGGCCTTTGGCAAGAAGATCATCGATCTGGGCAAGAACATGGAAACCATCAGCCGGGCGCGGATCGATATTGAAGCGATGCGCCTGATGGTACTGAAGGCCGCTAGGGCGATGGATGTGCTGGGCAACAAGGAGGCGCGGATCTGGGTCAGCATGATCAAGGCGCTGGTGCCAGAAAAGGCTTGCGAGATCATTGATGCCTCGATGCAGGTGCATGGGGCGACGGGGATGAGCCAGTGGAGCCCGCTGTCGGGCATGTACACATGGCAGCGCGCGCTGCGCTTTGCAGATGGGCCAGACGAGGTGCACCATCAGGTGATTGCCCGGGCAGAGGTGAAGGCGTTTCAGGCGTCCAACACCCGTGGATCCAAGGGCGACAGCTGACATGGAACTCAAAGGCCGCGTCATCGTCATCACCGGGGCCGCCAGCGGCATTGGCCGCGCCATGGCGTTGCGCTTTGCCCAAGAGGCCCCGGCGCATCTGGTCTGTGTGGACATCGATGGCGCGGGGGCCGAGGCGACGGCGGCTGAGGTTGGCGGCACGGCATTCCGGGTGGATGTGGCAAGCGAGGCTGAGATCGCAGGGCTGATCGCGGATGTGGAGCGTGACATCGGGCCGATCGATCTGTTCTGCTCCAACGCCGGGATTTCCGTCGAAGGCGGGGTCGAGGTGCCGGATGCGGACTGGCAGCGCATCTGGGAGATCAACGTGATGAGCCATGTCCGCGCGGCGCGCCATCTGGTGTCGCTGATGAAAGCGCGGGGGGGTGGGTATTTGCTCAATACCGCCTCGGCGGCAGGACTGCTCAATCAGGTCGGCGCCGCGCCTTATGGCGTGACGAAACACGCGGCCGTGGGCCTCGCGGAATGGCTGGCGATGACTTATGGCGATGATGGGATCAAGGTTTCGGTGCTTTGCCCTCAAGCGGTGCGAACAGAGATGATGCGGGGGCTGGAGGACCATGTCGCCGCAATTGATGGGATGCTGGAGCCAGAGCCGGTGGCCGAGGCCTGTGTGCAGGCGATCCGGGATGAGGTGTTTCTGGTCCTGCCGCATCCGCAGGTGCGCGACTATATGCAGGGCAAGGCGCAGGACTACGACCGCTGGATCGGCGGCATGCGCAAGCTGAACCGGCGGTTTGGGACGTCGAACGACAGCCAGTAAGCACACGCCCGGTGGCACACCGGGCATCGCCCTCCCTCCCCCCGGAGGGCGATTTTGCACCGCCTGCCTATGTCACTGGGCCAGCGGTCTTGGCGACGGCCTTAATCAAAGCTTAGTATCGGATCGCCCCCCAGGGAGGGCGCTGCCCTTAGCTTTCCCCTTTGGGTTTGATCGGACGCAACAGGCCTTCCTGCGCCACGCTGGCAACTAGTTCGCCGCTTTGGTTGTAAATCATCCCACGGTTAAACCCCCGGGCGCCCCCGGTGAAAGGCGCGTCCAGAGCGTACAAATGCCATTCATCAAAACGGATCGGCGCGTGAAACCACATCGCATGGTCAAGGCTCGCGGTCATCACCTTGCCCTGAAACCATGTCAGCCCATGCGGCCGCAGCGACGAGCCGAGCAGGTTCATATCAGAGGCATAGGCCAGAAGCGCATGCTGCATCACTGGGTTCTGGCCCGCCGCGGCGCCCATGCGAAACCACAGATAGTTGCGGTCCCCCTCTTTTTCCGGCGTCATGAAATCGCGCGGTTCGACCTCGCGGATTTCAATAGGCCGCTCGCGCAGAAAATCACTGCGGTATTTCTCGGGCAGCTTCTCGGCAAAGGCTGCGCGCAACTCGGGCCGGTCGGGCCAGTTGTCGGGGCCAGAGACCTGCGGCATCTCGTGCTGCCAGTCAAAGCCCTCTTCTTCGACCTGAAACGAGGCCGAGAGGTTCAGGATCTGCTTGCCGTGCTGGATCGCCACCACCCGCCGCGTGGTGAAACTGCCGCCATCGCGGGCGCGGTCGACCTGATAGATCACCGGGATTTTCGGGTCTCCGGGCCGAATGAAATAGGCGTGCAGCGAGTGGCACGCCCGGTCCGGCACCGTGCGGTAGGCCGCCATCAGCGCCTGCGCGATGACATGGCCGCCAAAGATGCGCATGGTGGTCTCGCCCCCCGCACCGGTGCCACGAAAGAGGTCGACCTCGAGCTGTTCGATGTCCAACAGATCAAGCAATTGGCGGGCGGCGTCAGTCATGGGTCTTCCTTTCGGGCCGTGTTCCGGCCCTAGCAACAGGTTTTCGCGGCAAAGCTCAAGCGGCAAACGCCGGTGCCCGCCCTCATGCGTCGCGATCAAGCGCCTCTAACCCATGACGCGCAAAAATCGGGACATACTGCCCTAATTTCAGGCCATACTCTGGGTTGGAGGCATTGCCATCCAATGCCCGCTTGAGCACCCCTTGGATAATCGCCGCCATACGGAAAAAGCAGAAGGCGAGGTAGTAGCCGAAATTGTCGATTCTGCTGAGCCCGCGCCGGGCGCAATAGGCGGCAATGAATTCCGCATCCGTCGGCAAACCGTGCGCCCCACGGTCAACCCCGGCGAGGCCCCGACCCTCGGCCCCCACAGGCATCTGCCACTGCATGATCACCGCAGCAAGATCAGCGAAAGGGTGGCCTATGGTCGATAGCTCCCAATCCAGCACGGCACGACACTGCGTCCCGGTGGCGTCAAAGATCATATTGTCGATGCGGTAGTCGCCATGCACGAGCGTGCGCTGGCCGTCCTCGGCTGGGACATTGTCGGCCAACCGCTGCATCAGCCGGTCCATATCAGGCTGCGGCTCCGTCTCAGACGCGCGGTACTGTTTCGACCATCGTCCCACCTGCCGCTCGAAGTAATTCCCCGGCGGGCCGTAGTCCGCGAGGCCAACGGCATCAATATCCACGTCATGAAGTGCAGCGAGAACGCGGTTCATCTCGTCAACTACCGCGCCGCGCTCTTCAGGTTCCAGTTCCGGTAAGGTTGGATCATTGAAGTTGCGCCCCGGCACATGGTCCATGACATAGAACATTGAGCCAATGACGCTTTCGTCTTCACAAAGCAGATGCATCTTGGCGACGGGCACCTCGCTGCCCGCCAACGCCTTTTGCACGCGAAATTCGCGATCCACCGCATGGGCGGATTTCAGCAGCACGCCGGGCGGTTTGCGCCTGAGCACGTAGTTGTGGCCGGGCGTCTTCAGCAGAAAGGTCGGATTGGACTGACCTGCCTGAAACTTCGTCACCTCCAGCGGCCCGGCGAAGCCTGGCAGGTTCTCCTCCAACCAAGCGCCAACCGCATCCGTGTCGAGAGTCTGTGTATCTGCGCTCATGTCCTGAACTCCGCCGCCAACCACCTGCCCGCAGCGCGGTATTCAGCCTCGATCCGGTCGACCAGCTCCGCGGCCCCCGTGATCTGTTTCACAGCACCAATGCCCTGCCCTGCGCCCCAAATCTCTTTCCACGCCTTGGGCTTAGACGATCCGGACCCAAAATTCATCGCCGACGCATCCGCCGAAGGCAGGTCGTCAGGATCAAGCCCCGCGGCCTCAATCGACGGCCGCAGGTAATTGCCCGACACCCCGGTAAAGAGCGACGACGTCACGATGTCATCCGCCCCCCCGCTCACGATCATGTCCTTGTAATTTGCCACCGCATTGGCCTCACGCGTGGCGATAAAGGCCGAGCCCATATAGCCCAGATCTGCCCCCATTGCCCGCGCTGCCAAAAGCCCCTCGCCCGTGGCCAGCGCGCCGGATAGCAAGAGCGGCCCGTCGAACCACTCACGGATTTCGCGCACCAACGCGAAGGGCGACTGCGGCCCGGCATGCCCCCCTGCCCCTGCGGCCACCGCGATCAACCCGTCGGCGCCCTTTTCAATCGCTTTGCGCGCAAAGCGGTTGTTGATGATGTCGTGCAAGACGATACCGCCACAGGAATGCGCCGCCTCATTGACCTCGACCCGCGCCCCGAGCGAGGTGATCCAGATCGGCACCTTATGCTTCACGCAAATTTCAAGATCCCGCTCCAACCGACTGTTCGAGCGGTGTACGATCTGGTTCACAGCAAAGGGCGCGGCGGGGCGGTCTGGGTTCTCCTGATTGTGCTTGTCCAACGCCTCGGTGATCTGGGTCAGCCAGGCCTCAAGCAACGGTGGTTCACCCTCGGCCTCGCGCGCGTTCAGCGCCGGGAAAGAGCCGACGATCCCCGCCTTGCACTGCGCGATGACCAATTCCGGCCCCGAGAGGATGAACATCGGCGAGGCGACGAGCGGCAAGCGCAGGCCCTGCAATGCGGCGGGCAGATGGCTGTCGTCACGCATGGGCGGCCTCGCGAGGTTTGGTGTAGGATGTCATGGCAATGCCCTTTCAAAGATATTCGGCCCGGACATAACGTTGATGCCGCCACTCACTGGGATCACGGCGCCGGTGACATAAGACCCGCCCTTCCCGCAAAGGAACAGCATAGAGCCCGCGATATCCTCATCCCGCCCCACGCGTCCGAGCGGCACATCCTGCCCGACAGCGGCACGCGTGGTCTCATCTTGCGTGGCGAAAGCCGTCATGCGCGACACGAAAGGCCCGGGCGCCAGCGCATTCACGGTGATCGCGTCACCGGCCAGCTCTTTCGCAAGGATCTTGCTTAGATGAATGACCGCCGCCTTCGACGCCGCATAGCTATAGGCCCCATCGCCCATCTCACGCTCGCCCATCACCGAGCCGACATTCACCACACGCGCGGGATCATCAGCTGTGGCACCGGCCCGCAGGAGCGGCAGCAGCTTTTGCGTCAGATCGAACAGGCCGGCGACATTGACGCCCATGACCTTGTCCCAAGCCTTGAAGGGGAAATCGCCAAGCGGGGCGCCCCATGTGACGCCTGCGTTGTTCATCAGGATATGCAACTGATCGCTGCGCGCCTCTACCTCGGCCACCAGCGCATCCACCCCAGCTTCGCTGCCCACGTCCCCAGCAAAACCCTCGACGCTGCCTTTGGCCCCGAGCGCGTTCAATTCCTCGGCCACCGCGACACAGGCCTCGCCCGTGCGGCTGGCAATCAACACCCGCGCCCCGGCCCGCACCAAGGCTTCCGCCGCCATACGGCCAATTCCTGTCGCCCCGCCGGTGATCAGGGCGGTTTTGCCCTCCAGCCCAAATAGCGTTTCGATGTCCATGATGTGCCTCCCAGCCCGCGTCTTTTGCGCAGTGTGACAGGCAGATAAGCGAGGTCAAGCGACCGGCTCGGGGCACCGGCTGTGACCGGACGTCATTCGGTGCGTAGGAAGTAGATGTTTCACAAAGCAAAACCGCCGCAGCTTATTTGCTGCGGCGGTTTTGTTATTGGTCATCGTATCGAGAGATACTTTACATCAGGAACTTATTAGGTTTGGCGATGACCTACTCTCCCACGTCTTAAGACGCAGTACCATCGGCGCTACGGCACTTAACGGCTGGGTTCGGGATGGGACCAGGTGTTTTGCTCGCGCTATGATCACCAAACCAAATAAATTCCTGATAAAGCGCTCTGCAGAGTGACGGCGGGAGGCAGGGTATCCGAAGGATGCCCGTTCCCGCTCCGTCACCACTGAAGCGCAAAGCGTTGTTATTTCCAAGTCATGTACAACTGATTGTATGTGTATGCTTTTGATAGATAAGTCGAAGTCTTGCTTCTACTGGATCAAATCAAGCCTATCGAGCAATTAGTACCAGTCAACTGAACGTGTTACTACGCTTACATCTCTGGCCTATCGACGAGGTGGTCTATCTCGGCTCTCAGGGATACCTTGTTTTGAGGGGGGCTTCCCGCTTAGATGCCTTCAGCGGTTATCCTGTCCGATCATAGCTACCCAGCACTGCTATTGGCATAACAACTGGTCCACCAGTGGATCGTTCACCCCGGTCCTCTCGTACTAGGGGCAACTCCTCTCAAGTATCCTACACCCACGGAAGATAGGGACCGAACTGTCTCACGACGTTCTAAACCCAGCTCACGTACCTCTTTAAACGGCGAACAGCCGTACCCTTGGGACCTGCTCCAGCCCCAGGATGAGATGAGCCGACATCGAGGTGCCAAACACTGCCGTCGATATGGACTCTTGG
>NZ_FNBP01000018.1 GCF_900102535.1 Sulfitobacter delicatus | reverse complement strand
GATAGAGATAGGTCCATTTCCCCCGCACCTTGATGTAAGTCTCGTCAACCCGCCAACTGCCAGACATCGGCCGCCGCCACTGCCAACGCATCAGACGCTCCATTTCAGGGGCGTATTTTTGAACCCAACGGTAAATCGTTGAGTGATCAACCCGAACACCCCGCTCCGCCATCATGGTTTCAAGGTCACGATAGCTGATCCCATAACGGCAATACCATCGCACCGCCCAAAGCACGACCTCACCCGTGAAATGACGCCCTTTGAAATCGTTCATGACAACCGCTCTCCTGCCTGACCACGCTCGAAAGTGACCTCATCAAGAAAACTTTGCAACAGAGCCCTTTTCGCGCACGGCAGCCTTGATCGCGGGCGAGCCATCGAGCGCGGTATAGTGAGTATCCCCGGCGCGCATCGCCTTGATCGCCGCTTCCTGAATATTCTCAGGTGTATCGAAATCCGGCTCGCCGACATGAAGACCCACGATGTCGCGGCCCTGGCGGCTGAGTTCTGCCGTCGCGGCCATCATGCGAGAGATCGCCGAAGGTCCGACCTTCGACAAGGCGTTCGACGGCTTGAACACCGCGGCGGCCGAAGTATGGATATCTGCCATTGTTAGTTCCTCTTCCAATTCATGGGATACTTCTGCGTACATTCGCCATCGACTGAGATGACGGAACGCTTGACTTTTGATGCGCTCTCATGGCCTCGGCGCCTATCGGAGGGCTGAGGACGCGTGTCGGTGTTCAGGGCTCGGCCGTCGGCGGCCAGACCGTTCAGAATGAGCTCGCAATACTCCATCGCGAAGGAGGAGGCGGGACGGCCATGCCCTGGCTTGAACCAGCGAACCATCCAGTTCAGCATCGAGAGGATCGCGCGGCTTATCGACCGGGAATCCGTATTTCGATAGCGGCCGGATTCGATGCCTGCGAGCACGATCCGTCGAAGAAGCTCTTCGTAGGCGTCGCGCAGTTCCTGCGCTTCTTCGAGCAGCCCACCATTCTCCATGCCGCCGTAGCCCACCAACATCGTGACGAAGCCATGGTAATGCGCTTCGAAGTAGTCGGCGTGTGCCGTCATAAAGCGGCAAAGAGCCTCCGGGGCCTCGTCGTCACCATCAACAGCGATATTTACAGCTTCAAGAAGGCCCTTGAGCGTCCGGACGATGATAGCCTCGTATATTTCCTTCTTGTTCGGGAAGTAATGGTAGATCGCGGCCTTGGTGACGCCGACCGCTTCCGCGACACTTCCTAACGAAGTCCCATCGAAGCCCTCCCGCGCGAACAGTTCGGCGGCTTCGTCCAGAATCTTGCCGCGTGCATTCTCCATCGTGGGTGGACGGCCCTGGCGGCGAACGCGCTCCTTCTGCATCAGAGCTACTTTCGGGTCGTCGCCGGGATACCGGCAACTACGCCCATCTCCAAAAGCTGATCGACCCGATCTGCGCTCAGATCCAGCTCGGCCTGAAGGACTTGGCGGGTATGCTCGCCGACCTCGGGTGGAAGTGTCGGCGGAGCAAACGGACTTTCCGACATGCGCAACGGGCTGCGCACGGAGCGGAAGGTGCCGATCCTTTCGGAAGGAACCGAAACGACAGTGTCCCGAAGGATTGCAACATCGCTAGCGAACGCCTGGCCGACAGTGCGAAGCTCGCCAGCCGGGACTCCGACGGCGCGAAGTTCGGCGAGAAGCTCATGCAGTTTACGATCGCGCAACTTGTCCTCGATGATCGGCAGTAACTCATCACGCGCCTCGGTTCGTCCTTTATTGGTGACGAACCGCTCATCCATCGCGAGATCCGGCAGACCGATGATCTTGCAGAACCGCCGGAACTGTTCGTCGTTTCCGACTGCGAGTGCAATTCGGCCATCGACGCAATCGAACAGTTGATATGGTACGATGCTCGGATGAGCGTTGCCATAGCGCAACGCTTCTCTTCCGGTATTGAGATGACCCGACGCGACGTTGGCCAACATGAACATCGCGCTGTCGGTCAGGCTGATGTCGAGCCACTGGCCCTTTCCGGTGCGTTCGCGCATAAACAGGGCAGCGAGAATTGCTTGCACGGCATTCATGCCCGATATGAGATCGATGAAGGCGACACCGAGCCGCATCGGCTCGCCATCCTTTTCGCCCGTAATCGACATGAATCCAGATTCAGCCTGGATAATGAAGTCGTAACCCGGACGCTCCTCCAGCTCGTGACCGCGGCCATAACCCGATATGGAACAATAGATGAGCCGAGGGTTGATGTCCTTCAGATCGTCATAGGTGAGCTTGAATTTCTTGAGCGAGGCCGGGCGGAAGTTCTCGATCAGGACATCGCTCTTTTTTGCGAGTTCAATGATCAGATCTCTTCCTTCCGGCTTGCCGATGTCGATCGCAACGCTCTTCTTGTTGCGATTTGCGCCCAGATAGTAGGTTGAAACACCCTCCACAGCCGGCGGCATCCACGTCCGGGTGTCGTCCCCGGTTCCAGGTTGCTCAATCTTCAGCACGTCAGCACCGAGATCACCCAACGTCATTGTTGCCCAGGGGCCGGCCAAAACGCGAGACAGGTCGAGAACCTTGATTCCGTTCAGTGCGACGCTCATCGGAAACGCGATCCTTCCTCTATCCGTTTCAACAAAATATCGGAGAAAGGCCTACGCGGATAAGGCGGGGCAGCTCTTCTCCTCACGGTGAATCGAGCCGCTTAATGCACCAGACTGCTCGGGCGGAAGCGACCTAATTACTTACCGTCCGAACAGTATATAACTGATAGCGGCATGTCAATCGCCATGCCGCTCAGAATTTAGTGTCTTGGAGGCTACACGATAGCGTTGTGGCGCACCGCACAACCGGAGCCGCGGACGGCCTAGGAGGAAGTGTGTAAGGTTTTGGAGATAAACTTTTTGAAGCGGTCCGGTGCAGCTTCAGAGAAGAGTTTTGCGGGCGGCGCGTCCGCGATGAGCGTACCCTTTTCCAGAAAAATGATGCGGTTCGAAACCTCCCGTGCGAAATTGATCTCGTGGGTGACAATGAGCATTGTTCGTCCCTCTTTAGCCAGATCTCGAATGACCTTCAGGACCTCCCCGACAAGCTCCGGGTCTAGCGCCGATGTCGGCTCATCGAACAGGATGGCTGCTGGCCGCTGAGCAAGCGCCCTTGCAATCGCTGCGCGTTGCTGCTGCCCGCCCGATAGGTGTCTGGGGTAACTGTTGGCTTTGTCGGAAAGCCCCACCTTCGCCAACAGTGACATTGCTTCGTCCACACATTCCGTTTTTGAACGCTTCTGAACATGGACCGGCGCTTCAATGACGTTTTCGAGGATCGACATGTGTGGCCATAGATTGAAGCCTTGGAACACCATCGCGACGTCTGACCGAATCCGGTCGAGCTGTTTTCGATCCGCGGGACGGGTTCCATTCTTGGTCGTTCGCATGGCGATTTCCTCGCCCCGGATGGCGATTGTTCCCGCGCTCGGGGTTTCGAGCATGTTGATGCACCGGAGCATTGTGGACTTGCCAGAGCCCGACGATCCAAGGATCGAGACCACCTCTCCTTCATGTGCTTCGAACGTGATGCCCTTTAGCACCTCAAGATCGCCAAAGTTTTTATGGAGGTCGCGAATGGAAATTACGGGAACGTTATTCGTCTCGATTGACGTCATGGCCGCGCCTCAATGTTTGTTTTGACGGGGAGATCGCGCTGATGCGGTGACAGACGGTATTCAAGTAGAGCGATCAGGCGGGTTATTATGAAGTTGAGCGTCAGATAAATTGCACCAGCGACGATAAACACTTCGAAAGCGCGAAATGTCTGGGAGATTAGCTCCGCAGCTATACCAGTTACTTCCATGATGGTGATGGTGGAAGCGAGGGAAGTTGCTTTTACCGCGAGAATGACTTCATTGCCGTAGGCTGGCAAAGCCTGCCGGAATGCGATCGGAAGGATGATGCGCCTGTACAGTAGAAAACCGGACATGCCGCAAGCCCTTGCCGCCTCAATCAATCCGGCCGAAACGGACTTTAGCCCTCCGCGGATGATCTCACTTCCATAGGCGCCGACGCTAAGCACTAGAGCAGTGATGGCGCACCAGTAAGGTTCACGGAAAAACGGCCAGACACCCCAACTCTGGAGTTCGTGACGGAACTGTCCGAGGCCGTAGTAGATGATGAACATCTGCAGGAGGAGCGGCGAGCCGCGTATGCAAAAGACGAAAAAGGCAACGCATTGGGAAGCGACGGGGACCCGCAGGTGCGCAACAATCGCCAGGGCTGTTGCCAGGACTGTCCCGACAAGTATCGCCGTTGCGGCCAATTCGAGCGTAATAGGCAAACCGGCAATGAGCCTGACGAAAGCCTGCCAGAGAAAACCGAAATCGATCACTGTTTAGCCCCCCATCCTGCACGCAGAGCGATACTCGGCGAAGCGGAAGAGAAGCGACGAGACCACGGTGATTGTCAGATAGAGCAGTCCAGCCGTGATAAAGAACTCAAACGGTCGGCGCGTTGAACCCGAAGCCATTTGAGCTTGCCGAAGCAGTTCCACAAGCCCGACGACCGAGATGAGGGCCGTCTCTTTCAGGGCCAATTGCCATGTGTTGCCGAGGCCCGGCAATGCGTAGTGCAGTACCTGTGGTGCAACGACGCGCCTGAACAGTAGCCAACGGCCCATGCCAACCGCATGAGCCGCCTCGATACTGCCCTTGGCGACAGTGTTGAAAGCGCCTCTAAGCACTTCAGCTTGATAAGCGGCAGAAATGATCCCGATCGCGAGAACCCCAGTAGCGAACGTAGGCATTCCAACAAAACCGTTCGCCCCGAAGAAGCCGGCGAAGGTCGACAAAAGTGAGTTTCCGCCGAAGTAGAGTAGATAGATGACCAGAAGATCAGGCACGCCTCGCAGTGTGGTCGTGTAAGCGTCGGCGACGCCACGAGCCAAACGGATTGGTGACATTTTTGCCCAGGCAACGAGGCTGCCAAGAATAGACCCGATGAGGAACCCCAAAACGGCGATAGCGGACGTGACGCCCGCGCCAGCGATGAGGACACGACCCCATCCTCCTTCACCAAAACCAACAAGATCAGTGTAATTCTTGCAGCCAACCCACAGCTTGTCCAATACAATGCGCATTTTCAGAAATTACGGATGTGAAGGGCACAGTGGCGGCCTGATCGAATTGGGGATAGCCCAATTGTCGAACTACGAGACACCTGCACGGCCGCGCTCCCTCAGCCACGCTCCTCCAGCGGCATCACAGTTCGCACAAAATATTTTTATTGCAAGGAATATTTTTATTAGATACAAAGTTTTTGTTCGATTGAAGTTTGGACGCGTCGAGAAAGTGTGCCAGGTCAATCAGACAGTCCGTCGGACGACCGTATGTCGGCGTCGCCAGCCGCCGGCGGTCATCACGGAATTGCATAAATATTTACATCCGTTAAAAGTTTTCAGCGCGTTGAAACTCAAAACGGTGTGAGGCCATGATCAATCAAAAGTCTGGGGGGAGGCATGCAGGAATGGGCTTGCGGGAGCGCCAACGCCTAATAAGGCGGGAGAATGTCCGGCGTCATCACTGATGGGACCAAATTGGCTTAACTGAGAACGGAGGATTTCTGGTTCATCGTAGCCTTTCAAAGGAGCGAAGATGAGACAGAAATCCGGAACCGGGAAAGCGCCGGCAGAGCAGGTCATCAAGGACATCCGCCGTGCGACCCGCAAGCAGTATTCGTCCGAGGAGAAGATCCGCATCGTGCTGGAAGGCCTTCGCGGCGAAGAGTCGATCGCGGCGCTGTGCCGGCGCGAGGGGATTGCCGAGAGCCTGTATTACACCTGGTCGAAGGAATTCCTGGAAGCCGGCAAGAAGCGGCTGGCCGGCGATACGGCCCGCGCCGCCACCAGCGATGAGGTGAAGGTGCTGCGCAAGGAGGCGCGCGATCTCAAGGAGGTTGTCGCCGAACAGGCGCTGGAACTGCGGATTCTTAAAAAAAGCATGATTGCGGATGGGGGCGACGACGAATGAGATATCCCGCATCCGAGAAGCTGGAGATCATCCGCCTGGTCGAGAACTCGCACCTGTCGGCGCGGCGCACATTGCAGAAACTCGGTATTCCGCGATCGACCTTCAACCGCTGGTATGACCGCTTCCTTGCCGGCGGCGTCGACGCTCTGGAGGATCGCAGCCCCCGGCCGAGCCGGGTCTGGAACCGCATCCCCGATGAGGTGCGCGATCAGATCATCGAGCTGGCGCTGAACGAGCCGGAACTGTCGCCACGGGAACTGGCGGTCACCTTCACCGACACGAAGGGCTACTTCGTCTCGGAATCCTCGGTCTATCGCCTGCTCAAGGCCCATGACCTGATCACCAGTCCGGCCTTCATCGTCATCAAGGCCGCCGACGAGTTCCACGACAAGACCACAGCGCCCAACCAGCTCTGGCAGACCGACTTTACCTACTTGAAGGTGATCGGCTGGGGGTGGTTCTACCTGTCGACCGTGCTCGACGACTTCTCACGCTACATCATCGCCTGGAAGCTGTGCACCACGATGAAGGCCGAAGACGTCACCGACACGCTGACCATGGCGCTCACGGCATCAGGCTGTGACAGCGCCAGAGTTGTGCAGCGGCCGCGGCTCCTGTCCGACAACGGCCCGTCTTACGTGTCGTCCGATCTCGCCGCATGGCTATCCGACAAGGGCATGGAACATACGCGCGGAGCGCCCTGCCATCCCCAGACCCAGGGCAAGATCGAGCGATGGCATCAGACGCTCAAAAACCGCATCCTGCTCGAGAACTACTTCCTGCCGGGTGATCTCGAGCAGCAGATCGCGGCGTTCGTCGATCATTACAACCATCGCCGCTACCATGAGAGCCTCGGCAACCTCACACCCGCCGACGTCTACTTCGGCCGCGGCGACATCATCATGCTGGAAAGGGAAAGGATCAAACGCGAAACCATCATACAGCGCCGCTTGCTTCATCGAGCCGCCGCCGCCTAAAATGACAAACCTGATGGGCCAGAGCCTCCGTTAGCTCACGCCGCCTGTTGTCCCAAAAACCCTGACGACGGACAGTCGATCAAATGGCTCGGTGTCGATGTCTCGAAGTGAGACTGTGCGTTCCTACCATCAAGCAGGAGAGCTGCGAATGCAGCTCTCCACAAAGAAAGTGAATGAAGATGACGATGATACCCAACTCCAATGAAGCGCGGGATATTGCGTACCACTTCCACGCCTATACTGACGCCCGGAAGCATGAAGCGACGACGCCGCTTATCATTGACCGGGCTGAGGGGGCTTACGTCTACGACAGCAACGGGAAGCGCTACCTTGAAGGCATGGCCGGCCTTTGGAGCGTCGCCGTCGGCTTCGGCGAGCGGCGTCTCGTGCAAGCCGCTGCACGGCAGATGGAACGCCTGAGCTTTGGCCACAATTTTACTAGCCGGACGCATATGCCGGCGATCGATCTTGCGGAAAAGCTAGTAGAGATCGCCCCGGTCCCGATGAGCAAGGTGTTCTTCACGAATTCCGGTTCCGAAGCCAATGATACCGCAATCAAGATGATCTGGTACAGGTCGAATGCGCTCGGCCAGTCCCAGCGGAAAAAGCTTATTGCCCGAGAACGCGCCTATCATGGTGTCACGCTGGCCTCGGGCAGCCTGACCGCTTTCTCCTACAATCACGAATCCTTCGACATGCCCATTGCCAACGTCCTACGTACGGGCAGCCCCCATTTCTGGCGCGATGCGGAACCTGGTGAAAGCGAAGAGGATTTTGCATCCAGAAGGGCGAACGAACTGGAGAAGCTGATCCTCGATGAAGGTCCGGAGACAATCGCTGCCTTCTTCGGCGAGCCGGTCCTCGGCGCCGGAGGTGTTGTCGTTCCTCCGCGGACCTACTGGGAGAAGATTCAGGCCGTTCTGCGGAAATACGATATACTGTTGGTCGCTGACGAGGTCGTGTGCGGCTTCGGCCGAACCGGTAACATGTTCGGTTCCCAGACGTACGATATCAAACCGGACATTATGGTTCTCTCGAAGGCGCTCTCCTCGTCATACCTTCCGATTTCCGCTCTGCTCGTGAATGACAAGGTGTACCAACCGATTGCTGATGAGAGCCATCGCATAGGCACCTTCGGCCACGGCTTTACCGGCGGTGCGCATCCGGTTGCGGCGGCCGTGGCACTCGAAAACATCGCCGTCATCGAAGATCGCGACCTCGTCGGCAACGCATCACGCGTCGGTCAATACCTGCGTGACGGCCTGCAACGTTTCTCGGATCATCCGTTGGTGGGAGAGGTTCGTGGCGTTGGATTGGTCGCCGCCGTGGAACTGTTCAAGCAGAATTTCCCAAATGCAGCCGGCCTCAAGAACGGAGAACTGGGCGCCAAGGCAAATGCGTATCTCGCCGAGGAGGGCGTGCTTTTGCGCGCAGCCGTCGACGCGCTCACGATTTGCCCGCCTCTCACGATCACCGTGGGGGACGCAGACTTCTTAATCGAGAAGATCGGCAAGGTTCTCAATCGAGTTACAGCGGAACTCGCCGCATAGCGTACGCGAAATACGGATGGCAGACCACGACAGCGTAGCGGACCGGAGTTTCATGCCCCGGTCCGCATTCGCAGCGATGCTGACGGGACTGATGATCCAACGGCTCGAATTCATTCGGTATTTTTCGAATCGGGTCTCCTGGCTTATTTACTTACCGTCCAAACAGTATATAAATGCTTTAAATGCCATTGGTGGCGCAAGCAAACAGGTGAGACTACATGGCTCTCGATTCAGACACGATGAATGAACTGGTGAATACGGTCGGGCGTTTCGTTAGAGAGCGTCTTCGTCCTCTCGAGGAACAGGTCGCCGATAACGATGCTATCCCGGTCGAAATCCGCCAGGAGATCGCGAATTTAGGTCTATTCGGCCTGACGATTCCCGAAGAGTACGGTGGCCTTGGTCTCAATATGGAGGAAGAAGTCCGGATCGCACTGGAGCTGGGCAAGACCTCTCCCGCCTTCCGCTCGCTTATCGGGACCAATAACGGTATCGGCTCGCTCGGCCTCATTCTCGACGGCACGGAAGAGCAGAAGCAGCGGTATTTGCCTCGCCTTGCCACCGGCGAACTCATCAGCTCATTCGCGCTGACCGAGCCGGAAGCTGGCTCGGATGCTGCGTCGGTACGAACCACTGCAAAGCACACTGAGAACGGCTATGTGATAAATGGCACGAAACGCTTCATCACAAACGCCCCTCACGCCGGTCTTTTCACCGTTTTCGCACGCACTGACGCCTCGAAGCCCGGCGCCCAAGGTGTCTCGGCGTTTCTGGTCGAAGCAGGAACGCCCGGCCTTTCGCTCGGCCCCATCGACCGCAAGATGGGTCAGAAGGGCTCTCATACGTCGGATGTGATTTTGGAGGATTGCCTGGTCCCGTTCGACGCGCTTCTCGGCGGCGTTGAGAACCAGGGCTTCCGTACAGCCATGAAGACGTTGGATCGCGGTCGCCTGCACATCTCGTCGATCTGTGTTGCAATGGCCGAACGCTTGATCGAGGACAGTTTGCGCTATGCAATGGACCGCAAGCAGTTCGGACAACCGATCGCCGAATTCCAGCTCATCCAGGCGATGCTCGCCGATAGTCGCACGGAAGCCTACGCCGCACGTTGCATGGTGCTGGAAACTGCACGGCGCCGTGATGCAGGCCAGGACGTGACGACCGATGCCGCGTGCTGCAAGATGTTCGCAAGCGAGATGGTCGGTCGAGTCGCCGACCGCGCCGTGCAGATTCATGGCGGAGCCGGCTATATGGCCGAATACGGCATCGAACGGTTCTATCGCGATGCTCGGCTGTTCCGCATCTACGAGGGCACCACGCAGATCCAGCAGATTGTGATCGCCAAGAACATGATCAAGGCCGCCTCGTAAGCGTCCCCTCACTCAGCCTTCGTTCTTCGGCGGGCTTGCAAGCACGGCGTCGGAGGGAGGCTGGACCGACGGCTCGAACAATCCTTACGGAGCCCGCTATGACTACAGAGACCCCCTCGCCCCTCGTTCAGAAATTTGGCTCAGGTCTTACCACCACCGAAATCGTTGATGGTGTCGGCCTGGTTTCGATCGACAATCCGCCTGTCAATGCGCTCTCGCGCGATCTCCGCGAAGCTATGATCGACGCCATCAACCATCTCGCTGCGAAACACGACGTTCAGTCGATCGTCCTTCTTGGAAAAAACGGTACGTTCATCGCCGGAGCCGACCTAAAGGAGTTCGGCAAACCCCTGACCGATCCCACATTGCCGGATGTCATTGAAACCATCGAGCAGTGCTCGAAGCCAGTCATCGCGGCAATCGAAGGGGCGGCACTCGGCGGTGGCTACGAAATCGCCCTCGGTTGCGACGCGCGGATCGCGACGGAAAAGGCTGCCGTCGGACTGCCGGAAGGAACCTTCGGAATAATTCCAGGTGCCGGGGGCACCGTCCGACTGCCTCGGGTGACTGATGCCGTCACCGCACTCGACATGATCGCGTCTTGCCGTCAAGTCAAAGCTCCAGAAGCCAAGAACCTCGGCCTCATCGACGCTATTGTTGGGAAAATTCCAGACGATGCGATTGCCTATGCTCGTGCCTTCGGGACCACGAAGATCAGATTAAGGGACAGAGAACCAAAGCCCTTCGATCACAAGGCGTTTGACCTTGCCGTCCAGCAGGTCTTGAAACGCGGTCGCGGGCGACCCTTCGTCTTCGACCAGACCGAAGCAATCTGGCAGGCAGTCACGGTTCCCTTCGATGACGCGCTCGCGTCAGCCCGCACCGCATTTCGGCGCCTCCGCGATTCCGATGAGTCGGCGGCCCTGCGGCATCTTTTCTTTGCGGAAAGGCAGGCCGCGCGTGTCGAGGGCCTCGCGGACGCTTCGCCCTTGTCGATCGAGACAGTCGGTATCGTCGGAGCCGGAACCATGGGCGCGGGGATCGCCGCCGCTTTTCTCGCCGCAGGTTATCCGGTGAAGCTCACGGACCTCAAACAAGAGGCCCTAGCAAGCGCACGGACCCGCATCGAAGGTTTTCTCGCGAAAGCTTCGAACCCCGCCGAGCTGACATTGGTCCATGATCTCGAAGATCTTTCAGAGTGCGATCTGCTCATCGAAGCTGCCTTCGAGGATCTGGCCGTGAAGACTGAGCTCATGGCTCGTTTCGACAGTTTCGCCAAGACCAATGCGATCCTTGCGACCAACACTTCCTATCTCGATGTGAATGTCATAGCCGCCGCGACCACGCGTCCTCAATCCGTCGTTGGACTGCATTTCTTTGCGCCGGCGCACATCATGAAGCTTCTGGAGATTGTTCGGGGCGAAGAAACATCACCGGAAGTCCTGCAGGCCGCTTTTGCGATCGCAAGACGGCTTCGGAAAGTCGCCGTCGTTTCCGGAGTCGGAGAAGGCTTCATCGGCAACCGCATCTACAATGCTTACCGCGCACAGAGCGAAGCGATGCTGATCGATGGCGCAAGCCCGGACGAAATTGATACCGCCCTTGAGGCGCTCGGTTTTGCCATGGGGCCGTTCAGCGTGTCGGACCTGTCAGGGCTCGATATAGCTTGGGCTAACCGGAAGAGGAAGCAGGAGGCCCGCGGGGACAAGGATGGTGACGTTCCGGTCCTCGAATGGCTTGTTGAAGCCGGCCGGCTCGGCCGCAAGACAGGTGCCGGCTGGTATCGGTATGACGATGGCCAACGCGCATCGGACCCAGACGTGAGAAATCTCATCGCGAAGGCGCGGGCACATTATGGCGCTGCGCCGAGGTCGCTGGACCGGGACGAAATCCAGGAGCGCACGCTTTGCGCGATCGTCAACGAGGCCCTGCTCGTTCTGGAAGACGGCATCGCTTCGCGTGCCTCAGATATCGATCTGGTGATGATCAACGGATATGGCTTTCCGAAACATCTTGGTGGACCACTCTTCTGGGCGAAGCGTCAACCACGTTACCGCCTTGAACGTACTCTTGCGACCGTAGTCGGCGGCGGCCGCCGCGGGAACCTCGCATTGCTCGATTGAACCAACCCATACTTTTTGGAGGAATCCGATGTCCCCAGCCTATATCTGCGCCTATATCCGCACGCCGATCGGCCGCTTCGGTGGCTCGCTCTCATCCGTGCGGGCTGACGATCTCGGCGCTATCCCCTTGAAGGCAATCATGGCGCAAAATCCCAACCTCGACTTCGAAGCCATCGATGAAGTGGTGTTCGGGTGCGCCAACCAGGCAGGCGAGGATAACCGGAACGTTGCACGCATGTCGTCCTTGCTCGCGGGCATGCCTGTGAGCGTTCCCGGAACAACCATCAATCGCCTGTGCGGCTCCGGCATGGATGCCACAATCACCGGTGCGCGCGCTATCGCTTCCGGTGAAGCTGACCTGGTGATCGCCGGCGGCGTCGAAAGCATGAGCCGTGCTCCCTTTATCGTTCCAAAAGCCGAGACGGCTTTCTCTCGTTCGATGGAGATTCACGACACAACGATTGGCTGGCGCTTCATCAACCCACTCATGAAAAAGCAGTACGGCGTCGACTCGATGCCGGAAACCGCCGAGAACGTGGCGGATGACTTCAAGATCAGCCGCGAGGACCAGGATGCTTTCGCGGTGCGTTCGCAAGCGAAAGCAGCACAGGCCCAGACAAATGGCCGCTTCGCTAAAGAGATCACCCCGGTCACGATCCCGCAAAAGAAGGGCGACGCACTAATCGTCGACACGGACGAACATCCCCGCGCGACAACCATCGATGCTCTCGGCAAGCTCCGACCGATTGTCCGCGCCGACGGCACTGTGACCGCAGGCAATGCGTCAGGCGTGAATGACGGAGCGGCGGCAATCCTTCTGGCTTCCGAAGCCGCCGTCAAGAAATTCGGACTGACTCCGATCGCACGCGTTCTGGGTGGCGCGACCGCAGGTGTAGCACCGAGGATCATGGGATTTGGCCCTGCGCCGGCGACCAAAAAGCTGATGTCCCGCCTTGGAATGCGCCAGGAGCAGTTCGATGTCATTGAGCTCAACGAAGCGTTCGCATCTCAAGGGCTTGCGACGTTGCGTGACCTTGGCATCGTCGACGACGATCCTCGCGTGAATCCAAATGGGGGTGCCATCGCCTTAGGACATCCATTGGGTATGTCGGGCGCACGGATCACGGGCACGGCGGCGCTGGAGCTGGCGAACACCGGCGGCAAATTCGCCCTCGCGACCATGTGCATCGGCGTTGGTCAGGGCATCGCGATCGCCCTCGCGTCAGTATAAGCATTGAAGGCTGGGCGGCGTCTCGTCGCCCATTCCCGAATTCCAGCTTGTTGTTCGTCACCTGAATGAACGTTGGCGTGCAGAACAGAAAAGCCGCAACCTGGTCGGGCTGCGGCTTTTTCCTTAACCATCACTTTCAGATTGCTTTACGCCATGGCCCGCAGGTCAGGCTTACGCTTTCGACGCGAGGCAAAAGGCCCAAAGGGGATCTCCGGCGGCGCGAAGGTCTCCGCGCTCGCCCGGTCCCAGCGATCGTACCAATCCGCCAACTCCGGAATTTCCTCCTCCGACAGCAGAAACCCTTCGGGCAAATATGGATACGCCTCATTGCCATCAAGGAATTCGTTGTCCGACTGGCGGAACATGAAGTGGTACGGCATGAAGTCGCGAGGATCGGTCAGGCCTGCGGCGCCGGCAATCTCGCTCAAGGCGCGCATCGTATTGCGATGGAAACGCGCGACACGGTCGCTCTTATCACCTACATCAATAGCACGCTGACGGGCCTGATCTTGCGTGGCGATCCCAACCGGGCACTTGTTCGTATGGCATGCCTGAGCCTGGATACAGCCTACGGCAAACATAAAGCCCCGGCCGGAATTACACCAGTCTGCACCAAGAGCAAGTGCGCGGGCGATATCGAACGCGGAAATGATCTTCCCCGCTGCGCCGAGCCTGATATCGTTGCGAATGCCCGCGCCACGAAGCGCGTTATGAACGAAGGTCAGGCCCTCAAGCATCGGCATGCCGACCCGATTGGCGAATTCCACCGGAGCGGCTCCTGTTCCTCCTTCCGCACCGTCAATCACGATGAAATCCGGTTTGATTCCGGTTTTCACCATAGCCTGTTGATTGTCACTGAGAACTGACCCGGTATTTTCACCGAGATTTGACCCACCCTCAGTTATGCGTCGTGGTTTATGACGCGGTCAATGTTTTGGCCTCCTTTCGTGTTTTCTTTGCAGCCTCAGCGCTGGCCTTGAAGCGGTAGCTGTCGTTTCCGGTTTCGAGGATGTGGCAGCGGTGGGTCAGCCTATCGAGGAGCGCGGTTGTCATCTTTGCATCCCCGAAGACCTGCGCCCATTCTGAGAAGCTGAGGTTTGTGGTGATGATGACGCTGGTGCGCTCGTAGAGTTTGCTGAGCAGGTGGAAGAGCAGCGCCCCGCCAGATGAGCTGAACGGCAGGTAGCCGAGTTCGTCCAAAATGACCAAGTCGACCTTCGTCAGCGTCTCAGCCAGTTTCCCTGCCTTACCAAGTGCCTTCTCCTGCTCCAGCGCGTTGACCAATTCCACGGTCGAGAAGAAGCGCACCTTACGCCGGTAATGTTCGATGGCCTGGACGCCGATTGCTGTGGCGGTGTGGCTCTTGCCCGTTCCGGGACCGCCGATCAAAACGACATTCTCGACCGCTTCGATAAACTCGCATCGGTGTAGCTGCCGCACTGTCGCTTCGTTGATCTCACTCGATGCAAAGTCGAAGCCCGTCAGATCCTTGTATGCGGGGAAGCGGGCAACCTTCGTGTGGTAGGCGATGGACCGTACCTCGCGTTCGGCGATCTCGGCCTTGAGCAGCTGCGACAGCATTGGTGTGGCAGCTTCGAACGCTGGCGCACCCTGGGCGACCAAGTCTTCAATCGCATTTGCCATGCCGTACAGCTTGAGACTGCGTAGCATGATCACGATAGAGGCTCCTGCTGGGTCATGACGCATGGCGCTTCTCCTCAGTCCGTCGCAACCCGTCATAGCGATCGACGTTGGCCTCTGGCGTTGTCTGCAATGCCAGTGCGTCCGGCGGATCGACCTCGGGGTGATCTGTCGGTCTGCGGTCGATCAATCGGTGCAACAGGTTCAGGATGTGCGTCTTGGTGGGGACGCCCGCTTCAAGTGCCAACTCCACTGCGCACAAAACGTCCTCTTCGTTGTGCTGAAGGACCAGAGACAGAATGTCGACCATCTCTCGGTCACCGCCTTCTTTACGCAGCATGTGATCCTGCAATTGACGGAAGGCATCCGGCATCTCCGTGAACGGCGCACCATTCCGAAGTGCGCCCGGTTTGCGTTGGATAACAGCGAGATAGTGGCGCCAGTCATAGATGACCTTGCCGGGCTTTCGATGAGACCGCTCGATGATCCGCGCATGCTTGCAAACCGTTTGCCCTTCAGCGACCACGACCAGCCGTTCGGGATAGACATGCAAACTGACACGGCGGTTCGCAAAGCTGGCGGGAACGCTGTAGCGATTGCGTTCGAACGTGATCAGGCATGTGGGTGACACACGCTTACTATGTTCGATAAAGCCATCGAATGCCGGTGGCAGTGCCATCAACGTGGGCTTCTCGGCCTCCCACACGTCAGCGATGGACCCCGGCAAAGCCTTGTGCGGTGTCTCTGTCCAAAGGGCGATACAGCGGTCTTCAAGCCATTGGTTCAGCTCTGCCAGATCGGCAAAGACCGGCATGACCTGCCACATGCGGTTACGGGCATCCTGCACATTCTTCTCAACCTGGCCTTTCTCCCAACCGGCTGCCGGATTGCAGAACTCGGGCTCAAACACGTAGTGGCTGGCCATCGCTTTGAAGCGTGCATTGACATCCCGCTGCTTGCCTCTGCCCACACGATCAACGGCGGTCTTCATATTGTCATAGATCCCGCGGCCAGGCACACCGCCGAACACGCGGAATGCATGCCAGTGGGCGTCAAACAGCATCTCGTGCGTTTGCAGCGGGTAGGCCCGAACCAAGAAAGCGCGGCTGTGTGACAGTTTGATATGAGCGACCTGAAGTTTGACGCGCTCACCGCCGATGTTGGCCCAGTCCTCGCTCCAGTCGAATTGGAAGGCTTCGCCGGGCGCGAACACCAAAGGCACGTAGGTGCCGCGCCCCGTCGTCTGTTCCGCTCGATGCCGATCTTCACGCCATGCCCGGGCGAAAGCTGCTACGCGTTCATAGGAGCCATCATATCCCAGCTTCACCAGATCAGCATGCATGTGCTTCACTGTCCGCCGCTCTTTGCGTGACTTCCGCGTCTGAATTAAAAGCCAGGCTGACAGCCGATCCGCATAGGGATCCAGCTTGCTTGGACGCTTAGGCGTCTTGAACTGCGGTTCCACCGCACCTTCACGCAGATACTTCTTTACCGTGTTCCGAGACAAACCCGTCCGCCGGGCAATCTCCCTGATTGGCATTTTGTCACGCAATGCCCAGCGTCGAATGACACTCAAAAATCCCATGTCGATCACTCCAAATCCCCCCAACCAAAACCGTCGGGGAAGTGTGTTCACATGGGTCAATTCTCAGTGACAATTTATGGGGCTACCGGGTCAGTTCTCAGTGACAATCAACAACCATAGCCTTCACCATGCCGAGAAACTCACGGCGATGACCGATACAGAGCTTGAAGCCTACCGGCTTACCGCCAGATAGTTCGCGCAATCTGGCGACAAATTCCATCAGACCGACAGGCGTGGAGAACGTGCTGTGTGCTGGCGGTGAGATGCAGTCTACACCCATGGGAATGCCCCGCGCCTCGGCAATTTCAGGCGAGATTTTCGACGCCGGAAGCATACCGCCGTGACCAGGCTTCGCGCCTTGGCTTAGCTTGACCTCGATCATCTTTATCTGAGGGTCGGCAGTGATTGCAGCAAACTTCTCCTCTGAGAAGCTTCCATCGTCTCCCCGACACCCGAAATAGCCGGAGGCGACCTGATAAATTAGGTCGCCACCACCTTCGCGGTGGTAGCGGCTGATCCCCCCTTCCCCGGTGTCATGGGCGAAGCCGCCCTTCTTGGCTCCCCGGTTCAGAGCTGAAATCGCGTTGCCGGAAAGGGCACCGAAGCTCATTGCGGAAATATTATAGAGGCTGGCATCATAGGGCTGGCGACAACTGCTCCCACCGATACTCACCCGGAAATCGAAGTCGGTGATATGTGTTGGCGTGGCAGAGTGGGTAAGCCACGAATAGCCGGCGCCATAAACATTTTCGATCGTCCCAAACGGCCTTTTGTCCTCGACACCTTTTGCGCGTTGATAGACCAGCCCTCGCGCCTGCCGGCTGAACGGAACCTCCTCGTGATCAGCCTCGATCATATACTGTCGGATTTCCGGACGGATGCTTTCCATGAGAAAGCGGATATGGCCGATCACCGGATAGTTCCGAAGAATAGCATGCCTTCTTTGCTTGATGTCGTAAACGCCAATCAGCGCGAGCGGAACAAGAACCACGGCAGGGACTGCCCACCAAGGGCTCGAAAGCGCGAGGCCCATGACCGAGAGGAGTGAACCCAAGAGAATTACGAGGAAGATGGCGTACCGCTGGTACAGGATCATAATTCCATTCCCTATTCTTCGTCGACGAGCGGGGCACGCGGTCGGAAGATTGCGATGAAGTACAGGTCGGTGAAAAATGAGGAGCGGCTATGCCGCTCTTTCCGCGATGTTTATGCCGGTGGCGAGGCGATCTTCGATGTAGAGCTTGCGTAGCTTTGCAGTCGCCGGACCGGGTTTGCCAAGTCCAACCGGATGACCATCGATCGAAACAACAGGCATAACGAAGCTGATGGAGTCGGTGATGAACGCTTCTTCCGCATTCTTGGCTTCTTCGAGCGTGACCGCAGCCTGACGTGTTTCAAGCCCCGCTCGTGCCCCGAGATCCAGAACCGACGCGCGAGTAATGCCATGCAGTAGGGCGTTTGAGAGGTCCCGCGTAATCAGAATGCCATCCTTGGTGATGATGTGGAAATTCGCTGAACCTGACTCCGTTATGAGGCCATCCTCCACGAAAAGCACATCATCATAGCCTTCGCGCAACGCCTCCATCTTGGCCATTGACGAGTAGAGAAGCTGTACCGTTTTGATCTGCCGGTGAGCCCATCGCCCATCAGGTGCTGTCTTCATTGTGATGCCACGTTCCCAGCCAGGGTTAGCCAGGATGGTGCGCGGCTGCGTGAACATCACGATCGTCGGACGGAGGCCATCGGTGTAGATAAAATTGCGGTCTTCCGCGCCACGGGAAATCTGCAAATAGACTAAGCCATGCGTAATGCCATTCCGGCGCGCGATCTCCTGGTGCAAAGCCAAGAGTTCACCTTCCGCGACCGGCATCGGAATTCCGAGCGTTTCGAGCGAGCGTTTCAGTCGATCGGTGTGGCCCTTGAAATCGATCAACTTGCCGTCAGCAACGGCAGTTACCTCATATATCGCATCCGCAAAAAGAAATCCGCGATCGAAGATCGAGATCGTTGCTGCCGTCTCGTCCAGCCATTGGCCGTTGACGAACACTGTCCTGCCCATTGTGCGCGTTCCTGTCATTTCGTTGGAAAAAATTGTGGGGCAGTCGCGGTTAGCCAATTGCCTTTTGCAGCTCCGGTAGGACCTCAAAGAGATCCCCGACAAGGCCGTAGTCCGCTACTTGGAAGATCGGCGCCTCCTCGTCCTTGTTGATCGCGACGATCACCTTCGAGTCCTTCATGCCGGCAAGGTGCTGGATCGCGCCGGAAATACCGCAAGCGATGTAGAGCTGCGGAGCGACGACCTTGCCCGTCTGGCCGACCTGCCAGTCGTTCGGTGCGTAGCCGGCATCGACGGCCGCGCGTGACGCGCCGACGGCCGCGCCGAGCTTGTCGGCGACGGGCAGGATCACTTCCTGGAACTTCTCCGACGAGCCCAGCGCACGGCCGCCCGAGATGATGATCTTGGCCGAGGTTAGCTCCGGACGGTCCGAGGTCGACAAGTCGGCAGAAACGAAAGCCGATAGATCAGAAGAAAAGGCTGCCGTCGAGAGTTCCTCGACGGCAGCAGGTGCGCCTTGGGAGGCAGGAGAAAAGGATGAAGAGCGGACAGTGATCACTTTCTTCGCATCGGTGGCCTGCACCGTCTGGATGGCGTTGCCCGCATAGATCGGACGCTTGAACGTGTCGGGGCTCACCACCTCGACGATCTCCGACACCTGCGCCACGTCGAGCAGCGCCGCCACGCGCGGCAGCACGTTCTTGCCGACCGAGGTGGCCGCGCCGAGGATGGTGTCGTAGGACCCGGCGAGCGACACGATCAGCGCCGCCAGCGGCTCGGCCAGATTGTTGGCAAGGCTTGCATCCTCGGCAACCAGCACCTTGGAAACGCCGGCAAGCTTGGCCGCCTGCTCAGCCGCCGCCTTGGCGCCCGCGCCTGCGACAAGCACATGCACGTCGGAACCGATCTTGGAGGCCGCCGTCAGCGCCTTGGCGGTCTGGTCGGAAAGGTGGGCGTTGTCGTGGTCTGCCAGAAGAAGAATGGCCATTATCGTAATCTCCTCAAATCTCGCCGATCAAAGCACGCCGGCTTCGGTCTTGAGCTTCTCGACCAGCTCGGCGACCGTCTTGACCTTGACGCCCGCCTTGCGGCCCGACGGCTCCTCGGTCTTCAGCACCTTCAGCCGCGGCTCCGTCGACACGCCGAAGTTTGCGGGCGACGTCTTGTCGAGCGGCTTCTTCTTGGCCTTCATGATGTTGGGCAGCGAGGCATAGCGCGGCTCGTTCAGGCGCAGGTCCGACGTGACGACGGCCGGAAGCTTGACCTCGATCGTCTGCAGGCCGCCATCGACTTCGCGCGTGACCTTGGCCGAACCGTCACCGATCTCGATCTTCGAGGCGAAGGTGGCCTGCGCCGTGCCGAGCAAGGCCGCCAGCATCTGGCCGGTTTGGTTGGAATCGTCGTCGATCGCCTGCTTGCCGACGATGATGAGGCCCGGCTGCTCGGCGTCGGCCACACCCTTGAGGATCTTGGCGACGGCCAGCGGCTCGACTTGATCGTCGGTCTCGACCAGGATGGCGCGATCGGCCCCCATGGCCAGCGCCGTCCTCAGCGTCTCTTCGGCCTTGGCAGGTCCGATCGACACGACGACCACTTCCTCGGCCTTGCCCGCTTCCTTCAGGCGCAGAGCCTCCTCGACCGAAATCTCGTCGAACGGGTTCATCGACATCTTCACATTGGCAAGCTCGACACCCGAGCCGTCCGCCTTCACGCGAATCTTCACGTTGTAATCAACGACCCGCTTGACTGGGACCAAGATTTTCATAGCAGCCTTGCCTTCCATATAAGGACGCAGCACCGCACCCAACGCGGGCGTGATAACGGCCTACGCTCTACTCCGTGACAGATGCGAATACTTATATTCCGTTCCGTCGGTAAGTAAATAGAAATCTTAGGACGCGCTTGCTCTCGTCGAGGCCGTTATCAGAGCAAGTTAGGTCACCGAACTTCTGGAGGGACTCTTTTTTCCCTTCCGACCCGTCGTTAAGTTGGCAACAAGAAGTTTGATCGGCGTATTGGTGTTTGTCGCGCATTGGTAATGTGGTAGCACAAGAGAAATCCCACTCTACGCGAGCAAACACCTACATCAGAGGCCCAATGAAGCAGACCAAAACAAAGCCCCGCATGGGACGACCGCCCGTTCTCGAAAATGCTCGCGATCGCATTCTTGACGAGGCCGCCGTCTTGTTCGGAGAGGGCGGTTTCGACAATGGCTCTATGAATGTCGTTGCCGAGCGGCTCGGCGTCTCCAAGGCTGCCGTCTACCATTATTTCGACACCAAGCAATCTGTTTATGACGCCATCATTGTACGCACATTGGAGGGACTGCTCGAACATGTCAGTAGAGCTGTTGCGGCGTCCACCACGGCTGACGGTAAGCTGAAATCATTCATGGTTTCGCACGCTGGGTACTTTGAAAAAAACTACTGGGGTTTCGTGTGCATGCTGATCGGATACGGCGGTATGGCAAATCCGGGGCTCAAGTCCGAAGCCAATCAGCTTCGTATCGAGTATGAGAGCATACTCCGGGGAATTCTTCGGGAAGGAATGGCAACCGGCGCCTTCCGCGAGGCGGATGTGACAATATCGTCTCACTCGGTTCTCTCTATGCTCAACTGGATGGTCCGTTGGTTCAAACCAGGCGGACAAAAACGCGCGGAAACCGTCGCAGCGGAATATTTTGATCTCCTTACAAATGGTCTCTACAGCCGATGAGAGTAAGAGCGGCAGGAAGATATCGCAGTGGGGTTTGAGGCAGTTTTTACAGGTCACCACTAGCTCTTCTTCGACTGAACCACCTAGCATCGCGAATGGCATTCTCCAGTCATTTGCGATGGCGCGCTGGAGTCATGGGCTTGCTCGCCTTATGCAACCTTTTCCGTACAAATTGCGTCACATCTATTCCTTTATGCCATTTGGTAATGGACATAAAAAAAAACAAACAAGCCTCGTGTGAGAACGGCGGTGAGAAAGTCGACCACGGTAGCGGCGGGATAGTCCCGCTGCGGGCGGCGTAAAAGTCGTCCACTTTTCCCTTTTCTGCGTGGCGCAGGGAGGGACGAGGGATCTACACCGTGGAATTGTATCTGAAGGTTCGCGTGGCTTGCGACAGGGGCATGAGCCAACGCGAGGCAGCAAGGCATTTTGGCATATCGCGCGACACGGTTCGCAAGATGATTGCGTATTCGGTTCCGCCCGGCTATCGGCGGCAGGCTCCGGTGCGACGCCCGAAGCTGGACGCGTTCATCCCGATCATCGATCAGTGGCTTGAGGCGGACCGTGCGGTCCCGCGCAAGCAGCGTCATACGGCCAAGCGCGTTTTTGATCGCCTTCGTGACGAACATGGGTTTACCGGCGGCTACACGATCATCAAGGACTACATGCGCGACCGGGCGCGGCGCGGCCAGGAGATGTTCGTGCCGCTGGCGCACCCGGCCGGGCACGCACAAGCCGATTTTGGCGAGGCTATGGTGGTCATCGGCGGCGTGGAGCAGAAGGCGCACTTCTTCGTGCTCGATCTGCCGCACAGCGACGCCTGCTATGTTCGCGCCTATCCTGCGGCGGTGGCCGAAGCATGGGTGGACGGTCATATCCATGCGTTCGCCTTCTTCGGGGCTGTGCCGCAGTCGATCGTCTACGACAACGACCGCTGCCTGGTGGCGAAGATCCTGCCCGACGGCACGCGCAAGCGGGCGGCGCTGTTCAGCGGCTTTCTGTCCCACTACCTGATCCGGGACCGCTATGGCCGGCCCGGCAAGGGCAATGACAAGGGCAGCGTCGAAGGACTGGTCGGCTATGCGCGGCGCAACTTCATGGTGCCGATCCCGCGCTTTGCATCGTGGGACGCGTTCAACCTGTGGCTCGAGGAGCAGTGCCGCAAGCGCCAGGGTGACCGGCTGCGCGGCGCGAGCGAGACGATCGGCGAACGCTTGCTGCGCGATGTGGCGGCGATGCGCCCGCTGCCGGCCTCGCCCTTCGAGGCCTGCGACCAGGCCAGCGGCCGGGTCTCCTCGCAGGCGCTGGTGCGTTACAGGACCAACGACTACTCCGTTCCGGTCGCCTTCGGCCATCAGGACGTTTGGATCCGTGGCTATGTCGACGAGGTGGCGATCGGCTGCGGCGGGGAGATCATTGCCCGCCATCCGCGCAGCTATGCGCGCGAAGAGGTTGTCTTCGATCCGCTGCATTACCTGCCGCTGATCGAGCAGAAGATCAACGCGCTCGACCAGGCGGCCCCCTTGCAGGGCTGGGAACTGCCGGAGGCGTTCACGACACTGCGCCGCCTCATGGAGGCGCGGATGGGCAAACAGGGCCGGCGCGCCTATGTGCAGGTGCTGCGCCTGATGGAAAGCTTCGATCTGGCCGACCTGCACGCAGCCGTGAAGCAGGCGCTGCATCTGGGCGCCATCAGCTTCGATGCCGTGAAGCACCTCGTCCTGTGCCGGGCCGAGCGCAGGCCGCCCAGGCTGGACCTCGACATCTATCCCTATCTGCCCAGAGCCACCGTCGAGACGACGTCGGCCAAGGCCTATATGCGCCTGCTGGACCGTGAGGAGGAACCGGCATGAGCAGCGATGCTCCCGAACTCCTGCTCACTCATCACCTGAAGGCGCTGAAGCTGCCGACCTTCCTGCGCGAGCACCAGAAGCTTGCCCGGCAATGCGCGGTCGAGGGCGTGGATCATGTTCGCTACCTTGCCCGACTGGTCGAACTGGAACTGATCGACCGGGAATGCAGGATGGTCGAGCGCCGCATCAAGGCTGCGAAGTTCCCGGCCGCCAAAAGCCTCGACAGCTTCGACTTCGCCGCCATCCCGAAGCTCAACAAGATGCTGGTGCTGGAACTGGCGCGCTGCGAATGGATCGAAAGGCGCGAGAACGTCATCGCGCTCGGGCCCAGCGGCACGGGCAAGACCCATGTTGCGATCGGTCTCGGGCTGGCGGCCTGCCAGAAGGGATTGTCCGTGGGCTTCACCACGGCCGCCGCGCTCGTCAGCGAGATGATGGAGGCGCGCGACGAACGCCGCCTACTGCGCTTCCAGAAGCAGATGGCCGGCTACAAGCTGCTCATCATCGACGAGTTGGGCTTTGTGCCGCTGTCAAAGACCGGAGCGGAGCTGCTGTTCGAACTGGTCTCCCAGCGTTACGAACGCGGATCGACGCTGATCACCAGCAATCTGCCCTTCGACGAATGGACCGAAACCTTCGGGTCCGAGCGCCTCACAGGCGCGCTCCTTGACCGCCTGACCCACCACGTCAGCATCCTCGAGATGAATGGCGACAGCTATCGCCTCGCGCAAAGCAGGGCCCGAAAAACCGCCGCCGTCACCCCATAACAACGCCGACGCCGCATTCGGGAAACTCTGGTCGGGCTACGCCCTCCCGACGTTCCCCGAATGCGCCGCCAAGTGGCCTACTTTTGCGCCGCCCAATGGCCGACTTTTACGCCGCCGTTGACACATTCAATCGAAATGGGTATGCCATTTCGGCATGGGCTGGTGCCAAAAGCGAATTGGCCAAGTCAGCCGCAACCTTTCACGTTGCGTCAGGACGAACGGGGTACCGGTTCGGCTGCCCCGACAAGGGAGTGCTGCATGTCCGTTACAATCGAAGCCGATCTGATCCTGCATAATGGCCGTATCTGGCGCGGCCGGGAGGAGGGTATCAGCGAGGCTGTCGCCGTCTGGCAGGGCAAGGTGCTGGCCACCGGCGACAGCGCCGACATGCTAAGCCTGAAGGGCCCGCGCACCGAGGTCATCGACCTCGAGGGCCGTTTCGCCAGCCCCGGCCTCATCGACAACCACCTGCACCTCATCTCGACCGGCATCACCATGGGCTGGGTCGATGCGACGCCCGCAGCCGCACCGACATTGTCCGTGCTGATGGCGGCCCTTGCTGATCGCGCCGCGACCACCGCCAAGGGTGGCTGGGTGCGGGCCCGCGGTTATGACCAGGTCAAGCTCGATACCGGCCGGCATCCGACACGCGAAGACCTCGATCAGGCGGTGCCGGATCATCCCGTGCTGCTAACCCGCGCCTGCGGGCACATCGCCATCGCCAATTCGCGGGCGTTGGAACTGGCCGGCGTGAGCGAGGCGACGCCCGTGCCGGATGGCGGCGTGATCGGTGTCACCGACGGGCGTCTCAACGGCCTGCTGGCCGAAAATGCCATCAATCTCGTCAAGGCTGCCATGCCCGAGGTGACCACGGAGGAACTGATCGACGGCATAGAGCGCGGCGGGCGGTACCTGCTCTCGCTCGGCATCACAAGCTGCATGGACGCGGCGGTTGGCCAGCTTTCCGGCTTTGCTGAAATCCAGGCCTATGAAATGGCCAAGATTTCTGGTCGCCTGCCGGTGCGTGTCTGGCTGACGCTGCTCGGCGATCCCGGCATTTCTATTGTCGAGGATTGCTGGCGGGCCGGCCTGATTTCCGGCGCCGGCGATGACATGCTGCGCGTCGGGGCGGTCAAAATTTTCCTCGACGGTTCGGCCGGCGGACGTACCGCCTGGATGTCGAAGCCCTATCAGGGCGAGCCCGACAATATCGGCGTGCAGATGCTGCCGACCCCGGAGGTCGAGGCGCTGGTCAAATCCTTCCACGATCGCGGCTACCAGATGGCGTGCCATGCCATCGGCGATGGTGCGATCGAACAGTTGCTCACCGCCTATGAAAAGGCGCTGGCCGCCATGCCCGACCCGGATCGCCGCCACCGTATCGAACATTGCGGCTTCTCGTCGCCGGAACAGGACGCGCGCATGAAGGCGGCCGGCATCCTGCCCGCGCCGCAGATGGCCTTCATCCACGATTTCGGCGACAGCTACATTTCCGTGCTCGGCGAGGCGCGCGGCAAGGGCTCCTACCAGATCGGCACCTGGATGCGCATGGGCCTCAAGCCCTCGACCGGCTCGGATTCGCCGGTCTGCTCGCCCGATCCCTTCCCGAACCTCCATGCCATGATCACCCGCAAGACGGGCAAGGGCACGGTGATGAAGGACAGCGAGCGGCTGAGCCGCGAGGAGGCGCTGCAGGCCTTTACGGAATACGGCGCCTATTCCCAGAAAGCCGAGGGTGTGAAGGGCAAGCTGGTGCCCGGCCAATGGGCCGACATCGCTGTCTTCGACAACGATCTTCTGGAGGCCGCACCTGAAACCATCCTGTCAGGCACCCGCTGCCTGCTGACCCTGCTTGCAGGCCGCATCGTGCATGATGCGCGATAAACGGCTTTGTCGCAAACTTGCCACTTGGACGAACAAGTTGATCAGATACGGTATTCAGGCAGCGAGGATTTCAAACTGCTCGGCGAGCGATGGTGCCGGGTTGTAGGCGTACCTCGCCTGTCGTTTGCGCATCATGTGAACCATTTCGATCCCAGACAGGATCGTCGCGGCGCTGGCGGTTGATTTGAATCCCAGCATGGAACGTATTCGGCGCTTAATGCGTCGATGATCCTGCTCGATGCGGTTGTTCAGATATTGGCTTTGCCGGATGCGGATTGGCTTCAGCGTTCGTCGTGATCGATTTCTCAGGCGGCTTTCGCCATCGCAGGCAATGATCGCCTCGTGATTGGTCTGGCTGCCGTCGATGACGATGCGCTCCGGTCGGCCATGACGGTTCAGCGCTATGCGGATGAAGCGTTTGGCGGCCGGTAGGTCACGGTTTTCGCTGAAGAAGAACTCGACCGTATCACCCAGGCTGTCGACGGCGCGGTAGAGATACATCCAGCGACCGCGAACCTTCACATAGGTCTCATCGACATGCCATTTGCGGGTGACGGGTCGCTTGCGATGGTTGAACTGTTCGAGCAACAGCGGCGAGAACCGCACGACCCAGCGATGGATTGTGGAATGGTCGACGTGAATGCCGCGCTCGGCCATCATCTCTTCCAGATCACGCAAGCTCAGATTGTACGCCAGATATCAGCGTACGCACAGCAGGATTACCGAACGGTCGAAATGGCGGCCTGAAAACATGAACACGCTCCTCTGAAACGGAGGAACTCTCATGCCTCAGCAAGGTTGACAATGGGTTTGCGACAAAACCCTTTCGAGGAGAAGCCGGGTTTCGGGCCGAAAGTCTTTTGGTGGCCAAAAGCACCCGGCCGGCCGGGCCTGGATCGTCGCCCGGCGCGGTCAGAGCCACGGCGTCGCGCAGCGCCGCCTCGTCGGCGCCCCGGCCCAGCAGCCGGACGGCGGCCGTGGCGCATTTCAGCGCCTGGCGGGCGCGCCAGCACCCGGCCCAGACGGGTTCGATGCGGACGAGATCGTCTAGCGATTTCAAGGCGATGCCGGCGGCGAAGGCGGCCTCTAGCTCGCCGGCCGCCCGGCCGCGCGCCAGCGCCCAGCCGGGAAGGTGGGCGGCCGATGCGGCGGTCAGGGCGGGCGTGAGGCGAACCGAATCCATGCCGGCCAGCCTAGCCGACGCGTGCGGTTTGTGCCAGACTTTCCGCCCCGGAACGCACAGCTTGTCTTTGCGCTCTTATGACTGATAATGTTGGCTTATCGTTCGTGTTGGTCTTTATAGAGAAGATGGCCAGAATCGTCGATCAGAACCCCGAAAATCGTACTCGGCACGGCTCCCCTCGATCACAGGAAACATCCTCGGATGTCGACCGCATCGCGCCCTCGGCCGAGCCGGACGCCTCGACCGACGACCTGCCCGACATTGTCGACCTCGTCATGGAAATGAGCCGCGGTCCCGACGATACCACGGCGACTGACAAGGTGGAGCCGGCTTCGCCCCCTCCCCTGCCGGCAGCCACGGGCAAGGTGAACCCTCTTCCCGGCCACCTCGAGCACCTTGCTGACCGGGCGCGGTCCTATGTCGAGGCGGCGAGCTCGGCCAACACGCGCCGTGCCTACGCCTCCGACTGGAAGCATTTTTCCTCCTGGTGTCGCCGGCAGGGTGTTGAACCGCTGCCGCCGGACCCGCAAACCGTCGGGCTGTACATAACAGCCTGCGCCTCCGGCACGGTGACCGGCGACAAGAAGCCGAATTCGGTCTCCACCATCGAACGCCGGCTGTCTTCCCTATCCTGGAACTATTCCCAGCGCGGATTGTCGCTCGACCGCAAGGATCGCCACATCGCAACGGTCATGGCCGGCATTCGCAACAGGCATGCCGCCCCTCCCCGGCAGAAGGAGGCGGTGTTGCCCGAGGATCTGATCGCCATGCTGGAAACGCTCGACCGCGGCTCTCTACGCGGTCTGCGCGATCGCGCCATGCTCTTGCTTGGCTTTTCCGGCGGCCTGCGCCGTTCCGAAGTCACCGGCCTCGATGTCGGCCGCGACCAGACCGAGGACGGCCGCGGCTGGATCGAGATCTTCCCTGGCAAGGGCATGCTCGTGACGCTGCGCGGCAAGACCGGCTGGCGCGAGGTCGAGATCGGGCGCGGCTCCTCCGACGCCACCTGCCCGGTCGTCGCACTGGAGACCTGGCTCAAGCTCGCCCGCATCGGCCATGGACCGTTGTTCCGGCGTGTTACCGGACAAGGCAAGAAGGTCGGCGCCGAACGGCTTAACGATCAGGAGGTCGCCCGGCTGGTCAAGCGAACCGCGCTGGCGGCCGGCGTGCGTGGCGATTTGCCGGAAGGCGAACGTGGCAAGCTCTTTTCCGGCCATTCGTTGCGCGCCGGCCTTGCCTCCTCGGCCGAGGTCGACGAACGCTATGTCCAGAAGCAGCTCGGCCACGCCTCCGCCGAAATGACTCGCAAATATCAGCGCCGGCGTGACCGCTTCCGCGTGAATCTGACGAAGGCGAGTGGGCTGTAAAAGGCCCCCTCCCCTGCCCCGCGTGTTCCCGGTGCGAAGCGGTCAGGAACCTTCGCGCCAGGACAGCTGATCCTTCGGTAGCCGGCCGCTCGGATCAAAGACCCTCACCTCATGCGGGAGGTCGGGGCCCCATGTCCAAAGCACCAGATTCAGATCATCCCTTTCAGCGCCTGGGGCAAAACTCGGCACGAGAACGCCAGCAACACCCTGACCATGGAGCCGGTCATATATCGACCATGACGCGGGCCGATCGCCGTTGGAAAGAGCTGTCGCCCATGCACAGCTCATATCATCAAGATCGACCCGATGCTCGGCTCTCCCTTCCTCTGTCGTCAGGTCGGCGATATCCTCGCAATCAATTTCATACGAGCAGAGCACGCACGGATCTATTCGATGTGCGAAGCCCTGATTGGCTTCCTTGACGGCTGTCATGATGCTTAAGCCGAGATAGAGCGCCGGCACCCCCTTCGGGTTGAAACGCGCACCCCTTACCGCGGCGCCGTCGCCAGATGTCGGCTTGAAGGCCCATCGCGGATCATGCGCCCGATAGCAGGTTCCTACGAACCTCACGCAAATCCGCCAAGCGCCATGTGGTCGAGATAGTCCCGAACGGCCGCGGCCTTTCCTTCCTTGACAAGAGCTTCTGCCGTTCGTCCGCCAAACGCGGGCAAGGGCTGGGCACGATACCAGGCCATGGCTTGTTCCTTGCCGCCGGCCCACTCCGTCACACGGCTGATGATCTCCAGCATTTCACGAAGTCGCCCCTGTGCCTTTGGAGCTCGGCTGCGTTCGGCACGGTAGAGTGTCTCCCGGGCAAGCCCCGCTGTTTCGGCGAGCTGGGTCTTGGACATCCCAAAGCCATCCGCCAACTGGTTGATCGCGATCCGCCCGGCTCGATCCATGTATGACAGCACGAGGGACTCGCTTCGTACTAAAACTTTTTGAGCTTCGGTCACCGTTGCACCTGTCATACCGCAAAACATACTTCTTGTGCAAAATGTATGGCGCTGGTGAGAGAATTGCAATCCTTACCGAGCATCAGGTTCTCGTTCTCTCCGGGACACGAAAATCCAGCCATTTGTCCTCCGTTCGGAGGACAGGTAACGCTGAAACGTTCCAAATGGGCGGAAACCCATGTCGGCGACAGCACCGTCTGACCGGCTAACAGGCTCATCGACTCCGCCTTCGCAGGCTGTTCAAGAGTGAATCCGAGACCTCAAGCCGCGGACCGGGTTCAGATGTCACGTTCTCCGACGTTTGGCGATGTTTTCCTTCATCCAGCCTGGCGCGCAACAGGGCCATGACCATCGGCCAGGTCGAGAATTTCCCTTCCCGCGCCTTGTCGGTCAGGCTGCGCAGATATCCGCCGGCGCTGTTGATCTGGTCGGATCGCTGGTAGATCGCCGCAAGCGCGATTGCCGCCTGAACCTCGCCCATGGCAGCGCTGCGCGAAGCAATCGAGGCTCTGTTGCAAAAATCGTGAAGCTTGAGCATGCTTGGCGGAGATTGGACGGACGGAACGATGACGGATTTCAAGTGGCGCCATTTCCAGGGTGATGTGATCCTGTGGGCGGTGCGCTGGTATTGTCGCTATCCGATCAGCTATCGCGACCTTGAGGAAATGCTGGCGGAACGCGGCATTTCGGTCGACCATACGACGATCTATCGCTGGGTCCAGTGCTACGCCCCGGAGATGGAGAAGCGGCTGCGCTGGTTCTGGCGGCGTGGCTTTGATCCGAGCTGGCGCCTGGATGAAACCTACGTCAAGGTGCGGGGCAAGTGGACCTACCTGTACCGGGCAG
>NZ_FNBP01000014.1 GCF_900102535.1 Sulfitobacter delicatus | reverse complement strand
GACTTGCATGTGTTAGGCCTGCCGCCAGCGTTCGTTCTGAGCCAGGATCAAACTCTCAAGTTGAAAAGCTATTGCTAGCTTATCCTTGACGTCGAACCTCTGCACATCGACCTGTATCCCTTACTGAAAGATACAAGCCATTCTCTGTTTGTTGTGCTTCAGCTACAAAGTAGCGAAAGCCGTCCAAACAGTGAAGCTGACACTCTATCATCGGACCTAAGCCCTAAGAGCGCGATATACAGACGTTGATCCATCGAATGAACCAAACCGCCCACATATCTCTTCAGATATCAAATTTTCAAACAGCGTTGAGACAAAAGAAACTGAGATGCGCCCTAACTTTTTGGCGCGCCCCGCCTCTGATACCTCTAAATTTTTATCCGCTTTCCGAACCGTCCGCCTGCGTCTCCGCTGCCGTCCGCCCCGTCTGGCGCCCCGTTGGTGCATCTCTGCGCCGCCGGTAGAGGGGGTTCTAAGGTTAGTGCGCCAAACCCGCAAGCAGAAAATTCAGAAAACTGCGGATTTTTAGGAACCAACATCTAACATGCTGAAATTGCGTGCAAATAGAGTGGTTAAGGAGATCTTTATCCGCCCTCCCGAGGCACGGATAGGCTGATCCGAAGAGGGTTTTCCGGGCCTTAGGTAGATTGCTTGCGCGATTCACCCCTGAATCGGGTGAATCGCGCTCAGTTCCTGTGCGCCTAGCGGCACCGTGGTCCGTTGGGCTCGGTCCGAGCCGGCCCGTTTGCAGTAAGGGGCGAAGAAGTTGCGTTCAGTCGTTCTTCTTAACCTGCTTCTGCGGGTTCTTCGTGTCAAACTCCTCAGGGCTGTGCGCCGCGCCCTCGTGGTCGCCCTGCCCATTGTGGCGTTCACGATGGGGCGGGCGTTTCTCTTTGGCGTGTTCGGGTTCGTTGGGCATCTTTGCCTCCTTTAAATGGCAGCAGCAGTTAACCTGCCGCCGGTTGCATGTTTGGCTTCAGGACCACTTTGGTCCAATCGTTCTGGTTAAAGCGGAAGTTGTGATAGCCGTCGGCAGCTTGCTCCAGCGGCAGGCGGTGGCTGATCATGAACCGCGTGTCTATCTCGCCTTCAGCGATGCGGTGCAGGAGCTCTTTGGTATAGCGCTGCACATGGGTCTGGCCGGTACGGATTTGCAGCCCCTTCTCCATCATCGCTCCCAAGGGAAACTTGTCGAGGAAACCACCGTAAACGCCGGGAACCGATACGCGCCCGCCTTTGCGGCAAGCGAGTATGGCCTCGCGCAATACATGGCCGCCATCCGCGCCGATGCCGACCGCCTGCTTGACGTTGTCCATCATGGTGTCTGGCGCGAAGCCATGGCTTTCCATACCGACCGCGTCGATCACCGCATCGGGGCCGTGGCCGCCCGACATCTCCATCAGCGCTTCCAACACATGGGTTTGGGTATAGTCGATAACTTTCGCCCCCATCTGACGGGCAAGCCTCAGGCGGTTCGGGTAGTGGTCAATCGCGATCACCTGCGCGGCACCCATCTTGAGCGCGCTTTGCACCGCGAAAAGCCCCACGGGACCACAGCCCCAGACGGCAACGGTGTCCCCCTCTTCGATATCGGCGTTTTCGGCGGCCATCCAGCCGGTGGGCAAAATGTCGGAGAGGAATAGGACATCGTCATCGTCAAACCCGTCGGGGATCACAATAGGGCCAACGTCAGAGAACGGCACGCGGACATATTCTGCCTGCCCGCCCGGGTAGCCGCCAGCAAGATGCGAATAGCCGAACAGCCCGCCAACGGCGTGGCCGAATTGCATTTCCGTGAGGTCCTGCTTCTCGGCAGGGTTGGAGTTGTCGCAGGCCGAGAACTGCTGCTTCTTGCAGTGAAAGCATCCGCCGCAAGAGATGGTGAAGGGCACGACGACACGCTGATCTTTTTTTAGCGTGCTCTTCGGTCCGGCTTCAACAACACGGCCCATGAACTCATGGCCCAGAATATCCCCCGACAGCACTCCGGGAATCACGCCATCGTAGAGGTGCAGATCCGAGCCGCAGATCGCGGTCGAGGTGACTTCGATGATCGCGTCACGCGGGTTGACGATTTCGGGGTCAGGTACTGTCTCGACCCGGACGTCGTGCTTGCCCTGCCATGTCAGTGCGCGCATGTCTCTCTCCTCACTTATCGGATTTGCGGTTGGCGGAGGTGGCGATTTCGCCCGTCTCCACCAGCATTTTGAAACGTTTGAGATCCCGGCGACCTTGGAGCGCGGGTTCGGCCTGAAACAGCTTGGCGATCCAGCGGCCCAGCTCTCCGCCCGGTGGATCGTAGGCAATGAGGGCCTCAACCTCTGTGCCCCGGTTGCCCGGCGCGTCGCGGAAAGAGACTTTGCCTTTTGTGTCGATTTGCGAGGTCTGAAGCGAGCGCCATGCGATCTCCTCCCCCGGCTTGTCACTGACCACTTCGGTCTCAATTCGAACGTCGGTTCCCGCAGGGCCTTCGATCATCCAGCGAAAGCGGCCTTTGGCCTCCTCAATAGGCTCGACAGATTTCACATTCTCCATAAAGCCGGAGAGGTTTTTGAAGTTACGCCAGTAGCGGTAGAGGTCATCGCGTGGTCGATCGATCGTCACGGTGCGCCCGACCACGGCATACTCCCCGAAGCGCGACTGTTTGGCGCTGCGTCCCGGCGCGGAATCTGCTGGGCGGTAGCTCAGCCCATCCCGGTCACGCCGGGCAGCATAGAGCGCATAGGCCGAAGCGCCCGCGAGCGCGCCAAGACCGAGACCCCATAATAGAGTGCTCTGCCGTTCTATTGGCTCGGAACGCGCAGCGAAGTCCTGTTCCCTGTCAGAATATAACTTCATTGGGAAAGCTCCTATCTTTGATCGGGATCACGCGGGGTGCTTCCCTTCAAACGCGAACTGCCTGCTGAATGTTCCGGTGTCGTGCGGGCAGAAGAAGGTCGAAAGCGGTACTCCGCCACTCCGACCCGCTGCGTTACAAAACCCGAATTCGGCCACAAACCATCACCGCGACGCCCCAATTGCGCCGCAATGAATTGCTGTTTTGCGGCTATTGAATAAAAGTCGCAGGTTTCGTGATGTTCACGTGTTTTCAGGGGCTCCTCGACGCCCCCATTTATTGGTTCGCCCTAGGCAGTAGTACCCTCGCCGCACTCGTAATGCTCTGGACCCTCTGGTCCCAGCAGTTCCCCGGCAAGCGTTTCTACGTGATAACCTATGTTGGCGTGATCTGGACCCTGCTGATGGTGGGGGCAGATGGCGCTTCGACCAGTGCGACCTGCCAACAGGGCTTTTCAGCCCTGACATGGATCGGCCACGGGCTGGCGCCCATCGCGTGGTGCTTTTTCATTTTCGCCTATGTGGACAATGCCGAAGGATCGCGCCAGCGCGAGAAAGCCGTGGCGCTGACCGTATTGCCGCTGGCGATCTTTGCTTTTGTTGCCACGAACCCCCTGCACCAATTGGTCTACTCCCCGGTTTCCCTGCCCGGTTCCGTGTCGCCACCGCGCTATGAGCATGGGCCGGGCTATTACCTGATCGTCGCGCTGCTCTACCCCTTTGTCGTGGCCACGCTCTATTGCCTACTGCGCGGATACCGCCGGGCGAAGCGCGCGGCTTGGCCGCTGCTAAGCATGCTGATCGCGATCACCTTGATCCCGCTGATGGCGAATGCCTCTTATGTCGTGTTCGGCTTTACCGTTTTCGGCCTGGACCCGACGGCCTTTATGTTCACCCTCGGCGTTGTTGCCTTTTCTTGGCTGGCGATGACGAACAAGACGATGGACATGCCTTCGGTCGGGCAATCGACGCTTTTTGACACGATGAGCGAGCCTGTCGTGCTGCTGGATCGCCAGCGGCGTGTCGTGCGCTCGAACCGGGCGGCCAAGGTCAGCGGGCTGTTGTCTTTGCCGGGTTTCGCCGGGGACATGATTGCGGGCATTGAGATGCTACGACGCCAGCAGGGCAACGATCAGATCCGCAGCCATGGGCGCATCTACGAGCCGCGGGTGCAGGCGGTTGCGAACCCCCTCGCCCCGCATGGGCCCGGCATCGGCTGGAGCATCACCTTTGTTGACGAGACCGACCGGATCGCCGCCACGCAGGCGCTGGAAGAGGCGTTGCAACGGGCGGATGAAGCGAACCGCGCGAAGGACGAGTTTATCTCCATCGTTAGCCATGAATTGCGCACGCCGCTGACCTCGCTCAAGGGCGGATTGGCCTTGGCCTTAAGCGGCAAACTGGGCGCGATGGACGACCCGGTGCGCAGCTCGCTCAACATCGCGAACCGCAACGGGCTGCGCCTGTCGCGGCTGGTGGACAACATCCTGCTGGCGCAGAAGCTCGATGTGCAGGCGCTGGAGCTTGAATGGAAACCGATCGATCTTCATCAACTGCTGAGCGAGAGCCTGGAAGAAAACCGGATGTATGCCGAGGAACGCGGCGTACAATTGATCCTGGGCCAGATGGACCAGCCTGCCGTGATCGTGGGTGATGCCTTTGCGCTGCGGCAGGTGCTCGACAATCTGATCTCCAACGCGATCAAATTCTCAGACCGCGATGGCACGGTCGAGGGGAGCTTAGTGGCAAGTGACGGCAGGTTGCGCCTGTCGATCCGGGACCAAGGGCGCGGCATTCCTGACGGCAGCGAAGACAAGGTCTTTGGCCGCTTCGGTCAGGTGGCCGACGGGGGGCAGAAGTCGACCCAAGGCTCGGGACTTGGCCTCCACATCTCGCGCCAACTCGCGCGCCAGATGGCGGGTGATCTGTTTTACGAAAGCGAAGTTGGGGCCGGGTCGGTGTTTCACGTGGAATTCGGCGTGCAGACTAACAAGGATGCCGCACCAAAGCAGCCTGCGCTGCAAGAGGCGGTGTGACCGCGCCCATTTAGAGCGCGGTCTGATCCCTTACAATTCGATGCGAATGTCGTGGATCCAGAGTTTCGGGGGCCGCGAAAGAACAAAGACCACCACATCGGCCAGATCGTCAGGTTCGGTGAAAATGTGGTTCGGCACGTCCTCGCCCGCTTTGGCGAACATCTCGGTATTGGTGCCGGACTGATACAGCCCGCCCACGCGCACACCGGTCTCGGCCTCATCGGCCTTCAGCACTTCGGTAAAGCCACGCACGCCGTATTTGGTCGCCGTATAAACCGACTGGCCCACCTGAGCGACGACGCCGGATTTCGACACGACGTTGAGCACGATGGATTCGTCGTTTTCGCGCAGCGCTGGCAGCAGCGCCTGTGTCATCTGCATCAGCCCGGTGAGGTTGGTCTGCACCGTGGCCTGCAGCATCTCGGGCGCAATGGTGTCGAGCGGGCCGGCCTTGTGCCAGATGCCCGCGTTGTTGATCACGATGTCGAGGCCGCCGAAACTCTCGAGCACATCTGCTGTGACCGCTGAAATCGCTGCGGGGTCTTGCAGGTCGCAGGTCAGCGGCAGAGCTTCGGGCGCACCGGCCTCTTTGCAAGCCTGCGCCACCGCCTCCAAACGCTCGGCATTGCGGCCCAGAATGGCCAGCCGCGCGCCTGTCGCGGCGAGTTTGAGGCAGATGTGTTTGCCGATGCCATCGCTGCCACCGGTGACGAGAATGCGTTTGTTGGTTAGGTCCATGGGAGTTCTCCTGTGTTGGACGCGGCCCTAGCGGAAAGGCCCGCGTCCTTCAACAAACAACCCCGCGCTGACCGCGCCTTACGCGGTCAGTCGCTGCCTTGCACGGCGATCTGTGCATCCGGCGCGGGGCGGAATTTGTACTGGATCGCATAGAGCGCCGCCGCGATGGCGAGGCCCACGAGATCAGTCAGCAGCCCGCCCGCGATCATGCACAGCGCGCCCAGCACCAGCCCCAACCGGATGAACCAAGCAGCCCCCGATCCGGCAAACCAGCCCTGCATCCCCGAAGACAGCAGATAGACACCAAAGATCGCGGTGGCGCCTGCGCGGATCACCTCGAACCATGTGCCATCCATCAAGATCGCGCCGTTGTAGAAAAACATAAACGGCACGATGAAGGCCGAGATGCCGATCTTGAACGACGCTACCGAGGTCTCCATCGGGTTTGCCCCCGAGATCCCCGCCGCGGCATAACTCGCCAGCGCCACCGGGGGCGTGATGGCCGAAACGACGGCGAAGTAGAAGACAAAGAAGTGTGCCGTCAGCAGTGGAATGCCCAGTTGCACCAAGCCCGGCGCCACCACTGAGGCCGCCACCGCATAAGCCGCCGTGGTCGGCATGCCCATCCCGAGCAGGATCGCGATGCACATGGCAAAGAACAGCGCGAGGAATTGGCTGGCCTCCGCAAGGCCCAGCAGCACCGAGGAGAAACGCGCGCCGACGCCGGTCAGGCTGATAACACCCACGATGATGCCCGCACAGGCGCAGACCGCGATGATCTGGATCGACATGATGCCCGCCAGCTCAAAGGCCTTGATGATGCTGCGCAACCCCATGCGGTAGGGGGTGAGCCAGGACACCACGGCTGCCGCAGCGGTCGCCAGCGTGCCCGCACGGATCACCGAATAACCCATGAAAAGCGCATAGATCAGAATGATGATCGGGATGAACAGGAACACCCGGCGCATCATCTCGCGCAGTTTGGGCAACTCGTCCGAGCGCATGCCGCGCATGCCGAGCTTGGCCGCCTCGAAATCCACCATGAAGTAGATCGAGACGAAATAGAGGATGGCGGGAATGATCGCCGCGATGGCAATATCGGTATAAGGCAGACCCGTGATCTCGGCCATGATGAAGGCCCCTGCCCCCATAATCGGCGGCATGATCTGCCCGCCGGTCGAGGCTGCGGCCTCAACCGCGCCTGCGGTGCGGGCCGGGTAGCCGACCTTTTTCATCAACGGAATGGTTAGCGAGCCTGTCGCCACCACATTGCCCGCCGAGGTGCCGTTGATCATGCCCATCAGGCCCGAAGCAAAGATCGCCACTTTCGCCGGCCCACCACGCGAGCGGCCCGCTGCGGCGAAAGCGAAGTTTACGAAGTAGTCGCCCACTTTGGACGCCTGAAGGAAGGCCGCGAAGACGATGAACAGAATGATATAGGTCGAAGACACCGCCGTGGTGGGCCCAAGGATACCCGCGTCGGTGTAGACTTGACTAAAAAAGCGGGTCCAGGCGATGTTGGGTGCGTTCAGGAAGCCCGGCAGCATGTCCCCGGTAAAGACATAGATCAGGAAGATGCCCGCGATGACAATGAGCGCGAGGCCCGCCACGCGGCGTGTCAGCTCCATGATCAGCGCGGTGCCAGCAACAGCGGCCAGCGAGATGCCGATGGGCGCAAAAGGCGTGCCGGTCGAGTTGCGCATCAAGGTGCCGTAGATGGTGATCAGATAGAGCGCGACCGAGATGCCGCAGAGCGACAGCAGGATGTCTGCGGGCGTGACCTGCCCACGTTCCCGGGTGCGCAGCCAGCCCACCACGATGCCCACGGCGGTGGCAGCCAGCAGCGGCAGACCGTAGTGGTAGATCTCAAGGTTTTTGAACTCAGGGCTCATGCCGTTCCACTGCGCGCCGCCCGCGATCTGGCTGGCGATGCCCCATGCGGTCCACAGGGAATAAAGCGCAGGCAGGATCGCGGCCAAGGCCAGCAGGTCCAGCGGATGCCAGCCCGACGCGCTGTCCTCTTCGGGAAAGCGGCGGGCGGAATAGAGGGTGAAGCCAAGGATCAGCGCGCCCGCGATGTGCACGATGCGGAAGTTCCAAGTCTCCATCGGGAAGGTCGGCAGAAGCGGGATGCGGACCCCGGTCATTTCATAGATCGACATGCCGTTCAGGGCAGCGACATGGAAAAAAGCGTAAATGGCCGAGATGGCGGCCATGACCATATAGCTGCGCCCGGTGAACAGGCGGCGGTTGCTTTCGACAGGTTCGTCATCGACCCCTTCGGCTACGATCGGGCCCTGCGGACCGGCGGTCGTCTCCTGCAGGTTGGTCTTGTGCTCATCTGTCATGGAAGCTCCCTTTCCCGATTGTCGCGCGGGGTCGCGAAACATGCCGCCCCTTTAGGGGCGACATGCGATTTGCGCAAGATGGCTTAGTTGCCGTGGATCATGTCATCCGCGATGTCAGCATCTGCGTTTTCTTTGAACCAAGCGGCAGCACCGGGGTGCCACTTCAGGACTTTGTTCTTGTCCCAGTTCTCGGGCAGGGTGGAACCCGCCGCCTTGTGAATGCCGACCATACGCTCGTTGTCGGACATCACGACGTTCACGACTTCCTTAACAAAGGACTCCGGCAGGTCACAGTTGGCGATGGCGAAGTTCCACATGGAAACCGACCGCGCGCCCTCTTCCAGCGTGGTGTAGGTGCTGGCGTCGATGGTGAACTCGGAGACCGGGAATTCTTCGAGCAGTTTGGCCTGCTCTTCTTCGGTGAACTCAATGATGTTCACATCCGTCTGCACTTCCAACTGGCTAACCGCTGGCACAGGCACGCCCGCCGCGAATGCGATCACGTCCAGCAAACCGTCCTGCAACTGACCGCCCAGATCGGTCCAACCGCCGTTGCGGCGCTCATATTCGACGCCCAGCGTGTCCATCATGCGCGGGAAGTAAGTGTCCGAGGTGGAGCCCGCCGGACCAAAGCCGATCTTGGCGCCCGCCGGAATGTCGCTGACCTTTTCGATGCCCGAAGATGCCAAAGCCGTCACCGAGAAGGGTGTCTGATACATCGGGAACATCGCGCAGGCTTGATCCATTTCCAGACCGGGCGCGATCGGGTTGGTCCCTGCCAGCGATTCCGCCGCCGGGCCCATGGTGGTCATGCCGAAAGCCGCCTCGCCGGTGTGCACCAGCGCCATGTTTTGCATTGGGCCGCCGGTGACTTCGCCGCCGCCGGTCAGGCCCAGTTCTTTGGCCACAAGGTTCGCCCAGCCGGAGCCATAGGCGAAATAGGTGCCGCCTTGGCTGGCGGTGCCGACGGTAAAGCTGCTGGGCCAGTCGGACTTGTCGACGTCCTGAGCAAAAGCAGCACCTGCGAATACAGTGCTGGCAGCGAGGATTGCGGTGAATTTCATATCTCTCTCCCGTGATTAATCTTGGGCGCAGCGACAATGCTGCGCCGTGGCCTTGCGGAGTTACGCATTCATTTAGCGATACTGCAATGTTTTATGGCAAGGGAATTGGCCAATGCAACTGTTAGGCGATGGGTGCCTGCGCGCTTATTGAGCCATCGGAATGCCGTTCGGTTTGTTTTCATCGAAGGGAACGGAAGCTGATCTAGCGTGTTCTATTCACATGAAATATTTTGCACCTGCGACTCTCATCCTCGCTGCCACCCTTGCCCCGGTGGCCCATGCACAGCCCACGCCCAGCACTGTCGAAGACGCCAGCTATGCCGGTGGCCCCCTCCCCGAAGGCCAAAGCGGCATTGCCACGGTAGTGCAGGTTCTGCTCGACCGCGCAGGCATCAGTCCGGGCGTGATCGACGGGTATCGCGGCCCAATGTCGCGCAGTGCGATACGGGCCTTCGAGACGCGCGAAGGATTGGACGCGGACGGCGAGATGGACCAAGCGGTCTGGGACGCCCTCGGCGGACCCGAGCGCGGGACGGTGCTGCAAGACTACCAGATCACCGATGCCGACACGGCGGACCTTTCGGATCCGCTGCCCGATGATTACGCCGAACTCGCGAAATTGGACCGGCTGGCGTTCACCCGGGTGACAGAACGGCTTGCCGAGAAATTCCACATGGATGAAGGCTTTTTGAAAGACCTTAACCCCGAAGCGCAGTTTGTCCCTGGGGAAACAATCACTGTCGCTGCCCCCGGTGAGCGCAAACAGACAAAGGCCAACCGCATTGAGGTTCGCAAAGCGGTCGGGCGCGTGGCCGTCTTTGACGACGCGGGCACGATGATCGCAAATTACCCCGCGACCGTTGGCTCTGACCAGTTGCCCTCTCCGTCGGGTAAGCATGAGGTCACCGCCATCGCGATCGACCCCACCTATGCCTATAAACCGGACGAGAATTTTCAGCAGGGCGACAACAAAGAACCGCTGACCCTCCCACCGGGGCCCAATGGGCCGGTGGGCTCGGTCTGGATCGACCTTAGCAAGCCGACCTATGGCATCCACGGGACCGCCGACCCGGATTCGCTGTTCCAAAGCGTCAGCCATGGCTGTGTGCGGTTGACCAATTGGGACGCGACGGAGCTTGCCCATATGGTGGATTCCGGTGTGCCAGTCGTTTTTGTATCGGACGGGTCTTGAGAACCGTCCTGACTACCGTGCTGGTGCTTTGTATGGCACCCGCTGTCATGGCGCAGGAAAGCGCAGCGCCGAGCACGTCATCGGTGCCGCCCGAGACCTCTTTGCCCCCAGAACCGCGGCCGGAGGGTTTGGGATCGGCGTCCGTAGAGAAGCTACCGGATCCAGGCGAAACCGAACCGGGCGGAACCGTTCCTGAAAACGACGTAACGGTCGTAGATAGTGTGCCGCCCGTTTCCGAGCGCATTGCCGAAGACCCGGAAGCGCTGAAAGAATGCTATAGCGCTTTGCGCGCTCTCGGCACGGCATTCGAAGAAGCTGAAGCGATCACTGACAGCAGTGATGCCGCCTGCGGCATTGAGAAGCCGGTTCGGGTCACAGCATTGCCCGGTAATGTGGAACTGCGCCCGGCGGGGCATATGCGCTGCGAGACCGCCTTGGCCCTGTCCCGTTGGACAAAAGACCACGCCACGCCAGCAGCCGAATACCTGCCCGAACGCGGCCCGCTCGTCGCTATCGAGCACGGCAGCACCTACATCTGCCGCCGACGCAACAACCTGCCAACCGGCGAACTCTCCGAGCACGCTTATGGGAATGCCGTCGATATCATGGGTTTTCAGTTCGAAACCGGCGCGCCGATCGCCGTCGAACCGCGCGAGCGGGACGGGACGATGGCAGAGGCTTTTCAAGATGCCGTGCGCGCGACAGCTTGCCTGAACTTCACTACGGTCCTCGGCCCCGGCTCTGATGCTTCCCATGCGGATCACTTGCACTTGGATGTGAAGAGCCGGAGGAACGACTTTCGGCTGTGCCAGTAGCGTAAACTAGGCCGCTTTGCGCCAATAAGCCGTGCTTAACTGCTGCGATTTGCCAAGGCCGAGCGGCCCTTTGAAATGCTTCCGCAGCCGCTGTGCATTCGCAAACTCACCGGCAAAAAAGCCATATTCAGTGCCGGGTGTCGTCAGTTCCAGCGCTGTATCAAAGACCTGTGCATCAAACACCGCGGGCGGCAGGCAGTGGACCCGCAGATTGGTAGGCGGGAGATAAGCGTCGGGCCGCACAGCGTCCGGCAGCGCGACCACCACATCGCCCACCGCATCTTGCGGCAGTCGCGAGAGCAACTGCGCCACCACCGGCAGCCCAGTGCCATCCGCGGCGATGAAATAAGAGGCTGCCTCAGGCAACGCGCTGATGCCGACTGGCCCCATGGCACCGATTTGCTGACCGTCATGCGCCCCTTGCGCCCAACGGGAGATCAGACCCGCGCCGTGACGTACGATGTCGATGTCGACCTCTTCGCTCTCCGGGCGGATGTTCTTGAGCGTGACATAGCGCGCGTGCAACGCGTCCTCGCCCTTCGGCCAAACGGGCGCCCCGTTGGCCCCCATCACTGGCCAGACCGGCTTGCGGGCCGGATCGCAAGGTAGAACCAGCCGCAGGTGCAGCCCCTGATGGGCGAGCTTGCCGATGTCCGGATAGTGAAGTGTGACGCGCTGCATTCCCTCAAAAAGCACTTTGCTGTTTCGCACAGTCAGCAGGCGGAAGTTGCTCGGAGCGGTGCCGGCTTCCTGCGACAGCCCTTGCCAGCGGATGCCTTCGGCCAGCACAGGATCGAACTCTGCGATGTGATGCACCATACCCTCTTTTGAGAATTGCATCGCGCTTTCGCCCGGTGCTTGCAGGCGCACATCCAGCGCCCCTGTGCGAAGCGCAAATTCTACCCGGTAGCCGTCCTGCTCATACACATGGCCGCCTGCGCCCTTGGCCCGAAAGGCCATGCCGTGGTCGTCCCTAAGGTGCGACAGAATTTGCGCCAGCATATCCTGTGGCGCATCGAGCGGGATGGTGGTCTTGGCTGAGGCAGTCATGGCGAGCTTCCGAGTTGATAAAATGAAAAACGCGGCGCGCGAGGGACGCGCCGCGTCAAGGCTCACCAGTTGTGCGAGAGCTTCACGGTGACTTCACGGCCGGGGCTGTAAAAGTCGGCGTAGGCTCCGCCATAAGCGGTGTGCTTTTCGTCAAAGAGGTTCGTGACATTGGCCGACAGCGCGGTTTGCTCGGTCAGATCATAGGTCACTGCCGCGTCCACCACGACAAAGCTGCCGGTCTCGCCCGTGGCGTTGCTATCGCTGTAGTAATAGCCGCTGTTGAACCGCGCGCCGAGGCCAACGGTCAGATCGCCGCGACCGACGTTCTCCCACGTCCGGCTGGCCCAGACCGAGGCCACATGCTCGGGCACCAGACCGGGGCGGTTGCCGACATTGCCAGAGGTGCCGTTCTCTTTGATCTCGGCATCAAGGTAGCTATAGGCGCCGGTAAAAGTATAGGCGCCCATCTCGGCCTTGGCTTCGAGATCAATCCCGCGCACGCCGATCTCGCCAATGGTTTCGGGCTGGTTGGTGGCAGGGTTGGTCCGCGTGATGTTGAACTTCGACAGGTCGTAGACAGAGGCAGTCAGCAACGCATTTGTGCCCATCGGCTGCCACTTGGTGCCCAGTTCGAACTGCTCGCCCTCTTCCGGTTCAACGCCGGTGCCCGCAGGCACGACCGACTGCGCGTAGTTCCCAAAGATCGAGACATTCGGCGTGATCTTATAGGTCAGTCCGAGGCGGCCTGTGGTCTCGCTGATCTCTCCCGCCTGAACCGTGCCTGCAAGGTTGTTGGTCTCAGTTACATCAATCCAGTCATGGCGTAGTCCGAAAGAGGCGATGAACCGTTCGTTCCAGTTGAACTCTTGCTGCAGATAGACGGCCCGCCCCTCGGTTTCGGTATCGAGGTCGGCATACATCGGCACGCTGGTCGGACGGCCCGTGGGTGTCGGGTTATCAATGTCGACCGAAGGGGCCGCGCCATAGAAACGCTGATCGGACTCGTCGGACCAAGAGAACTCGACCCCCGCCGTTGTGGTGCTGGCCGCGCCGCCGACAAATCCCTCATAGGTCAGGTGCAGGTCTGAGATGAAGCTCTCACTGGTGCCGTCGCTGGCGAAGTAGGCGCGGTCAACGGTGCTGTCGTTGGGCGTGTAGTCGCTGACATAGGCATAGCCGAAATCATCAGCGCTGTCGCTGTAGCGCAGGGTGCCTTCGAAGGTCAGTCCATTGTCGAAATCATGCGCGCCGAGCACCGAGACGGTCGTCCGCTCCGTGCCGCGGTAATTGTAGTCAGGTTCGCCATAGAACACATCGTCGCGGTCATAATCGCCGCCCGAGGGGAAGCCGCCACTTCCGGGCACGGAATCGCGGTTCAGATGGTCCACAATGACCGTGAGTTCCGAAGCATCCGAGGGGCGCCATGTCAGCCCGCCCATGGCAAAGACCTCGTCATTCTCAGCCGTGGGATATTCCAACTCACCATCGCGCAGCAGGCCGGTGAAACGGTAGGACAGCGTGCCTTCTTCATCCAGCGTGTCGCCGAAATCGACGCCGGTTTCCAGGCTGCCGTAGGAGTCCACCGAGGTATAGACAGAGCCGAACCGCTCAGCCCGCGGGCGTTTCGTGACATAGTTGACCGAGCCGCCGGGGTCGGAGGGGCCAAAGGTGGACGACGATGCGCCCTTGATGACTTCGACCCGCTCAAAGGCAAAGGGCTCTTCGCGCACGGCCCCGAAGTTCGGGCCGAGTGTCAGCCCGTCGCGGTAGGTATAGGCCTCAAAGCCGCGCAGGATGAAGTAGTCGAACCGGTCGTCGGCGCCGTAGCTGTCGGTGGTGGCACCGGCGGTGTAGTTCAGCACCTGCTCGACGCTATCAGCCCCGCGCGCTTCGATCTCGCGACTGGTGATGACCGAGACGCTGGCCGGTATATCGAGGATCTCACCTGACAGCTTGCCGCCGCTGCTAAGCTCGCTTGCGACCACGGTCTGCGCATCTGCCGCGCCGGAATTGCGCTCGCTTGCCTCAAGGATCACGTCGTCCAATTGGTAAGCATCTTGCGCGGACAGCGCACCGGGCACTAGCGCTGTGCAGCACAAAAGCGCGGTCTTTAGGGAACCGCGACCAAGGTGACGGGGCGTGAAATGGGTAGAGGACATGGCGGTCTCCATAATAACCTAGTGAATCAGTCGGGAATCACTTACCGCCCATCTTTAGGCAGCGCCAGTATGAATCTTACTATTTTAGTAAGTTATTCTTAAGCTGCTGCATCCTTGTGCTTTTCCACCGCCTTATGTCGCCCAATCGGCACCATTACAGGGGTGTGAGAGACCGGATCAGTCACGATGCGGCAGGACAGTCCAAAGACCGTTTGCACCAATTCCTCGGTCAGAACCTGCTGCGGCGCCCCTTCGGCGCGGATGCCGCCACCGCCGACAGCGATCAGATGGTCCGCATAGCGGGCCGCGAGATTGAGATCATGCAACACCATGACGATCGTCGTGCCTTGCGCCGTGTTCAGGTCCACAAGCAGGTCCAGCACTTCGATCTGATGCGCTACATCGAGAAAGGTCGTCGGCTCGTCCAACAACAACAGGTCGGTTTCCTGCGCCAGCGCCATCGCGATCCAGACCCGCTGGCGTTGCCCGCCGGAAAGCGTATCGAGATCCCGCTCTGCCAGTTCCTCTGTTCCGGTTGCTTCCAGCGCCCGGAACACAGCGCGGTCGTCTTCCCGCGACCAGCGCGAGAAGACCCCCTGATGCGGATGCCGCCCGCGCCCGACGAGATCGGCTACCGTGATACCCTCCGGGGCGATGGGGGATTGTGGCAATAGGCCCATAACCTGCGCCAGCTTGCGGGATGGCATGTGATGCACCGAATTTCCATCCAGCAGCACGTTCCCCGCCTTAGGCTGCAAGATCCGCGCCAATGTGCGCAGCAGCGTCGATTTGCCCGAGGCATTGCCTCCGACAATGGCGGTGATCTTGCCTGCCGGGATGGTGAGAGAGACATCCTCTAATATCACTCGTTTTTCATAGCCCGCGCTCAGCTCGCGCGTTTCCAGTCGATGGTGCTGGGTCATAAGGTGCCCCCATTCTTGTTGGCGCGGATGATCAGATACAGAAGAAACGGCGCGCCGACCGCGCCGGTGACAACGCCGACGGGCAGACGTGCGGGCAGCAGAAACTGCCCGACGAAATCGCCCGCGATCACCAGAAAAGCCCCGACCAAAGCCGCGCCCAAAAGAAGGCCTTTCGCTCCCGGTAAAAGCCGTGCGGCGATGGGCCCGGAGAGAAAGGCAACAAAGGCGATCGGCCCGGTAGCCGCCGTTGCGATGGCCACAAGCCCCACCGCCGCCAGCGTAACACGAAGCCGCGTGCCATCAGCGCGCACGCCGAGCGCTTGCGCCGTATCATCTCCGAGGCGAAGCGCTTCTAAGTCTCTTGCGGTAAAGGCCAGCAGCCCTCCGAAGATCAGAAGCGCCCCAGCCACGGGTATGGCCTGCGTCAGTTGCGCGCCATTCAGGCTCCCGGTCAGCCAACGCAGCGCCTCTGCCCGGTCCCATGCGGGCGCCTCCAGCAGCACATAGGACGTGATGCTGTCGAGCATGGCCGAGATGCCGATGCCGATAAGAATGAGCCGCGCTCCGGCCGCGCCACGGCGCGCAGAAAGCGTCCAGATAAGCAGCGCCACGCCCAACCCAGCCACCACCGCGATGAGCGAAACCAGCCAGCCGTCTACCGACAAAATTACGATGGCAAAGACCGCTGCCGCGCCGGCGCTGGCACTGATGCCGATGATGTCCGGACTGGCCAGCGGATTGCGCAGCATGACCTGAAAAGCCACGCCACCGAGACCAAAGCTCAGCCCCGCAACCAGCCCCAGCACAGCGCGCGGCAAGCGCAACTCAGATACGACGAAAGACGCATCCGCCCCCGGAGCGCCGGTCAGCGCGGCAAAAACGTCCCCCGGCGCGAGGCAACCGCGCCCGCAACTGAGCGTCAGCAGGATCAGGCCTGCCACAAGGGCCGTAAGAAGGGCCAATACCTGTATCCGTCGTGTGCTCGGCCTACGGTAAGCGCGGGGCGTGGCAAGGCTCATATCACTCATAGCCCGCGCATCCTGTTGTTGCGCACCGTCCAGATAAAGAAGGGTGCCCCGACAAAGGCGGTCACGATCCCGACGTCCAGTTCATTTGGCCGTGCAACCACGCGCCCCAGCACATCCGACAGCCCCAGCATAGAAGCACCAGCCAGTGTCGAAAGCGGCAGGACAAGCTTGTAGTCCACACCCGCGATCATCCGGCAGAGATGGGGCACCACCAAGCCGACGAAACCAATCGGTCCGCAGAGCGCTGTCGCCGTTCCGCAGAGGACAACCGCCCCCGCCGCGGCCATGAGCCGTCCCAAAGCCACGCTTTGCCCCAATCCGGTGGCAAGCTCTTCTCCCAGGGCCAAGGCGTTCAGCACCCGCGCCGAGGCGAGGCTGAGCAATAGGCCGACCACAGCAAAGGGCACCGCAGGCAGCAGGGTGTCAAAACGCGCTCCGCCAACCCCGCCGACTTGCCAGGACTGCACACTGCCCGCGATGTCATTGCGCGGCAGTACCACCGCGATGATGAATGCCGAGACGGCAACAGAGGTTGCTGTACCTGCCAGCGTCAGCTTCAAAGGCGTCGCGCCGCCCTGCCCCGTTGCACCGACCAGATAGACAAAGACAGCCGTCAGTCCCGCGCCCGCAATTCCAAGCCAGAGAAAATTTTGCGCGCCGCTGATGTCGAACCAAGCGATACCAATGACCACAAACAGCGCAGCACCTGCATTCACACCCAAAATTCCCGGATCGGCCAAAGGGTTGCGGCTGATGCCCTGCATCACCGCCCCCGCCAGACCGAGCGCGCCGCCTGCCAGAACGGCCAGCGCCGTCCGCGGCACCCGTACAGCGACTGCGGCAGCGCCGATGCTATCAATTTGCCCAAGCAATCCGGCCCAGACTTCGTCCCAAGGCACTGCGCGTGCACCGACGGTCAGCGACAGGCCGACCGTCAGCACCAGCAGTCCGAGCAGAATCGCGAAGCCCGCGAACCGGTGGGGACGCTCCGCCCGCATCATTCGCTGCGGGTTGCGGCGGCGCTCAGCCGCGCGAGGTAATCGTCGAGCACATAGTCGATGGAAAGAGGCGTCGGGTTGGCCGCCGTGCCCATCGGATCATTGGCCAGCAATACGACCGCCCCACGACTGACCGCAGGGAAGCGGGCAATAAGCGGATTCTCGGTCAATTCATCCAGCCGCGCCTGATCGCCATAGGTCACCACCACGTCGACGTCATCAAACAGGTCGATCCGTTCGGCACTGATCCGGCCCGAGTACTTCCCGGCTTCGCTTGCCTCGCGCACCGCCTGCGGGGTGTCCATGCCAAGGTCTGTCAGGAACTGCACACGCTGGTCGGCGGCGGCATAAAATCCGATGGTGCTCAGGTCACGCGGGTCGAGATGGGTGACGAACATGCCGGTTTTACCCGCCAGTTCAGGATGGGCATCGCGGGCCGCCTCAATGCGCGTTTCGATCTCTGCCACCATCGTATCGCCTTCTTCGGCCATGCCCAAACCGGCGGCGTTCTGGCGGATCATCTCGCGCCATGTCGTGGTCCATGCCGCTTCTGGATATGCGATAACCGGGGCGATGCGGCTGAGCGTGTCATAGTCCGACTGCGAAATCCCGGAATAGGCCGCGAGGATCACATCGGGTCTGGTGCTGGCCACAGCTTCGAAATCAATGCCATCGCCTTCGTCGAACAGGACAGGCACCTCGGCGTCCAATTCTTCCAACTTCTCGACGACCCATGGCAGCAGCCCGTCCCCGTCATCATCCCCCCAGGAGGCGCGGGCGAAACCGACGGGTACAATCCCGAGAGCTAGAGGCACTTCGTGATTGGCCCAGCCAACGGTGGCAACGCGCGCCGGCTGCTCGGCAACTGTGGTTTCGCCGAAAGCGTGTTCGACCGTCACAGGGAAATCCTGTGCCGAGGCTGCGGTAGCCATGAGGGACAGGACGAAAGCTGACAGGGGTTTCAACACGGGAAAATCCTTACCTTAGTATTTTAGTAAATTACTTCGGCAATAGGCTTCGCTCTCCGGGATTGCAACCTGTGATGTGAAATCTCACCGCGCTCGGGCACATGCGAATGGAGGGGCTAACCTTCTTTCCGAAGGTGCCCTGCGTTTGTTCTGTAGGTAGGCTTTGCGCAAGGCGCAGGGTCAAAAACTCTCCGCTCGCATGCTTGCTAGGAGGTTCTTGCCTGAACGTGCCGGCTCTTCACCCTCGGCGCTGGAACAGGATGACCAGCAAGGCCAGCAGCGAAGAGCCCAGCATCAGAAGCAAAGATACTGCGTTCAACAAAGGCGTTGATCCCTCTTTCAGCCGGTCAAACATCGCGATGGTCAGCGGCGCATCCGACCCGACTAGCATCAGCGTCGTGTTAAAGTTCTCAAAACTCATCAGGAAAGCCACAACCACCGCGCCGATCATCGCAGGCGCAAGGAACGGCAGCGTGATGGTGCGCACCGCGGTCAGACGGTCAGCCCCGAGGTTCAGCGCCGCCTCCTCTAGTGTGCGGTCGAACTTTTGCAGGCGGGCTGAAATGACCAATGTCGCGATGGTCGTGATAAAGCTGAACTGGCCGAGGATCACGAGCAGCAGTCCCGGCCGCAAAGCCTGAACATCCATCTGCGCAAGATCCCAAAGGCCGTTCGCCAGCGTTGAGGAAAAGACCAAGATCGAGATGCCAAGCACGATGCCCGGGATCACCAGCGGCAGAAGCATCAGCACATAGAGAAATCCTTTGCCGCGGAACTCATAGCGGTTGAACAAAAAAGCATTCGTCGTGCCGACAGAGACCGACAGCACGGCAACGCAGAGCGCAACGAAAGCAGATGTGCCCACGGACCGCAGGATGCCGCGCTCATGGAAGACCCCGATCTGCGGGCGTTCCTCACCAAAGAACCAATTCCAGGTGAACCCCTCCCACGGCAGCGAGGGAAACTGGCTGTCGTTAAAGGCAAAGACTGCGACCACAGTCAGCGGCAGGGCGAGATAGAGGAAGAAAAGCGCTACATAGCCGCCATAGACAAGACGGAAGCTGCGCGATTGCGGGATTGTCGGGATCATAGGCTCACCCCATCGTTTCCTTGAGGGTTCGGCCGGTCAGCCGCAGCATCCCCCAGACGATCACCGAAGACAGCACCAGCAACATAAAGCCGAAGGCGGCGCCGAGCTCCCAGTTGGAGCGGACGATGAATTGGTTATAGATCATTTCGGTGAACCACAGGCTGTCTTTCCCGCCGAGCATTGTCGGCGTCAGGTAGTTACCCAAGCTCAGCATAAAGACCACGATACAGCCTGACACGATGCCGGGCATGGCGTGGGGGATGATAATCTCGCGCAAGACAGAAAACCCGCTGCCGCCAAGGTCATAGCCTGCCTCAATCACACTGTCGTCGAGGCTTTCGAGCGTGGTCACAAGCGGCACTACCATGAAAAGCATGGAGGTATAGACAAGCCCGACCATCATCGTCGCATCGGTATAGAGCAATTCGACCGGCTGATCGGCAAGCCCCACCCATTGCAGCAAACTGGAGATCAGCCCCGTCTCACGCAGCAGGATCATCCAGCCAAAGGTGCGCACCAGCTCGGAGACGTAGAACGGGATCAGACACAGGAGGAACAGCACTTGCTGCAAACGCCCCTTCGCCATCTTTGCGATGTAATAGGCCACCGGAAAGGCGATCAGCAGTGTGATGACAGTGGCCAGCACCGACATCACCGCGGTGCGCCAGAAGGTGCGCAGGTAGAGCGGTTCGGTCAGCGCCTTTTCATACTGCGACAGACTGGTCTCATAAACGCCGAAGCTAATACGCTCACGCAGCGATATCAGCAGCATATCGATATGCGGGATGATGATCAGCAGCCCTAGCCAAAGCACCAAGGGCGTCAGCAGCAGGTAGAACGTAATGCGGGACTGATTGCGCATCAGCTCGCCTCAAAGCAGCTGGCCTGCCCCGCGCCCCAGCCGATGTGGATGGCGTCACCGCGTTTCAGAGAGGCAAACTCCCCCGATTGCGGCAGCGTCACTTCCAGCGTTTCACCCGCTGTGTCCCGCACCAACACGCGCGAGGCCGCGCCGTTGAAGAGCAGGCTGGTGACGGTGCCGGTCAGCTGGTTGTCAAATTCTGCCAGCGCGTCAGCACTGGCGGCAAGACGGATTGACTCAGGGCGCACAAAGATCTCGGCCCGCGCGCCTTCGGAGAGCCCCATGCCGGTGGCGCGTATGGCCAAACCGCTGTCCGTGCGCAATTGCAAATTGCCGCCCTCGGCCCGCTCAATCCGGCCTTTCCAGCGGTTCGATTCCCCGATGAACCCGGCGACAAAGGGCGTGTCTGGCCGGTAGTAAAGGTCCTGCCCGGTCCCGACTTGCTCAAACTGTCCCGCATTCATCACGGCGATCTGGTCAGACATGACCAATGCTTCGGACTGGTCATGGGTGATATAGACAAAGGTCGTGTCAAAGGCCGCCTGCAGCGCCTTTAACTCCACTTTCATATGTTCGCGCAGCTTGAGGTCTAGGGCGCCCAGCGGCTCGTCCAGCAGCAGCACATCAGGCTCCAACACCATGCAGCGCGCAATCGCCACCCGCTGTTTTTGCCCGCCCGAAAGCTCATCTACCTTCCGCGCCCCGATGCCGGGCAGGCCAATCCGGTCCAGCGCCTCGTCTACCTTGCGGCCAATCTCACCCTTGGCCATGCCGCGGCGGCGCAGCCCGTAACCGATATTCTCGGCAATCGTCATCATCGGGAAGAGCGCAAGATGCTGAAACACCATGTTGACGGGGCGCTTGTTCGGCGGTGTGTCCAGCACCGAGCCGCCCTTGATCCGGATGTCCCCCGACGTGGGATCAAGAAAGCCCGCAATCATGCGCATGATCGTCGTCTTGCCGCAGCCAGAGGGCCCGAGAATGGAAAAGAAACTGCCCGGCGGCACCGAGAAAGAAACGTTGTTAACAGCGGCGGTATCGTCGAACCGCTTGACGAGGTCGACGCATTCCAGATCAGGGGTCATGTGAATTCCAATAAATGGGGCGGCACCCGCGTTAGGATGCCGCCCAGCTTGTCAGTGATCAGTTGGCAGCCTGGACGCGGTCCAGAACTTCGCCCTCAATGGTTTCCAAACCGGCAGGGACTGGCGGGTACCATTTGATGTTGTCGATTGCCTCTTGCGGGAAGCTGGCCTGATACTTGGCTTTCAGGCTGTCTTCAGCAAACTCGTCCGCCCCGGCAGAGGCCGTGAAGTTGCCCGCTGCCGCAGTGATCATCGCGGCGATTTCAGGCTGCATGACAAAGTTGATCCACTCATAAGCAACATCGTCCGCCTGCCCTTTTGCCGGCAGAACGAAGGTGTCGATCCAACCCAGAGCACCCGAAGCCGGGGCGACAAAGGTGAGGTCCGCATTGTCGTCGTTCAGCTTCCAGCCGCCGGTGTCCCATGCCATCGAGGCGGTAACTTCGCCCGAGCGCAGCAGGTTCATCAGCTCATCGCCACCACCCCAATAGGTTTTGACGTTTGCCTTGCATTCGATCAGCTTTGCTTCGACCTTTTCCATGATCTCGGCGTATTTTGCTTCGTCGTCATAGGCGGCGAAAGGGTCTTCGCCCATCGCAAAGGCAAAACCAATCAGCGTCGGGCGCTTCAGACGGTATGACACTTTACCGGCCACTTCTTCGGCGCAGAGATCTGTGTAGTCCTTCACGACGTCACCGGCTTCGGCTGTGTTCATGACCAGACCCGAGGTGCCCCAAACATGCGGCACGCCATAAACGTCACCGTTCACAGTGGTGTTGCCCATCGTGGCTTCGAGCATCGAAGGGATGAAGAGGTCTTTGTTCAGCTTGGACACATCGATCGGCTTGTAGATACCGAACTCCATCTGCGGCCCCATGATGCGGTCTTGAGATGGCTGGGCAAGGTCAAAACCACCGCCGCCGGTGGCCCGCAGCTTGGCGATCATTTCCTCGTTGTTGGATTTGGTCACCTCGACGGTATGACCCGTCTCTTCTTCAAACTTCGCCACCACATCCTCGGGGGCATAGCCGCCCCAAGTCAAAAGCCGGAGCGTGTCGGCCTGTGCAACGGATGCGAGCCCCGCCAGCATTGTGCCGGCCAGAAGAATGGTTCGTGTCATGGGGTGTCCTCTCTGTAGTGTTTTAATTGTCGACAGAATGCGCGCGTTGGACCAGTTGGTCAAATTATACTTGCGCGGCAATCATGCCCTTATCCTCTGATATTGCAAAACTTTTATGACAGCGGGTGCCAACCAGCTTTAAAACAAGGCTGCCGGCAGCCATGTCGCCAGGGTGGGCCACAGCCAAATCAGCGCGATCCCGACGATCTGCAGACAGATGAACGGCATCACGCCGGCATAGATCTGCCCCGTCGTAACTTCGGCAGGGGCGGCACCGCGTAGGTAGAACAACGAGAAGCCAAAGGGCGGCGTCAAAAAGGACGTCTGCAAGTTGATCGCGATCAAGACGCCGAGCCAGATCGGATCATGACCTAGCATGATCAGCGAGGGTGTGATCAGGGGCAGCACGATGACCGAGATTTCGACGAAATCAAGGAAGAAACCCATGATGAAGATGACAATCATGCAGAACACCAGCGCACCGGTCGCACCGCCCGGCATCTCGGCCAGAATGCCCGCCACGCGCTCTTCGCCTCCCAGCCCGATGAAAACGAGGCTAAAGAATCCCGCCGCGATAATGGTGACAAAGATCATGGAGGTCATGGTCATCGTCGAGTTGATCGCTTCCTGCACGACCCGCTTTTTCAGCGCGGCCCGCAGGGCCAACAGCACCGCTGCGCCCCCGATCAGTGCCAGCCCGATATAGAAGACGCCCAAGGTATAGGCGCCCGACGTCAAATCGCTGCGCTGGAACCGCACCGGAAAGGCACCCGCCAATAGGCCGAGGGCAATCAATGCAACCGTGCCTGAAAAGATCACCCAAGCGGCAGTGCCGCTGCGGTAGCCGGTCATCAGCAGCGCTCCAACTGCACCGACAGAGGCCGCTTCGGTCGGCGTAGCAACACCGCCCAGAATGGCGCCCAGCACGGCAAAGATCAGCACGATAGGCGGAAACACCGCGCCCGCAACCTCGCGCCAGTTGGGTTTGGCCAGATCAAGCGGCGCGGGGGGCATGTCCTGCGGGCGCAGCCAGCCGCGCAGAAGGATGTAGATCAGATAGAGGCAGACCAGCACCAGGCCGGGGATCACGGCAGCGGCAAAGAACTGGCCGACCGACAGCGCTTCGACAGAGAACTTTCCCTGCTCATACTGCGCTTGCTGGAACGCCGTGGACATGACGTCTGCCAGAATGATCAGCAGGGTCGAGGGCGGAATGATCTGGCCCAAAGTGCCCGCAGTGCAGACAATGCCCGAGGCAACCCGCGCATCATATCCCGCTCGCAGCATCGTAGGCAGCGCGATCATCCCCATCGCGATCACAGTGGCCCCGACAATCCCTGTGGAGGCGGCCAGCAACGTCCCGACCAGCACGACTGAAATACCAAGCCCACCGCGCAACTGCCCGAACAGCCGCCCCATCGTGTCGAGCAGTTCTTCAGCGATCCGGCTTTTCTCAAGCAATGCGCCCATCAACACGAAGAGCGGGATCGCGATCAACACAGGGTTCGTCAGCGTACCAAAGACGCGCTGTCCCAAAGCCCCCAGCAGCCCGATGTCCATCTCGCCCAACGACCAGCCCAGATAGGCAAAGAAGATGGCCACCCCGGCGATGCTAAAGGACACAGGAAAGCCAAGAAGGATCGCCGCCATCAGCGCGGCGAACATAAGCAGGTCGAGGTATTCGAACATCAGGGGACTTTCACGGCCAGAAGACGGATCAACAGGGCCAAAGATTGCAAGATCACAAGGACGGCAAAGACGGGGATCAGGGATTTGAGTAGAAACACCGCTTCAATCCCGCCAACGGAAATCGGACCTTCGAAGATGGCCCAGGAATTGCGCACAGACGGCCAAGACCAATAGATCAGCGCGATCATCGACGGCATGAGCAAGAACAAATGGCCAAAGATGTCGATCCGGCGCTGCGCTGCGGCTGAGACCTTTGCGTAGAAAACGTCAACGCGCACATGTTTGTCGACCAAGAGCGTATAGCCCGCCGCCAACATGAACAGCGTGGCGTGCATGTAGAGCACGCTTTCTTGAAGCGCGATGGAGTTCAGCCCGAAGGCATAGCGTCCCACAACGATGGTGAATTGCACCAACATCATCGCCAGCGCCAACCAGCGCACCACATAGGCCACGCCAAGGTTCACCTTATCCAAGGTGTTTGCCAGTTGCAGCATCGTCCCCCCTCGCATGGGTCAAGGGCGCAGCCATGGCCGCGCCCCTGCCCTGAAGCTATCAGTAGCCCATAACCAGATTACGGGCGTTCATCTGACCGTTATCGGCATAGACCATGTATTTCCCGACCGAGTCGCGGTAGGTCACGAAGCTCTCGGTGATCCGCTTGACTAACTCATCGTCGTCGTTGCGCAGATCGTCGATCACTTCCGCCGCGGCTTTGCCCATTGCGACCAGCACGTCTTCGGGGAACATCTTCACCTGAACGCCATGCTCGGCAACCATCGCGTCAAGCGCTTGCGCGTGTTTGGTGAAATATTCGCCCCAGACTTGGTTGTACAAGCTGTCACAGGCAGTCTTGACCACCAGTTTCAGATCGTCCGGCAGCTCATTATAGACATCGCCGTTGATGCCACATTCCTCGGCAGAGGATGGCTCGCCCACGCCGGGCCAGTAGTAGTTCTTCGCAACCTGATAGTAGCCAAGCGCGCTGTCAGTCCATGGGCCGATAAACTCGCCCGCATCCAATGCGCCGGTCTGCAGGGCTTGGAACATCGCCGGGCCGCCCATCGCTTCGGCGGCCATGCCGAGCTTCGCCGCCATTTCAGAGGCCAGACCGGTGGTGCGGAACTTGAGACCTTTCAGGTCTTCGGCAGAGTTGATCTCGTTGCGGAACCAACCGCCCCACTGGGGACCAGAGTTGCCGCAGAGGAAGGGTTTGATGCCAAAGCGGCCATACATCTCGTCGTAAAGCTCTTGCCCGCCGCCATGCATCATCCAGCCAACCTGCTCATCCGCGCGCAGACCAAACGGCTGCGAGCCAAAGAGCAGGATGCCTTTGGACTTGGAGCCCCAATAGGCCGGAACGGCGTGATACAGTTCGGCAGTCCCTTCGCTGACAGCGTCAAAGACGCCACGCCCGGGCACCAGTTCCCCCGCCGGGAACAGCTTCACTTCGATCCGCCCGCCAGACAGCGTCGTGATCCGGTCGGCCAATTGTTGCGCCGCAACGCCCGGCCCAGGCAGGTTTTTCGGCCATGCGGTGACCATCTTCCACTGCCGTTTGTCTTGGGCGATGGCGGGAGATGCCAGTGCCGTTGCCGCGGTGCCTACTGCCCCGGTTGTCAGAAATGTCCGTCTTTTCATATGCCCACCCTCCGATCGGCTGTTACGACCTCGAAACGGGCAGCTGTGGCCCTCAGGTCAAATACGTACTTATATCTGTTATGTAGATGCATAATAATGTCAAATTATTCGGCGCAGAACTTTGGAGGGATCAAAGCTGGCGCTCAACAATTGGGCGCTTGGTCTGGAACCTCGCTGAATCGCGCTATGGTTTAGGAGGCTCGGAGGGCGGTCCAACTCTTGCCGGTCGCTGTCGGATCACCTGCGCGCAAGAGCATTCAGAGTAAGGGCGGCACCCTTTATGTCTGGTCTTTTGAAACTATAGTATATAGCTTTTCCAGCCAACTCAGCGGCATGGCCGCCCCAGTTTCGCTTTATCGGAGAGCGCATAGATGTCCATATCCTACCGCGAAGTGAAAGCCGACATTCTGCGTCAGATCACTCAGGGCGATCTCGCCCCCGGCAGCGCCATGCCCAATGAGGTCGATCTGGCGGTCAGCTATGGCTGTGCGCGCGCTACGGTCAACCGGGCGATGCGTGAACTGGCCGATGATGGCATCATCGAACGCCGCCGCAAAGCCGGGACACGGGTCCGGCAGAACCCGGTCCGCCATGTGCGAATGAACATCCCCATCGTGGGCCAAGAGATCAAGGAACTGGGCGCCAAATACCGCTATGCCTTGGTCCAATGCAAAGCCGAACCCGCCCCCAACTGGCTCCGCGCGCGTATGGCGCTGAAGGACGAAGACCGGGCGCTGCACCTAACCTGCATGCATTACGCCGATGGCGCACCCTATCAGCACGAAGACCGCTGGATCAACCTCAGCGCCCTGCCCGAGGCTGAACAGCATGACTTCAGCGAGGTCGGCCCTAATGAATGGCTGGTCTCCACGGTCCCATTTACAGACGCCCAGATCAGCTTCCACGCCGTCGCTGCGAGCGGAATTGTAGCGGACTATTTGGACTGTAAAGAAGGCGACGCTCTGTTCCAAACCGAGCGTACAACTTGGCTCGAAGGGCAGACCATCACCTTTGTGCAACTGACCTACCGCCGCGGGCACCGGGTGACGATGCAGTACTAGGGTTTGGATGAGCTTGTCTCATCCGTTCCTAAGTGGTCCGTTTCAGAGCATCGCCCGCCATTGGTCCTCTCTTCGGCGGGACAACCAACATATAGAAAAGGCGTCCAACGGGCGCCCATGTATTAACGTAAGGTCTTCAAGCGAAGTTAAGGCTCCGCTTCCAAGCCAACTTCACCCAGATCGACACACCCTTAGTGCGTCCACGCGCCCCGGCGTCCTGTCGCGAAGTTCTCACCATACCCGCCCGCGCGGATGTTCGGCTTGCGCTTGTTCGGCTCTTGCACCTGCGCGTCGATGCCGTGGTCACGCGCATATTCTTCGGCGGCTTCGCGGGTGTCGAACTGCAGGCGCACTTGGCTCTGTGTATCGCCGGAGGAGGTCCAGCCCATCAACGGGTCCACTGAGCGCGCCTCCGCCGGGGCGAATTCGAGCAGCCAGACACGGGTTTTGGCCGCGCCGGAGGACATCGCTGTACGGGCGGGTTGGTAGATACGTGCGCGCATTTCGGGTCTCTCGTTTCTGGAACCTGTGAACTTATCTAATATTCCGCGCCAAGGGGCAAGGGATGCCGATAAGCAAGGCGCGCTCTGGAATGCTGCAGCGCAGAGACTACATATGAACAACCCCAACGGAGCGCCCCTAATGACCCCCTTCACCTTTTTCGCCCTGCAAAGCCAATTTGCCGCGCTCGCTGTCGAAACCCAGATCGTCATGTCCCTGCGGCTGATGGCGATGGCCGGCGCCCTGCCCGCACGGCCAGGCGAAAACAACCGCATGATCTCGGAAAAAGGTCCGGCGATGACCAAGGCGTTCAGCGCAGGCACGCAGGCTGCATTTGCTGGCAAAGCGCCTGAGCAAATCATCAACGCCTCGCTTGCCCCGCTCACACGGAAGGTGCGTCAGAACCGCAAACGGCTGATGAAATAGTCCGCTTTAGCGGCTAAGACGGTGCATAGCAGCATCTCGCCCCCTTGAACCCCGCGTGAAAGGGGGCACCTATGTCTGTGCCCGACGAAGGATATCCGCGATGCCCTATGCCCATTCCGACAAATCAGAGGGGATGCCCCTGCTGGCAAACCCTGCGCCCGACGTGCGCAACCGCCCCAAGTTGGAGGGTGGCAAAAAGTTCAACCTTGTCACCGAGTTCGACCCGGCGGGCGATCAGCCCACAGCGATCAAGGAGCTGACCGAAGGGGTAAACTCGGGCGAGCGCGATCAGGTGCTCTTGGGCGCGACGGGCACGGGCAAGACTTTCACCATGGCCAAGGTGATCGAAGAGACGCAGCGCCCGGCGATCATCCTCGCGCCGAACAAGACACTGGCGGCGCAGCTTTACGGCGAGTTCAAAGGCTTTTTTCCGGACAACGCGGTGGAATATTTCGTCTCCTACTACGACTACTACCAGCCCGAAGCCTATGTCGCCCGCTCGGATACTTTCATCGAGAAGGAATCCCAGATCAACGAACAGATCGACCGGATGCGCCACTCCGCCACCCGTGCGCTGCTAGAACGCGATGATGTGATTATCGTGGCCTCGGTGTCCTGCATCTACGGCATCGGTTCTGTCGAGACCTATGGCGCGATGACGCAAGACCTGAAGGCAGGCGAAAGCTATGACCAGCGCAAGATCATCGCCGATTTGGTCGCCCAGCAGTACAAACGCAATGACGCGGCTTTCCAGCGTGGCTCTTTCCGGGTGCGCGGCGACAGTCTTGAGATTTTCCCGGCTCACCTTGATGACCGCGCTTGGCGGCTGTCCTTCTTTGGCGAGGAGTTGGAGAGCATCACTGAGTTCGACCCGCTGACCGGCGAGAAGACGGACACGTTCGACCAGATCCGCGTCTATGCGAACAGCCACTATGTAACGCCCAAGCCGACGATGTCTCAGGCCGTCATCGGCATCAAGAAAGAACTGCGCACGCGGCTCGACCAACTGGTTGCCGACGGCAAATTGCTGGAGGCCCAGCGGTTGGAGCAGCGCACCAACTTTGACATCGAGATGCTAGAGGCTACCGGCGTCTGCAACGGGATCGAGAACTACTCGCGCTATCTCACGGGCCGCGCACCGGGCGAGCCGCCCCCCACCCTGTTTGAGTTCATCCCCGACAACGCCATCGTCTTTGCGGACGAAAGCCACGTTTCGGTCCCGCAGATCGGCGGCATGTATAAGGGCGACTATCGGCGCAAGTTCACGCTGGCCGAACACGGCTTCCGCCTGCCGTCCTGCATGGACAACCGCCCGCTCAAGTTCGAGGAATGGGACGCCATGCGCCCGCAGTCGGTCTTTGTCTCGGCCACCCCCGCCGCGTGGGAGATCGAGCAGACCGGCGGTGTCTTTACCGAACAGATCATTCGTCCCACGGGCCTGATCGACCCTCATATCGAAATCCGCCCGGTCGAGATGCAGGTCGACGACCTGCTCGATGAGGTGCGCAAAGTGGCCGCCGACGGCTACCGCACGCTTTGCACCGTGCTGACCAAACGCATGGCCGAAGACCTCACCGAATATATGCACGAACAGGGCATTCGCGTGCGCTATATGCACTCGGATATCGACACGATTGAGCGGATCGAAATCCTGCGGGACCTCCGCCTCGGCGCCTTTGACGTGCTGATCGGGATCAACCTGCTGCGAGAAGGCTTGGACATCCCCGAATGCGGGCTCGTGGCCATTTTGGACGCGGATAAAGAAGGCTTCCTACGCTCCGAAACCTCGCTGATCCAAACCATTGGCCGTGCAGCGCGAAATGCCGAAGGCCGCGTAATCATGTACGCCGACCGCATCACCGGCTCGATGGAGCGTGCGATGGGCGAGACCGACCGCCGCCGCGCCAAGCAGATCGCCTATAACGAAGAACACGGCATCACGCCTGCCACGGTTAAGAAGAACGTCGATGACATTCTGGCCGGGCTCTACAAGGGCGATGTGGACATGAACCGCGTCACCGCCAAGGTCGACAACCCCCTCGCGGGCGGCAACCTTCAGACGGTGCTGGACGGGCTGCGCACCGACATGCGTAAAGCGGCTGAGAACCTTGAGTTCGAAGAAGCCGCAAGGCTCCGGGATGAGGTCAAACGGCTTGAAGCTGTTGACCTCGCTATCGCCGATGACCCGATGGCGCGGCAGCAGGCGATTGATAAGGCCGTTGACACCGCCCAGAAAGCCTCAGGCCGCAGCACCTCTGGCCGCGGCGGCATGCGGGGTGGCAATGTGAAGCGACGCAAGCGCTGAGCCAATCTTCTGATCTCTGAGAAAAGGGCCGCAGCGCTATGAGAACTTTCCTTAAAGGGGCCGCTCGTGTGCTCAAAGCCCAGCGCGCACGCAACAAAGAGCTCTCGGTCTCCTTTCTTGGTATCAGCACCACGTTGGTAACCGATCTATCAGATCGCCCGCGGGTCACTGCTGATCTCGCGAAGCAGCCAGAGGGGCCGTTCTATGAGCATGATCAAGAAAGACTATGGGCGATCTATCACGGCTACGGCGCCACGGAAGAAAAGGCCCAGTGGGTGCCTTACGTCGATGTTACAGCGCTCCGTTCCTCCGGTGCGCGTGCGATAGCGCTTGATGCCTTGAATGTCGCACAATGCCGGTTGGTATTTAGACCCTCGAATTTCCGAATTCCCATGTCACTGAGCAAACATGCGAAAACCATGGTTTCGCATTTCAAAGCGCTCGGGCGGCTGAACCCCGACCCCTCTGCGCCAGAGGGGTTTGAGAACAACTATGCGTGGCGTCTGTGTGACATCGATTGTGGAGCGGCGACGCTTACATTGCAATCTGCTCGGTACACCGATCAAGTTGCGACGAATATCAGTGTCGACACCGATAGTGGCGCCCTCCCTGCTGGCGCGCAGACCATCCGACAAGATGTCGAACCACCGGAGAATGGTCGCCTTCCCTCCCTCGCGACATCGCAACTGGCCAATACGCTTGGGGTGGCCGCGATGGTTTATGACGCGCAGCTTAGTCCTCTATGGCGGCTACGCAGCCCAAAGATGGGCGCCATTACCGAAGGCGGCCTCCATTGCACCGTGTCCGGAGTTTGCGAGTTTCCCGAAATTGACGCAGACGCCGACCACGGGTTCGAACTGATCAGCCAGGGAATGGCGCGGGAGATCGCGAGCGAGCTAGGGCTGGCCCCGGAAGATTACGACCTCTACCCCGTAGCGATTGCCCGTGAATTGCCACGCGCCGGCAAACCACAGGTGTTTTTCGTGGCCATATCCCATCTTTCAGAAGCAGAAATGCAGGATCGCGCTGCATCTGCACCGGAACGGGTCGAATTTGTCCGCGACGAGTCTGACCAGTTGTTCCTAAGCGAAATGCGCGAAAGCGACACCCATAAGCTGTTTACCTACGAGGGGTGGGCCGCTGGCCATTTTGCGGAACAGTTTTTCGAAGCAAACCCCGAGTTTGCGACGCCGCGCGAAAGTGTCTAACGCTTTTTAAGCGCAGCGACCAAGGCGAGGACCAATGTTGCACCAATCGCCGCAACGATCAGCAGCACCAGCAAGCCGCCAGCAGCGACGACGGTGATGCCAAGCGCTGCCAGAACGAACGGCAGAGCAACGGCACCGACCACCCCGAGGATCAGATACAGCAGCCGGTTGCGCCCTGCCACGGCCCCAGCAATCGCCCCGGCGACCAGGCCGACCACGACCAAGGCGATCAGGGCGACAGCGCCCAGAGTGTCCAGAAAAGCTTCCATGAACAGGATGTCCTTACGATTATGTCAGTAAATTAAATAAAGGGTACGAAAGGCACGCCACAGCCCGCGAGGGTGAGCAGCATGGCAAGTGTAATTAGTCGGCGCATAGGGAACCTCAAAAGTTTCGGCAGTATTGCCTTTTGCCTATCAGGCCCGTCCCAACGCTAAAAATCAATGAACGGCATCAGGCTGCGCGGCCTGATGCCGATTTTGCTTACCGGTGATGTAGCACGGTGACGTTTTCCGCGCCTCAGAGCCAATAATACGGCACCCCATAGTGATCAAAGGTCCGCTCTTGCCACGCGCGGTCAGTGTACCAGCTGTCGGTACGTTCGGGCGCGCCTTTGACGGTTTTCTCGTCGATATTGGTCATGAAACCGTCGCGGTCCGGGTCGTAGTTCAGGGCATTCCACGGCACGGGATAGTGTTCCTCTCCCATCCCGAGGAAACCGCCGAACCCCATAACGGCATAGGCGACCTTGCCTGACTTTTTGTCGATCATCAGGTGGTCAATATGGCCGATCTCAGCGCCATCCGCGCCAAAGACAGCCGTCCCGTTCACGTTGTTGGAAGACACCAGCGATGCCGGTGCGGTTGTACCTGTCATCGTATCAGTCATAGCCTTTCCTTTCGCTACTGCTGCAAGGAAAAAACCCCGATCTGCTCCTCGGAGTTCCGGCCCAATAAACTGTCCGGCGGTTTATGACCGATGGCGTGAAGGGGGGGTCTGCGGAACAAAATCGCCAATAGGCAGGTTATACCACCAATGCGAATGTGACGAAGCTACAAGGAGAAACGACAATGGAATATGGACTTCTGGGACTTATCATCCTGATTGCCGATATCTACGCAATCTACCAAGTTATGACGTCGGGTGCCTCCGGCATGGCCAAGATCGCTTGGGCTTTGGGCATCATTATTCTGCCTGTTCTGGGCTTCATCGCGTGGCTCATCGCCGGTCCGCGCGGGAACAAAGCCCACGTCTGACCCGGACTCACGAATTTGAGTGACGACAAAGGCTCGGTGCGCAAAGCGCCGAGCCTTTACTTTTGCCCGTTACCCGAAACCATTTGTTAACCATCCTTAACCAAGATCGCTGCAGGAGCCTGCCATGCGATCTGCCTTTGCCGTCATGTTGCTGACCAGCCAACTGTCCGCCGTTCCGGCCTGTGCAGGTGCGTGGCTGCGGGAGGAGGGCACGAGCTTTGTCGCCTCAACCTTCTCGGCCACATATTTCTACGATCTGACCCAGAGCACCTATCTCGAATACGGGCTGCGCGAAGACCTGACGCTGGGGGCAGATGTCACCACCTTCCAAAACCCCTTTGGCCTGCAAACTGGCAGTGCCACGTTGTTCTTACGCTTCCCCTTGGGCGAGCCGACTGAGCAGGGCCGCTGGGCCTATGAACTCGGCGCAGGCGCAAGTTGGGTGGGGGAAATGGTCTCGCCCCATCTCAAAGCCGGGCTGTCTTGGGGGCGGGGTTACACTTTACAAAATCGCAACGGCTGGCTTGCCGTTGATGCCTCGGTCAAATGGGAGTTCGGCTTCAATCAGGGGGTCATCAAACTGGACACAACAGCCGGATTAGACTTCACCGAGGTGACCAGCGGCATGGTTCAACTCTTCGTCTCACACACGTCCGCCGGGACATTTGCCAAGGTCGCCCCCTCGGTCATCTTTAGCCCACGCGGCACCCAATATCGCGTGCAGATCGGCAGCGAAGTCCCTGTGAACGCACCCGAGAATACCACGATCAAAATCGGAATCTGGCGGCAGTTCTAAGCGAACGAAAACCCCGCCGGATCACCGACGGGACCATTCACGCTGTAACGCGTCTTAACTCAGCGACTGTCCATCCGCACCATCACCGAGACCTTCCCCTTTACCGGGGTAGGCCAGATCACATGTAGCTGGTCATTGTCCGGCCCTTCAGCGTGTTTGACGTAAGGCATGTCATATTGCGCCACATTGTTGGCGTTGCGGATCGCCCCATGCGCCACCACCGCGTCACTGTTCAAGGCGTGCCCGTCGAAGGGCAAATGCCCCGCCGTATCGATAACCCAAGTGTCCGACGGCGTTGACTGGTTGTGCTCAATCTCGGCGACATTCTCGACCTGCGTCGTGACAGCATGAAAAGAGTTTCCTTTCATCACCACGTTCTTGCAGCGCGAAATATCGAGGTCGGCATAGGTGGTATCCACCCGCTCCGCCCGGTCGATGCTACCGTTCAGGCTGCGGAACCGGTTGCCTGTGATGTTCACCCCGCTGAGATAGTGCCCCGCCCCATGCGGTTTCACCACGATATAGCTGAACCAGGGCGCAACCTCACCGGACAGGAAGATGTTGTCGCTGATGGTCAGCGCGCTGAAGGAATAGCCGTTCGTGTGATCCGGCGTCGGGTCTTGCTCATTGGTCCATTCGATAAAGCAATTGTCGACGTAATTGCCTGTCACCACTGCACTGGTATGTGCCGAGGCAAGGATAAGACCCGCCGAGCGCACGCCATTATGGACCTCGTCCCCCTGAAAGAAGTGATTGCCCGTGACGATGCTATTTCCCCCCGCCAGCAGTGCGAAGTGACGGAATTTGGTTGCCCGACAATCACGGAGCTTCACGTCGTTCGCATTGGTGTTCAGCGCGATGCTGGTTCGGTTCGGCACCGTTAGCGCGTCTTCGGCGGACAAGAACTGACAGCGATCGATCAGCATCCCCTGACAGCCGCCACCGATCGAGGTGATGCCCCGGTCCATCGGGCGGCTGACAAAGCAATCGCGCAGGTGAAAGATCAGCCCCGAAGGTGCCAAGTTAATGGCGCTGCAGCGGTCGTTGCACTGGAACTCGATATCCGCCATCACGAATTTCGACAGCGAGGCAAAGCCGCTGAAATCCACCAGATACTGGAACTTGCGGAAAGTGAAGTTCTGCGTGCCCGCGGCGTCGAACAAGGGCGCGTTCAGCGTGATCTCCTGCGTCGCGACATTCTTGGAACGGACATAAATCTCACGCCCGACCCCATTGCCTTCGACCAGCGCGCCAACTGGCACATTGGCGACATTGGTAACATTGGTCAGCTTGCGGCTGTCCGAAGGTGAATAGGTCGCTTGCGAAGTCACCACCTGCGTGTCCCAATTGCTGCTCGACCCGGCCTCGATCTGACCGTTGCGGATCACGCGACGGGTCGCATAGCTGGTCTTGTCAGGCACCGCCGCCTGCATATCGAGTGGGCTATAGACGGTGATCTTGCGCCCACCCATGTCGAGCGAATCGTGGTCAGCGTTGTTCAAGAGTGCCTGAAACGCCTTCAGGAACGCCGTCCGCTCATCCTCGAAGGCTTCCACATAGTTCGGCAGGTCGAAATTGCGGCGCAGCAGCAAGATCGCGCTATCCGGCATGGTCACATGGCCTTCAAACTTCACCGGCGTGTCAAAGGTCACATCGCCGTTCAGAAGGTAGTTCCCTGCGGGCACCAGCACCGTGCGCCCGTTTGCGGCGGCATTGGCGGCCTCAAAGGCGGCGGTGTCATCCGTCACGCCATTGCCCACCGCGCCATAGTCGCGCACATCGACCTGTGCGAGCATGTCCCTCAGAAAGACCGAAGTCACATCCTCGATCACGATATCGTCGATCCGAACCACGCCGCCGCTCGACCCGGTCAGATCCAGCCCAAGATGCCCATAGGCCGCATCCATGCCCCAGACCATATCCACGCCGCCGCGATCCCCAGTGCCGATAATGGCGCTGACTTCGACCACCTCGCCGTAGCTCGTAAGGGCTGTCGCAGGGCCGAACTCGGGCACACCGCTCACCTTGGCCCCGCCCGGCTGCGCCGGATAGCCCGCGATCCGCACCGATGGCAGGTTACCACTGACAGCCTTCACCCGCGCCGTGACGCGCAGATAGCAACCGGGCAGCAGTGTCGTCTGCCCCATGTAGCGCAGCTTCTGCACCGAGTCGGTTTTCAGCAATTCCAGCGCCCCGCCGAAATCCTGATCCGCCGGGACAAAGGCCGCATTGGCCGCGTTCTCATAGGTGTCCGATCCCGGCGTGCCGTCGCCGCTCGACCAGACATCCAGACCCGCCGCAAAGGGTGTGGGCATCAGCACCACGCCATCGGTAATCGCCTTATTCATCGCATTTCCTTTCCCCGGGCCGCCAATGGGGGCGCGCCGCAAAACTCCTCTGGCTCGGTCATGCCGAACCGCGAGGTCAGGGAAATATCAATGATGTGTTAAACGGGGCTGATACGACCGTGCGCTAGAGCCGCAACAATGGCTCAGACACTCATCCCCGGCGCATCGAGAATCTGCACCGCCCCAATGCGCCACCCATCCGCAGTCTGCTGCATCAGATAGGCGAGCAAATGCGTAAACCCGCCCGCGTCCGTGATCTGCACCACCTGAAAAATGTCCGAGCCCTTTCCGCGCCGGTCCAGAAACTGCACCTCGGCGGGGTTTTGGACCATCGGGTAGCCGCTGGTCACCATCTGGCGAAAGTTCTCGGGAGTCTGAAAGAACCGCTGCAACTGCGGCGTGGCGAACTCAAGCGCGCCCGCAAAATCATCAGCCCGGAAAGCGTCGAATTGCCCGGTGATTGTCGCTTCGATCTCAGCCTGCTGCGCGGCTGCGCCAAAGCTCAGGAGGGCCGATAGAACCAGCCCTCCGAGAAATGTCAGGATCATCTGTCGCATGTCTTTCCCCTCCGCCCGTGTTGACTTGATCTAAGTCACGCGCGGCGAAGGGCAAAAGTTTCACGCCGTGGTCAGCTTGCCCGCCAGCGCATCGTCGATCAGCGCCACGGTCTCATCCACGCCGTAAAGCGCGATGAACCCGCCAAAGCGCGGCCCTTGGCTGGCGCCCAGCAGCACTTCGTAAAGCGCCGTGAACCAGTCGCGCAGCGGATCGAACCGCTCTTTGCCGACCGCAAAGACCATGCTCTGCAGCGCTTCGGCGTCCAAGCCACCGTCCCAAACCTTGAGCCGGTCGCGCAGGTCTTCCAGCGCCTCGCGTTCCAACTCAGATGGCGCACGGAACACCTTCTGCGGTTTCACGAAGTCGTTGAAATAGCGCACCGCATGGCCCGCCGCCTGATCCATGCCCGGGTTGGTCTCGGGCGTGGCTTCGGGCGCATAGCGCTGGATAAAGCCCCACAATTGTGACTTGTCCTCGGCGCTCGACACGCTCGCGAGGTTCAGCAGCATCGAGAACGGCACCACCATATCCGACTTCGGCACATCGCCGCCGTGGATATGCCAGACCGGATTGTTCAGCCGCCCCTTCGCATCCTGCGTCTCATAGGCCCGCAACTGCTGGTGATACTCATCCACCGCCTTGGGGATCACATCGAAATGCATCCGCTTGGCCGTCTTGGGCTTGAGGTACATGAAGTACGACAGGCTCTCGGTGCTGGCATAGGTCAGCCATTGATCAATCGAAATGCCGTTGCCGCTGGATTTCGAAATCTTCTGGCCGTTTTCGTCCAAGAACAACTCATAGCTGAAATGCTCCGGCTTCTTGCCGCCCAAAATCTCGCAAATCCGGTCGTAGATCGCCGTATTGGTGGCGTGCTCCTTGCCGTACATCTCAAAATCAACATCCAACGCGGCCCAGCGGGCGCCAAAGTCAGGCTTCCACTGCAGCTTCACATTGCCGCCGGTGACCGGCAGCGTCATCTCGTTGCCGTCTTCATCGTCAAAGGTGATCGTACCGTCCTTGGCGTTGACCTCCTTCATCGGCACATACATCACGCGGCCCGTTTCGGGGTGGATTGGCAAGAAGATCGAATAGGTCTGCGCGCGCTCTTCGCGCAACGACTTCAGCATCACCGCCATGATCTCATCGTATTTCTCACATGCGCGCAGCAGCACTTCGTCAAACTGGCCCGAACGGTAGAACTCACGCGCCGAGTAGAACTCATACTCAAACCCAAAGGTATCGAGGAAGCGGCGCAGCATGGCGTTGTTGTGATGGCCAAAGCTTTCATGTGTGCCAAAAGGATCGGGCACGCTCGTCAGTGGCCGGTGCATATGCTCAGCCAGCATCTCTTGCTGCGGCACATTGCCCGGCACTTTGCGCATGCCGTCGAGATCGTCCGAAAAGCACACCAGCTTGGTGGGAATGTCGCTGATTTCCTCAAAGGCGCGCTTGATCATCGTGGTGCGCAGCACCTCGCCAAAGGTGCCGATATGCGGCAGACCGGAGGGGCCGTAGCCCGTCTCAAACAACACAAACCCCTTCTCGGGCGGCTTCTTTGAATAACGTTTGAGCACCCGGCGCGCTTCTTCAAAGGGCCATGCTTTGCTGCTGAGTGCCGCGTCTCGGGTCTCGGACATGTTAAATCATCCATATTTTGCTGCCCCCCGCACCCTATGCGCGGCAGGTCGCCTGTACCTATTGCGTCACCGGGGGCGGGTCAATATTCTGCGCTGCAACATACCTGTTCAAAGGATTCCGCCCATGGCCGACACTTCCTCCCTCTCGCTCAGCGCACAAGACAGTCTTGTCGCGCTGATGGTAGCGATTTCGGCCTCGGATGAGGACATCCGCACCGCCGAACTGGTCAAGATCGAAAGCGCGCTGAACCTGCTGCCGGTCTTTTCGGGCTATGACAATGACCGCGTGGCCACCATCAGCAAAACGGTCTTTGACCTCTTTGAGCAAGAAGACGGGCTCGACGCCCTCTTTGGCCTGATCCGCAATGCCCTGCCCGAGCGGCTGAACGAAACCGCCTATGCGCTGGCCTGCGACGTGGCGGCGGCAGATGGCAAGCTGCGCGAGGCCGAGTTGCGTTTGCTGGAAGAAATCCGCTACGAGCTCAACATCGACCGGCTGCACGCCGCCGCGATCGAGCGCGGCGCGCGGGCGCGGCATCTCACCTGACGTTAGGACTCTTCGGTAACCGCTTCGACTTCAGGCTCTGCATCCGCAGCGGGTTCCTCATCGGGCGTTGGCGCCGCCTCAGGCTCCGACGCCTCCTCTTCCGGCGCTACTTTTGCGTTATAGAGCAGCCCCCAGCGTTCCAGCAGACCGCGCTGCACCCGTTTCGCCCGCGCGTTCCATGACCGCGCGCCGGGGGGGCGCTCCCGCTCGGCGCGGCTGATCTTGGCCCGTTCGTCTTGGTTCGCGGTCAAAATGGCAAAAGCCAGCACCCGGTCCTCAGGCGTGGTTAGGAAACCCGCGAGCGCCGAGACAAAGTTCAATGTCCCGGTCTTTGCATCGATCTCAATCGGGTTGTCCTGCTCCGGACGCCCCCTGTCATCACGTAGATACACGGGCTTCAACAGCGGCCGCAGACCCGTCCCATGAATGCGCGCCAGCCCGCCCGCCATGTCATGCACGGTCATTTTGCTGTCATCGCCCAACCCGGAGTGGTCCACCATTGCAGGGTTTTCCATGCCAAGCTCTTCGACGGCCCATTTGTTCATCTCAGCCGCCGAGGCGCGCAGGCTCTCAACCTTCCCCAACCGCTTAACACTGGCGGCCATACCGACCATTTCAGCCGTCAGGTTGGTGGAATACTTCAGCATATCCTTCAGGATCACCCGCAGATCACTGCTGCGGTGCGAGGCGAGCACTTCGCCCTCCGGCACGCTCTCAGCCAGTTCCGCTTCGCCAAGTTTGATGCCATGGCTGCGCGCGATGGTGGTAAAGATATCCCCCGCATAGGGCCCGGGCCGCCGCACCGGCAACCAACGCGACCCGCCTTTGCCAAGGGCGCCTTTCGCCACAGTCCAGACATCACGGCCCGACTGGTTCTCATAGGTGTAGACCGGCCCCCGGCGGTCCACGACCTCCATTGAGGCGATCCGTACCGCAGGCGCATAACGCGCCGCGCGGCCTTCCATTGTCACATCATAGCCGTTGCTGCCGCGCTTCCATTCGAAATGCACACGGTTGTAATTCAGCGCCAACCCGGACACGCCGGGATTATAGCCCACGTGGTCCGGCTGTTCCGGATCGATCGCGCGGGTGGCGGGCAAGGCGCCTTCATAGACCTTGAACTTGCCCTTAACCCCGATAATGCCTGCTTCTTTCAGCTCTTCGGCCATTTGCCCCAAATGATCGCTGTCAAGGGTTGGATCGCCGCCGCCGACAAGGATCAGATCGCCCTGCACCTCGCCTTCAACCACGCCACCTGTCGCGACCAATTTGGTTTCGAACACATGGTCCGGGCCCAACAAGTCCAGCGCATAAAGCGCCGTGATCGCCTTGATGCTGCTCGCAGGCGGGATGCCGTCGTTGGAGTTTGAAGCCTCCAGCCAAGTCCCGCTCTCCACATCGACCACGGCAAAGGCGACCTCGCCGGTGATCCCGCTGTCGGCAATGATCTCGGATACATTCGGAATGGCCTGCTTATACAGGTCCGCATCGCGCCCGACGGGGCGCAACGACGTGGTGGGGGGCTCTGCCCAAGCGGAAACCGCCGCCATCGCTGCGGCGGCTGTTCCAAGGAAAAATCGGCGTGCAAATCTCTGGCTCATAAGCCTGATATAAACCGCAAGCAGCGTTCGGCCACAACCAGTGAGACGACAGGCCGCCATTCGCGGTTGCACAAATCCGCCGACCTGCTAACCCGCTGCAATGCAACGCGCCATTCCCATCATGTTCATCGCCATGTCGCTTATTCCGGCGGGCGACAGCGCGGGCAAGATCCTCACGGGTGGCTTAGGCGTGGCCCCGGTCTTTGTTGCGTGGTCCCGATTTGCGATTGGCGCGCTTTTGGTGCTGCCTTTCTTGCCGCGGGGCACATGGGCACTGATGCGCGACAAACGGCTCTGGCTGCGCGCCGCAACGCTGGCGGCGGGGATCACCTGCATCCAGACCGCGCTGCAGACCGAAGCTATCGCCAATGTCTTTGCGGCCTTCTTCATCGGGCCGATGTTCAGCTATCTTCTAGCCGCTTTGCTCCTGCGCGAGCGCATCACGCTCCTGCGCAGCGCGCTGATCATGGCGGGGTTCATCGGTGTGCTTTTGGTCGTCCGTCCCGGGATGGGCGGCACGTCCGGCGGCCCCGGCCTGTTGTTCGCTGTGGCGGCAGGTCTGTTCTATGGCGTTTTCCTAACCATGTCGCGCTGGCTCTCTGACGTTGCCGCCCCGCTGGCACTAACCTTTACCCAACTGGCGATGAGCGCCGTGATGCTCCTGCCCCTGGGGCTGCTAAACCTGCCCCCCGCAACGCTGGAGGTCGCGGGGCTGGCGAGCCTCAGCGCGCTCTTCTCAATGCTCGGCAACCTGCTGCTGCTCTATGCCTACCGCCGAGCGCCCGCCACGCGCCTTGCGCCGCTGGTCTATTTCCAACTAATCGCCGCGGTGCTGCTGGGGCTATTCCTGTTCAACACTCTGCCCGATACGCTCACTTGGGCCGGGCTGGCGGTGATTATCACTGCAGGCATTACCTCGGCCCGACTACGCTGAACGCCAGCCCCCGGCGGCACGTAGAGCTGTGGACGAAACATCTACCATCGGCACATTCACAAAACACCACGCGGGCGCTGCGGCATGGGCCAGCAACTGGCTATTCCTCCCCGCGATCCGGTAGGGCGCATAAAGCCTCGCTGCCCGGCTCATCCGCGCCGAGATGCGCTGACCCGGGCGGGCCAGAACGCCGACCGGCACCGTTTGCATGATCTGTTGCCAGTCCTGCCACAAATGAAACTGCGCAAGGTTGTCGGCCCCCATCAGCCAGACAAAGCGCACGCCTGGATAGGTCTGCCGCAGCGCGGACAGCGTCTCAGCCGTGTAGCGCGTGCCAAGCTGCGCCTCGATGTCGGTGATCTCAACGCGGCGATCATCAATCACCGACAGCGCGCGCTCTATCCGCGCCTGCATCGGGGCGGGACCGCGTTCTTTCAACGGGTTGCCGGGGCTAAGCAGCCACCACACCCGATCCAGCCCGAACCGCTTCAACGCCTCACGGGTGATATGCGCGTGGCCCTCATGCGCCGGGTCAAAGGACCCGCCAAGCAGGCCGATGACTTGGCCCTTGGTGGCGAATGGCATGGTATTGCGAAACAAAATGGCCCCCGATCATGGATCAGGGGCCAAAGGAGGGGCTTCGCAGCCCTTTGTCAATGCGAGGCGCTTACTTGTGCTTCACGATCTCGCCCGAGCGCAGCCGTGCAACATAGCTGTTCAACTCGCGTTTCACGATCGGCATCAGGAAGTAGAGCGCGATGATGTTCACGATCGCCATCGAGAAGAGCATGGCATCCGAGAAGTCGATCACCGGACCAAGGCTCGCCGCCGCGCCGATCACGATGAAGAGGCAGAAGATAATCTTGAAGACCAACTCCTTCATCGCTCCTTCGCCGAACAGATAGGTCCAAGCCTTCAGCCCGTAGTAGGACCAGCTGATCATCGTCGAGAAGGCAAAGAGCACCACCGCAACCATCAGCAGAACCGGGAACCAAGAGAAGGCCCGCGCATAGGCCGCCGAGGTCAGGGCGACACCGCTGACTTCACCTTCGGTCGCGATCCGGCCCGCTTCGGCGTTCCAGATATAAAGCCCGGTTTCCGGGTCTTGGTTCAGCACGCCACTGATCACGATGACCAAAGCGGTCATGGTGCAGATCACCACCGTGTCGATGAAGGGCTCCAACAGGGCGACATAGCCCTCGGTCACAGGCTCTTTGGTGCGCACCGCCGAGTGAGCGATGGCCGCCGAGCCAATGCCCGCTTCGTTGGAGAAGGCCGCCCGGCGGAAACCTTGGATCAGCGCCCCGGTAAAGCCGCCGACAACGCCCAGACCGGTGAAGGCGCCCATGAAGATTTGACCAAAGGCCCAACCGATCATGTCCCAGTTGATGATCAGGATCAGGATCGAGACCAGCACATAAAAGACACCCATGAAGGGCACGATCTTTTCGGTCACCCGCGCGATAGACTTGAGACCGCCCGCGATCACCGCAAAGGTCACACCAGCAAGAATGACACCCGTGATCCAACCCGGATAGTCGCCCAACACACCTGCAAGCTGCGCATGTGCCTGATTGGCTTGGAACATATTGCCGCCGCCAAGCGCGCCCAGAATGGTGAAGATCGAGAACAGCACCGCCATGAAACCACCCAGCGGCAAGCCGCGCTCGGCAAAGCCTTTGACGATGTAATACATCGGCCCGCCCGAGACATGGCCGTCGGGGAATTCATTGCGGTATTTCACGCCGAGCGTACATTCGGTGAATTTGGTCGCCATGCCAAAGAGACCCGCCACAACCATCCAGAATGTCGCCCCCGGCCCGCCAATGCTGACCGCTACCGCAACGCCCGCGATGTTGCCCAGACCCACGGTGCCCGAGAGCGCCGTCGCCAGCGCCTGAAAGTGGCTGACCTCGCCCGCGTCATTGGGGTCGGAGTAATCGCCGCGCACCAGTTGGATAGAGTGCCAGAAACCCTTGAGCTGAATGGCCCCGAAATAGACGGTGAAAACCACCGCGCCGACGACCAGCCACAGCGCGATCCATGAAAAATTCGTGCCCGGCAGCGGGGCGAAGATGAAAGAGACATACCAGCCGGTGTAATCAGCAAAAATCTGGTTGATACGTTCGTCAAAGCCCACAGCCTCCTGTGCCGCGGCAAGCCCCGGCAGCAAGGACGCGCAGGCGGCCATAAATACAGTAAACAGCTTGTTCATCGCTTTTCCTTTCAGGGGATGATCGTAACAGGCACACTGGAGCCCGCGACCAACCGGCCCGTAACCCCGCCAAAGAGCCGCTTCAGCCCGCGTTCGCCGACCCGGCCAACCACGATCTGATGCGCGCCGCGCTTCTTGGCGACCTCTTCGAGGATGTCCGCCGCGTCGCCGTGGCGCACAATGCCTTCGACCTCGATCCCTTGCGCCTGTACGTCGGACACCGCCGGATCGAGCACGACCTCATGGGCACGTTGCAGCTCTTCCTCGCGGCGCTTGTGACGCTGCTCGTTTTCTTCCTTAGTTTGAAAGGTAAAGGGCGACCATTCGATCACATAGCAGACCGTAATGGAGCATTCTCCGATCTGCTTGGCCTGTGACTGCGCAAAGGACAGCGCACGCGCGCCAGCCTCCGACCCGTCCAGACCCACAACAATTGTGGCTTTTGACATGAGTATTTCCCTGTTGTTGCACCGAAGGTGCGCCCACCCAACTTGATGCGACCCACTCCCGGCCATCTTTCGCAGCACCGCCCGGACGTTGCCGGAACAGCGCAGCTAATCGCAATCTTAACGCGAAAATTGCGGAAAAGTCGACTGAATATCAATGCAATGCCATGCGGATGGCCTGCATGGGCCTTGTAAATCCGTCGAAACGCCCGTGCAGCACTTTTCCCGCATAAGCGCTCTCGGCGCCTTGGACGCCACGAACCCCAGCGACAGAGTGTTTGATCTTGGCCTGTCCGGGCGATATGGCACATCAAACCCCAAATCGCGTTTCGAGGATTCTCCAAATGGCTGCCTATCAATACGTCTATCACATGTCCGGCGTCTCCAAGACCTACCCCGGGGGCAAGAAGACATTCGAAAACATCCACCTGAACTTCCTGCCCGGCGTGAAGATCGGTGTCGTCGGCGTCAACGGCGCGGGTAAATCCACCCTGCTCAAGATCATGGCCGGGCTCGACAAGGATTACACCGGCGAAGCATGGGCCGCTGAGGGCGCCAAAGTCGGCTACCTGCCGCAGGAGCCCAAGCTCGACCCGACCAAGACCGTGCGCGAAAACGTCATGGAAGGCGTGGCCGAGAAGAAGGCCATTCTGGACCGCTACAACGAACTGGCGATGAACTACTCGGACGAGACCGCCGAGGAGATGGCCAAGCTGCAAGACGACATCGACGCACAGGACCTCTGGGACCTCGACAGCCAGATTGACGTGTCGATGGAAGCCCTGCGCTGCCCGCCCGATGACGCGATGCCGGAAAACCTCTCGGGCGGTGAAGCGCGCCGGGTGGCGCTGTGCAAACTGCTGCTCGAAGCGCCCGACATGCTGCTGCTTGACGAACCTACCAACCACCTCGACGCCGAGACCATCGCTTGGCTGCAACAGCACCTGATCGAGTACAAAGGCACGATCCTGACGGTCACCCACGACCGCTACTTCCTTGATGACATCACAAGCTGGATTCTCGAGTTGGACCGCGGCCGCGGCATCCCCTACGAGGGCAACTACTCCGATTGGCTGGAGCAGAAAGCCAAGCGTCTGAGCCAAGAAGCTCGCGAAGACAAATCCAAGCAAAAGACGCTGGAGCGCGAACTTGAATGGATGCGCCAAGGTGCGAAAGCGCGTCAGGCGAAATCCAAAGCCCGTATCGCGGCCTATAACGAGATGGCGGAGACCTCGGAGCGCGAAAAGCTTTCCCGCGCCCAGATCGTCATCCCCAACGGCCCGCGTCTAGGCAACAAGGTGATCGAAGTGTCGGGCCTGAAGAAGCACATGGGTGACAAGCAGTTGATCGACGGGCTCGACTTCTCCCTGCCGCCCGGCGGCATCGTCGGCGTGATCGGCCCCAACGGTGCGGGTAAGTCCACGCTGTTCAAGATGCTCACCGGACATGAGAAGCCGGATGAAGGTACCATCGAATATGGTGACACGGTTGAGCTCTCTTATGTCGACCAGTCGCGCGACGATCTGAACCACGACGACACCGTCTGGCAGGCGATCACCGGCGGGGCCGAGATCATCAAGCTAGGGGACGCCGAAGTGAACTCCCGTGCCTATTGCTCGTCGTTCAACTTCAAAGGCGGCGACCAACAGAAGAAGGTCGGCCTGCTGTCGGGTGGTGAACGCAACCGGGTGCATATGGCGCGGCTGCTGAAAGAAGGCGGCAACGTGCTGCTGCTCGATGAACCGACCAACGATCTGGACGTTGAAACCCTGCGGGCGCTCGAAGACGCGCTCGTCGATTTCGCAGGCTGCGCCGTGGTCATCTCGCACGACCGCTTCTTCCTCGACCGGATTTGTACGCATATCATGGCGTTCGAAGGCGAAGCGCATGTGGAATGGTTCGAAGGCAACTTCGAGGACTACGAAGAGGACAAGAAGCGCCGTCTTGGTGCGGATGCGCTGGAGCCGAAGCGTCTGAAGCACAAGAAGTTCGCGCGGTAAGAGTTCTAGGATTAATTTGCGAAAAAGGCGCCGAGCTTTCGGCGCCTTTTTTATGCGCTCCATCGCAACCGCCCGCCCGGTGGCACAGCGGGCATCGCCCTCCCTCCCCCCGGAGGGCGATTTTGCAACGTCACAACAGCTTGCGAAGCCCGCGTTTTTCGCAGCCCCCTGCCAAACAGCCCCGTAGCGGGTCGCCCCCCAGGGAGGGCGCTGCCCTCATCGCATGCCTGCAACGCAAAAACCCGCCCGCGATGCGGACGGGACTAATCGTTAAAAGACGACGCCCTCAGCGTTCGTCGTCAATCGCCGTTTCCAGCTGGGCAAAGAGGTTGTCCTCATCATGCCGTGCCAAACCATGCAGCGGATCCCAGCTTTCCAGATGCTCACGCAGCTTGTTGCTGGCCGACAGACCCGACCACAAGCGCTGGTCCGACACCGAAGACACCCGCAACGTAGGCGCAAGAGCGTTGTTCATCCCCTGCCCGTCCCAGTGCTTCTCCAGATGCTCATGCATCCGCTCGGCCATTGTCTCGGTATTCAACCGCGCACGGCTCAACACCACACCGACGAAACGACCGCTGCCCGCATAGGCGAGGTGAAACCGCATGCCCTGCAAGGATTGAACCGACGCGGCGGCGACCTGCTCCATCTGACGACGGAATGCGGGCGCTTTGACCGCGCGGTAAATACCCCGCGCGCCTTCGACGGCGACCGAAAAGAGGTTCATCGAAAAGCAACCGCTCGGCAAGCGCAGCAGGTGGTTTTCCAGCGCCAGAAAGTCGCTGCAACCTTCGATATCAAGATCAAAACCCTCGTCAAAACGGATCTTCATCATCTGGGTCAACTCGGCCAGCGTATGCTGCGCCTCGCGTTCGCGCAGCAGAGATGCGTTAAGCATGCTCGCCGAATTGATCCGCGCGCTAAGCTCTACCCCGTCGAGCGGCTTGCAGAGGAAATCAGTCGCTCCCGCATCAAAGGCACGCTGCATCATCGCAGGTTCTTTGCTGGCAGTGATCATGATGATCGGCGCCGCACGGTAAAAGGGCACGTCCCGGATCGTCTCACAGAGGCTGATACCGCTGATGCCGGGCAGCATGATGTCGAGCAGAAAGGAGTCGAAAGGCTCTTTCGCATCCTGCAAGATCTCGAGCGCTTCCTCGGAGCTTTCTGCACAGACCAGTTCGTAATTGTCATTCTCAGTCAGGCATCCGGTTAGAAGGTCGAGGATGACCGGATCGTCATCGACAGCAAGGATACGCATTACATTCATTCTCCACATGGGGCGCTGGCAGGCGCATTGGGGCTTTTATGTAATGGACCACTCAGGCCGGGCAGTAATGCGACGGGTTTTAGACAATCTTTAGACGCGCCCACCGCGCGCGGCGCCTGTAAAAATAGCGGTTTACGACAGATCATGGCAGGAAGTTGCCGAAAGAGAGCGCCGAACACCCTGAAAAGGCGGACCAAAATCGATCCCTCTTGAACGAATCCCCCCGTAATGCGATATAGGGCGTGCAGACGTTATCTTTTTCGACCCACTGTCTCCCTCATACGGCGCTCAGTCTATCGATCCAGACCAACAACGCCGGGCCATCGCACTCAAGCGGATGGCATGAAAATGGAGACTACGGATATGGCCACTGGCACCGTAAAATGGTTCAACACAACTAAAGGCTTCGGCTTTATCGCACCCGATGGCGGCAGCAAAGACGTCTTCGTTCACATTTCCGCTGTTGAGCGCGCTGGCCTGACCGGTCTGGCCGACAACCAGAAAGTGACCTTCGACATCGAAGCTGGCCGTGACGGCCGCGAATCCGCGACAAACATCGCGCTGGCCTAATGGCCGGGGGCCCCGGCCCTGATTTGAGAATTCAAGCGGCCCGCCAGCAACGGCGGGTCGTTTTTTTATGTGCCGTCTTGTCAAACTGCGTCCCCGTGGCAAAATGACGGCCTATTCGCCCAAGCTATTCCCAGATGGAGCCTGCCATGCGCCGCCGTACCTTTCTTACCAGTACCCTTGCCGCCGCCACCCTGCCCTTGATGGCCCAAGCCCGCACCGCGGCCTATGACCCGACCCCGCAGGTCGTGCCGGTCAAAGGGCAATATACCCCGGGGCAACTGCTGATTCTGCCGCGCAGCCACTACCTTTACTTCGTGACCGCCCCCGGCCAAGCAATGCGCTACGGTGTCGGCGTCGGCAAAGCGGGGCTTGAGTTCACCGGCACCGCGACCATCGACGTGAAAAAGGAATGGCCCACATGGCGCCCGACCAACGAGATGATCGAGCGCGAGCCGCAGGCCTATAAGCGTTTCATCGGCAATACCGACGCCCAGCCCGGCGGCCCGGGCAACCCCCTTGGCGCGCGGGCGCTGTACCTCTTCCAAAACGGGCGGGACACCTATTTCCGCATCCATGGCACCACGCAGCCCAACTCCATTGGACGCTCGGTGTCGAACGGCTGCATCCGGATGTTGAACGAGCATGTGATCGACCTCTACCAACGTGTGCCGATTGGCACCAAGGTCACCGTGCTCTGACGCGAAGGAGACCACGTATTATCGCAAAAGGCCGGGCAGTTTGCCCGGCCTTTTCTATGACAGCCGTATGAGCTGAATTCAGAACGGCATCCTAGTCATCCCGCCCCGGCTCATCGGGGTTGCTAGAGAACAAAGCGATCTTATTCCCCTGAGGGTCGCGCAGATAGCCCACGTAGAAGCGCGGCCCGTAAGCTGCCCGAAACCCCGGCTGGCCTTCATCCACCCCACCCGCGGCAAGGGCCGCCGCATGCAAGTCCCGCACCTGCTCTTGGCTGCGGGCTTCAAAAGCAACCATCGTGCCATTCCCGGCTGACGCTGGCTGACCGTCAAAAGTGGGCTTCACATAGAAATCAGGTGACATCGCAACTTGCCCCGGCGCCACAGGCAGAACGTAGCTTAATCCCTCCGGCCCTTCGGAAAGCGTATAGTCCAGCGCAGGCAGAAACGCCGCGTAAAACCGCTTCGCGCGAGCCAGATCATCTGCGCCGACTGTGACATAGGCGATCATACGTTACCTCCCAGAGCTTTCCCGCGTAGAACGGCAAAGGGCCAGCGCATTGGCCGGCCCTTCCCCTATTTAGAAGCACAGCGTTTTACTGAAGCGCTTTGTCGGTAATGTCATGCGTCCAAGCGCCTTCCGGCTCCTTGGTGATCATGCCACCTTCCATGGTGATCGCGGCGCTGCGGTCAAAGGCCGCCTCGTCCAACCGCCCGTCACTGCCCTTGGTCAGCTTGGCAATCTCGCCCATCATCCGGGTCTGGTGCTTTTCGGTCTGCGCGCCGGTCTGGTCGTTTTCCAGCACGATCTCGGCGGCTTCCTCGACATTCTCCTCAGCGTATTTCCAGCCTTTCATGGAGGCCCGCACAAAACGCGCCAGCTTGTCGACCATCTCAGGATCTTCGAGGTTCTCTTCCGTGGTATAAAGACCATCTTCCAGCGTAGAGATGCCTTCGTCTTCATACTTGAAGACCACCAGATCTTCGGGCGTCAGACCCGCGTCAATGACCTGCCAATATTCATTGTAGGTCATGGTCGTGGCGCATTCGACCTGCTTTTGCAGCAGCGGGTCAACATTGAAGTTGATCTTCTGGATGGTCACGCCACCCTCGGAGCCGTCGGTGGCATAGCCCAGCTTGCCCATCCAGCTCATCAGCGGAATTTCATTGCCGAAGAACCATGTGCCGAGCGTGTTGCCGGGGAAGTCCTCGGGGCTTTCAATGCCATGCTCTTTGAGGCAGGTCAGCATCAGGCCCGATTTGGCAAAGGGCTGTGCGATGTTCACAATCGGCGCGCCCTTTTCCCGCGCGGCCAGTGCCGAGGGCAGCCAGTCGACCATGACATCAGCCCCACCGCCAAGCAGCACCTGCACCGGCGCAATGTCCGGCCCGCCCGGCTTGATCGTGACGTCGAGACCTTCTTCTTCGTAAAAGCCTTTGTCCTTCGCCACGTAGTAACCGGCAAACTGCGCCTGCGTCACCCATTTGAGCTGCAAGGTCAGGTCATCGGCGGCCTGCGCCATGCTGCCCCAAAGGCCCAAGGCGGCCCCGGCGGCGATCTTCGTGATATTCTTCATTGTTTTCTCCCAGTTGGTTGGTCGTTTTTTATGTGCGTTGGCTAGGGTGCCAAAAGGTCACCCGTCCTTCGATGAGGGCCATGATACCATAGAACGCCGATCCGGCTATCGCCGCCACAACAATCTCGGCCCAGACCAGATCAAGCGCAAGCTGTCCGACCGAGGTGGAGATGCGGAAGCCCATGCCAAGCACCGGAGAGCCGAAGAATTCAGCAACGATGGCGCCAATCAGGGCAAGCGTGGTGCCGATCTTGAGCCCGTTAAAGACAAAGGGCATTGCCGCAGGCAGGCGCAGCTTCAACAGCGTCCGCCAATAGCCCGCCGCATAGGTGCGCATCAGGTCGCGCTGCATGGCGTCACTGGCCTGCAACCCCTGTACTGTGTTCACCAGCATCGGGAAAAACACCATGACCACGACAATCGCCGCCTTGCTCTGCCAGCCAAAGCCGAACCACATCACCATGATCGGCGCCATCCCGATGATCGGCAGCGCGGCGACAAAGTTGCCCACCGGCAGCAGCCCGCGTTGCAGAAACGGAAAACGGTCAATCGCCAGCGCGATGACAAAGGCCGCCCCGCAGCCGATGATATAGCCACTCAGCGCGCCCTTGATGACGGTCTGCACGAAGTCGATCCACAGAATGTCCAACGAGGTCGCAAAACGTGCCGCAATGACCGAGGGCGCGGGCAGCAACACCTGATTGATGTCAAAGCCGCGCACCACCCCTTCCCAAACCGCGATTAGCGTCAGGCCAAAGACGATGGGCGAGGCCAGCGAGGCCCAGCCAGAGGGCTTTTGCCGCGCCAGCCAGATGTTGACCGAGAGCCCCAAAAGCCAGGCGGCAATTGCAAAAAGAACCCAGATCATTGTGCCATCCCCATTCGTTTCAGGGTGACGCGCTGGACCAATCCGATCAGCCCCACCATAACCGCCGCCAAGGCGGCCGCCATGATCAACGCGCTCCAGATTTGCACGGTCTGACCGTAATAGCTGCCCGCGAGCAGTCGCGCCCCCAAGCCAGCCACAGCCCCTGTCGGCATCTCACCCACAATGGCTCCAACCAGCGACGCCGCGACGCCAACCTTCAGAGAGGTAAAGAAATAGGGCATCGAAGACGGCAGCCGCAGTTTCCAAAAGGTCTGCATCCCACTCGCATGCCATGTCCGCATCTGATCGAGCTGCATCTGATCCGGGCTGCGCAGCCCTTTGACCATGCCGACAACCACCGGGAAGAAGGACAGATACATGCTGATGATCGCTTTCGGCAGCAGACCCGAAAGCCCCACGGCATTCAACACCACGATGATCATCGGCGCGATGGCGAGGATCGGAATGGTCTGACTGGCGATCACCCAAGGCATCACGCTCATGTCCATCGTGCGGTTGAACACGATCCCCACCGCCAAAAGCGTGCCAAGCGCGGTGCCCATGACAAACCCAAGAAAAGTCGCGCTGAAGGTGACCCATGTGTGATAGACCAGCGAGCGTTTCGAGGTCACCTTCTTCATCACCGTGGTTTCCCACAACTCGGCCCCCACCTGATGCGGGGCGGGCAGTTTGGGTTTCTCCTGCGACCATGTATCGGCCACAAGTTCCGAGAAGGTCAGCGTCTTATCCGCCCGCGCCGCCACATCCCGCGCCCATTGCGCGTTGAGAGCGATCGCCGCGCCGTACCAGACAAGGATCAGCAGGCCCACGACCGTGAGAATGGGAATGATGTTACGCATCAATCGTCCCCATGCCCGGCCCGCAGACCTTCCCGCACGCGGTGCGCGATTTCCAAGAACTCCGGCGTTTCGCGGATTTCCAGGGGCCGCTCGCGCGGCAGCGGGCTTTCGATCACATCGGTGATGCGGCCCGGTCGCGGGCTCATCACCACGATTTTGGTCGAGAGATACACCGCCTCGGGGATCGAGTGGGTGACAAAAGCGATGGTCTTTTCCGTCCGCGCCCAGAGCTTCAAAAGCTGCTCATTCAGGTGGTCGCGCACGATCTCGTCAAGCGCGCCAAAAGGCTCGTCCATCAGCAGAATATCCGCATCAAACGACAGTGCTCGCGCAATCGACGCCCGTTGCTGCATGCCGCCTGAAAGCTGCCACGGAAACTTCTTCTCGAACCCCGAAAGCTCCACCAGATCAAGCACCCGCTTGACCCGCTCGGCCTGTTCCGCCTTCGGAATGCCCATGATCTCCAAGGGCAGCCGGATGTTGCCGCCAATGGTCCGCCACGGATACAGCCCCGCGGCCTGAAACACATAGCCATAAGCCCGCGCGCGGCGGGCCTCCTCGGGGCTGACCCCGTTGATGGTGACCTCCCCGCCGGTGGGCTGCTCAAGGTCGGCCATGACCCGCAGAAAGGTCGTCTTGCCACAGCCCGAGGGGCCGATGAAGCTGACAAAATCGCCCTTGTTGATCTCAAGGTTCACGTCTTTCAACGCATGGATCGGTCCGTCATTGGTCTGAAAAGTCAGATCCAGATTCCGGGCGCTGATCACGCTCTGGTTTTCTTGCACTAATTTTACTTCCCTGTTGGTCGGCCGCTTTTGGCGCGGCACTTTACCTGAGTGTTAAGGCGGGTCTACGTCGCTTAGATCCCAGCCGGAATGTTCAGCGGATCGCGTTTGATCATCTTGGGGCTGTTTAGCTCTTTCCACTTGCTCAGCGCCACATTGGCACTGGGGAAGGCTGGCCGCGGCACAAAGCGCCCACGTCCCGGCTGCGGTTGGCTGTTCTGCCCCCAGGCCCAGATCACCTCGCCCCGGCTGAGGGTATAGCGGCTCTGCGCCTTGACCTCAAAACCCTCAAAGACGTTGTAATCAAGGATTGAATGATGGTTCGCCGTGCTGATCGCCTTGGTGATCTTCGGGTCCCAAACCACGATGTCGGCGTCCGCCCCCTCAACAATCGCCCCCTTCTGCGGGTAGATGTTGAGGATCTTGGCAATATTGGTCGAGGTCGCGGCGACAAACTCATTCGGCGTCAAACGCCCGGTCTCGACGCCTTCGGTCCAAAGCACGGCCAGACGTTCCTCCAGCCCGTTCGAGCCATTGGGAATGATCCGGAAATCATCGCGCCCTGCCCGCTTTTGCTCGGTGCTAAAGGCCGCATGGTCCGTAGCCACCACTTGCAAGCTGCCGGCCTGCAATCCGGCCCAGAGGCTGTCCTGATGGTCCTTCGAGCGGAACGGCGGCGACATCACGCGGCGGGCCGCGTGGTCCCAATCTTTGTTGAAATACTCGCTCTCGTCCAACGTCAGGAATTGGATCAGCGGCTCGCCGTAAACCCGCATGCCCTTCTGCCGCGCCCGGCGGATCGCCTCATGGGTCTGCTCGCAAGAGACATGCACGATATAAAGTGGCACGCCCGCGGTATCGGCAATGGTGATCGCCCGGTTCGCCGCCTCGCCTTCAAGCTCTGGCGGACGCGAATAGGCGTGCCCCTCCGGCCCGGTGATGCCCTGATCGAAATACTTCTGCTGCAACTCGGCCACCAAATCGCCGTTCTCAGCATGCACCATCGGCAATGCGCCCAACTCGGCACAGCGCTTGAAGGAGGCGAACATCTCATCGTCCTCGATCATCAACGCGCCCTTATAGGCCATGAAGTGCTTAAAGCTGTTCACCCCCATGTCGACGGCGTCTTTCATCTCATTAAAGACGTTTTCGTCCCAGCCGGTGACCGCCATATGATAGCCGATATCGCTGCAAATCTGCGGCGCCGATTTGCGGTGCCATTCATGGATCGCGTTCTTGATCGACCCATCCGCACCCGGCAGACAGAAATCCACCACCATCGTGGTGCCCCCACAAGCAGCCGCCCAAGTGCCGGTCTCGAAGGTCTCCGCCGCCGTGGTCCCCATGAAAGGCATCTCAAGGTGCGTATGCGGATCGATCCCGCCGGGGATCACATAGGCGCCTTCCGCATCAATATATTCATCGCCCTTCAGATCCTCGCCAATCTGCTTGATCTTCTCCCCTTCGATCAACACATCTGCTTTCCACGTCCGGTCTGCCGTGCAGACCATGCCGCCCTTAATTACCTTACTCATCTTTCACTCCCCATTCTCTTTTTGGCCAAAAATACTTCGGGGGTCCGGGGGCTGGCCCCCGAACCACGCCCGATTTCAGCCCTCGATTTCCGCGGTCTCCAAGACCGCATGCAGCAGCACGTCGGCCCCGGCCTTGGCCCAGTCCTTGGTGATCTCTTCCGCCTCATTATGGCTCAAACCATCAACGCAAGGGCACATCACCATCGCCGTCGGCGCCACGCGGTTGATCCAACAAGCATCATGCCCCGCGCCGGAAATCAGGTTCATATGGCTGTAGCCCAGACGTTCGGCCGCATTGCGCACCGCGGTCACGCAGCCCTCGTCAAAGGCCACCGGATCAAAGCCGCCGACCTTCTCAAACTCGATGCCCAACTCCATGTCATCAGCGATCTTCTGGCCTTCAACGCGCAGCCGCGCCTCCATATCCTCGATCACTGCCAGATCAGGCGAGCGGAAATCGACGGTAAAGACGACCTTGCCCGGGATCACATTGCGCGAGTTCGGATAAACATCGATATGCCCCGCCGCCCCCACCGCATGCGGCTTATGGCTCCACGCGATCTCGCTCACCTTATCGAGCACCCGCGCCATACCGAGGCCCGCATCGCGGCGCATCGGCATGGGGGTCGAGCCGGTGTGGCTGTCCTTGCCGGTGATCGTCACCTGCGTCCAGCTCAGCCCTTGGCCATGGGTGACCACGCCGATGTCCTTGCCCTCGGCCTCCAAAATCGGGCCCTGTTCGATGTGCAATTCGAAGAAAGCATGCATCTTGCGCGCACCGACTTCCTCGTCACCCTTCCAGCCAATCCGCTCCAACTCATCGCCAAAACTTTTGCCCTCGGCATCGGTCTTGGCATAGGCCCAGTCTTGGGTGTGGATGCCAGCAAAAACCCCCGACGACAGCATCGCGGGGGCAAAACGGGTGCCTTCTTCATTGGTGAAGTTGGTCACGACAATCGGGTGTTTGGTCTTGATCCCGAGATCATTCATCGTGCGCAGAATTTCTAACCCGCCGAGCACGCCCAAAACCCCGTCGTATTTCCCGCCCGTGGGCTGCGTGTCGAGGTGGGAGCCGACATAGACTGGCAGCGCTTCGGGGTCCGTGCCCTCGCGCCGGGCAAACATATTGCCCATCTGGTCGAGGCCCATCGTGCAGCCCGCGTCTTCGCACCACCTCTGGAACAGCGCGCGGCCTTCGGCATCTTCATCGGTCAGGGTCTGACGGTTGTTGCCGCCCGCCACCCCGGGGCCGATCTTGGCCATTTCCATCAAGGAATCCCACAGACGGTCGGGATCAATCTTGAGGTTCTCTCCGGGCGCGGGCATAGGTCACTCCTCTGTCATTCTATCGCGGCTTTTGCCGTGTTGTTTTTTTACCATTTGGTAAATCCACGATTGCGATTAGGGTATGGTCTGTCAAGAACTGGTTTGAAACAACCCGCCCCCGATCCGCCAAACGCCTTTTTTCGCAGCACAACTAGGAACGCCGCCTTGCCTGACAGCCCTGCTAAAAAGCCCAGCCGCATTCAGCAACGCAACCGCCGGGTGATTCTGGATGCCGCGCTCGAAGTCTTCTCCAAACATGGCTACCGCGGCGCGACGCTGGACCAGATCGCGGCCGAGGCGGGGCTGAGCAAGCCGAACATTCTCTATTACTTCGAGGGCAAAGAGGACATTCACGTCACCTTGCTGTCGCAGCTTATGGACACATGGCTCGACCCGCTGGTCGCGCTGGACCCCGATGGCGACCCGCGACGCGAAATACTTGATTACGTTGACAGAAAACTGACAATGGCGGGCGAACTGCCCCGTGAAAGCCGGCTTTTTGCCAATGAGATCCTGCAGGGTGCGCCGCGCATATCGCCGGAGTTGCACAGCCATCTGAAGCCCCTGTTCGACGAAAAATGCGCCGTCATCGCAGGCTGGGTGGAGGCGGGCAAACTGCCCCCGCTGGACCCGCAGCATCTGCTGTTTTCGATCTGGGCGACCACGCAGCACTACGCGGATTTTGAAGCGCAGGCGCAGGTGTTGCTTGGTGCGGAAACCAACCCCCAGCCCCGCGCTGCCGCGCATCTTCGGGCAATGTTTGGCGCGCTATTGGCGCAACCAAGCGGCGCGGCCAGCGTCCATTAACCACCATCCCACAATCCGGGCGCCGTTTACGTTCCGTTAGCACTCTGGGCGCAGATTGAGCGCGGGTGAGGGCTCCTTTACGAACTGAAAGGGGCAGACGACATGAGTGCATTACTGCTGACCAATACATTTGCCGCGCAACAGACAGCGCAGGCACAGATTTCTGACGCATCGCCAAATCTAGGCGCGCCGGGCCAATCACGGGCAGAGACCGTTGGCACGGCAGCCGGGGCCGAAGCGGTCGCACCGGCACAGAGCGGGCGCGATGCCCGCGCATCGGGGCAGTCGACGTCCTATTCGGGCGCCGGGGGCGGAGCGGGAGGTGCGTCGGCACAGCAGCCCGCTTGGGCACGGCGCAGCCCGGATGCGACGCCGGGATCGGTGGTCGCGGCCCGTGCGGCAGCGCTTGAATCGGACCGTGTGGAACAGATGGCCCGCGATGCCGCGATTGCGGTGATCGACGCGCGCCGTGAGGTCGCTTTGATCGAAGGGGTATCGCAGCCTGCCGAGGTCATCGACATGGCCCAGCAGACCCGCGACATGGCGAACCAGATGCCAGACCCGCTGCCCACGGCCCCGGTGCTCAGGAAGAACTGACACCGGGGCGTGGATGCTTAGGCTTACTCTGCCGGTTCAACCGCAACCGCCTTGGCGGAGGGGTTGTTGGGGTGCGTGGTCCAGTTGGCATAGTCTGGCGTGACTGTCTTGCCGGTGCGCAGGTCGGTCGCGCCGGCGGCCAGCGGTTCCATTGAGATGCAGTCTTCGACCGGGCAGACGTTGACGCAGAGGTTACAAGCCACACATTCCTCGTCGATCACGGTGAAGGTGCGGTCCTCGGACATAGCGATCGCCTGGTGGCTGGTGTCTTCGCAAGCGGCAAAGCAGCGGCCACAGGAGATGCAGAGATCCTGATCGATCTTCGCCTTGGCGACATAGTTCAGGTTCAGCTGGTTCCAGTCGGTGACATTGGGCACCGCGCGGCCGACGATCTCATCGACCGAGGTCATGCCCTTCTCGTCCATATACTCCGACAGGCCCGAGATCATTTCCTGCACAACCTTGAAGCCATAGGTCATCGCCGCCGTACAGACCTGTACGTTGCCCGCGCCCAAGGCGAGGAACTCCGCCGCATCACGCCAAGTGGTGACGCCACCGATGCCGCTGATCGGCAGACCGTGCGTTTCGGGGTTGCGGGCAATCTCGGCCACCATATTGAGTGCGATGGGTTTCACCGCCGGGCCGCAATAGCCGCCATGGGTGCCTTTGCCGTCGATCATCGGCTCGGGCGAGAAGAGGTCCAGATCGACCGAAGTGATGGAGTTGATCGTGTTGATCAAGCTCACCGCATCCGCACCGCCACGTTTGGCGGCCTCGGCGGGGTAGAGCACATTGGTAATGTTCGGCGTCAACTTCACGATCACCGGCATGCGGGTGTACATCTTGCACCAGCGGGTGACCATTTCGATATATTCCGGCACCTGCCCCACGGCAGAGCCCATGCCGCGCTCGGCCATGCCATGCGGGCAGCCGAAGTTCAGCTCGATCCCGTCGGCACCAGTTTCCTCAACATGCGGCAGGATCGCTTTCCACGCTTCCTCCTCGCAAGGCACCATGATCGAGGCAATCAGCGCGCGATCCGGGTAGTCGCGCTTGACCGCTTTCATCTCGCGCAGGTTCACCTCCAGCGGGCGGTCGGTGATCAACTCGATGTTGTTGAGCCCCAGCAGTCGCCGGTCTGCGCCATAAATCGCACCGTAGCGCGGGCCGTTGACGTTGACCACCGGCGGCCCTTCCATGCCAAGGGTCTTCCAGACCACCCCGCCCCAGCCCGCCTCATAGGCGCGGCGCACGTTGTATTCCTTGTCCGTCGGCGGCGCAGAGGCCAGCCAGAACGGGTTGGGGGATTTGATCCCGATGAAATCGCTTCTCAGATCAGCCATGTTATGTCTCCCTCTCAGCGCGGCCTCAGCCCGCCGCCCCCATCAATGTCGTGTGAATGTCCATCGCCGCGTCGCGGCCCTCGGCCACAGCCGTCACGGTCAGATCGTCGCCGCCGCTGGCGCAATCGCCGCCGGCCCAGACCCGGTCAAGGCTTGTGCGTCCGGTGCCATCGACCTTGATCTTGCGGCCATCAAGCTCCGGCAGCCCCTCGCCCATCAGCGTCTGACCAATGGCTTTGAAGACCTGATCGGCCTGCAAGCGCAGCCTCTCGCCGGTGCCTTTCATGCCCTCATCGACATATTCAAACTCGATCTCGCGCACCGAGCCGTTGCCGTGCACGGCAATCGGCACCGCATGGGTCACGATCCGCACACCTTTGGAGGCCGCCAAATCCTGCTCAAACACGCTCGCATTCATCCGGTCCCGCCCGCGGCGATAGACCAGCGTCACGTTCAGCGCGCCCAGCAGTTTCGCCTGCACCGCGGCATCCACCGCCGTCATGCCGCCACCGATGACCACGACATCGCGGCCAATCGGCAGTTTCGACATGTCGCCAGTCTGGCGCAGTTCCGAGATGAAATCGACCGCATTGGCCACGCCCGCCTTGTCCTCGCCCTCGGCACCAAGCGCGTTGACCCCGACAAGACCCATGCCGAGGAAGACCGCGTCATAGTCGGTCTTCAATTCCTCAAGCGTGACATCCCGGCCCACGGCAACCTCATGGCGGAAGGAAATCCCGCCGATCTGCATCAGCCAATCGACCTCGGCCTGGGCAAAACCGTTGGGCGTTTTATAAGCCGCGATGCCGTATTCATTCAGCCCACCGGGCTTGGGCCGCGCGTCAATGATTTCGACGTCATGGCCCAGCATCGCCAGACGGTGCGCACAGGACAGACCCGCCGGACCCGCGCCAACGACAGCAATGCGCTTGCCCGTGGCTGCGGCTCGCTCAAAGGGATGTTTGCCCTGCTGCTGCAGATGATCGGTGGCATAGCGCTGCAACTGGCCGATCAGCACCGGCTTGCCCTCGGCCACCTCCCGCACGCAGACCTCTTCGCAAAGCGTCTCGGTCGGACAAACCCGCGCGCACATGCCGCCAAGGATGTTCTGGCTCAGAATCGTCTTGGCCGCCGCATCGGGCGTGCCGGTGGCGATCTGGCGGATGAAAAGCGGAATGTCGATGTCGGTGGGGCACGCCGTCATGCAGGGCGCGTCGTGGCAGAAATAGCAACGGTCCGCCGCGACCAGCGCCTCATGTTCATCCAAGGGCGGATGCAGGTCCGAAAACCCCTCGCCATAGGCCTGCGGCTCCAGCCGCCCCGGTACGATTCCCGGCTCAAAGACATCACGTGCCATATCAAAATTCCCTGTTGTTCTTTTGCTGTTTTGAAAATGCTCACACGGAATCATTTTTTTATCAACTGGTAAATTTTTCAAAATGTGCTCAATAAATCGCCCAACAGGCGCGGGGTTTTGTAACAAAGACATGAAATTTCATGCGCGTATCCCCGCCGGTTGCCCTGAGGGCAGGAAAAATTCTTGATTTTAGAATTAGAGATTCCAATATCGATTGTGCGACGCGAAGACTTTTCGACCCGGCTGCCCTAAGGCTCCAGCGATCACGAATTCGACCGAGCCAAGCTGCCGCATGTTGCGGGCAGATCAGACAAAGGGAGACAGCGGGTCATGGCTACTGGCACCGTAAAATGGTTCAACACGACAAAAGGCTACGGCTTCATCGCGCCGGATAGCGGCGGCAAGGACATTTTTGTTCACATTTCCGCCGTGGAACGCGCCGGGCTGACAGGCTTGGCCGACAATCAGAAGGTGACTTTTGATGTCGAAGCCGGCCGCGACGGCCGCGAAAGCGCGAGCAACATCGCGCTGGCCTGAACTGGGCACATCTTAGGTTTGAAACGGACGCTGCGGCGTCCGTTTTCGTTTAGCGTTCTTGGGCTTTCGCCTGTGCCGCCAATTCCGAGACCGAGGGGCCGATATCTTCAACGATCAATGCGACACCCTTGGCATTCGGATGGATGCCATCGCCTTGAAAATAGCGCTGTATCGTCTCGCTCCGCGCCGTGCTCATGCCCTCTTCCTCAGCCAGCAGACCGGTGAAGAAATCAGGGTAGAAGAGCGTCTCATATTGCTCGGCCAAGGTGGGATAGAGCCCTTCGAAGTCAGCCTTATAGCCTGCCCCGTAATTGCCCGGTGCGGACATGCCCACCAGCAGCACATCCACCTTAGCCTGCTCTGCCGCTGCCAAGATCCCGTCGATGTTGCCCCGCGCCTGCGCCGGGTCCAGCCCGCGCAGCATATCGTTGCCGCCCAGCGTCACGATCAGCGCGTCGACCTCGGGCGTCAGCGTCCAATCGACCCGCGCGAGACCGCCTGCTGTCGTGTCGCCCGAGACGCCCGCGTTTACGACCTTGGCCTCAACGCCTTCCGCGTCCAGCCACGCCTGCAACTGCGGCACGAACCCCTCTTCGGCGGGCAGCCCGTAGCCTTGGGTCAGGCTGTCGCCCAAAGCCGCGATCACCACCTCTTCAGCCTGTGCCGCGCTGCCTAAAATAAAGGCAAAACAGATCAATACCTTGCGCATCCTTCACGGACCTCCATATCCAACTGATACCCAGAACAAAGGCGGCCCCATGAGCGACCCTGTCTATGACCTTCAAGATGTCACGCTAAGCCTTAAGGGCAATGCCGGAACCGTCGATATTCTGCGCGGCATTTCGTTGCAGGTCCAGCAGGGCGAGAGTATTGCGCTGACCGGGGCGTCGGGGTCAGGCAAATCCTCGCTGCTGATGGTCATGGGCGGGCTGGAACGGGCAACGGGCGGCAGCGTCATGGCGCTTGGGCATGATCTTAGCGCGCTGCGCGAGGACGGCTTGGCCCAGTTTCGGCAGGGGCGCATGGGCATCGTGTTTCAGTCTTTTCACCTCATCCCCACCATGACCGCGCTGGAGAATGTCGCCACTCCGCTGGAGCTTTCGGGGGCCGAGGATGCCTTTAACCGCGCCCGCGCCGAGTTGGAAGCCGTGGGCCTTGGCCACCGCATCGATCAATACCCCGCGCAGATGTCGGGCGGTGAGCAGCAACGCGTGGCCCTGGCCCGCGCCGCCGCCCCGCGCCCGGCGATCCTGCTGGCGGATGAGCCGACCGGCAGCCTTGATAGTAAGAATGGCGCTGCGATCATGGACCTGCTGTTTGAACTGCGCGACCGCCACGGCGCGACGCTGGTGCTGGTGACCCATGCCGACGATCTGGCCGCGCGCTGTGACCGGGTGGTGTCGCTGGTAGACGGGCGTCTGGCATGAGCCTTGGCACCGCGGCCCGTTTCGCCCGCCGGGAAATGCGCGGCGGATTGCGCGGCTTTCGCCTGCTGCTGGCCTGTCTGGCGCTTGGGGTCGCAGCGCTTGCCGCCGTCGGATCGGTCCGTGCAGCGATTGAGGCGGGGCTAGAGGCCGAAGGCGCCGCCCTGCTCGGCGGCGATGCCGAGTTGGACTTCACCTATCGTTTTGCCAGTGCTGAGGAACGCGACTGGATCTCGGTGCGGGCCGAACGGGTCTCGGAAGTGGTCGAATTCCGCTCCATGGCCGTGGTCGGCAGCGGCGCAACCTCGGAACGCGCGCTGACGCAGGTCAAGGCGGTGGATGATCTCTACCCCCTGATCGGAGAGATGGTGCTCGAACCCGCCCTGCCCTTGGACGCTGCCTTGGCCAAGACCGACGGCCTGCCCGGCGCGGTGATGGAGCGCGCCCTGTCGGACCGATTGGGCCTCGCGCCCGGCGACACATTCGCGCTTGGGGAGGCTGAGTTCCGCCTCACGGCCCTGATTGAGCGCGAACCGGACTCCGCCGCCAGCGGCTTTTCCCTCGGCCCGCGCACCCTGTTGCGTCGAGACGCGCTCGAAGGCTCGGGCTTGCTCTCCGCAGGAACGCTATTCAACAGCAAATACCGTCTTGATCTGCCGCTCGGCACCGATCTTGATCAGTTGCAGGCCGCAGCCGAGGACCGTTTCGCCGACGCCGGAATGCGCTGGACCGATGCGCGCAACGGCGCGCCCGGCGTGGCGCGGTTTGTCGAACGGCTGAGCGCCTTTCTAGTATTGGTGGGCCTGTCGGGGCTGACCGTCGGCGGGGTTGGCGTGGCCGCAGCGGTGCGCGCTTATCTGCAACGCAAGACGGCTGTCATCGCCACTTTCCGCGCCATGGGGGCGACGCGGGCGACGATTTTTCAGACCTATTTCATTCAGGTCGGACTGCTGGCCGTGATGGGCGTGGCGCTTGGCCTGCTGATCGGTGCCGGACTGCCGCTGCTGCTGTCACCGTTGATCGAAGCGCAGCTTCCCCTGCCCGCCCGTTTTGCGATCTATCCCGCGCCGTTGATTGAGGCCGCACTTTACGGGTTGCTTACAGCCGCGCTCTTCACCCTCTGGCCCTTGGCCCGCAGCGCCGATGTGCGCGCCGCGACGCTGTTTCGCGATGATTGGCAGCGCCAATCGCCTTGGCCCGCGGCACCCTATCTCTTTGCCATGGCGCTGCTTTTGGCCGCACTGCTCGCACTCGCAGGCTGGTTCAACGGCTCATGGTCCCTGACGCTTTGGACGCTGGGCGGCTTGGCCGCGACCTTGGGTCTGCTGGCCCTCGCCGCGGCCCTCCTGCGCCTGATCGCCCGCGGGGCGGCCCGTATGGCGCGTGGCCATCCGCGGTTGCGTTGGGCGCTGGCGGCGATCGGCGGGCCGGGTGAAGGGGCGACGGCGGTGGTGCTGGCGCTTGGGTTAGGCTTGTCCGTGCTGGCCGCCGTGGGCCAAATCGACGGCAACCTGCGCCGAGCGATTTCGGGCAACCTGCCGGATGTGGCGCCGTCTTATTTCTTTGTCGACATCCAGAAGGATCAGATCGACGGCTTTACCGAGCGGTTGGAAACCGACCCGGCAGTCAGCCGGATCGAAAGCGCCCCGATGCTGCGCGGGGTCGTGACCGAGATCAACGGCCAGCCTGCCGAAGAGGTCGCCGGCGATCACTGGGTTGTGCGCGGGGACCGGGGCATCACCTATGCGGCACTTCCCGGCGAAGACACGCGGATCACCGCAGGCGACTGGTGGACCGAAGACTACGACGGCCCGCCGCAGATCAGTTTCGCCGCCGAGGAGGCCGAGGAACTTGGCCTGAACCTTGGCGACAGCCTAACCATCAACGTGCTGGGCCGCGCCATCACGGGCGAGATCACCAGCTTTCGCGAGGTTGACTTCTCCACCGCCGGGATCGGCTTTGTGCTGACGATGAACCCCGCCGCGCTGGCCGGTGCGCCGCATAGTTTCATCTCGACCGTTTATGCCGAGCCGGAAGCCGAAACCGCGATCCTGCGCGATCTGGCCGAAGCCTACCCCAACATCACCGCGATCCGGGTGCGCGACGCGATTGACCGGGTGGCGGCTGTGCTGGCGGGTCTGGCCTCGGCGATTTCTTTTGGCGCTTTGGCAACATTGGCAACCGGTTTTATGGTGCTGATCGGCGCGGCGGCAGCGGGCACCGGGGCGCGCAGCTATGAGGCGGCTTTGCTCAAGACCATGGGCGCCTCGCGGCGGGCCATCGCCACAAGCTTCGTGTTGCGCGCGGCGTTTCTGGGTCTCTTTGCCGGGGGCGTTGCGCTAATGGCGGGCATCGCAGGGGGCTGGGCGGTGAGCCACTATGTCATGGAGACAGATTTCACCGTGATCTGGTCCAACGCGCTGATGATCATCGCGGGCGGGGTGCTGGCGACGGTGCTGGCGGGCTTGGGCTTTGCGCTGAAAGCGCTGAACGCCCGGCCTGCGGATATGCTAAGGGCGCAGGAATGATCCCGCGCCCTTTGGCTGTCTTGGTGGCCTGATCACTCAGCCGCTTCGGCGTAGTCCTCAAGCGGCGGGCAGGTGCAGATCAGGTTGCGGTCGCCATGCACGTTGTCGACGCGGTTGACCGGTGGCCAATATTTGTCGACGCGGAAGGCACCGGGCGGGAAACAGCCCTGCTCACGGCTGTAAGGCCGGTCGCCCCATTCCACGACCAGATCTTCCACCGTATGCGGCGCGTTTTTCAGCGGGTTGTTAGCGCGGTCCATGCGGCCCTCTTCGATCTCGCGAATTTCCTCGCGGATCGCCAGCATCGCGTCGCAGAAACGGTCGAGCTCGGCTTTGGTCTCGGATTCCGTCGGCTCCACCATCAGCGTGCCCGCGACGGGCCAAGACATCGTCGGCGCATGGAAGCCGCAGTCGACCAGACGTTTGGCGACGTCTTCGTTGGTCACGCCTGCGGTTTCTTCATAGGGGCGCACGTCGATGATGCACTCATGTGCCACCCGGCCAGTGGGACCTTTGTAGAGCACGTCGTAAGCCCCTTCGAGCCGCTTGGCGATGTAGTTAGCGTTCAGGATCGCGACCCGTGTGGCCTGCGTCAGCCCGTCGCCGCCCATCATCAGGCAGTAGGACCAGGAGATCGGCAGCAAGGAGGGCGAGCCGTAGGGCGCCGCCGAGACCGCATTGCCTTCCTCGTTCGGATGGCCCGGCAGATGCGGGATCAGGTGCGATTTCACACCAATCGGCCCCATGCCGGGGCCGCCGCCGCCATGCGGGATGCAGAAGGTCTTGTGTAGGTTCAGGTGGCTCACGTCGCCACCCAGATCGCCGGGGCGCGAGAGGCCCACCATGGCGTTCATATTGGCGCCGTCGATATAGACCTGACCGCCGTGATCGTGGGTGATCTGGGTCACCTCATGCACGGTCTCTTCGAACACGCCGTGGGTCGAGGGATAGGTGATCATGCAACCGGCGAGGTTTTCGCTGTGCTGCTCGGCCTTGGCGCGGAAATCGTCGAGGTCGATGTCGCCGTTGGAGGCGGTCTTGATGACCACGACCTTCCAGCCCACCATCTGGGCCGAGGCCGGGTTGGTGCCATGCGCGCTCATCGGGATGAGGCAGATGTTGCGGTGCCCTTGGCCCTGTTCGCGGTGGTAGGCGGCAATGGTCAGCAGACCTGCGTATTCGCCCTGCGCGCCGGAGTTCGGCTGCATGGAGATCGCGTCATAGCCGGTGATGTCACAGAGCTTGTCGGAAAGATCGTCGATCATCTCCTGATAGCCAAGCGCCTGATCGGCGGGCACAAAGGGATGAATGAGCGAGAATTCCCGCCATGTCACCGGCATCATCTCCGCCGCCGAGTTCAGCTTCATGGTGCAAGAGCCAAGCGGGATCATCGCCCGGTCCAGTGCTAGATCACGGTCGGCCAAGCGGCGCATATAGCGCATCATCTCAGTCTCGGCCCGGTTCATGTGGAAGATCGGGTGGGTCATGTAGTCGCTGGTCCGCACCATGGCGTCGGGCAAGCGGTACTCGGGGTTGAAGTTGTCATCCGCCTGACGGATGCCAAAAGCGCGCCAGACCGCTTCGATGGTGTCGGGGCGGGTGCGCTCGTCCAGCGAGATGCCGACGCGGGTCTCGCCGACGCGGCGCAGGTTGATGCCCTCGTCCACGGCGGATTTCATCACTGCGGCCTGCAGCGGGCCAACATCGACGGTGATCGTATCGAAATAGGCCTTGGGGTCGACCTTGAAGCCCGCCGCTTCCAGCCCTTTGGCCAGACGCACGGTCTTGCGGTGGATGCGCTGCGCGATGGCTTTCAGCCCTTCGGGACCGTGGAAGACGGCATACATCGAGGCCATAACCGCTAAAAGCGCCTGCGCGGTACAGACGTTCGAGGTCGCCTTCTCACGCCGGATGTGCTGCTCGCGGGTTTGCAAGCTCAGGCGGTAGGCGCGATTGCCATGGGTGTCGATCGACACGCCAACAATCCGGCCCGGCATGGTGCGCTTCATCGCGTCGCGGCAGGCCATATAGGCGGCATGCGGGCCGCCGTAACCTTCGGGCACGCCAAACCGCTGGGTCGAGCCCACGGCGATGTCCGCACCCATCGCGCCGGGCTCTTTCAACAGGGTCAGCGCCAGCGGGTCGGCGGTGACGATGCCGATGGCCTTGGCCTCGTGTAGCGCCGTCATGTGGTCGGTAAAATCGCGCACATGGCCATAGGTGCCGGGATATTGGAAGATCGCGCCAAAGACCTTGTCAGCCTCCATCTTGTCAGGATCGCCGACGATCATGTCGATGCCCAGCGGCTCGGCGCGGGTTTTCATCACGGCGATGTTTTGCGGGTGGCAGTCGCGGTCCACAAAGAAAGCCTTCGCCTTGGATTTCGAGCCGCGCAGCGCCATGGTCATTGCCTCGGCACAGGCGGTGGCCTCATCCAGCAGCGAAGCGTTGGCAATCTCCAGCCCGGTCAGATCGCTGACCATGGTCTGGAAGTTCAACAACGCCTCAAGACGGCCCTGCGAAATCTCGGGCTGGTAGGGCGTATAGGCCGTGTACCAAGCGGGGTTTTCGAGGATGTTACGCTGGATCGCCGGGGGCGTGACGGTGCCGTGATAGCCTTGACCGATCAGGCTGGTGAGCACCTTGTTCTTGCCCGCGATGGTACGCATATGCTCCAGCACTTCGCGCTCGCTCATCGCCTTGCCGAAATCGAGCGGCTCTTTGGCGCGGATCGCCTTGGGCATCGTGTCGTCGATCAGCGCGTCGAGGCTCTCGGCGCCCACGGTGTCGAGCATCTGCGACATCTCGGAGGGGGACGGGCCGATGTGACGCCGATTGGCGAAATCATAAGGCAAATAGTCGGTGGGCTTGAAGCTCATGTCAGATTCCTCGTCGCGGCGCGGCAGCGGCGCCCCCTGTTTCATGCGCGCCGCCCGAGGGGGCGACGCAATCGCTCAGTTCACGGTGCCGGATGCGCCGACACCGGGGCCAATCAGCCGATGAACTTTTGGTAGGCGGCTTCGTCCATGAAGTCGTCCATTTGGGTCGCGTCGGTGAACTTCAGCTTGAAGAACCACGCTTCGCCCTGCGGGTCGTCATTGACCATGCTGGGGTTGTCGGTGAGCGTGCTATTCACTTCGGTGATTTCGCCGTCGATGGGCGCGAGGATGTCCGACGCCGCCTTGACGGATTCGATCACCACGACCTCATCGTCTTTGCTGACCACGGTGCCTTCGTCGGGCAGTTCAACAAAGACCACATCGCCCAGTTGCTCGGCGGCATGTGTGGTGATGCCCACGATCACTTCGTCGCCTTCGACGCGCAGCCATTCATGCTCTTCGGTAAATTTCATAGTGGAGTTCCCTGTGTAGATTCAGCGTTTGAAGTTCGCCGCAACGAACGGCATTTTCGTGACAGTCAGTGGCAAGCGCTTGCCGCGTACCTCGCCCCAAAGCGGCGTATCGACCTTCGCATGCTCGGCGGTGACATAGCCCATGGCGACCGGGCCGCCAACCGTCGGGCCAAAGCCGCCGGAGGTCACGGTGCCAATTTCGTTACCGCCCTCAGCGGCATCAAAGATCGCCACCCCCTCGCGCATCGGCGCACGCCCCTCGGGCAGCAGCCCGACCCGTTTGCGCGGCGCGCCATCGGTCAGTTGCTGCAAGATCACGCCCGCGCCGGGGAAACCGCCCGCCCGGTCGCCGTCAGTCCGGCGCACCTTCTGGATCGCCCAGTTCAACGCGGCCTCAACCGGCGTGGTGGTGGTGTCGATGTCATGGCCGTAGAGGCACAGCCCGCCTTCGAGTCGCAGGCTGTCGCGTGCGCCAAGACCAATTGGCTCGACCTCCTCCAACGCGAGCAATTTGCGCGCCAGTGCTTCGGCGTCCGCATTGGCGACCGAAATCTCATAGCCGTCTTCGCCGGTATAGCCCGAACGCGAGAGCGTGACCGTGATCCCGTCAATGTCGACGCCCTGCGCCACATCCATAAATTTCATATCGGCGACAGAGGGCTGCAACCGCGCCAGTGCGGCTTCGGCCTGCGGCCCCTGCAAGGCCAAGAGCGCGCGGTCGTCCAGCACCTCGATCTCGCAGCGGTCCGACAGGGCGTCTTTCATCAGGGCAATGTCAGCATCCTTGCAGCCGGCATTGACTACGACAAAGAGGTGATCGCCCAGATTGGCCAGCATCAGATCGTCCAGAATGCCGCCACGGTCGTCGGTGAACATCGCATAACGCTGGCGCATCTCGCCCAGACCCAGCACATCAACCGGCACCAGCGTTTCCATCGCCAGCGCCGCATCAGCGTTGTCGCCCGACTTAGCCCGCACCATGACCTGCCCCATGTGGCTCACATCAAACAAGCCGGCGGCAGCGCGGGTATGCAGATGCTCTTTCATCACGCCAAGGGGGTATTGCACGGGCATCGAATAGCCCGCAAAGGGCACCATCTTGGCCCCCAGTTCCACATGCAAATCATGCAATGCCGTCTGCTTGAGATCGCTCATCCGGTTCGCCTTTCCTGTCGCTTCCGGATGACCTTTTGACCATGCCGGCACCTTAACGCAGCGGCTGCCGCGCATGATGCCCCCTCTGTCCTTCCGCCTGAGATCGTTATCCCTTCGGCGAGCGCATCCGCGCCTCTCTCCAGAGTCTTTGGTCACGTCGCGGTCCTGGGGCCTGAGAGTTTCCGGGGCGGTTGCTCCTTCGGCATCGGTGTTAACCGATTCTCCCGTGACGATTGGCCTTTCGTATGCTGCGGCATACCTCTGCGTCAAGCGTGCTTGTGGGCGGATGCGACACATGTTTTGTTGCGCGCGACAAATACAGGACCTTTCGCGCATGACCCCCTATTTCTTCGGCTACGGCAGCCTCGTGAACCGCAACACCCATGCTTACCCGGATGCCCGCCCTGCACGGCTCGACGGTTGGCGACGCAAATGGGTCAGGACCGAAGGCCGCGACATTGTCTACCTCAGCGTAGTACAAGACCAGTCTACCCGCATCGACGGGCTGATCGCGGCGGTGCCGGGCGCGGATTGGGCCGCCCTCGACCAACGCGAATACAGCTACGAGCGCCACGCCTCCGGCGGCGCGGTGGTCCATGATCTGGTCCCCGCCCCCGACATCGCCCATTACGCGATCCCACAGGACATCGCAGTCGACGACGGCGCGCACGTGATCCTGCTCAGCTACCTGGATGTCGTGATCCAAGGCTTCCTGCGCGAATTCGGCACTGAGGGCGCGGAGCGGTTCTTTGACTCGACCGACGGCTGGGACACACCCATTCTCGACGACCGCGCAGCCCCGCTCTACCCACGCCATCAGACGCTCACCGGCGAAGAAACCGCCGTGGTCGACCATCACATGAAGCGCCTATCGGTTAATGTGAAATCGCGCGAAGACGCCGCCTTCACAGCCAAGAACTTCTGACCGCCCCCGGGCGCCCTAATCCATCTTCATTCTTTCAAAAATACCCGCGGGGGTCCGGGGGCAGCGCCCCCGGTTCCGCCAGTCGCGTCTCAGCCGCGCGCTTTGACGTTCTGCAAAAGCGGCATAACCTGCGCCATCTCTGGCCCATGCTCCTGCCCCGTCAGAGCCAAACGCAGCGGCCGAAACAGCCCGCGCCCCTTGCGGCCCGTGGCTTCCTTGACCTGCGCAGTCCAGCTTGACCATGTCCCCTCATCAAAGGGCATGTCTGGCAGCAGCAGCATCGCTTGCGCCACAAACTCGCGGTCTTCTTCCGCAATAACCGGCTCAGCACCATCGCGGAACATCGCCCACCAAGGACCAAGGTCCTTCAGCGTCGAGATGTTTTCGCGCGTCACGGCCCAGAACGTCGCGGCCTTCTCCTCGGGCACACCAAGGGCGGTGATGTCGTCTTTTACGGCCTCCAGCGGCAACTGCTGCAAATAGCGCCCGGTCAAGGGGAACAGGTCCTGCACGTCAAACTTGGTTGGGGCAGAGCCAAATCGGTTGATGTCGAACCCTTCGATCAGCTCCGCCATATCCGTGCGCAGTTCCACCGGATCAGAAGACCCAAGCCGCGCCATCAGGCTTAGCAGCGCAAAAGGCTGCACGCCTTGTTCGCGCAGATCACGCAGCGCGAGCGTGCCAAGCCGCTTGCTCAGCGCTTCGCCCTGCGGGCCGGTCAGCAAAGAGTGATGCGCAAAGGAAGGCACCGCGCCATTGCCCAAAGCCTGCATGATCTGAATCTGCGTCGCGGTGTTGGTCACATGGTCCGAGCCGCGCACCACATGGGTCACGCCCATTTCAGTGTCATCCACCACGCTCGCCAGCGTATAGAGAATTTGCCCATCGCCCCGGATCAGCACCGGGTCGCTGACCGAGGCCGCATCGATCGAGATATCGCCCAAGATACCATCGTCCCATTCGATCCGCTCATGGTCCAGCTTGAAGCGCCAAACGCCATCGCCGCGCTCGGCGCGCAGGGCGTCCTTCTCGGCGTCCGAGAGGTTCAGCGCGGCCCGATCATAGACCGGCGGCTTGCCCATGTTGAGTTGCTTCTTGCGCTTGAGGTCCAACTCCGTCGGCGTCTCAAACGCCTCATAGAACCGTCCTTTGGTGCGCAGCTCGTCGGCAGCGGCGTGATAGCGTTCCAACCGCTCGGACTGACGCTCGACCCGGTCCCACGTCAGACCCAGCCATTCGAGGTCCTGCTTGATACCGTCGACGTATTCTTCCTTGCTGCGCTCGGGATCGGTGTCGTCGATGCGCAGAATGAAAGTACCGCCTGCCTTGCGTGCGATGAGGTAGTTCATCAGCGCGGTCCGCAGGTTGCCCACGTGGATATAGCCAGTGGGGGACGGGGCGAAACGGGTAACGGTGGGGTTGGACATCTGGCGTACTCCTGTTGCGCGCGGGCTTGCCACAGGGCGCGGGCGTTGTCCAGTAAAGGCGGGGTGTGGGCCCGGCGGTTCAGGTTGGCTGGACGGGCCAGTGCTTTTGCAGATTGGCCAGCCCTGCACGGATAAGCTCAGCCAGAACATCGAGGTCTGCATCGGCCAGCTTGTTCAGATAAAGGCAAGACTTGCCGATCCGGTGTTTGCCCAACCGGGACAGGATCGCAGAGAAATCCGCATAGCCCGGCATGATATAGATCGACAGTTTCGCCTTGCGCGGGGCAAAGCCGGTGGCAAGCGACGTGCCGGAATGGCCCGAGGCATAGGTGTAGTCATAGGTCCCGTAGCCAAGGATGCCGCCGGAGTAGAGCCGGGGCGTATAGCCCGTAACCTGCTGAAACAGCTGATCGAGCTTTGCCGCTTCGTGAATACGCCGTTCAGGTGTGACCTCTGCCAAGAAAGCCGCCACCTCGCTCGGCGCCGCCCCGGACACGGCATCAACCGCCGTCGGCTGCGGTGCTAGGCGGTGGGGTTTCCTCAGCCGTTGCATCTTCAGACGTTGCATCTTCGGCGGACGCAGCCGCTTCGGGCGCTTCATCGTCAGCCGGCGTTTCATCTGCTGGCAATGCCTCGGCGGGCGTCTCTGCCTCTGTCTCGCTTTCCACAGCTTCCGCCGTGCCATCGTTTAGCGCGCCGTTCTCCCAATCGCCCGAGGCTTCTTCGCCGCTGGCATAGCGCATGGTGCCGGTGCCCTGACGTTTGCCCGCCTTGAAGGTGCCTTCATAGACATCGCCATTGGCATAGGTCGCCACACCTTCGCCTTCGATCTCGCCCTCGGTCCATTCGCCCTCATAGACAAAACCGCTGGCCATGGTGATCTTGCCGATGCCGTGGCGCTGCCCGTCGCGGAACTCACCCTCGTAAACGGTGCCGTCCGGATAGGTCGCCTTGCCCTGCCCGTGGCGCTGCCCATCCTGCCAGCCGCCCTCATAACGGTAGCCATCGGCATAGGTCATCACGCCTTGGCCGTGGTTGCGGGCATCTTTGAACTCCCCCTCATAGACTACGCCATTGGTATAGGTCGCGACACCTTCGCCTTCGATTACGCCCGCGACCCATTCGCCTTCATAGGTGGAGCCATCGGGGTAGGTGATTTTGCCTGTGCCGTCGGCAAGATCATCCCGGAAGGTGCCGACATAGACCGACCCGTCGGGGTAGGTCACCTGACCTTCGCCCTCAATCTGCCCGGCGACCCAAGAGCCGGTGTAGACATAACCATCGGTGCCGGTGAAAGTCCCCTGCCCGTCGCGGCGGTCGTCTTTGAAGTCGCCTTCATAAACGTCGCCATTGGCATAGGTGACCTTACCCTTGCCCTCACGCCGGCCCGCGACCAGCGTGCCTTCGTAGACATCCCCATTGGGCTGGGTCAGCGTGCCGGTGCCGTCGATCTGGCCGTCTTTCCACAGGCCGACATAGACCAGACCGTCGGGCATTGTCAGCGTGCCTTCGCCACTGCGCTTGCCGCCTTCGATCTCGCCTTCATAAACCGCGCCATCGGGGTAGGTGATCGTGCCGACCCCCTGCTTGACGCCATCCACCCAGTCGCCCTTGTACTCATAGCCGCCGGGGCTTTGCATCACGCCCTTGCCGTGGTGCTTGGCATTGCGAAAGCCGCCCTCATAGCGCACGCCGTTTGCATAGGTCGCCACACCCTGCCCCATGATCGCGCCCGCTTCCCACTCACCCTCATAGGTGCCACCATCGGCAAAGGTGATCTTGCCCAGACCGTCCGGCTTGCCCTTGGCGAAATTGCCCTCATAGACCGAGCCATTGGGAAAGCGCGCCACGCCCTCGCCCTTAATCTCGCCCTCGACCCATTCGCCGGAGTATTCATAGCCGTTGGGCAGCTTATAGGTGCCGGTCCCATGCTGGAGACCGCCTTGAAAGGTGCCCTCATAGATGCCGCCGTCGTCGTATTCCTTGGTCAGCACCTGTCCGTCCTGCGCCCAGAGGGGCGCGGCCAGAAAGGCGATCAGACAGATGGACAGGCTGCGGTGCAACATGGGCGGTACTTCCCGATCTCGTTAAATGTCAGTTCCGCAAGAGGTTAAGGGTGATAGGGGCCAGAGGCAACGGCTTTGCAGACGCAGCCTGCCGGAATCAGCCGATACACTCTGGCAGATGAACGGCGCGGCGAAGGCCAATCAACCGGCGCGGGGGTTTCGCCCATAGGCTGATCTGCTACATCAGCCACAGCAGCAAAGCCCGGAGCCAGACATGACAGAGCGTTTCCGCATCACCCTCGGGCAGATGAACCCTACGGCTGGTGATCTGACCGGCAATGCCGCCCTCGCCCAAGAGGTTTGGGCCGCAGGGCGCGACGCGGGGGCGGACCTGGTGGCCCTGCCTGAGATGTTCTTGACCGGCCAGAATGACGGGCGGCTGCGCGATCGGGATTTCTTGCGCGAGACTGCGCGTCAGCTTGAGACACTGGCAAAGGTCTGCGCTGACGGGCCCGCGCTCGCGATTGGAGCACCGTGGCAAGAGAAGGAAGCCCTATACAACGCCTACCTCATCTTACAGGACGGTAAGCTTCAGCAACGAGTTTTGAAACATGATCTGCGGCCCGAGGAACGGGTGCTGTTCACCCCCGGACCGATCTCCGGCCCTGTCGTGGTTTCAGGCCTGCGGATCGGTTGCCCGATTGGCACAGACGCCTCCCTACCCGATGTGGCCGAGACGTTAGAGGAAACCGGCGCGGAGATATTGTTGGTGCCGGACGCAGCCCCCTATCACCGCGACGCCATGGACCAGAGGCTCAACCATATGGTCGCGCGCGTGGTTGAGACGTCGCTGCCGCTGATCCATCTGAACCGGACCGGCGGAGAGGATCATGCGCTCTTTGACGGGGCTTCCTTTGCTCTTAACCGCGGAGGCAGTCTTGCGCGGCAATTGCCAGCCTTCGCGGATACCATCGCACATGTCGATCTGGAGCATGGGGCAGAGGGCTGGCGCATTGAGTCGGGCGATATCGCGCCACAAGGGGATACGATGGAAAAAGACTATCAAGCGCTGGTCGAAGGGCTGAGGGATCAACTGCGCAAGAGGAATGCAGGACGGGCTGTGCTGAGCTTTGCAGGTGATGCGAACTCCGCCCTCGTCGCTGTTGCCGCAGTCGACGCAGTTGGCCCCGAGAAGCTGTTCTGCGCTTTGTTTGCAGACAACGATACGATCGCAGCCCCGCAAGCGGATGCTGAAGCGTTGACGACATCCCTTGGCTGCTCCTTCCGAAGCGCGGACCTGTCACCGATCACGGAACAGATTGCAGAGACACTAGACAGGTCGACCGTCTCGACAGACAGCCAGCTCTCCGAACGCCTCCGCGGGTTGTTGCTCCAAACAATGGCTGACACCCTCGACGCTTTACCGCTCAGTACCGCGAACCGCACTGATCTACACGCGGACCACTCTTTTCCCGGTGAGGCGGCAGGCCTCTATGCTCCTGCTCGCGCTTTGAACGATGAAGAGACCTTGGCACTGTGCCACTGGCGCAACAGCAATCATCGCGGTTGGATGAAAGGCCCATCAGGGGAAGTCGTGCCTGCGGTGTATCTAGCCAACTGACAGCGTCTAACATGCAGGCGGGTTAGGTTGCACTTGCGAGCTCACAACCCACTCAGTTCCATTACACTGCTGATATCTGGCGCTTTTCTGCCGAGCCTAGGCAGACTTTTGCTCAACTGGAGCGGGATTTTACGCTTCCCCGCAGATAGCCGAGAAACCGTCGGAACCTCATCGCAGGGACGGTGTTGTCCTTCCACGACAAGCAACCAGCAGCGTCCTCGACCACATGGGTCAGCGCTGTCTAAAGGAAGGATATCGACATGAATATCGTTAAACTTGGAATGGTTTCTGCCATCGCTCTTGGCGCAGCAGCCCCTGTCTATGCTCAGACCGCAGAGGCTTATGCTGCAACAGATCTCAACGTCCGCTCCGGCCCCGGCCCGCAGTATGACATCGTCGGCGTGATCCCAGGTGGCGAAGCCACCATGGTCGAAGGCTGCCTTGACGGTGCCTCCTGGTGCCAGGTGAAATTCGGCGACACAACTGGTTGGTCCTACTCCGACTATCTTGCCGTCGAAGTTGAAGAGCAGGCCGTGGCTCTGACCACCCGCCCTGCCACCGTCGAAGTCGGTACTGTGACCTACGAAGACCCCGAAGGCACTGCTGAGAACGAGACCGCCAGTGCAACCGCTGGCGCCACAATCGGCGCACTGACAGCCTATGCCGTTGGCGGCCCGATTGGCGGCATCGTTGCCGGTGGCATCGTAGGTGGTGCGGCAGGTTCTGCAGCAGCCGAGCCTGAAGAAGCAACCATCACCTATGTCCGCGAAAACCCGGTCGAGACCGTCTATCTTGATGGCGAAGTCGTCGTCGGCGCGGGCATCCCGACCACTGTCGAGACTTATGAGGTACCAGAATCCGATTACCGCTACGTCAACATCAACGGCGCGACGGTATTGGTCGACAACGAGACCAATCTGATTGTGGACGTTGTGCGTTAAGACGTCACAGCTTATGTGGAAGCCGGGCCCAGAGAGCGATCTCTGGGCCTTTCTCATGAGAAACGCGCGAAAGTTGGTGATGCCCTGAGGGGCGGCATATCATGGCGGTGTTCAGACGCCGTCGATTCTCTGCTGAGAAAAGGATATGCCACATGTCAGAGTCTACCATCACCCAACTGCCCGATCCATCGGGATTTAGCGCCGATCCGTTCACGGATGTCATCCGCGATGGCGCGCGCAAGCTGATCGAACAGGCGGTCCAGGCCGAGCTGGCCACCCTCATGGCGGCCTTTTCCAATGAAAAGCTTCAGGATGGGCGGGCACGTCTTGTCCGTCATGGTCACCTACCGGAACGCGATGTGATGACCGGCATTGGTCCGGTGCCCGTGAAGGTGCCGCGGGTTCGGGATCG
>NZ_FNBP01000007.1 GCF_900102535.1 Sulfitobacter delicatus | reverse complement strand
CTCTTCCGGCCCAGCAGAAACCACCAGTGGAGCGAAGAGCGGCTCAGCGGCCTCCGGCGCCGGTAGCAACAGCTTTCCTTGCTTGGCCAGTCGACGCCACGCCGATAGCTGGTTCGGAAGGATGCCATATCGCTCAGCGACAGCGTTCACCGTTGCACCCACCTCAAGCGTGTCCGCCACCGCCTGTGACTTTGCGGTATCCGACCAACGGCGGTGGCCGGACGCATAAATCTCAACGCCAAGCGATCTGAGAAACGAATTTGTAGCGCACATTGCGAAACGCACTCCCCATCATAAGATGGGTTCGTTCTCGCAGCCCGGATCACACCCTACAACGTGACCCCGGGCCAACGCTTACCGCTGATGGAGGCAACTGACTGGGCACCTGACATTAGGTACGGGATTACGCCGCATAGGCTGTTTCGCGATGGCTGGATTGAGACAAACGACCGAGGGCCAGGTCATCCATTGCTACGTCAACGCTCTGCACCGACTTACGGTTAGCAAAATTCGAATAGTAGAAGACAGCTCAATTAGAACAGTATTAAGATTGACACGCTTTATCCTTGGAGTGCCGCCATCGACTGTCCGTCTTCGGTAACCGCACTGGAACCTTCATATTCTCTTCGAAACGTCCCGGCGGTTCGTGCGGCTCGTCCTTCAAGTGCCGACCTCTTAAGGTTGTAGATTCCGGGAAAGATTAGGGTTCCGCATACACGGCGCATGTAAAGCGCATCTTGACTGTTCCTTACGGCTTCTTTGAGTGCGGCCTCCTTCAGCACGCCTTTGCAAATCTGAAGCCACGCATCATCCATTAGCTGCATGGTTTGGTCCTGATCAAATGCAAGCTCGCTGTTTGACCTGATTGTCGTGATGAACCAAATCAAGAGGGGAACGAAAGGCACAACAGAAACCACGATAGAGTCCCTGAACTTTTCGTTTTGACCAACCAGAAATACAATTCCGCACAACATCATTACGGTGAACAGGAACCACAAAATTTTAAGGTAGAAGCGCCGCAGAGCGTGATCGTATGCCGTCGACGTATATTGCGCCACAAAGGCCGCAACAGGTCTGGTCATCGCTCCAAGATCGTTTTCATACCAGTTCGTCAGGTTCGCCAACTTCTTGTCGTTCAAACCTAATGCAGCCGCCTCAATACCTGCCTCGCTAAGATCGGGAGCGAAATGAGGGTTTTGGTCGATATCAAAAAGGCTGCAATCGAATTTCTCTTGCAGTGCGGCATTCAGCCTCGAAGTCTTGACGATTTTGGGATGTATGAAACCCGCTTCGATGACGGTGTATATCAGCGACACGATGGCCAATATTTCGGCCGCTTCCGATTTGCCCTTGGGTAGAAAGAATGCAACGCAAGAGAGCCCCACCGCGAAGAGGAAACTTACAACAATGAGTATATTGCAAACCTCAAAGGTCCTTCTGCGAGCGGCCAAATATTTTAGATTAGAAGGTGCATTTTGAATTTCGTTTATCGGCCACATTATTTGATCACCACGTTGTATGGAGCGCTTTTACAGGCAAGCGTATTATCATACTTTCGTATCACGAAAGCTTCAACGAAATGGACTCCGCGATATGAAAGTTTTTCCCACTTAATGAATTGTCCATCTTGATCATAAAACTCGCCTCGCATTTGCCCTTTTAGCTTGGCGACAAACCCGGTGTTCGTGACCCGCCATTGCACAAAGTATTCAGTCTTGTCGTATTGTAGCTGGAAGGTAGTGCATTTAAAGCGAAGCCAACCATCTCTTGGCAGGGCCGATCCGTCATCGACATTCACACCAGAACTACCTCTGCCACTTCTATGGAAAGTCGCCGAGACATAGCATGACGCAGTTTCATGCGATGGGGTCCATGTTGGTGGTCGAAGATGAGGTGGGCGGTAGAAGGTTGCATTTAAGATCCTGACGCCACTTCTCATGACGGCTTCAACCAGACTATCAGAGTGGCCAGCATCATTGGCGAGCGCAATGGCCTCGGGTTTGACCGCGAGAACGTTGCGGGCAGCTTCGGTCTTCTCTTTCCCAGCGCCAAAATTGTTCCCCAGAAGCTTCCGCCATTTTGCGAGGCTGGCGTTATGATCTTCTTCCAAAAGGGCGTCCCGGGCCCAGCTTGCGTAAAGATGCATCTTATCCTTGAAGTTTCTGAACTGATCGATCGTCCAAAGCTCGCCGAGATCTTCGTAATCGATGCTTGGGCTGGGGTTGAGGACTTCAGGGACATCAATGTGACGAGCCAAATAACGATCCAACCGCTCCAAGATTGTCACCAAGGTTTTTGGAACACTGGAGAAGGCATCAGTACCCCGGTCGTTGTCAGTGATCCGATAGCCGATAAGGGCTGTAAGCAGCACTGAAGGGCACGTGAAGCTCTTTTTGTGGTTTCTAATATACTTCAATATTCTGCTCATCTTCCGAAAGGAGTTTCCTCCAGAAAGTTTATTCCGTTGAACCAACCACTCCGTAAACTCTAAGGGCTCACTGCGGATAAAATGGTTGTGTCGGTGGTGGCAGATATTTATTTTGTGGTCTTTGTCCGAAACTTGAATCATCGGCATCAAATCGATCTTCTTGTCGCCGGCATAGTCAAGTGTGACGCAGACATCCGAGAGGCGCGTTTTTCCTCTATATGTCGAGTTGGCCCAAAGCACACGACGGAGATCCAGCAGATAGTCTTTCGGTTCCCATTCAGCATTCTCAGCAACCATCATCACGACGTCAGCATCAAACTCTTGTCCATTCAATGGGCGAACGATAGTTCCATGCGCAAGTGAGCCCTGCCTTCGGAAGAAACGAACCTTTGCGCCAAAATTGGACTTAAGGATGTAATTCTGAATTGCAGTAATGCTTGTGTCGAGTGAGTTCAGGCGGCCCTGATCGATGTTAACGACGTCCTTCAAGAAATCTTCGAAATATGAATTATGCTCCACAATTAACCCATCGTTAAGCCCTTCTGAGCCATTCCAATTTAGCCGAAAGCTACTATTTGATTTTGATTGAGAATATGGACGCAGCCTTTAGACTAAGTCAACAGCGCAGAAGTTCTGCGAGCGGGATATACAAATTCACTTGGCCGCAAACTGCTGCACGAACCTATTCCTGATCGGCATGCCTATCTTCGCACTTTTCCCCAGTTCTTCAGCCACGGCCCCGCGCCCAACGCGTCTTTGTTGGTTCGGGCGTGATCTGCTCTATTTATGGATTGCACGCACATCCAACGCCATATGACATATAGCGCCACTGGATCGGGGCACTTGCAGACTTGTTTAAGTGCTTACGCAAAAAAGCGAAGTGGCTCGCGGAAGTTAAGGCGACCGACGGAAAATGTTTAAGACGGAGACCGATCACCCCGTGGGGGTGATCACCCCCCATTTTTAACATCGTGCGGAAATAACGGAAATTTCGGTGGTGAGAAGTAGTAGGCAGCCTGGGACTTAAGTATAAACATCGCTGCGCGTTTGGCAGTCCTCGCCACACTCCAACCAAGGTCTGATATTGATCAGCCGTTGTGTGGTGATCGGGAAGAGTTTGGTGTTTGTTGCAGGCGCTATCGACTGTTCAGCATCAAGTTGCGTAATTGATTGTCAGACCAACCTTCGAGATCGCTGTCCCTCTCAGTACGGTCGAATGCCAGCCAGAGCATCGAAGCACGAGCTAAAGAAATTGCATGCCCTCGGACAACTGTTTCTGAAAAAGGTATATCTCCTTTCCGGGGATGTCGCACAGACCAGAAGTGAAAACGCGATCTCCCGACCGGTGTATGTCCCCCCCCCTTCCGCCGCATGTGTTGAAGCATGAGCATATATAGGCGTTTGAAGTGTGCCGTAGTTTTATAGCTTTCAACCTCAGACACCTTTGAGATCAGATCAATAGCTCAACCGAAACCGTCTTTCGTGCTTCGATTTCCTCAACAAACTCTTTCGTCACGATGACCCCCTCTGCATGATCATAGTGTCGGCTCGTCGTTGCCTCATTTCTGTGTCCCAGCAGGGACGCTGATGCTCTCGGCCCAGCAACCATGTACTCGCTTGCGTCCGTGCTGACGTTGTCACGAAATCGGTGTATAGTGATCCGCTCATTTAAGGCCTTCTCGGTTATCGATCCAGCAAGACTGCCGATCTGTTTTTCAGCGATTGCCCCACCTACAATCTTTCGAGACGGAAAGAGCCAGCTCCCGTTGTCGAAGATCGGCCGGAAGTCCCGCTTGTATTCGTGAAGCGCGGCGTGCAGCCGAGCGTTGCGAAATGCCCAATCGAAACCTTGGCCGTTCCTGTCCCGCTCCAGCATTTTGAGGTCGTCGGCGCAGAGGCGTACTTGGATGCGTTGCTCGTCCAGCAGGTGCAAGGACCGGTCGAATGCCAAGGCAGACAACGCCCTTGCGCGTTGTGGCAGTGCGATACCGAACGACAGGATGAGGCCGTTCCTGTATATCGTGGCCGCATTGAGGCCCCTGACAGGCGCTGTCCGTGCCGAAGCCATCAGTTCGAAACCCAGATCGTAGATCGCCTTGGCACCTACCAGCTGCGCGCCGGTCTTTGTAGTAGGTCCGACTGCCTTCGCCCGCTCGCTCCAGTCACGCAGGACGAACTCGCATGCTTGAGAGGTAAAGCCCGGGGTCAGCACGTTGACGTAACCGGAGTAGATCCTCGCGATGTAGTCAGATGCGGATCGCAGTGTCGTAGCGGACGACACCATTTTACCGGCTATCAGCTTGCTTGCGTAGGTATTCAACCCGACAGCGGACGGGGTGTCCCGAACCTCGTATTCCTCACAATAGATGAGCCAACGCGCCAATGCGTCCACCACGGCCTTGCAATGCGCCGCACTCCAGATCACTGGGGCTCGGCGGTCTGCCTTGTGCTCCGAAGCATCTGCAACGCTCTCGAACGCAGGACGCCAGTCAGCGGGCAACCGGGAAATACTCCTGCGGGCGCGGTGCCATGGCGTGCTACCCTTTGCGCCATGCGATCCCCTTTCGTCACGCAACACATGTGCAAAGTGCACGGTTTCAGATGCGCTCCAGCGCTCTGCCGCAAGCTTTTGGAGGTAGTAGTATTCTTGGAAGGCCGTCTCGCCGACGGTCTCGATCCGCATCCTTAAATGATGTCGGAGCTGTTCTTTTGTCGGGATCTCCAGATCAACTGCTTCGGAGCGGAACTGGCTGATATAGTCAAGATGGGTGTTCATGTTCAGGACCTTCCTTTGAAGAATGGATAGACGGCATTTGAATCAAGCCGCCTCCCCATCGTTGATAACTTTCTGCCACTCATCGAAGACAAGTTCGTCATCGAGTTCCGCGTAGTAATCGAGCGTCGTTTGAATGCTCTCGTGCCCGAGAAGCTTCTGCACCTTCGGCAGGTTATCGATGCTTTTTTTCAGCCAGATCCAGCCGATCAGGTGACGATACAAATGCGGATGTATCGAGACATCAACGTGCCTTTTCAGAAGTTTGGTCACACGGTCCAAGATGCTGGTGTAAAACTGCCCCGGGATGCGGTTTGCACGCTTCTGCGATGGAAAGAGGTATGGGTTTCTCTCATCGCCATCGTTCAGCGCCTTCTCACGCAAATGGTCGAGGTAATTGCGCATTAGCTTGCTCGTGCCTGCGCTGAGAGGCACGACGAGATTGGGGTCGCCTGCGCTACGCGCCTTGACCTGCTCGGCTGGAATGATCAGCCTAATTCGCCCATCATGTTCGACAAGCCAATCGAGCTTCGCTTCGATCACGTTCCTGCTCCGCGGTGCGCGCGACAGCAAAATTTCATGCGCGAGCACAGCCATCACATCGCAAACCAATTCCGCATCATACACATCGAGTGGCTTGGGCATTACGCCATGCTCGGCCCTGTGCATCCTCCGACGTTGATCGACTTTCCGGTTGATCTCCCTGAGTGCCACGCCAGCAAGATCAATGGTCTGCTGAATCCGTTTGGCGGTGAATTGTTTCAACTTGGCTTTGTTTCTTGGGGCAATACCTTTGTGATGACAGCTGTAAAAAGCGATGTGCCGATCAATCTTCTCGACATCTACGGGAGACCTTGCGACATAACCGACAGCCAGCTTTCGCACGGCCTTGAGGACAGATCCGACGTAGCCGCTGGCATACTGACCCCGTGTCGCCTCCTGTAAGGCTTGTGCCGCAGCGTCCAGAAAATCGGGGTCTGTAAGTTCTTCAACGGATTGAAAGGTCATGTCGGTGGAAGCCATCAACGCCTTCGCAAGCGACACCACATATCCGCGCCGGCAACGGAGGGTTTCAAGCGACCACATCTCATTTGCGGTCAGAAAACCGTTCTCGCGCAGGACATCATCCCTCTGCTCCCGCTCAGGCCTATTGTCTTGGCCAGGCTTTCTTTTCTTTGCCTGCTGCCGGCGCCGGAGCTCAGCCTTTCTCGGGGCCAGCGAAGTCTCTTTGGCATCCAATTCAGCGAGAAAATCTATCTTGCACTTGCCATCTCGAGATGCCGCTCCTGTCGCCCAAGGTGCAACCCGCTCATCAAATTCACCAAGAAGTTTAGATATCTCACCATCCGCAACGCCAAACTTGTCGCGGCCATCTGCAAAAGGATGGTTTACTGTTTGGAATCCGTACGAAGCGAACCCAGGATGAATGGCAAGCTTCCCAACAAGGTCAGTTATTTCCTTGACGTGCTTCTCGCAGGCATCAACGCCGCTGGCGGAGACATCAACGCGGTGATTGAAGTAGTCGGCAATCGTTTGATCCGAAACCTGATCTGGCGCGATTCCTGTGCCGTCCAAGTATACCCAAAACGAACCTCCCTTGAGGCGAAGTGAATAGGAAATCTCACTGTCGCAGACACGATCATGGATTTCCCGGTATACGCCCCCGATATCAGCAATACCGCGCTTGCGTTGACTTGACCTATCACCACTGAGCGCTTTGAGGATGACAGACTTATATGTCGAATAGCTTCCCGACGATAGATTGAATCTTCCCGCTGAATTGACAGCAAAAAAATCTATGATGTCTTGCTTGCAGACCACCTTAGTTTGAGGCGCCCAGTCGGCATTCTTGCATATCCACCGCAGTTTCGACGCAAGTCCTGAGTTACCTGCTTCTGTCGCCTCTCGGATCAGATCCGAAAAGGTACTTTTGGTTTGCGCGTAAGAGTTCGTGAGCGCCAGTCCTGTTGCGTCTGAAAGTTTTATGAGTGTGCTGAGCCTTGGCCGACAGCCCGCATTCTTAACAATATCTGCAACTGCCTTTTCCCCGAGACCAGCCCGGAGAGAAAGTGACCGCATGGATTCACCTTCGGCATTCAAGTAATTTTTCAGTTCTTGGCTGACGGCCATGATTGTCTCCTGCTCTCCCTTGGGGTTCCGGCTCAATCGAGATCGAGATCCGGCCTCACCGCGTCAGGCCGGACTCGCATTTCGAATGCCGAGAGCCATTCATCCTTGATCGTCCAAGATTTTCCGAGCTTCGCCGCCGACAGTTTTACCCTGCCATCTGGCGTAGGGCAGCCATAGTTGATCCAATCGCGGATTGTGTGAGGATCTCGTCCGAATGTTTCGGCGACCTGCTTGATAGTGTAGTATTGGACCTTGGCCATTTTCCGTACTTTCCCTTGTTTCAAAAGACATAGGGAAAAGCGGTGGCCCTCCAAAATGCGGAAGGCCAAATTTTTTAATCAGCCTGTCAGGTCAAATAGATCAGTCTCGTCGTCTCCTCGACGTCCTCCCAAAAGCACAACGTTCTCGGCATCATCGTGATCGGTCATCAGATCAACGGGGTGCTGCGATCGGTCACGATCAAGAGCTTCACGTAGAACCCGTAGTCTCCGCTCATTGCGCTTGCGTTCATTAAGTTTGAGACGCTCGATGATCTGGCCATGACGATAGACCATCGCCGCGCTCTTGACCTTGCTCTCGTCATTTATATCAAAGAGGTTCTGCTGGCTTTCCAGCTTGTCGAGAACCGAAACAATTTGTCTAATAAGAGCCGTCGGCAGATCGATCCGCTGTGCCTTGCTCAGCTTCCGAGAAATATTCCGCGGCGTTGGTGCTTGATCCTGAACTTTCAGCACGTCGTGGATCTCTACGATCCGCTGGACTTGTCCGGTGCCGACTTGGTTGTAATCTTGAATGATCCTGAGCGCCGATTGCATATGGAACTCGGCAAATTTCGTGGCCAAAATCGTCGTTTCAAGGTCGATCGGATGTCGAGACTTACCTAAAAGAAACTGAAGAACCAACAGATAGCGCATGATCGAGAAACCGATGCGGCGCACGAAGGAATCTGGCAGGCCACTTCTGCCGATCGTACTGCGAAGCTCGCTCCACCAGTTCTCAAGGTAGGGGATCACGTCCGGGCCAAGTGAATAAGCTCCGAAGGCATTTGGTTGATGGCAGAGTGCATCCCAAGTGTTCTTAAGGCGAGTTCGGGAATCGTCGACTCCCTCGTATGTAAAATACAGGAAATGATCGTACATACTCGTGTCTGTGCGTTTATCTGCGATGATGTAGTTGAACCGCTGGCAGAAACCATCGAACATGCTCGACGCATCGATGTCGTTTTTCCATGTCGAGAACACGGATAGGCCGAGGAAGGTAAAGTGCGGGTTTTCGACTGTGAGCTTGAGTTTCTCGCCCTTCAATCGGTTGCTGATATCCTCATAGGAATAGGCGTTAAGCATCCACGGCTTTAGCCTGGCCCAGTGCTTTTGGGTGAGGATCGCATTGACGCGTTTACCTACCTCGTCTTGGAACCAGAACGATCCGTTGTGCTCGTCAATCTCGAGTATCCACTGCGCATCCGAACCGGCATCTGGAAGCATTTTAACAGGAGATGCACCGCCGTAAGAGAAAATCTTCGTAATCTCGTCCGATGCGAGGGTTTTCGCGCTTCCTGACTCCGCAAGACAGATTGACCATAGTGTGGCCATTATCCGACCAATGCCCGGGACCTCCAAATAGGCGCCAGACTGGGTCAGCCGTGATGCAGCGAGCATAATGGTATGCATGATCGGTAGGGCGTAGGAGATGTCGGTCTTTTGGAAGTGACGCGCGACCATCTTGAGCAGACTGCCTTCGGGAGCCAGCGCCAGAACATCAAAGTCCTGCTCGGGGAGCTTGGCCGCAAACATCTGCACCAGCTCCCTAATTTCCGCCTGTGTCAGCAGCCGACTGCCCCTCCCTTTCCGAACGCGCATTTCGGACAGGACGACGTGTTCGGGCGTAGTTGGTTTCCGTATCTTCTTGGTCATGTGAGGCTCCTCAGTTGGTGACTGAGGAGAAAGTGGGTCGACTTCCGATTTTACGGAAACGACGGCAACAGAAGAAGTGACGGAATATCCCTTTCAATACGTGAGAACCGACACCTTTCCTGTAACACATTGCTTAAATTGGTATTTCTATAGATTCCTGCAACCGACAACGAACCGACAATCATCGTCACACTTCCCGAAGGAAACAGATTTTCACTTTCTGATCCTATGCTGTCCCCACGGCAAAGCCTTCTTTCCGCGCGCGCTTAAGCACGGCCATGGCCTTTACGGATTGAGCCTCAGAAAGTGGCTTCAGATGAACTCTTGTTGCAGCTTCGAGAATTCCGCTCTCCCTCGGGGTAAGCCGCATCTTGGACACTCTGATCCAATCGCCGAGTACTTTCCAATTCGATGCCCCGAAGGTAGCTGCGTCCGCTTGCGCCTTCACCCCATCTACGAGTTTCTGATCGCGACGGCCTTCCCGGTTACGTGTATTCTGCTCTTGGGTGTCGATGAGTAAGTGTCGCAGAGGATCGATGAAGTCTAATTCCATGGACATCGCGGCATCGACGCAGGGCTTCTTTTTTGCCCATTCACTCGGGTTACTGCTACCTGAGGGCGGCGATAGCAGGTGCATATGCATAGCCTCGGCGTAGCAGTCCAGAACTTCGATCAGTGGTTCCGGTGTTGACTGGTCGGTCCATAATTTACGAAGATCGATCGATTGCCCCACTTCGCCGACATCGTGAACCAGCTTTGCGATAGCATAGCAGACCGTTTGTGCCCGCAATCCACCCGTATACCAAGATCCGATGGCATCAGAGACAATCCGTTCGGTCTTTCGGAAGATGATCAGCTTTCCGATACCATCTTTGAACCACTCCTCTGAAAAAGACTTGTCTGCCTTGTCCCACTGTTTGCCGATTGCATGCGCGAAATACGCAAAATTTTTCTGGGCACCGAGGCAGACAATTTCTGGTCGCATGCGCCACGTCATCTCAGCCTTCGCCAAGTCCGTCTTACTGAAAAGTTGTGACCGGGGGTGCTCGAGATCGAATTTTTTTCTCTGCGCAACGGTTAGGCGAGACCTCCGGTCAGCGTACTGCCCCCGTGCCCTCTCGTAAAACCAGCGGCTCTGAGTGAAGGCACCGTCCTTTGCCGGGGCGTAGATCCGTCGGGAAATCTCCTCCATCCGCACATGGAACGGGTGATTCGAAAAGAAGTCAGCCGCAGCAATCTTGTTCTGGCTGTTGGCGTAGCGGGATATGTCCGGTACGATCTTCTCAGAGCGCTCGGCATCGACAATGGAGAGCTTCATCTGAACAAAGGTCTTCGACAGGTCGGTCTTATTTCGAAGCGCCGCGTGAATTGACGCGCTGGTCTGTCCTCCATTGACGATCTGGAGATTTGTCAGCCGGGTCATGACCTGAACGCCCTCTCTCTCACCGATCTCGACTGCTTCCGCGGTAGCGGTGATGCCGTTGTTGTATGCAAAGAACATCGAGGGATCTTCCTCGATTGTTTTTTTGATGCCTTTGTTTACATTACCCCTCGCTTGTAGGAACACTCTTACGTTCTGCTCCAGCAAACGTGCTTGCCACCTGTCATAGATTGAGGCGAGCGTCGGACCAGGCAATGCCGCCAGATAGGCTTCGAAAGGTGAGTCCGGCATGTGCGCGGTGAGTACCGGCACTGCACCGCCGTGTTCGTCAAGTTCTACAACGATATCCTCGCGCCCCATCGCGGAACTCTCGATCCGCTCAAGACGCGTGATGTCCCAAACACTGTAGCTGACCGGCTTACCGCGGAATTCGGTCATTTCCCTGCCGTCGATGCGACTACTGAGTTTTCTGTCGGTAATGAGTAAAAGACGGATCTGCCCGACACTGGCCCAGTAAAGGTCGATCAGTTGCGCGAGTTCGTGGCCGGGGGATGTCTCCTCCAAAGCATCGCGCCACGCTTCGTCAAGCGCTGCCTTGAGAAACCGTAGCGGACGTTTGAATGCCAAGTTAAGCTCGGAGCCCGTCAGTGTTGGCGAATCCGAGTCGTCGACGTAATCGATGACGAACAGGGTCAGCTGCTTGGTCTTTCGGGGATCGCCAGCCCACCCGTCTATCCTGATCCCCGATTGCACTGCGCCACGGTGGTGAAAATACTCAAGTGCATCGACTTCGCCAGATCCGGTTATCGTGTCGCTGACTCTTTGAAAGAAGGCCTCCTCCATAGAGAGACCGTTGGCTTCCGAAAGTAGCCGAACATCCTCCCTCATCATCACAGAAAAATCGTTTACTTCACTCATATCTTTGAACCGAGTACCGTAGCAGCGCCACGAGCTCGTCCTCGCCTATCTGGAAGGGTTCGATCTGCGCCAGAGGAAGGTCGTAGGACACCTCGACGGGGCCATCTAAGTAGCTACTTGGTACGATCCTGGGAAAGCCCTCTTCAACCAAAAAAAATTGTGTCGAGCGGTGGGAAACGTTGACGTCGTAGACATGCTCGTCGTCGAAACCGGCTTCCTCCAGCTTTTCCTCGAGTTGACGGATGCGGTCGGGACGGTCCAGGCCGAGTACTGATCGTAAATGATGAACTGTGCTGTGGAGGTTCTGCGATCCGGGTTCATCATTCTCCGAATTGGCGAACGTATGCACCAAGAGCACGAGCCGATGGCCTATGACATCTGCAAGCTGGTGTTCAGAAGTGATCCTGACCTTTGCCCTGGAGGATGCTCCACGCGTCTTGCATTCAATGCATAGACCTGACATCTCGAAATCCTTGGGTGCCTTTTCCGAGCCGCGCCATGCCTCAAGCGCGGCTCCGATGCCTTTTATTGAACTAATGTTCTTCGACAGCGTATGCAACTCACCGATCAGGCCGAGCTGATCCTCGCGACTGAGCGTCTTTTTCCGAGCGCCTTTCAGCAATGCATGCCACTTCCAAGTCCTGCCGATGAATGCCTGAACCGCGGAAACCTCGTCAGGCGCATTCGAGACTGTCATCACGATGTCGTCGCAGAATTGAGCGAAAATGTCGGCGTCGTCTTGATTTTCAAGGCGGACGCTCAGCATTGCCTTTCCGTCACCCTTCCGGATATCCGCCTCAACATGGAGACCTGCCATTTTCGGCAAGCTGGTACGAGACATCGTCTCCGGGTCGTGAACGAGAAAGAGCAAGCGCCTTCCAAGATCGTCCTTAGCACGGAAAACCTCATGCGGCCGGCTTTCAAGCACGAGATGCCCTACAAGACCTGCGCCGCCAAGCGACGGCGCGATGTCCTCCCATGGGTCCTCATTCCTCACGATCAAGCGCCTCCGCCACTTCCTCGTCAATGTCGGTCATGTTTTGTCGCCACCAAACTGTATTGACCCTGTAACTGACTGTCTGGTTTTTCCGCGCGGACGAAGGGAAACCGATTGTCCACGCCGATACAGGGGGCTCATCGATCAGCTTTCCTGTTTCACGGTCAATCAGCTTAAGAAAATGAATGGCTAAAATTGGCCGCGGACGTTCGGCAAGATAAGCCGTATCATCGATATTTTTCGCCCCGCCAGCGTTTGCCTTCACTCTGTCAATGGACTGGTCATCCATTCCCAGCCGACAAACTCCTCGCGATGAGAACCGGCGGCTCGTTGCCACGACCTTTCCATTTTCTCTCAGTGCAAACGTTCGTTCCTGCAAAGGAAGATCAATTGGTAGATACTCTGATGCCGCAGCGGACTTGTCTGTGCTGCCAACGAAGACAACATCCCAATGTGAAAGATTCTCATCTTGACGGTCTTCCACATAGCGGATGACGGGCTCGGTTTGTGTGCGTTCCGCATCTTTGTGGTTCATGAATCTGCCCAAGTAATCCTTTACCAACTCGGCTGGGACAGAGTGCCAGATCTCCGACGCGCCGTGCATAGTTGGTGCCCGAACCGACAATTTCTTATAAAGTTCTAACGCAGCATCACGATTAAGCTGCGCCTCATTACCCGGCTCATTATCGTGGATCACAGTCGTCTCAATGCGTGACCGTGCCAAGCCAACCTCAACGATCACTTCGTGGCCACTTCCAGCTTTATTGCGTGCAGTAATTTCCAGCGCCTTTTCGTGAGTTCTAACCCGCAATCCAAAATCGCGGGGTGTCGCCTCTGAACCGGCCATATAACGAAGATCTCGGCGCAATTCTTCGGATGCGGCAGCAATATGCGCATACCACTCCCGCGCCTCCTCCTTAATCCAAACGCGGCAAAGATCTTCGTAACCAGGCCGGTAACCGAACCAACGCGCCATCTGTAGCAAAGTGTCGTAAGCCTTAGAATTGCGAAGGAAGTAGCTGATTGTTAGTCCTTCGAGAGTGAGGCCGCGTGAGAGTGAATATCCACCTACCGCGATGGCCGTTACCTGATCATTCTCAGCGTCTATGACATCGGGGTAGACAAGCTTTTCACCTGACTTGCTGTTGACTTCGTAGACTGTAGCGCGCTCCGCGACCCGGTATAGCAAGGGCAATACATCCGACCAATTCTCTCCGCCGTCGGCGTATTCAGTTTCGAAAACGTCTCGACATGCTGCGATCTCATCATTCCGCTCCGCCTTGTCCGGAGGGAGTGCGCAGTGCATCTTGAGTGCGGGCTTGACGACATCGTTCATGTGATGCCGGATCAGGTTTGCGACCTGTGTCTGGACCGCTGTCAGATGTGAGACATTGATAAGCATCGAATGGTGTTTGTCCCGCTGACCGCGCAGGTCACGAACTGCACCGCTCACGATGAAGGCCCTGATCGCCGTCGTGAGGGACCCCGGAAGATCAAGGACTTGATGACCCTTCGGCATCTTCAGCGGCAGATGAGGCTCATTATCCTCGATGTCCCGAGTCGGTCGGTCCTCTTCCAGCTCGGGATTGAGGAACACCTTTTCCGCGCCGTAATAATTGCCTGGCCGGTCGAGCGAGATCAAGAAGTGCTCAGGGAAGAGATCCTTACCGGCCTCTTCGTGTTCGACATCTGGGTCGATGAAGATGTTCGCGAACGGCGTTGCAGTAAATGCAACGTATGAACTCTTCTTGAACAAATTCAAAAGATCCCTGATCTGCCCGTTTATCTTCGACACGGCACCTGCGCCCTTGGCGACATTGATAGATGCGTTGTCTGCTTCATCATCGATCAGAATCATCGGTAGGTCGATCAGGTCGGACCCCTTGTGGAGATTAAGGGACTTCAACCACCCCAGAATATGTTTGAGGATGCTCGCGTTCTTCTTGATCACGAATACGAACGGTTCTTCCTTGTCGCTGTCTAACCGCCATCCGATACTGGCTTGGCCCTTGCGAAAATCTGCTTTCCGACCGGTAAGCGCCCGCGGCAGCCGGGAGAAATCAGACCAACCGACACCGACACGGCCGCCATCGGCCACCACCTCGGTCGGGGAGATGTCGCTGTTGCGCCCGATCAATCCCTCATCGACACGCTTTTGCGTCTGGCTACGCAGGTTTTCATGGATACCGGCAATGATGATGATTACGCGATACCCGACATCTGCTGCTTTGCTGACCAGTGCGGTGTAGTTTCCCGTCTTTCCGGCCTGCACATCGCCCATGACCATTCCGCGGCGATCAAATGGCGCATCCGCTTTCGGATCGCCACAGAGCTTTATCACCATATTGGTCTTCTCGTTCATGGCCTCCAGTACGGGCCCCGGGAAACCAGAATCGGCGAGATAGTCGCGGTACCGTTCCCAATAGAACCAATCGGTAGATCGGCGACGCGCAGCATCAAACCAATCTTCGAAATCAGGAGCGATTAGTGCAGCGCCAAATTCCATCCGAACACCATGCCGGTTCCGCATCTCGTCAAACAACGAGGCGATTTCTTCATCGCTCACGTCCGCATTGATCATCTGAACATACTGGTTGATTGCGTCGCGCAATTCCTGCTCGGTCTTCACACCTCCGGAAGCAAATGACTGGACCAATAATTTCAATTCGGGCATTCCGGCGCGAACGCTCATATCACTTTCCCTCATCAATCATTGCCTTGACGGTAGTCTTCGCTCCCGAATAAGGCGGTATTGAGCCCAACAACTTGATAATCTCGCGATCATCATGACCCATCTCCCGAAGTCGATCGATCAGCACTCTCCCGCTGGATTTAATTTCGGACTCATCGAGTGCCTCCTGCTGTATCGCTTCAAAGCTATCCGCCATATCATGATGCAGCGCCTCCAGAGGCAATCCAGCTGAAACAAGTCGGAGAAGATCATGGAAGTCGCGCGATTGAACATCTGTCAGGTTTTCTTCGAACTTTGAAAAGAATGGGTGCTCTGGATTGAGTGAATATTTTACAGTAGAGTCGACCTTGGTGCGTTGCCACAGAGGGATCGGGTTCTCATCGGTCAGCTTAGCTCCTCGCTTGCGGTAGACCTGCTTTGACCTGCCGCCGAGTCCTTCGATCATCTGGCGCAGGTGGTTTCGCAGCGCAGGCGGTGGTGAAGCAGACGCCTTCAGGACATCGATTTTCCACGCGGAGTCGCTTTCGTTTCCAATGTCGATCTTAACCCTCGCAAGCTGCGTCAATCTGTGCTGCGGAGCCATTCTGAACCAAGTTGCATGACGTATCAGCCTTCTGTTGCGATATAGATAGAAACCTTGGGATCGCATATGTCCCTCGGAAAGGCCCATCTTCTTCCATTCATTCTCCGATCTCACCTTATTGCGGTGCGGAAGAATGAAAGACTGAATTACAACTGTGCCTCCGGCAACCTGTCGACGGTCCACCGGTTGGCGGATCGTCGCATCATGCCATTCAGCGAACGGATCACTGGGTTCGAGCTTGTGTCCGTTGACGTCGAAGGAAACAGCTCGATGCCCCTGCTCGGATTTCATAAATCGATGAAAAACGAGTTCCAGATGTTTCGAAGTCTCATCGAGAATCCTGAGCAATGTCTGGTCTCCAAGCTCAAGTCCGGCCCTGTCGAGTTTTTCCCACAACACCAGTGTACCATTGTCTCCGAGAATATCAGCGTAGCGGATTCCTGCATCGGTGTTCCGGCGCTCGACAACCCAGTTGTTCCTCTTCACAACCAGATCCAAATCCCAGATCGCAATAGACCGAACGCCGTTTTTACTGGACACGACAGTGAGCCGGCGACACTGTGAAAACGAAGCGGTCTTTAACCCGAGTCCGAAGCGGCCGAGGTCTTTCTCCGATCTTCTCTCAGTTGGATTGCGGCTTCCGGGTCTCATCGCCTCGAACAGTTCGCCCGAAGACATTCCATGCCCGTCGTCGATTATCGCGACCGCAGCATCATGCGGATCGGCATTTACGCGGATTGATACCTTGGAGGCATCTGCCGTGAGCGAATTGTCGACGATGTCGGCAATGGCCGTGGACGGCGTGTAGCCAATATCGCGAAGACTTTCGATTAGCGCGGCCGCATTAGGTTCTATCGTTTCGTATGAAACCTCATCTGTAGTCTCCTTCTTAGTCATGTCAGGGCAACAGTCCTTGTCTCACCTGCGATCGCTGCATTTGGCCGCGCGAGTAATGATTGCAACGTCGGCAGCATTGCGCGTGCTATTTTCCATGCCAGAAAGGGCGGCACCGCGTTTCCAACTTGAATGTACTGTTCTGTCCTGTTCCCCTTGAAGAAGTAGTTGTCTGGGAAAGTCTGGAGTCGTGCCGCTTCCCGGACCGTCATGCTTCGGCATTGACCGGGGTCAGGGTGGATGAAGTAGTGCCCATCTTTCGACAGATGGCACGTCACAGTCGACGATGGTCGGTCCCAAGGCTGCACCCTGAAACGATCATTGAATTTGCCGGACGTCCAATTCTTGTGGGCGGGTGCCAGTGTTTTGGGAAAATCCCCGGCCTTAGGTGAGACTCCAGTCGCAAGCGACCAGGCAGCGGCGAACAGGTAGCGTCCGAGATCTTCGGGCATATGGCCGCGTGTCTCATGCTGGACGAGCCGTCTCAATCGGGGATCGAACAGCCAAGTTGCAAGCTCAGCCGGGCAATCGCGCGGCAAGGCAGTGCCGCCGATCGCGCCTTTCCGCAGCATAGGGACTATCTTGCGGGGGGAACTCACCGATTTAACTGCCATCTCAAAATCTCGTCCGGAACGCCCCGTCAATGGCAAGCTCTCACCGGAGATAAGCGCCGATGCCGCTGCTATTGTTTTCTTCCACTCGCTCGTTCCGTCGCGATTGCCGCCACGCGCACTGATGCCGCTCCGAAGGATCGGCATGTTTTCAAGTACATTGCGAACTGTGGCACGTCGGGTTTGAACCGGCAGATGCGGAAGAGTTACGCCGCCTTTAACATCCGACAGGTCCCGCCTGATCCCGACGATGATGACACGATGACGCGCTTGCGGCACACCATGATCCTCGGCCTGCACGATAAACGAGCGCGGCGATGCCTCGCCGTCGAACGAAGGTTCGTCGGAGAGGGGAAACAAAATGTACTCTGCCGCGCCACCGCCGCCGGCCAAGTCTTTAGTCACGAGATCGAAGACTTTCATCTTCTCGATCGAAGAGGAAAGCATCCCCTTGACGTTTTCCATTACAAAGGCCGCAGGGCGAAGCTGGCGCAGGACATCGATGTACTCCTCATAAAGGCGATGCCTGTTCTCCGCATGTGCTACGTATCCCAGATCGCTCGGCTTGCGACCGCGGCCGGCGAGGGAATATGCTTGGCAAGGAGGTCCGCCGATAAGGATTACACGATCACCGCGCTTTCGCCTTACCTCTGCAATTCGTTCCGATACAATCTCAGATGTTCCGTCTGCGCCAAGGGTGAGATTCAAGGTCTCATGTACTGCCGCTTGCCATTGCTTGGGATAAAGAGCCTCCCAATCCGGCTCATCAGTGCCACCACTATTGAGGAAATCGATGTACTCTTCAGGAAACGCCGTGTCGAATTTTCTCAGGAAGGAGCGCAAAGTCAAAGTTCGGTGTGCAACGGGGTCCTTTTCGATAGAGAGATCGATCTCAAAGGCGCGGCGGCCATCTGCCTTTTGCACCCTGCTAAATCCCTCTCCGAGACCTCCGGGCCCTGAAAAAAGATCGACTATACCGATGGCATCTTCCATTTCACGTTTCTCGCCCCATTTTTCTTGTAAAGTTATAGGATAGCAAACCGAGTGTCGACTTGATGGATACCGTTTCAAAGGAAATTCGATCCCGCAGGATCGCACCACCCCCCCGTAGGGACAGGAAAACTTAAATTGATCGCCCAGCGAAGCCTCCATGCTGATGGATTCCAAGATCGGCGGGACATGCTCAGACTTTCAAGCCGCCCCGACATCGTCCTGCGCTGGAACTGTTCTGCCATCTTTCCGGCCGTTATGGCATTGGCATCACGAGTGCGCCCAAGCGTTGGTTCCGAAATAGACGGCGTCTTAGGGGAACAAGTACAACAAGAATATTGAGAGAGATCAACAAGCAACACGAGATTTGAGTGTGCTTGGGAGCACGCCTTCTCGAAGAAGAGGTCGGCAGGAACCATGAAGACAATGACTTCATGGCTGCGCTCCGAAACTCAAGACAACAAGATGCTGTGGCCGATCAATGAAGCATGAGCTTGGCGCGGAGGAAACTGCGGCCTGCGTCACTCTTTCCTCTTTACCGTCCAGCTGCTGCTGTAAGCGCATCTACGACTTGGTGAGCCCGACACACGCCAGAACCTCCGATCGGCGCCAGCGGCTCGAACCACCGACTTTGATCTGCTGAGGAAATCTCTCGGCTGCGATATCCCGGTATATGCTCGCTTTCGAGCGGCAGAGAATCTCGCAGACCGCCTTCAGGTCAAGAAGGACGTCATGTTGATATTCGTTAGGTGTCATATTCAGTCTCCAAAGTAGTGACTGAAATAATTTGGGGTTGATTATCATAGTACAGAAATTGGAAGGTTAAAAAACCTTTAGACCGCTCAAAAATCGGCCATTCTGGCACATCAACGGGCTTGTAGTCCCGGTGTTGTCCCAATGCTACAACCAGAAGGAAGACACATGATTACAGAACAAATAACGCCAGTATATCAAAGAGTTAAATGGTGCCCGGGGGCGGAATCGAACCACCGACACGAGGATTTTCAATCCACTGCTCTACCCCTGAGCTACCCGGGCACGGGTCACCTCTTTCGAGGTCGGGTGAGCGGGTTCTAGGACCTGTGGCGCGGGGTGTCCAGCCCCATTTTGCCGGGAAATTCACTTCTTTTCCCGAAGCCCAGATTATTCTGCGTTAATGGGGCTTTGCAGGGTTCTCTTGTGCTGCCTCGGCGGCGTCGAGGGCCGCTTCAATGTCCTCAGGATCGCGCGAGGGGACGGCGTAGCTGCCGTTGAACCAGCGGCCCAGATCGATATCGGCGCAGCGGCGCGAGCAGAAGGGACGGTGCGCTTTTACGGTCTCGGCTTTGCAGATCGGGCAGGTCACTGGCCAGCCCCGTTCAGCACCTCAGCAAGTACCGGGCGGGCGCGTTTGCGTTGAAGCTCATAGTGGCCGAGGGGGGTCCACCCGACGAGGGTCGTATCGACGCCATCGGCGCGGAAGGCGGCGCGCAGGGCCGTCTCAAAGGTGCGGCGGTCCTTTTTGGGCATGGGTGCGAGATCGAGGGTGATCTGTCCGCCCAGCCCGCGCAGGCGCAATGCACGGGGCAAGGCGCGGGCGCAGGCCATATTGGCTTTGACCCCGGCAGCCAGAGAAGCGTCATTGCCGGTGTTCACGTCCACCGCAACCAGCGCGCGGGTGGGCTCGACAAAGATCGAGGCTCCACCGCCGAGGGGAACCTCCGCATTGTTGAGGCGGTCGAGCTCTTCCAACACGCCGTGCTCGGCAAAACCGCCCGCGTCGGTCACGACCTCAGCAGGCGCGGTCCAGTCGCGCCAGGCCAGCAGATGGGGCCCGTCGCCTTCGGAGAGGGTTTCCATCTCGCTCGCGCTGTCATTGGCTACGGTATCGGCCAACGCCATCATATTGGCGATGTCTTCCGCAATGTCATCGCCATCGGCCCCGGCGCAGGACGACCGCAGGATCAGGCCGAGGTCCGCCCCACCCGCCGCCTCATGCGCGATTTCGAGCAGCCGGTCACGTTCTCCTTCGTCCTTGATCGAGCGCGAGATGTTCAACCCCGGTGCATCGGGTGTTACGATGGCATAACGCGACTTGAACAGCAGCTTGTTCGTCACCGGTATCGCCTTGCCCGGCTCGGCATGGCCCGAGACCTGCACGAGGATCGTCTGACCGGGAGCCAGTCCCTTGATCTGGCGCAGAAAGGCCGCGCCGTCGGGGGTCTTGAGGAACATCCCTCCCTGCCCCTTCACTGGGCGATCCGCAATGGCGCGGTAAACCGTGCCAACGCGAGGCGCATCGCTGTCCACCAGCAAATCATCAAGCTTGCCATCCACCATCAGTGCGGCGGCTTCGACATCGTTCAGGTGGTCGAGAATGATCGTTCGGCCCTTCATGCGGCACCTCCGTCAAATGGGTAGCCTGCTGCTTGCAGCAGGTTTGCGGCTTCGGCCAGTGGCAGGCCGACAATCGCAGTGAATGAGCCGCTGATCCAAGGAATCAACGCCCCGGCGGGACCTTGGATACCATAGCCGCCCGCCTTGCCGCGCCAGTCGCCGGTGGCGAGGTAGCGGCGAATTTCAATGTCTGAGAGGGACTTCATCTTTACAGTGCTTTGCACATCACGCTGCCAGAGCTTCTCGCCCCGTTTCACGGCAACAGCGGTCACCACTTTATGCCGCCGACCCGACATCAGCCGCAAGAAAGCCTCGGCCTCTGCCGCGTCCTCAGGCTTGCCCAAGATCCGCCGCCCGATCGCAACCGTGGTGTCCGCACAAAGCACGATGTCATCCGCCGCGGCAGGCACCGCCGCCACCTTTTCGCGCGCCATGCGGGCGCAATAGGGGCGCGGCAATTCCGCCTTGTGCGGGGTCTCGTCGATGTCGGGGGCGCGCACGGCATCGGGCACAACGCCGATCTGCGCGAGCAGCTCCAACCGGCGCGGTGATCCTGATCCGAGAATGAATTGCATCTTAGGGGCCTCTTTGCATGAGGCCGGCGGCCCGGCGGGGGCCGCGCACGGCCCCGCCTGCGCCGCGCATCGCGCGAACGCGGTGCCGCTTACTTGAAGCGATAGTTGATCCGACCCTTGGTCAAATCATAGGGTGTCATTTCCACCTGAACTTTGTCGCCAGCCAGAACACGGATGCGGTTTTTCCGCATCTTACCTGCCGTATGCGCGATGATCTCATGGCCGTTTTCCAGCTCGACCCGAAACGTCGCGTTAGGCAGGAGTTCCTTCACGACACCGGGAAATTCGAGCGTATCTTCCTTGGCCATGGTCTCTCCTTGAGCACAAAACCCTCCAATCTGAGGGCGCAGGCCTAAATGGGCGCATTTTGCCGCTTTTTCAAGGGGGATTCAGCGCAAAGCGACGTTTATCGCCTTTCCATCGCGTCCGACCTGATCCTGCCAGTCCCGTCGGTTCAGCACAACGCCATCCGCGCGCACCTCTGCGACCTGCGCTAAGTCGGCCTCTGCAATGGTCCAACCGGGGGCGTTAACCTCTCTCACCCCCAACACACCGGTAGGGGGAAAGCCCCGGTCGGGTGGGCAGAAAATGCCGCCTGCACCAAAGGACTGGCCCAAAGCCTCCGACCAATCCGCCGCGCCGACCACCGAAGACATCGCCGTGATGCACTGATTCTCAAGCGCACGGGCCATGGAACCGATGCGCACACGCCAGTACCCCGCAAGCGTTTCGGTCACGCTTGGCACGCAGATCACGTCGCATTCGGCCAAGGCCCGGCCCAAAAGTGGAAACTCACTGTCGTAGCAGATCAGAATGCCGATCTTGCCTAAGGTCGTGTCAAAGACCTGCAAGGCGTTGCCGCCAATAACGCACCATTCCTCGCGCTCAAACCGGGTCATGATTTGCTTGTCCTGCACTCCGATCTGCCCCGAGGGCGTGATCAGCCGGGCGCGGTTCACCGGGCGGCTGTCGGTGACCGCGGGGCCAGATGCTGCGACGATGTGCACGTCATGCTCTGCCGCCAGTTTCAGATGCAACCGATCCGCCTCTTCCAGCTTTTCGGAAACCGAATATAACGACTTTTCCAAATCCCCCGCCACATCCGCGCCGTCGAGCGTGGCCAATTCCATCGCGCCATACTCCGGGAAGACCAGCAGTTCCGCCCCCTGCACCGCCGCTTCCGCCACCCAATGGGCCAGCTTATCTTCGTATTGGGCCCAAGAGGTCAGAACGTCGAGCGGATAGGCGGCGGTGGCGATTTTCATGGGGGTCTCCGGGCTGTTTCGCAGCAGTCTGCGAGGCTTTGCAGGGGGCTTCAAGAGCATTGTGCTGCGAAGCCATCTTTCCCGGCGACTTCCAAAAAACAGAATACGACGCGCTCAAATACGCGGCAATTGCTTGACCGCGTGGCTATGCGGTTTCACAAAACCTGAAAGGAATGGAGAGCGAATGCTGAACAAAGGCATCACCTTGCGAGGCATCGAAGTCTTTGAGGCTTTGGCGCGCACAGGCTCTGTCGCGCAGGCGGCACAGGCCACCGGGCTCAGCCAACCGGCCGTGAGCCAACAGATGCGCAATTTGGAGGCGGCCATCGGGGCGGAACTGGTCGATCACACCCGCCGCCCCATGCGGCTGACGCAAGCCGGGCAGATGTTTCTGCGCCGCGCTGGCTCGGCCCTGTCGGAACTGCGGCAAGCGCAAAGCGAGGTCACAATCATGGATCTTGCACATCTCGATGCGCTGAACCTCGGGGTGATTGACGATTTCGACGATGACCTGACCCCGCGCCTCGCCACCATTCTGGGCGACAGCTTGACGGGTTGCCGCTTTCGCATGATCACCGCAGGCAGCAATGAGTTGGCCCAAGCGCTGCGCGACAAGACCTTGCATATGGCATTGTCGGCCCAGATCGACACAAAGCTGGACTCCGTGCTGGAACACCCCCTGGCCCGCGACCCCTTCATCATCCTGACCCCGGCCGATACGCCTGAAGACGCTACCGCGTTGCTTGCCAATGCGACTGAGCTGCCCTTCCTGCGCTATGCCGAAGACCAGTTGATCGCGCGACAAATCGAAAGCTACCTCGCCCAGCAAAGCCACCAACTGCCCGCCCGCTTTGAGATCGGTAGCCATCTCGCGCTAATGGCGATGGTGGCCAGGGGCATCGGCTGGACGATCACCACCCCCTTGGGCTACATGCGCGCCGCACGGTTCCATGACCGCCTGTCGGCGCACCCCCTGCCCGCCCAGAGCCCTGCGCGGACGATCTCGCTTTTCGCCGGGGCGGAATGGTCCGGCCCAGTGCCCCGCGACATCGCGCAAACCGTGCGCCAATTGATGCAGACCCATATGATCGCCCCGGCCATTGCGAAACTGCCTTGGCTGGCGGAGGGGTTTCACCTGCTTGAAGACCAACCGCAGATCAGGGAATAATCAGCTATGACCAAGATCGTGATCCTCACCGGCGCAGGTATCTCCGCGGAAAGTGGGCTAGAGACCTTCCGCGCCTCCGACGGCCTCTGGGCGCAGCACCGTGTCGAAGACGTAGCCACGCCCGAAGCCTTTGCCCGCAACCCCAAACTGGTGGTCGATTTCTACAACGCCCGCCGCGCGCAGGCGGCAGAGGTTTCGCCCAATGCCGCGCACCGGGCACTGGCAAGGCTGGAGGCCGAGTTGGACGGCGAGGTGGTGGTGATCACCCAAAACGTTGATGACCTGCATGAACAGGGCGGATCACAGAACGTCATGCATATGCACGGCAGCCTCAAAGGTGCGCTCTGTGCTGCCTGCGATCACCGCTGGCCTGCGCCCATGGTCATGGCCCCCGGTGACCCCTGCCCGGCCTGCAATGCCCCCGCCGCGCGGCCCGACATCGTCTGGTTCGGCGAGATGCCCTATGACATGGACGCGCTTTTCGAGCATCTGGCCGAGGCTGATGTCTTTGCCGCGATCGGAACCTCGGGCAATGTCTATCCCGCCGCTGGTTTCGTCGCCGAAGCCCGCCGCGCCGGGGCGCAGACGCTGGAGTTTAACCTAGAGCGTTCCGCCGTGGGCAACCAGTTTGCCGAACACCGCGTCGGCCCCGCCACGCAGACGGTGCCGGCATGGGTTGATGAAGTGTTAAAGGACAACAAAAGCGCATAGGCAGCCGCGCCCTATTGCGCCTCCGCCTGCCCATTCGGCATGTCCAAGGTAAAGACCGTTTCCGTGTCATCTGACGCTGCCGTCAGCGTCCCCCCATGCCCTGCGGCAATCTCGGAGGCGATGAACAGCCCCAGACCCAAACCTTCGCGACTGGGGTGATCGCTCACCCGCTCGAAGGGCATGAACAGGGTCGGCATCAGCGCGTCCGGTATCTTCTCGCCCTGATTGGCGACCGACAGGATGAACCGCCCCTCCTTTAGCCGCGCATCCATTTTGATGGGTGCCCCGGCAGCGCCATGGGTGCTCGCGTTTGCCAAAAGGTTCGACAGCAACTGTGCCACCCTCGGCACATCACAGGTCACCGGCTCCGGCAAGTCGATGTCTTTGGTGATGGTCTGGTTCGGTGCGATTGCCTGAAATTCTTCGATAATCTGGTCCAGCGCCATGGCCAGATCATCAGACGGCCTTGGCTCAACCACGATTCCGCCGCCACTGCGCTGGCGCGCCTGATCCAGCAGGTTCTCGATCAGCATGCCCATACGCTTGACCGATCCGCGCATGAGGCCCACGACCTCCTTGGCGCGTTCATCCAACTCGCGCCGCTCCATCATCTTGAGCCCGGCAGTCAGCGCCTGCACGGGGTTGCGCAGATCATGGGCCAGTATCGCGATAAAGCGCTCCTGCACATAGCTGCGCTTGCGTTCGTCGCGCAGCGCGCTGGTGCTTTTCGAGAGCGCCTCATCCGCATCCAGCCCCTCGCCGATCATCTGGGCAAAGAGCCGAAACATCGACAAGACCCGATCATTGTTCAGCTTGCGCGGCTCGGGATCGATCGCGCAGAGCGTGCCAAAGAAAGACCCATCCGCCCGACGGATCGGGATCGAGATATAGCCACGAAACCCATATTGCGCCGGGCAGTGGTGATTGACGTAAACCGGGTCGGTATTCACATCGTCGATGACGATCTCTTGGTCAAATCGGCGGACCTCATGGCACAGCGTGCTCTCGACATCCAACTCATCCCCCGGCGTCAGGCCAAAGGAGATCTGATCGACCGCCCGACAGGTCACCCAGCGGGATTCCGTTACCCGCGCCACGGCGGCAAAGCCCATGCCCGTTGCAAGCAGCACGGTCTCCAATAGCGTCGGAATCATTCTGTTGCGCGCAATAGCGTCAATATCGGCTTGGAAATCATGCATCGAGAGATCTGCTCAGAAGGGCTTTGTTCACATTACGACGGCCCGAATGGACACATGTTAGAACGAATATAAGCGCGGCAGGGGATGGGTCAATGTTATGTTCTGTTGGCCGATCCGCGCGTCATAAGCGTAGCCCACCCCAGAAACGAAAAAGGCCCCGATCCTTTCGGATCGAGGCCCCAATCTACAAAGCAGCAAGCCTTAGCTCAGCACGTCAGCCGTGGCGCTGGACTTGGCAATCGCCTTTTTGATCTTCAGCGCGTTGGTGGACAGCTCAACGTCTTTGGCTTTCGCCAGGAACTTGTCCAAACCACCGCGGTGGTCGACGCTGCGCAGGGCTGCGGCAGAGATGCGCAGCTTGAACGCGCGGCCCAGAGCTTCGGACTGCAACGACACGTCGTTGAGGTTCGGCAAGAACCGACGACGGGTGCGGTTGTTGGCGTGGCTTACATTGTTGCCCGTCATCGGGCCTTTTCCGGTCAATTCGCAACGGCGCGACATGGGTTCATCCTTTTGCTGTTGTGGCCTGCCAGCGATCCGGCAAAACACATACGATAGGGGCCGCGCAGAGCCGACCCTGAATTGGTCCGCTGGCTTTAGGGGGAATCGCGGCAGCCGTCAACCCGAACCACCAAACATGGGCGCTTTTCCTGCGCGCCCTGCCCTTGGGTCAAGCCATCTGGCCCGCTCCGCCCCGGCGCTACGCTGGATTTTGCCGGTTGTCACCGGGTTTTCTTTGCATCCCGTCTGAGGATTTGCGATGCAGACCCATGACATTACAGATGCGCGCCCTTTTCGTTCACCTTTTCACCGCCACCGGTGCTGTGCTGGCCATGCTCGCCATGCTCGCCGCCGTGGAGGAGAAATGGGACCTCATGTTCCTCTGGCTGGTGATCGCCTTTTTCGTCGATGGCATCGACGGGCCTCTGGCGCGCAAATACGATGTGAAGACCAATGCGCCCGAGTTCGACGGCGTGCTGATGGATCTGATCATCGACTATCTCACTTACGTCTTTATCCCGGCCTTTGCGCTGTTCACCTCTGGCCTGATGGACGGTTGGAGCGGCTGGGCGATGATCATCATCATTACCTTTGCCAGCGTCATGTATTTCTCCGATACCCGGATGAAGACCAAGGACAACTCCTTCAAAGGCTTTCCGGGCTGTTGGAACATGCTCGTACTGGTGCTTTTCGCGCTCCAGCCCGAATGGTGGATCAGCCTGATTCTGGTGACGATCCTTGCCATTAGCATGTTCGCCCCGATCAAATTTGTGCACCCCGTGCGGACCGAGCGCTGGCGCCCGCTGACCCTGCCAATGGCGCTGGCCTGGACCTTCTTCGCAGGCTGGTCGGCTTGGGTGAACTTTGACCCCGAAAGCTGGGCGCATTGGGGGCTGGTCGTCACGTCCGTCTATCTGGTCTTTGCCGGGGCCGCGCAGCAGGTGATCCCGTCCAAGGACGCCTGAGGCGAGATTTGCCTTGACCTCAACCTAGGTTGAGGCGGCACACAGGTCTCTGACAAGGAGACCAGCATGACCCAGATCACCCCTGATTCCATCGAGACGCCGAACGCCTATGTGTCCTGGGGCGAGTTTCTGGGCAGCGCCTATGCGGCCTCGCTGGCCTTGGTCTGCCTTGCCGTCTGGCTTCATGCCGCCGACAGCCTCATCGTGGCCACCATGCTGCCCTCCATCGTGGCCGAAATCGGCGGCGCGGCTTTGGTCAGTTGGAGCGTGTCGATCTACGAGATCGGCTCCATCGTTGCTGGCGCGGCGGCCGCCTTGCTGACCATGCGCTACGGGTTGCGCGGGCCGATGAGCCTCTCGGCAGCGCTTTTTGGTGCAGGCTGCGCGCTCAGTGCCATGAGCCCGACGATGACGGTATTGCTGGTCGGACGCGGCCTGCAGGGGCTGGGCGGCGGCGGGCTGGTGGCCATGTGCTTCTTGACCATTGGCGTGCTCTTTCCGAGGCGCTATGCCGCGCGGGCGCTGGCGGCGGTCTCGACCTTTTGGGGCATTTCGGCTTTCCTCGGGCCATTGATTGGCGGCTTCTTCGTGGAATACGCGACATGGCGTCTGGGGTTCTGGTTCTTCGCGGCGCAGGCCTTTGGCCTCGCGCTTTGGATCGCCCTACGCGGCGGGATCGCACGCCCGGCAGCGGTCACCGAGATGGACCGCTTTCCGGTCACCCGCTTGGCGCTGCTCTGTCTTGCCGTGGTGCTGATCTCGCTCGGCGGCGTGCGGGTCGAGCCGCTAAGCACAACGCTCTATGTCGGCGCGGGTCTCGCGTGCCTCGGCTGGTTCCTCTGGCGCGACAACGCGGCCAAGGGCGACCGCCTGTTGCCCGCCGCCCCGATAGACCCGCGCCATGCCACCGGCGCGACCCTGCTGATGTTATTCCTGCTGTCGATGGCCACGGTTGCGATCCTCGCCTATGGGCCGCTTTTGATGGTCGCCGTGCATGGTACCTCGGCGCTGGTGGCGGGCTATATCGTGGCGGCCTCGTCGGTCGGCTGGACACTGACGGCGGTGCTGGTCAGCGGCGCGCCCGAGCGGCAGGACCGCGCTTGGATCACGGCGGGCATGGCGATGACCACGCTGGCGGTTGCGGGCTTTGCCTATGCGGTGCCGCAGGGGCCGCTCTGGCTGATCGCGGTTTTCGCGCTTTTCGAAGGCGGTGGGTTTGGCCTTGCCTGGACCTTCATCCTGCGCCGGATCACCGCGCTGGTGGCCGAGGATGAGGTGCAGCGTGTCTCGGGCGCAATGCCGACGGTGCAGCGCTTGGGCTATGCACTCGGCGCGGCCTATGTGGGGATCATCGCAAATGCTTCGGGGTTTTTAACGATGGATGGCCCGGCAGAGGCCGCGCATGTGGCAGGGTGGGTGTTTTTGTCCTGTGTGCCTCTGGCACTGGCCGGGCTGATGGCCATGTGGGGTCTGGTGCGGCGTCATGCCTATGATGCGACACTGGGCTAGATCAGCAAGCCCGCCGCGCCCTCGTGGCGCAGCAACGCGACCTTGGTCTCCACCCCGCCCGCGCCGCTAAAGCCGGTCAGCCCCTTGGCCCCCATGACGCGGTGGCAGGGGATGATGATCGGGATCGGATTGCCGCCACAGGCGCCGCCCACGGCCTGTGCGGGCACGCCGAGGTCGCGGGCGATTTCGCCATAGGTGCGGGTATCGCCAAAGGGGATGGCCACGATCGCGTCGCAGACGGCGCGCTGGAAATCACTGCCCTTGACCCGCAGCGGCAAGTCGAAACGCTGGCGCTTGCCTTGGGCATATTCGCTAAGCTGCGCAAGCGCTGTGTCGAGCACATCCGACCGCTCTTGCCGCGCCGCCTGCCCCCAGCCGAGCGCGGTAATCGCGCCGTCTTCTTCAGTCAGGAGTAGATCGCCAAACGGCGTGGAAAGAGAGGCTTGTTTCATTGGACCACCCTGCCCCAGAAAACCACATTGCGAAAGAGCGCGAAGGGCATCGCCCTCCCTGGGGGGCGTTCCTCCATCTCCGGCTGGCATGGGGGCGCAAGAATCGCCGTTGTAGCAATTCGCCGAAACGCTGCAAAATCGCCCTCCGGGGGGAGGGAGGGCGATGCCCGGTGTGCCACCGGGCGGAGCATTTGGGGAGCTGGCGAAGAAAAACGGGCGGCGGTTTGACCGTCGCCCGTGTGAAAATTTACAAAACGTAGCGAACTAGCCGCCAACGCTTCTCCGGACCGAACTGCTCAGCGACACCGTCACTCTCCAGCATTGCGAGTACCGTTCTGGAAATGTGACCTACATGTTCGACGTGTCCGCCGTATATTCCCAAACTCTTTCCGACATCTACGTTTCTCAGCCCTTCTTCCGGGGCATTTTCGAGAACAGTTCTTACAGCAGCCTTCAATGCTGCCAAAGCACCCTGAGCAGTTTCGAAAGCTTCATTGATAGTGTTCATGCGTTTTCCTCCGCCAGCGCCTCGCGCACCGCTTTGTCACAGCGGCCACAGACGCCGGGATACTCATGCGTCCCGACATCCGGCAGCACTTTCCAGCAGCGCTCGCATTTGGCCCCTTCGGCTTTCTCAAACACCACGGCCACGCCTTGGGTCTCTGGCATCCGGAAGGCCTCAGCCGGGGCTTCATCGCCGGTCACGGTGATGTCAGACGTGATGCTCACATCCTCGAAAGACACGCTCTCCAACGCCGCGCGCTGCGCCTCATCGGCCACATGCACCACCGGGGCGGCCTCCAGCGAAGCGCCAATCACCTTCTCGGTCCGCTGCACTTCCAAAGCCGCGGTCACCACACGGCGTGCCGCACGGACCTTGGCCCATTTCGCGGCCAGTTCCGGGTTCAACCACGCCTCTGGCGTCTCCGGCATATCTACCAGATGCACCGAGGAGTCATCGCCCGGGAAACGCTCGAGCCAGACTTCTTCCATCGTGAAGACCAGCACTGGCGCCAGCCAAGTGGTCAGACGGTGGAACAGGATATCCAGCACCGTGCGCGCGGCACGGCGGCGCAGGGTGTCGCCGTCGCAATAAAGCGCATCCTTGCGGATATCGAAGTAAAAGGCCGAGAGATCAACGGTGGCAAAGGTAAAGACCGCCTGAAACACACCTTGGAAGTCAAAGCGCGCGAAACCGTCCCGCACGACCTTGTCGAGCTCCGCCACCCGGTGCAGCACCCAACGCTCCAACTCAGGCATCTCGGCAGGATCGACCCGGTCCGCCTCGCTGAAATCGTTCAGCGCGCCCAGCATATAGCGCATGGTGTTGCGCAGGCGGCGATAGCTGTCGGCCACACCTTTGAGGATCTCATCCCCAATGCGCTGGTCCGCGGTGTAATCAGTCTGCGCCACCCAGAGCCGCAGGATATCCGCGCCGTATTGCTGCACGATCTTCTCAGGCACGATGGTGTTGCCGATCGACTTGGACATTTTCATACCCTTGGCGTCCAGCGTGAAACCATGGGTCACGACATTGCGGTAGGGCGCACGGCCCGTGGTGCCAACGGACTGCAACAGCGAGGAATGGAACCAGCCGCGGTGCTGGTCGGTGCCTTCCATATAGACGTCTGCAATGCCGTCCTCGGTGCCGTCTTCACGGTCACGCAGGGTGAAGGCATGGGTCGAGCCGCTGTCGAACCAGACGTCGAGGATGTCGGTCACCTGATCGAACTCCGCCGGATCGACGATGCCTTCCAAAAAGCGCTCTTTGGCGCCCTCGGCATACCAAGCATCCGCGCCTTCGGCCTCAAAGGCCTCGACGATTCGCTGATTGACCTCAGGATTGCGCAGCAGGAAGTTTTCGTCGGTCGGCGCGACACCTTTGCGCACGAAACAGGTCAGCGGCACGCCCCAGGCGCGCTGGCGGCTCAGCACCCAGTCGGGCCGTGCTTCCATCATCGAATGCAGGCGGTTGCGGCCGGATTTCGGCGTCCAGTTAACGTTGTCGATCTCGGTCAGCGCGCGTTCGCGGATGGTTTTGCCGTGCATGTCGAGCCCGTCGCCGACCTCTTTGTCGATGGCGGCAAACCACTGTGGCGTGTTGCGGTAGATCACCGGCGCTTTGGAGCGCCAGCTGTGCGGATAGCTGTGCTTGATCTTGCCACGCGCCAGCAAGCCGCCGACCTCGACCAGCTTGTCGATGATGGCGCTATTGGCGTTGCCCTCTTTGCCGTTCGGCTTGAGGATCGCCTTGCCACCAAAGAAGGGCAGATCGTCGCGGAAACGGCCGTCTTCCATGACGTTATAGGTGATGACCTGCGGCAGCATGCCGAGATCGCGGTAAAGCTCGTATTCTTCGAGACCGTGCGAGGGTGCGCAGTGGACAAAGCCTGTCCCCTCATCCGAGGTCACAAAATCCGCTGCGCGGAAATCGCGCAGATCGTCCCATTCGCCGTTTGCCCCTTCGGCGCCCGCCAGCGGGTGCAGGAGGGAGATCTTGGCCAGCTCGTCATTCTCGACACCTCGAACGCGCTGCCACATGCCGTCTTCCAAACGGGCCCGGGCAAAGACATCCGCCGCCAGATCGTCGGCCAGCAGGAAACGCTCGCCCACATTGGCCCAGCACTCCTCCGGCGTCGCGGTGACTTCGTAGAGGCCATAGGAAATGCCCTCACCGTAAACCACGGCCTTGTTCGAGGGCATGGTCCAAGGCGTCGTGGTCCAGATCACTACATTAGCGTCTTCAAGATCGCTCTTCTCGTGGCGCTTAGGGTCGTTCGGGTCATAGTGCAAAGCGACCTTGAATTTCACCCAAACGGTGTGGCTTTCCTTGTCGTGATACTCGACCTCGGCCTCAGCCAGCGCGGTCTTCTCGACCGGCGACCACATCACGGGTTTAGAGCCTTGATAAAGCGTGCCGTTCATCAGGAACTTCATGAATTCCTCGGCGATGACGCGCTCGGCGTGGAAATCCATCGTCAGATACGGATTTTCCCAATTGCCGGTGATGCCTAGACGCTTGAACTCTTCGCGCTGCACATCAACCCAGCCGCGGGCGAACTCGCGGCACTCAGAGCGGAATTCGTTGATCGGCACCTGATCCTTGTCGCGGCCCTTCTTGCGGTACTGCTCTTCGATCTTCCACTCGATCGGCAGGCCGTGGCAATCCCAGCCGGGGATATAGCGCGCGTCATAGCCCATCATCTGGTGGCTGCGTACGATCATGTCCTTGATCGTCTTGTTCAGCGCGTGTCCGATGTGCAGGTGCCCGTTGGCGTAGGGCGGGCCGTCGTGCAGCGTGAAGGGCGTACGCCCCTCTTTCTCGCGCAGGCGATCATAAACGCCGATCTTCTCCCACCGCTCCAGCCAGCCAGGCTCGCGCTTCGGCAATCCGGCGCGCATGGGAAAATCAGTTTTGGGCAGGTTCAAAGTTGCTTTATAGTCGGGGGTCTCGGCGCACATGGGGAGCGTCCTTTAGGCATTTGGGGGGTTTATTCAATCTGGTTCGGTGCGAGCGGCTCAAACACCTCTGCCCGGCGTCTCAATGGATCAGAGCGCCGGGGATATAATTCGAATAATGATCGCGGTGAGGCGTGTCATAGGGGCGCTTATAAACAGCACCCCCTGCCCCGACAAGCCCCGGTTACGCCGCTTTCTGGCAGCATTGTCTTCTACCCCAAAGCCGCCTGTGGCGTGTTTAACATTTTTTAAGAAAGGCCTGATGCTATTGAATAATTCGGCGAAAACAGCATCATGCGCGCCATTGATTTAGAGATTTGCGCGCGGCATCCCACCTGACGGAGGCTGCGCTCTTTGGAATGGGTGGAAAGGCCTGCATGTGACAATTGATCAGTTCTCCCCCCCAGAAATGACCTCCAAACCCTCGGGCATGGTAGACCACCTTAATGCCGAGCAATGGGGGAAACTCTCCCCTTTAATGATGCACCACGGGCATTTTGCACCCGGCGATATCGTCAGCCATCGCGGCGACCTGCTTGACCACAGCTTGCTGCTTCTCGACGGGCTTGTGGCGCGCAAAGTGCCCCGCGGCCAGCGCGCGCGCAGCACTGTCGTAGCGCTGCAGTTTCCGGGGGAGTTCGTCGACCTGCACGCTTTTCCACTGAAAAAGCTGGACCATGACGTGGTCTCACTGACCGGGACGAGCGTGGCGCGGATTGCTCATGACGACCTGCACCATTTGCTGAATGGCGACGTGGAACTGGCCCGCAAGCTCTGGCTGATGACATTGGTTGATGCGTCGATCCACCGCCATTGGGTGATGCGCAACAGCGCGATGCGCGCGTTGGCGCGGGTGGCGAACTTCCTTTGCGAATATGACGCGCGGATGACAGCCGCCTATGCCGGAGAGCGTGACAGCCTGCCCTTCTCCCTCCGCCAGTCCGACATCGCCGATGCCACGGGCCTGACCTCAGTCCACGTTAGCCGCACCCTGCGAGACCTGCGCGAGCACGGGTGCTGTAGCGTATCAGGCGGCCAACTCGCGATCCATGACCGGGCGGGCCTGCATAAGATGGGGATGTTCGATGCGGCATATCTCTATATGCCGCAGTCAGGCACAGCGCTTTAACTGGCAGCCACCGTTGGGCGGCGCGTTTCTTCGACCCGCAGGGCAAATTCCGGATAGGTCTTTTCGACCGCCCCTTCACGCCGCCGCGCGTGGGCAGTGCGGTAAAGCGCTTCGAACTTATCCACCATCTGGCGGGCATCAAACAGCCGCGCGACCCGCGCACGTGGTACTTCGGCGGAGATTTTGAGCGCTTGTCGCAAGGCATCTGCCAGCGCTTCCGACGTGTCCTCACTGGCGATGACACCGGCTTCGCCCAGCACCTCCTCAACCGCGCCATGCGGAGTCGCCGCGACAGGCAGACCCGTCGCCATGGCTTCCACAGCGGCGAGACCAAAGGGTTCTTCCCATTGCGGCGTGAAGAGCGCGACCGATGCCCGGCCATAAGCCTCGACCAAATCTGCCGTATTAAGATGACCGACATATTCCACGGCCCGATGCAAATGCGGCTTCACAGCGTCGTTAAAATAATCCTCATGCTCCACGATCCCGTAAATGCGCAGCGGCACTCCGGCACGCTGAGCGGCCTCGGCAGCAAGATGCGTGCCCTTGGTTGGGGTGATCCGCCCGGCCCAGACCGCGCTGCCATCCCCCAATTTGCCCTGCGGCCAGCGGGCGAGGTCTATTCCGTTGTGCACCACGTGCGACGTCTCCGGCGCGCCTTCGGGCCACCAGATGTCGCGCTGCCGCTCTGAGACAACGGTTGGCAGATGCCATGGCGCCGCCCCATCTGTGATTGCGCGGCGCAAGACTTTGAATGGCGGAATATGAAGCGAGGTTACCATCGGCAACCGCTCGGCCCGCGAAAGCCGCGGCAGAAACCGATGCAGTGCATTGTTGTGAACCACGTCGAACCGCCCGTCGAGCAGCAGTCGCGCAGCGCGGGCATAGCAGGCGTCTAGGTGGTCGTTTAGCACGTCAGTTCCATGAAAATTATGCCATGGAAAACGCGCATCATAATGGGCATCGCAGATCGGCAGCAGTTTCACTCCCGGCGGCAGGCCCGTAGCGCTGTCGCCGCTGGCCAAGAGGGTCACATCATGCCCCCGCTCGGCCAGCATCCGCGCCAACGCATGAGTAAAAGCCTCCATGCCCCCCTTGAACGGCGGCGCAATGGGGTGGCGAATGTGGCCGACGATGGCGATGCGCAGTGTCATTCCGCCGCGATCCGCTCTTCGCCCCGCAGATAGCGCAGCACGCGCGCGGTGTTGGCGTAGGGCTGGTCCGACTGCTGCTCGCAAAGTGCAAAGTCATCTGCATCGGGTTCGCGCAGTTGCACCAGCGCGTCGCCGTCCGTGCCCACCAAACCCATCAGACGAAAGGCGGTGAGCCAGTGATTCATGGTGCGGTGACCCCATTTCTCTGCGAAAATCTCGGTATTGCGCAGGATCGAAGGGATGTGGTGAATGGGCGGCATGCAATGCGGGTGATGCTGGTGAAAGACCTTAGCCCCTTTTGCCCAATGGATCGCCACGCCGCGTTCGTCCAACTCGCGCCCGAAATCCGTATCCTCACCGCCATAACCGGTAAAGCGTTCGTCGAAGCCGCCTGAGCGGTCCCAATCGGCGCGGTGAATGGCAAAGTTCAGCGACCAGAAGCATCGGTAGTCGTTGCAACGCTTTAACCCTTTCGCGGGCGGCCCTTGGCGGTCGGAATGGCGCACAGCAACGGCCTCGAGGTCACGGTAGCCCCAACCCTCGGTGGCGGTTCCGGCCGGGAGGTAGTTGACCTCGCCCATGATCAGCCCATTCCCGGGCGCGGCATAGCGCGTATAGTCCGCGATAAGCTCCGCTGCGGGGATACAGTCCACATCAAGGAAGACCAGGCACTCGCCGGTGGCCTCGGCTGCCACGGTGTTCCGCGCGCGAGACAACGGCAGTTCGCGGCCTGTCACCTGCACCTGACGGATCGGGAAATCTGTCTGCGGCAGGTTGTCATAGAGCGTGTCTTGCATGACCCCGATCACCAGTTCATCCGGCTGCCGGGTCTGACGGGTCAGCCCGAGAATGACATTACGCAGATGCGCCTCGCGCCCGCGGGCGAGCGTCAGGGCGCTGACCTTGGTTTCATTAGGCGCGGATGGGGTGAACGACGTCATGTAAATCTCCGGAATTATTAGATGTTTCGGGCAGCAGGCTGTCGCTTAACCCGGTCAACCAGCGGGCGGTTCCCGCCGCTGCGTTCTCATCGACCAGGGCGCGTTGTCGCGCCGGGTCATGGGTTTCGAGCGTCTGCTGTATCGCGGTTTTCCACTGGCCCGCGGAGGCCGGAAAATGCGGCAGGTGATGGGCTGCTCCGGCGCGCGCAAGGGCTTTGGCCTTCTCGACCTGTTCGTCGAAATAGCGCCATTCGGGCACGGCCAGCCAAGGGGTTTCGGCGGCAAGTATCTGGTGGCAGGTGGTGTTGCCAGTAGAGGCCACAACCATATCGGCTGCAGCTAGATAGTCTGCAGCGTTGTCGACCCAACCGTGATGCTGAAGATTGGCAGGCTCGGTCGCATGCCAGTCCCGCGCCGTTTGGCCAATGGTGATAAACGCGGTCTCGGGCATAGCGCGGGCGGAAATGCCAAAGGGGGCCGAGGCGAACCCCGTCCCGCCCCCGCCAGACATCACGACGACCAGCCGCTGATCCGGGGACACGCCAAGCGCACTACGGGCCGCAGCGCGCCGCGCAGGATCGGGCCGTTGGACGTCGACGCCCAAGCCACCCGCGAAATGGCTTTTGGCCAGATGACGTTCGGGCCAATCCGGCTGCGCTAAAGCTTCAGCGCCCGGACATAGCAGCCCCACCGCGCCGTCGTAAGCCGCCCTGTGCCCCGGATCGTCCCGCAGACCATGCTGCAGGACTTTTACATGGGGCACGGAACAAAGCCGCGCCAGTTGCGCCACTTCGGCAGAGACATCGCTGATCATCAGCACCGGATTGGCGCTGGCAAACCACCCTGCGAGCTGTGCCATCGCCTGACGGATGCCCGGCCAACCCAGTGGCGCGCAGTGAACGGTATCGGGCGCCGTGGTTTTGTCGTGGATGTCTTCCTGCCCGGACGGTTCGAACAGCGACGGCAGGGAAATCATCTCGACCGGACGGGTGAAGGCGGGGAATATGTCCGGCTTCGCGCAAAAGACTGTAACCGACTGACTTTCCGGTAAGGCGTTGACCACGGCGGCGCAGCGCTCGGCATGGCCCCGGCCTTGGTGGTGCACGAAGTATCCGATGGGCCGGGTCATTGGGCCACCATCTTGCTATCAGAATCCATGGCATTTTGGGCAAATCCGAAGGTCTCCAACCCTTCCAATACACCCGCCGCATGGGACGCCCGCGCCATATAGATCCGCCCGCCGGCACAACGCTCGCGCATGCCGTCCATCGCGTTGCCCACAAGGATGCCACGCCCCGGTCCGGCTTCGACAGTCTGCAACATGTCGAAGTCATTGCCGCTGTCCCCCGCAACCACGACGCGGTTCATGGGTAGGCCCAAACGTTTCGCAGCCGCACAGACCGCAGGCCCCTTGCCCGCAGCGCGGGGCAGAACGTCGATCATTCGACCATGCGACGCCACGATTTGTGCCGCAACGCCGCGCCGGGTAAAGAGACGCTCCAACCGCCGCGCGGTGCGCATGTCGCCATAGCCGCTCAGCTTCCAGCGGCGCTGCTCGACCTCGGGCTGCCAGTTAAAGCCGAATTCTGATAGCACCCGCGCGACATGGTCGCGGTGCCAAGAGGCGTTCAGCTTGCGCGCAAACTCGGCGTCGAGGCAAAGACGGCCTTTGCTATCAGGGAGGTATACTTCGGTGCCGACGGATGTGATGAACACCTGCGGTGTGGGCAAATCCCAATCACGCAGGATCCGCCGCGCCTCGGGCAACGACCGCCCTGTCGCAACGGCAAAAAGCGGGCGATCGCGGGCAATCCAAGCACCGAAGAGCGCTGCCGAAGGCACGCAGCCGGTCAGCGTATTGTCGATGTCGCTGGCCAGCATGACATGGGTATCGCGTGCCGGGCGAGGGTTGCGGATCTCGTGGCAGATTTGCTGCACGCTTTCCGCCCATTGCGCCCAGTCATAGCGCGAGACATGCGCCCGGCCTGCTATGGCCGCGTCAGACCACAGCGCCTGATCGTCCAACAGCTTCAGCAAAGCCGCCTCAATCGCAGCTTCGTCGCGCGGCGGCACACAGATGCCGTGGCCAAGGTCGGCCACAATATCCGCCGGGCCGCCTTCTTGTGTCGCCACCACCGGAAGACCGTGAGACGCGGCTTCCAGCATGGTCAGACCGAAAGGTTCATGCAGTGCAAGGTTCACAAATACCCCGCCGCTCTGCGCCGCCCCATCATAGAGGGCTGCAACGTCCGCCTGGGTATGGCGCGGCGGCAAGGCAACTTGGCCCCGCAACGCTTCGGCACCCAGCAGCGCGCGCAATTGGTCCAACTCGCCCCGCGCCTCTGCATTGGCCTGCAACGGATCGCCGTGCTGACCTGCGAGGATCACGAGATTGGCCCGATCCTGCAATGCAGGGCTATTGGCAAAGACCCGCGCCAGGGTCGCGAGGTTTTTGCGCGCCACAGGGCGCGCTACGGCGAGCAGCATGGGGCGGTCCGGCGTGTCGAGAGTCTCGGCCAGTAGCGCCCGCCCCGCGCCCTGCGCCGCCGGTCGCCGCAGGGACACGCCGGGTGACACGCGGTGCACCCGCGCCTGCGCGCCGTCGCCATAGGCTGCAACCTGATGCTCGGCCTCATCGCGTGAAGAGAGCACGACGGCGTCTGTTTCCATCAACGCGCGACGCTCAGCTTCGACGCGTTTCTGGTCGACCGACGCGCCAGATTTGCTCAGCGCAAGTGAATGCGGCGTATAGATCACCGGAATGCCGAACCGTTCCCGCGCGGCCAGCGCGAGTTCTGCGGCATCAGCGAAATGCGCATGGATCACGTCGGGTTTGCGGGTGGCTGCTGCTAGACTTGCGAGAAAGGCCTCGGTCAACGCGGGCACCTCAGCAGCGAGGTTCTCCTTGCTCAGATACCCACGCTGCGCCGTCCAGAGGCGGCGGATCGACAAGCCCCGACCGACCTGCTGCTCGGTCTGCGTATGCACCGCGCCCAGAGCCGGGTCATCGAAAGCGCGGGTGACAATCTGAACCCCGTCCACATCACGCCGTGCCGCCTGCGCGCGGGCTGCGCCGAGGATATAGGCAATATGGCCACCGGTATCTTCGGTAACGCCATAATTGACATTTGGGGCGGTCAAACAGCCCCCCAGAGCGATGTGGCAAATGTGCATGAAACGGGTCTCCTTACGGAATAGGAAGCCCCCGGATGACCCTTTCCGTTCCGATAACAAATGTTAACTCATTTAGAACTGGACCCTGCTCTGAGCGGCGCTAGCTGGGCTCCCATCACTCCGCGAATTTCCATCTGTTGAAAGCCCCGCATGACCCTGCAAACCCCTCCGCGTTATCTGTTTATCGGAGGCTTGCATCGCTCGGGAACATCACTGGTGAACCGTCTGGCCAATGCCCTGCCGGGCGCGGGTGGGATCACCGGTTCCGCCGCGCCGGAGAACGAAGGGGTCTATCTGCAAGGGGCCATTCCGCACACAGCACTCTCTGGCCGCCCCATGCATTTCGCCATCAACCCGGCGGAACATCTGACCGAAGATCACCCGCTCAACAGCTTGAAGACACGAGAGCGATTGGAGCATGACTGGGCCCCGTGGTTCGCCCCTGATCTGCAGTGGCGGGTTGAGAAGTCGCCGGTGAACCTCACCCGAATGCGCCTCCTGCAGCAGCTCTTTCCGATGTCGCAGTTTATCGTCGTGCTGCGCCACCCGGAGGCGGTTGCGGCCTCTGTCGCGTCTTGGGTAGACGAGGCACCCGCCACGTTGATTGACCATTGGCTCGCAGCGCAGGCGCAGATGATGGCTGACCTGCCCTATCTGCATGCGGTCATGATTTTGCGCTATGAAGATATCGTTGCAGACACGCCCAAAGCGCTCCGCCGGATCGCGGGCTTTCTGGACCTTCCAGAAACCTCAACACCCGAAGCCATCGCAGATGGCAACCAGCAGTATCGGGGGGCTACAGAGATGACCGCCTCACAGGCTGAACAGGTCGCGAGATGGGGCTATCAGCCGGGCCTGCATGTCGTGCCATACGAAGGGTTGGTTCAACACCCGCTGCGCGCCGTGCGCGAGGCAGCCGCACCCTAACTCTATCTATTCCTTACCGAATACCCCGGTGAGCGCGCGTTTGATGATACCCCGCACACCGGGTCGCTTTTCGCGGGCGAAGGGCAGTGGCCGACAAACCTCGATCGCTGCCACACCCACCCGCGCGGTCAGCGCCCCGTTCACCAAACCTTCGCCGAAGCGGCGGCTCAGCTTTGCCACGATAGACCCGCCCAAGAGCGGCTCGATCAAGTCATCGCCCACCGCCACGGCGCCCGTCGCGACCAGATGCGAGAGCACCGCGCGGGTCAGCCGCCATGAGCCGAAGAAACCAGAACGCCCGCCGTAGATTTCAGCAATGCGCCGGATCATCCGCAAGTTGCTGCTTAGCGCCGCGGCTACATCGGCCAGCGCCAAGGGCACCAGCGCAGTCACGGCAGCCACCTGCCGCGCCGCGACCTCAACCTCACGCGTAGCAGCACGGTCCAAGGGTGCGAGAACTTCGCGTTCGGCCAGTCCTAGCAGCGCCTCTGCATCAAATTGATCGCCCCGCAATTCAGTGAGACGGTCACGGCCCCAGCGTGTATCCTCGCGGTGTTTGTATAGCGCCTCAAGCCGGTCGGTCACGCCACGTGCCGCCGCCAAATCCCCTTGTGCCAACGCTTCACCCGCGTCGTGGCGCAATCCGTCTAGACGCGCGAGACGCCCGAAAGCGGCCAACTCGCGCAGGGACAAGAGCAACAGCACCAGCAAGAATGCCCCGAGCAAGAGAGTCATCGCCCAGCCAAGCAACGGGTACCGCGCCATCAGGTCGGTCACAAAAGTCCAAGCAGCGATCGATACTAGCGCCGTGATGAGCGCCCCGGCCAACCCCCAAAACAGGCGCACGAGCCGTGAGGGTTTGCGCGCCGCCAATTGTGCGGCGATCTGCATGGCCTGCCCTTTCGGCGCGGGTGCCTCGGCCTCCAAATCAGGCACCGGCTGGGCCTCGGCCACCGAGGGCTGCGGCTTGGCGTCATCCTCTAGGTCAAACAGGATCGGTCCTCGGGCCATCAGGCGGCCTCCCTCTGCCATTGCAATGTAAGGTCGGGCAGACCTTCGTCATTGGCACTGCCATCGCCGCGTGCGGTTTCGGCAAAGCCATGCTGGCGGTAAAAGGCGATGGCGGGTGCATTGGCTTGAAAGGTCCAGCAGGTCAGCGCCGGGTGCCTAGCCTTAAGCCGGTTCAACAGTGCCGAGCCAACGCCCTGCCCCCGCGCGCCCTCTGCCACAAAAAGCGCGTCCAATTCGCCCTCTGTGCAGGCTGCGAAACCGGCAATCTGTCCACCTTGTTCCGCCACCGTGACCCAGCCGCGCGCGATCATCGCGTCGGCATGGGCGATGTCTTCGGCTGCGGTATGAATGCGCGGCAACCAATTGGTATCGCGGGCAAAGTCCGTCATGATCTCACCCACCGCCCCCGCGTCCAGCGGCTGCGCTGCACGTAGGGTGGCGGCACGTGTCAGCACCTCGCTCATAGCCGATCCCCGATCAGGAACTCCGCAGCCCGGTCCAGCCGGATATGCGGCGGCCCGTCGCCGGGGCGCAGGTCGAGCACCGCAGGCGCAAAGCGCATAATCTGGTAGTCCGCGCCCAGCCAATTCTGCGCGCCCTGCCGTGCGGGGGTCAGCAGATGTGCCGGGTCTTCGGGCAACTCACCGGGGTAGAAGGCCGCCTGCCGCCCGCGGGTTTCGTCATCGTTGAGTAGTGTGCCGCGCACTACGTCGAGGTTCTCGCCCCCATGGGGCATCGTATCCTCTGTGGTGGCCCGCAGGCTCGCGATCGCCATCGCCCGCGTGCCCGCCCCCGCATATTGCGCCCGATCGCGCGCCTCGCGGATCAGCGCCTGCATGATGCCGCTGAGGCGCGGATGCTGGCTGTGGTGCAGGTGGTCCGCCTTGGTCGCAGCAAAGAGGATTTTCTCCACCCGCTTGCCGCGCAGCAGACTGCTTAGAAAGTTGTTCCGCCCCGGTCGGAACGCACCCAAAATATCGGCCATCGCACCGCGCAAGTCCTCGACCGCGCGGGGCCCTTTGTGGATCGCGCCAAGCGCATCAACCAGCACTACCTGCCTGTCGATCCGCGCAAAGTGATCGCGGAAGAAGGGCTGCACCACTTGTTTCTTATAAGCCTCAAACCGCCGTGCCATTTCGCGGATCAACGATTTGCGCGGCGCACCGTCGGAACCGGGCAGCGGCGCGAAGGTCAGCACGGGCGAACCGGCAAGGTCACCGGGCAGCAAGAACCGCCCCGGCGTGCAGTCGGAATAGCCATTGGCGCGGGCGGTTTGCAGGTAGTCGGCAAAGCTGTCGGCAAGTTTGCGGGCGGTGGTCTCGTCCAGTTCCGCATGGGGGTCGGTCTGTTCCGCCAAGGCGCGAAAGCCCGCGGCTTCCTCGCGGTTTGCGATGCGCTCCACCACCTGCGCGGACCATTCAGCATAGCTCACGTCCATCAGCGCCAGATCGAGCAGCCATTCGCCGGGGTAGTCGACAATATCCAGATGCAGCGTGCGCGGCCCTTGCAGCCCTGCAAGAAGCCCATTGGGCCGCACCTTGAGCGACAGCCGCAGTTCCGAGATCGCCCGCGTGCTCTCGGGCCAATGGGGCGTCTTGCCCGTCAGTGCGGCGAGGTGGTTCTCATAGTCAAAGCGCGGCACGGTGTCATCGGGCTGGGGCTGCAAGAACGCCGCTTCGATCCGCCCTTCGGAGGCCGCGAGCAGCCCCGGCATCCGCCCTCGGTCCAACAGGTTTGCCACCAGCGAGGTAATGAAAACCGTTTTGCCCGAGCGTGCAAGGCCCGTAACGCCAAGCCGGATCACCGGCTCGAAAAACGTCTCGCCCACCGTGTCGGTGACATTCTCAAACTGCCGCCAGATGCCGTCGGCGATGCCTGTAATACCCAATGCTGCGCCCGTCCCTTTGTCTTTGTCGCTAACATAGGGCTGGCAGGCAGGGATTGCCAGAAGCGCCCGCCCGCGCTAAGGCCGCGTCCATGCCCAGATATGCTCTGAAAATCGAATACCACGGCGCGCCGTTCAACGGCTGGCAGCGACAGGTGGACCTGCCCACTGTGCAAGGTTTCATCGAGACCGCGCTGGCGCGGTTGGAGCCGCGTGCGCATACGATTGCCGCCGCCGGGCGGACCGACACCGGAGTGCACGGTCTGGGCCAAGTGGCCCATTGCGATATGGAGCGTGACTGGTCGCCGTTTCGCCTGGGCGAGGCGCTGAATTACCATCTGAAACCGCAGCCTATCGCGATCACCGAGTGTGTGCTGGCGCCGGATGATTTCCATGCGCGTTTCTCGGCGTTAGAACGGCGGTATCACTTTCGTATCCTTTCGCGCCGTGCCCCTGCGGTGCATCAGGCGGGGCTGGTGTGGCAAATCAAACATCCGCTGGATGTGGAGGCCATGCAGGCCGCCGCTGATCTGCTAGTGGGCAAGCATGACTTCACCACCTTCCGCTCGACCATCTGTCAGGCAGAAAGCCCGATCAAAACACTGGACCGTCTAAAAGTGTCCGAGGTCGAGACCTTGGGAGGGACCGAGTATCATTTTGACGTGCGGGCGCGGTCGTTCCTGCACAATCAGGTGCGTAGTTTTGTCGGCACGCTGGAGCGTGTCGGGGCTGGGTCATGGAGTGTTGCGGATATGGCTGCGGCACTGGCGGCCAAGGACCGTGCCGCCTGCGGACCGGTCTGCCCGCCGCAGGGCCTGTACTTGGCGCATGTGAGCTATCCGGTGGACCCCTTCGCCAAAGCATGACGAGGACCATCGCCTGCCCGCGGGGTGGCGATCCTAAGGTCTGTAAATACCACTTTATGGCTCAACCGTGATGTGCGCTTGCAATGTCGTGCAAAACCTCGCCAAATCGCCTACCCGTCCGGGCGGGCAGGCGATGGTCCGGCGCCTGACGGCTTGATTCCGGACCTGTCAACGCTCTTACGGCAAGGGATTCCATGTTCCGTGGAACTTGCCCTCTTCGCCATCGCGCTCAAACCCATGCGCGCCAAAGAAATCCCGCTGCGCTTGGATCATATTCGCCGTCCCCCGCGCCCGGCGCATGCTGTCGTACCACGCCAGCGCCGCCGACAGCGCAGGCAACGCCACACCCAAGAGCGCCCCCGCAGCCACCACACGGCGCAGCGCGGGAATGCTCTCTTCCAACCGCTTGCGCATGGCCGGCGCAAGGATCAGATGGCCGCCGGGCAACTCGCCCCGGAAGGCGTCCGCAAACTCATCCAGCAGCGCCGAGCGGATGATACAGCCCGCCCGCCAGATTTCCGAAATCCGGGCCAAGTCGAGCCCCCAGTCAAATTCCTCTGACGCGGCGCTGAGAATACGGAACCCCTGCGCATGGCCAATGATCCGCCCGGCCAGCAAGGCCAACTCCAGATCGCTCGGTTCCGGCAAGGCTGCGTCCTGCACGGCTTCGGGCAAAAGCGGCTCTGCCTTGACGCGTACCGCCTTCTCGCTCGACCATCCCCGCGCGCCGACGGCGGCTTCGATGGTATTGGCCGATTGCCCCATCTTGAGCGCTTCGATCAAGGTCCAGCGGCCCGTGCCCTTTTGCCCCGCCTGATCGCGGATCACATCCACCATCGGCGTGCCGGTTTGCGTGTCCACCGACAAAAGCGCCGCTGCCGACACTTCGATCAGATAGGAACTCAGCGGCCCCTTCTGCCATTCGGCGAAGAGATTGCCGATCTCGACCGCCCCCTGCCCGCCCGCATCGCGCAGCAGGCCGTAAACTTCGGCGATCATCTGCATGTCGGCATATTCAATGCCATTGTGCACGGTCTTGACGAAATGCCCCGCCCCATCGGGACCGAGATGCGCGACACAGGGCGAGCCGTCAAACCGCGCGGCAATCGCCTCGGCCATCGGCTGAAACTGCTGCCAGGAATGATCACTGCCGCCGACCATCATCGACGGGCCAGTGCGCGCGCCAGCCTCCCCGCCGGACACGCCCATGCCAACGAAATGCAGCCCGGCGCCTTCAAGCTCGGCGCTGCGGCGGCGGGTGTCGTGGAAATCGGCGTTGCCGCCGTCGATCAAAGTATCCCCTTCATCCAACAGCGGCTTTATCGCTTCGATCATCGCATCCACCGGCGCGCCTGAGGGGATCATAAACAAGATGCTCCGCGGTCGGGCAATGGCGGTTACGAAATCTTCTAGGCTCTCCGCCCCGGTCAGCCGCTCTGCAAGCGGTCCGGCCTCATCTAGGAAGGGCGCGATCCAATCTGCCTCGCGGTTGCTCACCGCAACATTAAACCCATTGTCCGCAAGATTAAGCGCCAGCGCTGAACCCATCGTGCCCAGCCCGTAAACGCCGATATCGGCCCCTTTGCCGCCTGCTGTAGAAGTTTTCGCCTGCGTGCCTAGTGCCATATCAAAGTTGCCTCATCTCTTGCCGGGTCAGCGCGCCGCCCCGCCTATGGCGCAGCGCAACAGTTTGATTTGCGTCGGGAAACACTATATAATGAAAGGATAACAAGAAAAACACCCGACCGAGGCTTAGTTAGTTCATGAATCATGTTTTTAAACGCGCATGGCAGGACATGGTTCTGCCGATCTTCAAACGCCCCAAGCGGGTGCAAGTGGCAGCCCTGTGCTACCGCGACACTGATGAGGGCAAAAAGGTCCTGTTGATCACCAGCCGTGATACGGGCCGCTGGATCATGCCCAAGGGCTGGCCGATTGACGGGCTCGACGGCGCGGGCGCCGCACTTCAGGAAGCGTGGGAAGAAGCGGGCGTGACCAAGGCCGACATTGAGACCGAGCCGATGGGTATCTTTGAGTATGACAAAGGTCTGGGCGAAGGGCTTACAGTCCCCGTCACTACCCAAGTTTACCTGACCCGCGTGCGTGACCTGAGCGAGGAATACCCCGATGCAGGCATGCGCAAACGCGCTTGGTTCTCGCCCAAAGAGGCCGCCGATCTGGTGGATGAACCGGACCTCAAGGCAATCCTGACCGCCTTTGGCTAAGACAGCAAAGCGGGCCTAATCCTCTGGCCCGCTGGCTTTTTCCCTACAACGTCCTATTTCAGCGCAGTGCACAAACCGGCCTCACGTAACCGTTTTGTGACAGAACGGCTTGCGCGAATGTAATCGTTATGTCACCTCGGGTCGGTACAAAATGACCTTTTGGGGGGATCACGACAGCATGGCGAATGAACCGCAGGGCAGCCAGTGGAAAACACTGGATAAAGACCTCAACCGCATTTCCCAAGTCGAACTGGCCGCAACCTATGTCGCACGTCCGCTCGTGGGGCCGGGGATTGCGCTGGCCTTCATCGTCGTAGCCGGGGCCGTGGCGGCAGTGTTTTTCGGGCAAACGCCTTCGAGCTATGTCGTCATCGCGGCGGCGGTTTTCGGGGCCTATATGGCCGTGAACATCGGCGCCAATGATGTGGCCAACAACATGGGCCCGGCAGTGGGCGCCAATGCGCTGACCATGGGCGGTGCCATCGTGATCGCCGCGCTCTGCGAATCCGCGGGGGCGTTGCTTGCGGGGGGCGATGTGGTCTCGACCATCTCCAAAGGCATCATTGATCCGGCCAGTGTCGCCGACAACCGCATCTTTATCTGGGCCATGATGGCCGCGCTGATCTCCTCGGCGCTTTGGGTGAACCTTGCCACATGGGTCGGTGCGCCGGTCTCGACCACGCACTCGGTTGTGGGCGGTGTCATGGGTGCGGGCATTGCTGCCGCTGGCTTTGGCGTGGTGAACTGGAGTTCCATGAGCATGATCGCCGCCAGCTGGGTGATCTCGCCCGTCTTGGGCGGGGCCGTGGCGGCGATGTTCTTGGCCTTCATCAAGGCGCGCATCATCTACCAAGACGACAAGATCGCCGCCGCACGCACTTGGGTGCCTGTGCTGGTGGGCATCATGGCCGGGGTCTTTGCCGCCTATCTGGCGCTGAAGGGGCTGAAAAAGATCATCGCCATCGACATGCCCATGGCGCTGGTCATCGGCCTTGTGGTGGGTCTCGTGACCTATGCCATCTCTGCCCCGCTGATCCGGCAGAAGTCCGAGGGGATGGAAAACCGCAACCGCTCGGTCAAAATCCTCTTCGGCCTGCCGCTGGTGCTGTCTGCTGCTCTGCTGAGCTTTGCGCATGGGGCGAATGATGTGGCTAACGCGGTTGGCCCCTTGGCGGCGATTGTCCATGCCAGCGAGTTTGGCGGTTTTGAGGATAAGGTAAGCATCCCAACCTGGGTTATGATCATCGGCGCCTTCGGCATCTCCTTTGGCCTGTTCCTCTTTGGCCCAAAACTGATCCGCATGGTCGGCAGCCAGATCACCAAGCTGAACCCCATGCGCGCCTATTGTGTGGCGCTTTCGGCGGCCATCACCGTAATCATCGCCTCTTGGCTGGGTCTGCCGGTGTCCTCGACCCATATCGCCGTGGGCGGGGTCTTTGGCGTGGGCTTCTACCGCGAATGGCATATGGAGCGCCGTCTGCGCACCGTTGGCGGCAAGGCTGGTGAGGTTAAGCGCATTGCGGTTGAGGAACGCCGTCGCCGCAAACTGGTGCGCCGCTCGCATTTCATGACCATCGTGGCCGCTTGGGTCATCACTGTGCCTGCAGCCGCGCTGCTCTCGGCCATCGTGTTCTGGCTGCTCAATACATTGGTGAGCTAAGGACATCGGCAAGCTAAAAGGACAGGCGCTTCGGCGCCTTTTCTTTTGTCTAGCGTTTCCGCCCTGTCGCGATTTCAGCGCGCAGGGCGGCGACAGGCAGATGCGGCAAGCCTTCATTCGCAAGCGCGGCCCACTCCATCACGCGCAGCACCATATCCGTGACCGGGGTCGCCCGCCCCAACGCCTCCCCCATCCGCTGCACCTCGCCCTGCAAGGCGTCGATCTCGGTCGGGCGTCGGGCGGCGAGGTCTTGCGCCATCGACGTGCGCGCTTGCGGGTCGATCTGGAGCATTCTCGCAGCGATGCGCGTGAAGAGCGGGGTCGGAAGCCGCAGCAGCGCGGGCATCAGGCGCGGGGGGACGGGCGCGGTCAGCTTGGGCTGGATCTTTCCGGCGCGCAGAACGGCGTGTGCCTCGGCCCATTGATCGGCCATCAGGCGGCGCCAGTCGCGGTCGTGCAACTGCTTTTGCAGCGGCAGCCCGCTTAACGCATTCAGCGCGTTGAATTGGTTGATGAGGAACTTGCCCCATTGCAGCGCTTCGATGTCCTCTCGGGTGACAGTGGCCAGTCCCGGCACGGTGAGCGGCCCGGTCAGATCAATCGACCCATCCTCAATCACCAGATCACCATCGCTGGCCCGGTGATACCCCCCCTGCCCCAAGGGCACGACGTTAAACGGCACCAAGCCCGCCCGCAGATCAAACCCCGGCAGCGCTTCGGCCAGCACAGCGCGGTTGCCCACGCCGTTTTGCAAGCTGATCACCTGCGTGCCCGGCGCCGCATGTTGCGCGATCTGCGCGGCCATGGCGGCAGTGTCCCGCGATTTGACAGTGACCAGCACGATGTCCGCATGGCGCAGACAAGCAGGATCGCCGGCAACCGTCAGATCATCCGGAGACAGATACTGCGCCATGCCGCCGAAATCAGTCAGCGTCAGCCCGTGGGTGCGGATCTCAGCCTGAATGCGCGGGCGGGCAAGCAGGGTCACCCGTCGCCCGCCCCCGGCGAGCAGGCCGCCAATGAAACAGCCGACCGCCCCCGCGCCCGCGATCACGATGCGGGGGCCTAGGGTCATGCCCCGAGGCACCAGCGCATGATCGCTTTCTGGGCGTGCAAGCGGTTCTCGGCCTCGTCAAAGATCACCGAATGCGGGCCGTCCATCACGCTCGACGTCGCCTCATCATCGCGGTGGGCGGGAAGGCAATGCATGAACAGGCTGTCAGGTTTGGCGCGTGCCATAAGGGCATCATTCACCTGATAGCCGCGCAGCTGGTTATGGCGCCGCTCACGGGCCGATTGCGGGTCGTGCATGCTGACCCAGGTGTCCGTGACCACCAGATCGGCGCCCTCCACAGCCTTCTGCGGGTCGCGTTCAATGGTATAGAGCCCGTCAAGCGCGCCTTCAGGGTCCAGCGGGGGCGGGCCGGTAAAAGTCAGGTCAAAGTCGAACTGTTTGGCCGCATGGGCAAGGCTGGCGAAAACATTGTTGCCGTCGCCTGACCAGACCACCTTGCGCCCCTTGATGGGGCCGCGGTGTTCTTCGAATGTCTGAATGTCGGCCATGATTTGACAGGGGTGCGTGCGGTTGGTCAGCCCGTTGATCACTGGAACGGTGGCGTGTTCGGCCATCTCGACCAAGGTTTGCTCTTCAAAGGTCCGGATCATGATCATATCGACATAGCGCGACAGCACGCGGGCGGTGTCTGCAATGGTCTCGCCATGGCCCAACTGCATATCCGCGCCCGAGAGCACCATGGTCTGCCCGCCCATCTGGCGCACACCGACGTCAAAAGACACCCGCGTCCGGGTCGAGGGTTTCTCAAAGATCAGCGCGACCATCTGGTCTTTCAACGGCTGCTCGTCATCAAGTGCCCCTTTCGGGCGGCCTTGGCGGGCGGCTTTCATGGCAGCGGCACTGTCGATGATCTCGCGCAGGGCGGTCGGGTCGGTTTCGTGGATGTCGAGGAAATGGTTCATATCTATCTCTGTCTTTGCGGCGGCCCGGAGCAGGTCCGGACGCTGAGGAATATTTATGGCGAAACCGTTAGGCCGAGGTCAGGCTGCGAGCGACTTTGTCGAGGCGGCTTACGGCCTCCGCAATCTCATCATCGCTGATGGTCAACGGGGGCAGAAGACGGATCACGTTGTCGGCGGCGGGGACGGTGATAAGCTCGGCCTCATAGCCTGCCGCAACCACATCGGCGTTCGCCACCTTGCACTTGAGGCCCAGCATCAACCCCGCGCCGCGGACCTCTTCAAACACGTCGGGATGTTCCGCGACGAGCCCTTCGAGACGCTGGCGCATCAACCCTGCCTTGCGGTTCACATCTGCGAGGAAACTCTCTTCGGCCACCACGTCAAGCACGGCACATCCAACAGCACAGCCCAGCGGGTTGCCCCCATAGGTCGACCCATGCGTGCCCGCTGTCATCGCCGCCGCGGCATTCTCCGTCGCCAGCACAGCGCCCAAGGGAAAACCCCCGCCGATGCCCTTGGCGACCATCATGATGTCGGGCGTAACCCCCGCCCATTCATGGGCAAAGAGCCGCCCTGTCCGGCCCACACCACATTGCACCTCGTCCAAGATCAGCAGCAGCCCGTGTTCATCACACAGCGCGCGCATCTCTTGCAGGTCGGCGTCGGGGATGGCGCGAATGCCGCCCTCGCCCTGCACTGGCTCGACCATGATCGCGGCGGTTTTATCGGTGATCGCGGCCTTCAGCGCGTCGCTGTCGCCAAGGTCAAGGTGAACAAAACCGGGCAGCAAAGGGCCGAAGCCCTTGGTCATCTTCTCTGACCCGGCGGCAGCGATGCCTGCCGAGGAGCGGCCATGGAATGAGCCGGAGAAGGTGATAATCTCAACGCGTTCCGGCTGGTCCTTATCGTAGAAATGCTTGCGCGCCATCTTGACGGCCAACTCACAGGCCTCGGTGCCGGAATTGCAAAAGAACACCGTGTCGGCGAATGTCTCGGCCACCAGTTTGTCCGCGAGCGCCTCTTGTTGCGGGATGTGATAGAGGTTCGACGTATGCCACAGCGCCTGTGCCTGATCGGTCAGCGCCTTGACCAGTGCCGGATGCGCGTGGCCAAGGGCGTTCACCGCGATCCCCGCGCCGAGGTCGAGAAAACGTCGCCCGTCCGCTTCGATCAGCCAAGTGCCTTCGCCTTTGACAAAGCTCATCGGGGCACGGTTGTAGGTCGGCAGAACGGAAGCGATCATCATCTTGTCCTTAAAGGGGGCCATGTCACGCCGGTAAAAGGGCATGGGGCTGGCGCAGGGTCAATGGGATTTGGTGGTTTTTGAAAGGGTGCAGCAGACATGCTGCGAGATCAGGCCGCGGGGCGGGCCCAGAGGGCCGCACGGTTATCGGACGGAGCGTCGTCGGATAGAATATGTCGCGTGTTTGATCATAGGTCTTGCATAGCCGCCCTTCATCCCCCACGTAAAGCCCCAATCGCAGCCTGCCGCCCTCTTGGGGGATCGGCGCTTGCACCTGCGGCCCCAGAGGATAAAATGGAGGCCGATACACTGACAAAGCGGTCCGGGCAAAGGGGCCGCTTTTTAACTGGGGAACCCCATATGTCCTGGACTGATGAGCGCGTTGAAACACTGAAAAAGATGTGGGGCGAAGGCCAGTCCGCCAGCCAGATCGCGAAAGAACTGGGCGGGGTGACGCGCAACGCCGTGATCGGCAAGGTGCACCGTTTGGGCCTGTCGAACCGCACCGCAGGCGCGCCTGCCGCGGCGGCCAAGCCCGAGCCCAAAGCCAAACCCGCAGCTCCCAAGGCCGAGGCCAAGCCAAAGCCCGCCGCGAAAGCAGCGCCTGAACCCGAAGCCGAAGCCGCCCCCGCACCGGAAGCCGAAGAGCCCGCCGCAGCCCCGGCGCCCAAGCCGAACCTGCCCGCGCGCAAACAGATCATCCCCGCAGGTCAGCCCCTGCCGCCGCAGCCCTCGGCCAATGAGATCAGCCCCGAGGCCTTGGCCAAGGTCAGCGAAGTCGAAAAGAAGGCCAAGAAAATCGGCCTGATGGAACTGACCGAGCGCACCTGCAAATGGCCCGTGGGTGACCCGGCGACCGATGATTTTTGGTTCTGCGGCCTGCCCGTGCAACAGGGCAAACCCTATTGCGAGGCCCATGTCGGGGTCGCTTTCCAGCCGATGAGCGCCCGCCGCGACCGCCGCCGCTAAGACTTCAAGAAAGACAGCACATGACCGACCAGCCCGAGACCGCAACCAAAGGCGCGCTCGACGGGCTGGTGGTGCTTGACCTCACGCGTATCCTTGCCGGGCCGACCTGCACACAGATGTTGGGCGATCTGGGGGCCGAGGTCATCAAGATCGAAAACCCGATCAGCAAGGGCGACGACACCCGCGGCTGGGGGCCGAACTTCGCCCGCGATGCGGCGGGCAATCCCACCGATCTTTCCGCCTATTTCATGGCCGCCAACCGCAACAAACGCTCGGTCGCTGTCGATATCGCCAGCGCAGACGGGCAAGCCCTGTTGCGCCGTATGGCGGCACGGGCCAATCTGGTGGTGGAGAATTTCAAACCCGGCGGGCTGAAGAAATATGGTCTGGATGCTGAAACGCTCTGCGCCGCCCACCCCGGCCTCGTTTATTGTTCAATCTCGGGCTACGGCCAGACCGGGCCAAACAGCGCCCTGCCCGGCTATGACTTGATGGCCCAAGGCTATGGCGGCATTATGTCCCTTACCGGGGAGCCGGATGGCGCGCCGATGAAAGTGGGCGTGGGCATCGCGGATGTCATGTGCGGCATGTATGCGACCATCGGCATCCTCGCCGCCCTGCGGCATCGGGACCAGACCGGCGAGGGGCAGCATGTGGATCTGTCACTGGTCGACAGCCAGATGGCGTGGCTGGTGAACGAGGGGACGAACTATCTGACCTCAGGCAACCTGCCCCAGCGGCGCGGCAATGCCCATTCCAACATCGTGCCCTATGACGCTTTCGCCTGTGCCGATGGGCATTTCCTGCTGGCCGTGGGCAATGACGCGCAGTTCGCACGGTTCTGCGATGCCGTGGGGCTGGAGGGTCTGGCCGAAGACCCGCGTTTCACCACCAACATGGGCCGGATCGAGAATCGGGCAGCTTTGATGGAGAAGCTGGAACCCGCTCTGCTGGCCCTCCCCCGCGCAGAAATCCTGACGCGGCTTCGGGCGGTGAAAGTCCCGGCGGGGCCGATCCACAACGTGGCCGAAGCGCTGCGCTCGGATCAGGCGCAGGCGCGCGGGGCCGTGGTGTCGATCCCGCATGACGGGGTCGCGGGCGGCGCGTTGGAACTGCTGGGCAATCCGCTCAAGTTCTCGCGCACCCCCGTGCGCTACCGCCGCCCCCCGCCGAATTTCGGGCAGGACACCGATGCGGTGCTGGCCGAGTTTGGCGAAAGCGACGATTAGATTTACTTGAGCTTCGGCGGTTTCGCCGGATCGCTGCCCGGCGCCATACGCGGCGTGTTCTGCAAAGGCTCCATCTGCGGCAGGTCGAACCGCAAGCCAACGCGGGCCAGCTTTTCGACCACTGCGTCGTTGGGGCCAAAGAAGCCCACATCCATCGCCCCCGCCTCAATTCCGGAAAAGGTCAGCGCCTCAGACGCCGCCCGTACCAGCGCGTCCTGTGCGCGGGGGATCGAGCCGACGAAGGCCAGCAGATGCCCGCGCCCGCCGCCGCTGTATTCAACGCCGACAAGGAAAGCCCCCGCCGCCATGCCCGTGGCCGTCGCTAGCTTGGCGTCAATCGCCGCGATGAGAGTTTCGGGCAGACCCTGCGGGGGAAAAACACGGTCGATCCCGGCCTCGACCTCGCCCGGCGCATGGGCCAGCGTGTCGCGCAGCCAGTCCATCGCCTCGGCGGGCAGCAGAATTTCCGAAGGCGCCACGCCGATGTTCACCGCCATGCCCAGCGGCTGCTCCTCCAACATCGCCGCAATCGCCCGGCCTGAAAGGGCCACATAGGGTGACGCCGCCCCCACATAAGCTGACAGCCGGGCGGCGCGGTCAAAGACCACGACGTAGCTGTCGTTCAACAGCACTGGGCTGATCTGATCGCCCTGCGGCTCGTCTTCGAGCAGCATGAAAAGCTCAACATCCGCCACGCGCTCGTAAAAGCGCAGGCGTGCGGCATCGTCATCGGGCGCGGCCATCATCGCGGCGTGGGCCTCGTCCAACGGTGTGGCGTCAGGTTTCTTGTCGGTCATTCATCACCTCAGACACAGCGGCGCGCAGACGGGGCAAGACCTCTTCCGCGAACCAGGGATTCTTGTTCAACCATCCGGTATTGCGCCAAGACGGATGAGGCAAGGCAAAGACCCCCGGCGGATGGTCGCGCCAGCCCGCCACGGCCTCGGTCACATTGCGAAATCCGGGCAGGTGGTACTTCATCGCATAGCCGCCGATCAGCACCGTGAGCCGCAGGTCAGGCAACATCTCGAGCACTGGCGCACGCCATGTCTGCGCACAGATGCGGGGCGGCGGCAGGTCGCTGCCCTTGGCATCATAGCCCGGAAAGCAAAAGCCCATCGGCACAATGGCGACGCGGCTACGGTCATAGAATGTCGGCTCATCCAACCCCAGCCAGTCGCGCAGACGGGTGCCGGACTTGTCCCAAAAGGGCTTGCCCGCCTCATGCACGCGCTTGCCGGGGGCTTGGCTGGCGATCAACAGGCGCGCGCCGGGTTTGAACCAAACGATGGGCCGCGGGCGGTGCTGCGTGGCCGTAACAGCGAAACGCTCTGCACATAGGCGGCAGGCGTGCAGGTCTTCTCGGATGTCTTTCATAGGCCAAAGGTAGGGGGCGCCCGCAAAAGAAAAAGAGGGAGCCACATTTGCCGCTGCGCGACATTCGTGCTCAACTGAACCCGATATCGAAGTGGGAGGGACGGCATGGTAAAGGTGCTTGGCATTGGCGGTCTGTTCTTCAGGGCCAAAGACCCGGCGGCGCTTGCTGCTTGGTATGAGAAACATCTCGGCATCAACCCGCCCCCCAGCACGGCAGAGGGCGCGCCTTGGAACGCCGACGCGGGCGTAACGGTCTTTGCCCCCTTTCCCGAAGACAGCACCTATTTCCCATCAGAGCGAAGTTTCATGATAAATTTCCGCGTGGCGGACCTTGGTGAAGCATTGGAGGAATTGGGGGCTGCCGGAATTGATTGTGGTGAAGTCTTGCAGATGGACGGTATCGGCAAATTCGCTCGTATCCATGATCCTGAAGGCAATCCGATCGAACTGTGGGAGCCGGAGACGCCCTGAAACCAACAGTCACCTCCTACGGCTAGACTGCCTGCTACAAGACCGCTCCACCGGAAGCTTCGACGATTATCGAAATAAATCTTGCGCGATCAAATTATTTCGATAATTCTAGAAACATGAAACACGAATCCCAAACCCCCGCCCTCACCCTCGCGGCCAGCAGCTTTGCCGCGCTTGGATCGGAACAACGCTTGCTGGTACTGCGCACGCTGGTGCGCGCCGGATCGGAGGGGTTGAGCATCGGCACGCTCGGCGACCGCACCGGCGTTACCGGCTCCACGCTGACCCATCATCTGAAATTGCTCGCCTCTGCCGGGCTGGTGAAACAGCAAAAGCAAGGCCGCACCACAATCTGCGCTGCTGTGGCCTATGAAGAAGTGCAGGCGCTGGCGAATTTCCTTTTGACCGAATGCTGCGCCGATGCGGCCAGCCAATGCACGGAGCATGACAATGGTTGATACCACGCAATCCCTTCCCCCGCTGCAGCGGCTGGGCTTCCTCAAAGGCGCTTGGGGCATGACACTCGTCCTTTTGGCGCTGGTGGCCCTGTTCGACCCGGCGCAGTTCCCGCCGACCTTGATTTTCACCGCCGAAGCGCTGCTTGGCACCGCGCCCTTTATTGCCTTCGCCGTGCTCGCGGTCGCCTATCTAAAGGCCAGCGGGGCGGAAAGCCTGCTCGCCCGTGCATTTGAAGGCAACCCGGCCCGCATGGTGGTGATGGCCGCGCTGTTGGGTGGCATATCGCCCTTTTGCAGCTGCGAGGTGATCCCCTTTATCGCGGCTCTACTCGCTGTCGGTGCGCCGCTTGGCGCGGTTATGGCCTTCTGGCTCGCCTCGCCGCTGATGGACCCGGCGATGTTCGCGATCACTTCTGGCACGCTGGGGTTCGACTTTGCGTTGGCCAAAACCTTCGCTGCTGTTGGCCTCGGGCTCTTCGGTGGTTTCACTGTCATGGCACTGGCCCGCACGCCGATCTTTAACGATCCGCTGCGCCCACAACCTGCCAAAGGCAGCTGCTGCTCGTCGGCGAAACCCTTTTCCGGCGAACCAGTCTGGAAGTTTTGGCAAGACGCCGACCGTCGTGCGAGCTTCAATGAAACCGCTCTGAGCAATGCGCTCTTCCTCGTGAAATGGCTGACGCTGGCCTATGTCGTCGAAGCCTTGATGCTAACCTATGTCCCAGCCGAATGGATCGCGGGCGTATTGGGCGGCGACGGGGTCACGCCAATTCTGTTGGGCGCGCTCGTCGGGGCACCGGCCTATCTGAACGGCTATGCCGCTGTGCCGCTGATTGACGCGCTGCTGGCTCAGGGGATGACCCAAGGGGCGGCCATGTCCTTTGTCATCGCGGGCGGGGTCAGTTGTATCCCAGCGGCCATTGCCGTTTGGGCGCTGGTAAAGCCGCGTGTCTTTGCCGCCTACCTTGGTTTCGCGTTGGTGGGCGCTGTGCTGGCGGGGATGGCATGGCAGTTTGTTGCGTAATCTAGATTGAACATGCGCTCGGCGAACCCATCGCCGGGCGCACGATCATGCAGCGGATCTGGCCGTTGCTGCTTTGCTTTCAGGGACATTATCTAGCGCACTCTTCCCGCTGACAATTTCGCGCACAGCGATCTCCTGCGCCAATTCGCTGCCCTTGCCATCGTTCAAAGGAAGATCGATGAAAAAGGTCGTGCCAGGGCCGTCATTTTTGAAATAGTCGATCTTGCCGCCAAGCGCTTCGATGATCCGCTTGGAGATATTCATCCCCAAGCCGGTCCCGCCCACTGCGCGCTGATCCGAGGAATCGATCTGCGAGAATTCATCAAAGACCTTCTCACGCTCAGATTCCGCGAGGCCGATCCCCTCATCAATCACGCTGATGCGCATCATACCGTCCTGCGTCTGCGAGGTGACCTTAACCGTTGATCCCGCGGGCGAGAACTTGGCCGCGTTGGACAGCAGGTTCGACATCACCTGCTGCAAACGCTTCTCGTCTGTCGCGATCCCGGCAGTCTCGGAGGGTTTGGCATAGCGCAGGGTAACGTTGAGCTTGCCTGCAAAAGCCTGGTTCAGCTCAATCGCGTCCTCAATTACCGTCTGCACTTCAAGAGGTTCGATGTCGAAGCTGATCTTGCCCGCTTCGAACTTCTGCAGGTCGAGGATTTCATTGATGATGGAAGTCAGCCGCGCCGAGTTGCGCTGCGCGATCTTGAGCACCTTCTCCATCTGCGGGGACATTTCGCCCAAGACGCCCGCGCAAGCCATATCGAGCGAGCCTTTGATCGAGGTCATCGGGGTGCGCAGCTCGTGGCTGATGGTCGAGACGAACTCGGTCTTCGCCTTGAAGGCGATCTTCGTTTTCTCGTGCTCTGCTTTCAGTTCTTCCAACTGGCGCGCGTTGGTGCGGTACATTTTCAGGAAGATGCGCGAACAATCGACGATGAAGTAGAGAACGAAAACAACGGTGAAGAGCTGTGTCCAAAGCTCGGAGTCAATCGTTGCCCCGGTGCGCACGATGTCCCAGATCGGGATGAACAGAAAGGTCACGCCGTACATCGCCAAGCGCAGCATGAGCACCGGCAGGATGTGGTGGTTGTTCATCGAGGCAAAAAGCGCCGCAGCAAAAAGGAAGAAGAGCGGCAGGAAATGCGTCGTTGCCCCCTGCTCCAGCGCGATACCAAGTGCGAAATAGCTGATCACCCCGGCGCTGAGCACCGTGCTGATATAGATTCGGCGCATGAACATCCGCGCGAGACGCGGGCTGCGGCCCCGCCAGCGGGTGATGTTGAGGAACAGGATATAGTCGTAGGTCTCTGAAATAGCGATCAAGATCAGGGTCGAGATCGACAGCCACAGCTCGTAATAAAAGGCCGATAGGCAGATCGCGGCGGCAAAAATCATCTGCCTCTGCCAGAAGAGATTCACCCCGACCTGCGAATAGTCGCGCATCTGCTGCACTTTCGTCGCATCTGCCAGCGTGGCCGATTGGGAGGGCCCGTAAATCATTTTTTCCTGCGACATAGCGCTCTCGTTTCTTCGATCGACTGCTCGACGTACGGCTTTCTGCCGCTGGTTGCGTCTAAAAATGTGGCATTTCAGCATCGAAGCACAGGTTAGACGCGTCCGTTGTTCCATCTTCCCACGTAAATGAGACAGAACTATGGCTATTTAATGCAACTACAGGTTAGCCTAACAACCAGAGGCAAGCATACCGAGAATAATCCGGGGCAGACGAATGAGTTTACAGGACAGGAATTTCCGTGGCAGATCATGGCAGGATGTGCTCCCTGAACTGACGCCACAAGATGCTAAAGCGCTAGAAAAGCAGGGAAAACCCCTGCTCCGCAAAGCGTCGACAACGACAGATGCAGCGCAGGATCCCTTCAGCCCAGAGGCGCTGGCGCGCGAAAATCCCTATATCCGCGCCACGACTTTGTCCTTTCTGAACATGCATGAGCACGGTGAATTATTTGTTAATTTTCTTCGTGCACGGCGTCAGGTCTTCATTGACGACAAGGGTTGGGACTTGCCTCACGTCGATGGAATGGAGTTCGATCAATACGACACGCCCCGCGCGCGCTGGATCGTTCTGCATGAATATGGCGAGGTCCTCGGCGGTGTACGCCTGATGCCCACCACCTCCACCTGCGCGCAATACAGCTACATGCTGCGCGACGCGCAATTGGGGATGCTGCCCGACATTCCGCAGGATGTGCTGTTCTTTAAAGCGCCCGTCCGCAATGACATCTGGGAAGCGACCCGCCTCTTCCTCACCCATGCCGTGCCTGCACAACGCCGCATCGCGGTGCAGCGCATGCTAATGAACCAAATGGCCGGCGCAGCCTTTGCGATGGGGGCCAGCCACGTGCTCGGCATCGTCCCGGCCACCTTCAGCCGCTGGATGACACGCTTGCGCCTGATGAGCGCGGTGCCAGTGGGGCCGGTCCAGAACATCGACGGGGATCGCACCCAAGCGGCCCTGATGAATGTGACCTATATCGGCGACCATGCACCAGCCGGAACGCTGACCAAGCTACATTAAGGCGCACAGGAGCCGCCGTCGGCTCCGTGCCAGACCCACAGCCCATTGAAATCACAGCAAATGCAGGGCTGCGGCACCTGCGTTATAGCTTTCCTGTGCATTTCGACATATTCTGGTCAAAATCGGTGGATAGACCGTTAATATACCTCTGGTACAAAGAGGCACCGACGGCAGAGACAGCACCAACCGGAGCAGGGAATGCTGGAATTTGAAAATGTGTCCAAATCTTTTTGGACAGGCTCCCAGCACAAGGTCATTCTTGATCAGGTGTCATTTCGCGTGGACTTGGGTCACTCGCTTGGCATTCTGGCCCCCAACGGCACCGGCAAGACGACGCTAATCAATATGATGGCCGGATTGGAGAAACCTGACGAGGGTGAGATCCGGCGCAGTTGCAATATCTCCTTCCCCCTTGGTTTCATGGGCGGGGTGGTGACCAAAGTCTCTGCCATGGAAAACGCCCGCTATATCGCCCGGCTCTATGGGCTGGACCCAGACTATGTCGAAAGCTTCTGTCGTTGGCTCTGTGGGCTCGGAGAGTACTTCGACCAGCCGCTCGGCACCTATTCCGCCGGCATGCGGTCGCGGTTTTCGTTCTCGCTGATGTTGGCGCTCGATTTCGACATCTACCTCATTGACGAAGGCATGCCCGGCACGACCGACGTCGAATTTAACCGCAAGGCCGGGGATATCCTGCAAGAACGGCTGCGCACCACCACGATCATCATCGTCTCGCATCAGGCGCAGACTTTGGAGAAATTTGCCCGCTCCGCTGCCGTATTGCTCGACGGGAAATTGCATATGTTCGACACCTTGGAAGAAGCGAAACAGCTCTATGACTACGAAACCCAAGGCTAGGAAATTCCGCATCCGCAAGGCCCCTCCCCCCGCGGCTGCTGTAAGCGGTGGCGCAGGTGCGGCTTTGCGGGCCGAGCAGCCCCCGGTTGAGGATGACGCTCGGGCAAAAATGGCGGCTAACCTTCGGGCCGTGGCAAACGAACCTGCGCCGAAGGCTGAGAAGGCCAAACCACAGACGCCGGAAAAACCTGTGAAAGACAGCGCCCCCGCAGAGCCCGAACAGAGCCGCACCGGGGAGGTTTCCTCGGCCAATGAAGTGTCAGGCGAGCAAGACATCGACGCGATCCGCCGTGAGGGGCTCACCGGACGGCAGTTGCGGATGGCGCGCCGTGTTGCGCAGAAGCACGGGCTTGCCCCGACTTCAGACTTTGATGCCGTACGCCTGTTGCGCGCCGAAGGGATCGATCCGTTCCAACGCTCCAACATGCTGGAACTGGTGGTCCCGCAAGACGGTGATGTCAAAACAGATAGCGCGGGACAGCCCGGCCTGCCCGCCACACGACACCGCCCCGGCAGCCCGCGCGTGCAATTGCCACAAACCACGCCCGGCGGACGTGGCGTACCCTCGACCGAGGCCAGCCCGGCTGAGCGTCGCCAACGCGAAATCTCTGACATCCAGCGCGACATCACGCGCCGCCGCCGCAAAAAGGGTGCGCTACTGCTCGTCCGGCTGGCGTTCTTTGTCATGCTTCCAACGCTGATGGCAGGCTATTACTTCTACAAAATCGCGACCCCGATGTATGCGACCGAAAGCCAGTTCCTGATCATCCAGAACGAAGGCGGCGGCGGTGCCAGCCCCTTCGGCGGTCTGTTGCCCACCCAATTTGCAAACAGCGCCGACAGCATCGCCACGCAAGCCTATTTGCAATCCAAAGACGCCATGCTGCGCTTGGACGAAGACGCAGACTTCCGGGCGCATTTTTCAGACAAAGACATTGATCCGATCCAGCGGTTGACCGAGGATCCGACCAACGAAGAAGCCTATAAGGCCTACAAGAAAAACGTAAAAATCGGTTACGACCCGACCGAAGGCGTGATCCGGATGGAGGTTATCGCCGCCGATCCCGCAGTCTCTGAGGAGTTCTCCAAACGCCTCTTGACCTATGCTGAAGAACGGGTGAACGACCTCAGCAAGCAAAAACGCGAAGACGGCATGCGCGACGCGCTAGAGGGCTATGAAACCGCCCTCGCCAACCGCCGCGCGGCGCAAGAGGCGCTGATTAAGCTGCAGGTGGATAACAATGTCGACCCCGAGGCGATGATCGCCTCCATCCGCACGCAGATCACGAACTACGAAACTCTTCTTATCGAAAAAGAACTGGAACTCGCCGCTCTGCTCGACAACCAGCGTCCGAACAAAGCTAAGGTGGACGGCGCACGCGGGGATGTACGGCGTCTGCGGGAGCAGTTGGCAAAGCTTCGCGAACGAATGACATCCGCATCCGAGGGCGAAAATTCATTGGCACAACAAGCGGTTGCGGCACAACTCGCCCAAGCCGATCTGGCCGCTGCCGACATGGTCCTGCAAAGTGCCCAGACCGGCATGGAGCAGGCTCGCGCCGAGGCTGGGCGGCAGGTGCGCTACCTCACCGTGGCCGTCAACCCCGTGGCACCGGACGAAGCCACCTATCCGCGCAAGTTCGAAAACACGATATTGGCTTTCCTTATCTTTGCAGGCATCTACCTGATGTTGTCCCTGACAGCGTCCATTCTTAGAGAACAGGTAACCTCATGACTCAACTGCGCATCGGAAATCTGACCGTCGGCAACGACCGGCCCCTTACGGTGATCGCCGGCCCCTGCCAGCTGGAAAGTGAAGACCACGCGCAGATGGTAGCAGGCATCCTGAAAGAGGCCTGCTACGCCGCAGGCGCGCAGTTCATCTTCAAGGCCAGCTATGACAAGGCCAACCGCACCTCGCTCTCGGGCAAACGCGGTCTGGGCATCGAGAAAGGCCTGCAAGTGCTGCAATCCGTGGCGCGTGCCAATGACGTGCCAGTACTGACAGATGTGCACAATGAGGCGCAATGCACGAAGGCTGGCGAAGTTGTCGACGTGCTGCAAATCCCCGCCTTCCTCTGCCGGCAAACCGACATTCTGCTCGCTGCTGGCGAGACGGGGAAGGCGGTTAACGTCAAAAAGGGCCAGTTCCTTGCGCCTTGGGAAATGCAGAATATCGTCGACAAGATCGAAAGCACCGGAAACAAAAACATCCTGCTGACCGAGCGTGGCACGACCTTTGGCTACAACACGCTGGTGGCCGACATGCGCAGCCTGCCGCAGATGGCCCAAACAGGCTATCCGGTAGTCATGGACGCCACGCACTCTGTCGCCCAACCGGGCGGCAAGGGGGGCTCCTCGGGCGGTCAGCGCGAGTTCGCGCCGGTCATGGCGCGGGCCGCAGCAGCGATCGGCGTGGCTGCGATCTTTATGGAAACCCACGAAGATCCGGACCGCGCGCCCAGCGACGGGCCGAACATGATCTACCTCGACCAGATGCCGGGGTTGATCAAGCTGCTGATGGAGTTTGACGCGCTGGCCAAAACCCACCCCCTTAGTTTCTAAAATTTTACGATAAAGCGAGTATTATACGTGACCAAACCGGCTTCCACCGTGACCCCGAACACATGGGAATTTCTCCGCGACGCAATGATCACGCCGACGGGCTTCCGCGAGTACGACGCACGCTGGAAATACCCCGACGATATCAACCTGCCCGGCATCACAGCGCTTGGCCTCGGCCTTGGCACACAGATGCACGCGCGCGGGATCGAGCCAGTGATCGCCGTCGGAAACGACTATCGCGACTATTCGCTATCGATCAAAAACGCGCTGATGCTGGGGCTGATGCAGGCCGGGATCACTGTCAAAGACATCGGCCCGGCGCTCTCGCCCATGGCCTATTTCGCGCAATTCCACCTGAACGCACCTGCCGTCGCCATGGTCACCGCCAGCCACAACCCGAACGGCTGGACCGGCGTGAAAATGGGCTTTGAACGCCCCCTTACCCACGGCCCGGACGAGATGGCCGAACTGCGCGACATCGTGCTCGAAGGCCGCGGCCAGCCCCGCCCCGGCGGCGCCTATGAGTTCGTCGAAGGCGTGCGCGAAGCCTACCTTGATGACCTCGTCGGTGACTTCAAAATGACCCGCAAGCTCAAGGTCGTCTGTGCCACCGGTAACGGCACGGCTTCGGCCTTCGCACCCGAGCTATTCCGCCGTCTGGGCGTCGAAGTAGTCGATAGCCACAACGCGCTGGACTATACTTTCCCGCACTACAACCCGAACCCCGAAGCGATGGAAATGCTGCACGATATGGCCGACAGCGTGCGCGCTTCCGGTGCAGATTTCGCGCTCGGCTTTGACGGAGATGGCGACCGCTGCGGTGTGGTGGACGATGAAGGCGAAGAAATCTTTGCTGACAAAATGGGCGTCATCATGGCGCGCGATTTTGCCAAGCTTCACCCGAACAGCACTTTTGTGGCGGACGTAAAATCGACCGGCCTCTTCGCCTCGGACCCCGAGTTGCAGAAATATGGCGCCAAGTCCGACTATTGGAAAACCGGCCACAGCCACATGAAGCGCCGGGTCAAGGAACTGGGCGCGCTGGCGGGGTTTGAGAAGTCGGGCCACTACTTCCTCGCGGAACCTGTCGGGCGAGGCTACGACTGCGGCATGCGCGTCGCGGTGGAAATCTGCAAGCTGATGGACCGCAATCCGGACAAATCCATGTCTGACCTTCGCCGCGCCCTGCCCCAAACCTGGGCGACGCCAACGATGTCGCCCTATGCCTCGGACACCGAGAAATACGACATTCTGGACCGCATCGTGCAGAAGCTCGTCACTAAGGCTGAGGCCGGCGAAAAGATCGGTGGCCGGGCCATTGCCGAGGTCATCACCGTCAACGGCGCCCGCGTTATGCTCGACAACGGCGGTTGGGGACTGGTGCGAGCCTCCTCCAACACGCCCAACCTTGTGGTGGTCTGTGAGAGCCCCGAATCCGAGGCCGAAATGCGCGCCATCTTTGCAGACATCGACGCCGTCATCCGCACCGAACCCGGCGTTGGCGACTACGATCAGTCCATCTGATCACCACTCTTTTTGGCTAGAAATACTTTGGGGGTCCGGGGGCAAAGCCCCCGGCGCCTGCGCCCCGCGCAGGCGCTCTTACGTCAGAGCCGCCGCGCAGAAGGCGTTAATCAAACTGGCATCCTTCACCCCCGGCGCGCTTTCAACGCCAGAAGAGACGTCAACCTGACGCGCCCCGGTGAGGGCAATCGCCTCACCCACATTTTCAGCTGTAAGCCCGCCAGCAAGCATCCAGGGCTTCGGCCAGCGACGCCCGGCGATCAGGCGCCAGTCAAAGGCCAACCCATTGCCCCCCGGCAGCACCGCATCTTTAGGCGGTTTGGCATCGATCAAAAGCTGGTCGGCTACGGTAACATAGTCGTTCAACAGCGCCAGATCGCCCCGATCTGCTACGCCCACCGCCTTCATCACCGGCAGCCCATAGCGCGCCTTGACCTCAGCCACACGCGCAGGGCTTTCGCTGCCATGGAGTTGCAGCATGTCTAGGAATGGCACTGCGGCCAAAAGGGTGTCCAGCGCCGCGTCGTCCGCATTCACCGTCAGCGCGACCTTACAGATGCCCTCGGGCACGGCTTCGGTCATATGCGCGGCAGCGTCGAGGGACAGATGGCGGGGTGATTTTTCGAAAAACACAAAGCCTAACGTCCGAGCGCCCGCCAGCAAAGCGGCAGGCACATCGGCAGGGTCGGTCAGGCCGCAGATTTTGACATTCACGTTCTCTGGCATGGCTGCGGTTTAGCCCGCTTCGTCCAAGAGCGCCAGAACCTCGTCCTTGCCTTCGTGCTTCTCTTCCTTGAGGCGGATGACTTCGCGCTCCAACCGGCGGCGCTCACGCGCTTGGCGGGCCAGTTCGGCGCGGTGGCCATGTTCGCGAATCCATTCCCAGACAAAGCCAACCAGCAGACCGACGATAATGCTGCCAAGAATGACGATGAATAGCGGCAGTTGCACGCTGGGGTTCACTGCGAACCAATTAGAAATCTCTTGGGGCAAAACCTGAAGCGTCACAATAGCGCGGTTCGCCAAGGCGACCGAGATCAGGGCAATCGCGAAGAGCGCGATGCAGGCATAACGAATGTAACGCATTAGCTTTTCCCGTTCAGCCGGTCGCGCAGGAGCTTGCCGGTTTTGAAGAAAGGCACGTGCTTCTCTTCGACATTTACAGTCTCGCCGGTCCGGGGATTGCGGCCAATCCGGGCATCACGCTTCTTGACCGAAAAGGCGCCGAATCCGCGAAGCTCAACACGGTCACCACGCGCCATGGCGCCAGTAATCTCGTCAAAAACAGTATTCACGATCCGCTCCACATCACGTTGATAAAGATGCGGATTGTCGTCAGCGATCTTCTGGATCAGTTCCGACCGGATCATGGCACGTCCCCCGAGATTGTTGGTATATATTCAGACTATAGGAAATAACGCCTCACTCGGGAAGGTGTTCCGTAACATCGACCAGAGATTTTTCAGGGCGAAGACCCTGTTTTTTCGGCTTTTTTCCGCCAGCCGCGCTGCTAAGCGCTGCATTGCACCGCAGCAAGCACATCCTTTAAGCGCTCTGCGCATGCGATTCGACGCAGCTGTTAGACAGCAAAAGGCCCCGTATGTTTCCATACGGGGCCCTCGCAATTTCTAGCTGAAACGCGTGATGCGCTTACTCGTCGTCGCCCTTCAGCGCCGCACCAAGGATGTCGCCCAAGCTCGCGCCGGAGTCGGAGGAACCGTACTGCTGTACCGCCTCTTTCTCTTCTGCGATCTCGCGCGCCTTGATGGAGACGCCCAGACGGTGTGCCTTGGCATCGACATTGGTGATGCGCACGTCAACCTTGTCACCAACCGAGAAACGCTCAGGGCGCTGTTCGGCACGGTCACGGCTGAGGTCGGAACGACGGATGAAGCTCTTCATGCCTTCGTATTCGACTTCGATGCCACCTTCTTCGATGGAGGTCACGTTCACGGTCACGATCGAGCCACGCTTCACGCCGCCAACGGCTTCGGCGAACTTGTCACCGCCAACGTTTTTGATCGACAGCGAAATGCGCTCTTTCTCGACGTCCACTTCGGAGACAACGGCCTGAACCACGTCACCTTTGCGGTAGTCTTGGATCGCTTCTTCGCCGCGCTGGTCCCAGCTGAGGTCGCTGAGGTGAACCATGCCGTCGATGTCGCCGGGCAGGCCAACGAACAGACCGAATTCGGTGATGTTTTTGACTTCGCCTTCAACTTCGGTGCCCTCGGGGTGGGTCTCAGCAAAGACTTCCCATGGGTTGCGCATGGTCTGCTTGAGACCAAGGGAAACGCGACGCTTGGCGCTGTCGATTTCCAGAACCATGACTTCGACTTCTTGCGAAGTGGACACGATCTTGCCGGGGTGCACGTTCTTCTTGGTCCAAGACATCTCGGACACGTGAACCAGACCTTCAACACCGGGCTCCAGTTCAACAAATGCGCCGTAATCGGTGATGTTGGTCACACGACCGCTGTGCACGGAGCTGAGCGGGTATTTCGCGCCAACCAGATCCCACGGATCTTCTTGCAACTGCTTCATGCCGAGGCTGATGCGGTGGGTCTCTTTGTTGATCTTGATGACCTGAACCTTGATGGTCTCGCCAATCGCCAGGATTTCGGACGGGTGGTTGACCCGGCGCCATGCCATGTCGGTGACGTGCAGCAGGCCGTCCACGCCGCCGAGGTCAACAAACGCACCGTATTCGGTGATGTTCTTGACCACACCATCGACGGTCTGACCTTCGGTCAGGTTGCCAATGACTTCGGCGCGCTGTTCGGCACGGCTCTCTTCAAGGATCGCACGGCGCGAAACCACGATGTTGCCACGACGGCGATCCATCTTAAGGATCTGGAACGGCTGCTTGAGACCCATGAGCGGGCCAGCGTCGCGCACGGGGCGCACGTCGACTTGCGAACCGGGCAGGAAGGCCACGGCGCCGCCGAGGTCGACGGTGAAGCCACCTTTGACGCGGCCAAAGATCGCGCCTTCGACACGCTCTTCTGCGGCATAGGCTTTTTCCAGACGATCCCAGGCTTCCTCACGGCGGGCCATTTCGCGGCTGATGACAGCTTCGCCACGCGCGTTTTCGACTTGGCGAAGGAAAACTTCGACTTCGTCGCCAACTTCGATTTTGGGGGATTCGCCGGGATCAGCAAATTCTTTGAGCTCAACGCGGCCTTCCATTTTGTAGCCGACGTCGATGATGGCTTGGCCCGCTTCGACAGCGATCACCTTGCCTTTGACGACTGTGCCCTCTTCGGGCGTGTCCATCTCGAAGCTTTCGTTCAGAAGCGCTTCGAATTCGTCCATTGCTTTGGTCATGTAGCTTTTCGTTTCCTTATCAAATGTTTCTGGCCGCGCGGTTGTCTCCGCCGGTCTGGAGTTGCAATTGGTCGTCGTGGTGGCACTGTGCAGATCACGCCGGTTTGACCCGACGACAAAGGCACAGCGGTTGTCCACGCGCGTGGCGTGGCGCCGCAGTCGAACGCAAACAAAAGAGGGCCGGTTGAAACCGACCCTGCCCGTTATATCGCGTCCGAAGCTGTAACCGCCCCTTAGACAAGGCGCCGTATAGGGGATATTTGCCGCTCTCGCAAGGGTGAAGCGTAGGGGGCCGCCTATCGCGCTTGAACCTGCCAATGGTTCGCGCGCCTCTGGCTCTTCTCGACGCGGGGATTGCAACTAACGACGAATTATCGCCCTCCCCCGCCCCTTACCGGCGCGACCGAAAAGGGGATGGCGGTTTGGTCACCAGCCGGCTCCGCCCGGCGCCAAGGCCCGGTGTCGGCTGGAATGGCCGATCGGAAAACGCCTCTTGCGCCAGATCATCGCCCTTATAGTCGCTTAGGTCTTCGAGAAACTCCCAAAGGCGCAGGCAGGAACGTTCGATATCACCCAAGCCATCCGCCAGCGCCGCCGCATTCCCCGGCCCCGCCTCCCGCAGCCCGCGCATTTGACGGAGCATACGGCTGACAATCGGCTTTATCTCTTCAGCACATTCGCCCGAGAATTTTTGAAGCAGCTCTTCGACCTGACCGCGTTTATGTTCCTGTGTTTCAATCCCCAGCTGCAACGCGCTTTTCTGCAGCGCATTGATCGCCGACCGGCGCAGCGCGGCGGGCGAAAGCTCGTCCTTGTCGATATAATCACTGCACCCACCACGCAGGGCTTCAATTGCGACCTCGGTTTGGTCTGTGCCCGTTATCATAACGGTGGCCGCGCCTGCGTTCTTTGGGTGAGCGCGTATGATCTCCAAGCCTTGCAAACCGGTGCCATCCGGAAGGGTATAGTCCAGCAGGATAAGATCAAACCGTCCCTCATCCATCTCTCGACGCATGGCCGCGAGACTGTCCGCTTCCGCAAGCCGAGTGGGAAAATCTAGCCCGCCGCAAAGCCGTTTGAGGCGCATTCGGTCAAAACGGTGGTCATCCACAATCAGAATGCGCGCCGCCGGTCCGACCGCCGTCCCTGCCCCAGACGCCACTGCTCTTCCTGCGCCGGTCTCTTGGCTGGCCAGGCTCATATCACGATCCCCTTCGCTGTCTTTAGGGACACGTTAGGGAACGGGACACTAACAAAGAGTTAAGATGCGCGCGATTCACCCCCGCGCCGGATCGATACAGTAGACCGTTGCGATAGGGCCGCGGGGCCGCTACATGGGCCGTCATGACAGATACAACACGCCCCCGCCGCAATTTCTATGGCCGCCTCAAAGGCAAGTCGCTGAAGAAATCGCAAAAGACCTATATCGATGAGGACCTCGCCCCTCTGTCGCCCGGCGCTGTCGATTGGGAGGCCAACCCCGAGCGCACGCCGCTGGACCTTGAGGGCCTGTTCGGCGGGCGAAAGGTCTGGCTTGAGATCGGCTTTGGCGGCGGTGAGCATTTGGTGCATCAGGCGGGCAACAACCCGGACGTCGGCATCATCGGCTGCGAGCCCTATATTAACGGCGTGGCGATGCTGCTGGGCAAGATCCGGCGGGCGAGGGTTGATAACCTCGCCATTCACCCCGGGGATGTGCGCGATATGTTCGACGTGCTGCCTGAGGCGTCGATTGACCGGGTGTTTCTGCTCTATCCCGACCCATGGCCCAAGACGCGCCACCACCGGCGGCGTTTTGTGACGCCCGAGCATCTGGAACCGTTGGCTCGCGTGCTCAAACCCGGCGCGATCTTTCGGGTGGCGACGGATATCGAGGACTACGTGCGTCAGACCTTGGAACAGGTGCCGCAGCATGGGTTCGACTGGCTGGCCGAAGGGCCAGAGGACTGGCGGCAGCCGTGGGATGACTGGCTGTCGACGCGCTATGAGCAGAAAGCTCTGCGCGAAGGGCGTAGGCCGCATTATTTGACCTTCCGTAAGCGCTGAACCCGAGCCGGGGGCCAGCCCCCGGACCCCCGAAGTATTTTTGGCCAAAAAGAGCGGGGTGGCGGCGATGGACGCTGGCGACGGGCTAGGATATTAGGGCCTTGAGCAGATCAGAGGTACCTCATGTCCAGTCACGGCAGCCCCATTCCGATGTCATCCCGCGCCTGCGGGCCGCTTAACGGCACTGCCGAAGTGCCGGGAGACAAATCCATCTCCCACCGCAGCCTGATCCTTGGCGCGATGGCCGTGGGCGAGACCACGATCACCGGGCTGCTGGAAGGTCAAGACGTGCTGGATACCGCTAAGGCCATGCGCGCTTTCGGGGCAGAGGTGATTGACCATGGCGGCGGCTCTTACTCCGTGCATGGCGTTGGCGTCGGTGGTTTTGCCGAGCCTGACAACGTGATCGACTGTGGCAACTCCGGCACCGGGGTGCGCTTGCTAATGGGGGCCATGGCGACCTCGCCGATCTGCGTGACCTTTACCGGCGACGCCAGCCTGAACAGCCGTCCCATGGCGCGGGTCACCGATCCGCTGGCGCTTTTTGGTACGCAGGCTGTTGGCCGCGCCGGGGGCCGCTTGCCAATGACCTTGGTTGGTGCCGCCGAACCGGTGCCGGTGCGCTATACGGTGCCGGTGCCCTCGGCCCAGGTGAAATCTGCCGTGTTGCTCGCGGGACTGAATGCTCCGGGCAAGACGGTGGTGATTGAGGCCGAAGCAACCCGAGACCATACCGAACGGATGCTGGCCGGTTTCGGGGCCGAGATCACTGTTAAGGAAACCGACGAGGGCCGCGTCATCACCCTGACCGGACAGCCGGAACTCAAGTCGCAGCATATCGACGTGCCCCGCGACCCCTCCTCCGCCGCTTTCCCCGTCTGTGCCGCGCTGATCGTGCCTGGCTCGGACGTGCTGGTGCCGGGCATCGGGCTGAACCCAACGCGGGCGGGCCTGTTCACGACGCTGCGCGAGATGGGCGCGGACCTTACCTATGAAAACGAACGCAGCGAGGGGGGCGAGCCTGTGGCCGACCTGCGCGCGCGGTTCTCGCCTGACCTGCAGGGTATCGAAGTGCCGCCAGAGCGGGCAGCAAGCATGATCGACGAATACCCGGTCCTCTCGGTCGTCGCGGCTTGTGCACGGGGCGAGACCGTCATGCGCGGCGTGAAGGAATTGCGGGTGAAGGAAAGCGACCGGATCGAGGCCATGGCCAGCGGGCTGCGCGCCAATGGTATCGAGGTCGAAGACGGGCCAGATTGGTGGACGGTAACGGGGCTGGGCCACGGCAATATTCCGGGCGGCGCGGTCTGTCAGAGCCACCTTGACCACCGCATCGCCATGTCTTTCCTGATCCTCGGCATGGTGTCGCAGCAGCCGGTTCAGGTGGATGACGGCGGACCGATTGCCACCTCCTTCCCAATTTTCGAGCCGCTGATGGCCGAGCTGGGCGCGCAGGTGTCGCGGCTGGCTGAATGACAAAGGACCGGCTCTTCTGGCTCAGCATTGCCACAGTTTTGGCTTTCGCCACACTGGCAGGCTTTGCCGAAACCCAGTTGCGAGTCGACGGCATGGGCGTGTTCGATGCCCGCCTGCTGGGTTATACCCTGGCCGAGGCGCGGGCCTATCTCGCGGCGCTCACACCAGATCAGACCGCGCTTTATGGCGGGCAATTCAGACTGGCCGACACGGCTTTCCCGGCGCTTTTGGCGCTGGCGTTGCTGCTTTGGGTGCGGCGCTATGCGAAGGGCGGGTTTCGGCTCGCTTTAACCATGGCGGTCGCACTCTATCTCGCGGCGGATTACACAGAAAACATGCTGATTGGGCGGCTGCTCGAACTGGGGCCTGAGGGTATTACTGGACAGACAGTGGCCACGGCGAGCCTGTTTACACAGGCGAAATGGGCGATATTAGCGCTGAACCTCGCGGCCATATCGCTGCTTTGGGCGCGCAACAGAAGGACGATGCGATGACACGCGAAATACGAGCACTGACAGTCGCCATCGACGGGCCAGCCGCCGCGGGCAAGGGCACCGTGGCCAAGGCCGTGGCCGCCCATTTTGGATTTGCGCATCTCGATACGGGCCTATTGTACCGCGCCGTTGCGGCCAAGACGCTAACGGGCATGGATCCCGAGACCGCGGCGCGCGGCCTCGCCCCGGCCGATCTGGAAGACCCCACTCTACGGAACCCCGATGTAGCCCAAGAGGCCAGCAAAGTCGCGGTGATCCCGGCGGTGCGTGCAGCGCTGGTTCGTTTCCAGCGCAGCTTTGCCACCCGCGCCGGCGGTGCGGTGCTGGATGGGCGCGACATTGGGACGGTGATCTGCCCGGATGCGCCGGTGAAACTTTTTGTCACAGCCAGCCCCGAGGTGCGTGCGCAGAGGCGTTTTGCCGAACTTACGGGCAAGGGGATTGAGGTAACTTACGAAAGCGTGCTGGAGGACGTGCACCAGCGCGACCTGCGCGACATGAGCCGGGATCAAGCGCCGCTGAAACCTGCTGACGACGCCAAGCAGATCGATACGACCGAGATGGCGATTGAGGATGCGATTGCGGCGGCAGTGGCGCTGGTTGAGGCGAAGCAAGCCGAACGTTCTTAAACAATCGCCTGAGTTAGGGCCCACCCGACAGTGCCGGACCGGGCTTTGATTATCAAAAAATCGGGCGGGCGCTTGACCCACCCTGTCTTTCTTACACAGCCGCCTTCAACTGATCGACCAAATCGCGGCGTTCCCAGCTAAAGCCGCCATCTGCGTCCGGTGCCCGACCAAAGTGGCCATAAGCTGCGGTGCGCTGGTAGATCGGCTTGTTCAACTGCAGATGTTCGCGAATGCCACGTGGGGTAAGGTCGATGATCTGGCGGATCGCCTTCTCGACCGACGCGTCATGAACATCGCCAGTGCCATGGGTGTCGCAATAGATTGACAGCGGCTCACTCACGCCAATCGCATAGCTCAGCTGGATGGTGCATTTCTTTGCCAATCCGGCTGCCACCACGTTCTTCGCCAGATAGCGCGCCACATAGGCCGCCGAGCGGTCAACCTTGGTCGGGTCTTTGCCCGAGAACGCGCCGCCGCCGTGGGGGGCCGCACCGCCATAGGTGTCGACGATGATCTTGCGGCCTGTGAGCCCCGCATCACCGTCCGGCCCCCCGATGACAAAGACGCCGGTGGGGTTCACATGCCAGACGGTATCAGCGTCGATCCAACCCTCGGGCAGGACTTCGCGGATATAGGGTTCAACGATGTCGCGGATGTCGGCGCTGGTCTGCTTCTCGCTCTCATGCTGCGTGGACAGCACAATGGAGCTGACGCCAACAGGTTTGCCGTTCTCATAGCGCACAGAAAGCTGGCTTTTCGCGTCGGGGCGCAGGGTCGGCTCGGTGCCGTCTTTGCGCACTTCGGCCAGACGGCGCAGGATCGCATGGGCATAGTGGATCGGCGCGGGCATAAGCTCGGGCGTCTCATCGGTGGCGAAACCGAACATGATGCCTTGATCGCCAGCGCCCTCTTCTCTGCCATCAGCCGCGTCAACACCCTGGGCGATATGCGCCGACTGCGGGTGCAGCAGATTGGTGATCTCGCATGTCTCGTGGTGGAACTCGTCCTGTTCATAGCCGATGTCTTTGATGCAGGCGCGGGCGATGTCTTCGACACCCGCCAGATATTCGTCGAGCTTGGCCTTATTGGCCAAACCGACCTCGCCGCCAATGACGACGCGGTTGGTGGTGGCAAAGGTTTCGGCAGCGACCCGCGCTTCGGGTTCCTCGCTGATGAAAGCGTCGAGGATCGCATCGGAAATCCGGTCGCAGACCTTATCCGGGTGGCCCTCGGAAACGGATTCCGAAGTGAAAGTGTAGTTCTGACGGGACATGTAGTGCTCCAGTGTGAAATAACGCACCACGTCAGGAAGCCGTTGTGATGCTCGGTCAAAGGCTTAGACAACCGCTGGTGGATGGTCAATCAGCATTCCCGGCGCGTCGGCGCAGGACGGCCATGCCGCCTAAGAACAGCGCAAGCAACAAGGCCAGCGGCAAATCCCCGCTGCGGCTGTAGAGCGTCGACGCCAGCGGTTTTGGCAGAGGCGCATCGACGTAGCCTTCGCTGTTTAGCGGCAACGAGGCAATGACCCGCCCCCAAGGGTCGATCATCGCCGAAATACCGGTGTTCGCCGCACGCGCCATTGGCAGCCCCTGTTCAATCGCCCGCATTCGCGCCTGTGCCAAATGCTGTTTTGGCCCCGCAGCTTTGCCGAACCACGCGTCATTGGTCACTTGCATCAAGAAGGCGGGCCGGGTCGGTGCAGCGTTGACGTCATGGGCAAAGACGGCTTCATAGCAAATCAGCGGCAGCCCTGCGCCAAGGGCGCCAAGATCCAGCAACCGCGCGCCCGGTCCGCTAGAGTAGCCATTCCCCTCCTGCGCGGCGAGACCGTGGATACCGAACTGCGCCATGAGATCACCCATGGGCATATATTCACCAAAGGGCACGAGATGGTGTTTGTCATAGAGCTGATCAACCGCGCCGTCGGCATCCAGCACCACCAGCGAATTGTAGTAGCGCATGTTCTCGCGGCGCTGTACGCCCATCACCACCGGCGCGTCGCTTGCGGCACCGATCTCGGCCAGCGCGCTGCCGGCCATATCCAGCGCCCATGGGATCGCCGTTTCGGGCCAGATCACCAGATCGGGCGCGGCGGCAGGGTCTTTGGGTGCAGCGGCGGTATAGTCGAGTTGGCGTTTGAAGTAGAACTCAAAGGTATCGGGGTTCCATTTGTCCCGCTGCGCGGCGTTGGGTTGGACGAGGCGCACGACGTGGTCAGTCAGCGGTGCCGGCGGGGATTGCGGCGGCAGGACAAGCAGCAGCACCATAGAAAGTGCCAATGCCCCCTGCCCTAAGCGCACCGGCAATGGCCCGCGCAGGACCAGAAGCGCCGCGATGGCAAAGAGCCAGAGGTTCAGCGCATAGGGACCGACCCAAGCCAGTCCCTGCCCGGCCATGACCCCCACCAGCGCCTGCGCGGGCATGGCCCATGGGAAGCCGGTGAAGATGTAAGCACGCAACAATTCCACAGCGGCCCAAGTGACCACCAAAGCCCAGCCTCGGCGCGGTGCGAACCAGCGCGCAGCGCCAAAGGCGAGCCCCCAAAAAAGCGCCATGCCCGCCGCGAGCAGGATCAGCGCGAAGGGCGCCATCCAGCCATGCCGCGCCACGTCGACCATGAAGGGCGAGACGATCCATTGCAGCGCATGCAGGAAGTAGCCAAAGCCAAAGCCCCAGCCTAGCAGCGCTGCACGCCATGCGTTGCCAGATTGGGCGCGGTAGAGCCAAAAGGCAGCAACGAGCGCAGCGAAGAGCACCAGCGGCAGATCATAGGGCGCTTGCCCAAACGCTGCGATGGCCCCGGCGAGGGGGGCCAGCAACCAGCGACCCCGCCGCGCCAGTCCTTGGATCATCCGCCAGCCCCTTGGGTACGGACCCGCAAACGTTTGATGCGGCGCGGGTCGGCGTCGATCACTTCGAACTCCGGCCCATCGGGGTGCAAAACCACCTCGCCCCGCGCGGGCACCCGGCCCGACAGCATGGTGACGAGCCCCCCGAGCGTGTCGATCTCTTCTTCGTCCACCGTATCATGATCGGTCAGAGAATGGCCGATCTCGGCCTCGAAATCACCTAAAGGCGTCTTGGCCAGCGCCAGATAGGTGCCGGGCTTTTCAACCGTCCAATAGGTGCCTTCGTCAACGTCATGTTCGTCTTCGATCTCGCCTATGACCTGCTCAATCAGGTCTTCGATGGTCACCAACCCGTCGACACCGCCATATTCATCGATCACCAGCGCCATGTGACGCCGCTCGGCCTGCATTTTGGTCAGCAAAACACCGATGGTCATGGACGGCGGCACATAGACCAACGGGCGCAGAATGGCTTGCATGTCAAACTTGGTGCTTTTCCCGTTAAAGCCGTGGTTCAGCGCCAGATCTTTAAGGTGAACCATGCCCACAGGCGTGTCGAGCGTACCGTCATAGACTGGCAACCGCGTCATGCCGCTTTCTTTGAAAACGGCCACCAGTTCTTCGAGCGTCGCATTGGCTGGCACGGCGATGATGTCAGCCTTAGGCACCGCCACGTCATCCACGCGCATCCGGCGCAGATTCATCATGCCATGCCCGCTGGGCCGCTCGGTCTGGGTCGACGCCTCGGGGCTGTCGTCCTCACTGTCCGACGGGCTCAAAGCCTCAAACACGCGAGAAAAGAAATTACCGGTGCGCAGCGCCGTGTCATCCGGTTGGTTTTGGCTGTCTTCATCCAGCAGCGCGCTCTGCGCCGCGTCAGATGATCCGTCTGTATCGCCCATTGGGTCCTGTCTGTGTTAACTGAGCCCGCGGGGCCCGTTTTCCCTATATGGGTCATCAAGACCCATTTTGCCAAGTATTTCGGTTTCCAACCCCTCCATCAATAGAGCGTCGGGGTCATTTTCATGATCGTAGCCTAAAAGATGCAAGAGCCCGTGAACAATAAGATGGGTCACGTGATCGGCAAGCGGTTTGTCTGCCGCCTCCGCTTCGGCTGCGCAAGTCTGATAGGCCAGCGCGATGTCGCCCAACTCGACCATCCCGTCAACGCCTGGCGAAACGGGCAGCGGATCGCCGCCCGGAATGGCCGACCCGCGTTCCTCTGCGGGCCAGCTGAGGACATTCGTGGCGCGGGCTTTGCCGCGAAAGTCATTGTTGAGCGCGGCGATCCGGGTGTCGTCGCAGGCCAGAAGGGTCAATTCCGCAGCATCGGGGGTTAAACCCAGATGGCGCAGGGTGGCTTCCGCCGCCCCTTGGGCCAAGCGCTCAAGGTCGACCGTTTCCCAACGGTCGTCCTCAATCAGAACATCGAAATCCTCCATCAGATCAAGCGGTCCCTGAATCCGCCTCATAGGCTTCGATGATCGCAGCCACCAGTGGATGGCGGACGACGTCCTTAGAGGTGAAGTAGTTGAAGCTGATGCTCGGGATCGTCTTAAGCAAACGCTCGGCATCTTGGAGCCCCGATTGCACCCCGCGCGGCAGGTCGATCTGGGTCCGGTCCCCGGTAATCACCATGCGCGAATTCTGACCCAGACGGGTGAGGAACATCTTCATCTGCATCGACGTGGCGTTCTGCGCCTCATCCAAGACGACAAACGCATTCGACAGCGTGCGCCCCCGCATAAAGGCCAGCGGCGCGATCTCGATGCGCTTTTCCTCCAGCAGTTTGGCCAATTGCTTACCCGGCAGAAAGTCATTCAGCGCGTCATAAAGCGGCTGCATATAAGGGTCGACCTTGTCTTTCATGTCGCCCGGCAGATAGCCCAGCTTCTCGCCGGCTTCGACCGCAGGCCGCGACAGGATGATCCGGTCCACATGGCCGCCGATGAACATCGACACGCCCACGGCCACGGCCAGATAGGTTTTGCCCGTCCCCGCCGGCCCGATGCCAAAGGCCAGTTCATTGTCAAAGAGCGACTGCACATAGGCCTTTTGCGCATCGGTGCGCGGCTCAACCCGTTTTTTGCGGGTCTGAATTTCGATGGTATCGCCCATCGGCATTTCCAACTGGTCGCCTTGGCGTACCCCGGTGTCGGCTTCGGAATTGCCCATGCGCAGCATACCGTCGATATCACCCGGCTCAACCGAACGGCCACTTTCCAGCCGCCCATAAAGCGCGTTCAACATCGTCTCGGCCTTCCCGACGGCGTCACTGTCGCCCAGCAACTGCAGGTGGTTGCCGCGCCGGATGATCTGCACTTCAAGCGCCTTTTCGATGGCCGCCAGATGCGCATCATAAGCGCCGCATAGATCGATCAGCAGGCGATTGTCGGGAAATTCCACCACCCGTTCGGCTGCGTTTTCCGGGGTCATCAGATCAGTTGAAGGCAATGCGCGTATCCTTTGTGTAGCACTGAATAGAGAAATAGGCAGAGCGGGCGGAATTACCAACCCGTAGAGACAAAAAGGGCCGAAGCGCAACGCGCTCCGGCCCGGTGTTCGTGATATGCGGCGCGCGGCTCAATTCGGATCCGGGATGGACGACCCACCCTTGAAATGACCGGCGGTATGCGTCGGAGGGGCCACCCCTGAGCAGACCGGCTTGCCGAATTTATCGAGCCGCGCCGAGAGATAGCCCTCAACCCCGTCGTCAATGATCCAGTGATCGCAGCCATTAGGATCGACCCAGATGCCCGCCTGAAGCTGGCTCAGGTGCTTTTTGTCGATGCCCCGGTCAAAGGTTTTGTCCGATGGGTAACCCCGGCCCAGACCGCCTTCGTAATCGGTACAGGCCGAGAGGCCAACGGCACAGGCGGTGACCATGAGAAGTTTTGTCTTAATCACTTTTGCGGTCCCTTCAGCGAATGCAGATAATTTCGACACGGCGGTTCTTGGCCATGTTCGCAGCTGAATTGTTCGGCGCGGCGGGCATCCGTTCGCCGTAGCCGCGAACATCAGCAATACGCGCGCCGACCTGATTGGCGATGCGCGCTACCGCATTGGCGCGGTTATAGGACAGACGCATGTTATAGGCGTCCGACGCGCGGCTGTCGGTGTGGCCGGTGATGATGTAGGACACAGCACCTGTCGTCTTGAAGAAATTCGCCAAACGCGCCTGACCGGCACGCGAGATGTTGTATTTGTCGGTGGCAAAGAACTGATCCGTCTCCATCACACCGCAGACATTGCCGCGGCGGCAAACCGGAATGCCCTGACGGCTGACGTGGGGCGTCATATAGCCCTCGGCGCCGTCATCCATGACCCAATGTTCGCAGCCATCGGGATCGACCCAGATGGTTGGTGTGTAAATACCCTTGTCACGACCCTGTTGCGACGGGGTTTGGGCGTCGGCTGTCACGCCGACAACGGTCAGCGCCGCCGCAAGCGCCAGACTGGCCACCGCGCGCATTGCATTGGAAATATAGTTTCCCACAGCTTTTGTCCTTATTCTAATTCTCTGGCAAAGGTGGCCCCCTTCCCGGAACCACACTCAGGCAATATATCAGCAGGTTAGGTAAAATTTCCCGTCCTGTGAAGCTTAGATATCAACATTTTGTGGCTTAATTCGCCATGGTCACAACAAACTTAAAGGATTGTCGCTGGAATGGGGTAAATCCTCAGCAATTGGCATTTCGCCGAAACCTTGCATTCCGCACGTCGAATTAAGGCATTGGAGAAGGTGTTGCGACAATCACCCCCATCACCAAATCACCGTCCACAGACAGGCAACAGTGCCTCCGAATTTCCTTGAATTGCTGCTCTAGGCGCCTATCCCTCTATTCATCGGATCGCGAGGGTGGGACTTTCGCGCGGCTTTGCCGAGGCCGACTGATGCTGCAATCTCAACTGGGGGACTATGTGATGATGAAAACAATGATAGCAACCGCTGTGGCCGGGCTGCTTGCCCTGCCCGCATTTGCCGGTGGCGTGAAATACGCCTACCACAACCAAGGTGTTGCCGTACCGACAGGCAATGTAATCCACGTCAGCTGCTACCGTGGCCCGTGGCATGACGTGATCTGGGACCGGCCCAACAGCGTTTTTGTCGATAGCCTTGTCGCCGTGGGCTATGACTTCTCGACCGCACATGCCATCGCCGAGCGGGTTTGCCGCGATGAGCGTCTGGTGGGCAACCCTGCTGGCCTGAAGGCGCATATGGAGCGGATCTTTGCGGACCGCGCGTCGCACCGCAAGCATAACTACTGATACGTAGCGGGGTGCGCGGCCACGCGCACCCTCTTAGACCAGAACGGCCGCCAGCGAGTTGGTTTTGGCTTCGGTCACGCGGACGCGCTGGATATCACCAATCGCCGCGGTGCTGTTCTCAATATGTACCGCGTGCAGGTACTCGGATTTGCCGAGCATCTGACCGGGAAGACGGCCCTTCTTTTCCACCAAGACAGACACTTCACGCCCGACCATGGACTGCTGGATCTCGCGTTGGTGCGAGGTGATCAGCCCTTGCAGCCGTTGCAGGCGCTCATCTGCCACCGCAGGGTCAACCAGCGGGCGCTCCGCTGCGGGTGTGCCGGGGCGGGTGGAATATTTGAACGAGTAGGCATAGCCGTAGCGCACCTGACGGACGAGCTCCATCGTGGCCTCGAAATCGGCGTCAGTCTCTTCGGGGAAACCCACGATAAAGTCACCGGACAGCAGAATATCAGGCCGCGCTTCGCGGATACGCTCCAGCAGTTTGAGATAGCTCTCGGCGGTGTGGCTGCGGTTCATGCGCTTTAGGATGTGGTCGCTGCCCGATTGCACCGGCAAGTGCAGATAGGGCATCAACTCAGGCACCTCACCATGCGCCGCGATCAGGTCGTCGCCCATGTCGTTGGGATGGCTGGTGGTGTAGCGGATGCGCTCCAGCCCGTCGACCTTGGCCAGCGCGCGGATCAGTTCAGCCAGCGTCATGCCGCCGTGGTAGGCATTCACGTTCTGGCCCAGCAATGTCACTTCGCGCACGCCGCGCTCCACCAGATCGCGGGCTTCTTCCAGCACCTTTTCGGCGGGGCGCGAGACTTCGGCCCCGCGGGTATAGGGCACCACGCAGAAGGCGCAGAATTTGTCGCAGCCTTCTTGCACCGTCAGGAACGCCGCCGGGGCGCGTTTCATCTTGGGGCGGCCTTTGAGGTGGTCGAACTTGTCCTCTGCCGGGAAATCCGTGTCGAGCGCGCTCTGACCGCTGCGCACCTTGGCCTCCATCTCGGGCAGACGGTGGTAGCTTTGCGGGCCAACCACCAGATCAACGGCGGGCTGGCGGCGCATGATCTCTTCGCCCTCGGCCTGTGCCACACAGCCCGCCACGCCAATTTTGAGATCGGGGCGCGCGTCTTTCAAAGGCTTCAGGCGGCCCAGTTCGGAATAGACTTTCTCCGCCGCCTTTTCGCGAATGTGGCAGGTGTTGAGCAGGATCATATCCGCGTCGTCGGCCTTGTCAGTGGTGACATAGCCCTGACCGCCCAGGCTTTCGGCCATGCGTTCGCTGTCATAGACGTTCATCTGGCAACCATAGGTCTTGATGAACAGCTTTTTCGGTTGTGTCATGGCGGGCATCCAACGGGTTTGGCAGATTTTGGGCAGATGGCGCCGCATAGCAGCGGCAGGGGCATCTTGCAATGCACCCGGAATTAACCGACTTTGCCCTATTGAGCGGCCATGCGGGGACATATGCGGTATCGCGACCTTGATCACCTTATCAAAGAGGCAGGCGCAGAACTGCTGGCTGGCCCCATTGCGATGGTGCTGGTTGAGGATGACGTAGAGGTCGACACCACGCTGCGCCATCACCAGCAGGCCGGGTTCAAGTCCGTGCTGGCGCTGATGCCGCCGAGCTTTGATCTGCCGCGGGATTTGCAAGAGACCGTCTTGCGGGTGGACTATAATACATCTGACGAAGGCGCATTGACGCGGGCCGTGAACCGCCTGATCCCGGCGGTGCCGGGTCAGTGGATCTATTACTGCTATAACGCGGAGTATTTGTTTCACCCGTTCTGCGAGACACGCAATATCGTCGAACTGCTGGCATTTCATGCCGAAGAGCGCCGTGACGCGCTATTGGCCTATGTGATCGACCTCTACGCGCTGGATTTGCAGGCCAACCCGCATGCAGTGTCATTGGATGAAGCACATCTGGACCGCTCCGGCTATTACGCTTTGGCGCGCAGTGATCCGGCCAACAATGGGCATCCGAAAGAACGGCAGTTGGATTTCTTCGGCGGGCTGCGCTGGCGGTTTGAGGAACATGTCCCGCCAGAGAGCCGCAAGATTGATCGTATCCCGTTGTTCAAGGCCAAACCGGGGCTGGAACTGCGGCCGGATCACACGTTCAACGACGAGGAATACAACACCTATGCCTGCAAGTGGCATCACAACATCACCACGGCGGTCTGCTCCTTCCGCACCGCCAAGGCGCTGAAGAGCAACCCCGGCAGTCGCTATGATATTTCCAGCTTTAAGTGGCACAACTCAGAGCCTTTTGAGTGGCATTCCCGGCAGTTGCTGGATCTGGGCCTGATGGAGCCGGGCCAATGGTTTTGAAGTCCCAACGCTAGCACCTGTCCCGCCCGGTGGCACACCGGGCATCGCCCTCCCTCCCCCCGGAGGGCGATTTTGCAACGTTTCCATCTACTGCTGCCTTAGCCCGCTCAGCGGAGCGACCGCCAACAACGCAGGAAGAGGATCGCCCCCAGGGAGGGCGCTGCCCTTACCGCCAAGCCTGCGCAGCCCCGCGCAAACCAACCCCGTTCCCAAAACCTCCTTGCACTCACGCGCTTTACTCCTATGACGGAAGACAGCCACCACGGGAGGGTCCGATGTCCGTCAATTTGCTCGCAACATTCATCAAGCCAATGCATCGCGAGGGCGTTAAATTCGTCGCGATCTTTGCTGCCGTCACGCTGGTGCTCTTTGCCATCGCCGATGTGCTGGGCTGGATCGGCGTGGGCCTCACCGTCTGGTGCTACTACTTCTTCCGCGACCCCGAGCGTGTCACCCCAGACCGACCGGACCTGATCATCAGCCCCGCCGACGGCATCGTCTCACTCATCGAGCCCGCCGTGCCGCCTGCTGAGCTTGGCATGCCCGATGTGCCCCTAACCCGCGTGAGCGTCTTCATGAGCGTGTTCAACTGCCACATCAACCGCGCCCCCGTCGCGGGCAAGGTGCAGGCCGTGGCCTACCGCCCGGGCAAGTTCTTTAACGCGTCGCTCGACAAAGCCAGCGCCGACAATGAGCGCAACAGCCTGTGCATCCGCATGGACGATGGCCGCGATCTGGCCGTGGTGCAGATTGCGGGCCTCGTGGCGCGGCGCATCGTCTGTTTCGTGAAATCCGGCGATGGGCTGGAAACCGGCGAACGCTTCGGCTTGATCCGCTTCGGCTCGCGGCTAGATGTCTACCTGCCCGAAGGCGTCGACCCAATGGTCCGCATCGGGCAAACCATGGTCGCCGGGGAAACCGTGTTGGCCGAGTTGAAACCGCCGGTGGCCGAGACCACCCCCGTCTAGGATTGCTGCATGCGCCCCTCTTCTGAAAAGTCCGGCGCAGACCTTGCGCTGATCCAACTGCTGCCAAACGCGCTGACGATCACGGCCATTTGCGCCGGTCTCTCGGCGATCCGTTTTGGCGTGCAGGGCAACTACGTACTGGCCGTGCAACTGATCCTGCTGGCCTGTGTGCTCGATGGCCTAGACGGACGGTTGGCCCGGCTCTTGCGCTCCTCCAGCCCCATGGGCGCGGAACTGGACTCGCTGGCTGATTTCCTGAACTTTGGTGTCGCCCCGCCGCTGATCCTCTATTTCTGGGCGCTGCAAGACATGCGCAGCGCGGCTTGGATCTCGGTCCTGATCTATGCGGTCTGCTGTGTGGTCCGCCTAGCGCGTTTCAACGTGAACGACCGCGCCGAGGCAGAGCGCGCCAAGAATGGCGATGCCGCAGGCGAATCCGGCTCTTTCTTCACCGGCATCCCGTCGCCCGCAGGCGCGCTTCTGGTGCTCTTGCCGATGACACTCTCCTTCGCCTTTCACAACCGGCCCATTATGCCGGACTGGATGATCGCCGCGCATATGGTGCTGATTGGCTTCCTGATGATCAGCCGCATCCCCACATGGTCGTTCAAGACCACCAAGGTCTCGCGCCGCCATGTGAAATACCTGCTCGTCGGCGTGGCAATTTTCGCCGCAGCGCTGGCCACCTACGCCTGGACCACGCTCGTCGTCCTCTGCCTTGCCTATATCGGCATGGTGATCTGGGGCCTCCTGCGCGGACGCAAACCGATTAAAAACAAAGGGAATTGAAATGGATATCAAGGCGGTCGAAACATCCTATGCGCGGTGGGCGCCGATCTATGACAAGACCTTCGGCGCCTTGACCAGCGGCGGCCGCCGCCATGTGGTGGCCCATATCAACAAAGGTGAAGGATCGGTTCTTGAAGTCGGTGTCGGCACCGGGTTGTCCTTACCCCACTACGCCCCGCACCTCAGGGTCACCGGCATCGATTTCAGCGACGAGATGCTCGCCAAAGCCCGCGAACGTGTGACGCGCGAAGGGGTGACTCATGTGGCGGAACTGCGCCAGATGGACGCCCGCGACCTTGACTTTCCCGACGCCAGTTTCGACACCATCGCCGCCATGCATGTGCTCTCGGTGGTGCCAGAGCCGGAACGGGTGATGGAAGAAATCGCCCGCGTGCTGAAACCCGGTGGCCAAGTTGTCATCGCCAATCACTTCATGCGCACTACAGGGGTGCTGGCCTTTATCGAAAAGGTCTCGGCCCCCTTTGCCAATACGCTCGGCTGGCATTCGGATTTCGAGATGGAGACGGTGTTGCAACAGGACGCACTGCATATCGAAGACGAACGCGCCCTGCCCCCGTTGGGCATGATGACCTTTCTGGTGCTGCGTAAGCGGGCAGGCTAGGAAACCGTGTGGCAGGGTACGGCTAGAATCTCGGTTTTAACGCTCAGCCTGCCCCGTCGATAAGCCAGTTGCTATGCACCCACCCTTTCCGGCGGGGCTCTCCGTAGTAAACCCCTATCCAACGCCCGGCCTGCGCACAGGTCCGGACCATGTCCCCATTGTAGAGTTCGTCAATCTTTGCGTGCTGCGTCCCCGGTCCTTTGCGCACAGCCAAGAAGCCGTCGCCGTTGGGATCTAGGCCTGCAACATAGCTACCAGCGCAGCCCGCAGCCTGCCGATCTTCGATGATTTGGAACTCCACGTCGAGTTGTTGGGTATGTGCATTCCCGGCAAGAAACGTCAGGCCAAGTGCCAAGAGTAGCGTTCGCATCTAGTTACCTCGCTCCAAGACTGACGCGAGCATACTACAAACGGCCTTGCGAAGCTGCGCCAACAGTCGCGACACTCTAACTTGGCTAAAAGCTGCCCACCAAATAGCCGGGCAGCCGGTCAGTCTTGGCGCGACAAAACAAGCCCTTCGTCTTATGCCCTGCCCGGATAAATCACCGGAAACCAGTCTTCGCGCAGACGTTGGCCCTGCTCCATTTCATGCCCCGGAAAGGGTGGTGACGTCGGCCCCGGTCGCTGCGTGTAGCGCGCGTCATCGCCCAGCAAACGCAACGAGAACGCCCGCCGCCGTGCCCCCGCTGTGTTGCCTCGCGCGCCGTGTAGCGTACCGTAGTTGAAGGCCACTGCATCGCCGGGTTCCATCGTCCATTCGCGGATCTCCATGCCCTCGGCCTCGGGGTCCGGCACCGGCATATAGGGGGCGGGGTCAAAGAAGGCATCGCCCTTGGCCCAGCGGGTTGGCAGTACCGGTTTCTCCCACCGATGCGACCCGGCCACGCAGCGCAGCGAGGCATCGGTGACCGGATCAAGAGGTGACCAAAAGCTCACGGTCTGCGCGCCTTCGACGAAGTAATAGGGCCCGTCCTGATGCCATGGCGTCGCCATAGAAGTGCCGGGCTCTTTGACCAGCACATGGTCGTGAAACAGTTGCACGGTCTTGCTCTGCATCAGATCGGCGGCCACTTCTGCGGCGGGGCTTTCACGGATGACTTCTTCGAACTCGGGGATGCGCTGCCAGTTGCAGTAGTCATCGAAGAACCGCCCAGTCTCGCCAGGCTTATCGTTGTTCGAAGCATAGGGTCCGGGCGTTTCAATATTGCGGGCGACCCCGGCGCGCAGGGTGTCGACGTGATCGACAAAGAGGCCCTTGATCAGCACGACACCGTCGCGCTGATAGGTTTCGATATCGCTTTGCGAGACGAGGGGGTGTGTCATGCGGCGTCATTCTTGTTGCTAGTTTCAAGGCTGACATTCCGCTAAATCGATATTAGCTTCAAATAATAGCTAGCTAAGTAATAAATAACCTCATGCTATATTTAACGCTGCGCCACTACGAATACGTCATTGCCATTGCCGAAGCGGGCAGCCTTTCGGGTGCGGCGTTGGCACTAAATGTTTCTCAACCTGCGCTGAGCACAGCGCTTACGCGGATCGAAGCGCGCTTAGGCCAGCGTCTGTTTCTTCGAGGGCGGGGTCAGGGGTTCAGCTTGACGCCGCAGGGACAGCGGGTGGTAGAAGAAGCGCGCAAGCTCATAGCGAGCGCGGCCCGTTTGGAAGCCGCAGGCAGTAGCCCCCTGCCCCAAACCCGCATCGGTCTCGGAGTTTTTGACGACCTCGCACCCTTTGTCTTGGCCCCTGCGCTGACTCTTCTGCGCAAGAATTTTCCCCATCTATCGTTGCACCCGCAGGTTTGCGGGTTTGAGGAGATGCAGGACGCCATGCTCAGCGAACGCATTGATCTTGCGGTGACTTGGGATATTGGGCTCGACGGGCGCTTTGCACGATCTGAACTGGCGCGACTACGACCGCATGTCTTTCTGGCAGAAAGTGACCCGCTGGCCGAGCGCAGTGCAATCGCCCTTAGGGATCTTGCAACGCGGGCGGTGATCCTCGCAGACGACGGGCTGTCGGTTCGGCATATGATGGGGCTTTTCGCGAGCCAAGGGCTCGTGCCAAGCCGTGTGCAACGCGCAGCCTCTGTCGAAGTGATGCGGGCTTTGGCAGCACATGGCGAAGGGCTGGGGTTGAGCTATTCGGTGCCGCCGGGCGTCCAGACATATGATGGGAAGCCAGTGGTCACACGGCCCTTAGCGGATAAGACAGCGGTGGAACAGGTGGTCGTGGCGCAGCTTGGACCGTGGCAGGCGGGTGATCCGCTGACGCAATTGCGCGATGCGCTGCTGACTCTGCCGTTGCCCGGCGCGGTTTGAAGACGGTCAGCCCTTGCGGCGCAGGCGGATCACGACATCGACCGAGGCGATCTCGGCCCCGTCGGGCGCGTCCGGCAGTTGCGCGATAACCAGTTGCTCTGACGGCGCATCGGTCAGACGATCTTCGTCTTCCCAAAAGAAATGCGGGTGGTCGTGGGTGTTGGTGTCAAAATAGCTTTTCGAGCCGTCGACGGTCACTTCCTGCAGCAACCCGGCATCACAAAAGGCGCGGAGCGTGTTGTAGACCGTGGCCAGCGAAACTGCGTCGCCCTGCCCCTTTGCAGCTTCAAACAAACTCTCGGCGGTAACGTGACGGTCCTGACCATCGCCCACGAGCAATCGCGCCAGCGTCACCCGCTGCCGCGTGGGGCGCAGCCCGGCCTGAGCCAGCCAGTGCGTTTCGACTGCATGTTCCTGTTCGGACATTACGTTCCCGCCTTTTCAACTTCTTATAAAGGAGAAAATCCCCGATTTTCAAACGAAAACCGTTCTTCGGCATCGGCAGCATGCCCTCCGCGGCCCTTGCGGGCTGCATCGGCGCAATGTTAGACGGGGCGTCAGACATGACACAGCAGGAGAGCCGCAGCATGGCCGACTACCCCACGAGTTTCGACAAGGATGATCTGCTGAAATGCGCCCGCGGCGAGCTTTTCGGCCCCGGCAACGCGCAGCTTCCTGCCCCGCCGATGCTGATGATGGACCGGATCACCGATGTCTCTGGCGATGGCGGCGCGCATGGCAAGGGCCATATCACCGCCGAGTTCGACATCACACCGGACCTGTGGTTCTTTGAATGCCACTTCCCCGGCAACCCGATTATGCCCGGGTGCCTTGGCCTTGATGGCCTGTGGCAGCTCACCGGTTTCAACCTCGGCTGGCGCGGTTGGCAGGGGCGCGGCTATGCGCTTGGGGTTGGCGAAGTGAAACTGACCGGCATGGTGCGCCCGGACCGTAAGATGCTGACCTATAAGATCGATTTCACCAAGGCGATCCAGACCCGCCGTCTGACCATGGGTGTGGCCGACGGTATCGTCGAAGCGGATGGCGAAGTGATCTATCAGGTGAAAGACATGAAAGTGGCGCTGAGCGAAAGCTGATCTTTCGCAGTCTGCGCGTGAAAAGGGGGCCGCGCGGCCCCCTTTTTTGTTGCCAGATAGAAACGCCTTAGACGGTCTGCATTTCCTGCACCTTACCGTCGTGGCGGCCCGTAACCGCCGCCTCCGCGAGGACCGCAGCAACATCGGCCCGATGGGCTTTGCCGCTTTGATCCACGTCGTCGCCCATGGTGACCGCATTGGTCTTGGGGTCGTCGGTCAGCGCGACGGGGCGGAGAATGGAATAGGTCAATCCAGAGCCTATCAAATGCTCATCTGCCGCCTGTTTTGCCTTTAGGTAATGCGTCATCTCGTGGTCTTCGGGCGGGTTGTCCGCGCCGACGGAACTGAGCATCACGAAGCGCGTCACGCCGGCGTCGCGGGCCAGATCGACCAGATGCTGTGCGCCCTCACGGTCGACCTTATCGGTCATTTCCGGCCCGGTGCTGCCACCTGATCCGGCGGCAAAGACCACCGCGTCCACGCCTTTGCAGGCGTTTGGGGTGAGTTTGGTCAAGTCGCCGCTGCGCTCTTCGGTGCCTTTGGGCAATACGGAAGTGTCCGACCCGTCTCGCACCAATGCGATTGGTGTCGCACCGCGGTCTTGCAATTCGCTGACTAATAGGCGGCCGGTTTTCCCGGTAGCGCCTGCAACAAGTACTTTCATTGTCATTCTGAACCCCTTGTAACTATGGACAAAACCTTGGGCGGGCCGTGACTAGCCCGCCCTTTGGCGATCCTGTTTAGGACGGCAAGAAAACTGCCTTGGCGTTGACGAATTCGGTCATGCCAAAGCCACCGTGCTCTCGCCCGTAACCGGAGTTTTTGACCCCGCCAAAGGGCATATTCGGGTCCGCCAGACCAAAGCCGTTGATCCGGATCATCCCGGTGTCGAACTCGGCCCGGGCCAGTTCAAGCGCGCGGTCTTCGTCTTTCGAAAAGATACCACCTCCGAGGCCATAGCGGCTGTCATTGGCAATGCGCATCGCATCTTCGTCATCCTTGGCCCGGATCACCGAAGCCACGGGGCCAAAGATTTCGTCGTCATAGGCTGGCGTGCCCGGCTTCACGTTGCCCAGAACGGTCGAGGGGTAGTAAGCCCCCGTACGGTCAGGCACTTCGCCGCCGCAGAGCAACTCGCAGCCCTTCTCGACGCTTTCCTTGACCTGATCGCGCACCGTCTCGAACTGCTCTTGGCTCGACAGCGGGCCAAGACCGGTGTTCTTGTCCATCGGGTCGCCCATCTCGATCGACTTCATCTGCTCGACAAAGGCGCTGACGAAAGCGTCGTAATTTTTGTCGGTTACGATAAAGCGCTTCGCCGAGATGCAGGTCTGACCGTTGTTGTAAATCCGACCCGCGGCAGAGAATTTCACCGCCGTGTCGATTTCGGCGTCATCCAGCACGATAAAGGCGTCGTTCGAGCCAAGCTCCAGCACCGATTTCTTCAGGTGCTTTGCCGCCAGCGAGCCGATATGGCTGCCCGCTTTGTCGGAGCCAGTCATGGTCACGCCGCGCACCAGATCATGGGCGATCAGCTTGTCGCTGGTGTCATGGTCGATGATGACGACGTTAAACAGGTCTTTCGGGAGGCCTGCTTCTTCGCAGATTTCCTTAAGGCGCAGCGCGCTGCCGGTGCAGATTTGCGCATGTTTCAACACGTTCCCGTTGCCCGTCATCAGGTTGGCCGCCAGCACGCGGACCGGTTGGTAAAAGGGGAAGTTCCACGGCTGGACCGAATAGATCACACCAATCGGCTGATAGGTCACCACGCCGTTTTTCTTGCCATCCATCAACTCGCGGGTCTCATCCTTGAGCTTTTCCGGACCCGCATCGGCGGTCCAGTCAAAGATCGCGGCGCAGAGGTCAACTTCGTCGAGGCTGTCTTTGTACAGCTTGCCGACCTCGCGGGTCATTAGCTCGGCCAGTTCCTCTTTGTTGTCGCGTAGCTTTTCGGCGATCTTTTTCAGATAGGGCGCGCGGTCGCTATGCGACAGTTTGCGCCAGTCGTTAAAAGCGGCATGGGTGGCCTCGACGACGCGGATGGCCTCAGCTTCGGACATCACGCTATAGGTGCTCAGCACCTCTTCGGTCGCAGGGTTCACTGTCTTGATCTCGGGCATTCCAGTCTCCTTTGGGCTGTTGCAGGGCCAACACGACCTGCGGCTTTGTCGTTCCATCACGGAACCTTGACCGCGCAGAACTGGCGGGCCCGAATTGCAAACCGCTTGCGCCGTCCCGCCGTGCTGTCATACACCGGGGCGAGTAAAACAAAGGAGTGCTGCCCATGCGCCGCGTCGTCGTCACAGGGTTGGGGATCGTCTCATCCATCGGAAACAATGCCGAAGAAGTGCTCCAAGCACTCAAGAACGGCACCTCCGGGATCGAAGCCAGCCCGGAGATGGCAGAGCACGGGTTCCGCAGCCGCGTTGCGGGCACGCTCAAGATCAATCTGGCCGATCACATCGACAAGCGCACCCTGCGGTTCATGGGGCCGGGCGCGGGCTATGCCTATGTGGCAATGGATCAGGCGATCAAGGATGCGGGTCTGGACGAGAGCCAGATCAGCAACCCACGCACCGGTCTGGTGGCAGGCTCGGGCGGGCCGTCGACCAGCGCCATGTTCGCCGCGCATAACATCGTGAAAGACACAGGCGCGACCAAGCGCATCGGGCCCTTCGCGGTGCCAAAGTGCATGTCTTCGACCGTCAGCGCGAACCTCTCGACCGCGTTCAAGATCAAAGGCATCAACTATTCGATCACCTCGGCCTGCTCCACCTCGCTGCATTGCATCGGCAACGCGGCTGAGCAGATCATGCTGGGCAAGCAGGATGTAATGTTCGCTGGGGGCGGTGAGGAGCTGGACTGGACGCTCAGCTGCCTCTTTGACGCGATGGGTGCGATGTCGTCCAAGTATAACGACGCGCCAGAGACCGCGAGCCGCGCCTTTGACGCCGACCGCGATGGTTTCGTGATCTCCGGCGGCGGCGGCATGCTGGTGCTCGAAGACCTCGACCACGCGCTGGCGCGCGGTGCGAAAATCTATGCCGAGGTGACCGGCTATGCCGCCACCAGCGACGGCCATGACATGGTCGCCCCTTCGGGTGAAGGCGGTGAGCGCGCCATGCGTCTGGCGTTGGAGACACTGCCCGAAGGCCGCAAGGTGGGCTATATCAACGCTCACGGCACCTCGACGCCCGTCGGCGATGTGGGCGAAATCGAAGCGGTGCGGCGGGTGTTCGGTCAGGGCAGCACGCCGCCGGTGAGTTCGACCAAGTCGATGACCGGCCACGCGCAGGGCGCGGCGGGGGCGCTTGAGGCGATCTTCTCGCTGCTGATGCTCGACAATGATTTCATTGCCCGGTCGATCAACGTGCAAAACCTCGACCCGGCGCTGGACCCGTCGGAGATCGCGCTGGAGCGTGTGGACAATGCGGGGCTCGATTCCGTGATGACCAACTCCTTCGGGTTTGGTGGCACCAATGGGTCGATGATCCTGTCGAAATACAAAGGCTGAGGGCGCGTTATGTCAGGATTGCTTGCAGGAAAACGCGGCCTAATCATGGGTGTGGCCAATGAACGCTCCATCGCTTGGGGCATCGCCAAGGCGATGGCCGAGGCCGGGGCGGAACTGGCCTTCACCTATCAGGGCGAGGCCTTTGGCAAGCGTCTTGAGCCGCTGGCGCAGAGTGTCGGGTCGGACTTCATGGTCGATGTCGACGTGACCGATGACGCCTCGCTTGACCGGGCCTTTGACGAATTGGGCGCGCGCTGGCCGACGATTGACTTCGTCGTACATGCCATTGCTTTTTCGGACAAATCCGAGTTGACGGGGCGGTTCCTGAACACCAGCCGGGCGAATTTTAAGAACTCGATGGATATCTCGGCCTATTCCTTCATCGACGTGGCGCGCCGGGCGCATCCGTTGATGGTGGAGAACGGCGGCACGCTGTTGACGCTGACCTATATGGGTTCGAACCGGGTGACGCCGAATTACAACGTGATGGGCGTGGCCAAGGCGGCGCTGGAAAGTGCGACGCGTTATCTGGCGAATGATCTGGGGCCGGAGGGGATCCGCGTGAACGCGATCTCGCCGGGGCCGATGAAGACGCTGGCGGGGGCCGCAATCGGTGGCGCGCGCAAGACTTATAAGCATACGGATCAGAATGCGCCGTTGCGGTCGAATGCGACGTTGGAGGCTGTTGGTGGGACAGCGGTCTATCTGGCGTCGGATGCGGGAGCCTGTACGACGGGGGAGATTGTCCGTGTGGATGGCGGTTTCCATGTGCTGGGGATGCCGCAGGCGGAGCATCTGTAATCAAGAACTGAGGGCCATCGCCTGCCCGCGGGTCGGCGATCCAACGGCTGGACCTAGCCACTTTATGGTTCAGCCGTGACGTGACTTCGCCAAGTCGCGTCCAGCCTCACTAAATCGCCTACCCGTCCGGGCGGGCAGTTGATGGCCCGGCGCCTGCGGCTTGGTTCCGAGCTGAGGTGGCAATCGTATTCAGAGGGACAGCGCCTGCCCGCGGGTCGGCGATGGCAACCTAGCTTCGTGCCACTTTATGGTGCAGCCTTGGGACTAGATTGCAGAGACGCGCCCAGCCTCACCAAATCGCCTACCCGGGGGGCGGGCAGGCGATGGCCCGGCGCCTGCGGCTTGATTCCGGGCTGGGTGGTAGGCTCTACCGCAACACATCCGTCTGCCAGAGCCAGACCTTCATCCCCCCATGCGCAATCGCTGGCCCCTGCGGTTTCCACGGCAGCCCGGTCGCCCGCGCCAAAGGCGGCTCTGACGTCACCAGCCCGACACGCCACCCCCGGAACCGCGTCTTCAAGGTCTCACCCAACGTCCCATACAACGGATAAAGCAGCTTCTTATTCCCGATCCGCCCCCCATAAGGCGGGTTCACGATCACCAGCCCCGGCGGGCCTTCGGGCGGCTGAACCTCCCCTGCCCCATGACAGGCAAACTCACAGAACTCGCCCACACCTGCACGCTCGGCATTAGCCGTGCTCATGCGGATCGCGCCTGCGTCCCGGTCCGAGCCATAGAAACGCGCCGACGGGACCGAAACCTCTCCACCACTGCGCATCTCTTCCCAAGCCGCAGCATCAAAGCTCGCCAAATCCTCAAAGGCAAAGCTCCGGCTCCGCCCCGGCTTCAACCGCGCCGCGATCTCCGCCGCTTCGATCAAAAACGTCCCTGAGCCGCACATCGGGTCCACCACCGGCTCGCCCGGCGCATAGCCGCAAGACCGAAGCATCAGCGCCGCCATATTCTCGCGCATCGGCGCCTTGCCCACGGCCTCCTTATGCCCGCGCTTGTGCAGCGCCTCGCCCGAGGTATCGATGCTGAACATCACCGCGTTGTCGTCAATCCGCACCTTCAGCACCAGTGCCGCTTCGGCATCCACGGTGATCCCATGGCTCTCGCGCAGCGCTGTCTCGACCCGCTGGGCCGCCGCCCCGGCGTGGTAAATCTTGGAAGCCTTGGTCGTTACCTGCACCTTCACCGGCACATCGGCGCGCAGCACATTCGCAAAGGGAAACTTGCGGCAACGCTTGTCCAGCTGCGCCAGATGAAAGGCCATAAAGCCACCAATCCGCGCCAGCACCCGGCCTGCGCCGCGCAGCTCTAGGTTCGCGCGCCAGACCTCGGGCCAGCCGCCCTGAACGGTCACGCCACCGGGCTGGGCCTGCGCTGCGGCAAAGCCTTTTTCCTGCGCCTCAGCGCAGAGCAAATCCTCAAGCCCCGGGGGGCAGACGAGGAAAATCTCAAATGTATCTGGGGTATTCATGGCCCCTGCATAAGCGCCAAAGGGCTGCGGTGCGAGGGGAAAAGACGTGAACGCCGTCTTGCAGGCATGCCGGGGGGAGGCTCCCCCCGGCCGCTATTCTCAGGCCGCCGCAGCGATCTTAACCAGTTCGATGTCGAACTGCAGGTCTTTGCCCGCCAGCGGATGGTTGGCGTCGAGTGTCACGGTGGTCTCGTCCACTTCGATAACGGTCACCGGCAGGGCTTGGCCTTCGGGGGTCTGCATCTGCAGCTGGGTGCCGGGATCAAGCGGGATGTCCGCCGGGATGCCTTCGCGCGGCACGGCTTGGCGCATCTCCGGGTTGACCGGGCCGTAAGCTTCTTCGCTCGCCACTTTGACGACCTTCTTGTCGCCTTCCGTCATGCCGGGCAGCGCGCTGTCGAGGCCGGGAATGATCTGGCCGGAGCCCACGACAAACTCCAACGGGTCGCGGCCCTCGGAGCTGTCAAACGTGGTACCGTCCTGCAATGTGCCGGTATAGTGAATCTGTACTGTGTCGCCGGATTTGACCTCAGCCATTTGGTGTCTCCAATCTGTATCGGGGGGAAAGGGGGGAGGCCGCGTATCTGCGCGGGTGCTCCGAATTCCCAGACAACATGGGGATTGCGGCGCTGAGAGTAAACCCCCGCGGCCCGGCCTGAACCCGATTTCGCCCCTTTTCGCCGCTGCCGCTGCGTGCCACTCTGCCCGCGAGACATGGGAGAGCTTGCCAAATGCCGATCACAACTTGCGTTTTTGACGCCTACGGAACCCTGTTTGACGTGGCCGCCGCCGCGCGCGAGGCGGCCAAGGAGCCGGCCTTTGCCGCCATCGCCGACACATGGCCGCAACTGGCAGAGCACTGGCGGCTCAAGCAGTTGCAGTATTCATGGCTTCGCGCGGTGACCGGGGCGCATTGCGATTTCTGGCAGGTCACCCAGGAAGGTCTGGATTGGGCGCTGGAGAAGATGGACGTCGCCGGAGACCCCGCGCTGCGCGAACGTCTGCTGGCGCTCTACTGGGAATTGCAGGCCTATCCCGAGGTGCCCGACATGCTGCGCGCTTTGAAAGATGGCGGGCTCAACACCGCCATTTTGTCCAACGGCTCGCCGGAAATGTTGAACGGTGCGGTGAAATCGGCGGGAATCGGTGATGTCTTGGACGTCTCCCTCTCGGTCGAAAGCGTGGGCATCTTCAAACCTGATTCGTCGGTTTATGATCTGGTGGGCCAGCATTTCGGCTGCGCCAAAGACGAAGTGCTGTTTGTTTCCTCCAACGGCTGGGACGCCGGTGCGGCCACCGGCTATGGCTTCACCACCGCTTGGGTGAACCGGGGCGGCGATCCGGTCGACCGCCTGCCGTGGAGGCCCGCGCATCAGTTGCAAGACCTCACCGGCATCCCTGCCCTCGCGGGGCTGTAAATGGCGCGGTTCACCACGTCGGACGGGTTGTCGCTGCATTTCACGGACGAAGGCAGCGGCTTGCCGATCCTGTGCCTCTCGGGGCTGACCCGCACCGGGGCTGATTTCGACTATGTCGCGCCGCATCTGGCGGCGCACCGGCTGATCCGCATGGACTACCGGGGGCGCGGGCAGTCTGATTTCGACCCGAACTGGCAGAACTACAGCCTGCCGGTGGAATGCCGCGATGTGCTGGAACTGCTCGACCATCTGGGACTGGACCAAGTCGCGATCCTTGGCACCTCGCGTGGCGGGCTGAACGCCATGGGGCTGGCGATGGCGGCCAAGGACCGTCTGCTCGGTGTGGCGCTGAACGATGTGGGGCCAGAGCTGGATCCAAAGGGTATCGACTTCATCATGGGCTATCTCGGTCGCAATCCCGCCGCCAAGACCCATGCCGAGGCCGCCGCCGCCATGGCACGCGCCTTCCCCGAATTCCACGATGTGCCCGAGGTGCGCTGGATGGCCGAGGTCAAACGCCACTACATCCAGACCGAGACCGGTCTGAAAATCACCTATGACCCGCATCTGCGCGATGCCGTGGCCGCCGCGGCAGGCGACACCCCGCCCGACCTCTGGCCCTATTTCGACGCGCTGGCCGGTCTGCCACTGGCGGCAATCCGAGGCGCGAATTCGACGCTTCTAAGCCGCGAGACCCTGCACGAGATGCAGGCCCGCCGCCCCGACATGATCGCCGTCGAAGTGCCGGGCCGCGGCCATGTGCCGTTTTTAGACGAACCCGAGGCGCTAGCCGCCCTGCAAGACTGGATAGGACAGCTACAATGAACATCGACATGATCCGCGCCTCTGCCGCCCGCGCCGGGGGCCATGTGCGCCGCACCCCGCTGCTGAACTCGCATTTCTTGGATGAGATCGCGGGCCGTCGGGTCTGGGTCAAGCCGGAGTGTCTGCAGCACACCGGCAGCTTCAAGTTTCGCGGCGCTTGGTCGGCGCTCTCGGCCTTGGAGCCGGACCTGCGGGCCAAGGGCGTGATCGCCTATTCCAGCGGCAATCATGCGCAGGGCGTGGCACTGGCCGCCAAGATGCACGGCGCGCCTGCGGTGATCGTCATGCCCTCGGACAGCCCGCGCCTCAAGATCGCAAACACCCGCGCCTATGGGGCCGAGGTGGTGCTCTATGACCGCGCGAACGAGAGTCGCGAGGAGATCGGCGCGCAGCTTGCCGGGGAACGCGGGCTGACGCTGATCAAACCCTATGACGAGCCGCAGGTCATCGCGGGCCAAGGCACCACGGGGCTGGAAATCGCCCAACAGGCCGCCGAGGCCGGGATCAAGAAGGCCGAGGTCATCGTCTGCTGTGGCGGCGGCGGGCTGACCAGCGGCATTGCCTTGGCGCTTGAGGCCGAGGCACCGGGGTTCCGCGTGCGGCCTGCCGAGCCGGACGGCTTTGATGATGCCACGCGCTCGCTGGTTTCGGGCAAGATCGAAGGCAATGCGAGCGCTCTGGGCTCGATTTGTGACGCGATCATCACCCCCGCGCCGGGGGAGCTGACTTTTCCGATCATGCAAAGACTTGTCGGGCCGGGGCTGGTGGTGACCGATCAGGAGGCTCTGCAGGCGATGGGGCATGCGTTTAACCGGTTGAAGGTCGTGGCAGAACCAGGCGGGGCTGTGGCGTTGGCGGCGGCGTTGTTCCGTGGGGATCAGATTGAGGGCGATGACGTGATCGTCACGATCTCTGGCGGGAACGTGGATGCAGATATGTTTGCGCGTGCGCTGCAGACGTTAGGGTAACGATAAGGGCAGCGCCGACCCGCGGGGTGGTGCTGAAAGCGCCGCCCCAGGGGGGCGGGTCATGCCGAAGGCATGCCTGTGGCATGACGCTGCCCGGCTTGCAGCCGGGCGGGGCACCTATGGACGGTTGCGCCTTTGCCCTCTGATCTTTGCGCGATATGCTATCCGGCAAAGCGCCTAAAGGAGACCACCCATGCAAATATTCGACACCGGTGACGTCCAACTCCACTACCGCGTCGATGGCCCCGAAGACGGCGCCCCGGTGGTCTTTGCCAATTCACTCGGCACCGACATGCGCCTCTGGGATCCGATCCTACCCCTCCTCGCCCCCGGCCTGCGCATCATCCGTTTTGACAAACGCGGCCACGGTCTCTCCTCCTGCCCGCCTGCGCCCTACTCGATGGGGTCGCTGATCACCGACACCGAGCGCCTGCTCGACCATCTGAACGTGCGCAACTGCGTCTTTGTCGGCCTGTCGATCGGCGGCATGATCGCACAGGGCTTGGCCGTCAAACGGCTCGACATGATCCGCGCGCTGGTACTCAGCAACACCGCCACCAAGATCGGCACCCGCGACATCTGGGCCGAGCGCATCGCCGGCGTCGAGCAACACGGTATCGAGAGCCTCGCCGATGGGATCATGCAACGCTGGTTCTCGGACGACTTCCGCGCCACGCCCGACCTCGCCCTCTGGCGCAACATGCTGACCCGCCAACCCGACGCGGGCTATGCGGGCTGTTCGGCGGCGATCTCGCACAGCGATTTCATGACCCCCACCTCCGGCCTGCGCCTGCCCGCGCTTGGCATCGCAGGGTCCGAGGACGGCTCCACCCCGCCCGATCTGGTGCGCGAAATGATGGACCTGATCCCGGCCTCCAAGTTCAAACTGATCCGCCGCGCCGGTCACCTGCCCTGCGTCGAGCAGCCCCAGGAATACGCCGACATCCTGAACGACTTCCTCGCCAGCGTCGGCCATATCCCCAAACAGAAGGGCTAAGCATGGCCGCCAGCGTTTTCGACAGTTCCCTCTACGCCCGCCTGTTTGACTGCGGCGAAGCCGGACGGCTTTTCACCGACAGCGCGGCGGTCCGCGCCATGCTGCTGGTCGAAGGCGCGCTGGCCAAGGTGCAGGGCACCCAAGGCGTGATCCCCGAACTTAGCGCCGCCGCGATCCACCGCGCCAGTCTGGAAATCCGCGTCGACCCCGGCGCATTGGCCGAGGCGACGGGCCAGAACGGCGTCAGCGTCCCGGCCCTGCTGGACCAGTTCCGCTCAGAGATGCAGACCCCCGAACACGCACAATACGTCCATTGGGGCGCGACCTCGCAAGATATTCTCGACACCGCCCTGATGCTCCGCCTGCGCCAAGCCCTGCTGCTCGCCGAAGCGGACCTGCGCGAGGTCATCAAAACACTGGGCAAAGCCGCCAAGGACCACGCGCATCTGCCGATGCCCGCCCGCACCTATGGCCAACACGCTACGCCGACCTCCTTCGGCGCGGTGCTGGCGGAATGGGGCATGCCTCTGATTGACGCGCTGGAAGCCCTGCCCGCGCTGCGCAAGGAAACCCTCTGGGTCTCCCTCTCCGGCGCGGCAAGCACCGCCTCCGCCCTTGGCCCAGACGCGGCAAAGACCCGCGCCGACCTCGCCCAAGCCCTCGGCCTGAACGATCCGCACCGCACTTGGCACATGGACCGCAGCCCGATCCTGCACCTCGTCGATTGGCAAGGCCGCGTCATGGCAGCACTTGCGCATATGGGGCAGTCCTTGCTGGGGCTGACCAATAGCGACACGCAGGAACTGGCGCTGAGCCAAGCAGGCGGGTCATCGACCATGCCGCAAAAGCAAAACCCGGTCTCGCCCTCGGTGCTTGTCGCGCTGAACCACCAACACGGCGGGCTGCGCGCCACCTTGCAAGCAGCCGCGGCGCATCAACACCAGCGCGACGGCGGGGCATGGTTCGCCGAATGGCTGGCCCTGCCGCAGATATGTCTGGGCTTCGCCTCGGCCCTGCACCACGCCAAGGCGCTCAGCGCCGGGATCACCCCGCACCCCATGCAGATGCGCCACAACCTCGACGCCGGGCTGGGGCTGATCCATGCCGAAGCGCTGAGCTTTGCGCTGGCCGAACGGATGCCGCGCCCCGAAGCACAACGCGTGACCAAAGCGCTGGCCCACGACGCGCTCGACAAACGCGTGCCGCTGGCCGATCTCGCCCGCGCCGACTATCCCGACCTGCCCGCAGACCTGTTCCGCGCCGAGGCGCAACTGGGCCATGCCCCCGCCGATGCCGCAGCTTTTGCCGCCCGTGCGGAAAAACTCTGACCGGATGCCGCTGCCGCTGATCTTTATCCTGCTCACAGTGATGATCGACGCGATGGGCGTCGGGCTGATCCTGCCGGTGATGCCTGATCTGATCCGCGAGGTGCGCGGCGGCGACCTAAGCGAAGCCGCCCTCTGGGGCGGGGTCTTGGCGACCAGTTTTGCCGCGATGCAATTCCTCTTTGGTCCGGTGCTGGGCGGGCTGTCCGACCGCTTTGGCCGCCGCCCGGTGCTGCTGCTCGCACTGGTGGTGATGACGGTGGATTACAGCGTCATGGCCTTGGCGGGCACCATCTGGCTGCTGCTGATCGGACGTCTGGTCGGCGGGATCACGGCGGCAACGCATGCCACGGCTTCGGCCTATATGGCCGATATCTCGCCCGCCCAAGACCGCGCTGCCCGCTTTGGGCTGATCGGCGCGGCCTTTGGCGCGGGGTTCGTGCTGGGGCCGCTGATCGGTGGGGTTTTGGGCGAATACGGCACCCGCGCGCCCTTCTGGGCGGCTGCTGCACTGGCGGCGGGCAATGCGCTGCTGGGGTGGCGGGTGCTGCGCGAAACACTGCCTGAGGCCAACCGCCGCCGCTTCGACTGGCGCCGCGCAAATCCACTTGGCGCGCTGCAAGCCCTTGGCCGTCTGCCGGGGATTGGCAGGCTGCTCATGGTCTATTTCCTCTACCACGTGGGCTTTGCCGCCTACCCCGCCGTCTGGGCCTATTTCGGGCAAGAGCGTTTCGGCTGGTCGCCCACGATGATCGGCCTGTCGCTCGGCCTTTTTGGCGTGCAAATGGTGCTGGTCCAAGGCGGGCTGATCGGCCCGGTGCTGCGCCGCTTGGGGGCGCGCGGCACGGTGATCGCGGGGCATGTCTTTGCCCTCGCCGCCTTTCTCGCTCTGACGCTGCTGACCTCAGGCACATGGGCGCTGATCATGACCCCTCTGGCGGCCCTTGCCGGGGTGATCCCGCCCGCGTTGCAGGGCATCATGTCAGCCCGTGTCTCTGCCGACGCGCAGGGCGAGTTGCACGGCGCACTGAGTTCCTCCACCGCGATGGCGATGATCATCTCGCCCTTGGCCATGACAGCCGTTTTTGCACAGTTCACCAGCGACAGCGCCCCCCTCTACCTCCCCGGCGCGCCCTTCCTATTGGCACTGGTCTTGACCATCGCCGGACTGGCCCTCTTCGCCAGCCGCCCGCTGCCAAAAGACGCTGCGGCAGGCTAGCGCAGACTTGCACCCTGCCCTGATCCGCGCCACGCTCCGAAAAACACCCTCGGACCCAAAGGACAGCCCCCTTGCAAACCATCAAAGCCGCCGTCTGCCACGCCTTCGACCAGCCGCTCACTATTGAGGACATCCAACTCAGCCCGCCCAAGGCTGGCGAGGTCGAAGTCACCCTTGATGCTGTGGCGATCTGCCATTCGGATATCTCCTTCGCCGAAGGCGCATGGGGCGGGCCGCTGCCTGCGGTCTATGGCCACGAAGCGGCGGGGCGGATCAGCGCCATCGGGCCGAATGTGCCGGGGCTGGAGGAAGGCGACAGCGTCGTCGTCACCCTGATCCGCGCCTGCGGCAGCTGCCCTAGCTGCGCCTCCGGCCAACCCACGATCTGCACTACCCCGCAGCCCCCCGAGGGGCCGTTGCAGACCAGCGATGGCGCCCCCCTGTTCCAAGCCATGGCGACCGGCGGCTTTGCCGAGAAAGTCGTCGTGGACCGTTCGCAGGTGGTGAAAATCTCGCCCGACATTCCCAAAGAAGCCGCCTGCCTCATCGCCTGCGGCGTCATCACCGGCGTTGGTGCGGTGGTGAACGCCGCAGGCCTGCGCGCGGGCCAAGATGTGGTGGTCATCGGCGCGGGAGGTGTGGGCCTGAACGCGATCCAAGGCGCACGCATCGCCGGCGCACGCCGCATCGTTGCTGTGGATATGACCGAAGACAAACTCGCCGTGGCCCGCGAATTCGGCGCCACGGACACGGTGCTGGCCACGGAGGCAAAACCCTGGCGCAGCGCCAACAAAGCCATGGGCCGCGGGGCCGATGCGGTGATCGTCACCGTAGGCGCAATCCCCGCCTATGACACCGCCATGCGCTACCTCGCGCCGGGGGGCCGCGTCATCATGGTCGGCATGCCCCACAGCGGTGCGGCGTCGAGCTATGAGCCGGTGATCCTTGCCGCCATGGGCCAAGGCATGGTCGGCTCCAAAATGGGCGATGTGGTTATCCAGCGCGACATCCCATGGATGGTAGACCTCTACCTGCAAGGGCGATTGCAACTCGACAGTCTGATCTCTGGCCGCTGGCGCCTAGACCAAATCAACGAGGCCATCGCCGACACGAAAACCGGCGCCGCCCGCCGCAACGTGATCTTGTTCGACAAAGCCGACTAACTATTCTTTTTGGCCCAAAATACTTCACGGGGGTCCGGGGGTGTGAAACCCCCGGCGGCTGCCCCAAACATCGCGCTCACCGCACTGGCACATCACCAATCAAAATTGCCCGAAAATCATTCACATTCGTCCCCGTGGGACCGGTATGAAACAGCCCCCCCGCCGCTGCAAAAGCGCCATAGGCATCATTGTGTTGCAAGGCATGGCGGGGGTCGACACCGGCTTCACGCATCTGGGCAGCAGTTCGGTCATCCGCGAACGCCCCCGCGTTGTCTTCGGATCCGTCAATCCCGTCCGTGTCTGCGGCCAATGCGGTGATGCCGCCCTGCCCCTCTAATGCCAGAGCCAGCGACAAGGCAAAGGCGCTGTTGCGCCCGCCGCGTCCTTTATGGCGGAGGGTGACGGTCGTTTCGCCCCCGGACAACAGCACCAACGGCGCGGGATACGGGAAACCGCTTTGCTCTGCCTGTCGGGCCAGGGCGGCATGGACCGAAGCCACCTCTTGCGCCTCGCCCTCGATCGCATCTGACAACACCCAAGCGTTGACACCACGCGCCCGCGCAGCTTCGGCGGCGGCTTCTAAGGAGAGACTGGCTGAAGCAATGATCCGGGTGGTGGTATTGTCATGGGCTTGGGCCTCCATCGTGTCTTCGGCGGCTGTGGCCTCCAGATGCGCCATGCAGCGCGGCGGCAGGTTCAAGCCACGTGCGTTGATGTCCGCCAGCACCGCGCGGGCCGTTGGACACCCCGGGACTGTGGGGCCAGAAGCCACCGCGCCCGGATCGTCACCCGGTACGTCCGACACGATCAGGCTCAGCACGGACGCAGGCGAAGCTAGTGCTGCCAACCGGCCCCCGTTCACCGTGCTGAACTGTTTGCGAATGTCGTTCATCATTGAGATCGGCGCGCCAGAGGCAAGTAGCGCCGCGTTCAACTCCTGCAGATCGGCGAGCGTCAATCCTTCGGGCGGCGCAGGCAAGAGCGAGGAACCGCCCCCGCAGATCAGCGCGATCACCTGATCATCCGGCCCCAGGCCTGTTACAGCCTCTTGCAACGCCCGCGCCGCGGCGATCCCCGCCTCGTCTGGCACCGGATGAGCCGCCTCTAGCACTTTGATCTGACGACATGGTGCTGCGTAGCCGTATCGGGTGACCACCACGCCCTCATAGGGATGTGGCCAAAGGTCTTCGAAAGCCTGCGCGAGCTGCGCGGCCCCCTTGCCCGCACCGATCACCACGGTGCGGCCCTTGGGGCGCGGCGGCAGGCTGTTTTGCAAGATCTGCTTCGGGTCAGCAGCGGCCACAGCCGCATCGAATAGATCGGCGAGAAACTGGCGTTTGGGGTCGAGGGGATCAGTCATAGGGCGCTCCGGCTGCTGGTGCGATCATGGCCGGTGATGCGGGGCTGTCAATCCAGTCGTGTAAACAGACAGTTGCGCGCGCCTTTTAATCCGAAGTCGGGATCTTGGCACAGCCCTACCGGCAAGGCGCGGCGCCAATCGCTATGCCGCCCTCCTGCGTTGAAGGCCGCGAGGAATGCCTCATCAAAGATCCAAGGATTGGCCTGCGCCACCCCGCCCGTGATAAAAACCCCACCCCGCGCGCCGAAAATGAGGCCCAAATCGCCGGCGATACCGCCGAGGTACCGTGTGAAACTGGCAATGGCACGACAAGCGTTGGCGTCCTTCCCAGCCTGTGCCGCGTCAAATATCGCCGAAGCATTCTCAACCGGCGCCTCTTCCCCGCGCGCCTTTGCAATCGCGCGGTACCATCTCGGGACACCGGTGCCCGAGAGGATCGCTTCGGCCTCGACCGCCAACCCGTTGCCCATCTGCACTTCCGGCCAATCCGCGATTAAGGCTTCGAAATAGGCAACTTCTTCGGCAGAATGAGGGGTCAGGCGCAAGTGCCCGCCTTCGCCGGGCACGGCAGAGGGATGCCCCTTCTGCCAGACCAGCGCCCCGACCCCGAGGCCGGTGCCCGGCCCCATGATCACCCGCGCGCCCGGTTGCGGGTCAGGACCGCCTTGCAGATAGGTCACTTCCCCCGGCTCAATCTTAGCAAGCGACCACGCAGCGGCTTCGAAATCGTTGAGCAGCAGCACGTTTTCCGCGGGCACCTGACAGGCCTTCGCCAGTTGCGTAGTTGAGACGTGCTTTGCAGCGTTGGTGAAGGTCACACGGCCTTCCTTAACCACCCCCGCAGCCGCGATAGCAATGGCCTTAGGGGGGCTTCCCATCCCGGCGACGAAGGCTGCGCAGGTTTCCGGCAGATCGGCAACACCTGCAGTCGGCAGGCTTTCTCGGGTGCCGAAAGCGCCTGTTTCATCAATCGCGGCCAGCCGAAGATTGGTGCCGCCCACATCCCCTAAAAGATACCACATCCCTGCCTCCTTTGCCGCTACTCCCGCAACTTCACCAGTCTGTCTTGCAAACATAAAAGAGGCAAACAGCAAAAGGCCCGGCGGTATGAACCCCGGGCCTATTGTCCGTATGAGAACGCCTCTTATTCGGTCGGTGCGACTGGTACTTCGGCAGTGCCTTCGCCTTCAACGGTCGCGCCTTCTTCGACCACCGAATTATCTTCGGGCGCGGTCGCGACTTCTTCGCCCGTCCAATAAACAATGATACCAATACCGAAAATCACGACGAGGGCGATGCCAATCAGCGGCCCCATATGGCGGCGTTCTTGTTTCTTGAGGTCTGTGTCTGGTGGACTCATGTTCTGTCCCTTTCCTGGCTGCGGACATTGCAAAAGGACGGGGGCGCTAAAATGCGCCGCCTCACGCCCTGTTAACGGGCAAACACTTGGAACCGGCGAAAGTTCCCGGAGCAGGCGCGATGGACGCGGAATGTCTTTATTGTCAAACTGTCTCAGAGAGCTGCGGCAAGCGGCTGGATTATTGGAGCAGCCCTTTGAGTACTATCGAATATTTCTATTCCGCCCATTCGGCCTATGCCTATCTCGGGCACCAAAGGTTGCTGGAGATATGCAAAGCCCGAGGTTGCAAACTGGTTCACCGCCCCTTTGACCTCTACCCAGTCATTGACGCTGCGCGTGGCGCTCAATCCCGCAGCTTTTCAGCGCATTACATCGACTACTTCTTCGGGCGCGAGATCACCCGCTGGGCGCAGTATCGCGAGCTGGAGGTGTTGAATCACCGCCCGACGCATCACGATCATTCCCTGAAGCTTTCCAACGGCTTTCTGATCGCCGCCGCCGAAGATGGCGTTGACGTCGACGCCCTGTCCTTTGCGCTTTTGCAGGGCCATTGGCGCGATGACATCGACCTTGCCGATCCTGATCATCTGCGCCGCGCCACGGTGCACTTGGCGGTAGATAGTGAGCGGCTGCTGCAGCGGGCGGAGAGTGCCGAGGTACAGGCGATCCACGACCAGAACACGCAAGAAGCCATCGCGCGCGGTGTCTTTGGTTCGCCGACTTATTTCCTCGACGGAGACATGTATTACGGCCAAGACCATCTGGAACTGCTCGACCATGCTTTTGACCATCCCTACGGGGCGCATAGCTTTTATAATCCTCCCCGGCCAAGCACTTAACTCTGCGCCGTGTCGGATCGCCGTTCGATCGCAAAGTCCAATTGTGCGGGAACGCAGAACCTATTTTTGCAGTTAACCCCCTGAGCGCGCGAGAAAACGCAGCTCGATCAAGCTTGATCAGACGAAGGGGACAAATGTGGAAAGCCTTGCGCGCCGTTTGGGATTGAAGACCGATCCAACCATCTTCTTTATCTCCGCCGGGCTGACGGTCGCCTTTGTACTGCTTTTAATTATCGCCCCTGAACCCATTGGTGCCGCTTTTGCCGCAGGACGGTCATGGGTCGTGACCAACCTAGGCTGGTTCTTCATCTTCGGCGTCAACCTCTGGCTCGGCTTTCTGATCTGGGCGGCAATGTCGCGACATGGGCATATCCGTCTTGGCCCCAAAGGCTCGACCCCCGAATACTCCAACCTATCGTGGTTCACGATGCTCTTTGCCGGCGGGATCGGCACCGTGCTGATGTTCTGGGGCGTGGCTGAGCCCATCAGCCATTTCCAAACCCCGCCCCAGCCCGGTGTGGAGCCTTTCACCGAAGACGCCGCGCGCGATGCTATTTCCATCGCGATCTACCACCTTGGCCTGCACACATGGGCGATCTTCACCCTGCCGGGCTTGGCCTTTGCATATTTCATCAACCGATATGAGCTGCCGGTTCGGGTGAGTTCGGTCTTCTATCCGCTTTTGCGCGAGCGCATCCATGGGCCTATTGGCAAGGCCATCGACATCGCATCTGTCCTCGGTACGGTTTTCGGGGTTGCGGTGTCGCTTGGGCTGGGTTCCTCACAGATCGCAGCGGGGCTGTCGGCTTTGTTCGATTGGGAGCCCAGTACCTTTCTGAAGATCTCGATCCTCGCCGTCCTCACCGCAGTTGCCGTGGCGTCGATCGTCGCAGGGCTCGACAGCGGGGTGAAGCTGCTGTCGAATATCAACATCGGTATGGCCGTGTTGCTGATGATCTTTGTCCTCATCACCGGTTCGACCCTCTTCCTGCTGCGCGGCATGGTGGAGACGGTTGGGCTCTACCTCAGTAACCTGCCCCGACTGGCGTTCTGGAATGACATGCTGGCGAATAGAAACCCCAGCAACGACGACTGGGGCTGGCAGGGCAATTGGACCGTCTTTTACTGGGCATGGACGGTCACGTGGTCGCCTTTCATCGGTCTTTTCGTGGCGCGCATTTCCCGCGGGCGGACGATCCGGGAGTTTGTTTCCGGCGTCCTGTTGGCCCCCACCATCTTTACCCTGATCTGGTTCTCGATCTTCGGCTGGCAGGCGATGGCGTTTGACGGCATCGGCGCTGAGGCCCGTGCGGCGATGGGCGATGCTGCGGGCGAGATCAGCCGGGCGGTGGCCGATAGTGTGCCCCTCGCCATGTTCGCCTTCTTTGAGCAGTTGCCATTCACCACCTTGATCCAAGGCGTCGCGGTCGTGATTGTGGCGATCTTCTTTGCCACCTCCTCGGATTCCGCCTCGCTGGTGGTGGACATGCTCTGCACCGGTCATGCGGAGTCCGGTCCGGTCCGCCAGCGCGTCTTTTGGGGTGTGGCCGAGGGGCTGGTGGCAGCCATGTTGATCGTGCTGACTGGGGAAGCCGGACTGACAGCCTTGCAGCAGGTCATCACGGTGGTTGGCCTGCCAATCTTCTTGCTGGTCTGTATGATGATCCCCGCGCTGGTTCTTGGGTTTCGGCAGGAAGAGATTGATCACATATCCATCAGCGAACGCCCGGAATTGGATGAGTTTGCAAAAGACTAGGCGCCCTTCTTAACCTAAACAGCCTTTCTCCTGCTTACGCTAAAGCGTAGCCATAGGCGGCCAGCGCGGCTATCAACAGCTAGAGAATTCGGAAAAGTTGGCCATGCTGGATATCCTTGCTGATCGCACTTACCGGCACCTGTTTCTTGCGCAGGTTGTGGCGCTGTTGGGCACGGGGCTCGCCACTATGGCGCTTGGGCTCTTGGCCTATGACCTCGCCGGCGAGCGCGCGGCGCTGGTCCTTGGTACAGTCTTTACGATCAAGATGGTGGCTTATGTCGGCATCGCCCCCCTCGCCAGCGCCTTTGCCGAGAGGGTGCCGCGCCGGGCCATGCTGGTGACCTTGGACCTAATCCGCGCGGCTGTGGCGCTGGCCCTGCCCTTTGTCACCGAGGTCTGGCAGATCTATGTGCTAATCTTCCTGTTGCAGGCCGCCTCTGCTGGATTCACTCCGACGTTTCAGGCGACAATCCCAGACGTTTTGCCGGAAGAGCCGCGCTATACCCGCGCGTTATCTCTGTCCCGTTTGGCCTATGATCTGGAGAATATCGTCTCCCCCGCGCTGGCCGCGCTTTTCCTGGCGGTGATGAGCTATAATATGCTTTTTCTCGGCACTGTCGTCGGGTTTCTGGCCTCAGCCCTGCTTGTGCTTTCGGTCGTCTTACCCAGCCCTAAGACGGTGACGCGCCGTGGCATCTATGACCGTACCACCCGCGGCATTCGGCTCTATCTGGCAACCCCGCGGCTGCGCGGGTTGTTGGGGCTGAACCTCGCCGTTTCGGCAGCCGGGGCGATGGTCTTGGTCAACTCCGTCGTGCTGGTGCGCGGGCAGTTGGGGCTGGACGATACCGCGCTGGCATGGACGATGTTCGCCTTTGGCGCGGGTAGTATGATTGCCGCGTTTGCTCTGCCGCCTTTGCTGGAGCGCGTAGCTGATCGTCTTGTGATGCTCTTGGGCGGCGCGCTGATGGTCACCGCCCTGCTCGGGCTTGCACTGGCGCTAACTGCCGTTGGGCTAAGCTGGCCCCTCATGCTAGGGGTCTGGCTGCTGATTGGCTTGGGCAACTCCACCGTTATGACCCCGTCAGGGCGACTGTTACGCAGGTCGGCCCGTGCGCCGGATCTCCCTGCTGTTTTCGCTGCGCAATTCGCGCTTAGCCATGCGTGCTGGCTGTTGACCTATCCCCTTGCGGGCTGGCTGATGACGGAGTTTGGCACTATCACCGCCTTACTGGCGTTGGCAGTGCTCGGTGCGATTGGTGTCATCGCGGCGTTCAGGTTCTGGCCCGCGGGCGATCCTGAAATCCTTGCCCATGCCCACCCGAACTTGCCTAGCGGCCATCCACATCTGAAACCCTCTGATACTGAGGGGCATGCGCATCCGTTCATCATTGACGACCTGCACCCCCGCTGGCCCGACAGGGGCTGAAATGCTGTCTCTGCTCAGCCTCTTCATGGCGGCTCTTCTCGCCGCGACGCTGGTCCCTGCGCAGTCCGAAGCCGTCTTGCTCGGGTTGATTTGGGCAGGCGCACATCCTGTTGCCCTGCTCCTGATCGTCGCGACGGCTGGGAACGTGTTGGGGTCACTGCTCAACTGGATCCTCGGACGCTACCTGAGCGCATATGCCGACCGGCGCTGGTTTCCCGCCTCCCCTAAGCAGGTATCGCGGGCGTCAAATTGGTATCAGCGTTGGGGCTACTGGAGCCTGCTGGCGAGTTGGGTGCCGATTATCGGTGATCCTTTGACCTTGGTGGCGGGGGTTTTGAAGGAACCACTGTGGCGGTTTCTGGTCATCGTGACCCTCGCTAAAGGTGGACGCTATGTCGTGCTGGCACTGGCCGCGCTGAATTACCGCTGAACCCGCGCCAAGCATTAAACGGCAAAAACATCACAGTCTTTTCATCTGTTGAGACCTTTGGCGAACTTTCGCGCAGGCTGATGGTTGGTATAGATAGATAGAGCCAAATGGCACGCCCTGACATGACTACGGAGCGACAGCATGCTGACAAGACGACATTTCATTCAAACCACCACGGCCCTTTTCTCTGGTGCCATCGGCAGCCCGCTTCTTGCGGCGACGCGCCCGACAGCGGCGCAAAAGGCAGCTTGGGACGCGCAGGTGACCCCGGCGGGGTTTGATCTGACCACGTCCAACCCTTGGGGTGTGCATCCGCGTTTTCTGCCGCAGCGGGTCGTGGCCAATGACAATCTGGTGCCGGGCGACGTGCATGTCGACGCGGTTGCTCGCTATGTCTACCACATCGAAGAAGGCGGCACCGCGATGCGCTACGGCGTGGCGATTGCGCGCGGCAACCTTTATGAGGCGGGCACTTATACGATCAAACGCAAGGTTGAGTGGCCCACATGGACCCCGACCCAGAACATGATCAAGCGCGATCCTGAGCTTTACGGCCCGGTCGCTGATGGCGTCGATCCCGGCCCGACCAACCCGCTCGGCTCGCGAGCGCTATACCTCTTTCAAGGCAACCGGGACACCTATCTGCGTATCCACGGCACGCCAGAGCCGCACAGCATTGGCGGTCGGGCAAGCTCGGGCTGCGTGCGCATGATTATGGCGCATATCAACCACCTCTACCCGCAGGTAAAGACCGGCTCGACGGCCTATCTCTATTCGGCTGAGGAAAGCGTGGTTCCGCGCAGCTAGGCGCGAGGTTAGTCGGGGGCGCCGGTTCAGCGTCCCCGACCGCGGGCTTTAAGCCGCGCGTTTTGTGCAGATCGGATTGCCGCCCACAGCGCGCAGGGGAACCATCGTGGTCTCGACCGGCCCGCTGTGCTCGTACCAGTAGCACCCATCCTCAGGCAGCAAACGCGCGGTGCTAAGGTCTTGGTTTGGGGCCGCAAGGCTGGCGACAGATTCCGGCAGGTTGCCGACCCTACCCGAAGGGCTGGATGTCTCCATCGGTGCCGTACAGCCGGCGGCGAGCAGCAGCGCCGCGCCGATCGCAAAAGTTCTCGTTTGCTTCATAGCCTATGCCATTCCATTTGAATAAAATCGTCGACAACCTGACAGACCGATGCGGGATTGCAAGCATTACTGGTGCCTAACGACAGGGCCATCCACGCTTCTTTTCTGCGGGCGGTTTAACATGGTTTTGCTGCCGCGATCTTGCTACCGTTCCCGCCATGCGACAATCGGAAAGGGCGGGATGTGTCATCCGTGCTTGAGACCCAGTGCTGTATCAATGGCGGCGGTCCCGCGGGGCTGACGCTTGGCTATCTGCTGGCCCGCGCAGGTGTCGATGTGGTGGTCTTGGAAAAGCACGCCGACTTCCTGCGCGACTTTCGCGGGGACACGATCCATCCCTCTACGCTGGAATTGATGCACGATCTCGGTCTTTTGCCAGAGTTCTTAAGTTTGCCGCATCAACGGGTCGAACAGTTCGTGGCGCAGTTTGGCGCAGAGCGTCTACAACTGGCCGATTTCTCGCGGCTGCCGGTAGAGGCACCCTTTGTCGCGATGATGCCGCAATGGGACTTCCTGTCGTTCCTTGCAAACAAGGCCAAAGCCTATCCAAACTTTCGCCTGATCATGCAGGCCGAAGGAAGGCAGTTGCTGACCCAAGACGGCCGCGTCACGGGCCTAACCGCGGCGACACCTAAAGGGGACCTAACGATCAAAGCACCCCTGACCGTCGCCGCAGATGGACGCGGATCCCAGCTAAGGGCCGAAGCCGGGTTGCCTCTTAAAGACCTAGGTGCGCCGATTGATGTGCTGTGGTTCCGGCTCTCTCGCGCACCCAAAGATACGGAGGAGACCCAAGGGCGGTTTGATGCGGGGCAGATCTTCATTACGCTCAATCGCGGAGACTATTGGCAATGCGCCTATGTCGTCCCCAAGGGCGGTTTTGAGGCAAAGCAGGCTGCGGGGCTGGCGGCTTTTCGAACGGAACTGGCGAAGGTTGCGCCTTTCGAGGCTAAGCGCGTTAATGAGCTGCAAGACTGGGATCAGATCAAAGTGCTGAGCGTGCAGATCAACAGGCTTGAGACATGGTGGTGCTCCGGGCTGCTCTTCATCGGTGATGCGGCCCATGCGATGTCGCCGGTGGGCGGTGTCGGCGTTAATCTGGCCGTGCAAGACGCGGTTGCGGCGGCCAACCATTTGGCCCGTCCCCTGCGCGACGGCACCTTGTCGACCTTCGACCTCGCCGCCGTCCAAAAACACCGCGCTTGGCCGACACGGGTGACGCAGAGGGTGCAGGTCGTGGACCAGAACCGTGTGCTATTAAAAGCACTGCGCAGCGGCGCGTCGTTCCGTCCGCCGCTCTTTCTGCGGATGCTTCTGCGCCTGCCGCTCCTTCGGAACCTTCCGGGCCACTTTGTCGGATTGGGGGTCCAACCGGAACGGCCAGACCCCGATCTGTTTCGCTAGGCCCGCGCCCTTCGCTCGAACGTTATACGTCGGCGTATTTTGACAAAGCCGCGCTGCATCCCTCGGCCCAGATCAAAGCCAGCCAGCCGACAAAGGCGTCACGAAACGGCGCCGCCTGCGCCAGATCGCCATAGAGCCGCTCTTGCTCCAACCATGCCTCAGGCCGTTCTTTCGCCGCGCGGGCACAGGTTTGCAGCTCGTTCCAAAGCGGATCGTTTGGCGCGATGGTGCTGCCGTCCTCCCGCGTGCCTTCGCACATCCGCGCCCAGAGTGCCTCGACCAAGGCGAGACCGGAAACCGAACGCCCGGCGGCAAGCTGGTCGCGCAGGATTGGCAAGACAAAGCCAGTGTGGCGCGCCGAACCGTCAAAGGCAACTCGGCGGGTGGTGTCGACAATGCGCGGATTGGAAAAACGCTGCTCGATCAGGTCGAGATAGGCCAGCGGAGTCATGTCTGGCACCGGGACGACGGTTTGGGTGATCTCCTCGGCCTGCACCTTGCGGAACAGCGCGCGGATCTGCGGATTAGCCATGCAGCCCGAGATGGTCTCGATCTCCATCAAGTCGCCCACATTCGCGAGCACTTGGTGCCCTGCGTTGAGAATGCGGATCTTCATCTTCTCATAAGCATGAACATCGCTTGAGAAGGTAGCACCGACCTTGTCCCAATCCGGGCGTCCGGCGCAGAAGTTGTCTTCGATCACCCATTGGCGGAAGGCTTCGTGGGTCACCGGGGCGGTGTCGACAATGCCGAAATCTCGGGCGAGTGCGATCTCCTGTGGTCCGGTTGCCGGGGCGATGCAATCGACCATAGAGTTCGGGAAGCTGCCGTTGTCTTCGATCCAGTCGGCCAGCGTCGGATCGGACAGGCGCGCGAGTGAAACCACTGTCTGCCGCAGAATATCGCCGTTGCCTTGCAGGTTATCGCAGCTCAACCCCGTGAAGGGTGAAAGCCCTTCGGCACGGCGCAGACGCAGGGCTGCGACTATGGCACCAAAGGCCGTGCGCGGGGTCTCTGGCTGGGCGACATCATGTTGGATATCGGGATGGGCTGCGTCGAAACCTTTGGTTACCGGGTCAATGTAATAGCCGCTTTCGGTCACGGTGAGCCCCACAATGCGGATGGCGGGGTCTGCCATGGCGCGGATCAGGGCAGCGTTGCCGTCTTCAATCGGGAGATAGTCGATCATGGAACCGATAACTTCTGCCGAGGTTTCAGCAGGGTCGAGTTCGATTAGAGTGGTGAGGCAGTCTTGGGCCAGCAGCTTTTCTCGCATGGCGGAATCGTAGGGGCGCACACCGGCCCCGAGGATCGCCCAATCCTGCGCCTCGCCTGCCTGCATCAGCCGATGTAGATACCACGCCTGATGCGCGCGGTGAAAATTGCCGACGCCGATATGCACGATCCCCGGCGTCAGCGCCGCGCGGTCGTATTGCGGGCGCGCGACAGTCAGATCGCCGAGCGTCGCATTCGAAAGACTTGTCAGCTTGTCCATTGGCCTCTCCGCATTAGAGGTCTGCGCGACCTCGCGGTCGCGCGCGTTCAAAACCGCGCCCTCTGTGAATTGCATCATTCGATCCGCAGGCCCTGCGCATCAAAGCGGTGCAGTTTTTCCGCCTGTGGGGTGAGGAAGATGGTATCGCCGTGTTTCACGGGCAGTTCCCCATCGACACGCACGGTCATCGGATCGCAGCCATCCACGCCGTGGACGTGTAGGAAGGTGTCAGAGCCAAGATGCTCGGCCACGCCTACCTTGCCCTGCCAATCGCCAGCACTGGTCGAAACGTCGATATGCTCAGGCCGGATGCCGATGGTCGGCGCGCCGCGTTTGTCGGCCTCGGCCCCTTTGATCAGGTTCATCTTGGGCGAGCCGATAAAGCCCGCGACGAACTCGTTGCAAGGACGGTGATACAGTTCCAGCGGGCTGCCGACCTGTTCGATAAAGCCTGCCCGCAGCACGACAATTTTGTCGGCCATGGTCATCGCTTCGACTTGATCGTGGGTCACATAGATCATCGTGGTGGCCAGCCGCTTGTGCAGCTCACTGATCTCAAGCCGCATCCCGACCCGCAGCGCGGCGTCAAGGTTGGACAGCGGCTCGTCAAAGAGAAAGGCCGAAGGCTCGCGCACAATCGCACGGCCAATGGCCACACGCTGGCGCTGGCCGCCCGACAGTTGGCCGGGACGTCGGTCAAGGTAGTCGGTCAGGTTCAGCGCTTTGGCGGCAGCCTCAATCCGGCGGTTCTGCTCATCTGCGGGCAGACCCGCCATCTTCATTGGAAAAGCGATGTTCTTGCGCACCGACATATGCGGGTAGAGCGCGTAGGATTGGAACACCATCGCCAGACCGCGTTTGGCGGGTGGTACATTGGTGGCATCGGTCCCGTCGATTTCGATATGACCGTCGGTGATGTCCTCCAGCCCCGCGATCAAGCGCAGCAGAGTGGATTTACCGCAGCCTGAAGGGCCGACAAAGACAGTGAATTCGCCGTCTTCGATGGTCAGGTCCAATGGCGGAATGACTTGCACATCGCCGAAGCTTTTGGAAACTTGGTTGAGTTTGATTTGTCCCATGTGACTGTCCCTTACTTACTTGACCGCGCCGAATGTCAGGCCGCTGACAAGCTGCTTCTGGCTGAACCAGCCGAGGATGAGGATTGGTGCGATGGCCATGGTGGAGGCCGCGCTGAGTTTTGCGTAAAAGAGGCCTTCGGGGCTGGAATAGCTCGCGATGAAGGCCGTGAGCGGTGCCGCTTTGGCCGCCGTGAGGTTGAGCGTCCAGAAGGCTTCGTTCCATGCGAGGATGAAGTTCAGCAGCAGCGTGGAGGCGATGCCCGGGATCGCCATGGGCGTGAGGACATAGAGCACCTCTTCGCGCAGGCTCGCGCCATCCATCCGGGCCGCTTCCAAAATCTCGCCGGGGATTTCGCGGAAGTAGGTGTAGAGCATCCAGACGATGATCGGCAAGTTGATGAGCATTAGGATGATGACCAAGGCGATCTTGCTGTCGAGCACGCCGAACTGGATGCAGAGCAGATAGATCGGGTAAAGCACGCCGACCGCTGGCAGCATTTTGGTCGAGAGCATCCAGAGCAGGATGTCCTTGGTCCGTTTGCCGGGCACGAAGGCCATCGACCATGCAGCAGGCACCGCGATCAGGATACCGAGGATGGTCGATCCCCCGGCGATGACGATGGAGTTCCACAGGAAGCGACCGTAGTTCGAACGCTCCAGAACCGCCTCGTAGTTTGCCAGCGTCCAATCGAAACCGAGGAAGATCGGCGGATCGGCGATGGCCTGTGCTTCGGTTTTGAAGCTGGTGAGGATTGTCCAAAGGATCGGAAAGAAGATCAGGAAACCGATGCCCCAAGCGAGGGCTGTGTTGGCGATCTTGCGTTGCTGGGTGACTGCGCGGGCCATGATGTCCTCCTCAGGCGTCCAGGTTCTTGCCGACGATGCGCATCAGGAAGATGGCAACGATATTGGCGAGAATGATTGCATAGACACCGCCTGCCGAGCCGAGGCCGATGTTTTGGCTCTCCAGCACACGCTGGAAGATGAGATAGGTCAGTGTTTTGGTCCCAAAGGCACCGCCGGTGGTCACGAAAATCTCCGCAAAGATCGACAAAAGGAAGATCGTCTGGATCAGGATCACCACGGTGATCGCGCGGCCCAGATGCGGGAGCGTGATATAGGCAAAACGTTTGGTCGCAGGGGCGCCGTCCATCTCTGCGGCGTCAAGCTGCTCGCGGTCGAGCGATTGGATCGCGGTGAGCAGGATCAGCGTTGCAAAGGGCAGCCACTGCCATGACACGATAATGATGATTGAGGTCAGCGAGGCTTGGCTCATCCATTGCACCGGCTCTGCGCCGAAGAATTCCCACAGGTGGGCAAAGAGCCCATAGTTCGGATCCATGAACATGTTCTTCCACACCAGCGCCGAGACGGTGGGCATGACAAAGAAGGGCGCGATGACAAGGATGCGGACAAAGCCCTGCCCCCACATCGGCTGGTTTAGAAGGATGGCGAGCAAGATACCAAGGATCACCGTGATCGCCAGCACACCGCCGACGATAATGAGCGTGGTCATCACCGAGGGCCAGAAGGCGCTCGAGGTGACGAAGCGAACGTAGTTGTCGAACCCCACCCAGCCCAGATCGCCACCGCGCATCGGCAGGTATTTCTTAAAAGAGAAATAGAGCGTCATCGTCAGCGGGATGAGCATCCATCCAAGGAGCAGGACCACCGCCGGTGCCATCATCAGGCGCGCCGCTGATCGGGAATGCTGGGTAGCCATGGGGCACATCTCCTCTGCTGGCGGCAATTGCCGCGTCAGGTGAAGGGTAACATATTTCGTGATGCGAGGGGTAAAGGGCGGCGGCAGCCGCCGCCCTTAGGATCGAAGCTTAACGGTAACCCGCCGCTTCCATCGCGTCGTTAGTCAGGTCTTGGGCCTTCTCAAGCGCCTCTTCGACGGTCTGCTGACCGGCATAGGCGGCGGAGAATTCTTGGCTCACGTCTGTCGCAATACCAGCAAACTCGGGGATCGCGGCGAACTGAACACCAACGTAAGGTGTCGGTTCGACTGTCGAGTTCTGCGGATCAGCCGAGAGGATCGAGTCCAGCGTCATCTGCGCAAAGGGCACTTCCTGATAGTCAGGGTTCTCATAGAGCGACTTGCGCGCACCGGGAGGAACGTTGGCCCAACCTTCGTTTTCGGCAACCAGCTGGATGTACTCTTTGGACGTCGCCCATTCGATGAACTCTCTAGCCGCATCTTCTTTCTGAGTACCGGCGGGGATCGCTAGTGCCCAAGCCCAGAGCCAGTTGGAGCGCTTGCCCAAACCATTGTCAGGTGCCAGTGCGAAACCAACTTGGTCGGCCACGGTGGAATCTTCCGGGTTGGTCACGAAGGACGCCGCAACGGTGGCGTCAATCCACATGCCGCATTTGCCCTGCTGGAACAGCGAGAGGTTCTCGTTAAAGCCGTTGGATGCGTAGCCCGAGGGGCCGCTCTCATCCATCATGCCTTTGTAGAAGTTGAGCGTGTCGGCCCAAGCCTCAGAGTCGAACTGGGCGTTCCAGTCCTCATCGAACCAGCGCGCGCCGAATGAGTTGGACATGGCTGTGATCAGCGCGCCGCCCTCGCCCCAGCCGGCCTTGCCGCGCAGGCAGATGCCGTTGATGTCGTTTTCACGGTCGGTCATGGCGGCAGCAGCTTCGCGGATGAACTCCCAAGTGGGGTCCTTCGGCATTTCCATGCCCGCCTTCTCCATCAGGTCCTTGCGGTACATGATCATGGAGCTTTCGCCGTAGAAAGGCGCAGCGTAGAGGGTGCCATCGTGGCTCAGGCCGTCCCGCATCGCGGGCAGGATGTCTTCGACATCATACTCTTCGCTGAGGTCGTCCAGCGGCACCAGCCAGCCATTCGCGCCCCAGATCGGCGTTTCATACATGCCGATGGTCATGATGTCGAAAGAGCCGCCCTTGGTCGAGATGTCGGTGGTGACGCGCTGGCGCAGCACGTTCTCTTCCAATGTGACCCACTCAACCTCGTGGCCGGTCTCTTCGGTGAATTTGTCGGTGTAGCCTTGCATGCGGATCATGTCGCCGTTGTTCACGGTGGCGATGGTGATCGTTTCGGCAAAAGCCCCGCCCGCCATAAGCGACAGAGCCGTGGCGGCGTAAACTGAATTTTTACAGAACATCGATAGTTCCTCCCTCTATAGATGATGCATTGACCCTAGCGGCAGCCCTGACGCGCAGTCAACTTAAAATTTACGCGCGTTAATTATTTAATAGGCAATTTGCAAAGACAATGACTTAGGCCGAGGCGCGCATCACCAGTTTACCCTCGAAAAGGGTTTCTTCGCGCTCGGCGAGGCGTGTTTCCGTGTCCAAAATGCGGAACAGAGTGCTCGCGGCTTGATTCGCAATGGCCGCGTAATCTTGGGCAATCGTAGTGAGCGGTGGGCAGGTATAGCGCGAAAACGGATGGTCATCCTGCCCGGCGATGCGCATCGTACAGTCAGCGCCATGCCCAACTTTCACCCCCAGTCCATAGGCCGCCGAAAGCATGCCGATCGCGAGGCGGTCGTTCGAGCATAGCACCGTATTGGTCTCGAAGGCGCCCGAGGAAATCAGCCGTCCGCCCTCTGTCATGCCAACCTCTTCAAAGTCCCAGCCCTCCCCCGGCACCTGATGGATATGCGGCGCATGCCCATGGCGCTCCATCGCCTCCAGATAGGCCTGCCGCCTTTTATTGGCGTTCGGGTTGCTTGGGGTTTTCATCTCAAAGAAACAAGGCGGCGCGCCGCTGCGGCAAAGATATTCGACAATCAGATCAACGCTTTGAAAATTGTCCGTACCGACGAAGGCCTCGCATGCCCCCTCAATGTTCGCATCGAAAGCCACCACCGGAACGTCTTCGTTGAACCGCTCAATCGCATCGCGGTCCGAAGCTTTGCCAAACGCGGCCAGCAGCACGCCGGCGGGCTTTAGCGCCCGGAGCGAGTCAAGATTAGCGCGTTCCTGTGAGGGTTTGCCGTGCGAGCTTAGCAAGATCGGACTATAGCCTGCCGCGATACAGGCAAGCTCAACTTCGCGACCGATCTCGGAAAAGAACGGGTCGGCGAGGTTCGGAACGACCACCCCGATATTGCGGGTACGGCGGCGGTTCTGGTTCACCGCATAAACGTTAGGCCGGTAATCGTATTTGGTCAGCGCCGCCTCGATCCGTTGCCGGGTGGAGCGGCGCACGCTGTCGGGATCGTTAAAGTATTTCGACAATGTGGGACGGGAAATGCCGCTAACCGCGGCAAATTCCTCCATGTTCCGAAGCTTCTGCTGACCCATGTTAACCCTCGATGACAAAAACGCGACGCGCGTAAAGTTACCGTCAACATAGACCTTCGAGCTTTGCAAGTACAAGCTTTACATAGGCAAAGAGCGAGATCAGAGATCGTCCGCCTATCCCGTTGCTGCCAATTTGCGCAACAACCCCCGCGTCGAAGCGTCCTTACCGTCACTTTCCCCGCCCTGCACCATTGGCAGCAATGTGTTCGACAGCTCCTTGCCCAGCTCCACGCCCCATTGATCGAACGAATTAATTCCCCAGATCACCCCTTCGACAAAAACGCGGTGCTCATAGAGCGCGATAATCTGGCCGAGCACAAAAGGCGTCAGCTTCGGGTATGCCAGCGTGACCGAAGGCCTGTTGCCGGGAAACGTCCGATGCGCGGCTTGGCGCTTTTGCTCATCGCCCTCATAGCCTTGCGCCGCAGCGATTTGCATCGCCGCTTCAAAAGAGCGCCCGAGCATCAGCGCTTCGGATTGAGCGAGACAGTTGGCTTTTAGCAGGTCATGGTGGTGGGCAAGTTCCGCTGCGTGCCCTTCGGCAGCGATGAGGAATTCGGTAGGGACGACATCGGTGCCTTGGTGCAAAAGCTGGTAGAATGCGTGTTGCCCATTGGTGCCGGGCTCGCCCCAAACGACGGGGCCCGTTTCGCGCGTGACCGCGCTGCCATCCTGTCTCGTTGCCTTGCCGTTACTCTCCATATCCAACTGCTGGAGATAGGCCGGCAGCCGCGCGAGCCGTTGGTCGTAAGGCAGCACCGCGCGGGTGGCATAGCCGCAGATGTTGCGGTGCCAGATGCCGGTGAACGCCAGCAGCGCGGGGAGGTTCTGCTCCAGTGGAGCCGACTGAAAATGCCCGTCCATCGCGGCGGCACCTGCGAGGAATGCATCGAAATCCTCCGGCCCGACCGCCAGCATGATCGGCAGCCCCACCGGCCCCCAGAGCGAGTAGCGTCCGCCGACCCAATCGGCAAACCCAAAAACCCGCTCCGGATCAATGCCCATCGCGGCGGTCTTGTCCTGAGCGGTGGAGACGGCGGCGAGATGCGCGGTGATATCTTCACCAACCTCTGCGCGCAGCCAGTCAAAGACTGTGGCGGCGTTGGTCATGGTTTCAATCGTCGTGAAGGTCTTTGAGGCAACGATCACCAAAGTTGTCTTTGCGTCGAGCTTTTTCAGCAGATCCTGCGCGTCGGCACCGTCGACATTTGACAGAAAATGGCAGCGCGGCCCGTCGTGGTAGGGCGCGAGCGCGCGGGTGGCCATGGCGGGGCCAAGGTCCGAGCCGCCAATGCCGATATTGATGACATCGGTGAAACGCGCGCCATTTGCTGCGGCAATCGTGCCGCTGCGAATGCCGTCGGCGAAATTCCTCATCCGCGCCAGCGTCGCTGCCATCTCGGGACGCACGTCTTGGCCATCAACCAAGAGTGGCGTCTCCTCCTGCGCGCGCAAGGCCGTATGAAGGACGGCGCGGCCTTCGGTGGTGTTGATCTTGTCGCCTGCGAACATGGCGTCGCGCTTTGCTGCCAAATCCGCGTCTTCGGCAAGCGCCGTCAGCAGGTCGAGCGCCTCTGCGTCGATATTCGTTTTCGACGCGTCGAGCAGCATCCCATCAGCCTCGGCGGAGAACCGAGCAAAGCGGTCTTCATCTTCGAAGAGGTCAACAATCTTACGCGTCCCTGCAGCCTTGTGGTTCCGCGCCAGCGCATCCCAGATCTCGCTCATGCCGCGCCACCTAGTTTCGCGGCTTCGCGAGCAAGGTCTTCGATCCCGGCCCAATCCTGCGCGTCAATCAACCCTTTCGGCGCGACCCAACTGCCACCGGCGCAGAGCACGTTGGGCAGGCTAAGATAGCTTTCAGCATTGCCGGGGCTGACGCCGCCCGTCGGGCAAAAGGTGATCTGCGGCAGCGGCGCGCTAATGGCCTTAAGCGCCGGTGCGCCGCCTGAGGCTTCGGCAGGGAAGAACTTGAGCATGTCATAGCCGCGCGCGAGCAATTGCATCGCCTCACTGGCCGTCGCAGCGCCGGGAAGCAGCGGAAGGTCTTCTTCTTCGCAAGCGGCGATAAGCGCGTCGGTAGCCCCCGGCGAGACGCCAAAGGTCGCCCCTGCCCGCTTGGCCGCGCGGACATCATCAGGCGTAACCAATGTACCTGCCCCCACATGGCCGCCGGAGACTTCGGCCATGGCGGAAATTGCTTCAAGAGCGGCGGGGGTGCGCAGGGTGACTTCCAACGCGGGCAGCCCCCCGGCGACCAGTGCTTCGGCCAGGGCGCGGGCGTGTGTGGCGTCTTCGATGACCAATACAGGAACGATGGGCGCGAGCGCGCAAATCTCGCGGGTGCGTTTGCTGGCGTCTTGGGCGGTGAGTGTCATGATTTAACCTCCGAAAATGGTCGCGCCGGTGGTGGCGGCACCGACAGTGTTGCGGAACATGGCGAAAAGCTCGCGGCCTGTGCCGGCGTGGGCAGCGCTCAGGTCTGCTGTGGCGTTGGGGCGGCTGTCGAGGTCATCGGCCAACACGTCCAATGTCCCCGCGACGGCGTCGACGCGTAGGATGTCGCCGTCCTGCACGCGGGCGATGGGGCCGCCATCGACGGCCTCGGGGCAGACATGGATCGCCGCAGGCACCTTGCCCGACGCGCCTGACATGCGCCCATCTGTGACCAGTGCTACCTTCTGGCCGCGCCCCTGGAGGATCGACAGAAGCGGCGTGAGGCTGTGCAATTCCGGCATGCCATTGGCCTTTGGCCCTTGGAAGCGCACCACGACAATCACATCCTCGGTCAGCTCACCGGCCTTAAAGGCCGCCTTCACCTCGTTCTGATCGGCAAAGACCCGCGCCGGGGCTTCGATGATATGATGCTCAGGCGCGACGGCCGAAACCTTCATGCAGGCGGTGCCCAATGATCCCGCCATGCGCCGCAGCCCGCCGGTTGGCTGGAAGGGGTCACTGGCCGGGCGGAGGATCTTTTCGTTCAGGCTTTCGCCCGCGCCTTTTTCCCAGACCAGACCATCGGCTTTCAGCTTCGGCTCGGCGGTGTAATGCTCCAGTCCTTGTCCGGCGACGGTATGGGTGTCGGGGTGCAAGTGGCCGGACTTGAGCAATTCGCCGATCATATAGCCCAAACCGCCCGCGGCGTGAAAGTGATTCACATCGGCCAGCCCGTTGGGATAGACCCGCGCCAGCAAGGGTGTGATGTCGGAGATGTCCGAGAAATCCTCCCAGTCCAGAATGATCCCCCCGGCCCGCGCCATGGCGATGAGATGGATCAGCAGGTTGGTTGAGCCGCCCGTCGCGTTCAGCCCAACAATGCCGTTCACAAAAGCCTTTTCGTCCAGCACCGAGGCGACGGGCGTGTAGTCATTGCCCAGAGCACTAAGCGCCAGTGCGCGTTTCGCCCCCTCTTGGGTCAGCGCATCACGCAGCATTCCGTTCGGCGGCACGAAACTCGCCCCCGGCAAGTGCAGCCCCATGAACTCCATCAGCATCTGGTTGGTGTTTGCCGTGCCATAGAAGGTGCAAGTGCCCGGCCCGTGATAAGCCGCCATCTCGGCGGCCATGAGCGCCTCGCGCCCGACTTCTCCGGCGGCGAACTGCTGGCGGACTTTGGCCTTTTCGTCATTCGACAGCCCGCTTTCCATCGGCCCGGCGGGCAGGAAGACGGCGGGCAGATGCCCGAACGCCTGCGCCGCGATCACCAGTCCCGGCACGATTTTGTCGCAGACGCCGAGGTAGACGGCAGCGTCAAAGGTGTTGTGGCTGAGCGCCACCGAGGCCGCCAAGGCGATCACATCGCGGGAGAAAAGCGACAATTCCATCCCCGCTTCGCCCTGCGTCACACCATCACACATCGCCGGGACGCCGCCCGCGACCTGCGCGGTGCCGCCTGCGGAACGCACCGCGTCGCGGATCAGATCAGGGTAGCGCTCAAACGGCTGGTGGGCCGAGAGCATGTCGTTGTAGGTCGTCACAATGCCGAGGTTGCCAGCGCTGGTGGTCGCCAACCGGTCCTTATCCTCGCCCGACGCCGCATAGGCATGGGCCTGTCCGCTACAGGACAGATGCGCACGGGCCGGACCCTTGGCGCGGGCGGCCTCCATCCGGTCGAGATAGGGGCGCCGTGTTGCCTCACTGCGGGCGATGATACGGTCAGTGACGCGGTCAATCGTGGAATGCAGGGTCATTTGTCGTCCTTTCGTGTGATCTCGCGCCAGCGGCGCCCGTCGCGGTGCATCAGCATCAGCGCTTCTTCGGGGCCGGAACTGGCAGGGTCATAGGGGTACGGAGGTTGCCGGGTCTCTTCCCAGCCGTAGATAATCGGGTCGGCCCAGGCCCATGCGGCCTCGACCTCATCCCCGCGCATAAACAGGGTTTGGTCGCCACGGATCACATCCATGATGAGCCGCTCATAGGCGTCTTGCGGGGTGGCCTCTTCGCCCAAGGCATCGGCAAACGTCATGTCGAGCGAGACTTCGGCCAGCCGCATGCCACCGGGGCCGGGGTCTTTGATCGTATTGCGCAGGGTGATGCCTTCGTCGGGTTGCAAACGGATGATGAGCGCGTTGCCCTTATGGCCTTCCATCGCGGGAAAAATCATATGCGGCGGATCGCGGAAGATCACCGCAATTTCAGAGCTACGCCCGCGCAGCTTTTTGCCCGTGCGCAGGTAGAAAGGCGTGCCCGCCCAGCGCCAGTTCGCGATCTTGACCTTCATCGCAATGAAGCTCTCGGTCCGGCTGTCAGGATCGCCCGCGTGATCGCGGTAGCTGCCCTCGCCACCCGCCGCCCGATACTGGCCCCGGGCGATGTCTTTCTGTGCGACAGGCTCAAGCGCCTCAATCACCTTGACCTTCTCATCGCGCACGGCGTTGGGGTCAAAACGCGAGGGCGGCTCCATCGCCGTAAGGCACAAAAGCTGCATCAGATGGTTCTGCACCATGTCCCGCATGGCGCCCGAGCGGTCATAATACTCGCCCCGCCCCTCTACGCCGAGGCTTTCGGCCACGGTGATCTGCACGTGATCGATATGGGTCGAATTCCACAGCGGCTCCCACAGCGCATTGGCAAAACGCAGCGCCATGAGGTTCTGCACCGTCTCTTTGCCGAGATAGTGGTCGATGCGGTAAATCTGGCTTTCGTCGAAATTGGCCCGCAGGTCCGCATTGAGCGCCTGCGCGGTTTCGAGATCGTGGCCAAAGGGTTTTTCTACGACAATGCGGCTCTCAGGCGTGGCGATGGCATGGTCATGCAGCTTGCCGCCGATCGTCCCGAACAACGACGGCGAAACCGAAAGGTAAAAGGCCCGCACCACGCCAGCGCGCATCAAGTCCTTGAGCTCCGCCCAGCCTGCATCGCCTCCGGCATCCACACGTACGTAGTGAAGCATGTCGAGAAACTGCGCTAACAACTTGCTTTCCGCAGCGATATTAGGCGCGAATTCCAGCAGGCTTTCGCGGATCATGCTGCGGAATGCTTCAGCATCCAATTCCGAGCGCGCGGCTCCGACAATCCGCGAGGTTTCGGGCAACTGGCCGACAGTAAAGCGGTGAAACAGTCCCGGCAGAATCTTGCGCCGTGCAAGATCGCCAGTGGCGCCAAAAATGACGAGGTCGAAGGGATCGACGGGGATAACACGTGAAACCATAAGATCAGCCCTTCTGCATTCGAGACTGTGCTACCGCTGTTATGATAGCGCTAACAAATTTGAGCGAAAAAGATAGCCAACGCTTCATTATTTTATACTTCCTCTACCCAAGGGGGGTTGGCCCCGGCACGAGACACAGTGACCGCGGCTACCCGGGCGCCATAGGCTAGAGCCTCTGCCAGAACTTCCGGTTCCAGCTTGGCCAGAGCATCTTTCTCCAACTGTCCCAACTCGGACAACTTCGCCAAAACACCCGCGTTGAACGTATCACCTGCCCCTACCGTATCGACCATCTCGGCTTTGACGGCCGGGACTTGCACCTCATCCCCATTCGCCAGATAGCCCGTCGCCCCCTCCCCGCCTCGGGTCAGGATTACGACTGACGGGCCCTTGCGCAGGATTTCACGCACCTTATCGTGCAAGGACATCGTCGCGGGGTTCAGCCAGTTCAGATCTTCGTCCGACACCTTTACGATATCCGACAGTGCCAGCATGCGGTCGAGCCGTTGGCGGTAGCGCTCGATATCTTTGATGAAGCCGGGCCGAATGTTCGGATCAATCATCACCGCCCGTCCTTCTGTGGCGCCTGTGAGCAGATCAGCATAGGCATCCGCTCCCGGCTCGCAGGCCAGACTGATCCCGCCGAAATAGAGCGCGGAGACTTCGTTCGACAGGGTTGGCATATCCTGCGCCGTGATCATGCGGCCCGCCGAGTTCTCATCATAGAAATCATAGGTCGCATGGCCGCCCACCAGTCGCACGAAGGCGAGGGTCGTTGGCCGATCTGACAGGACCAGATGCGAAACATCAACGTGGCTGGCCTTCAGCCCATCCACAAGTTGCCGCCCGAACATATCCGATGACAGGCCCGACAGCATTCCCACCTGTGCGCCGAGCCGGCCCAAGGCAATAGCAGTGTTAAAAACCGCCCCCCCGGCATGAGGCACAAAACCGTCCGGCCCGGCATTGGTGGGGGTCGGGATCATGTCGATCAGGGCTTCTCCGCAGCAAAGGATCATAGGTCAGACTTTCGATAATACGTTGCGATCGACGAGAAAGCGGTCCGATAGCGGAAGGCTTGCGGCCCCGAGGGATCTTGCATCGCTTCCGACGGAACCTTCACGCAGCTTGGGCGGAACAATCCCAGCCAACGGATTCCCCTCAAGTTGTTTGCTTATGCGTTGGACCAGATCGCCTCGAACAGCTTCCGGCACCGTGCCATCCACCACCACGGTGTCAAAATCTATCAAACAACTTGCCGCCAAAACCGTCTGGGCCAGTCCCGCTGCCGCAGAGTCGAGCCAAGCGTCCCGGATCTTCTTTGGGAAATGCCAAGCGTCCGGCAGGGCCCAGCTGGCCTCGCGTGTAATCCCGGCTTTCTCAAGCATAGCTTCAAGCACCGCTAGAGAAGCGACATCGACCAGTTGACGTGTTGGGCTACTGCCAGCGGGCAGCGGCATGGACCCTAAGGCCGCAGCATTGCCACTTTTGCCGGTGTACAGCTTGCTGTCGAGCACCAGACCGCCGCCTGCGAAATAGCCGATATATAGATAGAGAAAATCACTTGGCTTGTCCTGCGCGCCAAAGACCAGTTCCGCACCGCAGGCCGCTGATGTGTCGTTACAAAGGTAAACTGGTAGATCCGTTATAGCACGCAGGGCGCCCCCTATATCAAAGGACTGCCAGTCTTTAAGCCCTTCGGCGCCAGGCACCTGCCATTCCCACATGTGATAAGGAAAGGCGACCCCAAGCCCTCCGACCCGCTCCTGCTGGGAAGTGGTGAGCGTTGCGAGCAACTCTGCCAAAGCGGTCCGTGCGAAAGCCATCACGCGGTCTGGCGTGGGGAAGGGGTAAGTTACTTTCCTATGCTCCCGAAGGGTGCCTTCAAAATCGGTCAGAACCAGTTCGACGCTGCGCCGCCCTACCTTCAACCCAAAGAAAAACGCTCCTTCGGCGTTTAGGCTCATCGGGACCGAAGGTTGCCCGATCTTGCCCCGGACCCTTTTGTCCTTCTTCAAGAGGCCTTCCGCTTCAAGCTTGCGCATGATCACTGAAACGGTCTGTGCGGAAAGCCCGGTCAGACGAGCAATCTCAGCCTTTGATAAGGGACCGCCGCGGCGCACGAGTGAGAGAACGAGCCTTTCGTTATGCGCACGCATACCGCTCTGGTTCGTCCCCCTCGCAGAAGGCGCCGGTTGCAAACGTCGCTCTGTCAGTTCTGCTGAATCCAACGCTCGCCCTCCCCGACATATGCGTCACTGACCGTTCAGTGCCAAGTTTCCTTGCTGCAGTCAATAACTAAATCAGATTGATTTAGTAAGCAGGCTACGCAAGGCCGTGGTGAATGTAAGATCCTATTGCATGAGTGAATGAACTGACTTGGCTAGAACGATAGATACTTCGCAGTTAAACCGGCGCATGTAAGATCCGCCGGTTTAACACGCATGGGCTGAAGGCTGATCGACTTACATTTTGGTCAGGTCGGCTCGTCAGTCGATACACTTGCAGGGTTTGGCGCGGCTGAAACTTCAGTAGTCGGCGCGGCTGCGTTCAACTCCCGGAACCCGCCAACCAGCGTCGCGGCTGCGCCGATGGCATAGATAGGCAAACCGATAGCGACAATCTGGAACAACTGCCCCAGATCTCCCCATGGGATGCTGCCACCGTATCCGCTGCTGTTGACGGCAGCTGTAGACTTGAGAATTGCCCAGGCTGCCATTGCAAATGGCAGTGCCCCTGCGGCGACTGCGAGTTTAGGATTTTCTTTTCCCGTAACGCTCATAACGCAGACTACGGCTGCAAGGACAAAACTTGCGATAAAAATCAGAGTACCCAGTGTCATCGCGTCTGCACCGGCCTTTAACATGTTGGAAGGTGCAATACCGCCAACCCAGATATTGATCCACGGGAGGAAAAAGCTAATTGCCATTGCTGCGGTACCGGCGACAATAATCTTGGTATTGTTATTCATGATCTTAATTAACCTTATGTTTTTGAGATATAATCTTTAGGGATGGCGAAGCTGCCTACCCTAAATGGACTAGCAGCCCTGATAGCGGCTTGCGCCGCCATCGCTGTAAATCAGCAGACCGTCCCCATCCGTGCCAATAAATACGCGTTGTGACCAAGTTTCACCTTCGCCACTACATGTCACATCATAGAGTTTGGCTTGAGGTATTCCGCGTAGAGTTGTGGGATTGTCCAACTTGCAACTCGTTTCAATGAAGGAAATCGTGTCCCCTGCGATACGGACTTGCGTCTCGGGATAAGGCCCGCTGCAATGGGCTGGATTAGAGGCCCAAACGCCCTGAGGGGTTTCAGCCGTTGCCGGCACCGCAAGTATGGTGAACGCGAGACCGAGAATTGATCGATACATATTAACTCCTTGATTGCACGAGGAGGCTATCGCAATCGCATAACGGGCATGAAGTACGTCCGGAAAATTCTATCATAGCGTGTTATTTGAGCTTCACTGTCGCGTTCGCCGGCCTCCCCTCGGCCGCAATACTCTTGTCGGTCCGGTTTTGCCCTTGCTCAAAGCGCGTGCATTGCCTTCTTTAAATTAGGGCGAAGCCGTGCGCTATATGCGCGATATGCTTCATCTATTGAGCTAGGTTTGCGCAGTCCTATGACCTTCAAAGCACAACGCTCAGTCAGCCATCCCTTTCGCCCGCACTCTACTGAGCGTCGCCTTTGACTGCATCTGCATCTCCCCGCGCAGGCGCGGCAGTGCTTCAGGGTGCTCACTGTGCAGCCAAGCAATCATCTTCTCGCGGATCTCGCAGCGCAAGTCCCACGCTTTCGGAGAGGTTTGGGCGCTCACCAAAGCGCGTACGGCGATGCTGTCTTTCTCTGTCTCTGAGACCTGCAGGTTCACCACATTGCCGTCCCAGTGATCAGACGCCTTGGCCAGTTCCTCAAGCTTTGCGCGCATCTTGTCGATGGGCACCGTGTAGTCGAGATACCAAAATACCGAACCGATGATCGACGCGCTCTCGCGGGTCCAGTTCTGGAACGGTTTTTCGATAAAATATGACAAAGGCACCACCATGCGGCGCCAGTCCCACAGGCGCACGATGACATATGTGGCGAAGATTTCCTCGACCCAGCCCCATTCGTCTTCGACAATCACCACGTCTTCGAGCCGAATAGGCTGGGTAATGGCGATCTGAAGCCCGGCGATGAGGTTTGTGAGAACGGGACGCGCTGCCAGCCCCAAGACCAGCCCCGCAGCCCCGGCAGAGGCAAAAAGCCCAGCGCCGTATTTTTGGACGCTCTCGAAGGTCAACAGAACTCCGGCGACCGTGAAGATCCCGAGGATGATGGTCGTAGTACGGCGTAACACCCGCGCTTGGGTTACAAACTTCCGTGCTGAAAGGTTGTCTTCGACGTCCAGTCGATGCCGCCGTACCGCGCGCTCTGAGAAGTGGTTGGTGAGCAGAATGAGCGTCCAACCCACCAGAATGATCAGCAAGATCAGAAACAGATGCCCTACGTTGTCCTGCCAGCCGTAGGGCAGCCGGATGTTTGGCAGCACCCACGCCAGCGCGGCCACCACGGCGGCGAGGCGAGAGGGGCGACGCGCCCGGCGCAGCAGGGACCGGCCTGTCGCATTCTCATGTGCCAGGGCACGTGTTAGAACGCGGTACGTCAGCCAATGAAGGAACAGCGCTGCGACACAGGCCGCCAGAACGGCGAGCATAGGTGCGACGAAATTAGGGGCTGTGTCGAGCCAAAGGTTGATCTCTTCCCCAAAGCGGTTGAGCGTCTCCATAGATCACCACCACCAGACCACCATCGCCGCAGTCGCAACCACGAGGATGCCGGCCCAAAGGGTGCGGTCCTGCCAGAGCGGTTTTTCCCATTGGGTGAAAATCTCTTTGGCCTCATCTGCCTGCCAGACGAGATCTTCGAGGTTCTCCTTTTCCTTAGGCGAAGTGGCGTACGAAATCCCGAAGTGCAGGATGATGCCGATTGTCATCATGATCGACGACATAACCGTATAATGGATCTCGGGCAGGCCCATGTAGACCCAATAGTTCGTCACCTCTTTTAGCACAAAGAGCGGGATGCCCACCACCAGACCGAATATAATGGTCCAAAACGCACCGTTGCCGTTCAGGCGCTTGAACATGAGACCCAAGATATAGACCACCACAATGGTCGGCACGATGTAGGACAGCGACGACTGGAAGTAGCTGAAGAGGCTTTCGAACCCGGCAATCATCGGGGCATAGATTGCGCCAAATACCATGACCCCGGCTGTGATCAGCTTGCCCAACCAAACCTGTCGTTCCTCTTTGACGTTAAAGATCGGTTCCGCGAAATCTTTGACCACGAGGGTCGAGGCCGAGTTAAGTGCGGAGTCGAGCGAGGACATAATCGCCGCGATCAGCGCCGCCATTATGAGGCCACGCACACCGATGGGCATCAACTCGAACGCCAGTGTGGGGAAGGCAAGGTCCGGCGTTTCAAGGTCGGGGTACAGCTTTAGCGCGATAATCCCCGGCAGGACCATCAGAAAGATGTTCGGCAACTTCAAGAATCCCGCAAAGATCGCACCGATCTGGCCTTCTTTCAGATCCTTCGCACCAAGGGTCCGCTGCACGACGAATTGGTTGATCGTCCAATAGTAGAAGCCCAGCAGGATCACTCCCAAAAGCCCGGTCCACGGCAGGAAATCATCGTCCGCAGGCAGGATCATATGGGTCAACTCATCCGGCGTACCGGTAAACAGTTCTTCCCAGCCACCGATCTCATCCAATCCGATCCAGAACAGGGCCGCGGCCCCGATGATCAGCAAGATCGCCTGCACCGTATCAGTCACAACAACCGCCGACAGGCCGCCAAGAATGGTGTAGATCCCCGCGACCAACGCCAACACCGCCACAGCGGCCCAAAGGTTGAGATACCCCGTCACGTTGGAGATCACCAAACCGCCCGCATACAGCGCCCCGGCCGTATCGATGAACATAATCGCGAGAATGGTGAAAAGCGAAAACGCCCGGCGTGAGCGGACGTCATAGCGCTCTTCCAAGAACCCCGGCACGGTCGAAATCTTGGCCCGCAGGTAGGAGGGCAGAATGAAGATCGCGAACAGGATCAGAACCAGCGCCGCGGTCCACTCGTAGTTAAAGATCACGACACCATTGGCATAGGCGCCGCCCATCAGGCCTACGAAACTGGAGCCGGACATATTCGAGGCGAAAAGCGAGAAGCCGATCAGATACCAAGGCAGCGAGCGCCCGGCGAGAAAGTAGTCCTCCGAGCCGCCAGTGTTCTTGCGCGAAACATAGATGCCATGGGCCACCACCCCGATGAAATAGATCACCACAATCGCGTAATCGATCAGGTGAAGGTCAAATTTCGCGCTCTCCATACCGGGTCTCCTGAGACGTAGCTTAGTCTAAATTCCAATTGGGGTTGCCGGGTGAGGCTCAGCCTTCCTCTTCCCATGGGTCCATTTTCTGCAATTCTTCTTCAGTCGCCGAGACATAGGCCCGCAGGTCGTCAGCACCGAGGCGTCGGAGTTCAATCATATCGAGCGGCAGCGCGACTTGGGTTTCGCCCAGTCCCAGGAAGCCGCCGATATCGAGAATGACCTGGTCGATCTTACTGTCTTCATTAAAAGTCACCTGAGAGACTTCGCCGATCCAGTTGTCATTCTGACCAAAGGCGGCGAGACCCAAGAACTCATCAGAGCCCAGATCGCCCAACTTCACGATCTCAACCTTTTCGCCATCCTTGCGCATGTCAGCGGCGCGCAGGCGAACATCGTCTTCGTTATACTCAGGCGCCGCCTTCAGATCGTCCTTCTGGCCCGTGTAGAGCAGGAAAAATTCGTTCTCCTCATCGGCGTCTGGCAGAAAGCGTAGGTCTTGTAGAGACAGAACTTTCGTCGCCCCTTTGCCCAAGAACCCGCCCGCATCCACGACCACGCCGCGCAGGGTGCCGTCGCGGGTCATCACCAGTTCTGCGACCTGCCCGGCCATGGTCCAGTCTTCAGCGGGTTCTTTGAGTTCTTCGAGGTCAATTTCGGCAAGCTTTGCGCCTTCACTGGGTATGAAAAGCTTGTGCCCCGACAGGCTCGATACTGCGATCATCGTGTCTTCGGGGATGAACTGCGGCGCTTCGGGCTCGGACCTCAGAGTGGTGGCGGCGAGGCTGCCAATGAGCGTGACTGCGAGAAGCGGCGCATGTTTCATGGATCAATCTCCTGCTGTAAATCTCGGGCGGCCAAAGCCGTAAGCATCGGAAATGTAACGGGGCCGTGAGCGAAAAAGTTCCGATCCAGCGCCAAACTCACAGGATTTGCACGGCCAGCGCCCCGGCATAGATGACCAGCAGCCCTATACTCTCCCACCCGATGCCGTGCCGTTGGCGAAAGATGAGGCCAAGGGTAAGGACCGCCGTCATCATCATCGCTACGGTCAGCCAGAACAGGTCATCCGCGGTGATCGCGTGGTAGAGCGAACCATCGCGGTAGCCGACGTCTGACAGGGTCAGGAACAGGGTGTCAAAAGTATTGCCCCCGATGATGCCACCGACGGCCAACTGCAATGCTCCGCGCCGCACGGCGACAAGGGTTGTGACAAGTTCTGGAAGCGAGGTCAGCACCGCCGTCATCGTGGCACCGACCACTGTGTCAGATAGCTCCAACCGGTCTGACAGTTCCCCGGCAATCCGCGCCACGCTCCAGCCCGACAGGGCCATGAGCACCAGCAGCAGGAGAAAGGGGAGTATCAAAGCGCTCGCAGGTTTTTCCGCCTCCCCATCGTGCTCGGGCGCGTCTGTGCGGGTCTCTGAAGTATCAACAGGATGCCACATCGGCTCTTCCCGCAGCCGGGCCGTGGCGCGCAGGCCGTAGGCGTAAAGGACAAAGAGCGCGACGCTGGCGGGGTGAATGCCCCAGAAAGCAACTTCGGGCGCGGTGAATGCCATCAACGGCACCGTGAGCAGCAAGAGCAACAACCCAGCCTGAAACACATTTGCCAAATCCGCCGCCGCATGTTCGAGATTGGCGCGCCTATAGATCATATCGGCAAAGGCCAAAAACGCCGTCTGCGCGGCAATGCCGCCGATGCCGTTGGAGAAGGCTAGCGACGCCCGCCCGTCGAGCGCCGAGGTCAAAGACACCACTGTGCCCGACATGGACGTGGCCGCGCCCAGCAAGGCCGCGCCGACCAGCGCTTCGCCCCATCCCGTCCGGTCAGCAATCTGGTCGCTGAGCCCCGTCATGCGGTAGCCGGTGGCGAGAATGATCAACCCGGCAAAACCGCCAAGCGCAAAAAGGATCGGGGTAGAAAGGCTTGCGAACATGGTCAGCCAACGCACGGCAAAGCAGTTCCGTTCACGCAAACTGGCCAAAAGGTTCAGAAAGTTCCGGAACCACACAGGAAGTTTACCGTTGAGGTGGTGTCAGACCTATTTTCAAGCGGAGCCTCAATTTATGGCAAAGCTCTATTCCCGACGAGCTATTTTAGCCCAGATCGCGCTTGGTACCGGCGTTGCAGGTGCCGGATTTCCCGTTTCCCATGCCTTTGCCGCAAGCGACGACAGACCATGGGCCTTCTTCACCGATGATGAAGCCCGCTGGACTGCTGCCGTCGCTGACGTCTTTATTCCCCAAGATGAATTTCCCTCCGCCTCACAAGCCGGAGTAGTCGACTTTATCGATTTCCAGATGGCCACTGCCTATGGCGCGGGCGAGGGCCTGTACCTTGACCCGCCCTTCCCCGCAGGTGCTCTTGCCGAACAGGGGTATCAGTTGGAGTTCACCCCCGCCCAACTGCTCCGGCAGGGGATCGAGCAGGCGCGCCAGTTGGGGGATATCGCCACAATGGACGCCCCTGCGCGTGCCGATCACGTTGAGGAAATGTCGAACCGCGACGACATCACCGGCACGCTTATTGTTGAGCTTTGGAAACTGACAAAACAAGGCTATTTCGCCGATCCTATCTATCTGGGGAACCACGATTATGCCGGATGGCGCATGGTCGGCTTCCCCGGTGCCCATGCCTATTACACAGAGCGTGTGGACGCGCATAAGCGCTCGGTCACACCTCCCCCGCGCGGCATTGCGCATGACCGGGACGGCAGCCCCTACCCGCCCCGCGCGATTGGCGGAGGGTCTGACTGATGGCAAGAACCCTGCCAAAAACCGACGTCTTAATCATCGGTGGTGGCTGGACCGGCCTCACCGCTGCCTATGAACTGGCCCACGCCGGGCAACGCTGCGTGGTGCTGGAACGGGGCAAAAAACGCCACACCGCCACTTCCTTCAGCGCACCAGAAGAACATGACGAGCTTAAATACGCCCATCGCTACAGCCATATGATGGACGTCAAAAAAGAGACGCTCACCATCCGCAACAACCGCGACCAACAGGCGCTGCCGATGCGGCGTCTGGGGTCGTTCTTGCCGGGCTCTGGTCTGGGCGGCGCGGGCATCCACTGGAACGGTCAACTGTGGCGCCCCCTGCCCTCGGACCTGCAAATGCGCAGCCATTACGAAGAGCGCTATGGCAAGGATTTCATCGGGCCTGACGTCAGCGTGCAAGACTGGGGCGTGACCTACGAAGAGCTTGAGCCGCATCTCGATTTCTTTGAGCGGATCTGTGGCACCGCCGGTGTAGCAGGCAACCTCGGCGGCGAGGCGCGTCCCGGCGGCAATGTCTTCGAAGGACCGCGCAGCGCGGACTATCCCAATCCGCCGATGCAACAGCCAATCTCCAACACGCTCTTCGGAGAGGCCGCGGCGCGCATGGGGCTGAACCCCTTCCCCATGCCCTCGGCGAATGTAACCAAAGCCTATGTGAACCCCTATGGCGCGCAGTTGCACCCCTGCACCTATTGCGGATTCTGCGAACGTTTCGGCTGCGGCTATTACGCCAAGGCCGATCCGATCATCTGCGTCTATGATCGGATCAAGGACCACGAGAATTTCGAGATCCGCTTTGACGCCCAAGTGCTGCGCATCGAGAAGAGCGAGGACGGCAAAACCGCCACCGGCGCGGTCTATCTAGATGAGAACGGCGAAGAGGTCTTTCAGCCCGCCGACACGATCTGCATGAATGCCTATGCGCTGTGGAACGTGCATCTGATGCTCGTCTCTGGCTTGGGCAAACCTTACGATCCCAAAACCCGCACCGGCGTCGTGGGCCGCAACTATGCGTATCAGACCGTGGCCGGTGTCGATGCCTTCTTTGACGACAGTGTGAAGACCGATCCCTATATGGGCGCCGGCGCGCTTGGTGTGGTGATCGACGATTACAACGGCGACAATTTTGACCACAGCGATCTGGGCTTCGTCGGCGGTGGCTATATCGCCTGCAAGCAGTACCACGGCAGGCCCATCGGCTATCAGCCGGTGCCCGAAGGCACGCCGAAATGGGGCGCGGAATGGAAGCAAGCGGTCCGCGAGAACTACAACCACCATGCCGATCTGGTGGTGCATGGCTCCTCGGTCTCGACGCCCGAGAACTACCTCGACCTCGATCCCACCTGGACCGATGCCTATGGGCGCCCGCTGCTGCGGATGACCTTCGATTTCCCCGAGAATGACCGCAAGATGTCGGACTATGTCATGCAACGCGCGATGGAAGTGGCCCGCGAGATGGACAACGTGACCTCGGTCAGCGGTACAAACCTCGCTGCCGTCGACAAGCATTACGACATCGTCCCCTACCAGACCACGCATAACGTTGGCGGCGCGGTCATTGGCACGGACCCCGAGACCAGCGTGGTCAACCGCTATGGCCAGATGTGGGACCATCACAACGTCTTCGTCTTCGGCGCCTGCCTGTTTCCGCAGAACCTTGGCTACAACCCCACCGGCCCGCTGATGGGCCTCGCCTATTGGACGCTGGAGCATATGAAACGCGACTACCTGCCGAACCCCGGCCCCCTGATGGATGCCTAAGACAGATCGAAAGGACCGACCCATGACATTCCGCACCGTTCTGACGACCTGCAGCGCACTCGCAGTTCTGGGCATCTCCGCCGGTTTCATCCACGCACAAAACTACGAGGCCGCGCCGGGGATCTCGACGATGGAGCAACGCTTGCAGGACGACGTGCTGCGGTTCAACGCGACGGTAAATACCGAGGTCGACGACGATGTGCTGGAGCTCGGGCGACTTGTGGCCATGGGCGGATCGGAAGCGGGCGATAGCGGCATGGCCTGCATCACCTGTCATGGCGGGGATGGCGCGGGCGACGGATCAGGCGCTTTCCCACGGCTTGCAGGTCAGGCGGGGTGGTACACTTATAAGCAGCTCAAAGACTACGCTTCGGGTGACCGGCAGAACCGCGTTATGTCAGGCATAGCCAAGAAACTGACCGAAGAAGAGATGGAGGCCGTGGCCGCCTATTACGCCACGATCTCGGCCCCCTATACCCCGCCTTTGGGCGATGTGGATGGCATGACCCTCCAATGGGGCGGACAGCTTGGCGCTGTCGGTTCGGCTGAGCGCGGTGTGCCTGCCTGTGTGAATTGTCACGGTCCGAGCGGCCTCGGTAACCCGCCTTCGGTCCCCTATCTCGCCGGGCAATATGCCAGCTACATGGCGCATCAATTGCAGATGTGGAAAGAGGGCAAACGCGACAACGACGTGAACAACGTCATGTCCGCCATCGCCAAAAAGATGACCTCAAAAGACATCGAAGCCGTAAGCGCCTATTACAACCGCGTCCGGCCCACGCAGCCGCTGCCGCCCGAAACCTCACCGCTGTTGGAGCCTTCCACGGCGCCGACGCAGTGAGCTGACGGGATGCGGCTCTTCACCGTCATATCGGTTGTCTTGCTCACCACCCTCGCGATGGTCTGGTCGGCCCTACCACCGCAAAGCAGCCTCGCCGCCGCCGTGGCCGATCCGATGCGAGAGGCGTCGCGGCTGGTTTCGGATTGGTATCGGATCAACATTCGCCAAGGGCTGGTCGAAAAGACACCGGACTACGATGCCGCCTCGCGCCGGTTTCTCGATGCAGACCCGCAACGCGGGGTGGCGTTGATCAGAGAGCACGGCTGTGGTGCCTGTCACCGCGTGCCCGGCCTCCGCGACGCGCAAGGGACTGTTGGCCCCGATCTGCATGATTTTGCCCAGCAATCCTATGTTGCGGGCGTGCTGCCCAATCGCCCTGGCGATCTGACCCGCTGGCTGATGAACCCGCCCGCGCATAGCCCTGCCACCGCCATGCCGAACCTCGGCCTGAAACGTGACGAAGCGCGTGACATCGCCGCCTATCTCTTGGGATCGGAGGCGCGGGAATGAGCGAGACCGCACAGTCCACGCTCGGCGAATACGGCGCGCAATCTGCCCTCGCGCCCGAGGGGGTCGGCGCCACCGCGATCAACGGGCTGACCATCGGCATGACCGTGGCTTTCGGCTTAATCTTCGTCTTGCTGCTGCTCTTCGTCTGGGCGGTCGTCTCGGGCCGCCTCGCCCCGCGCCACTGGTGGATTTGGGCGGGCGGCATCGCGCTGCCGCTGGTCTCGGTCCTGATCCTGATGGGCTTTTCCACCGTCATCCTGCAACGTATCACGTCGAAAGACCCCGAAGCGCTGGTCATCGAAGTGACCGGCAAACAGTTCTGGTGGGACGTGGTCTATGACCCCGAAGGCTGGGCCATGCGCGGCGCAAATGAGATCGTCATCCCTAAGGGCCGCGCTGTCACCTTTCGTCTCAAATCCAGCGACGTGATCCACTCCTTCTGGGTGCCCAAGCTCACCGGCAAGATGGACATGATCCCGGGCCGGGTGAACAGCCTGCCCGTCATGGCAACCGAAACGGGGCGCTTTCGCGGCCAATGCGCCGAGTTCTGCGGGCTGTCGCACCCGAAAATGGCCTTTGAGGTCGTCGTTATGGAGCCCGAAGATTTCGACGCCTGGATGCAGCGCAGCAGCGGCGAGGCCCGTGACGCAGCGACGACAGAACTCACCCGCGGCCGCGATGTCTTTGTCGAAGCGGGTTGCCCCGCCTGTCATACCATCCGCGGCGTGGCCGAAGGCGGTGACCTTGGGCCCGACCTTACCCGTGTGGGTGGACGGGGCAGCCTTGGCGCCGGGATGTACCGCATGAACCAAGGCACGCTGGCGGGTTGGATAGCGGACCCGACCGCAATGAAACCGGGCGCCAAAATGCCTTCTTACAACCATTTGCCGGGGCCGGACCTGCGCGCGCTCTCGGCCTATCTGGCGAGCCTTAAATGACTGATCGTACCGCATATGTCGTGGATCTGCCCGAGGATCAGACCTATTCCGGCAGCGCCAAGGGCGCGCCGGACAAAGGGTTCGAGCGGATCTGGGACGCCCCGCCGGGCATCCGCTATCTGTCCTCGGTCAGCCACCGGGTGGTGGGCAAGCGCTTCCTCGTTACCGGCTTCATCTTCTTCCTGATTGCCGGGTTCCTCGCCCTGCTGGTGCGCACGCAGTTGATCGTGCCAGACAATACCTTCCTCGATTCCGAGACCTACAATCAGGTCTTCACCATGCATGGCACGATCATGATGTTCCTCTTTGCGATCCCCATGCTGGAAGGGTTTGCGGTGCATCTTATTCCGCTCATGGTCGGCGCGCGCGATCTGGTGTTTCCGCGGCTCGGGGCCTTTGGTTACTACTGCTACCTCTTCGGTGGCATCATCGTGCTGTCGTCTTTCGTCTTTGACGCCGCCCCCGCCGGGGGCTGGTTCATGTATGTGCCGCTTTCGACCAGCGCCTATACGCAGGACCTCTCGGCGGATTTCTGGCTCATCGGCATTACCTTTGCCGAGATCGCCTCCGTCACCGCAGCGGTCGAGATCATCGCCGCGATCCTCTGCACCCGCGCACCGGGGATGAGCCTGACCAAGATGCCGATCTTCATGTGGTATCTGCTGGTCACGGCTTTCATGATCGCCGTGGGTTTCCCGCCGCTGATCATTGGCTCGATACTTTTGGAGGCGGAGCGCCTGCTCGGCCTGCCCTTCTTTGACATCGCCTTGGGCGGCGACCCCTTGCTTTGGCAGCACCTGTTCTGGCTCTTCGGACATCCGGAGGTCTATATCATCTTCCTCCCCGCCGCCGGGATGGTGGCGACGATGCTGCCGACCTTCGTGGGCAAGCCGCTCTTTGGCTATGGCTTCGCCGTGGCCGCGGTGGTGACAATGGGCTTCCTCAGCTTCGGTCTCTGGGCGCACCATATGTTTGCCACGGGCCTGCCGGTGATGTCGCTGACGTTGTTTTCCGCTGCATCGACCATGGTGGCGATCCCGACGGGGGTGCAGATCTTCTGCTTCCTCGCCACTCTAGCGCAGGGCAAGCCACGCATGGATGTGCCGATGCTCTTTATCTTCGGCTTTCTGTTCATCTTTGTGCTGGGCGGGCTGACCGGTGTGATGGTCGCCGCCGTGCCGTTTAACTTGCAGGCGCATGACAGCTACTTTGTCGTGGCACATCTGCACTATGTGCTGATCGGTGGCTTCGTTTTCCCGATGTTTGGCGCGCTTTATTACTGGATGCCGCAGTTCACCGGGCGGATGATGTCCGAGGCCATTGGCCGCTGGGTGTTCTGGCTGATGTTCATCGGGTTCAACGTGACCTTCTTCATGATGCATCTGACCGGTTTGCGCGGGATGCCACGGCGGATCGCCAGTTACCCCGAGGGGCTGGGCTGGGACCGGCTGAACATGCTGTCGTCAATCGGCTCCTATATCCTCGCGGCTGGGGTGGTGCTCTTTGTCTTTGACTTCTTCTGGCACCAGCGCAACGGGCTGCGGGCGCGGCGCAACCCTTGGGGCGCGGGGACGCTGGAGTGGCTTTACCCACCGATCCCGCCGGGCTTCAATTTCCACGCCATTCCCGAGGTCCGTTCGCGCGAGCCGCTGTGGGACCAGCCTGAACTGTTGGACCGCCCCGCCCGTGAGGTTGAGGGCGCGCTGCGGCCCACCATAGACCATCGCCGCGAGACGATGGGCAACGATCCGATCACCGGCGCGCCGATGCAGATCGTGCGACTGCCGCATCCCACATGGGTGCCACTGATCTCGGCCTTTGGCTTGGCGCTCGGCTTCGGGGCCACCTTGGCCTCAGCCTACTGGCTGGTGGCGGTGGGCTTTGCGATTGCGCTGATGGGCATTACCGCATGGGTATGGGAGCCGTCAGACAGCGGCGTGCTGCGTGACAGCGGGTTGCGGGGGCTGCGCCTGCCGGTCAATGTCGTCGACACGCGCAGCCATTTGCATATCGCGGTTGTGGGGACGATGTTGATCTCCTCCGCGCTCTTCGCCTCACTGCTCTTTGCCGGGCTCTATCTTTGGAACACACAACCGCATTGGGCCGAGACGACACCCCCAGCAGAACCGCTTATGGCCGGGCTGGCGCTGGTCGCGTCGCTGGCGGTTCTATTGCTCGGCTGGGCCAGCAAACGGGCGGCATTTGGAGCGAAGGTGACGCCGGTGATCGCGGTCGATCTTGGTCTTGCGGTCAGCGCTGCCGCGCTCGGCACATTGCTCTTTTTCTCGATCCGCGCAGTTGACCCCTATGGCTCGGCTTATGCCGCCGTGGGCTGGTCTCTTTTTGCTTTCGTCGCCGGCTATCTCGCGGTGATGATCTACTGGTCGCTGATCAACGCGCTGCGCAAAGCGGTGGGCGCGGTGAAGCCGGGGCAGATGCTGCCGAACCTGTTGATCGGGACATTTGCCCGCGTGGTGGCGATCATGGGCGGTGCGACGGCAGCGGCCTATCTGCTGGCGGGGAGTGCGCTATGAAAGGCCTGACCCTAGGTATCGCTAAACCAGTTCTGCTCTGGGCGCTTCACTTCGCGACAATGTATGCGCTCATCTCTGCCGCTTGCGCGCCGCGAGCCCTGCTCTCGCCGGAACATCTGGTTCTCACCGCGGTGGCAATCACCGTGGTATTTGTGGTCCTGCAAATCATCTGGATGTGGAGCGCACATAGCAAGGGGCGGCGACCGGGGTTAACGCCCGACGCGTTTGCGCTGGCGCGGGCGGCTTGGTGGTCCGGTTTGATTTCCCTGATCGCGACGATCGCCAACCTCACTCCCGTTCTGATCCTCCCCGGCTGTCACGGATAGAAAGGAACCCTTATGGAACCCGATGCCTATACCCCTTTCTGCGGCACCCCGCCTCTACCCGGGGACTTGCTGACCCGCTGGACGCTAGACCCGCTGTTGCTCGCCGGTTTGCTGCTCTTTACCGCAGCACTGTGGGTGACTGCCGAGCGGCGCGGTCAGGCGATGAGCGGCGCGGCGCTGGTTGCGTTTCTATTCATCTCACCCCTCTGTGCCGCATCGATGGCGCTGTTCTCAGCGCGGGTCGGGCAGCATATCCTGCTGACACTGGTCGCAGCGCCGCTGATCGCAGCAGCTTTGCCGCGGCTGCGCCTGCCGGTCTGGCCTGTGGCCCTGCTCTTCGCCGCGCTGTTTTGGGTATGGCATAGCCCAACGCCCTATGCGGCTACGCTGCAGTCCGATGTAACTTATTGGGCGATGCACCTGTCGCTGACCGGAACAGCAATCGCCCTCTTTGCCAGTTTCCGTTCTGCTGGAGCACAGGCCGCAGTGCCTTCCGTCTTCACCGCCGCGCAGTTGACCGCCTTTGCAGTGACGCTGACGCTCGCCCCTACCGCTTGGCATGACTGGCACGCAATGACCGCCCTGCCCTACGGCCTATCCGCGCTGGCCGACCAACAGCTTGCCGGGGCGTTGATGTGGGTCGCAGGCGGCGGGCTCTTCATGGTGTTGGTGGCGCTGCAAGTGCGGCTGTTCCTGCGGCAAGAAGCGCTGCCGCGGGGGGCGGCTTGAGCCGGCGGTCCTTTGACAAAGGGTGAAAAAGCGAACAGCGCAACGTGGTTTTGACACGCTGCGCTGTTTGATCTTATGCGGGGAAACTGCGCAAGCTTACTGGGTATCAGGGGGTGTCTGCTGGTAATACAGTGCGACGGCCTTGATCTCTTCAGGCGTCAGCGACTTGGCGATCTGCTCCATTACACCCAAGGGTCCGTTTGCCCGATCACCCTCGCGCCAGGCCACCAGTTGATCCGCGATATACTGCGCCGACTGGCCCTTGAGCCGAGGGATCGCCGCACCGCTGGTATCGCCGCCGCCATGACACTGGCTACAAGCTGTAACCCTGTCGCTGCCTGACGCCGCCAACGCGCCGCCCCGCTGTACCAGATCGGTCGGCGCCTCGTGGTCGAACTTTGATAGCTTCGGCGCGACTGAGGCATAGTAGTCCGCCACGGCCATGCGCTCCTTGTCGGTCAGTTGTGTCGCAATTGGCACCATAATGGGCGAGAACCGCGCGCCGGACATGAAAGCCTCTAGCTGTTCAACAAGGTAGTCTGCGGGCTGCCCCGCAAGACCGGGCATATCGCCCAAACCGGCGCCAGCATCATCAAGCCCGTGACAGGCCATACATTTCATCCCCACACCACCATGCAGGGCACCACCTGACGCCACGGTGCGGCCAAGTGCGGTATCAGGGGTGAGCTCTTCGCCCCCTTCCACGCCGTCAAACAGAGGGGGCGGCGTTTCAGCCTGCGCAGCAAGCGCGGCGGTTAGGGCGAGTGGTAGAAAATAATGGAGTTTCATAATCATCCCTCATCCAGATCCGCAAATTCTTCGCGCATGCGGCTTACATCCTCGGCAGTCACCTCTCCGGCGTAGTCATTGCCCATGTTCGTCTGAATATAGGTCACCACTGCGGCCACCTGTTCGTCGTCCAGCCAGTCCGCAAAGGACGGCATCGCGCCGTTGCCCTCCAGGATCAGATTGACCGGATAGCGGGGATGGCCCAGACGCGGATTGGCTGCGAGCGCGGGATATTTCCCGGCACCAAAAGCGCCTTCCCCTTCGGGACCGTGACAGCCGGAACAAGCTCGGCGGTACAACTCGGCGCCGTCGCTGTCGGTGAACTTTTCTAACGTAGAACCGAGGTCACGGCGGCCCACATCGACCGGCGATTCTTCTTCCTGCGCAAAGCCCGGGGCGGCCAGGCCGAGCAGTAAAGGCACTATCAAATAACGCATCGCTTAGCCCTCTTTAACCGCGCGGTCATGCACTTGGCGCACCGCATCCAATGCCGACAAGAGCGAGCCTTCCTGCCAACCGGGAAGGTAGCTGATATGCTCCCCCGCGCAGACCAGACGATTGTCCATCGTTGCCGCGATCTCATAGTCGCGGCCCCGGTCATCCCAGTCGGAGTAGCAGCCCAGCATCCATGGAACCCGGTGCCAGCTTAGCACCACACCATTGCTGAACTCATCCCGGTACTGCGGGTGAATTTTGGCGCCCTGCTCTAGCACGGTCTCCAACCGCTCCTTCGGGGACATGGAATTGAAGGCATAGGCCTGCGGGCCATAGACATAGGCGCCCAGCAGCACGCCCGGCCCATCCGAGTGCATCTCGGCGGAAGGGTAGCTGATTTCAGCAATCGGCAGGTCGGTCAGTGTAATGCCGCCATAGATCTGCTCGTCACGCTCCCAGAAGCGGCGCTTCATCTCCAGCCCCGCCTTGACCGCCTCGTGATAATGCAGCGCGCGCATGACCCGACGCATATCGGCAGAAACATCGACTTCGAGCTGGCTGAGGATGGTAAAGGGGATCGTGCAGACGCAGTAATCCGCCGTCTCCACCCCGCCGCTGCCTTCGCCATCGGCACCAGAGTATTCCACTTCGACGCCATTTTCGGTCTGTTTGATCCGGTCAACCTTGGCGTTGTAGGTGATCAGATCTTCCACCTCGCGGGCAAAAGCATGGGCAATTTCCTCCATGCCCCCGACCGGCTGGAACATCGGCGCATGGTGGCGATAGGTCGTATGGTTGCGCATCTTTTCCCAGAAACGGGATTTCAGCAGGTCCGTTAGCTCAATCGGCTCGGACGGTTCAGGCGCCGCGTTATAAAGCCCGCCACCCGGCGCCCCTGCATCGGGATAGCCGCGGTATTCAGCGGTATCGAGGCTGGCCTCATAGGCGTAATCCTTATTGAGAACGCCAAAGGATTTCAGCGACTCGAGCAGGATTTCGGTGTCTTCCTTACTTAACGGGCTGTCGAGCCGCCCCTTATCCACAGACTTCGCGAGCAGTTCGGTGATCTGCCCCACATAATCCGCCCAAGCATGGCCATAGCGGATCGGCTTACCGTCAAATGCTGTTTGGGAATGGAGATAGGCATTCTGGTTCTCTTGAACGAAAACTTCCAAGGGCACGTTCAGACGGTGGCAGTAGTCAAGCAATGCCAGATGGTGATGTGGAATACGCCAAGGGCCAATGTTGATATACTGACCCTTTGAGAACTCTACCTTTTGTTTATAGCCCCCAAGTTCCTCAAACTCATCGCCGCCTTTCAATGTCCAGCACCGTCCGCCAGCGCGTTTTTGGTACTCTAGAATGCTGACCTCGTAACCCGCGCTCCGCAGTTCCAGTGCGGCGCACATCCCCGCAAGCCCTGCCCCCAGAACCACAACCTTCCGCCCTTCTGGTGCGCCCGAGAGGTCTATGGGACCTTTGTAGGGGCTTTGTCGGGCATGACCTAAGGAGGACATCGCATGCAGCATGGTAGAAGAGCCTGCTGCCAATCCGATCATTTTAAGAAGATCGCGCCGCGAGGGAGGCTGGGCGTTGGAGGGGTGGGACATGAGTGACCGCTCCTATGTTAGGATAAATTTTCAGAACAATTGGTGTGTCAACGTTTCCGCTGCGTAATGGTTCCAGCAAGCGCAGGCCAAGGGGCTACTGCACTGGGCAAGATGCATGCCAGCAGGAGCGGACGGTCGTGGATGGAGGTTGAAATTGCGCCTGAATCGCAGTGATGACCGCTTTTTGCGCTTTGCGCCGCGAAAGCAGGGCAAACCGCTGCAAAGCTCGAACGTGAAGAGATGAGAATCCCGGTCTAAAACCCTTCGGCTCGCGTCACGCTGCATTTCGGCGCGGAAACTGCACGGCCGCTGTCCGTAAGCTGAGTTCGATCGCCTTGCGAAAGCCTATCCGAGCGCAGCCGAACGCGAAAATTCGACGGCGCCCGTATCTCCTCTCACCCCGTCAGGCGACAAAACAAGCCCGCCGCGAGCTTGGCGCGTTCGGTGAGGCTATCGACATAGATATGCTCTTGCAGCGTATGCAGCCCCTTGCCGCGCACGCCGATACTGTCGAGCGTGGGCAGCCCCAGAAAGCCGGTAAAATTCCCGTCCGAGCCGCCCCCGGCGGAGCTGCCGGAAATCTCGATACCGATCTCGCTGCCGATCTCTTGGGCCAGTTTCAGCATCGCCATCGTGCCCGGCTGGTCAGGTTCCCAAACCGGACGGGTGACCCCGCGGCGGATCTCCATGATGACATCGCCTTTGTCCGAGTTCAGCGCCATCATCTTTGCTACGCCCGCATCAAGTTGCTCTTGGGTCTTGGCCATGGTGAGCACCTCGGCATCGCAGACGGACGACACACAGTTGACCCACTGCCCCGCGTGAAAAACGCCGAGTGAAAAGGTGCAATCCTCGGTGGTCATGCCTTCGATCACACCCACAGATTTCGCCATTTCCGCAATGGCCGAGCGGCCTTCGGACAAAGCCCAGCCCGCATGACTGGGGCGGCCTCGGGTCTGGAGGTTAAAGCGCGCAATGGCATAGCGTCCGATCACGGCACCGCCGTCGGGGCGTGCGGGTTCGGGGACGAGGATGTATTTGTGGCGTTTGGCCTCGGCCTCGACCAATGCACGGGTGGCGGGGGTGCCGATTTCCTCATCCGGGGTGAAGAGCACCGTCACCGGCAGCGGCGTCTCAACCCCGGCAGCCAGCAATTTGCGCAGCGCGTCGAGGTAGACGTAGTTGCCGCCTTTCATGTCCATCAGGCCGGGGCCGTAGCAGATATTGCCTTCGCGCTTGTAGGGAAGTTTCGCGAGCGTGCCCACTGGATGCACCGTGTCCATATGGCCAAGCAGCAGGATGCCCCCTTCCCCCTGACGCGGATGCGGCAGGGTCGCCCGCAGACTGTCGCCAAGGCCCATGGGGCTGGGGATACGCTCAATCCGCGCGCCGAGCACCGCGAGGTCGTGCTGCACGACATCCATCATGCGGTTCACGGCGGCACCGTCAAAAGTGGGGCTTTCGGTCTCGATCCAAGGGCGCAGCCCGGCGAGCATTTCATCGGTATCAAAGGGTAAATTAAGAGGGTTTGTCATAAACAAGTTCCTTGCGCCCGCGCGGCCAATGCCGAACGCGGGGCTGTTTAATAGGGCCACAAAAGCGGCGGTTTAGCTGCCGACTTTGGGCAAGCGGGTTTCCACGATACGGGCGTAGATCGACGCGCCGATGGGCAGGATGCCGTCATCCAGCACAAAGCCCGGATTGTGCAGCGGCACGCTGCCTGCGTGACCCACCCGGCAATAGGCGCCGGGGACGACCTTCAGCATGTCGGCGAAGTCTTCGGAGCCGCTGGCCTGTTCGGTCGACTCCCGCGCATTCTCGGCCCCCACCACGCTGGCGGCAGCCTCGACATAGGCAGTCGTCAACTCGGGGTCGTTCATCAGCACGTCAAAGACATTGCGGATGTCGACCTCGATCTCGATCCCGTAGGCGCTGGCCATCCCGGCGCAAAGTTCGCGCATCCGGGCCTCGGCCATCTCAATGACATCTTGATGAAAATAGCGGATCGTGCCCGCAATGGTCGCGGCATCCGGCACGACGTTATAGGCTGAGCCTGCGTTGAATTTGGTGACCGAGAGCACAATCGGCTTGGTCGGTGGCGTGTTGCGGCTGACCACGGATTGCATCTGCTGCACCAGCGCGGTGCCGATGACGATCGGATCACGCGACTGATGTGGCATGGCGGCGTGGCTGCCAACGCCCTTGACGGTGATGTCAAAGAAAGCCGCCCCTGCCATCGCCGGGCCGGGGGTGACATTGACCTTGCCCGGCTCAGAATTTGGATCGTTGTGCATGCCGTAGATTTCATCACAGGGGAATTTCTCGAACAGCCCTTCTTCGAGCATCCGCCGCGCACCGCCCAAGCCTTCTTCGGCGGGTTGGAAGATCAGCACCACGGTGCCGTCAAAATCACGTGTTTCCGCCAAATAACGCGCCGCACCGAGGAGCATGGTCGTGTGGCCATCGTGCCCGCAGGCATGCATCCGACCGGGGTTGGTCGAGGCATAGGGCACGCCGGAATCCTCGACAATCGGCAGCGCGTCCATATCGGCCCGCAGACCCACGCGACGGTTACCGCCCCCTGTCCCTTTGATGATACCAACAACCCCTGTGCCGCCCAGCCCTTCGTGGACTTCGTCCACGCCGTAAGCCCGCAGTTTCTCGGCGACGATCCCGGCGGTGCGGACCTCTTCGAAACCCAGTTCGGGGTGGGCGTGAATGTCTTGGCGAATGGCGGTTAGATCGGCGGCAAAGGCTTCGATTTTAGGAAGGACGGTCATGCGGTGGCTCCTGTCGTCATGGTGGCGCTGTCAAGCACGCGGTAATTGGCAAAATCCCAGTGGCGGCCCGGTGCCGCCTCGATCAGATTGCGGGTATAGTCGTGGCGCGGGTTGGCCAGCACCTCTCCGGCGGGGCCGTATTCGACGACCTCGCCGCGTTGCATCACCAGCACCTCGTCGCAGATTTGCGCCGCGACGCGCAGGTCATGGGTGATAAAGAGCATGGCCACCCCAAAGCGCTCTTGAATGTCATCCAGCAGATCAAGCACCTGCGCCTGAACGCTCACATCAAGCGCCGAGACGGCCTCATCCGCGACCAGCAGATCGGGCTTCATCGCCACCGCCCGCGCAATCGCAATGCGCTGGCGTTGCCCGCCCGAGAACTGGTGCGGATAGCGGTCGAGCGCGTCACGCGGCAGGTCCACCAGTTCCATTAACTCGGCGGCATGGCGCATCGCCTCGGCACGGGGCACGCCAAAGTTGATCGGCCCTTCGCAGAGGCTGCGCGCCACGGTCCAGCGCGGGTTGAGCGAACGGTAAGGGTCTTGGAACACGATTTGCAGATGTTTGCGATGGTCACGCAATTGGCGGCGCGACAGCTGCGCAATCTCGGTCCCCGCGACATTCACGCTGCCCGCTGTCGGGTCGATCAACCGCATGATGGCCCGCGCCACGGTGGATTTGCCCGAACCGGATTCGCCCACGATGCCCAGCGTCCGCCCCGGCTGAATGGTAAAGCTCACATCCTGCGCGGCCCTGACCCCTTCGCTGCGCCGGAAAAACCCGCCGCCGCCATAGGTCATGTCCAGCCCTGCGACGCGCACCACTTCGCTTTGCGATGCCGCCGCCCGCGCCGGACGCGGGGTGAGGTTTGGCACCGCGGTCAGCAGGGTGCGGGTGTATTCTTTTTGCGGGTTGGTGAGCAGTTCGGCAATGGGGGCGCGTTCGACGATCTGCCCCTGCTGCATCACCGTGACGGTATCCGCAATCTCGGCCACCACGCCCATGTCATGGGTGATGAAGAGCACCGCGGTGCCATGCCGCTCCTGCATCTCGGCGATCAGCTTGAGGATTTGCAATTGCGTCGTCACATCGAGCGCCGTTGTCGGCTCATCCGCGATCAGCAGATCGGGATCGAGGATCAGCGCCATGGCAATCATGATCCGCTGGCGCTGCCCGCCCGAAAGCTGGTGTGGAAAGGCCGAGAAGATGCGGTTCACATCCGGCAGATGCACCTGATCCATCATGTCGAGCGTGCGCTTTTTGGCCTCGGACGGGCTGAGATCACTGTGCATGTTGAGCACTTCCATGATCTGCTCACCCACCCGCAGCACGGGGTTGAGCGCAGTCATCGGCTCTTGGAAGATCATCGCGATCCGCCGGGCGCGCAGCTGGCGCATCTGGGAATGGCTGGCGCTGGTGATCTCGAAATCGTCCAGCGTGATGCTGCCGCCCTGCACCTCCAGCGCGGATTTCGGCAGCAGTCCCATGGCCGCCAGCGAGGTCACGGACTTGCCTGAGCCGGATTCACCCACCAAGCAATGCGTCTCTCCCGCTCGGATGGTCAGGTCGATCCCGTCGATCACCGGTTTGGCATTCGGTCGCCCGGTGAGGCCAATGCGCAGGTTTCTGACGTTCAGCACCTCACGGGCGTCTGAGAAGTCCTTGTTCTTGAACTGCATCTCTCAGCCCTCCCGTTTCTTCATGCGCGGATCAAGCAGATCGCGTGCGGTGTCACCCAGTAGGTTGATCGACAGGATGCAGAGCGACAGGAGCAGCCCCGGCCAGAAGATCAGCCCCGGTTTGATCTGAAAATAGGTCCGCCCTTCGGCCATGATGTTGCCCCATGTAGGGATCTCGGTGCTCACACCCGCGCCCAGAAAGCTCAGGATCGCTTCGATCAGGATGGCAGAGGCGCAGATATAGGTGCCCTGCACGATCAGCGGGGCCATGGTGTTGGGCATCAGGTGCTGGATCAGGATCTTGGGCATGGAGGAGCCGAGCGCAATCGCCGCCTCGACATAGGGCTCTTCACGCGCCGAGAGCACGACCGAACGCACCAGCCTGACCACGCGCGGCACCTCGGGCACCGTGATGGCGATGATGACCGAGCCGAGCGAGGGCCCGTTCAGCGCCACCAAGGCAATCGCCAGCAGGATCGCGGGGATCGCCATGAGGCTGTCCATGATCCGCATGATGATGCTGTCGGCCATGCGGAAGAACCCCGCAACAAGGCCGATGGCCAGCCCGACGGCGACGCTGACGAGCGCCGCCCCGACGCCAATGAGCAGCGACACGCGCCCGCCCACCATCACGCGGGAAAATGTGTCACGCCCGTAAGGGTCGGTCCCGAGGAGAAACTCATCAGACGGGGGCTTGAGCCGCGCCGCTGAGTTCATCGCCAGCGGATCATAGGGCACGTAAAGTGGAGCCAGAATGGAGGCCAACACGATGGTCACAAGGGTCAGCGCCGCGAGCATCGGGCCGATGCCGACCCTTGCGCCTGCGGGCAGCGACAGCAGACCGGTCAACACCTGAAAAGCGCTGTGGCGGGATTGGGGTTGCTCGATCATGTCAGTACCGGATCCTTGGGTCGAAGAATGAATAAGAGACGTCAACCAGCAGGTTCACGAAGACATAGATGCCCGCTGTCAGCAGGATCATCGCTTGGATGACCGGATAGTCGCGGGCGAGGATCGCATCGACCGTTAGCCGCCCGATGCCGGGGATGTTGAACACGCTTTCGGTTACCACCACGCCCGAGATCAGCAGCGCAAACCCGGTGCCGATGATCGTCAGGATCGGCACGGCCGCATTGCGCAGCGCATGGCGGAACAGCACGACATTCTCACGCACGCCCTTGGCGCGGGCGGTGCGGATGTAGTCTTCGCCCAAGACTTCGAGCATCGAAGCGCGGGTCATCCGGGCAATGAGCGCGACATAGATCGTGGCCAGCGTGAGCGACGGCAGAATGGCGCGTGAGAAGAACGGGCCGATGCCTTCAGACGGCGCTTTGTAGCCCTGTACGGGCACCCACCGCAGCTCAATCGCGAAGATCTGGATCAGAATATAACCGATCACAAAGACCGGGACAGAAAAGCCCAGCACCGAAAAGGACATCACCAGAAAGTCGACCCAAGTGCGGTGCCGCCACGCGGCAATCACGCCCATCGGCACGGCCAGCAGGACCGAGATCGTGATGGTCATCAGCGCAATGTTGATGGTTGGCCCGAGCCGGTCACCCAGCATGCCCGCGACGGAGGTGTTGGACAGCAGTGACACGCCCAAGTCGCCACGCACCAATTGGCCGATCCACGTAAAGAATTGCGTCAGCAGCGGATCGTTCAGGCCCAGACGGTCGCGGATACGCTCCAACTGGGCGGGGGTGGCGGCGTCGCCAGCGAGGATCGCGGCGGGGTCGCCGGGGGTTAGACGCAGCAGCAAGAACACGAAGATGGCGACGATCAGCATCACCGGGATCGTGGCCAGCACGCGCTTCAGGATATAGACGAGCATGTTCCGGAAAGTCCCTTTCGGCGGAATGAAGGCAGGCCGCGCAGGTCGAACTGCGCGCGGAATTTATGGAAGGTGGAGAGCGCGACAGGCGCGCTCTCCAAGGGTCGGATTACTCCGCCTCTTTGGTCATGTTCCAGAAGACCGGCACCGGCGACGGGAGCATGTTCTGGATCGTGTTGCGGCGCGCCTGCGGGATCAGATATTCGCCCATCATGATGTAGTTGACGTTGTCCATGACGTGTTTCTGGATCTCGACGGCAACTTCCTTTTGGGCCTCCGGCCCTTCTGCCTTCATGAACTTCGCCCGCAGTTCTTCGACCTCAGGATCGTCCGGCCAGCCGAACCATGCCTCGTCACCACGTCCACTGACCATCACATTGGTGAGCGGGTCCGAAATTTCGGGCACCATCCAGTTGGTGAAGAACATGTTCCAGCCGCCCTCAGAAACCGGGCTTTGCTGGGCGCGGCGCTGCACGACCGACTGCCAGTCCATCGACTGCATATCGACCTCGAAACCCGCTTCGCGCAGAGCTTGGGCTGCGACAACCGGCTGGTTGATCAGGCTGATCACATCCGTCGGCGCCATCAACACGATCGGCGTGCCGTCATAGCCCGCCTCTTCTAGCAGTGCCTTTGCCTTTTCCGGGTCCGCGCCGCCGGTCACGATCTCTGCATCCGCTTCGTCACCCAAAGGCGTCGAACAGCCAAAGATCGCGCCGCAGACGTTATAGTAGGCCGGATCGCCCTGCATCGTTTGCAGCATGGATTCTTGATCCAATGCCGCCATGGCCGCCTGGCGGACCAGCTTGTTGTCAAAGGGCGGGTGCAGGTGGTTGGGCCGACCAATGGTGACATAGCCAAGATCATCGCGGGTCTCGACCGTTACTTCAGGGCTGGCGTCGAGGATCGGCAGCAGGTCAATCTGCACCTGCTCAAGGTAGTCGATCTCGCCCGCCGACAAAGCGTTAATCGCGGTCAGCGCGTCGGGCATCGTGGTCCAGACCACACGGTCGACGTTGACGACCTTGCCGCCCGCCATCCAAGAAGCTTCTTCGTCGCGTGGAACGTAGTCGTCGAATTTTTCATAAGTGACGTTCACGCCGGGCTCGTATTCGTCCTGATTAAAGACGAAGGGGCCGGAGCCGATATATTCGGTGATCGTCTCATCCGCCGAGGTTTCGGCCACGCGCTTGGGCATGATGAAGGGCGGCACAGCGGATTGTTTGGAAATCACCGAGAGCAGCGGCCCGAAGGGTTCAGTCAGGGTCCAAACAACGGTCTTTTCGTCGCTGGCTTCGAGGCTCTCGGTTACATCAAAAATCAGCTGCCCGCCGCCGTCGCGCTTGCCCCAGCGTTTGAGGGAGGCCACGACATCTTCGCCAGTGACCGGTGCGCCATCGTGGAACACCAGACCATCACGCAGGGTGAAGGTATAGGTCAGCCCGTCTTCGGAAACTTCCCAGCTCGCCATCTGCGGCTGCGGCTCGAAGTTTTCATCCACAGCGGTCAGGACGTCATAGATCATATAGCCGTGGTTTCGGGTGATATGGGCCGTGGTGATGACCGGGTCGAGCACCCGCAGGCCCGAGTGCATAACTGCGGTGATGGTGGTTTCACCGTCCTGCGCCGCGAGGCTGCCGGGCGCCAGCAATGCCGTCGTCGCGGCAAAAGCAGCGGCGAGGCCGCGGCTGTGTTTCAGTGCAGATCGTAAAGGTAGCATGTGAATTTCCCTTGTTGGTTCATGTCTTGGTTTTGTTATTGGGCCGCGGCAGACGCGCCGCCGCGGTCAGGACGTGCCGATGCGGCACGGTCAGTCCCGAAGCGGGGACCATCAGGAGACAGCCGAAGCCCTGCACGCAGACGCGTGAAGGGCAGATCGGCTGGATCAAGAGGCATCGGCCCCGGCGCGCAGGCCACGAGGATATCCCGCGCGATGGGGGCAAAGTCGGCCCGGAAATGGGTGGAGCTTTTTACGACAAGCACATCCATGTCTTCGGGCGTGACGCCTGCGAAACGGAACATCTCTCGGTCGGCCATCTGGGCGATGCGGCTGGTGACAACGACGCTTACACCGCCAATGCGCAGACAAGCCGAAGGGCCGAGGTCCAGTTCCGTGCCACCGTAGTACGGGCCGGTTGCGTGAAGCTTCCCATCTGACACATGCGCCACTGTGGCAGTGGTCTCAAAGGGCAAATCCCCCGGCACACTGGCATGGCCGCCAAGTGCGACCGTGATCTCAGCGCCTGCCCCCGCCGAGTGGGCCGCCTGTGCGGCGACGGGGTCAACGATTAAGCCGATCGCCGCGTTCGTCACCCCTATCCCGACCAAAGCGCGCAGCATTCCAGTCGTGGCCGACACGCCGCCCGCACCGGGGTTGTCTTGGGTGTCAGCGATGACAACCGGCCCGCTGCCCGGCCCCGCCGCGCGGGCCATTGCCTCGGCAACTGCCGCGTCGGGCGCGTAGGTCTGATGCTTCAGGAACTTTGGCGCTGCTGCTTCATAGGCAGCGGCGATCTTGTCGGCGGCAGCATCTGCGGCAACCTGCGATGTGGCGTAGGCAACTGCGACTGGGCCACAGTCTGGAATATCTGCGGCCGGAAAGCCCGTGAACAGGCTTGCGGAAAGCGCGCCCTCTGTTTCACAGGAGGCGACCGTTTCATAAAGCCCCTTCCCCGGCGCCATATCTGTCGATTGAAAGGGGATCGGCACGAGATAGGACATCTGGCGGAATGCCTTGGCAGGCCGGGTTCCGCTGCGCATGATCTGATCAAGCAACTGCGCGGCGGCAGCGCCGGTATCGGCCATATCCACATGGGGATAGGTCCTAAAACCTACCAACGCATCGACCTGCGCAACGAAGTCCTCGGAAATATTGCCGTGCAAGTCCAGCGCTGTCGTGATCGGCACCTCCGGCCCGACCTCCGCGCGCAGGCGGCGCAGCAATTCGCCTTCTCCGTCATCGACATGCTCGGCCACCATAGCGCCATGCAAATCGATGAAGACACCATCCAGCGGTCCTGCCTCGGCAATACCCGCAACGATTTCTTGCGCGATCTGCTCATAGGCGTCGCGCGTCACGTGAGCCGAAGGGATCGCGCCAGCCCAGAGGATCGGCACAACCTCCCACGCAGAATCCCGCGCGACGCGCAAAGCGCCAGCCATGCCGAGGTTCACCTGCGTAAAGGCGTCGGGCATCGCCGTACCGCGCACCATTGGAACATATCCGCCGCCCAAACAAAACGCCTCCATATCAGCCGGATGCGGCGCGAAGGTATTGGTTTCGTGTAAGAAACCGGCCATCGCCACTCTCAACCGCGGGGAATTTTGCACTCTAGGCTCCTTCACCTTGCCAGCGCGTCGCTGACGTTTCCGGCTGCCGTGTTAACCAAGGGGCATTACCGGCCAGCGCATCTTGCGTATCGCAGAGCGATATGGGCATATTGCACAGCAAGCCTAGGCAACATGTTAAAGATTCGTCAAGCCGGAGATCATCGTGAGCAATATTTTCCGCGCAGAGCCGCCGCAGACGCTGAATTCACAGGCAGAAGATGACCGCCTGTTCGTCCGTGCGGCAGGTCGTGCGATGCAGGTGCTGGGGGCGTTTCACAAAGCGACCGGGCCGCTCAGCCTGTCGAGCATCGCGTCCGCCGCGCAAATTGACCGCTCCGCCGCGCAACGGCTGGTGCATACCCTCATGCAAATGGGGCATATCCGGCGCAGCGCCGATGACCGCGGCTATCTTCCCGGTATCCGATTGCTTGACCACACGCTTGATCTGTTGCGGCTTGATCCCGTGGTGCAAAAGGCCACCCCGGTTTTGCTCGAACTGCGCAAATCTCTGCGCGAACGGGTGGACCTGAGCCTTTATGACGAAACCCGACTAATCTACGCCCTGCGGATGCAAAGCAAACGCGAGACGTTTTACGCGAGCCTCGTGGGACATAGCGTGCCAACCTATTGCACCGCCGGTGGCCGCGCCGTGCTGGCCAAACTGCCGGACAGTGCCGCGCGCGAAATCCTCGAACGCGCGCCCCTGCACGCCTTCACCACAAAGACGGAAACTGACCCCGGCGCAGTGATGCAAGCCATCGGCAAGGCGCGAGAGGACGGTTTTGCGATGGTCTGCGATGAATTCATCCAAGGCGAAGTGGCGATCGGCGTGGCTATCACGGACCGCAGCGGCGCCCCGCTCAGCGCAATCCACGTCGGCGGATCATTGTCAGAATGGACCCCGGACGCCTTTGTTGCCAAGGTCGCCCCCCTCGCAATCGAAGCCGCCAGCGCGATCATGGCGGGTTAATCAAATGACTGAGAGCGGCAAGCCGTGGCAGGTCAAAACTACTTGCCTTGCTATGTTTTTTCCTGTGAAGCTCGCGACATTAGGACTTAAGGCCCTGCCTTTGACGGGGGTAAAATAGAACGGAAGGAACCGGAATGACCGACAGCAAACCGCTCTGGCAATGGACTGCCAGCGAAATCTCAGCGGCAACCCGGGCAGGCACGATCTCGGCAACCGATGCCACCGAGGCGGCGATTGCGCGCATGGACGAGGTCAACCCGGCGCTGAATGCGGTGGTCGAAAACCTCGCTGATGAAGCACGGGCTGAGGCCGCTGCTCTGGATGCAAGCAGCGCGCCTAAAGGCGCCCTACACGGTGTTCCAGTCACGATCAAAATCAATGTCGATCAAAAGGGCCACCCGACCAGCAACGGTGTTCCAGCCTTCAAAGACCTCATCGCTCCCGAGGATGCGCCCTTGGTGCGCAATCTAAAAGATGCGGGTGCGATTGTGATCGGGCGCACCAACACGCCCGAATTCTCCTTTCGTGCAGATACGGACAACCCGCTCTACGGTCGCACCTATAATCCATGGGGCCGCCATCTTTCGGCGGGCGGTTCTTCCGGCGGGGCCGGATCGGCTGTCATGTCGGGGATCGGGGCACTTGCCCATGGCAATGACATCGGCGGCTCGCTGCGTTTCCCGGCGTCTGCCAATGGCGCCGTCACGGTAAAACCCGGACTGGGCCGAGTGCCGGCTTGGAACCCAAGTCAGAAAGCCGAACGTGGCTTTTTGGCGCAGTCCATGTCGGTGCAAGGGCTCATCACAAGGAATGCCGCTGATTTGCACCTGTCGATGCCCGCCCTGATCGCTGCAGACGCGCGCGACCCATTCCATGTGCCGCTTCCTTGGCGCGGCGCGCCGATCGAAGGCCCCATCCGCGTTGCAGTGACCCGCGAAGATTTCGGATTTGGCCTGCACAGCGACGTTGCCACCGCCCTCGACAAGGCAGCCTCCGCCCTGTCAAACGCAGGCTATGCTGTCGAAGAGGTAGACCCCCCGCTTGCCCGCGAAACAGGCGAAGTCGGTTACCGCGCGTTGCTGGGCGAAGTTCAGGCCCTCATGGGGGCAGATATCCGGACCCATGGGTCGGACGAAGTGAACAAAATCTTCGATGCCTATTACGCTGAATTCCCACCGTTCGAAGGCACAGAGCAACTCGAAATGATCGCCAAGCGCACCCATTACGCGCGCGAGTGGTCACTGTTTCTCGAAGACTACCCCTTGGTGTTAACCCCATTCCTGCTGGCCCCGTTCTTCACCGCGGGCCGCGATACGGAGGGACCAGAAGGCGTACGCGAGGTATTGGGAAGAGCGCATTGGTCGTTCGTAATGAACTTTACTGGCCTTCCCGCGGGCAATATCCCGACGCATATCGCCGAATTGCCGAGCGGTCCGCAGCCTATCGGAGTGCAAATCGCCGGGCGCAGGTGGCGCGAGGATCTAATCGTGGACGCAATGGAAGCGATAGAGAAGGAAATTCTCCCTGTGTGTTCGACACTGTGGGATATGCAGGGCTGATCTTGCAAGCGCCGGTTTGAACCACGACGGTCGAACCGAGGTTTTTGCCTTAAGCGCGGTTGATACATCAAATTTAACGGCCGGTCGTGTGTGGACGACCGGCCTCGTCAGTAGATGCATTTCCTACACATCAGGTAGCGAGATGAGTTCGACTTCAACTTCATGAGTCGGCAAAACAGTTTCGGTATCTCGGCTTAACAGAGTGAGTGGCCCACGCAGATTTTAGCTGCCGTTTAGCTAAGGCAGCAGAACTTTGACGCGCTTTATGCGGTCTTTGGACCAATCCTGGAGAATATTGACTTGAACGGACCGAGGTTAAGTCGGAAAGGCTTGCCAATTCAGTGCTTTGAAGGGGAATTGGCTCCGGCGGTAGGGTCCTAAGAAACAGGCCTCAACCTTCAGAATAATAACGAAAAAACGCCTAAGACCGCAGTATGACTCCGCGTGTGACAGTAAATGTGCCACGCTTGTGGCAGCTTCAGCAAGTGTTTTGTGAAAGTTCGCAGCGAGCGTGCAGATGCGCTTCCTTCTGCGGCCAAAGTGTAGGACCGCGCCGCCCGAAGCAGACGCCGCGGCCACAGTGTATCAAGTCAGGTCGATACGGATTTGTTCTGCGATTTGTTCCGCAGTGGTAAAGTTCTCGACAGTTGCCAAACGGGCCGACAATTCGCGAAGGCAATCGCGCAGCTCCCGCGCTGCCAAGCCGTCGACGTTCACGAACCATGCTACCTGCGGTGGCATGGTGTCACAGAGATCATCATGGACCTCATAGTAGGTCGTCGCATTCTCAATGATCTGATCGAAACGCTTTGCCAGTTCTTTGAGCAAACGATGCTCGCCTGGAGCGAAGATCGTCGAGTCCGCGATCCGGGATTCTACATTCAACACGTCTTGCAACGTCGCACCTTCGAGGGCCTTGGTCCCCTTGGCTTCACTGATAGCCTCGAGCGTCGCGACGGCCGCATCAAGTGCTTCTTCGACGTGGACGGTGAGTTGGTCTCTTTCAACACGACCTTTAAGCATATGCATTGCCCTCCTCTCGCTTGATCTGGCCAGACTGGTTCGCACACTCTTTTTGAAAAACGTGCCAGAGATCATCTGCCAGCAGCTTGATATCTTCGAAGTGCGAGGACGTAGGTTCAAAGGGACTGGCATAGACGACTTCTGACCCACGATGGGGACGGCCGTTCGTTGCAGTAAGCAGATGATGGAAAGCAACAATCTCCTTGTTCACTTGGCCGTGGAGAGAGCTCTGCGTTTGAAGAGTCTCAAACAACCGTTGCGCGCGTCGCAGCCAAGGCCGGCCTCCAATCATAAGTGCGGCATGTTGCAGCGCGGCTGAGTGTTCCTCGATAAAGTAGTGGACGCGCGTAGGTGCGCTGGGGATCTCGAACATATAGTTCTCCCGTTTGGTGCCCGCAGCAGGATGCCTTGGGTGACAAGCATGCCGACCTTTCTGGCGCTATCGAGAGCGAGGTGGCCGCCGACTGAGTGGCGCGAGATACAAAGCGTTCGGTCGAACACTTGCAGGTTTTTTGTCGGCAGAACTTATATTGGCTAAAAACCCAGAACCCGAAGCATTGAAGCGAAAAAATCGTAAGGTAATGATATATTTATATTATATCACCAACACATGAGCGCGCAGCACCTCTCACCTCGATCATGGCTCTGCACTGACGTTGAACGGTTCGGCTGCCGCAAGGCATGCAATATCAGCCAACATTTTGGCCTCGTCAGCTTTCAGGCGCCCCGTTCCGAAGCGGATATGGCCCGAAGCCGCAGGGGAAAAGCTCTCACGGGAACCGCTGAAATACCATGCGCCGCGAGAGTGATCAGCGCGAATGTCTCGGATTGGACGGGCATGAACAGGCAAAGTCCTCCGCCATCGACAACTTCTATGCCTCGACCTCGGAGTTCTGCCGCAGGCCCATTGCGCCGGGTCTGGTATATTTCGCCAGCTTTTGCGACAAGTGCTTGCGTCTCAGCATCACAATGCAACCAAGCTACGGCGGCTTGTAGTATTCGGCTTGTCCATCCTGCGCTGAAAGGGCGATACGACTGCACCTGTTCAACCAAATCTTCTGATGCTGACAGGACTGCCATCCGTAGGTCTGGACCATAGGACTTCGAGAATGACCGGATATGAATAGTCTGATCGGGAAAACGAATGCCCACTGATACTTGGAAGCGAAGATTTTTCACATTTTCTGCAACATAGGCCGGGATGCTTTGTTCGTCTGGGCAACGGAGAAAGGTCAGCGCCTTTGCATAATCCGGCCTATGATTTCGGTGATAAGAGCCTGACCACGGGTGCTGCATTCTGGACACGGCTGACGGAGAGGTTCTTGACCGAGAACGCAGGCGGCGAAACTTAGCCACTGGTCCATATTAGCGACACATCATTGCCAGCATCAGGATCACTATCGCCTCCCCGTGGAGGCAGCTAATTTCTGAGTATATTTGTGGATGACGCCATCAGATCATTGGACGAGCCGATCAATATGATACTTTAGGATGAACGCTATAAGCGGCCGAACTATTGGTCCCGAGATAGATTTGAAAACGTTCAACATCCCGCACACTTTGTGTTACCAGCGAGCGTGGTTCGGCCCGCCATTTAAACAGACAATGGCAGCCAAAATTGCCCATAAGCATCAATGCTCTGTGCTACGATCTGACAACGCAGAAGTGTATTGAGATAGGAGCTTTGTTCACAGGTCTGCTGGCAATCTCCATGCCTCGGCTCACCGCACTCCTCCCCAATCTGTCTTGCGGCAAGTTCTTTCCTTCAGTGTTCCGTGACCCTGCCTTTTTGCTCTTCCAGTCATTACGCCATAGCGGCACTCGCCTTGAAGTAAACTTCTGATGCGCCAGACAGAATTACTGACCGGATCCGCTAATCTTACATAAGTTCAACTCGTTTTCAATTAGCCTCCGTTTCGGGAATCGATAATGCCGCGCCCCGCAGTTGTAGCTATCCGCAGGCCCACCTATAAGGACTGAACTAACTCAGCGACAAAAAAGCGTCTACTTCGCGACACTCGTAAGGTGGCAATGACAGAAATTATTATCGCGCGACGCCTAAATGGTGTCTGTGCTGACGGAAAACTAATCAGTTTAAAGCAAACTGACCTCTTTGGGAGGACGGAGCCGATCATTGTGCTCGGCGAAGCAGGGATGGGCAAGACTACACTGCTGGAAGAGATCGGCGAGCGAAGCGACTATAGGTTCATACATGCCAGACGTCTTGTCCGAGCACGCGACCCTTTGTGCCTACTCGGTGGCGCCACAACCTTCGTCATCGATGCGCTTGATGAGCTATCAGCTCAGGATGAAGGGGAAGCGGTAGACAAAGTTCTTGAAGCGCTCGAAAAATCTGGATGGCCCAACTTCATCCTGTCGTGCAGAGTTGCAGACTGGAGAAGCGCGACGAGCACTGAAGCGATAGCTGAATGCTATGCAGAAAGTCCCTTAGAGCTATTCTTACAGCCGATCGGGCGCGACGAAGCTAACAATTTACTCGTGCACGACGTAGGCAAGGAAAAAGCCGAGACGATTATAAGCCACTTTGAGGATCATGGACTCGACGGACTTTTTGGAAACCCACAAACACTAAAGCTGATTAGGGCAGTCTCAAATGAGAGAGAACTGCCCACTTCCAGGGCAGACCTATTTGAACTCTCGGCTAAGAAACTTTGGGCCGAGCACAGCAAGAAAAAAGCAGGCAATCACCTCTCCCGACTGACTGAGGAGCAGGCATTAAATGCCGCAGGGGCCGCGTTTGCCGCACTAATTTTGACGGGCAAACGAGCGGTGTCACGAATGCCCGTATTAGAAGTTGATGAAGACGATCTTCCTATCGCAGAGATTGATGACTTACTGACCGGGACCGATGTAAACGCGGTTCTTCAGAGCCGACTGCTTTCGAGTAGCATTGAGGGCAACCCCGATCGGTTTAGCTACACGCACAGAAGTGTGGGCGAATTTCTTGCCGCTCGCTGGCTGGCACTCTCAGCCGACACCGACAGGAAACGACGACGCCTCCTAAAGCTATTTCATGGGCATGGACTTGTTCCTGCGAACCTTCGCGGCGTGCACGCATGGCTTGCTCTGGACCCCCGTCTTGCAACGCAAGTCATTACTGCCGATCCAATGGGTGTAATCGAGTATGGCGACACGAATGATATTTCTGTCGAGCAAGCTCGGGCTCTGATCAATGCACTGTATGAGTTGAGTGAACGAGATCCGCGATATTATGATTTCCAAGAGACACATTCGCTGCGTGGCATCGCGAAACCGACTTTATCCCGAGAAATTAAAGAGTTGATAATAGATCAATCGACTCCGCTCCCTCTCAAGGCGATGCTCCTCCACTCTATCTCTGGATCACCTGTGGCGGATGAGCTTGCCGCCACACTCGAAAAATTGCTCATCAATCCAGACGTTACGTTCTATGAGCGACGCATAGCCGGAAACGCTCTGGTTCACCTTCAGCCAGTCGAAGTTGAGTGGGCTAAGATACTTGCGACACTCCATGACCAAGCTGATCAGAGTTCGCTTCGGCTTGCGCTCGAACTTCTGCCGGGAATAGGATTTTCTGGGCCTTCAGATCGCCAGATTGTAGAACTGATCGTTGCTTTCTGTGGCCTCAGCATATGCGAGTATCCTCGAAACGAGCAGGGACGCATTGGCGGCGTCCTGTGGGGTTTAGAAAAAAGACTCCCGGAAGAACGAATTGAACCAATCCTAAACATCCTCGCAGATTATCTTCAGGCCTTGCTTAGAGATGACTACGATCGGTATGGAGATTCTGATGTTTTCAACGTAATCTACACCTTGACTGAGAGACGCTTGGCTCTTGGAAATGTGGAATCGTTAACGCTATGGCGGTGGCTCTCATGTCTTCAAGGACGCCGCGGCTTTCGAGACAAATCTCAAAAAGTTATTTCGGAATGGATACGCGAAAACGATAAGGCACGGCGCACAATTTTACGGTCCGTGTTAATCGAGCAAGACGAACCAGAGACCGTTTGGATGAGGGGGTGGCGCCTTAGAGACCTTTTGGACGGCCTCTACCCCGACGAAGACGATATCGTCTACCTTTTGAGCACTCTCAATCCGCGGACAGAAGCCTCCGGTGACCGTTGGCAGGACTTAGTTCGCCTATGTTCGCATGATCAAGAGCGAGGCTTGAAAGTTCGCGAGGCGGCCATTCCTTTTGCTACTGAGGACGAGGGTCGCGAATTTCTTAGAAAATTGACAGATCCTGATATTCCTAAGTGGGAAGTCGAACAGGCTAAGCGCCAGAGAAAAGAGAAGGAGGAAAAAGAAGAGCAATGGGCCGAACATAGAGCCAGTTTCATGAAGAAGATTGATGATCTTCGGGAAGGGGAATACGCTGCAATAATAAATCCTGCACAAGCCTACTTAAATCTTTACTCGGATATGGGGGATGACGTCCCGGCGCATAAGCGTATTGAGGAGTGGCTGGGCCCCGAAATACAAAACGCAGCATTCCAAGGTTTCGAGGCCTACCTATCAGAGAGCGGATCAAAGCCGACTGCGGTTGAGATCGCCGATAGTTACGCGCAGAACAAACACTGGCCGGCAGCATATATATTCGTGGCAGCGGCCGCTGAGCGAGTTCGCAAAGAGATCCCCCTCGATAACCTTTCTGACGACCGACTGCTCGCCATTCTGCTTGAAATTCGCTTTACCCATATCTCGGACCTCAGCGGCATCGACGATGTAGCTGAAATCATCGAGGCAGAAATTTGCAATCGTCCAGGACTCTGGGAGAAATTCTGGCGGCTGCGGATCGAACCTCAACTGGCAAGCCAGAAAGAACATCCTGACGGATTGCATCAGTTAGCCGGTGATACCGAGAGATCGAGTTTGGCGGTAGACCTCGCCATCGACTGGCTCGACCGCTTCCCGCAGATGTCTCACCAAGCAGAAGTCGAACTAATCGACTGTTTGATCACCTACGGCAAGTTTCAGGAGCTTAAACACTTTGCAAGAACGCGCCGAAAAGCTGAAGGCATGGTCGATGAGCGCCGCGCTGAGTGGGATGCTGTTGCTTTCCTCGTAGATTTTCAAAATGTGCATGGCCAGTTACAAAGCTCCCGCGCCGACGATCCAAATTTCCTATGGCGGTTGCGGTCGCGTTTTGGACGTCGGCATGACGAAAGAGCGCCAGCGCCCCTGTCGCCCGTCCAGTTGTCGTGGATAATCAGAAATTTCCGGAGAACGTGGAAATACGTTTCACATCCTGTGGGTTCGACCATGGGAAACACCAATGCGTGGGATGCAACTGAATATTTAACTTCGCTCATCAACCGCCTCGGCGGCCAAACTACATCTGATGCTGTCAGGGAGCTTTCTTCGCTACACGATGAAGCAAAGGATGGTTACACCGCTCATATAAAACGAACCCGAGCCGAACAGGCTCAGAAGGTAGTAGAAGAAAGCTTCACTCCTCCATCGATCACGGAGCTGAAAGCTATTTTGGTGGATGGCCCCCCACGTTCTATGGCTCAACTTCAGGCAGTCATGTGTGAAGAATTAGCGGTCATTCAAAAGAAAATCCGCTCACATCCGGTCGATTGGCATAAGGACTTTTATGAAAACGCAAATCCCAAAGACGAAGAGGCTTGTCGAGACACAATACTGAAGATGTTAGGCGATTACCCAAGTGGAATCTTGTGCGAACCGGAGGGCCACCTGGCTGATGACAAACGCGCAGATATTAAATGCACGATAGGCAATTTGATGCTGCCAATCGAGATCAAGGGGCAATGGCATAAAGATCTTTGGGGCGCTGCCGACACTCAATTGGATAGGCTCTACAGCGCCGACTGGCGAGCAGAACGGAGAGGTATCTACCTTGTGTTGTGGTTTGGCGCGAGGGTCCCGAAGAACAAGAAACTAAAAGGTCCCAAAAGAGGCCTCGACACCCCGTCAAGTGCGAGTGAATTACAAGACGCGCTCATCCAAAATAGCGAATGTGCCAAACAAGGTAACATTGAAGTAATCGTCGTAGACTTAGTTCGGCCCTGATCGAAGTGATGTTCCGGCAAGCACAATACGCAGTTTCGCGCAAACTGCCCAGCACCAGAGTTATTCTCCTAAAAGCCCTTCCCAGAGCCGGTCGGACAGAGCTTCTACGCGCTTTGGCCGCGACCATGGGTGGCTTAGACAGGATCATGAATTGTTCAGAACTTCTGTATTCGAAGCCTGAAGTGGCGTCCGATCTGGTCGAAAGAGCGGTGTTCGTTGATGGTGTCCATGAAGGCCAAGTCGACGAACTCGTTACCTTCATCCGCTCATGCTTGGCGTGCGAAGGATCATCCCCGAAATTTGTTCTCGTCCCGCGAGATCTGAAAGCAGAACAGCATCTAATTAGCGGATTGCTGGGGGTTATCTCACAAATTGAGCTGCCTCCGATCCAAGTTGCTGAACACCTTAAACACAGCAAGCCGCTACAGACCGCATCGAGCACAGTCCAGCATACTACGCCGCGTCCCACGTCAATTAACTCGCCGCCATGGAAGAAGGAAACTATATGGCTGCGCGGCGGCCTACCTGAAAGTCTCAATGCAGATAGCGACGGTCAAAGCTACGCATGGAGAAAGGAATATATCGAAAGCTTGGTTAAACAAGATTTCAGTGGTTGGGGAATCGATGCGAGTGACCGACTTCCCGATGTCTTGCAATGGATTGCTAACAACAATGGTGAGCAGTTCGATGATGCCAAGTGCGCGACCAGTCTTTCAGTGAAAAAAGAGAGCGTGAGGAGATCACTGGACCTCCTCGAACGAATTGGGTTGTTGAGGCGCTTAGAAAATTGGCCTGCCCGAAGCAACCAAAGCATGAGCAAACTCCCGGTATTCTACATCAGGGACAGTGGGTTGCTGCATGCAATGCTTGGCATAGACACACTCGCAAAACTTCGCGAAAGTGGTTCAATCGGCCATAGCTGGGAAGGTTTTTCGATAGAGGCTATTATCAATTCCATACCTCCTTCCGTGATCTCAGCATACTATCGAGATAGGGATCGAAATGAGATCGATCTTGTTCTCAATTCTCACGATGGTGAAGTTTATGCCATCGAGGTAAAGTTGAACGAACAAACCAAAGCCAAAAAAGGTTTTGGTCTTGGATGTGCCGTCATCGGAGCGACGAAGAAACTCGTCGTTCACTCTGGAGAAACCGATCAAACTTCAGAGGGCGGCGTTCCAAGGCTTACTCTGCCCTCAGCCTTGAAGTCGTTACCGCAAAGATCACATGACAAATAGTGTTGGCTGAAGGATGCTTACCGTTGCCTTCATCGGACCCCGACTGCTGAGCGCTTGTCGAAAGCTGAGTAAGTCTCGCTCAAACCTATTTGTGAACGTGATGTTGGAGCGGTCCGCTATAATGTTCGGATAGAAGCGGAAATTGCGGCGGTATGCGGATCTTGTTGAGGACGTCCGACCTACACCCCGTGCGGATGGTGGTTATGCGTTTTCAACACGCTTCGGAATTAAGGGAATTTGCGGCGATCGACAGCGGTTTGCGCCATCTCCGTCACCTGTTCGTCACAGATCGAACTCGACTTCAAAGCTACGTTGCCGCTCGATCATGTCAACGAATTCCTGCGCAGACGCCAGGCCCGTGGAGTGATCGTAGTGCCGCTGTGCTGTCTGCTCGTCGCGCTGTCCGAGCAAGGCCGTGGCGGCCCGCGCGCCGGATGCAAGATGCTCGCTCGCCTCAGTGGCGACATTGTCGCGCAACCGGTGGACGGAGATGCGGACACCTAAAGCGCGCTCTGTCAAATCGCCCGTAAGTCGGCCGATCTGAGCCTCGCTTATAGCTGCTCCACGGGCGTGCATGGACGGAAATAGAGAGGCTCCATCGTCAAACATTGGACGATAGTAATACCTGTATTCCTCCAGTGCTGAAGCGAGTTTTTGACTGGACAGGGTCCGGTCGAACGGGGCACCCGCCTTCTGATCCTCCGGCAACTTCAGCATGCGGGCCGGAAGGTGAATGTGCACCATTCCCTCCCCTGGGATCCTCAGCGTCCGACCGAATTCAAGCGCTGACAATGCTCGTGCGCGTTGTGGCAATGCTACCGCGACACTTAGAAGGATGCCGTTCCGAAAATCCTTCGCGGCGTGCAGGCCGCGAAGACGACGGGACCGGGCTTGCTGCATAAGGTCAAAGCCAAGATTATAGACCCGAGAAGCGCCAACGAGTTGGGCGCCTGTTTTCGTCGTGGAGCCAGCTTTTGCCGCGCGTTCACGCCAGTCGCAGGCCACAAACTCGCAGGCTTGCGAGGAGAACCCAGGCATGACGAGCTTGATCCCTGTAAGTATGCGGTTGATGTAATCGGATGCCGTTCTCACCGAAGCCTTTTTAGCCACTTCCCTTGCGTAGCCATCGAGAGTTTCACCGGTTGGCGACATCGGAAGGTCCCGCGCTCTGCAATACGCAACCCACCCGCGCAGCGCTCGGATGACGTTCTGTGTATGCGCGGCACTCCAGAGAACTTGTCCTTTTTTGCGGACGCCGGCTTCGGAAGCCTCGATCCGTTCAGCGAAATTTGCCTGCCATTGATCGGGGAGGTCGGAAAGGCGCATTTTTGCCATTTGCCATGATGTCCGACGTGGCGACTTTGGGGCCACCCGCGCCTCGCGCAGAACGTTGGCAAAATGGGCGCAGCGTTCAGCGCCCCACACCTCAGCGGCCACCTTCTGGACGTGGGCGAACTCCATCAAAGCAGGCGCACCTATCTGTTGCAGCCTGCCGCTGAGATGGCGCTTGAGGTCATCCTGCCCCGGAGGGGAGGAACCTGGGCCGGCGCTGCGAATGCGGGCCAATAGAGCGAGATGTTCATTCATGTCCTAAAGCTTTCCTTTGATTGCCTCGCGCCCTCAGGCGGCGGGGTGTCTGTCCAGTCGCGCGAGCCATTCGTCAAAAACGAGGCTCTCGTCGAGCTCGGCATAGTGATCGATGGTCGTCTGCAATTTCTTGTGCCCAAGGAGCCGTTGCACTTTTGGCAGGTTGTCGAGGCTGTCTTTCAGCCAGATCCAACCAATCAGGTGGCGATAGAGGTGCGGATTGATGCGAACGCCAACTTTTTGGTGCAAACGCTTTGTCACCCGATGGAGGAGACCTGCGTAGTAACCATTGACGTTGGTCTTTCCCTGTCCCGGAAAGAGATACGGGTTTGCTTTTTGGTTTGGGAGCAGCATCGCCGGGCGCACGGCCTCAAGATACGTTTTCATGAGCTTGCTCGCGGTCTTGCCAAGCTGAACTGTCAGATCAGCATCACCTGCACTTCGCATCTTTACTTCCGAAGAAGGGACCACGATACGAGCGCGGCCATCAGCCCATGCTATCCAGTCGAGGCGGGCACGTAGGACATTTGCACTGCGAGGGGCTCTTGCCAGCAAGATATCGTGGGCCAAGGTGGCCATGACATCTCGTCCGAGGTCAGGGTCGAGCACCTCGGCAGGCGTTGGAAGCACTCCGTTCTTTTTCTGCCAGGATTTACGTTTCGCCTTGATCGATGCATCTATGTCCGCAAGCAGCATCGCACTCAGGTCGATGGTCTGCTGAATGCGGATGTCATTAAACTGCCTGAGCTTGGACATGTTCCGCGGTGCGATGCCTTGGTAGTTCACCTTATGCAGCGCGATCGTATCATCGATTTCGCGGAGGTCCTCCGGCGGGCGGCAAAGATAGTCCCGGGCAATCTTGCGCGCCGTCTTGAGCACACTTGTGATGTAGCCACTGGGGTAATCGCCTTGGTTGGCCTCCTTGAGAGTTTCGGCGGCCACGTCCAAGAATTCGGGATCAGTAAGTTCGTCTATTGTCTCGGGCACAATGTCAGCCGACGAAGCAACAGCTTTCGCCAGCGACTTAATGTATCCGCGGCGAGTTTTTAGGGTTTCATCTTTCCAAGTATGCTTGCCGACCAGAAAACCCGCTTGGCGCAGCAACTCCGACCGGCTTGGTGCGTCCTGCCTGCTCGCATGGCCTGGTCGTCCAGCTTTCTCCTGCCGCATAACCCGCAGCTTGGCCTTCTTCATGCAGACTGTGCCGATGGCCTCTTCCTGATCCATTCGCGTAATGAACTCGGACCGGGTCAGACCGTCCCGAGATGCATGTCCCTGCGCCCATAGCGCCACCCTGGTGTCGAATTCTTCCATCAGCGGCGTAAGTATCTTGTCATCTACACCGAATTTGTCCCGTGCGTCGTCAAAGGGATGGCAAGCGGTCACGAAACCAAGGTGCGCTAACTTTGTTTCAGACGCGAGATGGCACAACAAAGTTGAGATCTCGCGAACCTGTTTCTCGCAACGTGCAGCGCTCTTTGATGATGTCTCGACGCGGTAGTTGTAAAAAGCCGCGAGGGTCGCAGTGGTGATCTCCTCCGGATCGATTCCCTCGTCGTGCAGAAAGACGAAAAACGGGCCGGAGGTGTATTTTGCCGAGCGTGGGAGGTCACTATTCTGGATGGCTTTGTAAGCTTCCTGATAGTGCCCGGCTATATCAGTGATTGAGCGTTTGCGCTCCCGCGGCCGGTTGAGCCCAACGACGTTCACGAGCGCCGAGCGGTAGGTTGCATAGCTTCCCGCGCTCAGGTTGAACCGTGCAGGCTCGTTGCTCTCGAAAAAGTCGATCACATCCTGCTTGCAGACTTGTTTCAGTTCGGGGGCCCACCCAGCATTTCGGCACAACCAACGGAGTTTTGAAACGAGACCGCTTTTTCCCTGGCGGCGGGCCTTTTCGATAAGGTCTGCATAGGTAACACGGGCAATCGATTGCGCTCCAAACAGGTCCGAGCCGGTTGCTGTAGACAGCGCCGAAAGTGTCGAGTGGCGCGGTCGAAGACCAGGAATGTTCAGGATGTCGCTGACGGCTTTCGGGTTCAGCCCGGCACGGAGAGACAACGCGCGCATGCTTTCGCCACTGGTTTCCAAGTAGTCGCGTAGGGTTTGGTCAAGTGTCATGGAGATTCCTTTTCAGAATGGCGGGGGATTTCGAGTTCGAGGTCCGGCCTCACAGGGGTAGGCCGGACCCGAAGCTCGAAGATCGCGAGCCACTCGTCCTTGATTGTCCAAGATTTCCCGAGCTTGGCAGCTTGAAGTCTGACAAGACCTTCGGGTGTCGGGCAGCCGTGGTTGATCCAGTCCCGGATCGTATGCGGGTCCCGATTGAAGATTTTGGCGACTTCGTTGGCGGTGTAATAAACAGGTTTTCTCATCGATATTCCTCCTTTGGGTTACGGAGGAATTAGGTTCCGGACGGCTTTCTCGGAAATTTCCGGAACAATTAAATTGGGCCTACGATCGCACAAAATGGATCGCAGATCGGGGCCCTTCGTAGACCCTTGCAATGAAAAAGTGTCAAACCGGTGAAAGGTATCTACTACCGGGATGACATCTTTTTTTCCAAAACCAACCGATTTCTTCCAAAAATTCCGAACCGGACTCACTTCCCTCCTGAACAAAACAGGAAGATCGTGATGACTTTGACAAATCGAAAACTGCCAGCCCGTGATAACTCAGGTCGGTTCTGCAGTTCCGGCGCCTATCGCGTGGATCACGCATGCCGCCTAACCGCCTTCACACCTGCATCAGAGACGCGCCGAGTGCTGAGGTCGGCCTTGGAACAGGCGAACAGAACCTTGCGAGAAACATCCGAAGGCGAAGGTGTGGCGTGCGCTGTCATCCGAGCCAGCCCCGGAGCCGGGAAAAGCACACTTCAAAGACAGCTTATGGCCGAGCGTGCAGCTGCTGGGCAACTTGAAGCCTTTGCATTTCATGTCCCAACACGGGATCTGGCTGCGGAAGCAGCCATCGAGGCGTCAGAACAAGGCCTTCTCGCCCAAGCAATCAGGGGCAGATCCGCGCCACTTCCTAATGGGAATGGTCTCATGTGCGCAAAAGCCGATCTGGTCGAACAGGCAAGCCGGATTGGTTTGTCCGTAAGGGAACACTTCTGCGAGACCAAAGACGATAGCGGATCCGTCCGACGGTGCCCGCACTTCGACAGGTGTGCCTTTCTTGAACAGTTCAAATCTGAGGCAACCTGCCACTTCCTTGCGACTGCTTATCTGGGGCTACCTAACCCCGGCAATGTAGTCCCAGACCTGCGTGTCGTAGACGAGACCTTCTGGCGAGAGTCACTGATGATAAGTGATATTGATGTGGTCGCCTTCAAGGAAGCACGTGCGTTCTTAACTATCTTCGATGGCGAAATGCACATGAAACTTAGAGCCGCCGCGAAACACGTTGTTCGTTGTCTGGAGGACGGAGGGCCATTGTCAGACTTGCCGTATACGGAGAAGGACTACGCGGCCTTCGCCCAAGTCGAATGGAAAGGTCAGCTTACTGCAAAAGGCATCTTGCCCGACCAAGATATTTTCACCCAGAAGAGCAAGCTGGCAGTAGCGACCCAACAGTATCGATCTGCCTCCCGCTTTGCTGCGGTGTGGAACGTTCTACGGGAGGCTCGGCGAGCTGGTCTCCCTGGGTGTGAACGGCTCCGCCTCTTGTCAACGAACAAGTCAGAAGTGATCCGAGTCCTGCTCAAACGCCCACTCCGCCACCAAGAGCCGATGTTGATCCTCGATTCCGACGCAGACACCGAGATTCTGAAGGCGCTTGGTTGCGATATCCGAAACGAACATCAGCTAACACTTCGGCCCAATGCCCACGTGGTGCAGGTCCACGATCATCAAATGTCGATGAACTCGCTGCTTAATAGCAAGAGTAATCGCGACGGATGCAGGATGTTGATAGCGAAGGAGGTGCTTCGCGACAGGCTCGATAGAAACGCCGGGGTGCTTGTTGGAGCGCCGAAGTCAGTCGTTCGGGCGATGTTCGAGGATGCAGGTTATGACTTTGGATCGATGAACAAGGACGAGGTCACTGAGACAATGCTGACGACAAAGCTGCATGGTGCCCGATGGCTCTGGTTTGGCAGTAGATCATTGGGTTCTAATCTCTATAAAGACTGCGCGTCAGTTATCGTTCTTGGACGACAAGAGCTACCGGTGTCGGCCCTTGAGGACCAAGGTCGCGCGCTTTGGGGTGATACTGAAGGTGAGCCACTGAATTTCGTGACACCGGACGTGAAAGGTGCGCAATGGTTGCCCTATGTCGAAGCGCAATACGAAATGGCCGACGGGTCCAGAATGGCAGTCGAAGTCCCTTGCCATCCGGACCCCCGGATCCGCAGGCTGCAGTTCCAGTCCCGCGAGCTCGCCACCCGGCAGTTGGTAGAGCGGCTTAGGTTGGCGCATGCCCCTTACCGCAAACGTGTCATTCTGACCTGCAACATCCCCATCCCAGGCTTACCCATAAATGAATTGGTTTCTTGGGAGGCCTTGGTTGGTTGTCGTGTCGAAGCCGCAATCAGTATGTCTTTAGTAGAGCAAGGAGAGGTCGCCTTCGATTATAAGAGCATTGCTGCGGGGGCGCCGACTATATTTGCAACTGTAGAAGCAGTCTCTGGATACCTCAAAAGAAACAAACTGATATCCAGCCGAATTAAAAGTCTGAAGAAACTCGCGAAACCTTTCGGAGGCACATTGAAGATCGAGAATTGCTCACTTGATGCGCGACACGCGAAAATGGCCTTTACCATCGAAGATCTGCTATCCCAAGATTAGTGGCTGAGCCCCTGCTCTAAAGTCCGTGCTGATGGTTCGATTCAGCTTAACTTGATATCGACTTCGACGCCAACCTCATGCTGACGCTCATCGCAAATCGCATTCAGCTCGGAGTCTTCATCTTCATCATCGCGTAACCAAAGGGCCCGCATATCGGACATTGTTGTGCCGGTGATCCGCGCTGCTCCATGAGGTTCGTGGCCAGCGTCGCGCAGGCACAGTGCATCGTGCTGGGCTTTAGTAATCAGTCGCGCCATAAAATCCTCCTCCGACGGGCCGATCATGCTATGTTTGGCAATATAGCACATATGGCGCGGACCGTGGCCGCCTCGCGAAGTGGAGAGCATTATGACGACTCAACCTGATGAAGCGGACCCAAAGTGGATTGATTGGTTTGCTGAGAAAATGGGTCAAGCCAGCCCTGAGGAAGAAGCGTTCTGGGAACGACGCAGGCGCCTTGGTCTTGGCGTGGGTCTCGATGAGAATGGAAACCTCGTCTATGGAGAGAATGCACTTCCAGACAAAGTTTATGCTGGACAGAACTTCGTCTAAAAAGGGTAGTGTTGGTAGGGTTGAATCGAAATTGCCGCCCCTGAAAAGGGACGGCAGACGCAGCTTGGAAAACGGAGTTTATTTCTGCGGTGACTTGTTGCCGGAATTTGACGGGCTTTTCGAACCTGGCTGATCCGATTGGCTCTTTTTAGGCTGAGGTTTCTGAGTCGGCATTTACGTTACTCACATTTGCGGGACGCGGCACCACGCCGGCCCTGCCGTGATCATCGCTCCGAACGTGAATTTCGCAAAGGTCGTTTCCTGCCTTCGATGTCGCCTTTGGCTTACTCTGCGAAGTTTAGCCGATCGCCAGAAGCCGGGGCCAACGATAAAGTAGATACGAAAATACATTCGTATTTTCCACTAAGCTTACATTTCACCCAAGGGCATCAGTCCGCATGCAAAGCTGCCTGAACCCTCTCATCCCAACCCAGAAAGAACTTGTCGCCATCACGGATTACCGGGCGAGCCATTACCTTGGGTTGGGCGGCGATCTGCGCCTCGGCTTCCGAATTCTTTAACCAGTCATTGAGCGCGCGGTAGTCATTCGACTTGCGGTCCACGAGCCGATCCCCGAATTCATCGATCAGATTCGACAATTCTGCTTCGCTCAACGGCTCCGCCCGAACATCGCGCAAAGAAACATCAACGCCTCTCGCTTCTAATGCTTTGCGGGCCTTCTGGCACATTGCGCAAGTCTGCAAACCGTAGATCACCATGTCGTATTCCCCTCTGGCGTCGATCCCGTAACCTCGTGCATTGATGCGTCTAATACAACCATTCAAGCGGTGATGGGCGCGGCTTAACTGGCGCGCGCGACCAGTTCTGAGGCGTCGCAACCTGTGCGCTTGTCTGAAGGAAAGCTTGCAACAAAGCGTTTCCAACGCCATTCAGTCGGGAATGACCAATTCATCAGATCAGTCTGCAGTCTCACTGACCACTCTCGGCTGGTCCGCGTTTTTCGATGAGCAGTTGGAGCCCGGCGACGCTGAGCTTGTTCCGATGCGGATCGCAACCGTCCATCGGGACCGGGTCACTGCGATGTCCGAACTTGGCCCGGTGGGGCTGAAACTTTCGGCTCAGACAAATACGACGGACTTCGCCGTTGGGGACTGGGTTCTGGTGGCCCGCGAGGACCGCTTGCTGGTCCGGCGGCTCAATAGACGGATGCAGTTACAGCGCAAAGCCGAAGGCCGGCGGCAAGCACAGCTTATTGCAGCGAACATTGACACGCTCTTTATCGTCACATCCTGTAATGAAGACTTCAATCCGGCACGACTGGAGCGGTATCTGGCCCTCGCAAACGAGGCTGGGGCGGTTCCGGTGATTGTCCTAACAAAGATAGACCAGACACCTGATCCCGCACCCTACTTTAAGCAGGCACAAGCCCTTCAACTTGGGTTGGATGTCGTAATGCTAAATGCGAAAGCACCGAACGCAGCACTGACATTGGCGCGTTGGTGCGGTCCGGGGCAGACCGTCGCCCTTGTGGGATCGTCCGGCGTCGGAAAATCGACCTTGCTGAATACGCTGTCGGAGAAGTCATCCGAGAATGCACAGCCAACAGGGCCCATTCGCGCGGCCGACGCGAAGGGGCGTCACACAACCACGTCGCGTTCGCTCCATGCAATTGCCGGCGGCGGCTGGGTGATCGACACGCCCGGGATGCGAACGCTACATGTCAGCGAGGTCTCAGCCGGGCTAAATACTCTGTTTGCGGAGATTGTTGTGCTTGCGTCCCACTGTCGCTTCCGGGATTGCACACATGTCCATGAACCCGGCTGCGCGGTTCAGGGTGCGGCCGCGGATGGGACACTCGATCCGGCACGCCTTGACCGATGGCGCAAGCTGACGGAGGAAAACCTCAGCAATACCCCCATCCAGTCCGGGGCCCGCGGTAACAAAACCACGAGAACTCCTGGCAAACGCCGGTAACAAACTTTCGGCTTTCAGCCCCCATTAAGTGAATGGCGGATACGTAATCAGAACGGACGATAGATGACCAAATCGAACCCGAGCGTCCGGGTAAAATTTGCGCAGCTTGCCTATCTCGCCTACTCTTGTCGCAGCTATTTCGGCAGAGGTGTGAGATTATGAAGATCGACTTCTGGTTCTCAATTGGAAGCACTTACAGCTATCTCACCGTCATGCGACTTGCCGAGGTTGCAGAAACGTCAGGGGTCGAATTTAGATGGCGTCCGTTTAATGTGCGTTACGTGATGATCGAACAGAACAACATACCTTTTAAGGACAAACCCGTTAAGTCAGCCTATATGTGGCGCGACATAGAGCGCCGTGCAAAGCGATATAGCCTCACACCGCAGCTTCCGGCTCCCTACCCGCTGCCGGGTCTTGCTCTGGCCAACCAGATAGCCATCGTCGGTCTCGAGAACGGCTGGATGGAAGATTACGTTCGCGCGACTTATCGTCGCTGGTTCGAAAGCGGTGAGGCGCCCGGCGAGGAACCAAACATATCGTCAAGCCTGACGGAAATCGGATGCGATCCACGCGAGGTCTTGGCCGCCGCCCAAACGCAGCAAGCCGCAGATGATCTGCAAACGGCCACTGATGAGGCAATGACCCTCGGTGTCTTCGGGTCACCTACTTTTGCGGTAGGGCAAGAGTTGTTCTGGGGTGATGATCGTTTAGAGGATGCTATCCACTGGGCGAAGGATAATGCAAGCTGAGCGAATGTCGACTTCCGTCGCTTTGAGGCGACCTACGCGAACGGCCCGAAGCCGACATTCATGTGGTTTGCGGCGAAAGTCCGGTTCGCGCGAAGACTACCGCTTGCAGTATGGTTTCATATAGGCGGTAGCCAGCAACGGATATCGCGCCTCGGGACTCTTGCTACACGCGCTTGAACTTATAGATTTGCCTCAAGCAACTCCAAGGCGGCCCTCTCCCCAATAGCAAGGGCGCCTTCGATTAGACCGGGGCTGAGCTTCGAGGCCTCGGACACGGCAAAGCGAACGCGACCCTCAAGATGCGGTTGCCTCAGAGAGGCAGGACCGATGTCAGGATGAGTTGCTTGTTGCGAGGTATCCAGCGCAGACACGATCCAATGGTTCATTGCCCAGTCTTGGATCGCCAGTTCAAGAGGATGCGCCGCAGCATCTCCGAAGCAATCCGAAAGCTGGTCCAAGATTGCCCGCCTGAGCCGCTCTGGATTTGCTCTTCGTTGTTCCGGAGGCCAGTTGACGAAGCCGAACAGCGCGGCAGGAGTGTGGTCTACGCCCGTGTGGTCATGGACTTCGGCAAGCGGTCCGATACGACTGACGACCCTGCCGGAGAGCCCGTCGTCTCGCCAAAAGGGTTTCTCATAAATAGCGACTGCTTTGGCGTGAGTGCTCATCCACGTTGGCATCCTCCGCATGTCATCAATCAAGGCAGATGACGCCCATGGAAGACGTATTGTTGTGGCCGTGATACGAAGTGGAACCGAGATAATCACCTTTTGCGCGGTGATGATCTCGCTTGAACTAAGATGGACGGCGATGTGATCTGGCCCATGTTCAGACACCTCGGTTACCTGAGCTGACCTTCGGATATTGTCGTGGCCGACGCGATTGGCAAGGGTGCCGACCAATGTTGTTAGTCCGCCTGCAATGCGAACCATACCATTTTGCCCGGGCAAAGGTTGGCGCAGCGGCGCAGGCCCGTATCCGACGATGACAGCGTTACCCTCGTTAAATTGCTCAAAGGTTGCCGCACCAAGATCTTCGAGCCAGCGCGTGACCACAGGCTGGTGCCTCGGCCAAACCCAGGTCGGGCCAAGATCGGCAATTGCAAGATTGCTGGCCGGATCTCGAAGCGGGCGAATACGGCCACCAATCTGGGCATCTGCCTCGAGTATCCGCACACTGGCGCCTGCTGCGCGCAGAACTGCGGCAGCCGTTAGTCCGGACAGGCCTGCACCAATAATGACTACGTCCATCATTTCACCTCGACGTTATTAACATAGTTCGAAACGTCTCCATTTCACGAGCAAGACAAGGAGCCACAAGGGCGATCAATACGCCTTTGCTGAGCACCTTCGCGGGTTAACCCGTGGGAAAACTCCGACTGATGTCGAGTAGAGATGTTAGACTTCTCATAAGAGAAGCTATCTTTAGAGAACCGCAGCGCTTCGAGAAAACAGAATGGTAATCGCAATGCACAGACGCAGGTTCCTCCAATATTCCACTGTAGCTATCGCCGCGCCCGCGCTGGTGGGACGCGCCTTGGCACAAACAGGGGCCAGTGCGACGCTGCCAATCCCGCCGCTGATGGATGTCGGTGAGGATGCCGGCAACCTGTTGGAAGCCGTCACGGGGAGGCACCGTTTTGCAGAGAACTTCGAGGCCGAGACACTGGGATGGTCACGGGATCATTTGGGGCCGACCCTGCGCATGCGGCGCGGCCGAACAGCGCGCCTGACAGCCCGAAACCGCCTCGACAGCCCGATAACCGCGCATTGGCATGGTTTGCACGTTCCCGGCTGGCAAGATGGCGGTCCACAGTCTTTGATTGCTCCGGGCCAAGAGCTTGAGCAGAGGCTGGACATCGATCAGCCCGCAGGCACTTTCTGGTATCACTCACACCCGCATGGCCGCACCGGCTATCAAGTTTATCGCGGTCTCGCTGGCATGCTTCTGATCGAGGATGACGATAAGGCTTCGAATAACCTTCCGTTAAACTATGGCGTCGATGACATCCCCCTCATCATTCAGGACAAGTCTTTCAGTAGCAGGGGGACGCTGGAATACGACGATGACGGCATGGCCGCGATGCAGGGCTTCAGGGGCGACAGGATCGCCGTGAACGGCGCATTAGCGCCCAAGGCCCGGGTCCCGCAGGGGCTTGTGCGGTTCCGGCTGCTGAACGCCTCTAACTCAAGAGTTTACGCTCTGCGTTTCAATGACAACCGCAGCTTCCATCAGATCGGCAGCGATGCCGGTCTCCTGCCAGCCCCCGTGGAACGCAGAAAACTTCAGCTCGCACCAGCCGAGCGGGCGGAGATCGTCGTCGACTTCTCGGAGGGAGCTGCCGCGCGGCTGGTCTCTGAGGACGTCCCCCTCGAAATGATGGGCGGTATGATGGGAGGAGGCATGATGAGCGGTATGATGGGAGGTAGCTCTGGCCCCGCAACCCGAGAAGGCGTCTTTCGCGTTCTCGATATCGAAGTTGACCGCAGCCGAACGGGCGCGATCACGGCACTTCCGCAGGAGCTACTTGGCGCGCACCTTCCGACATTCGACGAACCGGTCCGGCGGCGACGCTTCCAGCTTAACATGATGATGGGCATGGGGATGATGCGGGGAATATTCGGCGGTCGTCCTAAGCTCGGAATCAATGGAAAAACCTATGACATGGATCGCATCGACCAACAGGTGCGTCTGGGCGAAACCGAAGTATGGCAGATCACCGCCGACATGATGTCTCATCCGTTCCACGTCCACGGCACTTCGTTCCAAGTGCTGAGCCAGAATGGGAGGCCCGTCGAGTTCGGCGAGATCGGGATGAAAGATGTGGTCTGGGTGGAGAACAGCGCTGAAATCCTCGTCAGGTTTGACAAGCCGGCGATCGCGGATGCGCCGTTTATGTATCACTGCCATATTCTGGAGCATGAGGATTCAGGCATGATGGGACAGTTTACCGTCGGGTGACGATCGAACAACCGCAATCGCAACTCCCGTTGACCAGCGCTCCCAGAAAGCGGTCGAGAGCCTTTAGCTGCAAGCCATTTGGACGGAAAACTGGCCTTTTGTGCTGTTGAAAATAAGGCCCGAAAGACGACGATAAGGATCTGTGAAAATGCGCATCGCTAAATCTATTGGTAGCAAGCAGGGCCAACTCACTTGGCCAAACCAACAAATCCTCCATCTTTCCATTCGACATCGTGAAGGAGTGATGCATTCATGGGGCTTTTGATTGGTCTCTTTTTGGCGGCATTGACCGGGGTTTATCACCATGTGGGTCTGCGGCTACTCGACCGGTTGACTGGAAAAGATAAAAGGCAGCCAAATGTCACCCTCATGGGCATTTTCTTCGGTCTTCTGGTTCTCCATACCTCTGAAATTCTCGGCTGGGCTTACGCTTACAGCGCTATACACAGCCACGGAGGCCTGGGAGATCTCAGCGGCAATTTCGATGGGAGCTGGCAGGACTACGTTTATTACTCTGGCATCAACTATATCACGCTGGGTTACACCCAAATAGACAGCTCAGGCGATCTGAGACTTGTCAGTATGATGGAGGCACTCTTGGGCTTCATGATCATTACTTGGAGCGCTACTTTCATCTATTCAGCTTGGCAGAAAGCGTTCCGCTAACCAATATCCAGAGCCAGACAGATCGGCCCTCGAGGCTAACAGATTCACAGCAGCAACAGGGCCGTGATCATGTGCCATTGGGGTGCCCTATAGTCCTTGAGGATCAAAACGCGGCGCGCACCGCGTTTTGATGTCGTATCAGCGTCTTCAAAAGACACTTCGCCTACAGGCCCAGCCAGCTTCGTTTCAAGCAGTATCAGCAGCAGCCCGAGCGTTTTTCGGCGCGTGAAACCTTCTGCACCAGTTCTGCTGTTTCTTTGCCGTCGGCTTCCAGCGCTACATCGGCCTGAGCGACGATCCCGCAGCATTTCCCAGTGCCGTCGGTCACCACCGCACGCCGCACCTGCTTCTCTTCCATCTTGTTGCAGCAACTCTCAATATCTTCGTCGGGAGACGCGGTCAGCACGTCTTTCGACATAACGTCAGACACCCGCGTATCGGCGCCTTTTCCCTGCGCGACCGCGCCGCAGCAGATGTCTCGGTCCGTCACGATGCCAACCGGCTCACCGGCGTCATTCACCACCGGAATAGAACCGACCGACTTGTCATCCATCAGCTTCGCTGCCTCCTGAACCGAGGCGTCGGGGCCGCAGCAGGTGGGGTTGCTCGTCATGATTTCTTGAACTTGCATGATCTTACTCCTTGATTGGGTAACAGGATCAAAACCCAAAGGCCGACATGCAAGTTCCAGAGGGCACGACGCCAAGCAACTCTCAGCGCATAGCCCTATGCAGCGTCATAGCTTGAGAACACCTCGCTGCTGCCATCACGGGCAATCAGATAGACGTCATAGGCGTCGCGCTCACTCTCCGGCCCCATTCCCGGCGAACCATAGGGCATCCCCGGCACGGCAAGGCCGATGGCATCCGGGCGCTCGGCCAGCAGTTTGCGGATGTCGGCGGGCGGGACGTGGCCTTCGATCATATAGCCCTCGATCTTTCCGGTGTGACAAGAGGCCATTTTCTCCGGGATGCCGTTGTCTTGCTTGTATTTGATCAAGAGCGTTCCGATGCTGCGTCTGGTCGTCACGGCGAACCCCTCGCTCTCAAGAATCTCGATCCACGCCAAACAGCAGCCGCAGTTGGGGTCTTTCATCACGTGGATGGCAGGTTTTTCTTCGGCCCAGGCGGCAAATGGTGCGGCCGCGGCAAAGCTTGCGGAACAGGCCAGCAGGCTGCGTCGTGTGAGGGTCATGTGAAATCCTTCCAAAGGTTCAGACTGTCGTTTCGTGGTTGCATGGGTTGTAGGGCATCGGCTCGGCCAACCGCTCGGCAGTGGTTGGCCGAAAAAACAGCAGCCGGAGGGCGTATTGCGGCTTCGCTGGTGTGGATGTGGGCTGTAGAAGGGCAGCGGCCTGATCTTTGGGATGCTGCCGGGGCGGCCTCTGCATTCTTGGCGCAGCGGTGATTATTCTCGCGCCCCGCGCCGGATAGGCTGCTGACCCTTCTGAAAGGACCTGCAGCCCGAGTGTTTAGCTCGCGTCTTTGAATTCGTCGTATTCGCCGCGCACCTGAACGGTTACAGTCACCTCAGTCTTGTCACGGTTGCGCCGGGACCAACCATGCTGACCCGCGAAACCGGCCCAAACCGGACGTTGAACCCTTACAAAGCCAAAGTCCGGTTCGGGTAAAACTCACAACGGTTGCGCGGTCTGAGCTTTGTTCTGTCTTGCGTTCATAACAACCGCGCCGTTCGGAACTCTCTTTCGCTGGCTGAGCGCGCCGCGACAAAGCTTATGCTTGTGTTATTCCGCAGGCTGAGCAGTGAGGAGGTCATTCGGCGCCTGTGCGCCAGCGCCAAAGCGCAGAACGATAACACCAAATAGAAGCATGTTGGCCACGAGCGCTATGGAGCCGATCTGAGCAAGCAGTTCGCCTTGACCGAGAAGCACCTGAACAATGCCTGGGACCACCACAACCACCGACAAGACAGACAGTGCAAAGTGCGACCTGCCTAAGTTGGACGCAGCTGCGGTTGGCGTGAGCGCATAGTATGCTCCCCAAATGCCCATGGCTACGAAGCCTAAAAGGTTCAAATGGCCGTGCGCGGGGGCGAGTAGATAATCGTGGCTTGCGGACATTACTATTCCCCAGACCATCCCGCAGAGCGCAAAGACGGTTGCTGCCAAGAAAAATTTTGTAGCCAGTTTCATATTTCTATCCTCTTTCTAATTCTTTCCCAAATTGAGGCAGATCAAATGGCATGAGGTAAGCCTAAACCTCTTGCTGCGTTTGCCGGCCCCGCAGATCGTTTCTGCGAACCTTCGCGCTCCACCGGGTTAGACCGCGCGATTTGAGCATCAGGAACAAACCTACCTACCAGTGGTAAGTAAGCTATAGAGGCGTCGTTGTTCGGTCAAGAAAAAGAGTTATAAGCTGCCTCCATGAGAGATCAGAAGAGCTCAAAAAGAAGCGCAATCTGCGCTAAAGGGGCAGTCGGCAGTGCCTGAGAGGAAGGAGCGACATTCTAAAAAATATGGTGAGATGTCGCTTCAGCGTGCAAAGCTTGGCGTGTTCAGCCGTGTAAGCTGGTTTCCATGAAGACGAGGCTATCTTGCAATGCAACTGGGGCTTTGTAGTAGGGCTGAATATGCCGAAACCCCAATCGCTCATACATCTGCACCGCTTCTCTTTGCTGCCAGCCGGTGTCGAGACGCATTGTTTGGTAGCCTAACTCTTTTGCCTCCATCATCACGCGGCGCGCCAAGAGCGTTCCGACCCCTGCCCCTTGAGCGCGCTGCGTGACGAACATCCGCCGCATTTCTGCGATCCCATCCCCAAGGTCTCGCAAGGCAACGCAGCCCAAGGGGTCGGCGCCCCGGTGGGCGATCAACAACCGCCCCTGTGGGGGCGCGTAATCTCCCGGCAAGTTTTCCACTTCCTCCCAGAAGCCTGCATGATCGAAATACTTCTCGATTAACTCTTGGAACTGAGCGTAGCGCGCATGATGCCATTCAAGATATTCTCCCATGAGTGCTCGGACGGCATTTAGGTCCTCACCGGTGGCAGCACGCGTGATTGTAATGTCGTCACGTGTCATAGCGCCCCCTTTCTAAACTGAGGCTGTAAGCCTCGTTACCAGCGCCGCAATCAAAGCTTCTTCAGAATGCTTCAGCGGATCTTTTATGCTATCCGCGAGCCCGAACATTAAAATTAGTCCCAAAACGGCAGAGTGAATGGATGTGGCATGCTGACGGGCCTGCAAGGGGTCGAGCTCAAGGCAATTGGCCAAGGACCCATACATCCGGTCCGTGGTTGTATGGATCCGATCGAGGACCTCTCCCTCTAAGGGGGTCTGCATCTCTGCTTTCAATGTCTGAGGGGCCAGATACATCATTCTAAAGCGATCAAGATCGCTCAGGTGAAAGGCTGCCAAGGCCTTCACGAAAGCAGAAATTGCAGCACTCGGCGTGCTTGTGTCCCCAATAGCGGCCATGGCGACATCCGCCTCCGCGGCCAACCAAGAGACAAGCATTGCAGCAAGCAGATCTTGCTTCGAGGGATACCAATACAACACCGCTTGCTTACTGACCCCCAGCGAGCGTGCGATCGTGTCAAAAGAGACCGCTCCAAACCCGCCTGTTGCCAAAAGCTCCTGCGCGGCCTGGAGGATTTTCTTATCGGTCTTCATCAAAAACTCCCAAAAAAGTTGACCTTCGTCCGACGTCAGACTACAAACTTACCAATGGTAAGTAAATCGCTATGTGATCGGCAGCCTTGAAGCCGAATGGGGGATGAGATGGAATTTGTCGGTTTTGAGAATCCGGTGTTTGCAACATATGCTATTGCCGCCTCGCTGATGGCACTCAAGGTCATGGGGCAAGGATGGATGACCGTTTACCGAATGCTCAAGAGCAATTCTGGCCTCGCCAGTCCGGAAGACCTTCAAGTTGGCCTCATCAACAAAAACCCGGACCCGTCTCAACTGGAGCTCAATGACTATGTGGATCGCTCCCGGCGCATGCACCGTAATGACCTCGAAAACATCCCTGCATTCTGGATCGCAGGGCTGCTGTTTGTGCTTGCTGATCCGTCGCTCTTAATCACACAGCTGCTGATGTATGGGTTTGTCGTCGCCCGAGCAGCCCATTTCGTCGCTTATGCAACGCGGCAATCTCATGAAGTGCGAGCGACCTTCTACACCATCGGATCGCTTATCGTGATCTATATGAGCTTACATGCGCTCTTTGTTCTACTGACGTAGGCAGGCTCGACGGAAATCTCAATCAATGTCCTGCAGCCCGCAAACTTTTGATCGACCATCGCGCGACAAAATGTCGGGTGGTAAACGGCGACTCTCACCCTCTTCTCGGGGTGGAGCCAGGCGCTCCCGGCCCTTTGCTGCCGTTCATGCACGTGCTCGATACTGGAAAGCAGTTAGCTTGGAGCGGACCTTCGGACAGGCGCGCAGCATTTTGACGAGGTCTGCTTTGCCGAAGAAACTGCCGTCCAGTCTACAGGCGGCAATGAGCGCTCGCGGCCCTTCGGCGACATCCGTGCCGGGCGCAACTTAGGACGAGGCTGGCGCAAGGGTAACTATGGCATTCAGCGCACCGCATAACGCACAGCGCCAGACCGAAGTGGCAGCGAACCATCATCCTCGCCATCGACAGTAAGCCTTTGCTCTATCTTCGCGCGCGGCATGATGGATATGTCGTGCAAGCGCCAATGTAGATTCAGAAGTTTAGCCTCGGCGGAATCTATCATTTCAGCAGAAAGACAGTTCTCGTGAGCAACAACATAGATTGTGCCAGTTAAAAAGCGCCCCTCCTCCCGCAAACGAAGCCGACTTTCGCTCACCCATGGGAGCGCCTCAAAGGTCTTCTGAACCTTGCCAATCAAAGGATCAAACTCCTTGTCGTCAATCGTTCGCGGCATCTCGTCGCTGAGGTCACGGATCGCAGCCCCTGTGTGCTTGAAACCATCGTGAAGCACATCGAGCGCGATCACGATGGCCGCGACCGCATCGGCCCACCACCAGCCCATGCCGATCCCAAGGATGCCCACAATGCCAGCAAGGCCCGTCATCCAGTCAGCCTTATTCATCATGGCATCTGCGTAGAGCGTCTTGTCATGCAACATTTGGGCCGGCTTTATCTTCATGTGCCCGAAAATGACCGGCATCACGACGCTATAGGCCAGCGCACCGATCATCACCCAACCAAACCAAATGGTTGCCCCGAAGAGTTCGACACTGCCGATCGTCGGGTGCTCTTGCTTAATCAAAGCAATAGACGAGTCGACTATGAGAAAAATCCCGACGCCTCCAAGAGCTACTGCACTGATCAAATAGGCAATTGATGTAACGCGGATGTATCCAAGAGGGAAACGCCGGTTCGGCTTCCACCCCTCAATCCAGGAGCCGACCAAAAACGCGATAGGTGGGACAAAGCTGAGTAAGTCTTCGATCCATGCAGTCTTCATTGCTTGACTGCTGCCCACCGCGAAGTAAATCGCGGTCACGATAGTCGCTAAGACTACAATCCAAATACCTTCCAGCCAGCGTGCGCGTCGCAGCGCCTTCTTCTGCTCTTCGGGCATAGTGCGGATCGACCGGCTCATCGCACGATCTCGCGCAGTCTTGCTCCGATATCTTCTGTTTCGCGCCGGAGGAACCGCTCAAGGCGCATAAGCCAAGCGCTTTCCCCCTGTCGCACGGCCATCACATGTTCTGCCCGATGCAGCTCAATATTCGTTGGAAGAAGGCCTTTTGTTTCGAGAAGCCAGCGTGGGCCTGCGGCGTAGTCAACGGCATCGGACCACGCTTCAACCGGAATTCCGCCCCTATTTTCGACAATCTTCGTCAGGGGTAGGTCCTGCGGCACATAGACCTTCCGGCCCTCCAGATCATCCGAGCCAGCAGTTGCTGGCCGAGCGCCAACATCGAAAAATTCCTCGAAATAAACGAAGCTTGGTGCCGCGCCCGCAACCGGGGTCACGTCCTTGCGGTCGAAGCCGCCGATGGCGAGGTCGATGTTGCCACGCTCCAGCCCCTCAAGCGCCGAGAATGCGCCGAGACGCTTCCAATCGATCGCGACTTCCAGTTCGTCAGCGAATGCGCGCACCAGATCAACCTCTATGCCTTGCGGCGGCCCTTCACCGTGAAAGGTTACCCATGGTGGATTGTCCGCGAATGCTACGGTCATTTCCCTGTCGGCAAGAACGGTCTCTAAGGTTTTTTCTGGATCGCGGGGGAAACGTATGTCGTCGCAGGCTATCAACAGGCTGCATACCACAAGTATCGCTACAACCCTTGAATAGAGCAAGCTGGCTCTGATCGCGGCGCCATTCAAAGCACCTGTCCGTGGCTGCGAGCTACAACTGTTTGCCTCAATGACGTTCCTCACGACCTGCTCCGCTCAGGACCAACAGCAAGTCAACTAATTGCCATGCAAGACGTTCCTTGCAGCATGGTAATACAGGGCTCGGCAGGCAGGGTAGCAAAAGTGTTTTCATACGGGGCGGAGAGATCGGGCCTTTGGTATTCGCCGGATATCCCAATTCCTACCGCGCAGCGGGCGATTAGGTAGGATGAGGATCGAGTGCGAGTTTGCAGCTCGGCCAAGATTTTTCTTAGCCACCGGTCCTGACCTGCCGTTCGCTTCGTGGCCGAGCGCTGCGGCGCAGCTTCACCAGACCGGCCACTCGTTCATCTTGCAGCATTTCGTCGAGCAGATGCCGGTAGGCTGGGAACCCCGGAAAGGGCTTGAGAGTTTTCCTGCGGAGGAACTCAACACATGTGTAAAGCGCCGTGGCTAAAATACGCCTTGCTTCTGGGGGTCGCGCTCGGCGGCTTCTTCGATGGCATTCTCCTGCACCAGATCTTGCAATGGCACCACCTGCTAAGCTTGATCCCTGCCGTGACCGACCTGCGCACGCAAGTGCTCTGGGACGGCTATTTCCACCTTTTCATGTATGTCCTTACCATGGTGGGCCTCTGGGGTCTGTGGCGAGCCAGACGGCGTCAAGAGGATATCGCCGGGCGGCCACTGCTTGGCGCAATAACGGCGGGGTTCGGCATCTGGCACATGCTCGACGGTGTGCTCTCGCACTGGCTACTCGGTATCCACCGGATTAAGATCGACAGCGAAGCCCCCCTTTTGTGGGACATCGGCTGGTTTCTTGTCTTCGGCCTGCTTCCGGCCTTGGTGGGATGGTATCTCTTGAACCGTGACGGCGGCAGTGGCTCGGCGCTGCGGCGCACGACGGCTACGCTGGTAGGGCTGACGCTCCTGAGCGCCGGTAGTGGTGGCTGGGCACTGCTACCGCCCGCTGACAACCCTTTTACCACCGTGGTGTTCCGTAAGGGCGCAACGCCAAGCCAGGTGGGAGAGGCGCTGAGTGCGGTCCAGGCGCGCATGGTCTGGTCCACCCCCGACATGGGCGTGGTCGTGGTGGACATGCCTGCATTGCAGCGCTGGAAGCTCTACCAGCGAGGTGCCCTTCTGGTGGGCGGAACCGGCGTTCCTGCCGGGTGTTTCAACTGGAGCACGGCGAAGGTCTGAAGGGGCTGTCGACCTGCGCGAAAAGGGAACCTCGGCCATGGGGTCATTCCACTACCTGATCGGGCAGGACACGCCGCATATCGCCTGGTGGCAGATGAGCGTCCGCGCGACGATCATCTTCGTCTACCCCATCCTACTTTACCCGGTGGCACCACGTCGGTCATCGCTATTGCTTTCTTGCAAAGAAGTCATCGGACATGACAGTTCCCAAACGAACCCCTTCGGCGAATAGTCTAAGCTGACCTCTCCCGACATAGTCGAGGCAGCCATCTTCTGAAGAACCGTGGTGCCGAACCCCTTTCGTTCAGGCGGGGCCACGGGCGGCCCACCACATTCGCGCCAGATTATATGGAAACTCTCATTTTCAACTGCCCAAGAGATGTCAACTTGACCATCCTCATTGCTGAGACTGCCGTATTTCCCCGCATTGGTTGCCAATTCATGCACGGCCATTCCGAGGGCTTGCGCCGCGGCAGGGGGCAGCAGAATGGGCGGCCCTGACAGATGGACCCGATCGGCAACGGCTTCAAAATGCGTCAGTTGCCCTGCCACAAGGTCAGAAAGAGCCACGCGCGTCCATTCGTTGTGAACCAGAATATCTTGGTTTGCCGCGAGCGCCTGCAGACGCTCGTTAAGCTTGTCGAGGAAATTGTCCGAGGAATGTTTCGCCGTCTGACGGGCAATCACTTGGACCAAGGCAAGAAGGTTCTTGCTTCGGTGGTTGACCTCACGCATCAGCAGCTGTCGCAGCGCCTCTGAACGTTTTCGTTCGGTGATGTCTTGGATCACTTTGATCAGGTAGGCGATGGTGCCGTCCTCGTGGCGGACACAGCTGACCGTCGTATGCCCCCAGACCGCCTTCTCCGCCTTATCCAAGTAGCGCTTTTCTTGCTCGTATTCATCCATGCCATCGGCCGTCAGCTTGGCCCATGCTACTTCGATCAAGGCCCGATCATCTGGATGGGTGAACTCCTCAATCCCATGCCCTTCCATCTCCTTTACATCGCGACCAAGCATACGTGCGAGGCTATCATTCACTCGCAACAGTTTCCCATCTGGGCCAACGATACTCATGCCGACACCAGCGTTCTCGAACGTAGCCTTGAACCTCCGCTCGGCCGCTTCGATTGCGTGGGTGCGTTCGGCGACGCGTTCTTCGAGGCGATCATTAGCCAACGCCAGATCTTCGAGCGCCTGTTTCTGCTGACGAGCAACCCCTGCGACAATCAGGCCGATGGTGGCCGCGACAAGGATTAGCGCTTTCAGTTTGCTCTGAAGGGCAACTAAATCGGCGATCGAAAGAGGCAAATGCTCAAAATTCTGCGCGTGGACCGCGATGGCGATGGTCAACACGAGCACAGCAAAGCTGGCTCCGCGGAACTCAAAGCGGAGCGCCGCCCAGATTATTGGCATCGGGAGGATGAAAGCATAGGTGGCGCCCCTCGACAGAACCCAGGCGCTCAGTAGTGAGAGAACGACTGCGATGGCAGCGGCCTCAATGAATTTCATGGGTTGAGGCCAAGCCTTTTCATTCCATGCGTTCATGAATGAGACAACCAACGGGGTGGCGATCAGAATCCCGGTCGCGTCACCCAACCACCAAAGCGGCCAAGTTGTTGTAAATGGGTTCTTCCCGACGAAGGCATCAATTGCGCTTCCCAAAGTGGCGCTAACTCCTGGCGCGAGCAGCACGCAGATAACGAGAAATTTCAAGACGTGAGACAGCCGATCGAAGCGGAAGCTTATGCGACTGTTCGTTCGCAAGAGTGAGGCGGCAAGGACTACGGCCATCGCGTTCGCCGCTATATACGCGAGCGCCCAGCCTACCGGATTGTGAAACCAGATTGCGTTTCCGGTCAGTTCACCCAAGGCAGCAAACCCAACCCACCATGGCCAAATTTGTTTCGGCTGGGTCAAAAGTATCGCTAAGAGGACCCCGTTGGGCGGCCATACGACAATCGGAATATCCGGTATGGCCAGCACCCACCGGCCAAATGCCATTGAAGCAACGTAGACTACATAGAAAACAAGTAGCTTTGCGCTGGCAGGTTTGCCCGAGGACACATTCATGGCTCGCGATGCTTCAGTTGGAAGCGGTTGCGCGGTCGGGGTTTCGGTTCCGGGTGGCATGCGGTCTGTTATTTCCAAGTCAAGCGAGAACCATAATATGTGATCTGCACGCAAACCAAAGCGCAAAATTGCCGCGCACATGTCCCACTGTAGGAACTCTACCGTATACGAGTTGTTATTATAATATTTCTACCTCAGGTTAGTGCGTATGTTTACCTGAAATTTATGGCCGCTGGATGAAGCTGGTTTATTTACTCATGATCACCTGCATGGCGACCACCTTATCTGTCTACTTTTACTTTTCGGGCGAAGCTGGCTACACCCAAGTGCAATCGGCTCTGCACAAGGTGCCTAACTTAATATTCGGGTCCAATTAAGGTCATAGTTCGCTGAGATTCTTGTTATCGACCCCTCTTGGTCGAAAGCCAATAGAGACCGCCCACGTCAGCACACCCCCAGACCGAGCAGGAGAAACAGTAGCCGTCGCAATTCTAAGAAATCTCTAATGGGGACAAGCAGTGCCACACCCATAACCGAAATTGCCAAAGTCAATCGCGCGGCCTCTTTTCGGAGCGCATGCGGTGCCTCTATCCTTCGAGCCGAAGCGAGCCAACGCTAAGCGGGCCGCGGCGATCCCAAACCTGAACGTCAGTAAAGGCCGGGACAACTGTAGCTTTTGCAAGAGCCTCGAGGTGAGGCTTAGCATCACTACCGTTAGCGTAGATACCGCCATCGACAAATAGCTGCTGCAAATTATTTCACCGTTCCCCGAGCCGGTGGCTGTCGCTATAACCCCCTCCGGCCTCGTGGTCTTCACCGACATACGGGAGAGGGGGCGCAGAGGTTGCGCCTCTGCGCCATGCAGGCGCTTTAGCCGCCTGCGGTTTCCATCCAGGAACGGTGACGTCGTTCGTCGGCCAGACCCTGTTCGATCACGGGGCGCAGCTCGGCATCGGCCACGGCGTTGTCGAGGGCTTGCTGGTAGGCGGCGACGGTGTCGTCCTCGTTTGACTTCATTGCCTTGAGGATCGCATCGTCCCCGGCGATATCCGCCAGCGCTACCTTTCCGGTTGTTAGCCACTGCTTCATGTCTCCCTCCATGGGCTTCTCGACACCCAGGCTGTCAGCAATTCGGCCAAGTTCCTGGACATGGGCTTCATGGTCCCGGCGGAAGCTCTCGATCTGCTGGCGATATTCCGCGCTGTCGAGGCGCTCGATGGTCGTGTCATAGGCCGCGATGGCGTCGTGCTCCAGAATGAGCAAGTTCCTGACGAGGTCGGTGGCGTTGTCCTCGGTTCCAACGGTTGTCGGCATGGTCGGTCTCCTTGCGCGGTTAATTCTGCTGTTCGGTCTTGGCGCCTGGATACGGTCGGGCTTTGCCGTCCTGTCGGTCACCGACATAACAACGCGCATTTATAATTAGGGTTCCATCCATCTGCTTTGTTCAGCGATAGAGTGTCGGGCCAAGCTCCGGATGTGTCGATAAGCGGACATCTTCGCCCCGCGCAGCGAAGGTCCGCTCCCCGCCGATTCTGTTCTCTAATCCGTCAATGCGGGTTTCCTAATATCACATTGTGATGTCAGAGGTTGCCTTTGTTCTCTTCGAACTCTTGGGTTCATAATGGGGTTGGCTGGGTGTGGGTCGGCAAGGTGGAAACCGCAATCATACCGTTGGTCTTGGTTGTTGCTACAGAATCGACGCCGTGTCTCACGCCCTCCCTCGGGCATCGTCCCAGATGGGAACTTTGATATTGGAATCCTCGTGATTATCTCTCTGGTAATCCTTATGCGAACTGGAATTCGGTTTGGTCGCGCATCATCGCGTGCAGGACGATAGCGAGTCGTCTGGCCAGCGCCACACGCGCCTTCCTCATGGTTGAGCGCGCACCAATCGCAAGCGCCCATTCCTTCAATTTAAGCGGGCCAGCATACCTCGTCAGCATGACATTGGCCGCCTCGTACAGGAGCGTTCGGACTCTGGTATCACCGCGTTTCGAGATGCTGCCGACATAGTCTACTTCTCCGGACTGATGCCGCCTTGGGACAAGCCCAAGGTACGGCCCGACATCGCGCGATCGTCGGAACCTCGACGGATCATCTACTGCGGCCGCAAAAGCCAGCGCCGTGATCGGCCCGACACCTGGGACGGTCATAAGACGTGAGCAGGTTTTGGATTTACGGGCCATCTTTTTAACATCGGCATCAATTGCAGCAACTGCCGCCAATATTGCTTCACGCGCCGCAAACAATCCGTTCAATGCAGCATGAAGACCTGGAACCCCAGTACTCACTTTCAGAGCGGCATCTTTGAACGCAGGCGACAGTGCCCGTGGCAACCGTACACCAAATACGACCACCAGCCCACGGATCTGATTGTCGATCGTCACGCGTTGCCCGACCAGTTTCTTGCGTGCTGCGATCAGTGACCGTATCGCATGAGCAGACAGCGATTTGACATGGGTAGGTTTGTAGAACCCGGTCCGCGCCAGATGGGCCAGGCCGCGCGCGTCATTGCGATCTGACTTGTGACCGGCCAGTGATTTGAGGGCCTGATAGGCTTGCCTGCTTTCAATGCACTGGACTGGAATGCCGCGTTCAGTAAGTCCATGGTATAGCATCGGTGCCATCCTGCCGGTCTCAAACACAACGCCTGCACAAGTTGGACCGGCCGCGAGAAAATCACTAATCGCATCTGGCGAGGAACGCGCCTTACCTTCTCGGATTAAGGTGCCATCACGATCCAGCACACAAATATGCGTCTCTTCCATCGAGACATCCAAACCAGCAAAATATTCCATCTATCTGCTCCTCCAATTGGTTGCCGGTACAGTCTACCAGCTGATTTGCAGTGCCGGATTCAGATTACACCATGTGGAAAAACAGCGTGTTGCTTGCGCAAAAAGCTGCGCCTTGAAGATCGCGCGAGCGTCTTTCCTATCAGGCTTTGCGCGTTTGCTGCGGTGCAGGAAAAATCTTAGCCAGTTTGCGGAGGTTTTGGGCGGTTGCGGCGAGGAGGAATTCGTCATTTGCACCGCATGGGCCGCGTAATCGCAGTCGTCCCAGCCCGAGAATGCGTTTGAGGTGGGCAAAGAGCATTTCGACCTTTTTTCTGAGCTTCATCGCAATCTGATATTCTTCAGTATTGGCCAAATCTCTGGCAACCTGACGCGCGTCTTCTTGCTCCTCGCGGGTGATCTTGCGCGCCTCAGCGTTGGGGCAGCATTTTTGCTTGGACGGGCAGACCTGGCAGACTTCTTTCAAGGCGCGATAGCGCGCGGTGCCCTTGCCCGTCGGCCCCCGGCTTGGATCAGAGTAATTCCGGCGGAACTGTTTGAGCGCGTGGCCCTCGGGGCAGATGTATTGGTCGTTCAGCGCATCCCAGTCAAAATCTGTGCGTGTCCAGGTCCCATCGGGGCGTCCGGCCTTGTCGATCACAGGGATGTAGGGATCGATCTTGCGTTCCACGAGCCAGCCGAGCATGGGGCCTGAACCATAGGCTGTGTCGGCGATCATCCAGTCGGGGACCAGGCCGAACTTGGCTTTCACCCGTGTAAGCATGGTCTGGGTCGATCCAACCTCGGCTTGTCGGATCGAACGGGTGCCTTCAACGTCCAATATGACACCGTGATCCGTGTCTATCAGGTAGTTATCGGAATAGCTGAAGAATGCCGGACCCTTACGCGCCGCCGTCCATTGGCTGGCGGGATCAGAATGCGAGGTGAACTTGGGCTGCACCTCGCTGGCCGCGCCAAATGCAGCCTTATCCAGCGTGTCGAGATACTCGCGCACGGCGCGGGGCGCATCAGCCGAATCAATGTGCGTTGCGTCCCAGTCTTCCTTCGGTGTGGAGTTCTGCTTGTTCGCATCGGCTTCGATCAGGCTGGCGTCAATCGCCATTCGCTGGCCGCTGACCAGACCTTCGGCGATGCAGCGCGCGACGCCCGGCGCCCGACGACTTGGACCACCTTCTCCCCACGGCCGCATCGGGACGCTGATACTTGTGCCACTCGTCAGCGAAACCTGCTTCCTTCAGATGGAGATAGAGGTTGGCCGCCATGTCGAACCTGATCGGTTCGCCACTCTCCAAACTTGCGAGAATCTCAGGTGGGCAGCTTTGAAGGACCCCCCGCTTTTTGAGGAGAACCCTGACAGCCGGTTTCGCAATCGGCGTTTGATCGGGGCCCGAATTTTCTTGTTCAGCCTCGGGTGAGGCATGCCGGGAATGAGGGAACAGTTTCATCGCTTCTTCCTTATCAATTGTAGCGTCGAGGATTGCCGGCGCCGGGTTGCGGGCGATGGCGCCCGGGTCTGATTGTTCAGCGATCACACTGGAAAAATACGGGCTTGGGCCCGGGAACTCGCCCCGGTCCCGCCGGACCTTCTCATGGCTGGCATCGAGCATCACGCGTGTGGCTTCGTAAGCCAGCAGGCGCGCCTGCTCGCTTGCCCAATCCGGAAGCTCGATCCCGAGGTGCTTTGCGGCCTCTCGCAACGGCTCCCGCACGACGTCATAGTCATTCTCGAAGAATGCTTTGCGCAGGACCGCTTGGCGGGCGCCCTCTCGTTCGAGGGCAGCCTGAGCGACCTTGGGCGATCTCGGATCCGCCAAGGCACGCTCGCGGTCATCCGCTTCAATTTCGAAGCGAGCGAATGCAGTCAGCAAGGCTGTGGTTTCTTGAGATGAAAGGCTCATGGTTGTCGCCGCGTAGAGGAAAATTTGATCACTGAGAGCGCTGAGCCTGCGAGCAAGTTCAGCAGCAACAGCAAAAGCATCAGATTTGAGCGCGAGACATATGTGCATTTGCGAAACGACGGTTTGACTCCCCATATTTTCCTCTTGCAAATCCTGAACTCCCTCACAACAGGCACTGGGACTTCGCAAAACGCAGTCGACTCGGGTCGGTTTGACTCGATCTGGAACGAAATCGATCGGCTCGGGCCTCGCCATGACCGGTGTCAGGCGCAGGATCGAGCGGGGGATTCGTCGCCTCCAGACATAGCCCTGAGGCCGAAGTTCGAGATGAGGAATGCGCGCGTGTTTGGAACGGGCTTGTGACACCAGGTGTGACTCCTTGTGACTCCGCTGTGTCCGGAGTGTGTAAGGCGGTGTGTCAGAACCTGTGTCCGAAACGCGAAAAGCGCTCCCGAGGGAGCGCTTTTTCGTTTAATCCCAACCACTTTGAGGAAGGTTGGCTCCGGCGGTAGGGATCGAACCTACGACCAATTGATTAACAGTCAACTGCTCTACCGCTGAGCTACGCCGGAATGCCTATGTCCGTCCAGCAGCATCGCTACCGGACAGCGGCTCTTTAACTTGGGCGGTCCGGGTAGCGCAAGGGCTTTTGGAGATGAACTGCAAATTTTTTCAATCGCGCGCATGAGTTCGCGGGAAATATTGAATCGGCTGTCCTATCCGAGAAGTCGCATACGCTGGATTTGGTGGAACATGCCATCTGCGCCCTGCCCTACCAAAGATAGGTCGCCCACCAAGAACGGGCGGGGGATATGGGGACCTAGATGATCCAAAGCCACGGCCCCGACTGCATCGCGTTGGCGGCGGGGGACGCGGCCTGTGAGTGTCATGTGAAAGCGGTAGCTGGCCATGACATGCGGGTAGCCCCAGTCCCGCAAATTACGTTGCTGCGCATCGGTCAGATTTGGCCGTTGACGGCGGGCGAGATCTGAGGGGGAAAGCGGCGCCCTGAACGGATCGAGGGTCCTGACGACATGGGCAGCGCAGGCGTTGAGCAGCTCCGTGTCGCCCTCTGCGGTCAAAGCGAGAAAGCCTCCCATCCAGGTAAAGTTGAGCCCGGCAAGCGCAATCGGCTCAAGCTCTTTGCACATGGCTTCGAAGGCGGCCTGCAACTCTTGCGGATTGCGCCCGGAGGCCAAAGCAAACGGCGGTTTGATGGTGGCATGGAACCCGTATTTTCGCGGTGTCTCGGTGAAGTCAGCGAGGGGGAAATCGTCGATATGCGGGGGTGTCACCTGTCGCCCTTGGGCAATGTCCCAGCCAAGCCAAGACGCCCCGGCTTGGCCGAAGGCGCCGGACGGGGTGAAGTAGATCGCATAGCGCTCGTAGTCCATTTCACCCCCAAGTAACGCTTGGCGCGGCCCCATTGAGCCGCACCGCGTGTCAGTCGCTAAGCGCCCGCTTTAGAAGCCTGCCGCCTGCCCGTCTTTGCGTGGATCGGACCCGGCGGAATAACCGCCTTCGGGCAGCCGCTGGACGAGTTGCGCGCCGCCAAAGCCAAAGGCGTTGTCCGGGGATTCAACCTGCACTTGATGCCCCAGATCGCGCAAGCCCTGAAGAAGTTCAGGCGCCATCGTCGGCTCGCATGCGACCTCCAGTCCCGACAGGATGCGCCAGCGCGGTGCGTCGGCGGCGACCTGCACGTCCTGCCCCCAAAGCTGGGTGCGCAGCAGCAGTTGCATATGTCCCTGCGCCTGAATCGGTCCGCCCATCATGCCGTAGGCCATCAGTGGCGCGCCGTTCTTCACTGCGAAACCGGGGATGATCGTGTGGAAGGGCCGCTTTCCCCCTGCGACAATATTCTGATGTCCCGGCTCGGTGGTGAAGCCAAAGCCACGGTTCTGCATTGACACTCCGGTGCCCGGCACGACGACACCCGAACCGAAGCCCGCGTAGTTCGACTGGATGAAGCTGACCATCATGCCCGAAGCGTCCGCGGTGCTCATCAGAACCGTGCCGCCCTGTTTTGGCGCACCGGCACCGAAATCCTGGGCCTTTTCCGCAGCAATCAGAGCCGCGCGGGATTTGAGATAGGCTGGATCGAGCAGCGCGGTCTCATCGACCTCGGTCATAGCCGGGCGGTCGCCGACGTAGGCGTGCAGATCGCGGTAGGCGAGTTTGCAAGCCTCAATCTGCAGGTGCACCGACATGAGGTCATCAGGGCCGTGGTCGCGGATGTCGCTGTGCTCCAAGATGCCGAGCGCCATAAGCGCGGCGATCCCCTGCCCGTTTGGCGGGATTTCATGCAGCTCCACATCGTCGAAAGACTGGCTGATCGTGCCGCACCATTCGGGGGCATGGCCGGCCAGATCTTCAAGCGTCATAGCGCCGCCGTTGGCTTTGGCATGGGCAACGATCTCTTCAGCGATCTCGCCTTCGTAAAAAGCGCGGCCCTTGGTTTCGGCAATCAGCCGCAGCGTGCGCGCGGCCCCGGGATTGCGGAAACGCTCGCCCGCCTGCGGTGCGCGGCCGTCCGGAAGGAAGGTTTCGGCAAAGCCCGGCTGTTTGCCCAGCACTTCGGCCCCACGGGCCCAAAGTGTGGCAATGGTGGGCGACACTAGAAAACCGTTTTCAGCGTAGCCAATTGCCGGGGCCAGCACCGTGGCCAGATCAAGCTTGCCAAATTTCTCGGACAGTTCCACCCAAGCGCTGACCGCGCCCGGCACGGTGACGCTGTCCCAACCATGTTCCACCATGCCATCTGGGAAACGCTCAGGCGACCACGCCGCAGGGGCCCGGCCCGAGGAATTCAACCCGTGCAACTTCTCCCCGTCCCAGAGGATACAGAAAGCGTCCGACCCGAGCCCGTTGCCTGTCGGCTCTACGACTGTGAGGGTGGCAGCGGTCGCGATTGCCGCGTCTACTGCGTTCCCCCCCTGCTGCATGATGGCCAAACCTGCCTGCGTGGCCAAAGGCTGTGACGTCGCTACGACATTGTCGGCAACAACAGGGGAACGGTGAGACGAGTAAATCGGATCGTGACGGAGCATAGCTGTCCTTTATAAAGATGCTTCGCGTCGGCTTGCTGCTTGGGTTCCGCGTAGGCCAAACGCTTTGCGCGCAAACTGACCGCGAAACGAACGGTATGCAACGGCATGGGCGCATTTTGCGCGCTAATGTTGTAAGAGCCCGTCTTAGGTGGACTGTTGCGAACTACCAGATGCCGAATAAATTAGAGGATAATACTATCTAGAACGCCGACGCTCTTTGCGCTGCTCCACGCGCAACATCGTACGGTGATGGCGAAAGCTCCGCTCACAATGCGCTGGCGTAAACACGATGACCCAAACTGCCCAAAGGCGATGTTCGGAACGATATTGCCATGCTCTCGCACAGAGCGACTGATCCGCATCAGAGAAGATGCAGTTATGCAGGATGCGCGACCAATCTCTAATATGTGCAACCACCGGACACCTCCCTTTCAAAGGACAGCGCGCCTGCGAAGGCAGGGAAGCTGTCTAGGATTTGGTCCCCCCGGATCCTCAAAACGCTGCCAAAGAAAAAGGCCGTAAATAAGGCACGAAGGAGGCTAAAACATGCAGGCCCGGAGTTAACTTTCCATGCATGCTGCGGTCGCCAGACGGAACGGGCTTCGGAGTTAGGGGGACAGTTGTGGGGCTATTGGAGCGGGAACGCATGCACGCGTGCGCCAGTTCGCTCTGAACAGAACGTCGAGGCGCAAGACGATTTCAGGGGGGGGGGTAATGGCGGAGACGAAGGGACTGTCGCCCCGAAGTATTATCAACACTTTAAGTTGGCGAACCCACTACGCACACCTGCTCTGTAACCTTAAAGGAATTTCGAGTCAGACGAACCTATTTGACGCTCGCCTACGTGCGATCTGCTGGCAGGCGGTGTTTTTTTCTCCCTTAGCTATCAGCGCCGTTGGTGTCGCATGAGCCGGCGCGTGCGCAAGGAATTTCCGGGGGCGTCGGCCTACTACGATCGTCACGGCAAACGGCGTTGGCGTTTCCGCCGCAAGGGTTTTTCTGCCGAACTTGGGTCTGATTATGGCTCCCCAGAGTTTGTTCGTCGCTATGAAGACGCGGTTGCTGGAATTCGATCTGCCACGGGCGCAGGGGTCGGAAAAACCATTCCGAAATCAATCTCAGACCTGATTGCCCGCTACTACAGCTCAGCAGAGTTTCTTGAGCTGAAAGAGAGCACAAAAAAGACTTACCGTGGCATTCTCGAGCGGTTCCGGGAAGAGCATGGGACCAAGAGCGCAGTGAATCTCGAGCGTCGACACATCAAAGCGATCCTCGCGGCAAAAAGCGACACGCCTTCCGCAGCAAACAATCTCCGCGACCGCCTACGTGCGATTCTCGATCTCGCCGTCGATCTCGAGTGGCGGAATGATAACCCCGTCGCCTTCGTTAAGCCGCTGAAAGTGCGCTCGAAGGGCTTTCATACCTGGACCGAGGAAGAGATCGAAAAATACTATGCAGTTCACCGTCCGGGGACGCTCGCTCACTCGGCAATGACCCTCATGCTGTATACTGGGGCCGCTCGTTCAGACGCCGTAAAACTGGGACGGGGCAATGTTCACGGGGATCGGCTGCGCTACCGGCGGCAGAAAACAGAAGACAGCGGAGGAGTTTTGATCGACATACCCATACACCCTGAGCTTCGCGCAGTCATCGATACACGGTCTCCAGCAGCTTTCACGTTCCTGGAGACCAAAGCAGGAAAAAGTCGCTCGCCGAATGGCTTGGGCAACCTGATGCGTGAGTGGTGCGACGAAGCCAAGCTACCGAATTGCACTTCGCATGGCCTGCGCAGGGCAATTGCAAGGCGCCTGGCAGAAGCAGGTGCGAGTCCTCATGAGATTATGGCCGTCACGGGTCATCATACCCTTGCAGAAGTGATGCGCTACACTCAGGACGTAAGTCGCCCAGCTCTGGCCACCAACGCACTCACACGGCTACAATAGATCAGCCGATGAACAACGCTTGACGAACCAATCCCGAAGGTTCGCCAGCATCCCACGCAACTCACTAAAGAGAAAGGGAAAAATATGTTAATGGCGGAGACGAAGGGATTCGAACCCTCGAGACCCTTCCGGGCCTACTCCCTTAGCAGGGGAGCGCCTTCGACCACTCGGCCACGTCTCCACTGACGCGTATAGCCAAGGAAACATATGGGTTACAAGGCGAAAACCTCCAGTTTTGAAATTTTCTTAGCTGGGCCAAAATGCCCTTAAAATGGCACTCATTGGCACCGAATGGCACTGGGTTTGGGAAACATTTGGTCAATTTCCCTTACAGCGAAAGCGCCCTGAACTGCGTCAAGACAGTTTGGAGTTGCCGATCACCAAGCGCGAGGGCCAAGGATCAAAAAGCGTTTCCGTCATCACTCACTCGAACCGATCTCCTTTTTGTAAGGAGGTTTGGTCATGAAAAGCGCCAACGACGATCCAGGTTCGATAAGCACAAAAGAGCTGGCTGAATATTGGAGAATGCCATCTGTCAGGGCCGCTCTTGACCTTGCACGGGCACTCGGCCTACGGCGAGTCAAAGGCAAATTCCCTTGGTATTCTGTCTGGGCAACTGAGGGCTTGGCTCCGCCGCGACGCAACAGGTGGGAAGAATTAAAGCTTCCGCATTGTACCGCAGTCGATGTGGCTGAAGCACTCGGTGAGTCTGTACGATCTGGACGGCGGCGTGGCGTTTCAAAGCCTGATCCGAGTTTTCCAGACCCGATCCCGCTCCGGAAAAAACCGATGCTCTGGCGAACAGCCCAGCTGCGCGCTTGGCAGGCGGGTTTGCCAGTCCCACACTATCCGGTCGCTTCGACGGCAGCGCGACGCACACTAAAACCCTTGGCCAACCTCACTCAAGAACCTCCGTCCAATACCTACAATCCGTTCGCCGAAGCACGATCTGCGGCCACCGAGAACGGTTAAATGACACCCCCGACGAACAACGGAAAACATGACAACCACTCGGCAATAATGTTGCGACTTCTATTGAGCAGTGTGTGTCAATTTCCGCTTCGTCCCAACGAAGAACGGCCAATCTGAACGATGAAGGGCCAAAAGAGGACATGACACCTATGACATATAATCCTTTCGAATTCATCCCCCAAAGCGATGCGGCAAAGGCGGTGCCCAAAGCAGAAACCTTGCAGGATGTGCTGAACTGGCTCGACAGCGATAGCTGTGACCTCGCCCGGTCAGTCCGTCGCACCTACACCCAGGCAGTGAAGAAGTTAGTACGGCTCCTCAATGGCAGTGCGGACCGGATCCCAGCCTGCTCTATGTATTTCCACAGGGAGTTCCCGAACAGGAATTACGAGAGCTCTTGGGGTAAAACGTTCTCCGCTGCCAAGCGCTGGAAAAGAAACGTTTCTGCAGCCATCAACGGCGCGACTGGCCTGATCGCCGAACATCGGGCGCGCAGGTCTCGACAGGATAGCTGGTCTTCGTTGCAGCACGCGCTCGAAGAAATTTACACCTCAGGCTTAAAGCCTACGCTAATATCCAATCAGAAGCAGCTCATAAGCGTTCAAAGTTGCGCAGATACTGCCAGAAAGCAGAATTTGGAAACCAGCGAGATTGACCCGGAGCTCGCGCTTCATCTTTACAATTCCGCTCCCACCGCAGGGGCAAAGGAGTCTGTGGCAAAAGCATTCGAGCTCCTCGACAAAGTTCGGAGCAGCAAGGATCCGCGCGTGCAGGGGCTTCTACCTGTTCAGCCCATCTGCTTTGAGAAGCCAGCGCGCGCTAACGCTGTCGAAATACCTGAACGCCTGCTGCATGAACTAAATACTTGGGTCGAGTTGGCATCACGCGGTCGCTGGTCAATTACTGACAATCGATACACGAATGGGATTTCCACTCAACCCTTTATGAGTGCGGTAAAGAAGGTCCTTACAACCGCTGAATTGGCGGGGGCAGTTTCACTCCCTGAGCTTGACACAATTGCAGCCGTCTTTGACAGAAATGTCTTGGTATCAGTCGTTCGAAAGCTTCGAGATCTCGACAGAGGTCGTGAAGACGGCGCTATCACACCTCGCACTGCCCGAGGTTACATCGAAAACCTTGTTCCGTTCCTGGAGCGCAATGGCGAGGATGCTTCAACCGTCAAAAGCATCCTCGATACGGACACTTGGCTCAAAGCTGGAGCTCGGTGCAAAGGCGAGATGGTGCCACACGTTCGGTCCTTCTGTGAAAGCGTCGTAAGAGACATGAATGCCAGGTTGCGGTTTCTGTCGCTTCACATCCAATTCAGGGAAAAGGCAAACTTCCACCTTCGAGCCGCACAAAAAGCGACAGGCCGGGAAACCGAACATCATCTCCAGAAGGCGCGTCGCTATGGCACATGCGCGGCTTTCGCAGCTCTGGAAACCGATGCTGTCCCGGCAAGGGTATCCAATATTCTGGCTCTGACATACCGCGGCAAGTCCCCTTGGTTGTTTCTGGGCACTGGAAAGTCGGACAACGGGAGAATGAGCATTCCTGGTGCGTTCGTGAAGAATCGTAAGGGCATTCACGCAGCTATTCAGGCGGCGAGCCCATTCCGCGGGCTTGAGACGATGCGTTGGTTTGAGACCAAAATTCGCCCCCTTTTTCGCAATCACAAGGACAACGACCACTTCTTTCCTGCAGTCACAGAGGCAACGAAGCCTCTATCGTATGCAACGTTCAAATCATGGTGGTCCGACTGCGCCGCTAATTGCGGCTTCCCTGGGATGAACCCTCACATGTTCCGCCACGGCCAAGCTTCTATTCTCGTGGCACAAAACCCAGGCAACTGGTCTCTTGTATCCGCTCGGCTTGGAGACTCAGAAGCGGTATGCCGCACAGCTTACGCCTGGATCGACCACGACAAATTGGTGCTTGCCGGCCAGCAAGAACTGTCAAAGGAGCTTCCACGTGTCGCATGAGCCAACCTGTTCCGCCGAAATTCTCTCACTACAGGTTGAAGGAGGTCAACGAAGCAAGCACAGCCTGCGTATACGACGGTTTCAGCGCTGGCTGGAACAGCATGATATTCATGCAATTGATCGCTTTGTTCTACTGGATTTTGCCAAAGCTGTTGGTACCCGTGGGGTGCTCTCATATCTGCAAGAATCAATGCTCCGAGTGCTGCCGGATCACCGACACTTTGAAGTCGAACTTGCTGCGGCTGTGACCGACAATCGTCGACGGGTCGATGGCAAGAAGATGCGTAGTGAGATATTGCAAGCAGAATGGTGGCACCCGTTTTTGCCACAAAGCAATATAGATCGACTTCATATCCACGAAGTCAAACGACTGGATGACTGGTTACACTTTCTGAGTGACAAAGAGATCCGGTCACCGACGTCACAGGACTACATGTCCTTTGCGGCCAAGTGGGCCTCTGAATCCGCCCTTATCGCTCTACAGACCGCGTTTAATAAGCTCGATATCCCCAAGGTGCCGTCAATCGAGGAAGAGCTCAATTTAGCTATTTCATCGCTACGAGCTCGAAGGCAAGGAACTGGGTCTAAGTATCGGACTTCCTGGCCACATGAACTTGCGGTCAGCAGGGCGGCCCTTCCAGACAACTGGAAAAACATTCTCGACCTTATTGAGAACGGAAATACTGAAGGCATTCCGATTTCTTCTGGATTTCTGCCAACCGTTGAAACGGCATTGCGGACACTCTGTTATTGTTGTGACAAGTTGGATTTGCCTTTCGATATCGACAGATGCACAACGCTTGCTCTTGTAGCGGAACTGCAAAGTCGGAAAGCAACAAATTCAACCATAGAGATTAACGTTTCTGCTTTGCACCGATTTGCGAAGGTTATTCCGGTGTCCGAAGCTGTTTTGAACGACCTCTCGGAAATTGCACGGGACTTCCACTGGAAGAGAAAGAAGGACATTCCTAAGAAATTCGAAAAGTTGGATAAAATCGGGTCGGCGAGCAAAATACTGGGGCGGGCAACCGACTTGCTCGCGACTTCCCGCACACAACGATCTCTCGAATTGCGCATGGCGAAGCTCAACGCTGCAACTGCCTTGGCACTTTTTACTCTGGTGCCCCTTCGTGTCGCGGACACCAACATGCTATGGGGGGAGCAGTTGACACACACGGGCGTACGATATCGCCTTGATCTTTGTACCCGAAAATGTGGAGTGGAGTTTCACGGCGAGATCTGTGACTTTGTATCCCCCTTTCTTGATGCCCTTCTGCTGCGTGGGTGCGACGAACGTTTCCTTAGTATGAAGCGGAACGAGGCGTTGCAAAACAAGCTCCCATTGTTTGCTCACTCCAATGGCAGACATATTTCAAGGAAATGTGTCGCAAACTATTGGCAGCGCCATATTAAATGTGGACCGCACATTGCGCGCTCACTCGTCCACACGGAGCTCGGCAGAATGGGGCGTGATGGTGTCGAGATGGCTCTATCTCTCTGTGCACAGCGGGACCCAAAAACGGCAAAATTCTATCAAGGGAAAGCCATGCATGATGCATTGCTGCTTGAATCTAACCAGGTACTTATTTCTGGCTTTTCAGAAGATTTAATCGCAAAGCACTTCCCTTCAATGAGTAACGAATGAGAAGAGGTCGATTTAGCATCGAACGGTGGCGTAAAGCCTCTTGGGCTTCAGTGTGCTTTTCCAAATCGCAAGATCGCGAAGATGCGTCTTTCGGCTCAAAATTGCCGTCCGTCAGTCGGTGGATAGCTGCAGCGTGGTTTCACCGAACCGGACGTTCGCGCGACGCACAGCATTTACATCGCTCGGATGGCTGTTGTGCAGGACTTTGCTGCCAATCGCCGAATGATTGCTCTCGTTTGTATGTTCAGAAATTGTGATTTTTGCACGACCAGTCGACGCCTATGGTTACAAGAACTTATAGCGTGCATGGGTCGTGTGCAAATCAATGCGTCTATTCCTCTGGCGGTTTATCAAGGTGCATGACCTTATAGATGCAGTTCTGTTGGACGCACCAAGTGCCGCCGTCATCGGTCGGCATAGCCGGGTCGCCGTTCGGCAGATAGCAGACGGCCATTGCATCGATCCGGCCTTCGACCGGCCCGTTGAGGGTCTTGCCGCGCACGTCCAGAGTCACGTCAGCACATACTTGGTTAGCTTGAACGATTTTGACCAAATCAAATTCCAGAAGCTCGATGAACTCGCAATCCCGGCGTAGTTCCCCCGCCATCGCGCCTGGTGACTTTCCCGTCAGGTTGACCGCGTGCGCGGCCATCATGCCGTAGTTCTTGGCTTTCCAGCCCGAAAAGAACCTGTGGAACGCTTCGCCTGGTGATCCTGGCTCCAATGGCTGATTGAACGGAGCCTCCAAAACGACAGGCACCCACGCATCGAGCTTCCGCCTATCCTCCTGCGTCTTGCGGAGCTGCGAGAGTGAGCCCAGCAGTGTTTCGCTCTGTTCCGTCGCGTGACGGTCGCGCCGCGCCTCTTCATCGGCTTTGTCGCAAGCCCAATCGACCAAGGCGATGAGCATCAGCCAAGCTTTGCAGCAGACCGCTTTCGAGGCGTAGTTGACCGATCTGCCGTGCAGAATTCCATGCCGCATGGGCAGCGAGAGCGCATCGTCAGACGACTTGCGCACCCCCTTGGTCACAAGCTTGATCAGCGTCGGAAGCGATGTCGGATGTCCGGTGATGGAATCGAAGCACGACAGATCGGCATCCTTCTCGAACGGGCTCGTGCCGAGAACGTCGGACGCCAGCCCGTCGCAGACGATCAGGATCAGCGGCACCGCTGAGATGTACCGCTCCTCTTTGTAGAGGGCCAGCGCCTCGACCATCTGGTGATAGCGCTCTTGCGCCTTGTTGAACCGCTTGCCGCGCGTGATCGCAAAGAGCCGAATGTTGTCCTCGGTGAACCACGATAGGATTTCGGCTTCGGCTGCTTCTCCGTTGCCGTCTCGTGAATGTGCGAGTGCGTTTCGCATCACGTCTGCCGACATTGCCCCGGTCGCGATCCAGCCTTGGTTAGCGAACTGAGCATTGAACTCATCCGGTAGGGTTAGAATGCTGGCTTGATCCTTCAGTTTCTGTGCGCATTGCTTAAGTTCGCTAATTGCGTCAGGGGACATGCCGAGCAATTTCATGAAGCCAGGCGCAGCCGCCATGCTATCCACAATGGGTAGCATGGCGGCGAGATTTGCAGTGCTTGGAATGTTGGCGATCTTGTCGCCATCCTTTTTTCGCCCAGCCATAGTGCCAATACCTTATATTGAGCCATTAAAAGTAGAGAAGTCCATATATAGTGCGATGAAAATTCGTACAACTTCAGTCTGCGTTGTGCGAACCTATTGCTTCGTCCACACCTCGACATACGCCCCGTGCAGATTTCTTATTTTTGCACGTCAGCTACAATGGACCCTGACCTTCGCTGCGCCATGTCGAATGGTTTAGTAGGGGTCGCAGCTGACCTACGGCCGCGCAGCGAGCCGAACACATGGCGGGCCACCGCAGCCGTCGCTCCCGGCCCTGACCTGCCATTCAAACGCTAACCTCATGCTGCAACGCAGCCCGTCAGAGCGGCCACTCGCACATCGTGCAGCATTTTATTGATCAGATGACCACGAAGCGGACACCCTGCCCCTTGCCATTAGCCATTCAAGGGCCGCTATCCGGTCGTAGCTTCGCAGGAATGCAGGGTTGTCGCAAAAAGGGCTCTCTTCCCTAAAATGAGAAGGAATAGACCTGCGTCGTCGTTGAACTGGTAGCAGTGTTTACAACCTTCACCGAGCCCACATAGGTCAACCATGAGCCCAGAATAGAACAGTGGGAAAAAGTTCGAAAGCTGCAACCGTCTCCTTTCTGATCGTAGTATTAGAGAAATCAGCTACGCCACGAAGCTCGAGGAAGCCCGGCTACGGCAGACGGCACAGCTTAGCGCCGTCTCGAACAGAAATCGGCGTATCGCAACGGCGGCATTTCGTCGACCGCTGCCAAACTGCTCGAGTGAATTGGTAGTGACAACTTGGACAGCGTCCGGCGGCGGCGCGCGGGACCCTTGCAGCACAGGAAGGGCAGCGTGCGGGAAGCCTGAAAGTCATAGCACATCTCCGCTTTGGCATTTTGCACCGAACCCACGGCACGCGTCGGGAGGTTTCACATCGTGATGGCAGCAAACCATGCTATTATTAACCTTTGACGACAGCAGGAGAGCTTTCCGATGAACTCTAAACCGCAATTTATCGCCGAGGTTGATACCGCTGGGAACGTATTGTGGGTCTGGCACAAGCCGGCCGGGACGCGAAAGTGCCATCACATAAAGGACTTCGTAGGTGCCAGACGCCAGATTGAAGAGGCATCTTGTCATGGAGCCTCCTGCACCTCCATCCGTGCTTGGATGTAAGCGTTGGCCCGGGGTCACGTTGTAGGGTGTGATCCGGGCTGCGAGAACGAACCCATCTTATGATGGGGAGTGCGTTTCGCAATGTGCGCTA
>NZ_FNBP01000008.1 GCF_900102535.1 Sulfitobacter delicatus | reverse complement strand
CGCTTGGGCGAGAAGTTGACCTATATCCATCGTCAATGGAACGGGCTGCAAACCTTCCTGCACGACGGTCGGGTCGAGATCGACTCCAATGCCGTCGAGAACCTAATCCGCCCAATTGCCCTGACGCGAAAGAATGTGCTTTTTGCCGGCCACGACGAAGGTGGTCGCGCCTGGGGCCGCATTGCATCTCTCATTGCCACGGCGAAGGTCAATGATGTCGAACCGTTCGCATACCTCAAAGCCACCCTCGAAGCGATTGCGTTAGGTCATCCTGCCAATCGCATCGACGACCTTCTTCCGTGGAATTTCCAGCCGTTAAGCTGATCTCAAGTGCCGCGTAGCCGCCGCTTACGCTTGGATTGAGAATCGCGCCCTTGCATCCACACTTACACATAAACATGGAAAGCGTTGATAGAACTCTGGTTGGAAGACATCTCCAGACCTTGGGTATCTAACTGCCTGACCTCTGGTGAGAAGACAGGTCCGAAAGAAGAGACGCACACTGGCCACCTGGCCGGCCTGATTCCCACCCGCAAGAGAATATCGCTTTCGCAACAGTTTCTCGGCGGTCCGGCACGCACGGGTTGTTTTCGCAGTGACCTTCCTCAGCGCCCTCCAAAACAGATCAGATAGAGATTATCGAGCTCTATGCTCTGTATTTCGCCTCGAACTCATAGCCATAGCTTGTGCGACCCGCGCTGCTCGGCGCGAGACTGTAAGTGGCATCGCGCAAGAAATCCATTAGCGAAGCCGGGTCGGTCGCAAATCGCGAAATCTCTTGAGGCGCGATCGGATCACCGATCTCCAACTTCACGGGTTTGTCGGTGCGACGATGGAATTCCTTGACAAGAAGCGCCATGCGAAGTGTGTAGTTCAGATGACTGGCAAGCTGAAACAACTGTGAGTTACTTCCATCGAAAAAGACGGGCACGACCGTAGCGCCTGACTTTGCAATCATTCGCGCTGTAAAACGACGCCACACCGGATCCATCGGGCGTTTGAATGGCCTCGCAGAAGTAGAGACGGTGCCGCCTGGAAACACCCCGATCGCGCCGCCGCCGCGCAGGAATTCAAGCGCTGCTGCACGGCTGTTCAAATTGAGTTTGATCGCGTCGTCCGACTGATCGAAACAAATTGGAAGGACCGCTCGCTGAAGATCCGGGGCATTTCCGAAAACACTGTTCGCCAAGATCCGGAAGTCACCCCGCCTTAGAGCAAGGAGGTAACCCAGTATCATCCCGTCAAGTATGCCGAAGGGATGGTTGGCAACGACCACCAGAGGGCCGCTGGCGGGAATATTCGCAACACGGCCGGCGATCACATCGAGGCTTATGCCATAGCGCTCGATCATAATCTGCCAAAAATCACCACCCCGGGCGAGATCGTCGTGATATCCTCTGGCACGACGGATAAGCCCCAAGCGTCCGGTGGCGTTCTCGACGACTTTGATCAAGGCTCGGCCTGAGCGAGTCTGTGCAGAGCCTGAGTACGAAATATCAGCTGTACTGTTGTTCATCTTCGCGATGCGCTTTCTGACGTGGTCCCGTACCGCACCTATCAGAGTGTCGTAACAATCTTATGACGCGCCTGAAATCTATGGCACTGCAACTGGTGGTGGCTGGAAGCGTCCGCGCATTTCATCAGACTGTCACAAGGAGCGCCTATCTTGCAGTTGTCCTGGGGGCGGCGCACGAAGTCTGTTTCAGCATGAAGTCATTTTACTCCGCTCTGCTTTCACGGCACCCATTGCCCCGGTCGTACGGTATTTGCTCTCCCACCACCTGATACGCGTCCGGATTGGTGTCCAAGCTCATCTCGGTTTCGCTCAAGGGGTGACGCCTGGGAAAAAGCAGCCATTCGGACCCTGGCCAAGGTAGCCAAAACCGACGCCCAATTTGGCCTCGTCCCCCCGCATGCCCATTGGTTCCCGAAAAACTCGCGCGTCACAAAAGTTTCGCGAAGCTTAAACAGTCGTGACATACGAAGCTGCGATAGCTTGTCCCGCAAACCCGGGGGACTCATGCTCGTCATTTCTGAACTCACCAAAACATTCGGCGCGAACACGGCGGTGGCCCGTGCCAATCTGAAGGTCGATAGACCGCAGATGATCGGCATCATCGGACGCTCAGGCGCGGGAAAATCTACTCTGCTGCGGATGCTTAACCGGCTAACCGATGCCTCCTCGGGGCAAATCCTGTTCCAAGGGCGCGATGTGACAGCGCTGCGTGGTGCCGCGCGGCGTGGCTGGCAGGCGGAATGCGCCATGATCTTTCAGCAATTCAATCTCGTTCCGCGGATGGACGTGGTCTCGAACGTGCTGCACGGCACGCTCAACCGCCGCTCGGTGCTCGGCAGCATCTTCAACCTCTACCCAGATGCCGACATCACCCGCGCGATCGAGATTCTGGACCGGCTGGGAATGGCGCGGCACGCGCCCAAACGGGCCGAAGCCCTCTCCGGCGGGCAGCAACAGCGTGTCGCCATCGCCAGAGCGCTGATGCAAGACCCGCGGATCATTCTGGCCGATGAACCCATCGCCAGCCTCGACCCAATGAACGCTCAGGTGGTGATGCAGACACTGCGCCGCATTCACGAGGAAGACGGTCGGATGGTCATAGCAAACCTGCACACGCTGGATACCGCCCGTCGCTATTGCGACCGCGTGGTGGGGATGCGCGACGGTCAGATCGTCTTTGACGGCACCCCGGAACAGCTGACCACGGGCATGGCCCGCGAAATCTACGGTGCGGGCGGCAGCTTTTCCGAAGCCGCCACCTCCACCGAGATCGAAACGCTGGACAAAGTGCCAGCCTGACACAACCCGCCCCATGGGGCATTTCATCGAGAACGGAGACGACCCTATGAAAAAGCTCATCGCCGCCGCTTTGGCCACCACGGCCCTGTCCGGTGCCGCAATGGCACAGAGTGCCGAAATCAACGAATTCCGCATCGGTATCCTCGGCGGGGAAAACGCTCAGGACCGGATGAATTCCTATGAATGTCTGCGCGGATACACCGAAGAGCGCCTTGGCGTGCCGACAAAACTCTTTGCCCCGGCTGACTACAACGGCGTGATCCAGGGCCTGCTGGGCGGGACACTGGATATGGCGTGGCTCGGCGCCTCGGCCTATGCCGCCGTCTACCTCCAGGACGCCGAAGCGGTGGAGCCGGTTCTGGTCAAGATCAACCTTGATGGCTCCTTCGGCTACCACTCCATCGGTTTCGCACGCAGAGACGCTGGCATCAGCAATCTCGAAGATATGAGCGGCAAGGTCTTCGGATTTGGTGATCCGAACTCTACCTCCGGTTACCTGATCCCCTCCATCGAAATTCCCCAGACAACCGGTGCCACAATGGAATCCGACGCCTACTTTGGCGAGGTGAAATTCACCGGCGGGCACGAGCAAACTATCGTCGCGGTCAACAATGGTGACGTCGACGGCGGCGTTACCTGGGCCGACGGCCAGGGCAACTGGGAAGACGGCTACAACTCCGGCGCGCTGCGCAAGGCGGTGGATGCAGGCCTCGTCGACATGAACGATTTGGTCGAGATCTGGCGCTCCAAGCCGATTCCCGAAGGCCCTGTGGTGCTGCGCAAAGCCCTGCCCGACGACGTCAAAGCGACCATGACGCAACTGGTCGACGAACTTCACGAAAAAGACCCGGATTGCGCCTATGGCGTGGCGGCAGGCGAAAGCCTTGGCTTCGATCCAATCGACCACGAAGCCTATGTCTCCATCGTCGAAGCGCGCAAGGCGAAATCCAACTGATCGTAGAGATCACGATACATCTGGCAGGTCCCGGCAGTTCGTGTCGGGGCCTGTCGTCATAGGGGGACGACAGATGCACCAGAACACCACCGCGCCAGATATCACGTCCGATTACCTTGCCCATACCCGACAAAAGCGGGTGATGAATATGATCCTGCTGATCGTTTTTGTGGCCCTGCTGATCGGCGGCTTCGGCACCGCCAATGCCCGCAACGCAGGCGGGTTCTGGAACGGGCTGCCCAATGTCTTTGACTTCCCTGCCGATGTGCTGGGCGAGGCATGGGAACGCATCCATCTGCTGCCCAGCTACTTCGTGAAATACCTTCCCTCCCTGATTGAGACGGTCAACATCGCCGGGGCTGCCACGCTGATTGGGGCGCTTTTCGCGTTTTTCGCCGCTCTTCTGGCGACCCGCGGCTTGGCCCCCGCCCCTCGGCTTGTCGGCCCGCTGCGCCGTTTGCTCGACGTGCTGCGGGCCGTGCCCGAGATCGTCATCGCGCTTGTGTTGATCTTCTTGTTGGGCGGTGGTCCGGTGCCCGCCATGATCGCAATCGCGCTGCATACAGTGGGCGCCCTTGGCAAGCTTTTCTCCGAAGTGAACGAGAACGCCTCTCTCAAACCGGTGGACGGGCTTGAATCCGTGGGCGCCGGCTGGCTGCAACGCATGGTGCTGGGCGTGGTGCCGCAGGTCGCGCCCAACTACCTGTCTTACGCGCTGCTTCGGTTCGAGATCAACATTCGGGCCTCCGCCATTCTCGGCTTCGTCGGCGCGGGCGGCATTGGCTATGACCTGCGCAACACGATGTCCTGGGGCCAGGGCAAGTTCGACGAAGCGGCAGCGATTTTCCTGCTCATCTTCGGCACCATCATCATCGTTGACCAGGTTTCGAGCCATTTCCGGAACCGGCTGACCCACGGCCGCGCCTATGAGGACAAGGGAGCCATCCTGTGACCGATCTCACCGCTTCCAATTCAACCACCCGGCAAACCGCCCACCGCAGCTTTCGCCATAAACGCATTGCCGCTCTGACCGCACCCGTACTGATCTTGGCATATCTGACCTATGTCTTCGTGGCATTCGACGTCGCCGGCTTGGGGGACAGGATCAACGTTTCCAACATGAAAACGCTTGTGGCCGACAGCTACAGCTACAAGACCCATGTCGCCCGCGACAACCGCAATGGCGAGATGGAAATCGCCATCGAAGGTGAGCGCAAGGGCCGCTACGCGCCAGGCCAGGCGCCGAGCTGGGTCAGCTTGGGCGAGACGACACGTGTCGAACTGGGCAATGGCCATGTCGTCGAACTGGGGCCTGAAGTGACCTATGACGTGCCGGGATACGGGCTGATTACCGCCACTCCGGGGCGCAGCGGCGTCAACGCCACCCTACCCGAAAGCCCGCTACCTGAGTGGATCAACGCCTCGAAGAACCGCCTTGCTGTCACCACCGACGCGGGCCGACTGACGATCACCCGCAATCGCGCCGAAGTCTTTCGCTACTTCAATGGGTGGGAGCTGTTCTTTTTCACTCTCGACAGCCCCTACTATGGCCTGTCCCCGCTGGAACTGTTGCGCAGCGGCGACTACGGGGCAATCTGGCAGGATTTCTGGACAAACAAGATGTGGCGTCACGGCGACGTCGTCTGGGCGCTGGTCGAGACGGTACTGATGGCTTTCCTCGGCACCTTCGGTGCGGCGATGATTGCCCTGCCGCTGGGTTTTTTGGCGGCCAAGAACTTCTCACCCCTGGGAGGCCTGCGCTTTGCGGCGCGGCGTCTGTTCGACTTCCTGCGCGGTGTCGACGGGCTGATCTGGACCATCGTCCTGTCTCGCGCTTTCGGGCCCGGTCCGTTGACCGGATCGTTGGCGATCCTGCTGACGGACACCGGCACCTTCGGGAAGATCTTTTCGGAGGCGCTGGAGAATGTGGACGACAAACAGATCGAGGGCATTGCCTCGACCGGGGCCGCCCCTGTGCAGCGCTACCGCTTCGGCGTGATCCCGCAGATCACCCCGGTACTGCTGAGCCAAGTACTCTATTATCTGGAATCGAATACCCGCTCGGCCACGATCATCGGCGCGATCACCGGGGGCGGCATTGGTCTCTTGTTAACCCAAGCGATCATCACCCAGAAGGACTGGGAAGAAGTCAGCTATTACATTGTTCTCATCATTCTGATGGTTGTGGCGATGGACAGCTTCTCGGGCTGGCTGCGCCGCAAGCTGATCTCGGGCACCGAGGCGGGCCACTGATGGCACGTCTTAAACCCGATATGCCCTTTCTTCACCCGGACTGCGAGGTCAAGGACACGCAATTCGGGCGCTATGTCGAGATCGGGCGCGGCAGCCGCCTTAACCATTCCAGCATCGGTGATTACTCCTATTGTGACCGCTGGTGCGACATCGCCAATACGCAGGTCGGCAAGTTCAGCAATATCGCCGCCAGCGTGCGCATCGGTGCGACGGATCACCCCATGGAGAAGGCCAGACTGCACCATTTCCACTACCGGGCAGGCGACTATTTCGACGGCGCTGAGGACGATGCAGCTTGGTTCGCCCTGCGCCGCAGCCGCCGCACGGTGATCGGCCACGACACATGGCTGGGCCACGGCGCGCAAGTGCGGCCCGAGGTCAGCATCGGCCATGGAGCAGTGGTGGCGGGCGGGGCCATCGTCACCCGCGATGTCGCCCCCTACATGATTGTCGCGGGCATCCCCGCCAAACCTCTGCGCCCTCGCTTCTCCGAAGACGTCGCCGCACGGATGGAGGAGATGGCGTGGTGGGATTGGCCCCATGAGCGCTTGGAGACGTCGTTGCAAGACTTCCAAACTTTGGCAGCCGAGGCGTTCTTGGAGAAATACGGCTAATCCTCGGGGTTCAACGTCAACGTGACCCGATCGCCGGCAAACCATGTCGTTCCATACTCGACCGGCACGCCTTTCGGGTCGACATTGATCCCCTCGGTGCGCAAGATCGGCGCGCCCTCGGACAAGCGCAGATGAAGGGCTTGGGTGGCATTGGCCAGTTTCGCCGTCAGACGGGTTGAGGCGCGGGTATAGTCCGTCACCCCGCCCGCCGCCAAAGCGGATGTGACGGAGCGGCTGGTCTCGAGCACCGCCAGGAGCTTCGGCAAGCGCGCGGCGGGAAACAGGCTGCGAAAGATCGCGATAGGCTGGTCATCGGCCAGCGACAGACCCTCATAGACATGCACCGGCGCCTTCTCTTCCAGACCCAACTGCACGGCCTCGTGGGCCGATGCCACGCGTGTTTCGAGCGTCAGGATTTCCTTGGCGGGCACACGTCCCGCCGCCGCGAGGTTCTGATGAAAGCGCACCCGTTTGCCGATCGGATATTCCGTCGGCCGCTGCGCCACGAAGACCCCCGCACCCCGGCGGCTATAGGTCAGCCCATGATCGTTCATGTCGCTGATCGCCCGGCGCACCGTGTGGCGGTTTACCCCGAACCGCGCGGAGAGCTGCGCTTCAGTCGGCAACCGATCACCAGGGGCATACTTGCCCGAGGCAATGTCGTGGATCAGCGTTGCGGTGATGTTTTTCCAAATCGCGGTACGGGCCATGTCGCAGAAGTTTCACATTTCCTTGCTTGCGCCGACGGGAGGACAGCGGCTAATAGTTGTATAGTTGTATAGTAATTAGACAAGTATGCAAGGTGTCTAAATGACGGTAGGACCCGACGAAGAAACCCGCGACCGAAAAAAATGGATGGGCCTCCTCGCCCGGGCCGAAGCGGGCGACCTTGCCCGGCTTTGGCAGGACTTAGGACGTGCGCCCGCCCATGACGTGCTCCGCGCGCCCGAGATCGGGGGCATCATGCTGCGCGGTCGCATGGGCGCTGTAGGCGACGCCTTCAACATCGGCGAAATGTCAGTCACGCGCTGTTCGGTTCGGCTCGCGAATGGCCCTGATGGCCACGCCTATGTGCAGGGACGCAGCCGCACAAAGGCGCTGCAGGCCGCCTTGGTTGATGCCCTAATGCAGAGCGGTGCTGCAGATGCGGTTCGCGCCAAACTTCTTAGCCCTCTTGCGGAGATCGAGGCCAAACGCCGCGCCAGCCGCGCTGCCAAGGCCGCCGCCACAAAGGTCGACTTCTTCACCATGGTCCGGGGAGAAGACTGATGCAGAGACCATCGCTTACCGGCGGGTTTCGCGACGCGCCCAAAGACGCCGCATTTGCCTTTCGGGCAGTGATGAACACTATGGCCAAACCAGGTGAGATCAACAGTGTCACCGGCGCCGAACCGCCCGCGGGCCTTTCCATCGCCGCAGGGGTTGTTCTGCTGACGCTCTGCGACCCCGAGACGCCGGTCTACCTTGCGCCGCGCTTTGACCTGCCCGAGGTGCGCGACTGGATTACCTTCCACACCGGCGCGCCTTTCGTTGCGGCCAGCGCGGCGCACTTCGCCTTGGGAACATGGGGGGAACTGCCGCTTGGCGACTTCCCCGTCGGCAGCGCGGCCTATCCGGACCGCTCTGCCACGCTGATCGTCGAGGTGGATGATCTACGAAGCGAAGGTGCAACCCTCTCCGGCCCCGGCATCAAGGACAGCGCGGCGCTGTCGCTGCCCGACCGCGCGGCCATCCAACAGAACGCGGCGCTCTTCCCGCGCGGTTTGGATTTCATTTTTACCTGCGGCGACCGTTTGGCAGCGCTGCCCCGAAGCACAAAGGTGTCCTGATGTATGTAGCGGTGAAAGGCGGAGAGAGGGCGATTGACAACGCCCATGCGTGGCTCGCCGAAGAGCGGCGCGGCGACGCGCGCGTGCCGGAACTGAGCGTCGCGCAAATTCGCGAGCAGATGACATTAGCGGTGAACCGGGTGATGGCCGAAGGCTCGCTTTATGATCCGGACCTCGCCGCACTTGCGATCAAACAGGCACGTGGCGATCTGATTGAAGCCGTGTTCCTGATCCGCGCCTATCGCACCACCCTGCCGCGGTTCGGAGCCTCTCGCCCAATGGATACCGCGGCAATGGCCTGCGACCGTCGCGTCTCGGCCACCTTCAAGGACGCCCCGGGCGGCCAGGTGCTGGGGCCGACATTCGACTACACCCACCGCTTGCTGGACTTCAAGCTCGCCGCCGATGGCGAGGTCCCCTTCGCCCCCGAATTGGCCGATGCGGAGCCATCCAAAGACACGCCGCACATCATGGAGTTCCTCGACCGCGAAGGGCTGATGCAGCGCGACACGGACGGCCGAACCCCGCCGCGCGATCTGACCCGCGAGCCGCTGGAACTGCCCGCCACCCGCGATCTGCGCTTGCAAGCGCTGACCCGAGGCGACGAGGGCTTCGTGCTTGGCATGGCTTATTCCACGCAACGTGGCTATGCGCGCAACCATGCCTTCGTCGCGGAACTGCGCATCGGCAAAGTGGCGGTCGAGATGGACATTCCCGAACTGGGCTTCGCCGTTGAGATTGGCGAGGTCGAGCTAACCGAATGCGAAACAGTGAACCAGTTCGCGGGCTCCAAGACCGAGCCCCCGCAGTTTACCCGGGGCTATGGGTTGGTCTTCGGCATGTCAGAGCGCAAAGCGATTTCCATGGCTCTGGTCGATCGGGCCCTCCGCTGGGAGGAATTGGGCGAAGACAACCTCGGCGCGCCTGCACAGGATGCGGAATTCGTTCTGTATCATGCGGATAACATTCAGGCGACAGGATTCTTAGAACATATCAAGCTCCCCCACTACGTCGACTTTCAATCGGAACTCGAACTGATCCGCAAGCTACGCCGTGAAGCGACGGCGGACCGTGGCGCGCACCGCGCGGCGGCGGAATGAGGCTGCCATGACTCAGATCGAACAGGACAAGAATGCACCGGATACCGTCATGAGCGACTACAACTTTGCCTATCTGGACGAACAGACCAAGCGAATGATCCGCCGTGCCATCCTCAAGAGCTTGGCAATCCCGGGTTACCAGGTGCCCTTTGCCAGCCGCGAAATGCCAATGCCCTATGGCTGGGGCACCGGCGGAGTGCAGGTCTCTGCCGCCGTGCTGACGCCGGATGATACACTCAAGGTGATTGATCAGGGGGCGGACGACACGACCAACGCCGTCTCGATCCGTCGCTTCTTTGAAAAGACCGCCGGTGTCGCTGTGACCGAAGCCACTGCAGAGGCCAGCATTATCCAGACCCGGCACCGCATTCCCGAAGCGGAGCTGCGCGAAGATCAGGTGCTGGTCTATCAGGTGCCGATCCCCGAACCACTACGGTTTCTCGAGCCTTCCGAAGTCGAGACCCGAAAGATGCACGAGCTGGAGGAGTACGGGCTAATGCATGTGAAACTCTACGAAGACATCGCCCAGCACGGTGCGATCGCCACGGCCTACGCCTATCCGGTCAAGGTCGAGGGCCGCTATGTCATGGACCCCTCGCCGATCCCCAAATTCGACAATCCAAAACTGGAAATGGCCGCGATCCAACTTTTCGGCGCGGGCCGCGAGCAGCGCATCTATGCGCTGCCGCCCTATACGCAGGTCGTCTCTTTGGATTTCGAGGATTACCCCTTTGAAGCCAGCAAAGCGGATCACCTCTGCGGCCTTTGCGGGGCCGAGGACAGCTATCTTGACGAGTTGATCGTCGATGATGAAGGCGGGCGTTTGTTCATGTGTTCGGACACGGACTATTGCGTTGCGCGCCAAGCCGCCGGGCATCGCGGCTCGGATGCGGCTCCAACTTTGGAGGGCGTGGCATGACTCCCCTGCTACAGGTCGAAGACATCGCGAAGTACTACGGCACCCGGATCGGCTGCACCGGCGTTAGCTTTGACCTCTACCCAGGCGAGGTCATGGGGATCGTGGGGGAGAGCGGGTCGGGCAAATCTACGCTACTTAACACGCTGGCGGGACACCTGACGCCGGATCGCGGGGCGGTGCGGTTCGACACGCGCGCCGATGGGCTGCGCGACACGGTCACGATGAGCGAGCCGGAACGCCGAATGCTATCGCGGACAGATTGGGCCTTCGTCCACCAGCATGCCCGCGACGGGCTGCGCATGAATGTGAGCGCGGGCGGCAATGTGGGGGAGCGGCTGATGGCCGTGGGGGCGCGGCATTACGGCAAGATCCGCGCCACCGCCAGCGATTGGTTGGGACGTGTCGAGATCAATGAAGACCGGATCGATGACCGTCCGGCGTCCTTCTCTGGCGGGATGCAGCAGCGCTTGCAAATTGCCCGTAACCTCGTGACGGGTCCGCGGCTGGTCTTCATGGACGAACCCACCGGCGGGCTCGACGTGAGCGTGCAGGCGCGGCTCTTGGATCTGCTGCGCAATCTGGTGCGCGAGATGGGGCTGAGCGCCATCATCGTGACCCATGATCTGGCCGTGGTGCGGCTATTGGCGGATCGGCTGATGGTGATGAAGGACGGCCATGTGGTGGAATCGGGCCTGACGGATCAAGTGCTGGACGATCCCCAACATGGCTACACGCAGCTTCTCGTCTCAAGCGTGCTTCAGGTCTAACTGCGGAGCTCTCAGCTCAGCAGCCCGAGAAAACAACCAGATTCAATAACAGGTTTAACAAGGCTGAACCCATGATACGCGTGGAAAATGTGAGCAAATCCTTCACCCTGCACAATCAGGGTGCGGTGGTGATCCCAGTCATGAGCGGCGGAGAGTTGAGCGTCGCGAAGGGCGAATGCGTGGCCCTGACCGGGGCCTCCGGAGCGGGGAAGTCCACCTTGATGCGGATGATCTATGGCAATTATCTGACCGCCGCGGGCCGGATCATGGTGGGCGATCTGGACGTCGCTCGCGCTTCCCCCCGCGAGATATTGATGCTGCGCCGCCATGTGCTGGGCTATGTCAGTCAATTTCTGCGCGTCGTACCCCGTGTGGCGACACTGGATGTCGTTGCCGAACCGTTGCGTGCGGTGGGCCGCAGCGAGGCAGAAGCCCGCGACCGGGCCCGCGAATTGTTGGCGCAACTCAATATCCCCGAACGCCTTTGGCAGCTAAGCCCGACAACTTTTTCCGGCGGCGAACAGCAGCGGGTCAATATCGCCCGCGGCTTCGCACATCCCTACCCTGTTCTGTTGCTGGATGAGCCGACGGCAAGCCTCGATGCCACAAACCGCGCAACCGTGCTGGCGCTGATCGAAGAAGCTAAAGCGCGCGGGACGGCAATTGTGGGGATTTTCCACGACGAAGCTGCCCGCGAGCAGATTTGCGATCGCGAAGTGGACGTGACCCGCTTCACCCCCGGAATGGCCGCATGAGCGGGCGCTTCATCGCAGTCGTTGGTCCATCGGGCGTCGGGAAGGATAGTCTAATGGAAAAGCTCGCCAAGGCGCGGCCCGAGCTGTTCCTTGTCAGACGCGCTATCACCCGGCCCGGGGACTCGGGTGGTGAAGAATTCGACGGCGTCAGCGAAAGCGCGTTTCTGCGATTGGAAGCAGAGGGTGCCTTTGCGTTGAGTTGGGCCGCGCATGGGTTGCGCTATGGCATCCCGATCGCGGTGGAGATGGCCCTCTCGGAGGGGCGCGACGTGCTGGCGAACCTCTCCCGCGGCGTGCTGCCACAAGCGAAACGGCGGTTCGAACGGTTCGAGGTGCTGGCGCTCACCGCCGCCCCAGAGGTGCTCGCCGCACGATTGCGACAGCGTGGACGAGAGACCGAAGAGGAAATCTCCGCGCGCCTGAGCCGGGCCGACCAGGCCCTCCCCGGTCAGATCCTGGCAACTGAAATCGACAATTCCGGCCCGCTTACGCAGACCGTGGCGCTGGCGCTGGCGGCACTCTATCCCGAAAGTGTGGCGCGGTGAACCTCGTGAAACATACCGTCCTCGGCCTGCCCCACCAGCGTCAGGCTGTCCAACACGAAGGGTTGCGGCAGATACGGATTGAAATAGGTCACGAGCGCCGCGTTGACTCGCGCCTGTTCGGACTTGGGCAATTTGCCGGTCAGGGTGATGTGAAAGCGAAACGCATCCATCACATAAGGATAGCCCCATCGTTCAAGGTTCGCTTCCTGCGCCGGGGTCAGATTGGCCCGGCGGCGGCGTGCCAGATCGGCGTCCGACGGAGGCGCGCGAAAGGCATCGAGGTTTGCCACCACTTTGGCCGCCATTGTATCGAGCGCATTGCTGTCTCCCTCTGCGGTCAATGCGAGAAACCTGCCCAGCCGGGAGAGTGTCAGTCCCTTCAACGTGACCGGGGCAATCTGCGCGCAGAGCGCCGTGAACGCGAAGACAAGATCTTCGGCAGAGGTACCGTCAGCCAAGCTGAAGGGCGGCTTGATCGTCGCGTGAAGACCATATTTTCGCGGCGTTTCGGTGACGCCGCCGACGTCCAGCCCGGCCACCTGCGGATGCGCTACGCGCTGTCCGCGTGCCACATCCCAGCCGAGCCAAGCGGCTCCGACCTCGGCCAGACTTCCCTGCGGGGTAAAGTAGATCGCGTAGCGGTCGAACTTCATTCACTTCTCCTTGCATCCCTGGATGCGCAACAAGCGTGACGTTCTCATGACAAAAGAAACCATTCTGGCCAATGCGAAACTGATCCTTTCCGATGGCGTTATCACAGGCAGCCTGCTGCTACGTGACGGGGTAATCGCCGATATCGCGGAAGGTGCGACAGTCCCGAAAGGGGAGATCGATTGCGCGGGCAATTACCTTGCCCCAGGCTTGGTTGAACTGCACACCGACAACCTTGAGCGCCACATGAAACCCCGGCCCATGGTCGACTGGCCCCACCGCGCGGCGATCATCGCGCATGATCGGGAATTGGCTGGCACCGGGATCACAACGGTTTTTGACGCGATCCGGGTGGGTTCGATCGTTTCGGACGACGGGCGCAAGCGCTATGGCAAATACGCCCGCAACATGGCCGACGAAATCCTTATGATGCGCGACAGCGGCGCCTTGGCGATCAGTCACCATATCCATTTGCGTGCCGAGATCTGCTCCGAGACGCTGGAGGAAGAGATGGCCGAGTTCGGTCCCGACGACAAAGTCGGCATCGTCAGCCTGATGGATCACACTCCGGGCCAACGACAGTTCCGTGACATGCAGAAGTTTGAGGAATACGTCTGCGGCAAGAACGGTCTGCCGCGGGAAGGTTTCGGAGAATACGTAACGTTCCTGCATGGCTTGCAGCAGCGACTTGGAGCAAGACATGAAGCCTCAGCGGTGGCTGCAGCCGCGCGCTATGGCGCCGTTCTGGCCAGTCATGACGACACCACGGCCACGCAAGTTGCCACCAGCCATGGCCATGGCGTGCGTCTTGCCGAATTCCCCACGACCCGCGAGGCCGCTGAGGCGTGTCACAACCAAGATATCGCCACGATCATGGGTGCGCCCAACCTCGTGCGTGGCGGGTCGCATTCTGGCAACGTAGCGGCCAAAGAGCTTGCAGAGCTTGATTTGCTGGACATCCTGTCATCGGATTATGTGCCAGCCTCTCTGCTTCTGGGTGCAGTGCGGTTGGGTAACCTATGGGGCAGCATGGCACGGGGTCTGGCCACCGTTACCCGTACGCCAGCCCATCATGTCGGCCTGACCGACCGCGGTGAAATCGCGATTGGGTCGCGTGCCGACCTGATTGAATTTCAGGTAATGAATGACGCTCCGATCTTGCGGTCAGTCTTCGCCATGGGCAATCGCGTCGCGTAAGCGTGTTTGCCATTTCCCTACCTTGCAACCGCCGTTTTTCAGCTGGCACGAGCCGCGGCCAAATTGCACAGTCGACCCCGTCGCGCGGACATTGACCGAATGGCAGAACAGAGTTTCGCTTCAGCCATCCTCAAGATCCGCTTCGGAACTCAAAAATTGCTTAGGCTGTAGAACCCCGAAGATCAGCGCGCAGGAACCCGGCCGCAAAAGCCGAGCAGGCGACCATGAACGTCGCCGCTCCAAGCATCAGCGACAGCCCCCCGAGCTGATAGGTCAGGCCAGACAGCACTGTCCCCAGAAGCCGCCCTCCCGCGTTTGCCATGTAGTAAAACCCGACATCCATGGTGACCCGCTCCGCTTCCGTGAAGGCGAGGATAAGGTAGGAATGGAGCGCCGAATTGATCGCGAAGATTGCGCCAAAGACGAGCAAGCCTCCTACCAACACGGCGGTAAGCCAGGTTTGAGGGCCATCAGATGCCAAGGCCGCGGTCGTCAGGATCGCCGGAACTGCCGCAAGGGCCCAGGCCCAACCCTTCGCGGCAAGCACCAAGTCACTCTCTGGCCGGGAGGACGCGTTCAGAATGCGCGGGGCGGCGGCCTGTACAAGACCGTAGAGGATCACCCAGACCGCCATGAACGTCCCGATCATGAAAAAGGCCGCTCGGTTCCCGGACACGGTTCCGTCAGACAACACCGCGTAGAAATAGATCGGAATACCAACCACGAACCAGACGTCGCGTGCCCCGAACAGAAACACCCGCGCCGCCGACAGCCAGTTCACGTTCGAAGACTTGGAGAAGACTTCCGAGAATTTCGCCCCCTTGCGGCCCTTCGGCAGACCCGCGGGCATTGCGAACAACACGGCCATCAGGATGACAGCCAGGATCGCTGCCATTCCAAGAACGGCCCAGACAAATCCGAGCGTTGCCAGCAGCGCAGCCCCCAGCAGGAAGCCAAGGCCTTTCACCGCGTTCTTCGAACCGGTGAGCACCGCAACCCAGCGAAACAACCCGCCATTTTCGGAGGGAGCCAATATTTTTACCGCCGACTTCGAAGACATTTTCGCCAGATCCTTGGCCACGCCGCTGGCACCTTGAACCACCATAACATAGGCCACGGAAGCGCCAATGACCCACGTCGGATCGAGCTGTGCCAAGGCAAGCAGTGCCAAAACCTGAAGCCCGAGACCGGCATAGAGCGTTGAGGTCAACCCGAAGCGAGCCGCGATCCACCCGGCGCAGAGGTTGGTCACCATGCCTGCAACTTCATAGAGCACGAAGAGATAGGCGAGCTGCACCGGGCTGAACCCCAGTGTGTGAAAGTGCAGCAAGACCAACATTCTAAGCGCGCCGTCCGTCAGCATGAAGGCCCAATAGGCCGCTGTGACAGCTATATAGGCCGACAGCCCCTCAGGCCGCGTGGGGGTATCGGTCACAGGGATGCTCCGACCATCAGCGCCACATCGACAAGACGATGCGCGTAGCCCATCTCGTTGTCGTACCAGGCATAGATTTTCACCTGTGTGTCGTTGATGACCATTGTCGACGGTGCATCCACGATGCTGGAGCGTTCATCATTGGTATAGTCGGTCGAGACGAGCGGTCGTTCTTCGTAGCCCAAGATACCCTTCAATTCGCCCTCAGCCGCTGACTTGAAGAGGGCGTTGACCTCTTCGGCTGTGGTTCCGCGCGCCACCTCGAAGACGCAATCGGTCAGAGAGGCATTCAACAGCGGGACCCGGACTGCGTGCCCGTTCAGCCGCCCTGTCAGCTCCGGATAGATGAGCGTGATCGCAGTGGCACTGCCCGTCGTCGTCGGGATCAGTGAGTTCAGGGCCGAGCGTGCGCGACGGAGATCCTTTGCGGGGCCGTCGACAATGGTTTGCGTATTTGTCACATCATGGATCGTCGTTATCGAACCGTGTTTGATGCCGAGATTCTCGTGGATGACCTTTACGACCGGCGCAAGGCAGTTGGTTGTGCAGCTTGCCGCTGTCACGATCCGATGTTTGCCCGGCTCGTAGATGTGATGGTTCACACCGTAGACGATATTGGCGGCATCTGCGTCCTTCACGGGGGCCGAGACGACCACCTTCGCCACACCCGCTGCGAAGTAGGGCGCGAGCTTTGCCTCGGACTTGAAGACCCCGGTGCAGTCGATCACCACATCCACGCCGTCCAATGGCAGGTCTTCAATGTTTTTTGTTCCGATGAACGGAAGCCGCGTGCCATCAACAGTCACGCTGTCCGCATCATGTGAAAATTCGGCTTTCCAGCGCCCATGCACAGTGTCGAACTCCAAAAGATGGGCGTGCATCTCCGGATCGCCCACGGCGTCGTTGATCCAGGCGATCTCGGCCCCGTTTTCCAGCAATGGCTTCAGGGCAAGTTTGCCGATCCGGCCGAGGCCGTTGAGGGCGTATGTGGTCACGCGGAGGCTCCTTCATTCGTTTGTGCGATGGTGTCGACGGCCTTCTGCAACCCGATCCGGTCGAGAGACGAGATAGGCAGGGCTGTGAAAGCTTTGATGCGGTTCAAGAGCGCGCCGTAGCTCTGCTGAAAGGCCAAGCTCTTTTCGGCGTCAGAGCCCGTGGCTTTGACAGGGTCCGGCATGCCCCAATGCGCACTGACGGCTTGGCCAGGCCATGCGGGGCATTCTTCATTGGCCGCCTGATTGCAGACAGTGAAGACGAAGTCGAACGCGGGCGCCCCCTCGCCCTGAAAGACCGACAGGTTCTTTGTCTCCAGAACTGACGTATCATGCCCTTTCTGCTCCAGAACTTCGAGCGCGAAGGGATTGAGCTCAGATCTTGGTTTGGTGCCTGCGGAGTAGGCCACGAACCTGGCTCCTGCTTCCATGCGCAGGATCGACTCTGCAAATATCGAGCGCGCGGAATTGCCGGTGCAGATGAAGAGGACATTGTACTTGCGATCCGTCATGGGACTGTCTCCGTCGAAGCCAATAGCGGCAAAGGGGGAACAGAGGTCCGGGCGACCGCGACAGCAGTCGCGCAGCAGGTAGTCGAAGGTCTCGCGGGCTGCATTCATGTCAATCGCATAGCGCAGCGAGGTTCCGACACGCTCCTGAGTGACTAAGCGCGCCTGCATGAGTGCCTTTACGTAGGTCGAAAGCGTGTTCGGCTTGAGGTCGAGCGTCAGCGCCAGCTCGGTCGCCGGAACACGGTCCGGATACCGGCGCATGAGCAGCCGGAACACGGCCAAGCGTTGCGGATGGCCGAGGGTCGAGAGGCGATGTGGGATCTCTTGTTCCATTATTCATGTATTATTGAATTTTAACACTGAGTGCAAGACATGTTTTAGGCGCCCCAGACGTGTGCTCGGTGCATCGCAAAATCGGATTGCTTAGGGTCCCGGCTCGGCGGTCATCGCTGCAAACGTCAAATTCCGCTTGGGCCGCTCCTGCCGAGTCAGCTACGCTGCAACTGCGAAGAGCTCCGGCCCTCGTGCGTTCAAGCTGGACTCTTTGCCCCTTTCGCTGCTTTAGAATGTTCGAAATAGCTGCCGAACGTCCGCTTTCTATTAGAACAGGACTATCCTGTTCAGCTGCGGCGAAGGTCTGCTCTCCGCCCTTACTCCCATAGTGCAGCTAAAGTCCTTTTTCCGCCCTACTTTAGGTGAGCCCTCCGCAATGCGCGGATTGATCAGTCGTGTTCACCTTGACCGCAAGCTCTACCACAGCGGTTATTGCGTTTCTACGCAACCCCACCGCGATACTATATATTGACATTCGGTTAGTATTAAAATCTATATGATGTTGCTTTGGTGTCTGCAAGTCGCATCGCAGACGAATAGGGAAGCTGGTGAAATTCCGGCGCTGCCCCCGCAACTGTAAGCGGCAAGCCGAGGCCCGAAACCACTGGTGCAGATGCACTGGGAAGGCGGGCCAAGGCGTTTGAGCCGCAAGTCAGGAGACCTGCCAAAGCCTTATAAACGACGACCGCGGGCGGAGGGCCTGGGCGCGCGATACTCGGCGCCGCCTATTTGCGCCGAATGGTCTCGTGTCCCTGTTCCGACAATCGCCAGAACATAGGGACGACCGACATGACCATCACCGTTTACTCCAAACCGGCTTGCGTTCAATGCACCGCCACCACCCGCGCATTGGATGCCCGCGGGCTGCACTATGACCTTGTCGATCTGACACAGGACGCCGCCGCGATGGATCGGGTGCAAACCTTGGGCTACCGCCAAGCGCCCGTCGTGGTGGCCGGAGACGCCCACTGGGCCGGGTTCCGCCCCGATATGATCAACCGTTTGTCCTGACCGGGCGCGCGAGATGCAGCTTGTCTATTTCTCCGGCGGGTCGGGCAACACGGCGCGTATGATTGCGCGGCTGGGTCTGCCCGCCACGCGGTTGCCGCTTCGCAGCAGCACTGACCAGCCGCAGGTCACAGCGCCCTTCGTTCTGGTCTGCCCCACCTATGCCGACGGCATGGGCCGTCACGCGGTGCCCAAACAGGTGATCCGCTTTCTGAACCTGCCTGCAAGCCGCGCCCTGCTGCGCGGGGTCATCGCTGGTGGCAACCGCAACTTCGGCGCAACCTTTGCCCGCGCCGGAGAGGTCATCGCCGCCAAATGCGCGGTGCCCCTGCTCTACCGTTTCGAACTGGCCGGCACTGACACCGACCTCCTCAACATCCGTTCCGGCCTCGCCCGGTTCACCGCCGCTCAAAAGGACATACCATGCTTGATGACAGCCTAAGCGCCGATCTCGATTACCACGCGTTGAACGCGATGCTAAACCTCTATGACGACGCGGGGCGCATCCAGTTCGAAGCCGACCGGATGGCGGCGCGGCAATATTTCTTGCAGCATGTGAACCGCAATACGGTGTTCTTTCATTCGCTGGACGAAAAGCTGCGCTACCTTGTGGATGAGGGCTATTACGAGGCGCAGGTGCTTGCGCAATATGAGCGCAGCGACCTTCACGCGATATGGGACGCCGCCTTTGCGCTGAAGTTCCGCTTCCCAAGCTTTCTGGGGGCCTTCAAATATTACACCTCCTACACGCTGAAAACCCGCGACGGGCAGCGCTATCTCGAACGCTACGAGGACCGGGTGGTGATGAACGCGCTGGCCCTTGCGCGGGGCGATGCTGCACTGGCCATGCAGTTGATGCACGAGATTATTGAAGGGCGGTTTCAGCCTGCGACTCCGACCTTCTTGAATGCTGGCAAGAAAGCCCGTGGAGAGTTCGTGTCCTGTTTCTTGCTGCGCCTCGAAGACAATATGGAAAGCATCGGGCGCGGCATCAACTCGGCCCTGCAACTGTCCAAACGCGGCGGCGGCGTGGCCTTGATGCTCACCAACATTCGCGAACATGGCGCGCCGATTAAGGGGATTGAGAACCAGTCCTCGGGCGTGATCCCGGTGATGAAGCTGCTGGAGGATTCCTTCAGCTACGCCAACCAACTGGGGGCGCGACAGGGCGCGGGGGCGGTCTACCTGAACGCGCACCACCCCGACATTCTGCGCTTTCTCGACACCAAGCGCGAGAACGCGGATGAGAAGATCCGGATCAAAACGCTGTCGCTCGGCGTCGTCATTCCCGATGTGACCTTTGAGTTGGCCAAGAAAAACGAGGACATGTACCTATTTTCGCCGCATGACGTGGAACAGGTCTATGGCTGCGCCTTCTCAGACATCTCCGTCACCGAAAAATACGCCGAGATGGTCGATGACCCGCGCATCCGCAAATCCAAGATCAACGCCCGCGCCTTCTTCCAGACCCTTGCGGAAATCCAGTTCGAAAGCGGCTACCCCTATATCATGTTCGAAGACACGGTGAACGCGGCCAACCCCATCGCGGGGCGCATCGCCATGTCGAACCTTTGCTCTGAAATCCTACAGGTGAACGAGGCATCGCAGTTCAACGACGACCTGAGCTATGCCCAGATGGGCAGCGACATTTCCTGCAACCTTGGCAGTATGAACATCGCCCGCAGCATGGATGGCGGTGACCTTGCCGGGACGGTTGAGACGGCGATCCGTGCGCTCAATGCCGTGTCTGAGATGTCGGCCATCGACTCGGTCCCGTCGATCCGCAAGGGCAATGACGAAGGCCATGCGATTGGCTTGGGCCAGATGAACCTGCACGGCTACCTTGCCCGCGAACGCATCCACTACGGCAGTGCCGCGGGGGTCGACTTTACCAATATCTACTTCTGCACAGTGCTGTTCCACGCGCTCACCGCGTCCAACGCTTTGGCACAGGAGCGGAAGCAGACGTTCAAAGGTTTCGCGCAATCAACTTACGCCGACGGGAGTTTCTTTGAGAAATACGTCACCCGCGACTGGCTGCCTGAGACGGACCGCGTGCAAGACCTCTTTGCTCAAGCGGGCATCGACCTGCCGACGCGCGAAGACTGGGCGGCGCTGCGCGAAAAAGTCATGCAAAGCGGGCTGTATAACCGCAACCTGCAAGCCGTGCCACCGACGGGGTCGATCAGCTATATAAACTATGCGACCTCCTCAATACACCCGATCACGGCCAAGGTCGAGATCCGCAAAGAGGGCAAGATCGGCCGGGTCTACTACCCTGCGCCCTATATGACGAACGACAATCTCGCCTTCTACCGCGATGCCTATGAGATTGGCCCCGAAGCGATCATCGACACGTATGCCGCGGCGACCCAACATGTCGACCAGGGGCTGTCACTGACCCTGTTCTTCCACGCCGACGCCACCACGCGCGACATCAACCGCGCCCAGATCTACGCCTGGAAGAAGGGCATCAAGACCATCTACTACATTCGCCTGCGCCAAGAGGCCCTTTCGGGGACCGAAGTGCAGGGCTGTGTTTCCTGCTCATTGTGAGGCCCTTTATGAAAGATTTCATCTCCCCCCGCCCCGTCCCCCGCGCCGTCAATTGGAACCGGATTGAGGACGAGATTGACCTCGACGTCTGGAACCGCCTCACGGTGAACTTCTGGCTGCCCGAGAAGGTGCCGCTGTCCAATGACGTGCAAAGCTGGTCGCAGCTGACGGACGAAGAGCGGCAATTGACCATCCGCGTTTTCACCGGGCTGACCCTGCTCGACACGATCCAAAACGGCATCGGCGCGCCCGCGTTGATGGCCGACGCGATCACCCCGCATGAAGAAGCGGTGCTGAGCAACGTGGCCTTTATGGAAGCGGTCCATGCGCGGAGCTATTCCTCAGTGTTCTCGACCCTCTGCCACACGTCAGAGGTGGACGAAGCCTTTCGCTGGTCGGCGGAGAATGAGCATCTGCAAGCCAAGTCCCGGCTGATCCTTGATGAATACGACGCCCGCGCCAACCCGCTGAAAAAGAAGATCGCCAGCGTATTTTTGGAGAGCTTTTTGTTCTATTCGGGCTTTTATCTGCCCATGCATTGGTCCAGCCGGGCGCGGCTGACCAACACTGCCGATCTGATCCGCCTGATCATCCGCGATGAGGCCATTCACGGCTATTACATCGGCTACAAATTCCAGCGCGGCTATGAACGGCTGCCAGAGGCAGAGCGCGCCGAGCTAAAGGACTTCGCCTTTGCCCTACTCTTTGACCTTTACGATATTGAAGCGCGCTATGCCGAGCAGCTTTATGACGGACTGGGGCTGACTGAAGATGTGAAGAACTTCCTGCATTACAACGCCAACAAGGCGCTGCAGAACCTCGGCTTTGAGGCGCTGTTCCCCGATGACGCCTGCAAGGTGAACCCGGCGATCATGGCCGCCCTGTCGCCCAACTCGGATGAGAACCACGACTTTTTCTCAGGCTCGGGATCGTCCTATGTCATCGGCAAAGCCGTCGCGACGGAGGATGAAGACTGGAATTTCTGACCTTATAGCAGGCGCTTTCACCGCGTCTGCCAGGCACAAGCGCCGGCACCCCGCGAACCGTTAGTATCTCTGCGTAGTTGGCGCGAACCTATTCCCAAACCTCGCCCGTCAAAGGGTTCAGCCCAGACCTGCCTATGGCCTGACAGTGTCTGGGCTGTTTGTTAGATTACCAAGAGGTAATAACAGTGCCTTGGTAGCTCTCGTCGATAAAGGCTTTCACCTCGTCAGAGTGATAGGCTTTCAGCAATGTCTCGACCCAAGCGGCCTCTTCGTCGCCTTTACGCACAACGATCACGTTCACTTAGGGGTTCTCAGCGCTTTCCATCGCGATGGACTCCTCTTTTGGGTTCAATCCTGAGGCAATCGCGTAGTTGGTGTTGATAAGCGCAGCGGTAAGGTCTGCCAGCGAACGGGGCAGTTGTGCTGCGTCCAACTCCTTGAACGACACGTCTTTCGGGTTCTCGGTGATATCCAACACATTCGGAGTAAGGCGAGCTGCGGGGTCGACCTTGATCAGGCCCAGCTCTTGCAGCACCAGAAGCGCCCGGCCGCCATTGGTCGGGTCATTCGGGATGCCAAAGGTGGCTCCCTCTCCCAGCGCGGCAATATCATTGACCTTGTCGGAATAAACGCCCATCGGTGTGGTGATTGAGTTGCCGACGACGGTCAGGGCAAAACCACGGTCTTTCATCTGCGCTTCCATGGGAGCTTCCAGACGGGTCCTTGATAGCGAACCAATCCACATCTACATCCGCCGTTGAAACACTCCGCCATAGCTATCCCTCCGACTGAGAAGTCGTAGTATAAGAGCTGCGCAATGTCAGCTACGTCCGCAGTGCGAACCTTGGCGTGTTGGGCCGCAAACGTCCGGAGTGGCCCACTTCTACGGATGCTGCGGGGCGAACGAAGGGCTGCTTTAGCGGAGCGCAATAAGCGCGACGGCTACTATTGGATTTTCATCGTAACTGCCGCACTTTACGGAAGATTGACAGTTTGAAAGGTGAGCAGATGACTGTGCTGCGTATTGTCGCGAACATCGCGGCAGAGGCTCCGAGCGAAGTGCAAAAGTTCTATACTGACCTGTTCGGACTCGGAGTTCTGATGGATTTCGGGTGGATCGTTACACTCGGTTCTGAGAAACGTGCGGCCACTCAGGTCAGTCTTATGAGCGAAGGCGGCTCAGGGGCGCCGGTTCCCGACCTGTCCATTGAAGTCGATGACGTGGACGCGGTTCATGATCGAGCGAGGGCGATGGACTGCGAAATCAGCTATGACTTGACAGATGAGCCGTGGGGAGTGCGTCGGTTCTTTGTCGCCGATCCTACCGGCAAGGTTCTGAACGTGCTCTCGCATAAGCGGTGAAACGGCGGGATGCCGGATGCGGTAAACGGACATTCAGTCTACATGGCTATGGGTCAGCTTCGTCCGCGTAGCAGCCCTCTATCCAGAGCGCGGCGAAAGTCCGGTTCCCGCCCGAACCGTCGGAGCACCGCGAACGGCCCTTAGCTGCCTTCCAAGCACGCTTTCAACTCTGCTACGCAGCTCCCTGTAGCGGACATTGGAGCAGGTGCGCGGCATTCCGAGAAAACCGAGCTCCGCGAAGGCGAACAAACCAGCCGTTCGCCGCTGCAGATTTCCGTGGCGACGAGGGGCCGTGCTACTTTGATCCAGCTTCAAGGGAACTTTACCGATGTCTGAATACTTTGATCTGGGAGTTTATAGTCGCCCTGCCAGCGGCCTACCGAGCGCCCAGCTATGGTTCGACCGGGGTTTGGTTTGGCTGTTTGCCTATAACCACGAAGAAGCCATTGTTTGTTTCGAGAAAGCGCTTCAGGCAGACCCGACCTGTGCTTTGGCCCATTGGGGTATCGCTTATGCCATTGGCCCAAATTACAACAAGGCTTGGGAGGTGTTCACGCCCGAAGAAAAAGCCCCGGCGTTAGCGCGGGCGCATGTTGCACTCAAGGCGGGCCTCGCACTGCAAGGGGCGAAACCGGCAGAGCGCGCGCTGGTTCAGGCGTTGGCAGCACGCTATCCAACTGATCCCGAGGTTGAAGACTACCAGCCCTTTAACGACGGGTTTGCTGCTGCAATGAGGCCTGTCTATAAGGCGCACCCCCGCGATCTTGATATCACTTTCGTCTATGCCGAAGCGCTCATGAACCGAACACCTTGGCAGCTATGGGATACTGCGAGAGGCATTCCAAACCCAAACGCATCAACGCCTGAGGCGATAACGGTCTTGGAGCGTGCATTTGACCAGATCACGGGGGCCTGGGAACATCCCGGGCTGCTTCATATGTATATCCACCTGATGGAGATGTCGCCGCACCCTGAGCGTGCCTTGCGTCACGGCGATCGGCTGGAGGATCTGGTGCCTGATGCCGGTCATCTGGTGCATATGGGCACGCATATTGACGTTCTGTGTGGAGATTATCAGAACGTGCTCTATCGAAATCTGGCTGCGGCCGATGTCGATGACCGGTTCAAAACCTACGCGGGGGCGGCGAACTTCTATGCGCTTTATCGTATCCACAATCTGCATTTCGCCTCTTACGGGGCAATGTTTCTGGGCCAAAAGGGCGCGGCGGTGAATGCGGCTACGCGCTTGCGCGAAGAGGTGCCTGACGAAGTGGTGCGGTCCTATCCCGACATTTTCGAGACTTTCGTCGCCGCCGCGCCGCATGTCTATATCCGTTTTGGTATGTGGTCTGAGATCCTTGAGCTCGAACAACCGCAAGACAAGGAGCTATACGTCACGACAGATGCGCTGATCCATTATGCCAAGGGGATCTCACTCGCCAATCTTGGCCGCCATGACGAGGCGCGCGCGGCCATGGCTGATTTCGCCGCTGCATATGATAAGGTTCCCGACACGCGGATGTTGTTCAACAACACCGCGCGGGACGTGCTTGCCGTGGGCGAAGCGATGATGAAAGGCGAGATTGCCTTTAAGGCAGGTCGTCAATTGGAAGGGCTCGATCATCTACGCAGGGCCGTCGAACTCGATGACAATCTGGAATACGAAGAGCCGTGGTCCTGGCCACAGCCCACGCGCCACGCCTTGGGGGCGCTGTTGCTGGAGGCTGGCGAATACGACGAAGCCGAGGCCGTCTATCGCGCCGATCTTGGCCTTGATGGACAGTTGCCGCGGCCAAGCCAACATCCACGCAACGTCTGGGCTTTGCATGGGCTGCATGAGTGTTTGATGCGCCGTGGAGAACAGGTCGAGTTGCCACATATTCGGCAATTGCTGGATCAAGCTGTTGCCCACGCCGACATCCCAATTCAGGCCAGTTGTCTGTGTCGAGCGAGCGTGGCTTAGGGAAGTCTTACGCAAATAGCAGGCACTCTTTGCTTGAGACCTCGCTCTTTTGCAGCTTTGCTCGCTGACTGGGACAACGGCGTGAACTGCGCCGGGTCTGGCGGAGACTGACTGATCTTAGTTACGCCGCCTTCCAAATTGCAGGACGAGCGCTGACGAGCCACGTCTCCAAAGGAGATATCATAGAACGCCCTAAGGTCGCAAAGAGCGCTGATCAGTTAAACGGCGTCGGCTGCGGTGATCACCGCCGGGATTGGGACGCGCCACCGGGGACCTGGTCCGTGTTTCTCGAGAACCTTTTCAATCACAGCGGCACGGATGGCCGCGGCATTTTTCGCGGGTTGCGGGCGCAACAACGCCCCGCCCCGTGCAGTGCCTTCCAAGAAGAAATCATAAGGCGCTCCGGGGTCTTCCACCTGCCATTCCGAAGCAACCAGGGATTGGCGACATCCGGCAAAGCCGGCCACTTCCAGCGCGGGATAGGCCAGCGCAGAGTCTGCATAGTCATTTGCACCCGGTCCCGGTGGCAGAGCTATCTCCGACGCGCCATGCTCTGCGATCGCGCCAAAAACATATCCCAGCGCAGTATCCACTTCGGGTCCGCACCAGACCGAAAAGGCGATCCGACCACCCGGACGCAGAACACGCCGCGCTTCTGCCAGAACTCTTGGCGGGTCCGGAACATGGGGCATACCGAAGCCGATCGTCACTGCGTCGAACGTGGCCTCGGCGAAAGGCAGGTCCATCGCATCGCCTTCGACGAAGCGGGCATCAGGCACTGTGGCGCGCGCCATGTCGAGCATCGCGAGCGAGAAATCGAGGCCTGTCACTTGCGCGCCCGCCTTCACCAGAACTGCGGCGACATTGCCGTGACCGCAGCACAGATCCAGCGCCTCCATGTCTTCAGTCGCCGTGACCGCCTGAGCCAGATACGGAGCGACCATGTCTGCCGCCTTCGCAAAAACCCGAGCATAGGACTGCGCGAGGTCCGCCTTTGCCCATTCACGCTTCTCCAATGCCGCGAATGTGTCCGTTTCCATAGATCTTGACATCTATCCCTCCTTCTTTAGCTATCCGCCGCCGGCCATTGCGCTTTCACCGCCCATGCTCTTGCAGGCATGGAAACTGCGCCAGTTTCCCCAAGCTTCGTGGCCAGGTAGTCTTTCAACCGCTGCCTTCGGTGACGGGATAGACTTTGGAGGTATGCTGGGGCCGGACCAGCCCCCAAGGTAAAGGGATGCCAAAAGGCGTCGAAATCCGCGAACCGAGTTTCCGCCTCGGTGGCCGAGACCGTCACCTTGGCACCAGCTTCGGCACAGAGCTTGGTCAATCCCTCCGGCTGGCAAAATGGAAACCGGGCGCTCTCATCCAGATTGGCCGCATTCGGATCGATCTCGGTAGCAGCTTTCCAGAACGCATCGATGAACCCCATGCCTCCACCGGGATAATCCCAGACGTAAAACGCTGCCATTCCTCCCGGGCGCAACACCCGGCGCATTTCGGCCAGGGCAATCTGCGTGTCAGGGATGAAGTTAAAAACCAGACCGGATGTCACCACATCTACAGAGGCGTCTGGGCAAGGCAGTGCGGTCGCATCGGCCACTTGAAAGACCGCTCGTTCATCCATGAATTCCCCCTTCGCATGCGCGACGAAATCATTGGATCGATCAGTGGAGAGGATGGAACTGGAGCTTGCTTGAGACAGGACGGCCGCAGTAAGAGCCCCGCTGCCGCATCCGATCTCGAGCCACGCGAGATTCGCGGGCGGGTCAACCCAATCAATGAACCTTGTCGCGATCTTGCGGCTCCAACGGCCCATGTAGTGCTCGTAACTCTTCCCGGCACTCCAGGCATCGAATTCCGTTTGTGTCATTATCACACCTCCGACCGTTTGGGGGTGCGATTCATGTTACATTCTGCGCATCCAAGGAGGAGCATAGCATGGATTTCGACCGAGAACTGATTTCGAATGGCAATCCGATGGAGGGCATCGTCGGGTTTTCTCGTGCCGTCCGGGTTGGCCCTTTTATCTCGATCGGTGGCACCGCCCCTGTCGACGCGGAGGGAAAGACTGTTGGATTAAGCGATATTGCCGCGCAGACCCGACAGTGCATCGAGGTGATCAAGGCCGCGCTGGAGCAAGCCGGATCAGGCCTGCATCATGTCGTCCGCACGCGTATCATTTTGACCGACATCGACAATTGGAAAGCCGCAATCGATGTGCGCAAGGAGTATTTCCGAGAAATCCGTCCAGTCGACACGATCATGGCTGTCGACCGCTTCGTGAACCCAGAATGGCTTATCGAGATCGAAGCCGATGCGGTGATCCATCAATGAAAGGGAGAGTAGAGGCGATCGAATGCCGCTTGAATGGCGGATCAGCGCGCCCGAAGAAGTCACTGCTCATTTAAGCGCAATCACCCGCCTTTGCCTGGCGCGACCAGAGGAGCCCGGTGAGAACCGCCAGGCTCACCGCCAAAGTTGTAGTGACCGATTTGAGAATTGTCGCCGCGCTTGTGGCATAGACAACGTAGTCCGCTAAGTCTGGCCAACTTAGAATGATCGCCACAATTCCGAGATTCTCGATATAGTCGAACAGCCCGCTGCCGACCGCAAGGAAAACACCGAGATGCATGAGCCTTCTGTTTGGCATGCGGCTCCCAAACCAAAGAATTGTGTTGCTTAGTGTCATCGCGAGCAAGACCGGATAAAGCATATCCAAAGGTATTTGATGTGAGAGATAGTATTCACGCCCATCAATGCCCAGAGCCTCGAGAAACGTGGCTGCATCTGAAGGACTGTAGCCGAACGGACGCATGTCGAAGGGCCGCTGTCCAGAAATGACTTCGAGGTGAGCGAGTGTGACGCTGACCATTACAAAATAAACGGTGGCGGCCAGTATCGCCGCAACAATTGCGATTTTTCCGACGCGCGCTGGAAGGTATCCGTTCTTCATTCTGTGGCCTCCTTGTTCTGAGCCACACATGCAATCAGACGAAGCCACCCGCATTATCATTTGATAAGGCTTGCCAAAATGGATCTGAAAACCTTTCTTGCACAGTCATCTGATTTGTCAGAGGAGGCCTGCGAGGACTTTGTGACCCATTGGAAGCAGAGGCGCTCCGACAAGGGCGCGCACGTTTGCCGCCAGGGACAACCCGAAACAGGAGAGTATGTCGTCCTGGCAGGGTGTTTGATGAGCAGTATTTGTGATGAAGAGGGCAAAGAGGTGTGTGTTGGCTTCTACGTTGGTCCCTGTGTCGTTACGCCAAACATCGCGCGAACGCAGGATGGCGTGTCGCTCGTTTCCATTACGGCTACGACCGATGCCTTATTGGCCAGAATCGACAGTAATTTGCTCATAGATCAGATGGTCGCATCTCAGCCCATTCGAGATTGGGCAAATACGATCCTACGAAATGCACTGAATGAGAAAGCACAGCGGGAGTGGTGCCTTGCAGCTCTTGGCGGGGCTGAACGGCTCGACTGGTTTCGCCGAGCTTTCTCGGGCTATGAGGCCATATTCACACATACATCCATCGCATCCTATTTGGGGATGACACCGGTTACGCTGAGCCGCCTGCGGGCTCGCGAAAAGGCAACCGCCAAGTCCAAACCGGCGGGTTGATGCGTTCGGACAAATTGTGGCTTTCGGACTACGGATAACATTCCACCTCAAGGGCCTAAAGCCGCCAAGCGGCAGTGCGACAGGCGCGGCCTACCGCAATCGCACCGCAGTAGGGAAATATGTTCGTCCGTCAGCATGATGCTGAAGAGGACCGCATTGCGCCGTTACATTGCAGCGCGAGCCGGGTCGGTCTCAGTTCCGCAGGAACTCGCAAGTCCGCATGACAGCATCTTGGTCTTCAATGATATCCAAATGACCGGTTTCAGGAAGGATTTCATAGGCACCGTTCTCGGTTACCGCCGACATTACCGGCTCGAACAATGTAGCGTCGAAGGCTTCATCATCGGCACCGCCAACAAGAGAAAGCGGGGCAACTCGGCGATATCAGCAAGGTAGTCATCGCGGGGGGCAAATGAGGCGTTTAAACGATAGCTATAGCCGGTCGTCGCCGTCGCACCTTGCGGACCGTCCAATACCTTTCGTGGAAACCGAAACTGAATAACCGTCAGTCCGTTCAACATCTCGAGGCCAATTTTGTTCAACATTGTCAGACCGATCATCCGGCGCACAAGAACATGGCTCCATCCCCCGGCGTCGTCGCGCATGGTCGGGGCGTCGTATTTCAGGAATGGGGAGAGCAGCACCGCCTTGCTGATCACGCTTCCATGATCCCCACCGGCAAACCGAACGACAAGCCCACCTCCGCTGGAATGGCCAATCATGTATACCGGCTGCTCGGGCCGCCTATAGGCCGCGATTAGATCCGCCAGATCGTCTTCGAACGCCCCGATGTAGCCGACATCACCTCGTATCGCGGGCGCTACGCCGTGCCCCCGCAGATCAGGCAAAAGAACCTCGGAGCCACAATGCCGCGACAGATAATCCGCGACCGGGATGTAAGCCGCACCATGCCAGCCCGATCCATGCAAAATGACGGCCAAGGGCGCGGTAGGAGCAGCAGTTGGGAAATGCCGCAAAGACAAGTCTGCTCCATCCCGAGCACGATAGGCTATCAATTCGCTTGTCGTGTTCTGCTGATCACCTTGGTCAGTGAGAGACGTGAATTCCAGCGTTTCGCCGGGGGCAATCGGGGTGGGCCACTGCGATAGAATAAGACCCACCGCGATCATCAGATAGGCTGAGACCGATAGAGTGGCGAAGACCACAATCTTCTTTAGCATTCTATGCACGTCGGGCCCCATGGATTGCCACCCCGCCACTATAAACGCGATTGCTTAGTCGCGGATAAAGCAGAACAGGTTTTCAAGAAAATAGCCGCCAGACCGATTTGGCCTGCTCGAGCCAGTTCAGTCGGACAGGCACAGCTTGTTGCCGTGGAGGTCTCTAACATAGGCAGAGAACTTCGGGCCACGCTGACCGGGAGCGCTTCGCATGTGCCGCCCAGTTCGAGCGCACGGCGGTGCATCCTTTCGACATCTTCCTTGCCGCCCACGCAGAAGCCGACCATCGAGCCATTGCCGATGGTCGCCGGCCTTTCGTCGAAAGGGCGCGAGACGGCGAAGGCAAAACCCTCGCCGAGCCAATAGGTCATGCGGTCCGAAGGTGCCATGCTGTGGAGACCTTCGCCTTCAAAAAGAGCATCATAGAAAGCTTTAGATGCGGGCATGTCGTTTGTCCCGACGACAAAGTAGTTCATTTTCATAATAGGAGTTCCGGTAAGATTTGGGGGCTAAATTGTTGTTCCCGTCTATCACACCACGACGACGTTGCCACGTTTGTGCCCGGTCTCGACGTAGGCATGGGCCTCTTTTAAATCGGCGAGTGGATATATTCGATCCATGACCGGCGCGAGGCGGCCTTGATCGATGAGGATTATAATCTCGGCCAGCATTGCACGCAAACGGTGTGGCTTTTCCAGACCCACGGCTGCGAACATCGCGCGTTTCCGGCCGATGAGACTGGACAACAGGACCGCGGGTAAGCGCCTCAGCGTCAGCACCGGGCACAGGTAACGTCCCGCCTCGGCCAGCGCAGGTTTGGCGGCAGAGAAGGACGTGACGCCTACCGTATCGAAAATCACATCGTATCCGGCGCCGCGAAGCAATGCCTCTTTGGTGGCGTAGTCTATCACGCAGGTGGCCCCGAGGGATGCCACGAGATCGGCGTTGCGGGCGCTACTGGTGGCCGTCACCTCTGCGCCCATGTCGGCGGCGATCTGCACCGCGGCGCTGCCGAGGCTTCCAGCCCCGCCGAGGATCAGCACACGGTCGCCGCTTCGGACGCGACCGAGGTTGCACAGGTAGTGCCATGACGTCAGCACGCCGTCGCACAGAACTGCCGCATCCTCATGCGAAAGGCTGTCGGGCTTAAGCATCAGAACCCCGCTCTCGTCAAGGCAGATATGGCTGGCATTTGCTCCGAAGCGCATCCCGGCCTCGCCGAAGACCATATCACCCGGTGCAAAGCGGCTGACCTTGTCGCCGATCGCGATTACCTCGCCTGACAGGCCAGTTCCGGACAGACCGTTCCGCGGACGCCGCAGGCCAAGGAAAGGACGGGCAAACAGTGGCTCACCCTTGCGCATCATGCCGTCGGCGCGTGTGACGGCAGAAGCTTCGATGCGGATCAGCACCTCTGACGGGCCAGGTTCGGCCAGTGGAAGCGTGACGGGGGTGAGGACGTCGGGGCGGCCATAGCGAGGAATGTGCCAAGCAGAGCGGGTCGCGGTCATGGGGTTCTCCTTGCTCCTTAGGTTTCCATCGGAATAAAGGTTTCAATTCGTTCCGCGCAGGGCCTATGATGCCCCACTGTGGTTCAAAAACGATCCGGATGACGCATGGACTGGAAATCCCTTCCCGCCTTCCTTGCCGTTGCGCGACACGGCTCGCTCAGGTCCGCGGCCGAGCAACTGGGCGGGACCCATGCAACCCTGCGCCGCCAAGTCGAGGCGCTTGAGGCACAGCTCGGCACGCAGCTCTTCCGGCGCAGCGCGGAAGGCCTGTCCTTGACCGCTGCCGGGCGGCGGCTGCTGCCGCAGGCGCTCGAAGCTGAGGCGGCATTGCTCAAGGGGTTCAATGCGGTGCAGGGGCTCGACCGCGAGGCCGCTGGGCGCATCCGGCTCTCGGCCGACCCTATGACAGCTCATTACCTGCTGGCGCCGGTGCTGGCCGAATTTGCCGCGCTCTATCCTGAGATCGAGATCGAGCTGCGGCTTGCCTATACGCTCGACTCGATCGCTCGGAATGAGACTGACGTCTCGATCCGCCACGCCGCCGCGATCGAGGACGACGCAGTGGGGCGCAAGCTCTTTCCACTGTCGATCGGCGTGATGGCATCGCGGGACTACATCGACCGGGCGCTACCTGCGGCAGACCGCAACGGGCGCGGTCTGAGTTGGATCGGTTACGGGGACGTGCCCGAGCTTGCCACCATGATCGCGGAATCCGCCTTTCCGGAGGCGAGCGTCCGCCACTCTGTGCCCGACCCAGAAATGCATCTGCACTTGGTCCGCGCGGGCGCGGGGATGACCTTCCTTGCGACCTGGGTCACGGCTGTCTTCCCCGAGATCCAACGCGTTCCCGGCACCGAGCTCGACCAGCGGCGTTCGACCTGGGTTCTCCTGCACAGCGATCTGCGCCGGGTGCGCCGGGTCCGGCTCTTCGTCGACTACCTTTGCAGCGCTCTCCAGGAACGACGCGCGGCATTTCTGGGTTTTTGATCCGATCGCCTTACCGCCGAGGCCGAGACACATGGTCAGACCTCTATCGGCCCTGAGCCGACCTTCACGGCGTCGTGATACGCTGCGGCGTGCTTCCCTGAAGAGGACATTGGAGTAAGAGACCAGCATTTTATCTATTTCAAGGTCCGATGTGCGGGACCCTCTTGGAATTCGCTGCGGGCGCATCATCCTTAGCTTCGATGACGCGGAATCCGCAAGGAATGGCGGTTTTTCCGACTCTCGTCGGGAAAACTCAGTTCATGCTTTAGTGAGATTAGTCTCTTGTAACCTCAATTTTTGTTGCGAGATATTTAGTTTTCCTGAGCTGATTGCACTGGTCTATCGTTGTCGCGGTTATTTTCTGTGTGCAACAGTGGAAAATCCCAACTGGTAGCTATTGATTCTCATCTTATAGACTGGAATTTTGATCGCCCTCATTCTTCTAATAAACTGTTTCCTATCCTCCTCCTCAACTCTCGCGCCAATATAAACGGCGGATACGGTCGATATTTTTCTATACTTTTGTTTACCTTGTGTTGGCGCGAATATCCGCCACTCTCTCTCTTGGGACCAGCGCAACGTCTTGTATGAGAGGGACAGCTTTGCTCTCTCCTCTGGTGTTTCTGAATTTCGCAGCCACGCCCACAAAAAGTGGTGATGGCTCCGCCATTTGTCTGATCTCCTTTTTGTGAAGTGCCAGTTCCCATTCAGGATTCCGAGCCAGCCATCGCGACGCTGCCTCTGCCAAGGACATCTGGAAATTGAAACGGGGTCGGTAACCTTTGATCAGTGGAAGACCAAACCCTCGGAACACTGCTGACACATTGCAGAGTTTGAACTCAATCGATCCCCGACTGCGCCCGATTTGCCCTTGCAGCACCCTGTTATGAGCCGCCTTATTGTAGGAGCGGTTGGACAATTCATCGCTAAGCATCGCAAAATAGGATGCGACTACTGCGTCATTTTCTGGATCGGACCAATCGCTTGAACTCATCCTGTTAAGTTAAGCAAGACAGCTATATTTGTCATGGTAAAACAACAAGCTGCAGGAAGGAATTCAAAGAGGTTTCTAAACGGGTCTTTTCTAAAATTAGATTGCCTACGACATGGATCCAAAAGGTGCGGATTTCCACGCACATTTCGGACCCAGGTCAGATAGAGGCCCTATGCCACCGCGTGGGTGGCCGCTTCCTGGGCAATAAAGGTAGAAATCTCATCGTCGTCAGCGATGGCGACGAGAAGCTTGAGAAGTTGATCTGCCAGAAGACAGATTTCTATGACACACGGATCATCGGGCTGAATGTCGACATACCAGAAATCTTCACTGTCGAAGTCCGCGGCGTCGTATTGAGTATAGAGCTTATGCAAGCCAACGAGTGAGAGCCTGTGTGACCGGGTCAGCATCTGTGCGTCACCAATCTCCGAGATAAGCCGGAGACATTTCCTGCACTCCCGGTCGCCGCCCAGCAAAGTCGAAACATTTACTGCGGCGGTGCCGTGTTGATGGAAAAACTGTCGACACGCTTTGAGGCGATCGTCCATCGTCTTATGATCGCGCTGGATGGTTTGAATATTCATGGTAGTCTCCTTTGTTGCTTGCGCCATTCGTGGCGGGGTCAAGCGCTCGGATCCCTCCTTTTCCAACCGAGCAGTAAATGGACCGACTTCTGTGAGCAGCGGAGAGTTTTCTTGTCAGTCCCAAGTATAAAAGAACGACGATTTTCGTGTTTCGCGCTCTCGACAGAAAGAGCGTGAAACAAGAAAATCGAAGTGACAAAAACTTCCAAAACGCAGTGGGGCATCAACCTGCACCCGACCCTTGGAAGTTCACGGATACAAGTTCGCCAAATCGAACCGGCGCACCCTGTTCCGGCCGAAAATCCCACCCATGGGCCAGCAATCTATTGGCAAGGTCAGCAGGGGCGATCTTTCGATACCGGTTGGCTGTGTCTGAACGCCCCCAGCCGCCTTGATCAAGCAGGGCAGCCCAGTCTTTTGTTTGCGCATAGAACCAGGTGGCCCAAGTGTGCCTCAAAGTGTAAGGGACGACGTCTGGGCCAAGCCCTGCCCCGTCGCGGACTTTTCCAAAAGCAACTGCCATCTGAGCACCACGGTTCGCGTGAATTTTGTACGGCTGGCCATTTGGAGCTGGGAATGCTGTTCCGGTCTCTGGAATTGGGCCGACCAAATTCACGGCTCGCTGGGGTAGGACAACAAACCTTGGGCGATAAACGGTCTTGGTGCCGTCCAACCACCATTGACGCGTTGTCGGATTCCAACCACTTGGATCCAAGGTCATGGTTTCACCCGGGCCTGCTCCGGTTCCGAGCATGAAACTAATCTTCCGAAGAGTTTCCAGATTTGGGTCCTTCAAACCCACAGTACCGGGGGCGCCGGCAGCTGCAAGGAGCCGTTCTGCCTCTTCGGGGGACAACCACCGGAGGCGTCGGACATCCGTCGATTTTTGGCGCCGTTTCCCTGCGATAAAGTTCTGGATAGCACGCACTGGGACACGGACTTGGCGGCGCAGGGTATCTGGCTTGGCCCCGGGGTGGAGATCATTTGCCGCTTTGGCGATCATTATTTCATCGATGTCATCGATCCACGTGTCGCTTCCGAAATATCGAACAAGCTTTGGCAGAAAGCGCGCCTCACCACCGCTCATTTCGTATAGTTCAGCGGCTTTCGCGAATGATATCTTATTGCTGGATTGGGATGGCTGAACTTCTTTCTTCCACGCCTCATTATAAATTTCATGCGCCATTCGTTCTGCCGTCGTGCGCAAGGCTTTTTCTTTGATCGGAAGGCGACGGCGGATGCGTCTGGCTCCCACACGGAAGTCGATAATCCAAACTGAGTCTTTCTGCTGCCAGATAGGTGTCCAAGGGTTTGCCAAGTAAACATTTCTCCAAATTGCTTTCCTTTGACCGGTTGGCTAAGGTCAGCGACTCTGCATCGGGACCTTTGGCCGAATTCTTCAACGACAAAGAAAATCAATGAAAAATCCGACGCCCGATCCAGAGTCGAGGCTCGTACCTGCCGAGGGTGACAGGCTTTGCTATCCGATCATCGAGAGTGGGGTTTTACGATGAGAGCATAATAGAATAGCCCCGCGACTACGGCTCGCACCTTGCCTTGTTCACAGCGGCATCAACTCGTGCATAAGCCTCCAAAACTTCATGACTGGATAGGCCGCTCATTGCTTCTTTAATCACGTAGGTGTCTGCGCCTGTGTCGTTGATAGTGTACCCTAATGCCTCAAATGCTTTTTTTGCAGCCGATGCCAACTTTTCGGCTGATCTTCCCATCGTCGTGATCTTAACTTGGGAAATCTGGTCCTCCCCGCAGCAGTAGTGGCGTGTGATACAAATGTGCACGTGACGCACCGAGTACCTGCAACGCAGCCACACAGTCACCTCACGCAGATCAGTCTTTATATCCATTGATAGTCTCCGTTCTCAGCCGAGATGAGCCGCGCTCGTTGACGAACGCGGTATGAAATGGGGGATCGGTCGTTAAAGGAACCGTGCAACCAGATCAGACACCTTCGCTCCGTGCCACCGGGTTGCATCCGAAGTGGGTGAATTCATCACGCGGGCGAGGATATCTAAGTGTTCGAAGGACTGGCTTCCGAGCCGGTCAACGATCGTCAGAAGAGCACCCTGTATTGCAGGCGCATCCGGATCAACTTTCCCGAACTCCATGTTCAGATCGAGAAATGCGTCGAGAGCAGAATGATCTTCGAGGGCTTCCAGCAAGGTGCACAAACTTGCACCTTCGTTGTGAAGGTGCTCCCTGACAGCATCGACAGCGTTGCCAAAAAGATCGTTGTTTGAGTTGTGGTTCGTCATATTTTTCATCCTTTGCTTGAGTGTATCCAAGAGTGGAGATGCCTGTTCTTCGGCTTCATTTCGGGGTTCATGCCTGAGGATTCTTCGTTTTTCTCCTGTGATTTCTTGAGCAAATGATGGTGCGTTTCGTCTCACGGTAACAACATTGGTCAATTCGAAATTTCGCGAAGAAAAAACTTTAGAATTTTTTTTCGCATGGGTTTTTCGAGGAACTGGGATATGTTTTTCCATCAATAAACATCGCGAGACTGAGTATGTAAGCAGCGGAACGACTTCGATCGCGGTTCTTGGAAGCAAGGAGAGGATGACTGTTCCCAAAAGACGCCGTCTGGCCCCCATAGTACGCACGCCTGCTATGCGTGCCGGGATCCATCATGAACCAGCCGCTGGTGAAAACCCGAAGCTTCCAGACCTCAGCCGAGTTCTGTATCAGCCTTGGCTTTTTCACCGGAGGCCACTTTGGTCAAAGCTTCAGGGGCGTTAACACTGTTTCGCTGAGCACTCATAGCCTCAGTTTTAGCGCTGGTTACACGCTTGAATGTGGTATGTTTCTAACCCACTATCATCGTAGGGTTGAGTTAAATTCATGTGTTAGGGAAATGAGCATTGCGTCTTTCAAAGGTTAGAATTCAAAATTACCGCAGCATTATTGATACCGAAGAGTTTGAGGTCGAAAACGGCAAGACTATCTTAGTCGGCCCCAACGAAGCTGGCAAAAGCGCGGTTTTACAGGCGCTACAGCAAATTAATCCACCAGCGGGCGTCAAACAATTTGACTCTTTGCGGGATTATCCGCGGCGAAATTTCAACGACATCACGACGGGCAAAGTTGATCCCTCCAACACTACGGTCGTGGAGGCCGAATTTTCCCTTGAGGATGACGGAGACATTGTCCCGAGTGAATGGGGTTGCTGCTCCTATACCTATGGCAGAAACTTGGATAACTCGGGTTGGCATAGACTAAACGGAGCGCCTTCGCGTCCGACCCTTGGCAGCATTCAAAAAGACCTGACAAGGCTGTGTGCTCATTTGGATGAGCAACAAGCAGCTACACCGGAAGGTGCAACCCCAACCGCTCGATTGAGCAATGAGTTGGCTGAGATCACTTCAAAGCTTTCCGAAGGTGTTTTCCTTACATCGGAACAGGCAAGTGAACTCAAAGCTTGGCTGACCAAAGCGACGCCAACCGTAGATGAAGACAACGAAAAAGAAGAAGATCGGCTTGACCGCCTAACGGATATAATTGACTTTGTTGAAAAGAGAAAAGAAATTCTTTCTGAGCTTTCCAGCCGAAGACCTTTATTTGTTTTGTTTAACAATTACTTCAGAGTTCGGCCGAACATCCATTTGCGCCATCTTGCCAGAAGATTGGAAACGGGCGTTCTGGATGACGACCAATATGACTACGGCAATTCATGTCTCCTGAAACTACTCGGATTCACGGCAAAAGAGCTTGCTGATTTGGGCGATGCGAACGAACCGCCAGCAGGCGATGCGGCCGCAATGCAAGCGTATCGAGACCAACTCGATAAGCGGCAATATCAATTGAATGCGGCAGAGGTCCGACTGACTGAAGAAATTCGTAAGGTCTGGGTTCCAGATAAGAGCAAGGGGGAAGCGGACAATCTTCGCCTAAAGGTGGATGGCCAATACCTCAAAGTTGTTGTCCAGGATGACCTCGGGGTGGAGATCGAGCTTGATCAACGCTCTGAGGGCTTTCAATGGCTGGTATCATTCTTCGTTGTCTTTTTTGCAGAAGCTCAAGACGAGCATGAAAATGCGATACTGTTGCTCGATGAACCAGGTGTAAGCCTACATGCACTGAAGCAAAAAGAGTTCCGCTCCACGATCTCGAGATTGTCGACAGATAATCAGACGATTTACACGACGCATTCACCGTTCTTGGTGGGACCCAACGAACTTGATTTGGTTCGCGTTGTTGAAATGAAGGATCGTAAGATCGGTACCAAAGTGCATACCTCTATCACAGCAAATGACCCAGCCGCCTTGCTTCCGCTACAAGAGGCTCTTGGATATGAACTTGCGCAAAGCTTGTTTACTCAGAAGAAGAATTTCATTCTGGAAGGACTGACTGACTATTGGTATCTGGAAAGTGTAAGTGGTTTGTTTGGAGCGGCCGGAGAGGCTGCTCTGGATCCGAAAATTGCACTTGTTCCCGCAAATACGGCTGGAAAAGTAGCCTACTTTGCCACCATCCTTCATGCACAAGATCTGAAGGTTGCAGCGTTATTGGATGCAGATTCAGCAGGAGACAATGCAGCAAAGCAAGAGGTGTTGGTCCACACGTTGGGAAGCAAGCGAATTCTACGGACCAGCGATTACATTACCTCTGAAGTCGCGAAATCTGAGATTGAGGACTTGCTCCGCGAAACGCTTGTTGCAGTTGGTGCCGGTGAGGGCTGGGATGTTACAGCCGAAGCTGCCACTCAGAAAACAAGACCTATTGTGGATGTATTTGCAGGTAAATTTGATGATTTCTCCAAGTATAAATTAGCAAAGGCATTCATTCGCTGGTCTCGGGATCACGGATTTGAGGAGCTGACCACAGGAGAAAAAGAAAACTGGGGAAAGCTAATCACCGCAATAAATTCAGCACTCAAGTAGAAGAAAAAATGATCCCCAGCCGAAATTTCGGCTGGGGATCATTTTGTGTCCTGTAAGTGAGCATGCGTCACGCAAGGGCCGTGCCGTTGTGGCAATGAACGCAGGAATTAAACAAGAATTACTGAAGTGGCGCGAGTTGCCAGATCGTGAGAGCGTTATCTCATTTCATGACAAACCCATAAGGTTGCAGTTGCGCATGGCGACGCAGCGCGCCAGCGCCAAGTGTATTATGTCAATCGGGACACCGGGTGATGCCTGAGGGATATCCTGCATCGACAATCAATATTTGCTGTAGTCGGCCTCGGATCCGAACTCATCCTGTAGCCGCTCCGCCAATTCGCCAAGATCCTCGGTGTCCAGATCGATGTCGATCTGCCGACTGAAATCGATGGCGCCACTATAGTCGAAGTTATCTATGAATTGCCCCTCCGACCTGAGATCGTGCAGAAGCGACGCATACGTACGCCACCCAAGGAATCTTGCGACGATTTCTGTTCGATGCGCGGCTTTGGCATGTGGGATAGACATCAGCGCTTGCCGCTTTAGGGCCTTGAGGCGGTCGAGTGTCAGAAGGAAGTCTATCATTCTGATTTCTTCGAAGCTTTACGCACGTGAGGAGGAATGTTGATCGCGACGGAGGGGCCGACGACAGTCATTTCCCGATGACCTTTTTCGCAATGTCGAAGAACGCATGATCCTGTGACCTTACTGCGACGGACATTCTTGCCTCACGCCCATTGCTCAAAAATGAGACACCGGCCTTTTCCAGAGCACTTAGCATCATTTCGATACTTTCGCGGCGAATGGGCGCGCCGCGATCCTGAATTCCCAATTCCTTCAGTGCCTCTTTTCGGATCTTCTCGGCCTTACTTTCTATTCTCTTGACTGTCCGAGACGAAACTCCGGACTTCCCTGCCAGGTCTTCCTGAGACCAATGAAGCGCATTTCTGCCCGCCTTCAGGAGGCCGATAGCCTCACGGCTCATCGAGATCTCACCCTTCCTTAGTACTCTTGCCATTCTCTAACCTCCAATTAGCCGGTGCAGGCAGCCTCGCGATACGTGCACCACGCACGAGCGAAGCTCTCTGTTCGCTTGACAGCAGCGCTCGAATCAGTGCACTTTTAGTGAAGCAACTTTGACGTGAAGATACAAGCTTCGCGTCTCGGGAGCCGGTGCTGTCGAGCTCACTTATAAAGCTTGATGACACTGTCGCTCCCGGACCTCAGCGATCGGTTCGAGCAGATGCTCGAGGCAAACGGTTCAAAGGGTCAAAACAAATTCAGGGATTTTGGAGTTTGAAATGACCCTTTGCGAGAAGGAAAGCAACGACGTCGAACGCGCGCTCAGTAGAACTGAAGCGGCAGCGGCTTTGGGCATATCTGTGCGCTACTTCTTCGACATTAGGAAGAAATATGAGACGGACATCGCAGTCTGCGAGTGGCGTGGTCGTCGCCCCGTCTTCTATCGCGCTCACATCGAAAGTCTGAGGGAGGCAATGGCATGGACAACGAAGACCCCGAAGCGCCCAAGCCATGGACGCCAAAGTGGAAGAACAACGATTACGAAATCGACTTCTACGTCCGCAGAAGACGCATACGTAAGCGCCTTGGCATACGCGATGTAAATAAGTGCGAACTGGCATTTCGGCTGGCCGAAATGGAGTTCGACAAGGCTTGGGAGAAGGTTCTCAGCCCTGTGCCAACCTTCGCGGAGGCGGCCACCCTTTACATGAAACACACCGGCAACCGCCGATATCTTAAAAGGATCATTCGCTATTTTGGTGTATATACGCGGATCAACGAAATTGATCACCCGAGGATTCTACGCGCCGGAAATGAAATCGCGGAGTTGAGATTCAAAGAATCCGGGCGCCGCTGGGTACCTAATACGATCCACTGCCAGGTAACGGTCCCAATCGTCGCCGTGATCAACTTTATCAGCGGCAATCGAAGAGAACGGCGGAAGAAAAGTGTGCGCAGTAGGTATTTATCGCCTTCTCAGCTCGAAGCTCTGATCCAGGCCGCCATGGAGCCCAAAAAGGCGCATGTCAATGACAAGGACCTTCGTATCCTGAAGATCATTGTCTTCATGTTTGCAACGGGCTGCGGGCCAGGAGAAACATTTGCAGTCAGGGCCGATGATTTCAACTGGACAACAAACGAGGTCTGGATTCCTGCCGCCGAGGATGGCGCCGGCAAGACAATTTCCCGGGCGCGATGGGTGTACCTTCCGGACCGGGCCATTGAGTTGATCGGCGAGTTGCCGAAAACCGGGCGCGCGTTTCTTTCTTCGCGTGGGAATCCCTTCGAACTGAGAGACCATGGCGGCGGGCAGATTGCCAAGCAATTTCGAAAGCTCTGCAACGCGGCCCTGCTACCCAAGGACGTGGTCTGTTACACACTTCGACACACGTGGGCGACTTCTCACTCAGCACAAGTCGGAAACCATGACCTACTTCTTGATCGGGGTGGTTGGGCGAAGGCCGATACAGCTCGCGATTATCGGAAAGCCCACCCAGCTGACCTCGGCGAACAGCTGTACGCCTATGGCTGGGACTTTGGGAAAGATCCGGCCAACACGCAAAATTTTACGAAGAAGTAGTAGGAAAATCAGAATGTTGTACGAAACATCCGCTCCCTTAGCAGGGGAGCGCCTTCGACCACTCGGCCACGTCTCCGCGGACCCGTTTAGAGAGGGTTCGCTTGGGAAACAAGGTCAAAATGGCTCAATTATTGGCAATCTGAAAAATTTCGAAACGGAAAGGTTCTGACTGGTTTCGAGGACATCATCAGCCGAGCTTTGTCGCCCCCCTCAGATGCCAGTTCTCGACTATCCGGGGGCAAGACGCCCCACAAAAAGTACGAGCGAAATTCGTCTAAATCCGCTTACCGCAGGCCGCTGTAGCAACTCACACGGCAGCGTGATGCCTTCGTGAGCCAACCCTTAAAAAGAACTATGCAACTGTTTTTGCTACACAAAGTCAGCCCATTACGAATTTCCGATCACCCCAAGAAGCCCAATTCAAACTCCATCGCCCGCAGGCCGGAAACTTCTGGAAGCAGAGCGCCGTTACTACTCCACAACGAAGACATCGCAATGACGCGACAGACTAGAAACCAAAGGAACTGACAATGAAACTGATTATGACAACTGCCGCCGCCGCCCTGATCTCTACTGCTGCTTTTGCGGACAACTCGACCCGCTACAACGACATCTTTCTCGACACCTCGGCTGGTGCTGAAGAAGTCTATGGCAACAACGATCGCATGCGGGATGCCGACCGCTCGACCAAAGCAAACGATATCTTCCTGAACACGGGCGACGTGACAAAGAACGACGACACCGTGATGAGCACACGCAACGTGCTGCGCAGCCCCGGTGAAGGCTATGTCTATGGCGGCTATGGCGCTGGCAACGACAGCCGCTAATAGCGCTTCTCACTACAGAAAAACCCGGCAGCGACAGCTGTCGGGCTTTTTCGTTGTTATCTGGGAAGGCGCGCGGCCTTCCCGATTTAGGTATTAAAGAGGAAGTGCAACACGTCGCCGTCTTTGACGATATAGCTCTTCCCTTCAGCCCGCATTTTACCCGCTTCTTTGGCGGGTCCTTCTCCACCAAGGCTCACGAAATCATCAAAAGCGATGGTTTCCGCCCGGATGAACCCCTTCTCGAAATCACCGTGGATCACGCCTGCCGCCTTGGGCGCTGAGGTGCCGGTCTTAATGGTCCAGGCGCGCGCTTCTTTGGGGCCGACGGTGAAATAGGTCTCAAGGTGCAGCAGCTCGTAGCCTGCACGGATCAGACGGTCGAGACCGGCTTCTTTCAGGCCCATCTCTTCCAGGAACATCTCGGCCTCTTCGGCCTCCAACTGGCTGATCTCTTCTTCGATCTGCGCAGATATGACGACATGAGAGTTACCCTGCGCCGCGGCCATCTCGGCCACTTTGGCAGAATGCGCGTTGCCTTCAGCCGCCTCGGCCTCGCCGACGTTGCAGACATAGAGCACCGGCTTCGTGGTCAGCAGTTGCAACATCCGCCATGCTTTGGAGTCGTCTTCGTCCACCTCGACCACACGCGCCGGGTTGCCCGCTTCAAGCGCCTCAAGCGCTTTGCGCATCAGGCGTTCCTGTTGCACCGCTTCTTTGTCGCCGCCGCGCACTTTGCGCACGATGTTTTGCAGGCGTTTTTCGATGCTCTCGATGTCGGCCAGCATCAATTCGGTGTCGATGGTCTCGGCATCCGCCACCGGATCAACGCGGCCTTCGACATGGGTCACATCGCCGTCTTCAAAGCAGCGCAGCACATGGGCGATGGCGTCGACCTCGCGGATGTTGGCCAAGAACTGGTTGCCCAAGCCTTCCCCCTTGGACGCGCCTTTTACAAGACCGGCGATGTCGACAAATGTCATGCGCGTGGGGATGATGCTTTTCGACTTGGCGATCTCGGCCAATGTGTCGAGCCGCGCGTCGGGCACGGCCACTTCGCCCACATTGGGCTCGATGGTGCAGAACGGAAAATTCGCCGCCTGAGCCGCCGCGGTGCGGGTCAGCGCGTTGAAAAGGGTCGATTTGCCGACGTTCGGCAGACCAACGATGCCCATTTTGAAACCCATGACGATACCCCTTTAAAAGCTGCGCGTGTGTTAGGGGTAGTGGGCGCAAAGCGCAAGGCTCAGCGCGCGCGTCGGTCCTGATGCGCCTGATAGATCAGGATCCAGGCCAGCAGAATGAACATCGGATGCGTCAGCCCGCCTGAGAAAATGATCGCGGGCACCCAGATCAGGAACACCACGATGGACAGGATGGGCCGTCCGATCAGCAGGATCGACAGCGGCGGCAACAGGCAGGGAATTTTGCCACCCCTGCCCCGCGGTGGATTGATTTTCATCGCCACATTCGGCATTGCCGAGGAAAGCACCAACAGAGGCAAGCCACATGACCCGTATCGACGCCAAATTCGAAGACCTCCGCGCCCGTGGCAAAAAGGCGTTTGTGTCCTATGTGATGGCCGGCGATCCTGACTATGACCGCTCGCTTGAGATCGTGCGCGGCCTGCCCGCCGCCGGGGTAGATATTATCGAATTGGGCCTGCCCTTCACCGATCCGATGGCCGATGGCCCGACGATCCAGCTCGCCGGGCAACGCGCCCTTGAGGCCGGCATGACGCTGGCCCGCACTCTGGAAATGGTCCGCGCTTTTCGGGCCGAAGATGACACGACCCCGATCGTGCTGATGGGCTATTACAATCCGATTTATTCGATGGGCGTCGAAAAGTTTCTGGCCGAGGCCAAAGATGCAGGCATCGACGGACTGATTGTGGTCGACCTGCCGCCCGAAGAAGACATCGAGTTGTGCCTGCCCGCGCAGGACGCCGGGCTGAACTTCATCCGCCTTGCCACCCCCACCACTGACGACAAGCGCCTGCCCCGCGTGGTGCAGAACACCTCGGGCTTTGTCTATTATGTTTCGATCACCGGGATCACCGGCTCGGCAGAGGCGAATGCCACAGATGTCAGCCCAGAGGTCGCCCGCATTCAGAAAGCCAGCGGCTTGCCGGTCATTGTGGGCTTTGGCGTGAATACGCCTGAGAAGGCCCGCGCCATTGCGGAAGTTGCTGACGGCGTGGTCATCGGCTCGGCCATCGTTAACCGCATTGCGAATGGCGACAGTGCAGAGGATGTACTGGCTTTCGTGAAATCGCTGGCCGATGGGGCACATTCAGCCTGACGCTGGTTTTCCCTCTCTCCTACAAAGCTCCGCCCGGTGGCACACCGGGCATCGCCTTCCCTCCCCCCGGAGGGCGATGCCCTCAGCACCCGCCCTTCCCAATTGCCAAGCCCCGCCCCAGTTGCTACCAAAAGTTAACTCCTTCAGCACAGGTGGCCCATGCCCGTCATCACCAGCATCGACGATCTAAAACGCATCTACAAACGCCGCGTCCCGCAGATGTTCTACGACTACGCGGAATCGGGCAGCTGGACCGAGCAGACCTTCCGCGAGAATTGCAGCGACTTTGACCAAATCCGCCTGCGCCAGCGCGTGGCGGTGGACATGTCTGGACGCAGCACGGCCACGCAGATGATTGGCGAAGATGTCGCCATGCCCGTTGCCCTTGCCCCCGTCGGGCTGACGGGGATGCAATGCGCGGATGGGGAGATTAAGGCGGCCCGCGCGGCAGAGGCCTTTGGCGTGCCCTTCACGTTGTCCACCATGTCGATCAACTCGATCGAAGACGTGGCCGAGGCGACGACCAAACCCTTTTGGTTCCAACTTTATACCATGCGCGATCAGGACTACGTCAGCCGTCTGATCCAACGCGCCAAGGATGCGAACTGCTCGGCGCTGGTAATTACGCTTGATCTGCAAATCCTCGGACAGCGCCACAAAGACCTGAAAAACGGCCTCTCTGCCCCGCCGAAACTGACCGCAAAAACCATCGCCAACCTTGCCACCAAATGGGGCTGGGGGATCGAAATGCTGAGCGCCAAACGGCGGCATTTCGGCAATATCGTCGGCCATGTCCACGGCGTGACCGACAACGCCGATCTGGGCGCTTGGACGGCTGAGCAATTCGACCCCTCGCTCGACTGGGACAAGATTGCCAAGATCAAAGAGCAGTGGGGCGGCAAGGTGATCCTCAAGGGTATTTTGGACGCCGAGGATGCACGCATGGCGCTGAAAGTGGGCGCCGATGCAATCATCGTGAGCAACCACGGCGGACGGCAGTTGGATGGAGCGCTGAGCTCGATCCGCATGCTGCCAGAAATCCTCGAAGCCGTCGGCGACCAGATCGAAGTCCATCTGGACGGCGGCATCCGGTCCGGCCAGGACGTGCTCAAAGCCATGGCCATGGGCGCCAAAGGCACCTACATCGGCCGCGCCTTTATCTACGGTCTGGGCGCGATGGGCCAGCAGGGGGTCACCCGCGCGCTGGAAGTGATCCATCGCGAGTTGGACCTGACCATGGCGCTCTGCGGGGAAACCTCGGTTTCGCGTCTGGGCCGCCACAACCTGCTGATCCCCCGGCATTTCGCCGGCGACTGGCAACCCCAGCCCGGTGCCGCGCCCGCATGCTGATCTTCCTCAGCCGCGAACTAGCCTTTCTCGCCACGCCCAAGACCGGGACCACCGCCGTTGAGATGGCGCTGAAACCGCATGCGGAAATCGTCTTTGCGCGCAATCGCAAACACATCACCGCACAGCGCTATATGAACCGGGTGCGGCCCTTTCTGACGCAAACCTTCTCTGCTGCGCCTGAACCCCTCGCAGTGATGCGCAACCCGGTGGACCAGATCCGCAGTTGGTATCGCTACCGGAGCCAGCCGCGCCTTGATGGGCATCGGCTCAGCACCAAAACGCTGACCTTTGATCAATTTGCACTCGAAGTGATCTCCGACGATCCGCCCCCGCGCGCACAGATCGGCAGCCAGTTCACCTTCCTGACGTCCGACCATGGCGCGCTGCTGATCCAGCATCTCTTTGCCTATGAGCGACAGTTGGCCTTCCGTGATTTCCTGTCCGACAGGCTCCGCCAAGACATCAACCTGAAGCCCAAGAACGTCTCCCCTGACGTGCCAGCGCCCCTGTCGCTCGAGGTCGAGGCCCAGTTGCGCGCCACCCGCGCCGATGAGTTCGCGCTCTATGATCGCCTTATGGAAGCAGACGGCTATCTGGTAACCCCGCAGGAATAGCGCGAAACAGGTCCTTTTGCCCTTTCCAGCCCGGCAAAACCCGTCTATACGCGCGGCTTCACGCGGGAATACAGCCTTGGAGGATTCCCGCCCTAATCAATTGGAGACTAAAATGGCCGGAGAGATTCCTGATCTTGAAGCCCAGGTACGTACGGGGACAGGCAAGGGCGCCGCTCGTCAAGCACGCCGCGATGGCATGGTTCCTGGAATTGTATTTGGTGGTGACAACGAGCCGCTGCCGATCAACATCCCATTCAACAAGCTGCTGACCAAGCTGCGCGCAGGCCGCTTCAAAGCGACCCTGTTCAACCTTAAGGTTGAAGGCCACGACGACGTGCGTGTGATCTGCCGCGACGTGCAGCGCCACGTTGTGAAGGACCTGCCCACGCACGTCGACCTGATGCGCTTGAAGCGGACCACCAAGATCAACCTGTTCATCAACGTCGAAGTGAAAGGCGAAGAAGAATGCCCCGGCCTGAAAAAGGGTGGCGTGCTCACTCTGGTCCGTCCGGAAGTTGAACTGGTCGTGACCGCTGCCGACATCCCCGAGTATGTCACCGTGGACATTTCCGGTCTTGAGATCGGCGACAGCGCAACCATCAGCCGCGTCGACCTGCCCGAAGGCGCCAAGCCCACAATCGACCGCGACTTTGTTGTGGCGACTGTTTCGGCTCCTGCTGGCCTTGCTGCGTCGGACGACGACGAAGACGAGACCGCAGCTGACGAAGTGCCGACCACCGAAATGGGTCCGCCCGACGGCGAAGAATAAGCAATAGCCGCAAGGCATTGCTGGAACGGGGTCGCATCACGCGGCCCCGTTTTGCGTTTGAGGACCATCCCGATTTCTTTCAAAGAAATCGGCACGGAATTTTTAAAAAATTCCGGCACCCGCACGCCATTTCATCCCCCCGCGCTGCTTGCTAAACTGCACCAAACCACAGGAGACACCCCATGAAACTGATCGTCGGCCTTGGCAATCCGGGCGGCAAATATGCCCGCAACCGTCACAACATCGGCTTTATGGCGCTAGACCGGATCGCGGAGGATCACGGCTTTGCCCCGTGGAAAGGCAAGTTTCAGGGCAGTGTCAGCGAGGGGCGTTTTGGCTCGGACCGCGCGGTTTTGCTGAAACCTGAGACCTTTATGAACAACTCCGGCCAATCGGTGCAGGCCGCGATGAAGTTTTACAAGATCGACCCTGTGGACGTGATTGTGTTCCACGATGAGTTGGACCTCGCTCCCGGCAAGGTGAAGTGCAAGACTGGTGGTGGCCATGCAGGCCACAACGGGCTGCGCTCAATCCACGCGCATATCGGTGCCGACTATGAGCGCGTGCGCATGGGCATTGGCCACCCCGGCCATAAGGACGCCGTGGCAGGCTATGTGCTGCGCGACTTCCCTAAGGCGGACGACGGTTGGCTGGACGATGTGCTACGCGGCATCTCGGACGGCGCTGCCGATCTGGTGCGTGGTGATACAGGGCGCTTTATGAACGCCGTGGGGCTGCGGGTGTCGCCGCCGCGGTCGGGGACGGGCAGTAAAGGGCCGAAACCGTCAGAGGCAAAGAAACCCGCTGCGGAAAAACCGCAAGCGTCGCCCGAACCCGAAGCCCCAACCGAGGCGCTGTCGCCGCTGCAAAAGCTAATGGACCGCTTCCGCTAACGGCTAACGCAATGTCGCGCTGGCCCCTGCCGTGCCGCCGTGGTTCACTGTCCTGAACATGGGGGGGAAATCATGCGTACATTCGGAAAATGGCTGGGCCGCATCTTGCTGGCGCTTCTGGTGGCGGCGGTCATCATCGGACTTTGGAAACGCGAAGAGATCGAACGGCTTCTTGCCGTCAACTCACTGTTCTCCGAAGAAAAGATCGTCCACAACTTCAGCCATATGGACGGTGCCTTCCTCTCCACCCCGGTGCCACGGGGCGACGGGCTCACCACGGAACTACCTTACGGCCCTGAAACGGAATTGCCCCCAGAAGTCGACACGTGGATCGACGCGCGCGACGTGACCGCGCTGGTGGTGCTCAAGGACGGTGCCATCGTCTATGAGAATTATTTCCGAGGCACCGGACCAGAAGACCGCCGCATCAGCTGGTCGGTCGCGAAAAGCTATCTCTCGGCATTGGTCGGCATTCTGCTCGAAGAAGGCGAAATCGCCTCGCTCGACGATCCGGTGACCAAATACGCCCCCGCCCTGCGTGGCAGCGCCTATGACGGGGCCAGCCTGCGCAATGTGCTGCATATGGCCAGCGGCGTGACCTTTGACGAAGACTATCTAGACTACGATTCAGACATCAACCGCATGGGCCGGGTCGTGGCGCTTGGCGGCAAGCTCGATGACTTCACGGCCGGGATTTCGGACAGTTTCGTCGCGCCGGGCGCGCAGTGGCAGTATGTCTCGATCGACACCCATGTCATCGGCATGGTGGTGCGCGGGGCGACGGGGCGCAACATTCCGGACCTGCTCAGCGAAAAGATCATCGCGCCGCTGGGGCTGGAACACGCGCCCTATTACATCACCGATGGGGCGGGCACGGCCTTTGTCCTCGGCGGGTTGAACATGACCACACGCGACTACGCCCGCTTTGGCCAAATGTTCGCGCAGGGCGGTGAATGGAACGGCAAACAAATCGTGCCCGAAGATTGGGTCGCGGCCTCAACCAAGCCCACCGCCCCAACAGCCGAGGGCAAAATCGGCTACGGCTATCAATGGTGGGTGCCCGTCGGCGCCGCGGAGGGCGAATATATGGCGCGTGGAATCTACGGCCAATACATCTATATTGATACCGCGAAGGGCGTGGTGATCGCCACCAACGCCGCCGACCGCAAGTTCCGCGAAGCTGGGGTCTCGGACCAGAACATCGAGATTTTCCGCAAGATCGCGGCCTCGGTCTCGGACAGCGAATGACAGCAGGAGAGCCTATGACACCTGACAGCAGCATCAATGTCCTGAACCAGCCGCTGACGCTCTGCGGGACCGATCCTGTCACCGGCTTTTTCCGTGATGGCCATTGCAATACCTGCGCCGAGGATCAGGGCAGCCACACCGTCTGTGCGGTGATGACGGCAGAGTTTCTCGCCTATTCCAAATATGTCGGCAATGACCTCAGCACCCCGCGCCCGGAGTTCGGTTTTGCCGGGCTCAAACCGGGCGACCCGTGGTGCCTCTGCGCCGGGCGGTTCCTACAGGCGGCGGACGAGGGCTGTGCGCCGCAGGTGCATCTCGCTGCCACCCATCTGCGGGCGTTGGACATCGTGCCGCTCGAGGTTCTGCGCGCCCTTGCCGTTGATGCGGCAAAGGGCTGATCCATGCGCTTGGCCTTGCTGCTTCTCGCCCTGCCTGTCGCAGCATTTGCCGGCAGTCTGCGTCCCGCCGATGAGGCGCGGCTCGACAATTTTGATGCAGCTTTCGGCGATGCGATGATGCAGGCCCTTTCAGGCGGCGCACCACAAGACGTCGCAGCCCTCACCCGCGCACTGTCGGGCCAGCCGCAGATTGCCTTCGCTGCCGATCTCCCCGGCGAATGGTCTTGCCGGACGATCAAACTGGGGGGCATCAGCCCGCTTGTGGTCTATAGCCCGTTCAAATGCCGCTTCACCGCGACGGACCGGGGCTTTGCCTTTGAAAAGCTCACCGGATCGCAACTGACCCGCGGCGAGATCACCCTGCGCGAAGGCCAAGCGGTCTATACCGGCGTGGGCTATGTGCGAGGCGAAACCCCGCCAGACTACGGCAATCTGCCCGAAGACTTCACGTCGGGCGGCAAGGTACAAAGTGACGTCGCCGTCTTTCAACGGATCAGCCCGACGCGCGCGCGGCTCTTGTTCCCCGCCCCTGCTGTCGAAAGCGACTTTGATATCTTGGAACTGACCCGCTAGCCGATTAGGCCGCTTGCGTCAGTTGCGGCTTCGGCCCGGGCATCAACGCGTCGTCCATCAGGTCTTCGATAAACAGGCTGAGAAGCTGCGCACGGCCCGCGACGCCCGCCTTGCGGTAGATCGCATTGGTCTGGGCTTTGATCGTGCCTTCGGAGGTGCCGCGCATCTCGGCAATGGCGCGGGTGTTCAGACCTTTGATCAGAAAAACCGCGACGTCCCGCTCGGCGGGGGTCAGATGCCAATCGCGGAAATGCTCTTCGAGCACGTCGGCGAATTGCACCGTACAATGCCGCAACGCTGTCTCGGCACGCTCCGCCCTTTGCAGGCTCATACGCAAGGCCATCCAGCCCAGCACGACGCCAAGGATCAGGCCCACAACCTGCACACCATTATTCGGCCCAAGATCGGTCAGAGGTGTCCCAAAGAGGGTCAGCCCCTGCCCCTCAAGCGCGAAAAGCAGTACGAAATAGAGAGTGGCATTGAATTGAAGAGCGGCGATCACCCAAAGGGCAATTTTCTTTTTATTGTTCATGGCGCTACCTTGGCTTGCAATGAAGCGTATCTAGCCATGCCAATTCAAAGCGCAAGGGATTGCGGCTATGCGCAGCGATCAACCCTTGGTGATTTGGCGCCCGCCCCTTGGGGCGAGCGCTGTTGCGGCCTGTGTCAGGCTTAACGGGGGAAGGCACCGTCATCGAGGTTTTCGTCTTGGGTCGGGAAGACGGTGATGACTTGGTTTTCGTCTACATCGGTGCGGAACTGGCCGCGCAGGAAGACGTCGCGCTCAAGCTTCAGATCCTGATCGTTCAGGCTGCGGCTGGAATAGATGGCTTCATTGGCGGCTTTGTCGTTGTAGCCGATCTGATGACCTTCCATGCCCTGTGCAAAAGCGGCGGAACCGGCGGTGGCGAGGATCAGGGCGGTGGTTACGAGTGTCTTTTTCATGTCGTGTCCTTTCGGGGGAGAAAGTTGTGAGGGAGGTTGGCCGCGCTTAACGCTGGAAACGGCCGTCTTCTTGCGCGTCCGCAGTGGTTGCGAAGACAGTCACGGTCGCTTCAGCCGAAGGCTCGGCGCGCAGGTTGTCGAGGTTCAGCGCATCGGATGTCGCGTTGCGGGTGGAATAGGCAGCCTCGGAAACGGGGTCTGCGTTGTAGCCGACCTGCTGGCCTTCCATGCCTTGGGCGAATGCCGCGGAGCCAACAGTGGCGAGGATCAGGGCTGTGGTTGCGAATGTCTTTTTCATGTCGTGTCCTTTGGGGAGTGAGTTGGGAGAGCCGTCGCCGCGATTAGCGGGGGAAACGGTTTACAGATTTGTCGGCCTGAGCGGCGGGGAAGACGGTGATTGTGACGTCGGATGTGTCTTCGGCGCGCAGGGTGCCTTCGTTGAAGATTTCGAGCGTCTGCGCGTCTACCGCTTCGCTGCGGCTGGAGTAGGAAACACCGTTATCGGGTTTGTCGTTATAGCCGATCTGCTGGCCTTCCATGCCCTGCGCGAATGCTGCGGAAGTGGCGGTGGCGAGGATCAGGGCGGTTGCTGTCAGTGTCTTTTTCATGTCGTGTCCTTTGCGTTGGGCTGGCCCGGTATCGGGGTGGCCCGTTGTTAAGTTGTGGCGGCGCTGGTCAGTGACGCGGCGTCGTCGGGATGACAGGGAAAAGGGCATTCGGAAGGGAATTGGCTATCCGTCCCGGGTTTAAATCCGCCGATCTAAACCCTTGTCCGACCGGCATAAACCTTGGTTTAGGAGGCTTTCGGGACGCCGAAAACGGAGTTGAGCTGCCTTTGCGTCAAGCCTGTATGAGCGAAACGCATGTTTTCTGTCCGGCGCGTCAGCCGAAGGATGGATCCTGCGGAAAACGACCCTAGGAAAACTTTTTTCCAGTCTTTCTCTTGAACTACTTTTCAATTTGCTCAAACGGCGGTCACACCCTGCGAAGAGCGCCCGCAAAAATGCAAAAAGGGCCCACGCTTTCGCACAGGCCCCTCCGGGTCGCTTAAATTATGAGCCGGATTTAGGCGAATTCGCCCATGTCAAAGTCCAGCGCACGGGCGACAGTAAAGATATCCTTGTCGCCACGGCCACACATGTTCATCACCAGCAGGTGATCCTTGGGCAGCTCAGGCGCGATCTTCAGCACATGTGCGAGCGCGTGGCTCGGTTCCAGCGCCGGAATGATGCCTTCGAGCGCACAGCAAAGCTGGAACGCCTCCAGCGCCTCGCGGTCAGTGATCGAGACATATTTAGCGCGGCCAATGTCATGTAGCCAGGAATGCTCTGGGCCGATGCCCGGATAGTCGAGCCCCGCCGAGATCGAGAAGCCTTCCAAGATCTGCCCATCATCGTCCTGCAACAGATAGGTGCGGTTACCGTGCAGCACGCCGGGGCGACCACCGGTCAGCGACGCGCAGTGTTCCATCTTCTCATCCACACCTTTACCGCCCGCTTCAACACCGATGATGTTGACCGACTTGTCGTCAAGGAAGGGGTAGAACAGACCCATGGCGTTGGACCCGCCTCCAATGGCAGCGATCAGCGTGTCGGGCAGACGGCCTTCGGCCTCTTGCATCTGCTCGCGGACTTCCTTGCCGATGATGGCCTGAAAATCACGGACCATCGCCGGATAGGGATGCGGCCCGGCCACGGTGCCGATGCAATAGAAAGTGTCGCGCACGTTGGTCACCCAGTCGCGCAGCGCGTCGTTCATCGCGTCTTTCAGCGTGCCGCGACCCGAAGTCACCGGCACCACCTCAGCACCCAGCAGGCGCATGCGGAAGACGTTGGGCGCCTGACGCTCTACGTCATGCGCGCCCATATAGACGACGCATTTCAGGCCGAACTTGGCACAGACCGTCGCCGTGGCGACCCCATGCTGCCCCGCGCCGGTTTCCGCGATGATGCGCTTTTTGCCCATGCGCCGCGCCAGAATGATCTGGCCCAGCACGTTGTTGATCTTATGCGCGCCGGTGTGATTCAACTCGTCGCGCTTCATGTAAACCTTGGCCCCGCCCAGATGCTCGGTCAGCCGCTCGGCGTGATAAAGCGGGCTGGGGCGGCCCACGTAATGGGTCCACAGATCATGCATCTCGGCCCAGAAACTGTCGTCGGTCTTGGCCTTCTCATACTGCTCTTCCAATTCAAGAATGAGCGGCATCAGCGTTTCCGAGACGAACCGTCCGCCGAAGTCGCCAAAACGGCCCTGTTCGTCGGGGCCGGTCATGAAACTGTTGAAAAGATCGTTGGCCATTGCGCCTCTCCTAGACTGTCGCGCCAGCCTTACCGCAGCCCGCCCGCCTGCGCCACCATGAGTTTTATGGGGGCAGCGGACGGGCGGCGTGCCGCGCTAGTCGAAGAGCTTCAAGAGTTCGCGTTTCAGCGCGTTCTCCAACTCGTCTTTCACAAGGTCTTCAAGGTCGCGGGTGTCTTCGGGCGCAATGTCTAATTCCTCCTGCACCTTGCGGCGCACGACATCCTCAGCGCGTTTCTTCTCCTCGCTGAAGTTCAGATCAATCGCCGCCCGCAAGTCCGCTTTGACCTTCGGGTCGGCCCAAGGTCCGGTGATCCGCACCGGCACCGCCAGCCCCCCGCGCGACGCATTGACGCGCAGCGCCTTGGGCGTGACCGTATAATCGATGCTCCGCGCCCCCAGATCGACACGCCCCTCTCCGGTGGCGTTGAAGTTCGGCAAGAGCATCAGCAGGTCATCGTTGCGCAACACGCCATCCGCGATGTCGAAGCTGGCCTCAACGGAATCGAACACCGTGCTGCCGCCTTTGGCATCGACCGAGCCTAGCAGCGCGTCCAGATCGATCCCCGCAATCGTGCCGCGCCCCATCGCCAGCGTGCCGCTGCCACTCAAAGAGCGCATGATCGCCGCCACCGACTGCCCACTGCCGAGAAAGGACAGCGCTGCATCGCCATCCCCGGTAAACCGCGTCACCCCGGCGGCGTCTTCCAACAGGTTGCGCATCTGCACCCCTTGCGCCCGCAGCTTACCGCCCACCGACAGGCCGCTGCGGTTGTTCATCACAAATTCGCCTGCGATCTTGCCGCCATAGGCCGCCATGTCTTGCAGATCAAAAACCATGCGCGAATTGTCATTGCGCAGCACCGTCCTTGTGGGGCCCGCCTTGAGGTCACCGAGCGTAATCGAGTCCCCACTTAGTGCGATCTCGCCATCGAAGGCCGCGAGCCAACCTGCGTCGATCTCCTCGTCTGACCAGCCGTCAGCCGCAGCCTGCCGACGCTCAACAGCCGCGCCGCCCTCCGCTTCGCCCACGCCCGACAGGTCCAGCGCCCCGGCACGCAAGTTAGCATTGATCCGTGGCCTGCCATTCAGCGCCAGATCCGCCTGCCCGGTCACGCTGTTGCCGCCCAAATCCGCCACGATATCGCGCAGTGCCAAGCGCCTGTCGAGCGACAAGGTCAGCCCACTGCGCAGATCGACCGAGCGGCCCAGCCCAAGCGGCAGGTCCACCTCCCCCGCGCCGAGCGACGCTAAAAATGCGGCAGTGTCCGCGCTATTGATCTTCAAATCCCCAGCCAGCGCCCCCTTCAGCGATCCGCGCCCAGCGAAGGTGGCCTCCCCCCCGCGCGTCTCCAACTGCGCCCGCAAAGGCTGCACTTCACCCTCCAAGAACGCCGCGAAGCCCTCAATCCGCCCGGTCAGCGTCACCCGCTCGCCCGTCGGCGCCATGCTGGCAACAATATCCGCCGCCCCGCCCTGCTCAGGCCAGTCGAGCGCGAGGTCGACACCTTCATAGGTCACCAGATCGGCCCCTTCGGAGTCGTAGATCAACGTGGCATTCTCCACCTCAAGCTTCTGAATGCTCAACGGACGCTTGTGCTGCGACGGCGCTGCCTCCGTCTCGATCTGTGCCCCGCTGGCGCTGTCGGTGAACTGCCAACTCGCCCGCCCATCGCGGCGCTGCTCCAACCGGATCACCGGGCTCTGCGCCGCGATATTGGTGATGCGGATCTCACCGCGCAGCAAGGCACCCGCATCCACCCCAATCGCCGCATTCGCCGCCGTCAGCATCGCGCCCTTATCGGTCCAATCTGCATTGCCGACCTCAAGCCCGCCGGCGGTCACCCCCAGCACGGGCCAAAAGGTCACGCCCACGTCGCCGGTAATCGACACCTCGCGCCCGGTGACCCGGCTCAACTGATCGCTGGCAAGCCGCGCAATCCGCTCACCGGGCATCAACAGCAACGCACCCAGCACGATGACGACAATCAGCAACAGCACGCCGATCCCACGCATAATCCATCTCATGGCTCTCTCCTCCTGCCCGGCGGCTCTTTCCCCGCTCACTTGCTTGCCTTATAGCCACCCCATGAGCACAAACCCACCCAATCTGCGCCCTGACCTCGCCCCGCAAGCGAAGATCAGCGACCCCGCCCGCCCCGGCCAGCCGACCATCGGCATGGTCAGCCTTGGCTGCCCCAAAGCGCTGGTCGATTCCGAGCGCATCCTCACGCGTCTACGCGCCGAGGGCTATGGCGTCTCGCCAGACTACGCCGGCGCCGATGCGGTAATCGTGAACACCTGCGGGTTTCTCGACAGCGCCAAGGCCGAAAGCCTCGATGCGATCGGCGAAGCGCTGACGGAAAACGGCAAGGTCATCGTCACCGGCTGCCTCGGGGCCGAGCCGGACTACATCCGCGAACATCACCCCAAGATCCTCGCCGTGACCGGCCCGCATCAATATGAACAGGTGCTCGACGCGGTGCATGGTGCCGTGCCGCCCAGCCCCGATCCCTTCATTGACCTGCTCCCCGCGCAACAGGTCTCCCTCACCCCGCGCCACTACAGCTACCTCAAGATTTCCGAGGGCTGTAACCACAAGTGCAAATTCTGCATCATCCCCGACATGCGCGGCCGCCTGCAATCGCGCCCCGCCCATGCGGTGATGCGCGAAGCCGAGCGGCTGGTCGACAATGGCGTCAAGGAACTCTTGGTCATCAGCCAAGACACCTCCGCCTATGGCGTTGACATCAAACACGCCGAAGACCGCGGCCACCGCGCCCATATCACCGATCTGGCGCGTGACCTCGGCAGCTTGGGCGCATGGGTGCGGCTGCACTACGTCTACCCCTACCCCCATGTGCGCAAACTGATCCCGCTGATGGCCGAAGGTCTGGTGCTGCCTTACCTCGACATCCCCTTCCAGCACGCGCATCCGGATGTGCTAAAACGCATGGCCCGCCCGGCGGCCGCGTCAAAAACCCTCGACGAGATCGCCGCATGGCGCGACACCTGCCCCGACATCACCCTGCGCTCGACCTTTATCGTCGGCTACCCGGGCGAGACCGAGGCCGAATTCCAAACCCTGCTCGACTGGCTTGACGAAGCGCAACTCGACCGCGTCGGCTGCTTCCAATATGAAAACGTCGAAGGCGCGCGGTCCAACGCCCTGCCTGACCATGTGCCAGCAGAGGTCAAACAAGACCGCTGGGACCGCTTCATGGAAAAGGCCCAAGCCATCTCCGAGGCCAAACTCGCCGCAAAGCTCGGCCAGCAGATCGACGTGATCGTGGACGAGATCGACGCCGACGCCGCCACCTGCCGCACCAAAGCCGACGCGCCTGAAATCGACGGCAACCTCTTCATCGACGAAGATTTCCAAAACCTCAAAGTTGGCGACATCGTCAAAGTCGAAGTCGAAGAAGCCGGCGAATACGACCTATGGGGCCGCCAGCTCCCCTGACGCCCCCCTCTTTTTGGCCGAAAATACTTCAGGGGGTCCGGGGGGCTGGCCCCCCGGCGGCCCGCCTCACGCATAAGCACCCGCTGAATACGTCAACTCATAGCTGTGGCTATAAAGCTCAAACACAATACCAAACGGGTCTTCGACATAGACCATGCGGTAAGGCTTTTCACCCGGATAGTACTCCCGCACCGGCATCCGCTGCTTGCCGCCTGCCGCAATAATGCGCTCCGACAGCCCTTCAACATCCGGGTCCTGGATCGCGAAATGAAACGTCCCGTGGCGCTTGTGCTCTAGCTTCTCATCGGGTGCGTAATTGCCCGGAAACTCGAAAATCTCGATCCCGATGCCATCCGCCGTCGCCAAATGCGCGATGCGCAGTGAGCCCCAACCGGGGCCAAAGACGTCGGTGCACATGACGCCGATTGCCGTGTCGTTCTCCACCGCTTCCGTGGGCTGCATCACGACGTAAAACCCAAGCACCTCGGAATAGAACTTCACAGCGGCATCAAGGTCCGGCACCGAAAGGCCGATGTGGGAAAATGTACGGGGGGTGGTCATAGCTGTCTCCTTTTTTGCGTTGAAGCAGAGATAGACAGGCGCACCTCTCATGTGAAATTATCAAACCTCATCAGAATCATAACGGATCGTTCTAATGCTGAACGCGACTTGGCTCGAAACCTTCACCACACTCTGCGAGATGGGCCACTTCACCCGCACGGCGGAACGGCTGAACATGACCCAGCCCGGTGTCTCCCAACATCTGCGCAAGCTTGAGGACCAACTCGGCCAGCCCCTGATCGTCCGGCAAGGCAAAAAGTTCGTGCTCACCCCAGCAGGTGAAGCGCTGTTTGAAACCGGCCTTGCCCGCCGCCGCGAAGAAAACGACCTCCGCGAGCGGATCGCCACCGACCTTCCGGATCACGGCACGGTGCATATCGCCTGTTCCGGCAGTTTCGCCATGCTGCTCCACCCGCTTTTAATCGACTGGATGCAGAGCGCCCCCGCCCTCACCGTCCACCTCGAAGCCGCCCCGCAGCCGACGATCCGGACGGGCTTGCTCGACGGGCGCTTTGACCTAGGCGTGCTGAGTGAGGAGCCATCCCATGCCCGCCTTGAAGCGCGCCATTTGGGAGAAGAGGAACTTTGCCTCGTCCTGCCGGTTGAGGCCCCGGAGCGGATCACAAGCTTCGCTGCGCTCAATGCGCGGGGGTTCATCGCCCATCCGGACGGCTTTGCCTATGCCGACGATCTGCTGCAGGCGAACTTCCCCGGCGACTATCCGGGCGCAGACCGGTTGAAGCTGCGGGGATATATAAACCAGATCGGCCAAATTCCCGCTGCCGTGGCCCGAGGGGTTGGCTATACGTTGCTGCCGCGCAGTGGGGTGGAGACCTTTGCCGCAAAGGATCTGCTTCGTCAGGTCACCCTGCCGCAAAGACGCTGGCATGGGCTGTGGTTGGCACAGCGACGGGGCAGACCGTTGGCTGCCAGACTGGAACGCGCCGCAAAACTGATTGCTGAAGCCGCAGAACGTATTCGGACCGGCTGAACATAGCCGATATTGTGGAAAGCCAAACTACGAACACTACATATACCTCAAGCGAGAGGGATACCTAGCGTCAGACATTGAAAATGTTCCCTTTCTGTTCTATATATCGAAGACAGCAGCAAAGGAATGACAAATGTCTTTTCAGCCTCAGTTTCCCGGTATCTTTGACCCTGAAAAGGGCGCACGCCCTGCGCGCGGTAGCGATAGCGCCCAGCCCCGGCAGGCGGACCGCCGTATGCCCGCCACCGAAAAGCAAATGGCCTATGCCCGCAGCCTCGCGCGCAAGTCCGGTGATGATCTGCCCAAAGGCATCGAACATGATCGCGCAGCGCTGTCTTCTTGGATCGAGGCGCATAAACCGCGCGTGATCGACGGGCCATTTGCGGCCTACCCGTCCGCCAAACAGGTCGCCTTTGCCGAGCGGATTGCGCGGCTGAAGCGTCGCGACGTGCCGCAGGAGTGCTTTCGCGACAAAACCCTGATGTCCCGCTGGATCGATGGCAACAAACCGTGACCCGCTAAGTTTACGCAGGGTCAGTCATGGAAAGGTCATACTAGCCCGCTAGGTTTAGGGCATGGCTTACCCGACCTCGACAGCGGAAACTCTGGCAGACGGCACCGTTCATGTGCTGGGGCTGAGCTTTGCGATCCCGGCGAGCATCCTGCTGGTGATGCATGTTGCGGGGCAAGAAGGTACAATGACCGCAGCGGCGATTTATGCCGCCTGCGTTATCGCTTCTTTCACGGCCTCAGCAGTCTATCACCTGCTGCCCTTCGAGCGCAGCCGCGCCTTCCTTGGCCGTCTTGATCATGCGGCGATCTACTTCAAAATTGCAGGCACCTATACACCGCTGGTCATGGTGATCGGCTCGGGCTTTGCCTATGGCATCTTGGGCGTGGTCTGGGCGCTCGCAATGATTGGCGCGGTGGCAAAGCTGTGGTTCTGGCGCACAGATGCGCGCGGCTCACTGGCGCTTTACCTCGGTATGGGCTGGCTGTCGGTCCTGCTGATCTATCCGATGTGGCACAATCTGCCCGGCGCGGCGCTGGCCCTGGTGGCTGCGGGCGGGCTGATCTATTCGGCAGGCACAGTGGTCTATGCCCACCCCGGCATGCGCTATCAGAATGCGATCTGGCATGTTTTCGTGCTTATTGCGACGGCCTGCTTCTTTGCCGCCATTGCCCTGAGCCTTTAAGCGCCGACCTCATCGAGATAGGCACGCACGCAGGTCTGCACATGGCGGAAACGATCGCCGCCCAAGTGTTTCCCGCCATACCAGCGCGTCACGACAATCAGGTGATCCTCCAGCCCTTCCCGCTCCAACATGCGGACAATGACCATTCCTGCACCGGATTCGCCGTCGTCGCCCTTGAGCGGCCCGCCGTCTGACAACAACACCGCCCAAGTGTTATGCGTGGCCTTGGCATAGGCCTTATCGCGTTTGAGTGATTTGAGAGCGGCATCGACTTCGGTCCGGCTGCCCGCAGGACAGCCCGACACCGCATATTTCGACCCGCGGTCGTTCAGCACCTGTCCCAGTTTGCGCAAACCGTCAGAGCCCCGCTGCCGTGCGCCGCACCGTGTCGAGCCGTGCCGTATTGGGCGGGTGGGTTCCCAGAAAGCGGTCGCCCGGATCAGGAATGCGGGTAAAGAACTCCGCCCCGCGCAGCGGGTCATAGCCCGCCCGCGCGGTGATAATGGTACCAAGTGCGTCAGCTTCCAGTTCAAAATCTTTGGAATAGCGCCGCGCGCCCACCTCCGCGCCAAGCTCCTGCGCGGTGCGCACCGCATTGGCATCGCCACCGCTCAATGTTGCGATGCCAGCAAAGATTACCGCCCCCGCCATGGCATTTTGTTGCTGACGCCCGATATGTCCGGCGATGTGATGCGCGGCCTCATGGCCGAGCACGAAAGCCAGTTCGTCATCATTGCGCGCATCCGCGATCAGCCCGAGCGTAAAGGCCACGATGGGGCGGCCATTCTCATCCAAGGTCTGAAAGGCATTCGCAGGTTGGCCGGGTCTGTCATCCACGACGATTCTGAAGTCACAGTTCACCCCGGTGGTTCGGGCGCGGCATTCACGCTCTGCCACAGGCTCAATCGTCTGGACCACCTGCACAAAGCTCCGCGCCGCCGCATCCGCATTGCGCAGCGGAGAATTGGTTGTGCCAGAGGGGATCGGACCCGTTTGCACCGGCACCACTTCGCAGGCCGAGAGCAGGACAGCGGCGCCCAAAACGCCAAGGATATTCTTCACTCTCACGACGGATCCTTCACTCAGGTTTGCGACCTTTGGTGTATCATGCCGCCCCGCCGCTGCCACCCCCGTTCACGCGGCTTTGACGGCGGCCTTGCGCTTATCCGCACAAAGCCTAATGTGCCCTCATGTTTACCATCGAGCACGAATTCGACGCCACCGTCATCACCCTGATCGACGAATCCGACGCCCCCCTGCGCGAGGACGTCACCGTCTCTGCCTTTGCCGGGCAGATCACGATTGAGCAGTGGGATCCCCGCACGGATCGTGTGGCCAAGATCACCCTGTCGCCTGCGCAATTAAGCGATCTAACGGCGGCGCTGAACCTGCCCGAAGGCATCTACCGAAGCAACTCTTAAGGACCCGCGACATGGCCACCGGCACCGACATCAAGACCTATTTTAACGGCACGTGGCACGACGGCGATCTGCCGACGATTAAGGCCGCCGACCACGGTGCGTGGCTCGGCACGACCGTCTTTGACGGCGCGCGTCTTTTCGATGGGCTGGCCCCCGATCTGGAAGCGCATTGCGCGCGGATCAACCGCTCGGCCAAGGCGCTGATGATCACCCCCACGGTTGAGACTGACGCCATGGTCGAGGCTGTGCGCGAAGGGTTGAAGAGCTATGGCCGTGATCAGGCGGTCTATATCCGGCCGATGTATTGGGCGCTGGCGGGGGACGAGTTGGGCATCGTCCCGCTAAAAGGCGCCACCGGCTTTGCGATCAGCCTTGAGGCCATCCCAATGGCCCCGCCCGAGGCTGCGACCACCCTCACCCGCACCCGCTTCCGCCGCCCGGTGCTGGAAGACAATGTGGTCAACGCCAAGGCAGGCTGCCTTTACCCCAACAACGCCCGCATGATGGTCGAGGCGCGGTCCAAAGGGTTCGGCAACGCGCTGGTCGCCGATGCCATGGGCAATGTCGCCGAAAGCGCCAGCGCCAATGTCTTTATGGTCAAGGATGGCGAGGTCTTTACCCCCATCCCGAACGGCACCTTCCTTGCCGGGATCACCCGCGCGCGGCACATGTCGAACATGCGCGAGGCGGGTATGAAGGTGCATGAGAAGGTTCTGACCTTTGACGATTTCCATGCGGCGGACGAAGTCTTTCTGTCCGGCAATATGATGAAAGTCACCCCGGTCAGCGCCTTTGACGACACGCAATATGGCACTGGCCCGAACCAGAACCCGATCACGCGCCAAGTGCGCGAAATGTATTGGGACTGGGCTGCCAGCCAGCGCGGGTAACCGGCGGCGGCGCGGGCAAAAACAATTGCCAGCGCCGCGCCCCCGCGCCATGATCGCAGCGCCCCCTAAAGCGGTGCAAAGAGAGGTTTGATGCGGAAATTCCTAGTGGTGCTGGACGATAGTACCGAATGCCTCAACGCGATGCGTTTTGCAGCCCTACGCGCAGCCCGTACCGGCGGCGGTGTCGCCGTGCTGTCGGTGATCCCGCCCGAAGAGTTCAATCACTGGATCGGCGTCGGGGATCTGATGCGCGAAGAAGCGCGTGAGCGGATCGAAGTGCACTTTGAAGTCTTCGCGAAATGGATGCGCGATAAGCAGGGCGTCGACCCCGAGTTGGTGATCCGTGAGGGCGAGCCGACCGAAGAGATCATTCAGCAGCTTTCCGACGATCCCAGCATTGGCGTGCTGGTCCTCGGCGCCAGCGGTGACCGCAAGCAAGGCCCCGGCCCGCTGGTCACCCAACTTACCCGCGCGGCCGGGTCGCTGCCGGTGCCGATTACCATCGTGCCGGGCGACCTTAGCAAAGAACAGCTCGAAGCGATTACCTGACCGCCCTACCCCCAAGCCGGACGCAGATCGTCCACCCGCTCTGGCATGGCTGCACTGGTTGTCAACGCGTGAACCTGCGGTCCATAGAGCGTACCCACAGGCCCGCGCCCAAGCCCCGGCAGAGCCCGCGCGATGCCGTTCAGCGCCCGCATCCCCATCATGCGCAGCCCCCAAGGACCGGGGTAGAAACTTTCAGCCGGGGTGCCGTTGGCAAAGACGATCTCGTGCCGCTCCAGCATGATATGCACATAGGTGACCTCCCGAACCCCCTGCGCCACACGAATGCCTCCACCCGCGATCCGGGCGGCGCGACCTGCCCGCAAGAGCGACGCGCCCGCCCCGGGTAAGTCCACCGCCAGCGCGTGCTGCGACGACAGACGCAAGGCGCGCGCATTGCCCAGCGCACCGGGAGCGATGTGGATCGGGCGCAACGCCGGCGCGGCCGCAAGGGCCGCCGCACCGAGATGCCGTTGGCCGGCCCAGATCACCGGTTGCACCCCGTTGTCCCGGGTTTGTACTAGATCGCCCTCCTGCAGGTTCTCGACCGGCACTTCGCCGTCTGGAGTACGGATCATCGTGCCCGCGGTAAAACAAGGTACACCGGCAGCCTGTATCTGCGCGGTGGTGGACATCTGGGCGGGCGAGACCCCCTGCATCACGACCGTCTCTCCCTCAGGGAAAGTCAGCAAGGCATTGCCAAAGCCGTCATCGCTGACCACCACATCCCAGACACGCACCGGGTTGCCCTCCAGCGTGCGCAGTTCAGAGACATCCAACTGGTCGTTGTAATACCCATCACGATCTTGGTCACCGGTGTCGAAATCCGTGACGGTATTGCTGCTGGTCGCGCCAAGGAGGTAGGTGTCATCGCCCGCCCCGCCTGTCATGGTGTTATCGCCGCTGCCGCCGCTTAGCGTATCGCGGCCTTCACCCCCCACAAGCGAGTCGTCGCCAGCCTCCCCGGCAAGCAGGTCATCCCCCGCGCCGCCCTGTATCGTGTCCTGGTCCGCGCCGCCATAGAGGCTGTCGTTGCCCTCGCCACCGCTGATGGAATCGTCGCCCCCCTCGCCGTGAATCGTATCCGCACCCGCATCGCCATAGAGACTGTCGTTGCCTTCGCTGCCGATGATCCGGTCGTCGCCGCCTCCGCCGTGGATCGTATCGGTACCACCCCCGCCAGAGAGCACGTCGTTGCCAAGCCCGCCCGAGATGGAATCATTTCCTTCCCCGCCGTAGACCGTGTCATCACCGTCACCGCCATCAATCGTATCGTCGCCGCCCTCAGCGCTGATCCAGTCGTTGTCGGCTCCACCGGAAATCTGATCATTCCCGTCGCCGCTAAGGATCGTGTCGTTCCCCGCGCCCCCGTCCAGGGTGTCGCCTGAGGTGTCGCTGCGGCCAGAGGCGCTTTCGTCTATCCAGTCTGCCCCGTCCCCACCGCGCACGACATTGGCGCCGCTGCCGTAATAGATCGTGTCGTTGCCCGTGCCACCATCGAGCGTGTCGTTGCCCGCACCGCCGTCAATGGTGTCGTCCCCCGCTCCACCCGAGACGCTGTCAGCCTCGGCCCCGGCGCGAATGTCGTCATTATAGGCACCGCCCTCATAGCTATTGGCGGCATCCGGATCATCGGTCGGCCCAACAAGATCGCGGTAGGCAGGCGCGTTGCTGCTGTCGACTTGATTTGGACCGGAGTAGGTATAGGCCACCCCCGGCGTAATCGGTCCATCCGCGACCCATCCGGTATGCACCCCCCCGCTTTCCACTTGATAGAGCGTGACGGTATTGCCGTTACCGTCATCCAGCGTCCAACTGCCTTCGAGATATGTTTGCCCTTGGCCAACCAGATTGCCGTTTGCGTCGTATTGGTATCCATATTGCGTGGCATCATTGCCAATCTCGTCATTGGTACTGTCGCCGTTATACGCCGTTTCATCGTCTTCGATGTCATAGCGCATCGCGTCTGTACTGGCGTCGAAATCGGGGTTTAGACGCAGATGACCCGTCGGGGTAATCTGAAAGGCGTCGGTGTTATAGCTTCCTACAGAATAAATTGGCATTGCCTGCTCCCTCGGATGGTCCGAGTAGCCTTGTCCCGCAAAGCCGCGAAGAAAGCGTTAAACCGACAGTTTGAGATAAACCCCGAACCCGCCAGCCCGACAGCCTGCAGCAGGCGTCTCATCGTCGGAAACTGTTTAGAATCGTTCCAAACCTTGACTTGCCGCAACACGAAGCGCATATCAGACGCACGCCGAAAGCGAGGTAAATCCCATGTTCATCCAGACCGAATCCACTCCGAACCCCGCAACGCTCAAGTTCCTGCCGGGTCAGACCGTGTTGGAGATGGGCACCGCCGATTTCCCCACCCCCGAAGCGGGCGCAACTTCGCCGCTGGCGCAGCGTCTCTTTGCTGTTGAAGGTGTGACCGGCGTGTTCTTCGGCACCGACTTTGTGACCGTGACCAAGGCCGACACCGTTGAATGGGACCATGTGAAGCCTGCCCTGCTGGGCGCAATCATGGAGCATTTCCAGTCCGGTGAGGCCGTTATGGCCTCCGACCACCAGCCCGGCTCGGGCCATGCCGCCCATGACGGCGAAGACGGTGAGATTGTGGGCCAAATCAAGGAATTGCTCGACAGCCGCGTACGCCCCGCAGTGGCCCAAGACGGTGGCGACATCACCTTCCACGGCTTTGAGCGTGGCGTCGTCTATCTGCACATGCAGGGCGCCTGCGCGGGCTGCCCCTCTTCGACACTGACGTTGAAAATGGGCATCGAGAACCTGCTGCGCCACTATATCCCCGAAGTGACCGAGGTGCGCCCGGTTGCCTGACCAAGCGCCCCAAGCGCCGCTGGTTCTGGCCTTCGACACGTCGGCCGCGCATTGCGCGGCCGCTTTGCTGTCCGGTGACCGGGTTCTGGTCAGCCGGGTTGAGCCGATGACCAAAGGACAGGCCGAACGCATTCTGGTGCTCTGCGAAGAACTGCTGGAAGAGGCTGGCGTCACCTATGGCGATCTCACGGCCCTTGGCGTTGGCATTGGTCCTGGTAATTTCACCGGTATCCGCATTGCCGTCTCCGCCGCGCGGGGTCTCGCGCTTGGCCTTGGCATTCCAGCAGTCGGTGTGGACGCATTCGACGCACTGCGCGAAGGCCATGACGGCCCTTGCGCCTGCGCCGTGGATGCGCGTCGGGATCAGGTATTTCTGCAAGGTTTCGACAACCCCCCCATCGCTGAGCCTGCGCTTTACGATGCCAACGATCTGCCCGCATTCGATGGCCCGCTGATCGGCGCGGGCGGCCAGCCCTCTGCCCTCCCCGTGGCCGAAGCAATCGCCCGCATCGCCGCCAAACGTTTTGCCGCCAATCCAGCCCGCCCGGCCCCGCTCTACCTGCGCCCGGCAGACGCTGCACCCGCGCGCGATGCCGCCCCGGTGCTTTTGCCGTGACACCGGCAGAACTGGCCGCGCTGCATGCTGCCGCCTTTACGCGCGACCGGCCGTGGAGCGCGGAGGAATTTGCGAGCCTGCTCGACAGCCCTTTCGTCGCTCTAACGACCCGCCCGGGCGGTTTCGCCCTCACCCGTACCATCGTCGACGAATCCGAGCTTTTGACCCTTGCCGTCGATCCCGCCCGACAACGACGCGGAATCGGACGCGCCTTGGTTCATGACTGGATCACCGCCCTGCCCCCGGAAACAACAAGCGCCTTTCTCGAAGTCGCAGCCGACAACACACCGGCCCGCGCGCTTTATGCCTCCCTAGGCTTTGCCGAAGTCGCCACGCGCCGCGCCTATTACGCGCGCAGCACTGGCCCGGCGGTCGATGCCTGCATCCTGCGCCGCACCTTGACCCATGGTCACTCTGGCAATTAGCAAGCGCCCAACGCAAAAAGCGGTTGACCCCACCCCCTGCCTGCACCCTAAATTGCACCTGATCAATTGATCCAATCAACGCCAGGACGGCAGGCTTGTCCCAACCGTCCGGCACCACACCACGGGAGACACTACATGACCCTCATGACGAAATTCCTCGGCGCTGCCGCTGGCCTCGCGCTCACGTCGGGCGCTGCACTGGCCGAACCGGCGCTGATCTTTGACCTTGGCGGCAAGTTCGACAAAAGCTTCAACGAAGCGGCCTTTAACGGCGCGACCCGCTGGGCCGAAGAGACCGGCGGCAAGTTTGCCGAGATCGAAATGCAGTCCGAAGCACAGCGCGAGCAGGCCCTGCGCCGCTTTGCCGAATCCGGTGCCAACCCGATCATCACCATGGGTTTCGCCATGGCCGATCCGCTCTCCACAGTCGCCCCTGACTACCCCGACACCAAATTCGCCGTGGTTGACGTGAACTGGCTCGACCTGCCCAACGTGCGTCAGGTGAGCTTTGCCGAGCACGAAGGCTCCTACCTCGTTGGCGTCATGGCCGCGATGGCGTCCGAATCCGGCACCGTCGGCTTTGTCGGCGGCATGGACGTGCCTCTGATCCGCCACTTCGGCTGCGGCTATGCCCAAGGCGTCATGGCCACCAACCCCGACGCCAAGATCGTCGCCAACATGACCGGCACCACACCTGCCGCTTGGAACGACCCGGTGAAAGGCTCCGAGATCACCAAAGCACAGATCAACCAAGGCGCTGATGTGGTTTATGCCGCAGCAGGCGGCACCGGCGTTGGTGTGCTGCAAACCGCTGCCGACGAAGGCATCCTGTCGATCGGCGTGGACAGCAACCAGAACCACCTGCACCCGGGCAAGGTCCTGACCTCCATGCTCAAGCGCGTTGACGTCGCCGTTTATGAAGCGATGAAAGCCGGTGAAGACCTCGAAGTTGGCGAAGTTGTCACCCTTGGTCTGGCCGAAGAAGGTGTCGGCGTCGCCATGGACGAGCACAACGCCGATCTGGTCACCGAAGAGATGAAGAAGGCCGTTGAAGAAGCGCGCCAGAAGATCATCGACGGCGAGATCAAGGTTGTCTCCTACTACGAGAATGACAGCTGCCCGGCGCTGGACTTCTGAACATAGGTTAACCTAAACTTACCCTCTGGGCCGCGTCGTTTCATCGGCGCGGCCTTTTCCGAACCCACGACCGCCGACCCCGGACAGAGATGTGCCAATTCAAGCTAATGGGCCACAACGGCCACAGGACTTTTTGACATGACCGATACCGCTCCCGCGATCGAACTCAAGGGCATCTCCAAGGCCTTCGGCCCGGTGCAGGCCAACAAAGACATCTCGATCCGCGTCATGCCCGGCACGATCCACGGGATCATCGGCGAAAACGGCGCGGGCAAATCGACCCTGATGTCGATCCTCTATGGCTTTTACAAAGCCGACGCCGGTGAGATTTTCATCAGTGGCAAGAAAACCGACATTCCCGACAGCCAAGCCGCCATCGCGGCGGGCATCGGCATGGTGTTCCAGCACTTCAAGCTGGTCGAGAACTTCACCGTGCTGGAAAACATCATTCTGGGCGCCGAAGATGGCCGCCTGCTCAAGCCGTCCCTGTCCAAGGCCCGCAAGACGCTTGTCAGCTTGGCCGAGGACTACGGCCTTAACGTCGACCCCGATGCGTTGATCCAAGACATCGGCGTCGGCATGCAGCAGCGTGTGGAAATCCTCAAGGCGCTCTACCGTCAGGCCGATATCCTCATCTTGGACGAGCCCACAGGCGTGCTGACCCCCGCCGAGGCCGACCAGTTGTTCCGCATCCTCGGGCGTCTGCGCTCCGAGGGCAAAACCATTATCCTGATCACCCACAAGCTGCGCGAGATCATGGAGATCACCGACACCGTGTCGGTCATGCGCCGCGGCCAGATGACCGCCACCGTGAAAACCGCCGAGACCTCGCCGCCCGAATTGGCCGAGCTGATGGTCGGCCGTAAGGTCTTGCTGCGCGTCAATAAAAAGCCCGCGACGCCGGGCGAGGTCATTTTGGATGTCAAAGGATTGCGGGTTGTCGACAGCAAAGGCGTGGAACGTCTGCGCGGCATTGATCTGCAAGTCCGCGCTGGTGAAGTGCTGGGCCTTGCGGGTGTGGCGGGCAACGGCCAATCCGAACTGCTCGAAGTGCTGGGCGGCTATGCTGATGGCACCGGCAGCGTGACCCTGAACGGCACCCCGCTTGACCTCTCTGGCAAGAAATCCGACGGCCAATCGCGCCGTGCGCGGGGCGTGGCCCATGTGCCCGAAGACCGCCAGCGCGAAGGTCTGATCATGGATTTTCAGGCGTGGGAGAATAACGTCTTCGGCTACCACCACGACGACCGCTTCAACAGCGGCATGTTGATGGATCACGCCGCGATCCGCGCCGATGCCGAAGACAAGATGGCGCGTTTCGACGTGCGCCCGCCCGACCCGACGCTGGCGGCCAAAAATTTCTCGGGCGGTAACCAACAGAAAATCGTTCTGGCCCGCGAGATCGAACGTAACCCGGACCTGCTGCTCATCGGCCAGCCCACCCGCGGGGTCGACATCGGCGCGATTGAGTTCATTCACGAGCAGATCATCGCCCTGCGCGACCAAGGCAAGGCGATCCTGCTGGTTTCGGTCGAGCTTGAAGAAATCCTCGCCCTCTCGGACCGCATCGCGGTGATGTTCGACGGGCAGATCATGGGCGAACGCGCCGCAGATCAGACCGACGAGAAGGAATTGGGGCTGCTTATGGCAGGCATCACCGACACCGAAAACGAACATAGCGTGGCCGAGGTTGAGGCCAATCTCGCCCGCGTTGGCGGCGACGCCAGCAAGGAGGTCTGAGATGGACGTGATGCCAAAATGGGCCGAGGTGATCCTCGTGCCGCTGATCTCGCTGCTGCTGGCGGCGATCCTCTCGGCACTGGTGATCCTCGCCATCGGCGAAGACCCCATTGCCGCCGTGAACCTCATGGTCAAAGGCGCGCTCGGCTCGACCTATGGCTGGGGCTACACGCTTTATTACGCCACCAACTTCATCTTCACCGGCCTCGCCGTCGCCGTGGCCTTCCACGCGCGGCTCTTTAACATCGGCGGCGAAGGTCAGGCGATGTTGGGCGGTCTGGGTGTGGCCTTGGCAGCGCTCTATATCCCTTGGCCGCATTGGACACTGGCGCTGATCGGCGCGGGCACCATGGCAGCGCTCTTTGGCGCAGTCTGGGCGGCGATCCCGGGCTGGCTACAGGCCAAACGCGGCAGCCACGTCGTGATCACCACGATCATGTTCAACTTTATCGCCGCCGCGCTGCTGAACTACGTGCTCGTCAATGTCATGCGCCCGCCGGGCAGCATGGACCCTGCAAGTGCACGCTTCCCCGAAGCCGTACACCTCCCTACCCTGCATGAACTTCTCGCCCCCCTTGGCATCGCCTTCTCCAAATCCGCCCCTGCAAACGTTTCGCTGCTCGTGGCCGTGGCGGCCTGCGTGGTGATCTGGATGCTGATCTGGCGCACCCGTTTAGGCTATGAGATCCGCGCCTATGGCCATTCCCAGCCCGCCGCCAAATATGCGGGCATCTCGCCCGTGCGCATCACCATGGTCACGATGATCATCTCCGGCGCGCTTGCGGGCCTGATGGCGATCAACAACGTCATGGGCGAAAGCGAACGTCTGGTGCTGAACGCCACCGAAGGCGCGGGCTTTATCGGCATCGCCGTGGCACTGATGGGCCGCTCACACCCCGTTGGCGTCTTCTTTGCCGCCCTCCTCTTCGGCTTCCTCTACCAAGGCGGCGCAGAACTGGCGCTCTGGACCTCGATCCCCCGCGAGTTGATCGTCGTGATCCAAGCCTTGGTGATCCTCTTCACAGGCGCGCTCGACAACATGGTGCGGATGCCGCTGGAACGGCTTTTCTTGATGTTCCGCCGCCCCGGCCCGCCGTCGCCCACGCCTGAGACCGAGCCCAAACCCGGCCCCCGCAGCGCCCAGTCGGAGAGCGCGGAATGAGCCCCTATACCCCCCTGAGAAAGCGGGTCTGACCTATGGACTACATCACGCTCATCCAACTGCTCGACAGCACCGTGCGCCTCGCCACGCCGCTGCTTCTGGCCTGCCTTGCCGGTCTGTTTTCCGAACGCGCCGGGGTCTTTGACATCGGGCTCGAAGGCAAGATGCTGGCCGCGGCCTTCTTCTCAGCGGCGCTGGCGTCGATCACCGGGTCGGTCTGGCTTGGCCTCGCGGCGGGCATCGGCGCGTCTATGGTGCTCAGCGCTGTCCACGGCCTCGCCTCCATCACCTTCCGCGGCAACCAGTTGATCTCCGGCGTGGCGATCAACTTCCTCGCCGCAGGCATGACCGTTCTGATCGCCCAAGACTGGTTCGCCCAAGGCGGCCGCACCCCGTCGCTCTTTGGCGGTGCGCGGTTCGAGCCGATCACCCTGCCCTTCGCCAAAACCGTCGAAGACGTCCCCTTCCTCGGCCCGCTCTACGAAGAGCTGATCTCCGGCCATTCGATCTTGGTCTATGCCGCCTTCCTCGCCGTGCCGCTGACATGGTGGATCCTGTTCCGCACCCGTTTCGGCCTGCGCCTGCGTGCCGTGGGTGAGAACCCCGCCGCCGTGGACACCGCTGGTGTCTCGGTCGTCGGGCTGCGCTACGCGGCTGTCGGCATCGCCGGGCTGCTCTGCGGCGTCGCGGGGGCTTACCTCAGCACCGCGCTGCAAGCGGGCTTTGTCAAAGACATGTCCGCAGGCCGGGGCTTCATCGCCCTCGCCGCCCTGATCTTCGCCAAATGGCGCCCGTGGTACGCTCTCTGGGCCACGCTGCTCTTCGGCCTTTTCGGTGCGCTGGAAACCCGGCCTGACGTCATCCAATCGGTCATTGGCATCAAGGTCCAGGGCCAGCTCTTGGGTGCTCTGCCCTATCTGATGACCGTGGTGATCCTCGCGGGCTTCGTGGGCAAGGCGATCCCGCCCCGCGCGGGCGGCGAGCCCTATGTAAAAGAGCGCTAACCCCTTCCGGCCCTTGCACATAAGGGCCGGTTCGGCGCACCCTATTCTGGCTGGTCGCAGTTAGCGGCCAAGCTATGTTGAAACGGGCAGCCGTTCGGGGCTAGGAAACACCATGCAAATCTACCTGCCCATTGCCGAAGTCTCGGTTAACGCTTTCCTCCTACTGGGGCTGGGCGGGATTGTGGGCATCCTGTCGGGCATGTTCGGCGTCGGCGGCGGGTTCCTGATTACACCGCTGCTGTTTTTCGTGGGCATCCCCCCTGCCGTCGCGGTGGCCACCTCCACCAACCAGATCGTCGCCTCGTCCTTCTCGGCGCTGCTGGCGCACCTCAAACGCAAGACGGTGGATTTCCGAATGGGCTGGGTGCTGCTGGCGGGGGGCCTGATCGGCTCCGGCCTCGGCATGATCGTCTTCAACTACCTCAAATCGCTCGGCCAAGTCGACCTGCTGGTGACGCTCTGCTACGTCATCTTCCTCGGCATTATCGGCGGGCTGATGTTCTTTGAATCGCTCCGCGCCATCCGCCGCACGCGCAAGGGCGGGCGGGTTAAACGCAAGAAACACTACTGGGTCCACGGCCTGCCCCTGAAAATGCGCTTTCGCGTTTCGGGCCTCTATATCTCCGTCATCCCCCCGGTGCTCGTCGGCGCGTCCGTGGGCGTGCTTTCGGCGATCATGGGCGTGGGCGGCGGCTTCATCATGGTCCCGGCGATGATCTACCTGCTTGGCATGCCCACCAAAGTCGTGATCGGCACCTCGCTGTTGCAAATCATCTTTGTCACCGCCTTCACCACCATGCTGCACGCCACCACCAACCAGACCGTCGACATCGTGCTCGCCGTGCTGCTGCTGGTCGGCGGCGTGCTCGGCGCGCAGGTCGGCACCCGCATCGGCGTGCGGATGCAGGCCGAGCAACTGCGCATCCTGCTGGCGCTGCTGGTGCTGGCGGTCTGCGGCAAACTGGCGCTCGATCTGCTGCTGAAACCGGCCGAGCTTTACTCCCTCGGCCCGGTGACAGGCTGATGCGCCTTCTTTCCGCACTCACCGGCCTCTTTCTCATGGCCCTGCCCGCCAAGGCGGCAGAAGAAATCGTGCTCGGCCTCAGCCAAGCCGAGGTCTCTATCACCACCAATTTCGACGGCTCCGAAATCCTCGTCTACGGCGCTGTAAAACGTGAAACCCCGATCCCCGACGGTGCTCCGCTCGAAGTCGTCGTCACCGTCTCCGGCCCCTCAACCCCGGTCATGGTCCGGCGCAAGGAACGGCGCTTTGGCATCTGGGTGAACACCGACGCGGTGGAGGTCGACCGTGCGCCAAGCTTCTACGCCGTCGTCACCTCGGGCCCGCTGTCGGAGGTCCTCAAACGCATCGAAGACCTGCGCCACCGCATCTCGATCCCCCGCGCCATCCGCTCGGTCGGCGCACCGATGGAGATCGAAAACCCGACGAAATTCACCGAAGCCCTGATCCGCGTGCGCACCGCCTCGAACCTTTACCAAGTCATCGAAGACGGGGTGAAAGTGGACGAACAAACCCTCTTCCGCGCCGCCATCGCCCTGCCCGCGGCCTTGACCGAAGGCGCTTACGACACGCGCATCTTCCTCACCCGCGCAGGCGATGTGGTGGCACAATATGAAACGGTGATCGACGTGCGCAAAGTGGGGCTGGAGCGTTGGCTGTTCAAACTCGCCCATGAGCAAGCCTTCATCTACGGTCTGCTGTCGCTCTTCATCGCGATCACCGCAGGCTGGGGCGCCTCGGCTGTCTTTGGCTTACTGCGCCGTTAACCGCGCCCGATATAGGGCATCTGCGTCGCCATCACGGTCATGAACTGCACATTCGCGTCGAGCGGCATTTCCGCCATATGCAACACCGAGCGCGCCGCGTGGGCCACATCCATCGCCGCCATTCCGGGGTTCTGATCCTTCAACGCGGCGACCATCGGCGTCTCGGCATTGCCGATGTCGATCTGCCCGCAAGCGATATTCAAATCGCGCCCATCCAGCGACAGCGACTTCGTCAGCCCCGTCACCGCATGTTTCGTCGTCGTATAACAGACCGAGCCGGGCCGCGGCACATGGGCCGAAAGCGACCCGTTGTTGATGATCCGCCCCCCGCCCTGTGTGCGCATCGCGGCAAAGGCCAGCTGTGCGGCGATGAACATACCGTTCAGATTGACCGCCAGCACCTGCGCCCAGTCATCAAGCGCGACCTCATCAATGGGGGCCGAGGGACCAAAGACCCCGGCATTGTTGAACAGCACGTCGATATGCCCAAAGCGATTGAAGACCTCCCGCATCGCGCCCGCGTCCGTTACATCCGCCGGAAGCGCTTCGGCGTGGTCGTGCCCTGCCGCAAAGTCGTTCAGCACCTCCGCCCGCCGCGCCACCAACCCAACGCGCCAGCCCGCATCCAGAAAAATCTCTGCCGTGGCCCGCCCGATACCGGAACTCGCCCCCGTGATCAGGATTGACTTCATGCCCCCTCCTCCGTCGCTTCCAAAGTCAGTGCCGCCGCCGGAGCCGCCTTCAGATCATCCACCCTGAGCGGCCCCGAAGGCTTGCTCAGCCGGTTCCGCACCACCCAGATCAGCCGCTCCTGCGCGCGGGTGATCGCGACATAGGCAAGCCGCTTCCACAAAGGCTGCCCGGCTTCCGAGCGCCCCATCCGCGCGGCGGCATAAAGGTCCGGCGCAAAGACCTGCACATTCTCCCACTGGCTGCCCTGCGCCTTATGGATCGTCACCGCCGCCCCATGCAGGAACGTCGCCCCCATCCGAGCAGCAAAAGGAATAAACGGCTCTTCCTCATCCGGCTTTTCGATCTTCACAATCGACGCCGCGCTCACCTGCGGGTCTTCCGCGCCGATCACATGCAAGCGGCTGAACCCCGGCTTGCGCCCCTCGCCCAGATAAACCACCTGCGCGCCCTTAATCAGCCCCCGCGCCTCAAGATCGAGCCGCTTTTTGCGGTGTTTCAGCGGCAATTCAATCCCGTCGCAGATCAGCGGCTCACCTGCCAAGAGCGCATCCTCCGGCGCACCATGCACGGCGCGGAAAGCATTGATCAGCCTGATCCGCGTGGCATTGCGCCAGACCAAAACCGGGCTCCGCGCCATCAGATCGACCTCAACCCGCTGGCCCCAGACCACCCGGTCATCCCGCTTCGATGCGTCTTCGATCATCTGCTCGAAATCATGAAACTCCAACTGCGGATCGGCCAACGCATGGGCGATATCAAGGATCGGGTTGTCCGCCTCCTGCCGGTGAATCCGGTTGAGGTTCAGCACGCGTTTCTCGGGCAGTTTTTCAAACACCATCGTGCCCGACTGCCCCACAGGCGCCAACTGCGCGGGGTCGCCAAACAGGAGCAGCGTCGGGAAAATCTCTTTCAAATCCTCAAACTGTTTGTCGTCCAGCATCGAGCTTTCATCGACAAAACCAATGTCCAACGGCTCTTCCCGCCGCTTCCACCCGGTAATGAAATCACTGCCCCGCAGCCCAGCAGCCGCCAACGCCCCCGGCACCGATTTATTATTTGCAAAAAACGCCGCCGCCCGGTCCAGCGCCAGCTCGCTCAGCCCTTCGATATCCGGCTTCTCGCCATTCCCGGTCAGCCATTCCGCAATGCGCTCATACTCAGGGTGATAGACCGGCGTATAAAGAATCCGGTGGATCGTCGTCGCCGGCACCCCGCGCAGCCGCAAGACGCTGGCCGCCTTATTGGTCGGCGCCAGAATCGCCAGCGAGCGTTTCTCCCGCTTCTTGCGCGACTCATAATCGCCCGAAACGATCTCCACGCCAGCCCCCTCCAGCGCCCGGTAAAGCTCGGCCAAAAGCAGCGTCTTGCCCGACCCCGCCTTGCCCGTCACCGCCATCACCTGATCCGGCCCACCAGCGGGCGGCATCAGCAAGCTGTCGTCCAGATCAATGCCCGCCGAGCGCAGCATATCTGCCACCCGGTCATGAGCGGCGGCTTGATCTTCGGAATAGGTGAGCGCGTTTGATGTCATTCCGCGACCCTAATTGACCCCCGCGCCGGGGGCCAGATGGGCCGTGCCCGGCAACCCTCTTTTTGGCTAAAAATACTTGGAGGGGGAGCGCGAGGGGGAGGAACGCCCCCTCGCTCCGCCGCTGCCGCGCTCGGGCCGGTCAAACGACAATCAACCCACGGCTCAACGCCCGCGCGACAGCATGGGTTGTGTTCGACGCGCCAAGTTTGAACCGTGCGTTTTCGACATAGACGCGCAAGGTGTGCTCTGAAATTGCCAAACGCTCGGCCACCTGTGCCCGGCTTAGCCCCACGGCCAAAAGCGTCATGGCATCGACCTCCCGCGGCGAGAGGGCCTGCACGGCCTCTGGCGCACGGGCGGGTTCGAGCAGAAGCGCCTTTTCGTTAAAACAATGCGCGGCCCACACCAGATCACGGCGGTGGCTCATGGTAAATTCCGCCCAGAACATATCCTCACAGCTGTGATTGGCGGTAAATAGCGCAAATTGCCCATGCGGCCCGCGGATCGGGACCGAGAAACCCTGATTCCCGAGCCCAAAGGCCAGCGCATCCCGACGAAACGCCCGCGCGGCGCGGGAGGACCAATCGAGGTCTTTCCAGTCCACCGGCTGAAACCGCCGGTAGCAGCCCAGAACCACCGGATCGATGCGCAGATACCCCTGTTCCTGATAACGCTCGGCCCAGGCGAGCCCATAGGTACCGCAGCCGTATTGCGTCCCGGTCGTATCCACCCAGTGATATGCGATATGCGCAATTGCGTAATAGTCGCGCAATGCCTCGCTCGCCTGCTGCATGGCGGCAAGCCCGTCAGCCTGTTCTAACCCCTCCCAAATCCGTTCCAGATGCGGCAGTTTCCTCATGCGCCTGGCCGCTCCCCTCGCGTTGCGCAGACATCTCGGCCAAAGCGATCAGTGCCGCGTCGTCCAATTGCTCTGCCGTACGAGGCAATCGGTTCGCCGCTGCAAAGGCTCTCAAATCGGCCAATACGTCTAAAATCCATTCATCTTGCATGAAGGGTCGCCCAGTTTTGGTTAATGCATGATTAATACAACCATAGCATGTGGATGCTTTTTCAGCGATCCGCGCTTTTTGCATCCCCCGAAATAGCGGGGCGCGTATTTGCAACCTATTGATACGAAAGCAGGGCAAAGAAAAACCCCCGCAGCGTCTGCCACGGAGGTCTGATTTTAGTGCAAGTTTGTCGAACGTCAGTCGCCCGCCAGCAGCGCATCTTCCAACGTACGCAGCCCGGTGCGTGGCGCTTGGACCAGCACCGACATATTGCCCGGCTTATGCTCGTTGCGCATCATCTTCATATGCGCTTCAGGTAGGTCGGCCCAGCTAAACACCTCTGACATGCAGGGATCAAGGCGGCGCTCCATCATCAGCTTGTTGGCCGCGCTCGCCTGTTTCAGATGCGCAAAGTGGCTGCCCTGCAAACGCTTCTGATGCATCCACATATAGCGCACGTCAAACGTCAGGTTGAACCCGCTTGTGCCCGCACAGATCACCACCATGCCGCCCTTTTTGACGACGAAGGTGGAGACCGGGAAAGTCGCCTCGCCGGGGTGCTCAAAAACCATATCGACGTTCACACCCCTGCCGGTGATGTCCCAGATCGCCTTGCCGAACTTGCGCGTCTCGGTGAACCACTCCTTATACTCAGGCGTGTTCACCGTGGGCAGTTGGCCCCAGCAGTTGAAATCCTTGCGGTTCAGCACGCCCTTGGCACCGAGATCCATCACGAACTGGCGTTTGCTTTCGTCCGAGATCACGCCGATCGCATTGGCCCCTGCCGTGTTAATCAACTGGATTGCATAAGAGCCAAGACCGCCCGAAGCGCCCCAGACCAAAACGTTCTGACCGGGCTTCAGATCATGCGGCTCATGGCCGAACAGCATGCGATAGGCGGTCGCCAGTGTCAGCGTGTAGCAGGCACTTTCTTCCCATGTCAGATGCTTGGGCCGCGGCATCAGCTGCTGGCTCTGCACCCGAGTGAATTGCGAGAATGAGCCGTCCGGCGTCTCGTAACCCCAAATACGCTGGCTGGGCGAATACATCGGGTCGCCGCCGTTGCATTCCTCATCGTCGCCATCGTCTTGGTTGCAGTGGATTACCACTTCGTCGCCGACTTTCCAGCGGGTGACCTTGTCGCCCACTGCCCAGACGATGCCCGAAGCATCGGAACCGGCGATGTGATAGGGCTGGCCGTGCCCGTCAAAGGGGCTGATTGGCACGCCGCGCGCGGCCCAAACACCGTTGTAGTTGATGCCCGCCGCCATGACCAAGACCAGTACGTCCTGGCTGTCGAGTTCCGGCACATCCACGACCTCTTGCAGCATCGCGCTGTCCGGATCGCCATGACGCTCGCGGCGAATGGCCCAAGCGTACATCTGTTTCGGAACATGACCCATCGGGGGCATTTCGCCCACTTCATAGAGGTCCTTTTGCGGGGCGTCGTAGTCGGCGTGTTTCGTATCCAGTGCCATTTGGGCCTCCTGCCGGTAGCGGTCTCAACAAGGTCGGTGCCGCACTGCAGAATCGCCGCGGCTCCCCTTTGGGATATGACCCGTCGCGCAACATTGCAACCCCTGCAGGATCACTTTTGTAATTTTATGACCCAGCGGACGCAGCATTTTCCGCCGCAGGTGCAGCATTAGCAGGCGTGAAATGAGCTATTGAGTTGGCATAAAAGGCCAAAACAGCCTCCTGCCCTTCAACAATCTGCCAGCCCGCCGCGCTTTGAGAAATAACGCCACGTTTCTTCAATCGTGCCGTCGCCCGAGACACCCGTTCCGGTAATACGTCAGGCTTTGGCACGCGATTGCGCGCTGGCATCTGTTCCAGAGCCTCTGACACCTGACGCAGCAATTCCTCGTCACTCATCGGCGCCCGCTCGCGCAACATCACGCGCGCAATCAGCGGCACGACTAACACCGGCATCGCCTGCGCGATCCGCTCCATCAGCATCTCGGAGAGGTCCCCCACAGGCACATCCGCCCCGGTGCGCCGCAGGGATAGCGGATCGCCAAAGGTCACCGCCGCCGTGCCAAAGCGCGTGTCATGCCCGCGCAGCCGCCGCCACATTTTGCGCAGCACAAAGCCCACCACGACCGTGATCCGCGCGCCAAAGCGTCGGTCACCGCGCTGACCCGCCGCAATCAGTACGCGGTCTTCCAACACCCGGTCATAGTTGATCGCCACCGGCACAAAGATGATGTCGCTCTCGCCCTCGGGGTCGAACCCTTCGACCACATAAGACAACAGCCCCACCTTCGGAGGCTGCAAAGCACCCGTCAGGCTCAGCCCGCCTTCGGGATAAAACGCCTGCGTCACCCCGCCCGCCGTGGCCAGTTGTACATAGCGCGCCAGCACCTTGCGATAGAGCGCCCCGCGCGAACGACGTCGGATAAAATAGGCCCCTAGCGACCGGATCAACATGCTCAGCGGCCAGACCCGCGCCCATTCGCCCACCGCATAGCTCAGCGCCGAGGATCGCGCGACGAGATAGGTGACCAGCATGTAATCCATGTTCGAGCGGTGGTTCATCACAAAGACCACCGTCGCATCCTGCGGCAGCGCTTGGAACGTTACCTCATTACTCGCCGCCGTCTCGATCCGGTAAACCGAATTGGCCAAGAACCGCGCCAGACGGATGCCGAAACTGAAATAAGCAAAGGCCGAAAACCGCGGCACGATCTCCCGCGCGTATTCACGCGCCTTTTGGAAGGCCACATTTTCCGGCACGCCATTGCTGCGCGCGTAATTGACGATCTCCTGCGTGACCTCAGGATCATAGATCAGCCGCTGGATCATGTCGTGCCGGCGCGCGAGTTTGAAAGGTTCGATGGGCCGGGTCAGCCGCTTGTTCAACCGCTCGACCGCCCGCTCTAACCGACGCCGAAAGAACCAGCGCACGGAGGGCAGCAAGAAATGGCTCAGCGCCGTGATGGCGGCAAAAACCACGATGAGGATGAACAGCCAAAGAGGCAATTGCACGGTCTGCGTCATGACTTCACCCTTACAGCGCGGGCGGGAGAGGACAATATCTAACTGCCGCTGCGTCATCACGGCAGCCCTCCCCTGATGCCGCAATGCAGCGAATTGACAGCGGCACATTATTTCCCCTATCAACAGCGTAACGCAACTTTATTGCCAACCCGATTCAAAGAGGCCCCTGATGACCCACCCGCAGAAAGACCGCCCTTGGCTCATCCGCACCTATGCGGGCCACTCCACCGCCGCCGCCTCCAACGCGCTCTACCGCTCCAACCTTGAACGCGGGCAAACCGGGCTCTCGGTGGCCTTCGATCTGCCCACGCAGACCGGCTATGACAGCGATCATGTCCTCAGCCGCGGCGAAGTCGGCAAAGTGGGCGTGCCGGTGGGCCATCTGGGCGACATGCGCGCGCTCTTTGACGGCATCCCGCTGGAGCAGATGAACACCTCAATGACGATCAACGCGACCGCGCCTTGGCTGCTGGCGCTTTATATCGCGGTGGCCGAGGAACAAGGCGCGGATGTGTCCGCACTGCAAGGCACGGTGCAGAACGATCTGATCAAGGAATACCTCAGCCGCGGCACCTATATCTGCCCGCCTGCCCCGTCCTTGCGGATGATCGCGGATGTGGCCGAATACTGCTATACGAATGTGCCGAAATGGAACCCGATGAACGTCTGTTCCTATCACCTGCAAGAGGCTGGCGCGACGCCGGAACAGGAATTGGCATTCGCACTGGCAACCGCCACCGCCGTACTCGACGCGCTAAAACCACGCGTACCCGCCGAAGATTTCCCGAAAGTCGTGGGGCGCATTTCCTTTTTCGTCAATGCAGGCATCCGTTTCGTCACTGAAATGTGCAAAATGCGCGCCTTTGTAGACCTTTGGGACGAAATTTGCCGCGAGCGCTATGGCGTTGAGGACCCGAAATTCCGCCGTTTCCGCTATGGGGTACAGGTCAATTCGCTGGGCCTCACCGAACAGCAGCCCGAAAACAACGTCTACCGTATTCTCATCGAAATGCTTGCCGTGACCCTGTCGAAAAAGGCCCGCGCCCGCGCCGTGCAATTGCCTGCATGGAACGAAGCGCTCGGCCTGCCCCGCCCTTGGGACCAGCAATGGTCGATGCGGATGCAGCAGATCATGGCGCATGAAACCGACCTGCTGGAATTCGACGATCTTTTCGACGGCAATCCGGCAGTAGACGCTAAGGTTGAATTGCTGAAAGAAGGCGCACGTGCCGAATTGGCAAATCTCGACGATATGGGCGGGGCGATTTCCGCGATTGATTACATGAAGGGCCGTTTGGTCGAGAGCAACGCCGACCGGTTGCGCCGGATCGAAAGCGGCGAAACCGTGGTGGTTGGCGTGAACAAATGGCAACAAGGCGCGCCCTCGCCACTGATGACCGGCGCGGGCGACATCATGCAATCCGACCCCGGTGCCGAGGCTGACCAATTGGTCCGACTGGAGGAATGGCGCGCCGAACGCGACAGTGCTGCGGTCGAGAAAGCCCTCGCCGATCTGCGCGCCGCCGCAGCGGCGGGCGACAACATTATGCCAGCCTCGATCGCCGCGGCGAAAGCCGGCGTCACCACAGGCGAATGGGCCGCCCAAATGCGCGCTGTGCACGGCGAATATCGTGGCCCCACAGGGGTTTCCGCTGGCCAATCGAACAAGACCGAAGGGCTCGAAGACCTGCGCGAGGCCGTGGATGCAGTAAGCGACCGCTTGGGCCGCCGCCTCAAGTTTCTGGTCGGCAAACCGGGGCTTGACGGCCATTCCAACGGCGCCGAACAGATCGCAGTCCGCGCCCGCGACTGCGGCATGGACATCTCCTACGAAGGCATCCGCCTGACCCCCGCCGAGATTGTCGAAGCGGCGCAGAAAGATGACGCCCATGTGGTTGGCCTGTCGATCCTCTCGGGCTCTCATGTGCCGCTGGTCGAAGACCTAATGGAGCGTATGCGCGCCGCGGGGCTGGGACATTTGCCTGTGGTTGTGGGCGGAATCATTCCCGAAGCCGACGCAACACGTTTGCGTGCGGCTGGGGTGGCGCAGGTCTATACGCCAAAAGACTTCGAATTAAATACGATTATGCGCGATATTATCACCCTCGCAGATCCCGCGGCAGTGGCCGCTGAATAGGCAGAAAAAGTTTTTTCGTGCAAATCTAATTTCTACTCTATAATTCTCCAAAACAGTTCATTCTGGAAGGGACGGAATAGAGATGGAAAAAGACCTGAAATCCATGAGCCGCAAGGAACTGGAGAAACTTCTTAACGATGTTAAGAAAGCTCTCCAGGCCGCACAATCCCGCGAACGGCGTGCGGCGCGCAAGGCGGCAGAGCGTGCGGCGGCGGAATTCGGGTTCTCCCTGACCGACTTAGCCGAAGAGAAACCGGCGGCGAAAAAGCCGCGGAAGGCGCGCAAAGCGGCCAGCGGCCCGAAATCGAAACCGCAATTTGCGAACCCTGCGGACAGTACGCAGACTTGGACCGGCAAAGGCCGCCAGCCGAATTGGTTTCGCGCGCAAGTTGAAAACGGAACCGATCCGGAAACGATGCGCATTTAATCATCTCCGTGAATACGAGAATGCGGCGTCGGTGAATTGACTTTCACCGGCGCCGTTTTGTTTTCACGTCCCGACATGATCTTGCCCATAAAAGCAACGAGCGCCCCAACCTTACGTCAACCAGTCGCGCCGTCCTTCGGCCCTTGTGGTGACGCGCTCGCACAGGCAAAATGCCGCAAAATTCAGGAGACATGACATGACCGTCCATATCGGCGCAAAGCCCGGCGATATCGCCGAAACCGTATTGATGCCCGGCGATCCCTATCGTGCGAAATGGGCGGCAGAGACCTTTCTCGAAGGGGCCGAATTGGTCAACGAAGTGCGCGGCATGCTGGGGTTCACCGGCACGTGGCGCGGCAATCGGGTGACGATCCAAGGCTCGGGCATGGGCATGCCGTCGCTGTCGATCTATGCCAATGAGCTGATGACGGAATACGGCGCGCAGACCCTGATCCGCATCGGTTCCTGTGGCGGGATGCAGAGCCATGTGGGCATCCGCGACGTCATCATCGCCATGACAGCCAGCACCATCACCTCGCCGTCTTCGGGCATTTTCCGCGAGATGAATTACGCGCCCTGCGCCGACTGGGGGCTTTTGCGCGCTGCCGTGACGGCGGCTGAGAAACTTGAGGCCAAGACCCACGTGGGCGGGATTTATTCATCCGACGTCTTCTATGCTGAACGCCCCGATCTGGACGAACAGATGGTGCGGCACGGTATCTTGGGCGTCGAGATGGAAGCGGCAGAGCTCTACACGCTGGCGGCGCGTCACAAGCGCAGAGCATTGGCTGTGTTGACGGTGAGCGATCATTTACAGACCGGCGAGGCGCTGCCGTCTGAGGACCGTGAGAAGAGCTTTGGCGATATGGTAGAGATTGCGCTGGAAGCGGCTTTTGCGTGACGCCTGCGCCTGTTGAGAGGGCGGACGGTATTTGAAAAAGGATGAAGGGGGGCGGTGAGGGTCGCGCCCCTTTTTGCCGTTTGGGGCCGTTAGAGACGGGGCGTGTCTAGGCCTTTGAGGCAGCGGTCTGGGGGGCCTTCGCTGCGGTAGGCTTCGGCGCCGCAGGCGACGCAGTGGTATTTGCGCAGGCTTCCCTTGTCGCCAGTGCGGTCCTCGCGCCAGCGGCAGTCGCGGGTGGGCGCGTTGCGGCGCGCAAAGATCAGCACGATCACAAAGACGATGACAAGGATGATGGGCAGGATCATGGGGAAAACCAAAGGCCCGGCGCTTGGCCGGGCCTTTTTGTCAGACGGTGTTGATCAGACGGTCCGTTCGACCATCAGTTTTTTGATATTGGCGATCGCCTCTGCGGGGTTCAGACCCTTGGGGCAGGTCTTGGCGCAGTTCATGATCGTGTGGCAGCGGTAGAGCTTGAAGGGGTCTTCGAGGTCGTCCAGACGCTCGCCTGTCGCCTCATCCCGGCTGTCGATGATCCAACGGTAGGCGTGCAGGAGTGCTGCTGGCCCGAGGTAGCGGTCGCCGTTCCACCAGTAGCTGGGGCAGGATGTCGAGCAGCAGGCGCACATGATGCATTCATAAAGCCCGTCGAGCTTGGCGCGGTCGTCGATCGACTGTTTCCACTCTTTGCGCGGCTGCGGCGTCTCGGTTTCCAGCCAGGGCTGGATCGAGGCATGCTGGGCGTAGAAGTGGGTCAGATCGGGGATCAGGTCCTTGACCACCGGCATATGCGGCAGCGGGTAGATTTTGACCACGCCGTTGATCTCTTCCATGCCATAGGTGCAGGCCAGCGTGTTGATCCCGTCGATGTTCATCGCGCAAGAGCCGCAGATGCCTTCGCGGCAGGAACGGCGGAAGGTCAGCGTCGGGTCGATCTCGTTTTTGATCTTGATCAGCGCGTCGAGGATCATCGGGCCACAATCGTCCATATCGACGAAATAGGTATCCAGCGCCGGGTTTTTCCCGTCGTCGGGGTTCCAGCGGTAGATGTGGAACTCGCGCAGGTTGGTGGCGCCCTCGGGCTTGGGCCATGTCTTGCCGCTGGTCATGCGGGAGTTTTTGGGAAGCGTCAGTTGAACCATTTTGCGTCTCCTAAAGCGTCATGCCAGCTGCGGGCGCGGCGGCCAGCAGGCAGGTGCGGGTCTCGGGGCGCGACAGGATCGTGCGCACGGTGCCCGTTGTGGTTTCCTCCACGCCGACGACGGCGGCGCGGGCCAGTTCGCGCAGTTCCAGCGCGTCGGCATTGTCGATGATGCAGTCGGTGAAGGGGGTGATCAGCCCTTTCGGCACCTGCGGAAAGCGGGTGGCCAAGATTTCGGTCACCACGCCTTTGGAGCCTTGGCGGGCGGTGTCATCCACCACCTGCTGCACTTCGACACAGGCCGTGAGCGCCGTGAGGCTGGCTGCGATAAGGACGGTGCGCAGCATCAATACACCCGTGCCTTGGGGGCGATCTTCTTCATGTCGATCCCGCCTTCGGATTCTTCTGTCAGCGGGTCGAGATGCACGGCGCGGTAGGTGAGTTTTGCGTCATTGCCGTCAAACCATGCCAGCGAGTGCTTGCGCCATTCGTCGTCGTTGCGGTCCGGGTAGTCCTCATGCGCATGCGCGCCTCGGCTTTCCTTACGCGCGGCGGCGGCGGTGATCGTGGCGGTGGCGTTGGGCATGAGGTTGGTCAGCTCCAGCGTCTCCATCAGGTCCGAGTTCCACACGAGGCTGCGGTCGGTGACATGCAGATCGTCAAGCTTGCCCGCCACCTCGATCATCTTCTCGCGGCCCTCTTCCAGTGTCTTGTCGGTGCGGAAGACAGCGGCGTCCGCCTGCATGGTCTTTTGCATCTCAAGGCGCAGTTCCGAGGTCGGCGTGCCGCCCTTGGCGTGGCGCAGCCCGTCGAAACGGTCGAAGGCTTTCGCGACGGAGGCCGGGTTTGCCGTTGGCACGGCGGTCTCGGGGTCAACAATCTTAGCAGCCCGGATTGCGGCGGCGCGGCCAAAGACCACGAGGTCAATGAGCGAGTTGGAGCCGAGGCGGTTCGCGCCGTGCACGGAGGCACAGCCCGCCTCGCCCACGGCCATCAGGCCGGGTGCAATGGCGTCGGGGTTGTCGGCGGTCGGGTTCAGCACTTCGCCCCAGTAGTTCGTGGGGATGCCGCCCATGTTGTAGTGCACCGTCGGCAGCACCGGGATCGGCTCTTTCGTCAGGTCCACCCCGGCAAAGATGCGTGCGGATTCCGAGATGCCCGGCAGGCGCAGGTCCAGCGTTTCGGGCGGCAGGTGGTTCAGGTGCAGGTGGATGTGGTCTTTGTTTTCGCCCACACCGCGGCCTTCGCGGATTTCCATCGTCATGCAGCGCGAAACAACGTCGCGCGATGCGAGGTCTTTATAGGTCGGCGCGTAGCGTTCCATAAAACGCTCGCCTTCGGAGTTGGTGAGGTACCCGCCCTCGCCGCGTGCGCCTTCGGTAATGAGGCAGCCCGCGCCGTAGATGCCGGTGGGGTGGAATTGGACAAACTCCATGTCTTGCAGCGGCAGACCCGCGCGGGCCGCCATGCCGCCACCGTCACCGGTGCAGGTATGGGCCGAAGTGGCCGAGAAGTACGCGCGGCCATAGCCGCCAGTCGCGAGCACAACCATTTTCGCGCTGAACAGGTGCATGGTGCCGTCATCGAGCTTCCAGCACAGCACGCCTTGGCAGACGCCATCGTCGGACATGATCAGGTCGATGGCGAAGTATTCGATGAAGAACTCGGCCTTTTGCTTGAGCGACTGGCCATAAAGCGTGTGCAGGATCGCGTGGCCGGTCCGGTCGGCGGCGGCACAGGTGCGCTGCACGGGGGGGCCTTCGCCAAATTCGGTGGTGTGGCCGCCAAAGGGACGCTGGTAGATTTTGCCCTCTTCGGTGCGCGAAAACGGCACGCCGTAGTGCTCAAGCTCATACACCGCCTTGGGCGCTTCGCGGGCGAGGTATTCCATCGCATCCGTGTCGCCAAGCCAGTCAGAGCCTTTGACCGTGTCATACATATGCCACTGCCAGTTGTCGGGGCCCATGTTCGACAGCGAAGCCGCAATGCCGCCCTGTGCCGCTACAGTGTGCGAGCGGGTTGGGAAAACCTTGGAGATACAGGCTGTGCGCAGCCCCTGTTCCGCCATGCCCAAAGTCGCGCGCAGGCCAGCACCGCCTGCCCCCACCACGACAACGTCATATTCGTGGGTTTCATATTCATATGCTGCCATTTAATCGGTCTCCCGTTTGGGCGTATTTGTTACAGGGCGAGCTTGGCAATGGCGAAGACGCCAATCGCTGCTGCGCCGTAGCTGATGATGGTCATCACGATGATGGCGACTTTGTTGGCAAGGCCGTGGACATAGTCCTCGATCAGCACCTGCACGCCGTCGTTGAAGTGCTTAAAGCCCACGATCAGCGTCAGCGCCGCCACGATGGCCGGGAACGGCCGCGCGTAATAGGCGAGAATTTCTTCATAGGTGCCACCAAGGGCGCTGCCGAAGGTGAAAACGAAAAGCGGGATCAGCACCAAAAGCGCCAGCGAGGAGACTTTCATCGCCCAGAAATGCCCGGTGCCGGTTTTGGCCGAGCCGAGGCCGAGGGCGCGTTTGCGGTCTGTCATATAAGCCATGGTGTCGCTCCTCAGATGATGATGATGGTCAGGACGGTCAGCACGACCGAACCGATCAGCGCGGCCATACCCAGCTTCTCAGCCATGGGCACGTCGAGCATACGGCCCGTGTCCCAGATCAGGTGCCGGACGCCGGCCAGCGTGTGATACCACAGACCCAAGAGCGACAGCGTCAGCACCAGATCGCCGAACCAGCTGGTCAACACCCCGTTCACGGTGTCGAAATACTCAGCCGAAGTGGCCGCCGCGAGGAACCACCAGACGATCAACAGCGCGGTGATCAGCATCGCGTTGCCGGTGATCCGCGTGAGGATCGAGGTCATGGAGGTCAATTGCGGGCGGTAGATCGTCAAATGCGGAGAAAGCGGGCGGTTGCCCCGGTTCACATCGGCCATAGCGCGGTCCTTTGTCCTGTGCTTTGCATCTTGATAGCGGTTTTTACAGGACTGTCACGGGGGCGCGGCATGAATCTGCGCGCTACGGGGGGTCATTTTGCATAAAAATGACGGTCCCTCGCCGATGATCTGATATTTGTGATCACACGCTCATAGGCTGTGATCACAAGAGGCTAGAAGCGCCCCAAAGCAAAAGCGCGCCCCGAAGGACGCGCTTTCGATCTCGTTCTATGCCGCTCTTACGCAAGCGAGTCGTCGATGCCTTTGCAAGCCTCGACCAGACCTTTGACCGCGTTCACGGAGTTGTCGAACATCGCCTGCTCGTCTTTGTTCATCGAAATCTCGACAACGCGCTCGATACCGCCAGCACCGATCACCGTGGGGACGCCCACATAGAAACCGTCGAGACCGTAAGCGCCTTCAACATAGGCCGCACAGGGCAGCACGCGTTTTTGGTCTTTCAGATAGCTCTCGGCCATCTCGATCGCGGAGGTCGCAGGCGCATAGAAGGCCGATCCGGTCTTCAGCAGGCCAACGATCTCGGCGCCGCCATCACGGGTGCGCTGCACGATCGCGTCGAGCTTGTCTTGCGTGGTCCAGCCCATCTTGACCAGATCCGGCAGCGGGATGCCTGCAACGGTGGAGTAGCGCACCAGCGGTACCATCGTGTCGCCATGGCCGCCCAGCACGAATGCGGTGACGTCTTTCATGGACACGTTGAACTCGGACGCGAGGAAATGGCGGAAGCGGGCGGAATCGAGCACACCTGCCATGCCGCAGACTTTTTCATGCGGCAGACCGGAGAATTCACGCAGCGCCCAAACCATCGCATCAAGCGGGTTGGTGATGCAGATCACGAAAGCGTCGGGGGCGTGTTTGGCAATGCCTTCGCCCACGGATTTCATGACCTTAAGGTTGATGCCCAGCAGGTCATCGCGGCTCATGCCCGGCTTGCGCGCCACGCCAGCGGTCACGATGCAAACGTCTGCACCTGCGATGTCCGCATAGTCTTGGGTGCCGGACATTGTCGCGTCGAACTTGCCCGAGGGGCCAGAAGACGCGATGTCGAGCGCTTTGCCCTCAGGTGTGCCCTCGGCAATGTCGAACAGGACAACGTCGCCCAGTTCCTTCAGTGCTGCGAGATGGGCGAGAGTGCCGCCGATTTGCCCCGCGCCAATAAGCGCGATCTTGGGTCTGGCCATGGTCATGTCTCCGACAGAGGTTTCATTTGCGCCGGAGATACCGAAATGCGCAGCCCCGTGCAAGTTGTGCGAGAGGCCTTGGCATAAGCCCCCACGTCTAAACGAAAAAGGCCGCCCCGAGGGGCGACCAATTCCTTACCTAAAGAGCTAAATCTTACTGCTCTTCGTACTCAGGCTGCGATTCCAGACGCTCTTCGGTGCTGTCGATGTAGATACGCACATCGTCACCTTCGACGTTCTTCAGAACCTGCAGTTCATCAAAAGTCACGGCCACTGGCTTTTCGCCCAGACCAAGGAAACCACCAACGTTGATCACAACACGGTCAATCTTGCCGTTGTCGCCAATCAGCAGCGTGTCGATCTCGCCCACGGTCTCGTCGTTGGCGCCATATACTGGCGAACCTTCGAGGTCTTCAGCCGACATCTGACCGATTGTTTCGGCATTGGCCGTTTCATAGCCTTCACGCTCAACTTCAGGGCGCGGCAGCAGTTCACGGTCAACAGTCTCGTCACCGGTGATCACAGTAGTGTTGGCGTCGTCGCCTTCCACTGCGGCTTCGGTGTTGGCTTCGGCTTCTTCAGCCATCTGCTCAGCTTCTTGTTCCATTTCCTTGGATTCGGCCTCTACTTCGTTGGCCATTTCCTCGGTTTCGGCTTCAGCTTCCTGAGCCATTTCTTCGGTCTCAGTTTCTACTTCTTCCGCCATTTCCTCGGTTTCGGCTTCTGCGTTCTCGGCTACGTTCTCAGCGTCAGAACCACCGGTGGTAACGACAGTCACGTTGTCGTTGTCAGCTTCGGCCTTCTTTTCAGCGTCCATATCCATTTCACGCTCGAATTCCGGAGACTGCTCCAGCATTTCCTTCGAGGTGTTCACAACGAGGAAGCGGTCACCGTCTTCGTCGGACAGGATGCGGATCTTATCCATGGAAATGGACACGTCACGCTCGCCCATACCAAGGAAACCGCCGATGCCGAGGATCACGGCAGTTACTTTGCCGTCTTTGGTGACGATGATGTCATTGATCTCGCCAATGTCGTCCCATTCTTTTTCTGCACCCTCTGCAACAGTTGCTTCGTTCTCAACTTCTGCTTCGGAGTTGTAGATGCGCATGCCGATCAGATCAGATGCGAGGAAGTCGGTTTCCTCAACCGCGACGTTCCCGAAACCTTCGGAATGTGCGTCAGCAAAGGCTGCGCCCGTCATGGTCAACACGATCGCTGTGGTGCTCAGAAAACGTTTCATTATAAATACTCCTTCCAGATGGCGAGCGTCTTGCGCTCTTCTGGAACCACAACCCCGATCCCCCCTTCCGGTTCCGTCTAGCCTGCAAAAAGACTGCGAATTCTGGTGAATACGCCGATCTTAGGTGCCGATGCGCGGATACCTGCAAGAAACGGGCATAATGTCTTACCCGAGCCAGGTGAGATGTTGCAGCAAACGGCGAAACGCCTCAACCTCGCGCCATGTTGTATGTGCTGGCATTTCCAAAGTTTGAAACAACGTTCACATCGTCCCTCGCGCAATTCCGCGCGAAGCATGAGCCCGAACGCGCTCAACTTGTACGCCCCCACATCACGTTGGTGTTCGGCCTGCCTGGATTGGACGCAAAAGCCTTCGCGGACTTTTGCCAAGATACACTCTCTGTTGCGAAACCAGTTCCGCTCGATTTCGACCGTTTCACCATCGAATACGATCCGTTCGAAGAAAAGCATAAACTACTGCTGCAATGCGGACGCGGTCATGACGAGATCGTTTCGCTACACCAGCGCATCTACTCTGGACCACACTGCCAGCAGTTTGACCATGGCCAGCCCTATCGCCCGCATATGACCATCGCGACAAATCGTGATCGAGCTTCTATCGCCCAACTTGATCCCTCAGTGATAGGCGAACTGCCAATTCGGGGCATACTCGACATTATAGAATTGGTTTCGCTGACTGGCGGGGAACTGAAAACGCTGAAGAGCTTTCCGCTCAGCCTTTAATCCCCCAAGACCACAAAAAAGGGCGCCCCCATGGCCGCCCTTCTCCCGTTAAAAACTAACTTATTTTAAGCGTCGCTGCCCTTGGCCGGCAGCGCTTCCGCCAATTCCTCAAACCCCTGCCCCGATGCGACAAGACAGGTGATACCATTCGTACCGGTCACCGTGATCGTCCAACTGCCCGTCTCGTCAGAGGCGAAAATCTCGACCACAGCATTATTGCCGCCCAACCCCATGGACTGGCGCGTCTCGCCATAGCCGTCCGCAAGCCGTGTCACCACAGCCTCGCGCGGGCCACAATTGCGCGGGTTGGCACCGGCGGCTTCGGTTTTGGCGGCGATCATCAGAGCAGCCGCAGCAGTGAGCATGGTAAGGTGAATGATCTTGGTTGTGCGTGTCATAGCGTTTGCCTTCATTTCGAAAGACGTGGCCCTCTGATCCGCTCCAGCGGGGTTTCCCCGATCAGACCCGGGGCCGCCCCGGTTGAGATGACTGTATCCGGGCTGAGCAAGACGCCGCGCCGGATTTGATGGGGGTAGAGTGCTGCCGAAGCGCTGAAATATTGGTTAACCGCCCGCACGGATGCCTGTTGCATTTGACCTTTGCTGCGTCGCAGCACGTTTGGGCTTGAAGTTATCGCTCAAAAATGCCCCTCTGCGCGCAACAATGTTATCCATCCGAGGAGCCTCTCATGTCTGCCACCACACGCCCGCTGCGGTCCGTTCTTTATATCCCCGCCTCCAAACCCCGCGCGCTCGACAAAGCCCGCGGGCTGGCCTGTGACGCAATCATCTTTGACCTCGAAGACGCCGTCTCTCCCGATGAGAAGGTCGCCGCCCGCGACACTCTGGCCGAAGCGCTCAATACAGGCGGCTACGGCGCCCGAATGCGGGTGGTGCGGATCAACGGGCTCGACACCGAATGGGGCACTGAGGACGCCCGCGCAGCTGCCGCCATGAAGCCCGACGCGATCTTGCTGCCCAAAGTCGGCTCCCCGGCCGACCTCGAAGCGCTGACCGAGATCGTCGGAGACATCCCCCTCTGGGCGATGATGGAAACCCCCGGTGCGATGCTCAACGCCGCCGCCATCGCCGGGCACCGCCAGTTGCAGGCCATGGTCATGGGCACCAACGATCTCGCCAAAGACCTGCAAACCCGCTTCCGCCCCGACCGCCTGCCGCTCATCACCGGCCTCGGCCTCTGCCTACTGGCCGCCAAAGCGCATGGCGTGGCGATCATCGACGGTGTCTATAACGCCTTCAAGGATGACGAGGGGCTAAAGGCCGAATGCGACCAAGGCCGCGACATGGGCTTTGACGGCAAGACCCTGATCCACCCGGCGCAACTCGACATCGCCAACGCCGCCTTCACCCCGTCTGACGACGAAGCCGCCCTCGCCCGCCGCCAGATCGACGCCTATGAAGAAGCCCAAGCCGCAGGCCAGGGTGTCGCCGTGGTCGACGGCAAGATCGTGGAAAATCTCCATGTTGCCACTGCCCGCGAAACACTGGCAAAACTGGAGGCAATCGCAGCCATGACCCCGGAGTCCTCCTCATGACCATCCTCGTCCTCGGCCTGATCCTCTGGATCGGCGCCCATCTCTTCAAACGCCTGATGCCTGCCCAACGCGCCCAAATGGGCAACGCGGGCCGTGGCGCGGTGGCAGCGGCGCTGGTCGTGGCGCTGGCCCTGATCATCTGGGGCTACCGCACGGCCGAGTTCATCCCGGTCTGGAACCCGCCCAGCTTCTTCACCCACATCAACAACCTGCTGATGTTGCTGGCCTTCTGGGTCTTCGGCTCAAGCGCTGCCAAAGGGGCAAAAGCATGGCCCGCCAACAAGACCCGCCACCCGCAACTGCTCGCGGTCAAGATCTGGGCCACCGCGCATCTGCTGGTCAACGGCGACCTCGCCGCGATTCTGCTTTTCGGCACGATGCTGGGCTGGGCGGTCAGCGAAGTCATCCTAATCAACCGCGCCGAGCCGGGCTGGACACCCCCGCCCCCCGCAGGCCGCGCCACCTATATCCGCCTGATCGTGATCTCCGCGATCTTCTTCGCGCCCACCGCCGCCATCCACATGTGGCTGGGCGTCAGCCCCTTCCCCAATTGACCCGGAGCCTGCCATGAAAGTCTACCGTTTCCTGTCCGAAGAGGACACTTCCGCCTTTTGCCACAAGGTCACCGAGGCTTTGAACAAAGGCTGGGAACTCTACGGCACCCCGACCCAGACATGGGACCACAAGGCCGGCGTTATGCGCTGCGGCCAAGCCGTGGTGAAAGACGCGCCCGGCACCTATTCGCCCGACATCAAACTTGGCGCGCAATGATGAGCAAGACAAACAAAGGCCGCTTTTTCGAAGACTACCGCCTCGGCGACAAGCTGCAACACGCCGTCCCGCGCACCGTCGGCGCGGGCGAGCGTGCCCTCTACCACGCGCTCTACCCCGCCCGCCACGCGCTCTATTCCTCGGACAGTTTCGCCCAGTCCTGCGGGCTCAGCGCCAGCCCGCTCGACGATCTGATCGCCTTTCACATCGTCTTTGGCAAAACCGTGCCGGATGTCTCGCTCAACGCGGTCGCCAACCTCGGCTATGCCCAAGGCCGCTGGCTTTCCCCCGTCTGGCCCGGCGACACGTTGCGGGCCGAAAGCGAGGTCATCGGCCTCAAGCAGAACTCCAACGGCAAGACCGGCGTGGTCTGGGTCCGCACCACCGGGCTCAATCAGCATGACACGCCGGTGCTGGACTATGTCCGCTGGGTCATGGTCCGCAAAGGCGACGTGGATGCCCCCGCGCCCGAGACCACCGTGCCCGATCTGCCCGCCGCCCTCACCGTCGACCAGTTGCAGATTCCGCAGGGTTTGGATTTCACCAACTACGACTTCACCCTCGCCGGGGAGATGCACCGCTGGGACGACTACGAGGTGGGCGAAAAGATCGACCATGTCGACGGCGTCACCGTGGAAGAAGCCGAGCATATGATGGCCACCCGCCTGTGGCAGAACACGGCCAAAGTGCATTTCGACACTTCCGCCCGCCCCGACGGCACGCGGCTGATCTATGGCGGGCACGTGATCTCCATGGCCCGCGCGCTTTCGTTCAACGGGCTGGCCAACGCGCAGATGATCGCGGGCCTCAATGGCGGCGCCCATGCCAACCCCTGCCTTGCGGGCGATACCATCCGCGCATGGTCCGAAGTGCTGGACAAAGCCGAGACCGCCGCCCCCGGTGTCGGCGCGATCCGACTGCGGCTGGTGGCGACCAAAGGCGGCGCACCATTTGAGTTGCGTGACGACGCCGGAAAGTACCGCCCCGAGGTTTTGCTTGACCTCGATTACTGGGCGCTTATGCCGCGTTGACGGCAAGGCCCGGCGACCCTGCCGGGCCTGGCAATTCCCCGCATTTAAGCAAAATTCAGCCGATTCGGACGGGTTCTGTTAATTTGTGATCACACGCTTTCGACGTGTGATCACAAAAGCTATTTTTAGCTGGCCAAACCCGACTTTCTCCGAAAAAACCCTTACAGGAACGAGAGTGAACCCCATACTACGGGGCAACTGGAACAGAAACGGGACCGTTTTTCATGAACATCCACGAATATCAGGCGAAAGCCCTCCTGCGCAGCTATGGCGCCCCTGTCTCCGACGGCCGCGTCGTGCTCAAGGCTGAAAATGCCAAGAACGCGGCGGGCGAGTTGGACGGCCCTCTTTGGGTTGTCAAAGCACAGATCCACGCAGGTGGCCGCGGCAAGGGCAGCTTCAAAGAGGCCGGAGCTGGCGAAAAAGGCGGCGTGCGCCTGACCAAATCCGTGGAAGAAGCGGCTGAAGAAGCCAAAAAGATGCTGGGCAAGACGCTGGTCACACACCAGACCGGCCCCGCGGGCAAACAGGTCAACCGCGTCTACATCGAAGACGGCTCCGACATTGAGCGCGAATTGTACCTCGCCCTGCTGGTCGACCGCCAGACCAGCCGCATCTCCTTTGTCTGCTCCACCGAAGGCGGCATGGACATCGAAGAAGTCGCCGACGCGACACCTGAGAAAATCCTCAGCTTCTCCGTCGATCCGGCGACAGGCTACCAGCCCTACCATGGCCGCCGAGTCGCATTCTCGCTGGGTCTCGAAGGCGCAGCAGTCAAGCAGTGCGTCAAGCTGATGGGTCAACTCTATCAAGCCTTCATCGAGAAGGACATGGAGATGCTGGAGATCAACCCGCTGATCGTCATGCCCGGCAACGACCTCAAGGTACTCGACGCGAAAGTCAGCTTCGACGGCAACGCTATGTACCGCCAGGCCGATGTGGCCGAGCTGCGTGACGAGACCGAGGAAGACTCCAAGGAACTCGAAGCCTCCAAATACGACCTGAACTACATCGCGCTGGACGGTGAGATCGGCTGCATGGTCAATGGCGCGGGTCTGGCGATGGCCACCATGGACATCATCAAACTCTACGGTGCCGAGCCTGCCAACTTCCTCGACGTGGGCGGCGGCGCGACCAAAGAGAAGGTTACCGAAGCGTTCAAGATCATCACCTCGGACGACAACGTCAAAGGTATCCTGGTCAACATCTTCGGCGGCATCATGCGCTGTGACGTCATCGCCGAAGGCGTTGTCGCCGCGGTGAAGGAAGTCGGTCTGAAAGTGCCGCTGGTTGTGCGCCTCGAAGGCACCAACGTCGAAGAAGGCAAAGCGATCATCAACAACTCCGGTCTGGACGTGATTGCTGCTGATGACCTGAAAGACGGCGCGCAGAAGATCGTGAAAGCGGTCAAGGGCTGAGCAACATACGCTCCCGCTGGGGTCACCCTCAGCCGGGAGCGTCTGTCATCCCGAGCATGGGACGCTAGGTGAACGGTAGCAATGGGCTACGGATCGAAACGACGCAGTGAGGCCGACATGGACAACTCTCCAAAATCCTCCCCGGTGCTGGCAGGAATCGCGCTTTTGGGCGCGGGCCTGTTGATCCGGCAGTGGCAGCCCGCTGCCCTGCGTCTGCCCGAACCGGAAAACCACAGCCGCCGCGACCGGGGCTTGCACCGCGCTGCCCGCAAATCGCGGGACGGGCTGGCCGGGCTGCTGCCCTCGAACCTGACCGGTTCGGTGGCGCGCAGCCTGATGGTCATGGGGGCCGGGCTCATCACTGTCCGGCTGCTCGACCTTCTGGTCGACGATAGTGAGCAGCTTTACTGATGGTCTGCCTGTCGCCCACCCGCCTCCGCGCTGCGGCGCGCCCTGCCTCACCGCCACTTATTCACCGGGCCTAGCATGCCCGACACCCCCGGGCCTGTCTCGGGATCAAACATTACCGACCAAGGAAAAAATCATGGCCGTACTTGTTAACGAAAACACCAAAGTCATCTGTCAGGGCCTCACCGGCTCGCAGGGGACGTTCCACACCGAACAGGCCATCGCCTATGGCACCAAGATGGTTGGCGGCGTGACGCCCGGCAAAGGGGGCCAAACGCACCTCGACCTGCCGGTCTTCAACTCCGTGCACGAAGCCAAGCACGTGACCGAGGCCAATGCCTCCGTGATCTACGTGCCGCCCCCCTTCGCGGCTGACTCGATCCTTGAAGCGATCGACGCCGAGATGGAACTGATCGTCTGCATCACCGAAGGCATCCCGGTTCTCGACATGGCCCGCGTTGCCCGTGCCCTCGAAGGCTCCAAGTCGCGCCTCATCGGCCCGAACTGCCCCGGTGTCATCACGCCTGACGCCTGCAAAATCGGCATTATGCCGGGCCACATCCACCGCCGCGGTTCCGTCGGCGTTGTGTCGCGCTCGGGCACGCTGACCTATGAGGCGGTCAAGCAGACCACCGACATGGGCCTCGGCCAGTCCTCCGCCGTCGGCATCGGTGGCGACCCGATCAAAGGCACTGAGCACATTGACGTTTTGGAAATGTTCCTCGCCGATGACGAGACCCAATCGATCATTATGATCGGTGAAATCGGCGGCTCCGCCGAAGAGGAAGCGGCACAGTTCCTCGCCGACGAAAAGAAAAAAGGCCGCTGGAAGCCCACCGCTGGCTTCATCGCCGGTCGCACGGCCCCTCCCGGCCGCCGCATGGGCCACGCAGGCGCAATTGTCGCCGGTGGCAAAGGCGACGCGGAGAGCAAGATCGAAGCGATGAAAGCCGCCGGGATCGTTGTAGCCGACAGCCCTGCGACACTGGGCGAAGCGGTCAAAGAAGCGATCGACAAGGGCTAAGCCCCTTAGAGCTGGCCCCGCGCCCGCCCCTTTGAAAACCACCGCGGAGGGCTACCCTCCGCGGTACAGCATTAAGAAACCACCCGGCGGCGCCGACAGCGAAGGAAGGCACGATGGATTTTCAAACTGCGATCAAGACCTGCCTGACCGAGAAATACGCCCGCTTTCAGGGCCGCGCCTCGCGGTCCGAATATTGGTGGTTCTTTCTGGCCGTGATCATCGGCGGTCTCGTGACCTCGCTGATCTGGTGGCCGCTCAACCTTCTCTTCACCCTCGCCGTGATCGTGCCGATGCTGGCCGTCGGTGCGCGGCGTCTGCAAGACACCGGGCGTCCGGGCTGGTACATCGCCATTCCCGCCGGTCTCAGCCTGCTGATGAGCCTCTTTGCGCCCAGCATGCCCGATCCTGACGCCATGATGATGGGCAGCGACCCCGCCGCCCAGATGGAGAACATGGACGCGATGATGGGCAATATGGGCGGCATGGCGTTTTTTGCCATTCTGGGCCTCATCCAACTCATCGTTTCGCTGGTCTTCCTCTGGTGGCTGACCCGCCCGTCCGACCCCGCACCCAATGCCTATGGCCCCCCGCCTGCCGCCTGACTATAGACCGATTCTGATTCTGACCCCGTCCCGTCTGCCCCGCCGAACAAAGGTGACCCAATGACCGACCAACCCGCCAACGACCAGTTCCACGCCTCCTCCTTTATGGAGGGCGAGAACGCGGAATATCTCGAGGCCATGTATGCCCGCTACGCCAACGACCCCAACGCGGTCGACGCGGCATGGCAGGACTTCTTCGCGGCGATGGGCGATGACGCCGAAACCGCACAGGCCGAGGCCGCTGGCCCCTCTTGGGCGCGTCCCGACTGGCCGCCCGCGCCGCAAAGCGAGGTCATGGGCGCACTGACCGGCGTCTGGCCGGAGCCCACCGAGGCCAAGGCCGCAGGCGACAAGATCAAAAAGAAAGCCGAGGAAAAAGGCGTGCCGGTCTCTGACGACCAGATCCGCGCTGCCGTTCTGGACAGCATCCGTGCGCTGATGCTGATCCGCGCCTACCGCATCCGGGGCCACTTGGCCGCGCATCTCGACCCCTTGGGCATGCGCGACATGGGCGAGCAGCCGGAGCTTGACCCCAAGTCCTACGGCTTCACCGACGCCGACATGGACCGCCCGATCTTTATCGACAACGTGCTTGGCCTCGAAGTGGCCACCATGAAGCAGATCGTCGACATAGTGCGCTCGACCTATTGCGGCACCTTCGCGCTGCAATACATGCATATCTCCGACCCCGAGCAGGCCGGTTGGCTGAAAGAGCGCATCGAAGGCTACGGCAAAGAGATCGCCTTTACCAAGGAAGGCCGCAAGGCGATCCTGAGCAAGCTGGTCGAGGCCGAAGGTTTCGAGAAATTCCTCCACGTCAAATATATGGGCACCAAGCGTTTCGGCCTTGATGGCGGCGAAAGCCTTGTCCCGGCGATGGAGCAGATCATCAAGCGCGGCGGCCAGTTGGGCGTCAAAGACATCGTCATCGGCATGCCCCACCGGGGCCGCTTGTCGGTGCTCGCCAACGTCATGCAGAAACCCTACCGGGCGATCTTTAACGAATTCCAAGGCGGCAGTTTTAAGCCCGAAGACGTCGACGGCTCGGGCGATGTGAAATACCACCTCGGCGCGTCCTCGGACCGTGAGTTTGACGGCAATTCCGTCCACCTGTCGCTGACCGCCAACCCCTCGCACCTCGAGGCGGTAAACCCCGTCGTGCTGGGCAAGGTCCGCGCCAAGCAGGACCAGCTCAACGACGAAGACCGCACCGCCGTCATGCCGATCCTGCTGCACGGCGACGCGGCCTTTGCGGGCCAAGGCGTCGTAGCCGAATGTTTCGCGCTCTCGGGCCTCAAAGGGCACAAGACCGGCGGCACCATGCATATCGTCGTGAACAACCAGATCGGCTTCACCACCGCGCCGCATTTCTCGCGCTCCTCGCCCTACCCCACCGACAACGCACTGGTGGTCGAGGCGCCGATCTTCCACGTCAATGGCGACGACCCCGAAGCCGTGGTTCACGCCGCCCGCGTGGCCACCGAATTCCGCCAGAAATTCCACAAAGACGTGGTCATCGACATCTTCTGCTACCGCCGCTTTGGTCACAACGAAGGCGACGAGCCGATGTTCACCAACCCGGTGATGTACAAGAGCATCAAGAAGCAAAAGACCACGCTCAGCCTTTATACCGAACGTCTGGTCAAAGACGGCCTGATCCCCGAGGGCGAGATCGAGGACATGAAGGCCGCCTTCCAGAAACAGCTAGGCGAAGAGTTTGAGGCCGGTAAAGAATACCGCCCCAACAAGGCCGACTGGCTGGATGGCAAATGGTCCGGCATGGACAAAAAGAAAAAGTCCTACCAGCGCGGCAAAACCGCCATCGCGCCCGAGACTCTCGGCGAGGTTGGCAAGGCGCTTACCACCGCGCCCGACGATTTCCCACTGCACAAGACCATTGGACGTTTGCTCGACGCAAAGAAGCAGATGTTCGACAGCGGTGAAGGCTTTGACTGGGCCACGGCGGAAGCGCTGGCCTTTGGCTCCCTGCTGACCGAAGGCTACAAGGTCCGCCTGTCGGGCCAAGACAGCACACGCGGCACATTCAGCCAACGTCACTCGGCCTTCATTAACCAAGAGAACGAAGACCGTTACTACCCGCTGAACCACGTCCGCGAAGGTCAGGCGGAGTATGAGGTCATCGACTCCATGCTCAGCGAATATGCGGTGCTGGGTTTTGAATACGGCTACTCGCTGGCTGAGCCGAACGCGCTGACCCTCTGGGAAGCCCAGTTCGGTGACTTTGCCAACGGCGCGCAGATCATGTTTGACCAGTTCATCTCTTCCGGTGAAAGCAAATGGCTGCGCATGTCGGGCCTCGTCTGTCTGATGCCGCATGGCTATGAGGGGCAAGGCCCCGAGCACTCCTCGGCGCGTCTGGAGCGGTTCCTCACCATGTGTGGCGGCGACAACTGGATCGTGGCGAACTGCACCACGCCGGCCAACTACTTCCACATCCTGCGCCGCCAGTTGCACCGCAGCTACCGCAAACCGCTGATGTTGATGACGCCCAAATCCCTGCTGCGCCACAAGCTCGCGGTCAGCAAAGCCGATGAATTCACCACCGGCTCAAGCTTCCACCGCGTGCTTTGGGACGATGCCCAAAAGGGAAATTCGGACACCAAACTGGTCTCGGACGACAAGATCAAACGCGTGGTGATGTGTTCGGGCAAGGTCTATTACGACCTGCTCGAAGAGCGTGACGCCCGCGGCATCGACGATGTCTATATCCTGCGGTTCGAGCAGTTCTACCCCTTCCCCGCCCAGTCCGCGGTGAAAGAGCTGGAACGCTTCAAGGGTGCCGAGATGATCTGGTGCCAAGAAGAGCCCAAGAACCAAGGTGCCTGGACCTTCATCGAGCCCAATATCGAATGGGTTCTGGGCCGCATCAACGCCGATCACGGCCGCCCGACCTATGTCGGCCGCGCCACCGCCGCCTCGCCCGCCACGGGTCTGGCCAGCCAGCACAAAGCACAACAAGCCGCCCTCGTTGACGAGGCGCTGACCATCAAAGGAAAGTAAACCATGACAAGCGAAGTACGCGTCCCAACGCTGGGCGAATCCGTCACCGAAGCCACCGTTGCCACATGGTTCAAAAAGCCCGGCGATACCGTCGCGGTGGATGAAATGCTCTGCGAGCTGGAAACCGACAAGGTCACCGTCGAAGTGCCCTCGCCCGTCGCCGGCACCCTGAGCGAGATCGTGGCGCAAGAGGGCGACACCGTGGGCGTCGACGCTCTGCTGGCCAATGTCAGCGAAGGCGACTCTGGCTCCGACGCCGCGCCAAAAGCCAAGGAAGCCGCCAAGGACGATGAGGCCGTGTCCCAGTCCGACCGCGACGGCGATGCGCCCAAGGCGATCGACGCCGGTTCCGCCGATGTCGCCGCCCGCGAAGGCGACAGCATCGACGTACAGGTGCCAACACTGGGCGAGTCGGTGACCGAAGCGACCGTCAGCACATGGTTCAAAAAGGTCGGCGACAAGGTCGAGCAGGACGAGATGCTCTGCGAATTGGAAACCGACAAAGTCAGCGTCGAAGTCCCCTCGCCCGCCGCCGGCGTGTTGACCGAAATCCTCGCCGACGAAGGCACCACCGTCGAAGCCTCCGCCACGCTGGCCGTGCTGACCTCCGGCGCAGGCGCTGCTTCCAAAGGCGAAGACGCCAAATCCGGGGCAGGTGCTGCCCCTGAAACCAAATCCGCCGACACTTCCGGCAAAGACGTCGAAGACGCGCCGTCGGCCAAGAAAGCCATGGCCGAAGCCGGCATCAGCCGCGATCAGGTCACAGGCTCGGGCCGTGACGGTCGGGTGATGAAAGAAGACGTGGCCAAGACCATCGCCGCTGGCACCTCGGCTCCCAAAGCCCAAGCCAAACCCGCAGCCCCCCGCGCCGCCTCCGCCCCCGATGACGCGTCGCGCGAAGAGCGGGTCAAGATGACCCGCCTCAAGCAGACCATGGCGCGCCGCTTGAAAGAAGCCCAGAACACTGCCGCGATCCTGACCACCTTTAACGAGGTCGACATGACCGAGGTCATGGCGCTGCGGAACACCTACAAAGCCGACTTCGAGAAGAAACACGGCGTCCGGATGGGCTTCATGTCCTTCTTCACCAAAGCCTGCTGCCACGCGCTCAAGGAAATCCCAGAGGTCAACGCCGAGATCGACGGCACCGACATCATCTACAAGAACTACGTCCACATGGGCGTCGCCGCAGGCACGCCCACGGGCCTTGTGGTGCCGGTGATCAAAGACGCCGACGCGATGTCCTTCGCCGAGATCGAAAAGGCCGTGAACGCCATGGGCAAAAAGGCCCGTGACGGCAAGCTGACAATGGCCGACATGACCGGCGGCACCTTTACCATCTCCAACGGCGGCGTCTACGGCTCGCTGATGACCGCGCCGATCCTGAACCCGCCACAGTCCGGCATCCTCGGCATGGCGAAAATTCAGGACCGCCCGATGGCGATCAACGGCGAGGTCGTGATCCGTCCGATGATGTATATCTCGCTCAGCTACGACCACCGGATCATTGACGGCAAGGGCGCTGTCACCTTCCTCGTCCGCGTCAAAGAGATGCTCGAAGATCCGCGCCGTCTGTTGATGGATCTGTGATAGACTGGGCGGGGGGCGACCCCCGCCCTATTCTATTTATCGAAATAAATTTGGCGACCCGGAGCATGTATATGACGGCCTTAATAGAACTAGTCTCCGAAAAGCTATCAGGCATGTCTGGAAATCCACAGGAAATTTGGCGACATGCCGTGTCAATTGGCTCTCAAGAGCTTGAGAAAAGAATTACGAACCAAACATCTATCGAGAGTGACAATAAGCTTAGAACTGAGCTCATAGATTTTTTACTTCAGCTTGCAGACAGTTTCGGAATATCAGTCGAAAAACCCGAAGAATACGCTGGCTATGATGCGCAGTTGCACGATTTGGTAAGGTATGCGGGCAAACTGAGAGCAAAAGAACTCGCCGATAACATTCGCGATAAACATGTGCGCCTACTTACCGATAAAGGGCTTTCGGAAGAAGGAAGGCAGAACGCACTTGCCCTTTCGGCCGAGCTACGGGTTGAAGTTGGGCGCCTAATTCTTCCCAGCCGGCAAAAGGAATTGCTGTTCCGTAACCTCAATGAGTTCGATAGTCTTATCTTAAATGATAGCGCCAACCTGGCCAACATTTTGAAGACTTTGACGTTTATTGGAGCGGCGATCGTTGGAACAACTGGAGTACTTGCAGCAGCTCCCGAGGCGCTAAATACAGTCGGAAAGATAACTGCGCTTATTGGCTACGAATCTGCCTCTGAGGAGCAACGAAAACAGCTTAATGTCGATAAGCCTGTGCTTCGGCTGCCTCCTCCTCAAATAAGCAGTGCTCAATAGTAGTAGGACACAGACCATGACCGAAACAACCCTCCTCGCCGCCTATGGCCTCTTGGTCATGCTGACGATCCTCCTGCAGGTGCTGGGTGCCACCCGGCAACTCTCGATGGGCTACCTGATGTCCTCCCGCGACGAGACGCGCACCACCACCGGCATGACCGCCCGTCTGAGTCGCGCGCTGGATAACTCCGTGGTGGCACTGGCGCTTTTCGCCCCTGCCGTGCTGCTGATCGAGATCATGGGCCGCAACAACAGCGCCACGCTCTTGGCCGCCCAAGTCTTCCTACTGGCGCGGATCATCTACGTCATCGTCTATGCGCTCGGCGTGCCGACGATCCGCACGCTGGCCTGGCTCGCGGGCTATGCCGCCACCGCCGTTCTCTATTTCCACGCGCTCTGAAAGGGCCTCCACATGCAGATGATCTGCCACTTCGACGTCACCGATTTTGCAATCTGGAAACAGGCCTTTGACGACGACGCCGAAGCGCGCCGCGATGCAGGCCTCTCGGTGCTGCAAATCTGGCAGCACGCCGACAGCAGCACCAAGGCGTCCGTCCTGCTCGACGTGAATGACCGCAAAAGGGCCGACGACTGGCTGACCCGGTCCAATGCGCTCAGCAGTGACGACAAGGGCACCGTGACCAGCTCCACCGCCTATTTCGTGAAAAACGCATGAGCATCGAGTTGACCGTCCTGACCCTTGCAGCACTGTTGCAGGGGCTTCAATTCGTGCTCTACGCCGTCCCCGCCAACCGCGAGATTGGCCCCGGCTATACCATGTCGGCGCGGGACCGTGAGCCCAGCCGTGCGCTGTCGGACCGCACCGCCCGTCTGGGCCGGGCGATGGACAATCATTTCGAGGGGCTGATCCTCTTTGGCATCGCCGTTGGCGTGATCCAGATGTCGGGCCAGAACACCGCCCTCACCGCCGCCTGCGCTTGGGTCTATCTGATCGCCCGCATCCTCTATGTCCCCGCCTATGCCATGGGCCTGCGCCCGCATCGCTCGATCATCTGGATCATCGGCTTTGTCGCGACCATGCTGATGCTGCTGGCGGCCCTCGTTTAACCCGACCTCTTTCACCCACACCCGCAGGCAGCGGCGCTTGCACCTCAAACCCGCGCCCCCTACCTTGCCTGCAACACCAGACTGCTAAGGAGACCCCCCATGTCGAGCTATGATGTCATCGTGATCGGCTCTGGCCCCGGCGGCTATGTCGCCGCCATCCGTTGCGCACAACTGGGCCTGAAAACCGCCTGTGTGGAGGGCCGCGAGACGCTGGGCGGCACCTGCCTCAACGTCGGCTGCATCCCCTCCAAGGCGCTGCTGCACGCCACCCATATGCTGCATGAGGCCGAGCATAACTTTGGCGAGATGGGTCTGAAGGGCAAAAGCCCCTCGGTCGACTGGAAACAGATGCTGACCTACAAGGACAAGACCATCGAGACCAACACCAAGGGCATCGAATTTCTGTTCAAAAAGAACAAGATCGATTGGCTCAAGGGCTGGGGCTCGGTGCCCGAGGCGGGCAAGGTCAAGGTCGGCGATGAGGTCCATGAGGCCAAGAACATCATCATCGCGTCGGGCTCCGAACCTGCGGGCCTGCCGGGTGTTGAGGTCGACGAAAAGGTTGTCGTGACCTCCACCGGCGCGCTGGAGTTGAACAAGATCCCGAAGAAGATGGTCGTGATCGGCGCGGGCGTGATCGGGCTGGAACTGGGCAGCGTCTATGCGCGTCTTGGCACCGAAATCACCGTGGTCGAATACCTCGACGCGATCACGCCGGGCATGGACCCAGAGGTGCAAAAGACCTTCCAGCGGATGCTGAAAAAACAGGGTTTCAACTTCATCATGGGCGCCGCGGTGCAAAAGACCGAGGTGAAAAACCAGAAAGCCAACGTCTCCTACAAGCTGCGTAAGGACGACAGCGAGCATGAGCTTGACGCGGATGTGGTGCTGGTCTCCACCGGCCGCCGCCCGGTGGTGAAGGGTCTGGGGCTTGATGATCTCGGCGTGAAACTGACCGAGCGCGGCCAGATCGCCGTGAACGAGCATTGGGAGACCTCCGTCAAAGGTGTCTATGCCATCGGCGACGTGATCGAAGGCCCGATGCTGGCGCACAAGGCCGAAGACGAAGGCATGGCCGCCGCCGAGGTGATCGCGGGCAAGCATGGCCATGTGAACTACGGCGTCATTCCTGGCGTGATCTATACCCACCCCGAGGTCGCCAGCGTGGGCGAGACCGAGGCGACGCTCAAGGAAGCGGGCCGCGAATACAAGGTCGGCAAGTTCTCCTTCATGGGCAACGCGCGGGCCAAGGCGGTCTTTGCTGGCGACGGTTTCGTCAAGCTAATCGCTGACAAGGAAACCGACCGCATCTTGGGCTGCCACATCATCGGCCCCGGCGCGGGCGATCTGATCCATGAGGTCTGTGTAGCGATGGAATTCGGCGCCTCGGCGCAGGATCTCGCCATGACCTGCCACGCGCACCCGACCTATTCCGAAGCGGTGCGCGAGGCCGCGCTGGCCTGCGGTGACGGTGCGATCCATATGTAAGCCATGCGGGGCGGGCCAAGGGTCCGCCCCTTTGCGTTGCGCCTGTTGCGCGCGCAGGGGTCAGCGGGTGTTCATACCCCTGCCCTAAAACCCTTCCCGTCGCGACAGATACGGAAGATGAGGCCCTTCGGGGTCATGTCGATACGTAGAGACATGCAGGGTGACGCCTGTCTTTTCCACCTCACCACGGCGGCGCCGCCACATTAACGGCTTCCCAGATACGTCTAACTGCAATCGCGGAGCTTCAGCTTCAGCGGTCTATTCGGCGTTCACGATAAAGCGCAAAGGGCAGCGCCGGCCCGCGGGGTGGTGCTGAAAGCGCCGCCCCAGGGGGGCGGGTCGGCGCTGCCCGGCGTGCGGCCGGGCGGAACAGAATGCGAGGTTATCGCTCCAAGGAGGGCCGCCAGCCGGCCTCGTGCAGCAGCTCGTTGGAACGGCTTTCCACCTCTTCCTCCAACCGCGCCATAAAAGCCTTTTTATCCAGCCCCGGCTCAATCGGCTCCAGAAACTCCACCACGGCCAGCCCCGGCCTGCGGTACAGCCCTCGGCGCGGCCAGAAGTGGCCTGCGTTGGTCGCCACCGGCACACAGACCTGCCCCAACTGGTCATAGAGCACCGCCGTGCCGACTTTATAAGGCGCGCTCAGCCCCGGAGCGACGCGGGTGCCTTGCGAATAGATCACAAGCTGCCCCGGCTCCCTCTGGCCAGATTGGACATCCGCCATCATCTTAGTGATCGCCTGCCCGCGTTTGCCGCGATCTACGGCAATCATGCCCATCCGCTTGGCGTATTGCCCGATCACCGGGGTCCACAGCACCTCGCGCTTCATGATGAATTTCGCACGCGGTAGCGCATGGAAGATCATCAGAATATCCAGAAACGACTGGTGCTTCGCCGCCACCAGAACCTCGCCCTGCGGCACCTCCCCGCGCACTTCGCAGCGCAGACCGATCACCCAGCGGGCAGACCACATCGCCCAGGCGGCATAGGTCTTGCAGGCGCGATACGCCCCCTGTTTGGAGAACATCGCCCAAGGCGCAAAGGCCAGCCCGATCAGCGGCATGGCGACAGTCACCTGCACGATATAGATAATCGACCGGATCCATTGCAGCAGCTTCATGTCAATTCCCTCAGAGTGCGCCGCGCAGCAGCGCCGGTGGCGGCAAAGGCCACAAGACCAATGAGCAGTGGCACCAGCAGCGGCACCAGCCAGTCCACACCCGCAAAGCCCAACCCGGTCAGAAAGCCACCAGCTTCCCCCGCGTCGGGCAACAATACGACCGCGATCATGCCCAGAGCCGTCCCGACAGCAGAGCCCAGCAAGGCCCGCAGGGTAAAGCGGCGAATGAACGCGCGCCCGATATAGTCATCCGTCGCGCCGACCAGCCGCAGCACCGCGATCACCTGCGCGTTGGCCGCAAGGGCCGCTTGCGCCGCCAGTGTCACCATCGCGCCAACGGCGGTGGCGATCAGCAGTGTCGAAAGCCAGCCGAGCAACCGCAACCGGCTCGCAGCGGCGACTAGCGGCGCGCGCCAGCGGCTGTGGTCGTCCAGCACGGCGCCCGGCACCTCTGCCGACAAGCGCAGCCGCAGCCCCACCGGGTCCAGCCCCTCGCCCTCTTCGACCACCTCGATCAGGCGCGGCACAGGCAAGCTGTCAATCGCCAGGTCCGGGCCGAACCACGGCGCCAAAAGCGCCTCTTGCTCAGCGTCCGTCAGCGCCCGGGCCGAGGCGACGCCCTTGGTCGTCTCCAAGACCTTCAACGCCGCTTCGGTCTGCGCAGCGCGCTGGTCCAAGGGCGCGACGATGCGCACCGTGGCGGACTGCGCCAACTCCTGCCCCCAGACCTTGGCCAACCGGCCCGAGGCCAACGACAGCGCCAGTGCAAAGACCGCCAGAAAGGCCATGGCGCCCGCGGCAAAGATGGTCAGCTGCGCGGTAAATCCAGAGGGCGGCACCACACGGTCCGAATGTCTGTCGCCTTTGAAAACCGCGCGCAGAGCGCCCAAATCGAACCGCTTCACAAGTCCGCCCCCGCCAATTGAATGCGCCGGTTGGCGATGCGCAACACCCGCGCCTGCACATGCGCCTTGGTGGCGCGGATCAGGCCTAGATCATGGGTTGCGATCAAGACGGTCTTGCCCATGCGGTTCAACTCCACCAGCAGATGCAGCAACCGCTGGGACATGTCCCAATCGATATTGCCCGTCGGCTCATCCGCCAAGATCACATCGGGCGACATGATCACGGCCCGCGCCAAGGCAGCCCGCTGCCGCTCCCCGCCCGACAGTTCCGGCGGCAGCGCCTCGGCGCGGTGGGTCAGCCCGACCCAGGACATCAGCTCTTCCAGATCGGTCCCGCCCGCCTCGGCATGGCGGCCCGCGACACTGAGCGGCAGGGCGACATTCTCGGTCAGCGGCAGATGGTCGAGGAATTTCACGTCCTGATGCACCACACCCACGCGCCGCCGCACCATAGCAATGTCGTCGCGGTCCATGCCGCGCACATCCGACCCAAAAAGCCGCAAATGCCCCGCCGTGGGCAGCAGCGCGCCATAGCAGAGCTTCATCAGCGTGGTCTTACCCGCGCCCGAGGGGCCAGTGAGAAAGTGAAATGATCCGGGGGCAAGTTTCAGCGTGATGTCGGACAGCAATTCGCCCCCGCCATAGCTATAGGCCACATTTTCGAGCTCTATCACGCAACCACCTTACAAACTTCGACCTGTTGTGCCTCAGCACCGGAAAGGATTCAATCCACCAGAACCCGGCACCCCGCTCAGATATCACTTTTCCTACGTAATTCTAGGACATATGCTGCTTGTTAACGATCCAAGCGCCCGAATAACCTCAGGAATACCCATGCGGCTGATCTGCCCGAACTGCGACGCGCAATACGAAGTCCCCGACGAGGTGATGCCGGCGGCTGGGCGGGATGTGCAATGTTCGAACTGCGGACAGACTTGGTTCCAGCACCATCCGGACAATGCGCCGGAAGAGGATGAAGCTGAGTTTCCGCACGACGACGCGCCAAAGGACGACGAACCAGAGGCGGTAGCCGGGGCTCCGAGCGCTGAAGCCGCAGACGACGACTACACCGACGTCGATGCGGACGAGAACCCCTTTCCGAACCTACGGGCCGAAGCCGCAGCGGCCCCCGCCTCCCCTCCGCCCACGCGGCGGCAGTTGGACCCCGCGGTGGCGGAAATCCTGCGCCAAGAAGCCGCGGCAGAGCAAGAAGCCCGCCGCCGCCGTCAATCCGAACCGCTGGAGAGCCAGCCCGAGCTTGGCCTCGACGAAGGTTGGCCGGACGAAGACCTGCGAGACGACGATGCAGAGGTCGACAACGACCCGCAAGAAGAGCCGGACACCCCGCCGCGCAATGACGATGCCGAACATCGCGCCCATGAGGCCCGTGTCCGCATGGCCCGCATGCGCGGCGAACCCGAGCCGCCGCATCCGACTGAGGCCGCCACTGCCGCCCCGCGCCGTGATCTTCTGCCGGATATTGACGAGATCAATTCCACCCTGCGCCATGATCGCAGCCAGGACGCCGGGCCCACGCCCACCGCAGCGCTGGACAAGCCGCAGAAAGAGCGTCGCTCCGGCGGCTTCATGCGCGGCTTTGTTCTGATGATGGCGCTGGCCGCGATTTTGGCGCTGGTCTATGCCTATGCGCCGCAGATCGCGCAGTCACTGCCGCAAGCCGATCCCTACCTGTCGTCCTATGTGGCGTGGATGGATGACGCGCGGATTTGGCTCGACGGCCAGTTGCAAGACCTATTGGTCTGGCTCGACACCGTGGCGACCCAGTCGCAGAGCTAACCCCGCTCAAAACCGATCCAACAGCCTGTTGAGGTAGTCGCGCTCCAACTCGGGCCGCTCTGCCTCGCCCGAGCGGCGGCGGATTTCATCCAGCAGCCGTCGCGCGCGGCCCTGATCGTCCGGCCCTTGGGCCAGTGGCGCGTCGTTGCTGTTGGCTCCGTTGCCCCCCTGCTCGCGTCCCAGCGGATCTCGCGCCTCAGCGCGGCGGTCGCCCTCGGCGGTGCCTTGGCCCGGCTGGCCTTCGCGTTGTTCTTGTTCCATCGCCTCGCCCAAGGACCGCATCCCCTCGCGCAACGCTTCCATGGCCTGCGCCTGATTGTCGATCGCCTCGGCCAGATCATCGCGGCGCAGGGCCTCTCCGGCGCGGTCCATCGCAGTCCCGGCCCGGCCCAAGGCATCGCGTGCGGCGTCGCCTTCGGGCGTGCCCTCGCCCGGCAGCCGCCCTTGCTGACGCCGCAACTCATCGCGCAGCGCCTGCTGGCGGCCCGCGAGCCCCTCTTCGCTCGGCTCTTCACCAGCCTCGCCACCTTCACTCTGCTGGCCTTCATGGCTTTGGACCCGGCCCTGACCGCCATTGCGGCCCTCATTGCCCTCATTCTCCCCCGCGCCTGTGCCGGGGTTGAACTGCTCCTGCAAGTCGCGGAACGCCTGATCGCTCAGCCCCTGCTGCTCGCGCAGCGTGTCCGACAGCCCCTCCATCGCCTGTTCTCCGGGCGAGCCTTCGCCCTCTCCCGGCTGGCCTTGGGTGACGCGCATGTTCTCCATCATTTCCTGAAGTTCGCGCAGCGCTTGTTCGGCCTCGGCCATGCGGCCCTGTTCCATCAACTCCTGAATCCGGTCCATCATCCGCTGCAAATCATCTTGGGTCATCTGCATGGACTCGCCTTGGGGCTGCTGACCCTCGCCTTCGCCCTCCTGCGCCTGTTGGCGCTGCAACTGCTTGAGGTATTCCTCAGTCGCGCGGCGCAGCTTTTCCATCAACTCGGCAATCTCCGCCGAAGAGGCCCCGTTCTTCATCGCCTCGTTCAACCGGTCCTGCGCCCGCCGCATCCGCTCCAGCGCATCGGCCAAGACGCCCTCTTCAAGCTCAATCGCCAACCCCCACATGTCCTCGGCCATCTCGGCCTGCACATCTTCGTTCAGCCCATAGCGCGCGCGGATTTCCAGCCGCCGGATCAACTGGCGCAAGCGCAACTGCATGACCTCGGACCGCAGATGCTCCCCCGGCGCGTAGGTCACCGCCCGCAAGACCTGCGCAATCCGCGGCGCATTGGCTCGCGACCAGAGCAGATCGCGCCGCATCTCAATCACCGCCGCTGCCGCCGGATCAAAGAAGCGCCGCCCCGGCAGGGTCAACTGGCTCACCTCCGTCGCGCCCTGCTGTTCCGCCGCATCCAGCACGCTCAGTTGCAGCGAGACTGGCAGATTGGCCCAAGGATGCTTTGAGAAGTTCTCGATCAAGGCCTCTTCAAACTCTTGCCGCCCGCCCGCAATTGGCATCGGCAGCGGCACGACGATCTCGGGCCGCGTATCCGGATCGATGGTCAACCCATAGCGCCGATCCACCGACGCCAGATCGAGGCTGATCCGCGCCTCCCCGGCCTCCACCCCGTAGTCATCCCGCGCCAGAAACGGCAGGCTCATCTCACCAAGCGCGGTAACCTCGGGCGGCCCCATGCGCTCCACCTGTGGCGCAGCATCGGGCAGCATGGTGATCTGCCACTCCCGCGCCCCCGGCCCGTCAATCGCGATGCGTCCGCTTTGCCGCAGCGTAAAATCCTGCGCAGGCTCCGACGCCGCCGCCACCTCGCGACCCGACACGCTTTCCTCAACCGTCAACGCGCCCAACTCGCCATAAAGCCGCAAGGTGATCAACGTCCCTGCAGGCAGCGACAGCGCGCCCGCCGCAAGGTCATTCAAATAGAGCGTCGGCTTGCCCGTATGGCGCGGCGGCTCGGCCCAGCCTTCCCAAACCGGACCAGAAGCCAGCGCCCCGCCCGCCCCGCCGGGGGCCAATTGCGTGACCTCGCCCAACCGCCAGACCGAGCCGAAAACCAGCGCCACCAAAAACGCCAAGAGCGCCACATAACGCAGCGCATAGGGATCGGCTTTTGAGACCCGCAAATCCCCCTTCACCGCCTGCGCCCGCGCCGCGCGCTCGGCCATACGCCGCTGATGCGCTTGCCAAACCGCCATCGAGGCCACATCGCCCGCGCCAATCGCCTGATCGTCCAACAGCGCGCGAATGGGCCGCCCCGGCAGGCTGGCATCCAGCCGCGCCAGCGCCGCCATGCGCGACGGCACCCGAAAGCGCCGCAGCGCAAAGATCAACGTGCCAAGAAACCCAAGACCGATGAGCCCCAGCACAGCCCAAAGCAAATTACCGCCCAGACTGTCCTGCACCCCCATCATCAGCAGCGCCAACACCGCCAGACATAAGGTGAGCATCGGCCACAGCGCCTGCACCAGCGCTTCGGCCAGCATCCCCGCCCAGGTCAGCCGCAGCGGCCAGCGCAATGCGCGCAGCCCGTCTGTCCTGTCAGTGGATGCCTTCATGCGTCACGCTCCCGCGCTCCGGCGGCGGGGTGCCGTCAGAGCCATTCAGGGATGGTATCGCGGTTTATCATTTCGTCAAAGCTTGGCCGTGGGCGGATAACCGCGAATTGATCGCCATTGACCAAAACCTCAGGGATCAAAGGCCGCGAATTATATTCGCTGCTCATCACCGCGCCATAAGCGCCCGCGGAGCGGAAGGCCACGAGATCGCCCGAACCGAGCGTGGGCATCATCCGCTGCTTGGCAAAGGTATCACCGGATTCGCAGACCGGGCCAACGATATCTACGGGGCGCGGCTCGGCCCCCGGTGCGGGCTCATTCAGCGGCACGATATCATGCCAAGCGTCATACATCGCCGGGCGGATCAGATCGTTCATCGCCGCATCTAGGATCAGGAAATCGCGCCCCTCGCCGGACTTGAGGTAGATGACTTCGCTCACCAACACACCCGCGTTCCCGGCAATCAAACGGCCCGGTTCAATCTCGACCTCGCAGTCCAGATGCCCCAGCGTGCGCTGCACCATCGCGCCGTAATCCGTCGGCAGCGGCGGTGCTGTGTTCGACCGCTCGTAAGGAATGCCAAGCCCACCCCCAAGGTCGAGCCGCCGAATGTTATGCCCATCCGCGCGCAGCACCTCGGTCAGCTCCGCGACCTTGCCATAGGCCTGCTCAAAGGGCGCGAGGTCGGTCAATTGGCTGCCGATATGCACGTCGATCCCGATGATCTCCAACCCCGGCAGCTTGGCCGCCATGGCATAGACTTCGCGGGCGCGAGCGATGGGGATGCCGAATTTGTTTTCGCTCTTGCCGGTGGCAATCTTGGCATGGGTCTTGGCGTCGACATCGGGGTTCACACGGATAGTGATCGGGGCCACTTTGCCCAGCTCCCGCGCCACCTGATCGAGCAGCAGCATCTCCGGCTCGCTTTCGACATTGAACTGCCGAATGCCCCCCGTCAGCGCCAGTTCGATCTCCTCGCGGGTCTTACCTACGCCCGAGAACACGATCTTATCGCCCGACACGCCCGCCGCCTTGGCCCGGCGGTATTCCCCGCCCGAAACCACATCCATCCCCGCGCCCGCCTGCGCCAAAGTGCGCAAGACGGCTTGGTTGGAGTTCGCCTTCATCGCATAGCAGACCAAATGATCCATGCCCGCCAGTGCGTCGTCAAACAAATGGAAATGCCGCAACAGCGTCGCGGTGGAATAGACATAGACCGGCGTACCTACCGCAGCGGCGATCTCCGCCAGGCTCACGTCTTCGGCATGCAAGACACCGTCTTTATAAAGAAAATGATCCATCTCTTTTTGGCCCCAAATACTTCCGCCGGAGGCATAGAATCTCTTGCCCAGCCTTATCTGATAGGCGCTGTCCGCAAGAACAGATAAAGCGGCAGGCCACAGCTCACCCCAATACAGAACGTGGCGGGAATGGCAATCAGCGCGCGGAAATTCCGGCGCACGGCGACCTCGGCGGTGATCCAGATGGTTAGGGTCACGGCAGCGATGGTCAGATCCCAGACCAGCCCGCTGGCGGCGGCATTGGCGTGCCAGGCCTCGACCATCGCGCTCAGGCTCCAGCCCTCTGCGCGGAACCATGTGATGAAATAATACATCGGATGCACCGCGCCCCAGACCGCGAGGGCGAGATAGAGCATGCGCAGGGCGGACATCAAAAGGTCTTCACAACGCCGACTGTGGCATAGCCGGAAACACTGAGCCCCGGTTCAGTCTTTGGCGCGTCGTTTTGCTTCGGCGCCGGGGGTGTACAGGCCGCAAGCGCCAGCAGGCCCAAAAGAACCGCCGCCGTCTTCACAGGCCCAGAGCCACAGAAAACGGCCCGCGTGTCAGCCCCAGCGTGGTGCCGACGGCTACGCCCGAGGAGGACATGGTGATCGTGCTGCTGGCCGTGGGCCGCACCGGCTCGCCATCCGCGCCGCAGGCGGCGAGGGTCAGCAGAGAGAAGATCGCGAGGCTGCGTTTCACTTCAAGATTTCCTTCCAGCGCTCAATTTGGGCACGCACCTGCGCGGGGGCCGTGCCGCCATAAGACATGCGCGAGTTTACCGAATTATCGACGCCGAGCACATCGAAAACATCCGACGTGATCTCGGCATGGACCGACTGCATCTGCTCCAGCGTCAGGTCTGGCAGGTCACAGCCTTGATCCTCGGCCATCGCGACCAAGGTGCCAGTCACATGATGCGCGTCGCGGAAAGGCAGGTTCGGCACCCGCACCAGCCAGTCGGCCAGATCGGTGGCGGTGGAGAAGCCAGAGCCTGCCGCAGCGGCGAGGTTCTCGCGCTCGGCGGTCATGTCGCCGACCATCCCGGTCATCGCGGCCAGCGCCAGCATCAGATTGTCGGCGGCGTCAAAGACCTGCTCTTTGTCCTCCTGCATGTCCTTGGAATAGGCCAGCGGCAGCCCCTTCATCACTATCATCAACGCGGTATTCGCGCCAAAGATGCGGCCCACCTTGGCGCGGATCAGCTCGGCTGCGTCGGGGTTTTTCTTCTGCGGCATGATGCTGGAGCCGGTCGAGAACCGATCCGACAGGGCCACGAAACGGAACTGCGCCGAGGACCAGATCACCAGTTCTTCGGCAAAGCGCGACAGGTGCATGGCGCAGATGCTGGCCGCGCCCATGAACTCCAGCGCGAAGTCGCGGTCGCTGACGGCGTCGAGCGAGTTCGCGGCGGGGCGGTCAAAGCCGAGCGCTTCGGCCGTCATCTCGCGGTCAATCGGGAAGGACGTACCCGCGAGGGCCGCAGCGCCCAAGGGGCATTCGTTCATCCGTTTGCGCGCATCCCGGATGCGGCCTAGATCGCGGCCAAACATCTCGACATAGGCCATCATATGGTGGCCCCATGTGACGGGCTGCGCGGTTTGCAAATGGGTGAAGCCGGGCATGACCCAATCGGCCCCGGCCTCGGCCTGAGACAAAAGCGCGCGGATCAGGGCTTGCAGGCCTTCATCGGCGGCGTCCAACTGGTCGCGCACCCAGAGTTTGAAATCGGTGGCGACTTGGTCGTTCCGCGAACGGCCTGTGTGCAAACGGCCTGCGGGCTCGCCAATCAGGTCTTTCAGCCGCGCTTCGACGTTCATGTGGATGTCTTCGAGGGCAGCGGAGAACTCGAACTTGCCCTCTTCGATCTCTGACAAGATCGTGAGAAGCCCTTCCCGTATGGCTTCGGCGTCGTTATCAGTCAGGATGCCCGTGGCTGCCAGCATGGCGGCATGGGCACGCGACCCGGCGATGTCTTGTGCGGCCATCCGTTTGTCGAACCCGATCGAGGCGTTGATCGCCTCCATGATCGCGTCCGGTCCGGCGGCGAAACGGCCACCCCACATCTTGTTTGAGGTCGTGTCGGTCATGTTGAATACCCTTGGAGGGACGTATGAAAAATCTGGTGCTCGGCTTCGTTTATACGCTGCTTGTCGCAGGTGCAAACCCCGCCCTTGCCGATGTCGCCGACATCGCCGCTCTGCGCGAGGGTGATATGAAAAAGCTGGTGGTGCATGACTCGCCGCAGGCGGCTTCGGATGCGACCTTTGAGCGTGAGGACAGCGGCGAGGCCATGTCACTGGCGGATTTCGAGGGCAAATATGTGCTGGTCAACTTCTGGGCCACATGGTGCGCGCCCTGCCGCAAGGAGATGCCGCAGTTAAATGCTTTACAAAAAGAATTTGGCGGCGACGATTTTCAGGTGCTGACCATCGCCACGGGGCGCAATTCGCCCGAGGGGATCAAGCGGTTCTTTGAGGAAGCCGGGGTGGACAGTCTGCCGCGGCACCAAGACCCAAAGCAGAAGCTGGCCAGCCAGATGGGTGTTTTCGGGCTGCCGATCAGCGTGCTGCTGGACCGTGAAGGGCGTGAGATTGCCCGGTTGCAGGGGGATGCGGAGTGGGATTCCGAGAGTGCGCGGGCGATTGTGGCTGCGCTGATCGGGGATGAGGCAGAGAGCTAATGAAGAAGTTCCGCCCGGCCGCAGGCCGGGCAGCGCCGACCCGCCCCCCTGGGGCGGCGCTTCGCTTTGCCCCGCGGCTCGGCGCTGCCCTTTGTGGCAGTTAGTACCGGCTCAGGCCACGTGCTGCAAAATCGCCGCTTCTGAGGTCGACAAATTCCGCCGCGCAAACCCGCCATAGGTATGCGGATCAAATGCCAAATCCGGATAGGTCGCGAGCAAACGCTCCCGATCCGTCCCGGCCAGCGCATCCAGCGGCGCGGAGGCAGGGTGGAAGCTCTCCGTCTCCACCCCGTTGGCCCACATCACCTGATGCCGGTCTAGCATCACATGGATATAGGTCATGCCGCGCAGGCCCGTATCCACGGTCACCGTGCTGTCATTGACCAAATCCTTGGCCGCGACCAAAACTTCGTCCGTGCAGAACAACTCCCGCGCCTTGGCGCCGCCCAGCAGAATGCGATGCTCGGGCGAGACCACCAGCCCCCCGTCGGGGATCATATGCCCCAAAGCTCCGGCCCGGAACCGCACCGGACGCAGATGTGGCATGGCGTGGAAACGTGCGCCGGTCATGTGGCGACAGCCGATCCACTCAATGGGCTGGGCGCCGTTGTCCTTGGTCTGGATCAGATCGCCTTCGCGCAGGTCTTCAATCAAGGCAAGACCACCGGGCGTGCGGATGCGGGTGCCGGGAGTAAAGCAGATCACGCCCGCGTCCGCGCCGGAGCGTACGGCACTTGGGAGCGGCCGCAGCCCAAGCGTATGACGCACCACCCAAAGGTCGGTATTGCGCGGTGGCATTTCGTCGATGAACATCAAAAGCGGCTGCCGCCCGCGGCCCACGTCGATCATCGTGATCGTGTAGGAACAGGCCCCGTCGGTGACGATGAAACTGTTGTCCATCAACGGGGTGTCATCAAGCTCGGCCATGGTTTTGGGCGGCACATAGCCGGTCTCGTCCAGCGCCGCGCCGATTAGGCGGTGCACCATCCGGGCCGCGCGTTTGCGCAGCTGTTCCGCCTCGTCTGCCCGGTCCAGCCGCAACACGTCGGTCGGGCCATCCACACGGATGACATCGCCGCGCCACGCCCAGGCGGACCCCACCTCAAGCGCCAGCACCGGCGCGGCCTCTAGGCCGTCGATCTCTGTTTGCGACCAGCTTATGACAAACGTGCCTCGAAAGCCCGTTTTCATATCTGCTCTGCCTGCCTCACGTCTTTTTATTATGTGCAGACTAGCAGCCAAAAGGGCGTCGCGGAAGATGGCGGGAGCGCGTGTTTTCAACCTGTTGCAAATTGATCTTGATGTGGGGTTGAGAGGCGTTTGCGCCCTGCCGCCCGGGAACGCTTGTAAATCACCGGCGTCTTGGTAACGTTATCGGGTTATCTACCGGAGGCACCCTATGTCCGACCCCGACACCCCCACCCCTTCGCGGCGCATCGTCTCTTCGCGGCACTTGGCCGAGGGCGACGGCTGGGAGGCCTCCGAGCTCGAATACGGCATGATCATCGCCTATAACGCCTTCACCCGTTGGATGTCGCGCTGCATGGCGGCGGCGGGCAATGGCGATCTGACGCCGCTGGAGATTCTCGTGCTGCACAACGCTAATCACCGGGGGCGGGAGAAGCGGCTGACGGATATTTGCTTTTTGCTGAATATCGAGGACACCCACACGGTGAACTATGCACTGCGGAAGTTGGTGAAGGCAGAGCTTTTGAGCGCCGAAAAACGCGGTAAGGAGGTGTTTTACCGCACGTCCGAGGCCGGGGCGGAGTTGTGCGAAGCCTACCGCGCGATCCGTCAGGCTTGTTTTTTGGATGGGTTGCCGCGCACGGATATCTCCGGCGAGGAGTTGCGCAAGATCGCGGCGCAGCTCAGGGCGATGTCGGGGCAGTATGATCAGGCGAGCCGGGCGGCGGCGTCGCTGTAGGATAGGGTCGGATCGCTTGCGCGATCCGACCTTCGGGGGCCCTGCCCCCGGACCCCCGAAGTATTTTGGGCCAAAAAGAGGTTAGAGCAGCGCGGCCATGGCGCGGGCGGTGTCGTTCATCCGGTTCGAAAAGCCCCATTCGTTGTCGTACCAGCTGACCACGCGGATCATGCCGCCGTCGGTGACGCGGGTTTGGTCGGGGGCGAAGATGGAGGAATGCGGGTCGTGGTTAAAGTCGGTTGAGACCAGCGGCGCGGGTTCGACTGCGAGCACCCCTTTGAGCGCGCTGTCAGCGGCTTTGGCCATTGCGTCGTTGACCGCTTCGGCTGTGGCGGGTTTTGCGGGCATGATGCAGAGGTCCACCAGCGAGACATTGGCGGTGGGCACGCGCACGGCGGAGCCTTCTAGGCGGCCTTTAAGGTGCGGGATGACTTGGGAGATCGCGGCGGCAGCGCCGGTGGAAGTGGGCACCATCGAGAGTGCTGCGGCCCGGCCCCGGTAGGGGTCGCGGTGCGGGCTGTCGTGGGTGGGCTGGTCGCCAGTATAGGCGTGGATCGTGGTCATGTAGCCGGTCTCGATCCCGAAGGTGTCGTCGAGCACTTTGGCCACCGGGGCGAGGCAGTTGGTGGTGCAGGAGGCGTTGGAGACGATCACGTCTTCGGCGGTCAGCTCATCATGGTTGACCCCGTAGACCACAGTGCGGTCCGCGCCCTTGCCGGGGGCGGAGATCAGCACCCGTTTGCTGCCATTCTCAAGGTGTTTGGCCGCCGCGTCGCGGGCGGTGAAGAAGCCGGTGCATTCATAGACGATGTCGACATCGGCCCAGGGCAGTTTGGCGGGGTCGCGTTCGGCTGTCAGGCGGATCTTTTGACCGGCGATGTGGAGCGCGTCGTCTTTCAACTCAGCATCGACAGTCAGGCGGCCGTGGATGCTGTCGTATTTCAGCAGGTGCAGCAGGTTCTCGGCGTCGGTGAGATCATTGATCGCGACGACTTCGAGCCCGTCGAAGCCGTTCTCCACCAGTGCCCGCAGCACGCAGCGACCGATGCGGCCAAAGCCGTTGATGGCGATTTTCGTGGTCATGGTATCCTCCGACTGCCCGGGTTGCGGGCGGATTGGTTAGCGCTAACATTTATGCGCAACATAGGCCGAATTACGGGGAAATCAACCGTAGATGTGGGGGTGTAGGTGAATTGGCCCGCTGCGCGCGGCAGCGGGCCGGGGTGTTAGCTATGGGCCGCGTGGCGGCGGCGCACTGAGGCCGGGCGGCCCGGCAGGGAGAGTGTTGCGTCATTGCGCTGCTGGCGGGAAATCACCTTGCCTTTGGCCACCACGCAAAGGCGGTCGGGGCGCAGGCGCAGCGCTTCGATCGGGTTGCCCGCGTCGAGCACCACCAGCGAGGCGGTGGCGCCAACGTGTAGCCCGTAGTCTTGCAGCCCGAGGATGCGGGCGTTGACGTTGGTAACCATGTCAAAGCAGCGATGCATTTCCGCGGGCGAGGTCATTTGCGCCACATGCAGCCCCATGAAGGCCACGTCGAGCATGTCGCCTGTGCCCATGGAATACCACGGGTCCATCACGCAGTCCTGCCCCCAGCCGACGTCGATGCCCATGGCTTGCATCTCTTTCACACGGGTCAGGCCGCGGCGTTTGGGGTAGGTATCGTGCCGGCCTTGCAGGGTGATGTTGATCAGCGGGTTGGGGATCGCGGCGACTTGGGCCTCGGCCATAAGCGGCAGCAGTTTCGAGACGTAGTAATTGTCCATCGAATGCATCGAGGTCAGGTGCGAGCCGGCCACCCTGCCCTGCAGGCCGAGGCGTTGGGTCTCATAGGCGAGTGTTTCGATGTGGCGCGAATGGGGGTCGTCGGTCTCGTCGCAATGCAGGTCGACCATGAGGCCTCGTTCGGCGGCGAGTTCGCACAGGGCGGTGACGGAAGCAGCGCCGTCGGCCATGGTGCGTTCGAAATGCGGGATGCCGCCGACGACGTCCACGCCCATGTCGAGGGCGCGGATGGTGTTTTCGTGTGCCGTCGGGTCGCGGTAGAGGCCGTCTTGCGGGAAGGCGACGAGTTGCAGGTCGATGTAGTCTTTGACGGTCTCGCGCACGTCGAGCAGGGCTTCGACACCAAGCAGGCGGTCGTCGCAGGTGTCGACATGGCTGCGGATCGCCAGCAGGCCAAGCGAGGCGGCCCAGTCGCAGTATTCCATCGCGCGGGCTTTGACCTCGTCTTGGGTCATAACCTCTTTGAGTTCGCCCCAGAGGCCGATGCCTTCGAGCAGCGTGCCAGACGCGTTGATGCGCGGGGTGCCGTAGCTGAGGGTGGCATCCATGTGGAAATGCGGGTCGACGAAGGGCGGGCTGACGAGGTCTGCGCTGGCGTCGATGGTGTCGCGGGTCTCGGCGGCGGAGAGGTCTTCGATGGCGGTGATCTTGTCGGCTTTGATGCCGATGTCGGTGGTGCGGCCGTCGGGGAGTGTGCCGCCTTTGATGATGATGTCGAACATGGGTTGGTCCTTGTGACTGCGGGGCTGGATACCACGAAGGACAGCTCCCGACCGCGGGTGGGGGTGAAAGCCCCCGCCCAGGGGGGCGGTCGGGGGCTGTCCGGCCTGAGGCCGGACGGAAGGGTTTAGAAGGAGCGCCCTACTTAGCGCTCTCCCTTGTTGAAGGGCACCATCAGCGCCGCTGGCACCTGCGCCCGACGCGACATGACGACCAGTGCGAGGATCGACAGGATATAGGGCGCCATCAGGAAAATCTGATAGGGGATATCTGCCCCAAGCGGCGTCTGTTGCACGCGGATTTGCAAGGCATCAAAGGCAGCAAAGAGCACCGCACCCAGAAGCGTCTTGCCCGGCTTCCACGAGCCAAAGACCACCAGCGCGATGCAGATCCAGCCGCGCCCGTTGACCATCTCAAAGAAGAAGGAGTTGAAGGCGCTCATGGTCAGGAAGGCCCCGCCCACGGCCATGAACCCGCTGCCGACCATGACCGCGCCGATGCGGATGGCGGAGACGCTGAGGCCCTGCGCCTCGACCGCAGCCGGGTTCTCGCCCGCCGCGCGCAGGGCGAGGCCGAGCGGGGTACGGTAGAGCACAAGCGTCACGGCGACGACCAGCACGAAGGCCAGATAGGTCAGTGGGGTTTGGTTAAAGAGCGCGGGGCCGAGGACCGGGATGTCGGAGAGAAGCGGAATTTCCAGCGGCTGGAAGGCGTCGATCTTGGGCGGCGAGGTGACTTCGGGCAGCGCAAGGCGGTAGCAGTAGTAGGTCAGCGATGTCGCCAGCAGCGTGATGCCAAGGCCGACAACATGCTGGCTGAGGCCGAAGGGCACCGTCAGCACGCCGTGGACGAGGCCAAAGGCCATGCCCGAGAGCATCGCGACGCCCACGCCGAACCACAGCCCGCCGCCAAGATAGACGGTGAGCCAGCCCGCGAAAGCGCCGACGACCATGATGCCTTCGATGCCGAGGTTCAGCACCCCTGCCCGTTCGCAGATCAACTCGCCCAAAGCGGCGAAGATCAGCGGTGAGGCGATGCGGATCGCGGCAGTCCAGAAGCTCGCCTGTAGGAGAATGTCGAAAATATCCATCAGTCGCGCCTCACCCGGAATTTCGTGAGCATGATCGCCAGCACCATCGCCAGAAGCGCCAGCGCCAGCATGATGTCGGCGAGGTATGTGGGCACCCCGGCGGCGCGGCTCATGCTGTCGGCGCCGACAAAGATGCCCGCGACGAAGAGGGCTGCGACGACCACGCCGAGCGGGTTCAGCAGCGCCAGCATGGCGACGATGATGCCGGTGTAGCCAAAGCCGGGGGAGATATCCAAGGTGAGGCTGCCTTTGAGCCCCGCGACTTCGGAAAAGCCTGCCAGCGCCGCGAGGCCACCCGACAAGAGCGCGGTTTTGATCAGCACGCGGTTCACCGGGATGCCCGCAAAGCGTGCGGCGGCGGGGTTCAGACCGACAGCGCGCATCTCATAGCCCAGCGTGGTGCGGCGTTGGATGACCCAGACGACGATGGCCGAGATCAGCGCGAGGCCGAAACCCCAATGCAGGCGCAGCCCGTCGACCATGCGGGGCAGACGGGCCTCGGCGATGAGGCGCGCGGATTTGGGCCAGCCGAGGCCCATCGGGTCTTTCAAAGACCCTTCGAGCAGCATGGAGACCCAGAGCAGGACGACGAAGTTCAAGAGCAGCGTGGTGACGACTTCATCGACGCCAAAGCGGGTTTTGAGGAAGGTCGGCACCAGTAGCACCACGGCCCCGGCGAGCATCGCGGCCACGGCGATGGTCGGCAGAAGAGCGAAGGCGGGCCATGCCAGCGCGCCGGTGCCCAAGACCACGGTGACCACCGCGCCCATGTAAAGCTGCGCTTCGGCGCCGATGTTCCAGAGTTTCGCGCGAAAGGCGACGGCGACGGCGAGGCCGGTGAAGATCAGCGGCGTGGCGCGGTTAAGCGTCTCAAGCGTGGCGAATTTGGAGCCGAAGGCGCCTTTGACGATGAGGCCCAGCACCGAAAACGGCTGCGCGCCGGCGACCATGGCCAGCAGAGAGGCCACGACCACCGTGGCAAAGAGCGCCAGCGCCGGCAGGCCCAGCGAGCGGGTCCATGTGGGGTTGGCAATGGGTTCAAGCCGCATGGGGGGCCTCCTCAAAACCGTCACCGGCCATCCAGACGCCAAGCTCGGCGGGGGTGAGGGCGCCACGGGCGAAGGGCGGCGAGAGGCGGCCTTCGGAGATCACGTGGATCACGTCCGAGAGCGCCGTGACCTCGTCGAGGTCTTCGGAAATCAGCAGCACCGCAGCGCCGCGGTCGCGGGCGGCGAGCAGTTGTTCGTGGACGTACGTCAGCGCGCCGATGTCGAGGCCGCGCACCGGCTGGTTGGCCAGCACCACCGAAGGCGCGGTTTCCAGCACCCGGCCGAGGATCAGCTTTTGCATATTGCCGCCCGAGAGGAGCCGGATGCGGGTCTCGGGGCCGGGGCAGCGGACGTCGTAGCCCTTGATGATCTTGGCGGCGAAATCACGGGCGGCGCGCCAGTTCATCCAGCCGTGGCGGGAGAATCCGGGGCGAGAATAGAGTTCGAGCACCGCGTTTTCGGTGAGGTCGAAGTCGGCGATGGTGCCGGTCTTGTGGCGGTCTTCGGGGATGCGGGCGATGCCGGCGCTGATCGCGGCATGGGGCGACCAGCCGCGGGGGGCGTTACCCTTCACGTGAAACGTACCAGAGGCCGAGCGGAGCAGCCCGCCGATGAGATCGGCAAGGGCGGTTTGGCCGTTGCCGGAAACACCCGCGAGCCCGGTGATCTGGCCTGCGCGCAACTCGAGGTCCACGTTTTTCAGCCCCGGTGCAGAGCCGATGTCGGGCGTGGAGACGCCTGCCAGCGTGACCAACGCTTCGCCCGGATCGGCGCGGCGTACCACGGGGGCGGCGACTTCGGAGCCGACCATCATCTGCGCCATGGCGGCGCGGTCGGTCTCGGCTGTCTTGGCCTCGGCCACCAGCTTGCCGTGGCGCAGCACGACGACGCGGGAGGAAATTGCCATGACCTCATGCAGCTTGTGGGAAATGAAGATCACTGAGAGCCCAAGCGCCACGGCCTTGCGCATGGTGGCGAAGAGGTCGTCGGTCTCTTGTGGGGTCAGAACGGCAGTGGGCTCGTCCAAAATCAGGACGCGCGCCTCGCGGTAGAGGGCTTTGAGGATCTCGACCCGCTGGCGCTCGCCGACGCTGAGGCTGCCGACTTGGGCATCGGGGTCCACGCGCAGCCCGTAGTCCTCCATCAGCGAGACAATCCGCTGCCGCGCCTGCGCACGGCCAAAGCCGGGGCGCCAGAGCGACCGGGTGCCGAGCACGATATTCTCCAGCACAGTCATATTGTCGGCCAGCGTGAAATGCTGGTGCACCATGCCGACGCCCGCAGCCAAGGCAGCACGCGGATTGCCAGCAGGCAGACGCTGGCCAAAGACTTCGACAAACCCTTCGTCCGGCGTGTAATGGCCGAACAGGATATTCATCAGCGTGGTCTTGCCCGCGCCGTTTTCGCCAAGCAGGGCAATGACTTCGCCCTGCCGCAGATCAAAGCTGATCGCGTCATTGGCGGTGAGCTTGCCAAATCGCTTGGTAATGTTGTCGAGGCGCAGAACAACCTGCGCCTCGGGATGTTGATCGGTCATTTAGGAGGACTTCGGCTCTTCGTCGTTGATGTCGACGGTGAAAGAGCCGTCCTTGATCGCCTGCTCGCGCTCCTTGACCATGTCGAGCGCCTCTGCCGGGACTTTGCCCTCAAAGGTGCCGAGCGGGGCCAGCGAGGAGCCGCCCTCGGACATGAAGGAATAGCGGCCATAGTCGTCGGCCTTGAACTCGCCCGCTTTGACGGCGGCAATGGCGGCATCCAGCGTCGGCTCGAAATGCCACAGGGCGGAGGCGACGACGGTCTCGGGGTATTCGGCCTGCGTGTCGATGACGTTGCCGATGGCCAGAACGCCCTTTTCCTGCGCCGCGTCCGACACGCCAAAGCGCTCGGCATAGAGCACGTCGGCCCCCTGCTCGACCATGGCGAAGGCGGTTTCCTTGGCTTTGGGCGGGTCGAACCAAGAGCCGATGAAGCTGACTTGGAACTTAATGTCGGGGTTCATTTCCTGCGCGCCGGCCATGAAGGCATGCATCAGGCGATTCACCTCGGGGATCGGGAAGCCGCCGACCATGCCGATGTTGCCGCTTTCGGTCATGGCCCCTGCGATGATGCCCGAGAGATACGCCGCGTCTTGGATGTAGTTGTCAAAGACCGCGAAGTTCGGGAGCGCCTCGTCTTGTTTGAAGCTGGAGCCCATCAGGAAGGCGACCTCGGGGTAGTCGGCGGCGACTTCGCGGGCCTCGGCTTCGGCACCGAAAACTTCGCCCACGATCAACTGGTTACCGGCTTCGGCATATTCGCGCAGCACGCGCGCGTAGTCGGTGTTGGAGACATTCTCGGTGAAGGTATATTCAATGTCACCGCGCTCTTGCGCCGCTTCGGCGGCCTTATGGATGCGGCTGACCCATTGCTGTTCGACCGGCACGGTATAAACGCCCGCAACCTTGATCGGTTCGGCGGCCAGCACACCCTGTGGCAGCAGGGTGGCGCCCGCCAAAACGGCGGCAGAGCCGAGTAGGAAGCGGCGTGTGAAGTTGCGTTGTGTCATGTGATGTCCCCCGGATTTATGTAATGTGCGGTTTACCGTTTGGTAAAATATTTGACCTGTCAAGCTTCACCTGACCTTAGGTCACCCCCTGCCCTGCCGATTTGCCACGCGCTGCCGAATAAACTGGCAGTCGCCGCGCGGGGCGGTAAATTGGGTCGACCCCAAGGATCGGATTCTTCGATGAGCCATGTATTGCACCGTAACCTGCGCGCCACGCAACCAGTGATTGTCAGCGGCGAGGGAAATTTTCTGATTGATGACAAGGGGAAGCGCTATCTCGATGCCTGCGGGGGCGCGGCTGTGTCGAGCCTTGGGCATGACAATGCCGCGGTACGTAAGGCGATTGCAGCGCAGTTGGATCAGCTTGCTTTTGCGCATACCGGCCTCTTTACCAACCCGCCTGCGGAGGCGCTGGCCGACTATCTGATCGCCCATGCGCCCGAGGGCACCGGCGAGGGCCGGGTCATGTACCTCGGCAGCGGGTCCGAGGCGATGGAGGCGGCGTTAAAGCTGGCGCGGCAGTATCATTTGGAGCGCGGCGACACTGCCCGCGCCCGGATCATTGCGCGCAAGCCCAGCTATCACGGCAACACGCTCGGCGCGCTGGCGGTGGGCGGCCATGCCGGGCGGCGGGCACCTTTTGCGCCGATGTTGATGGATGTGGAGCATATCGACGCGGCCTATGCCTACCGGTTGCAGCATGAGGGCGAGAGCGAGGCCGATTTCGCGCAGCGTTTGGCAGATCAGTTGGAGACGCGGATTGTGGAACTGGGGCCAGAGACGGTGGCGGCCTTTGTGGCGGAGCCTGTGGTCGGCGCCTCGCTCGGCTCGCAGGCCGCGCCGGAGGGCTACTTCAAACGGGTGCGTGAGATTTGTGACCGGCATGGGGTACTGCTGATCGCCGACGAGGTGATGTGCGGCATGGGCCGGACTGGGAGCCTGTTTGCGCTGGAGCAAGAGGGCATCTGCGCCGATATCACCACCATGGCCAAGGGGCTCGGCGCGGGCTACCAGCCAATTGCGGCGGTGATGGCGCGTGAAAGCGTGATCGAGGCGATCATGGCGGGCAGCGGCAATCTGTGGAACGGGCATACCTATATGTCCCATGCGGTGGCGACGGCGGGGGCGCTGGCGGTGCTGCAAGAGGTCGAGCGTCGTGATCTGCTGGGGGCCGTGCGCGCGCGTGGGGCGCAGTTGGAGGCGGCCCTGCGCGAGCGCTTTGGTCAACATGCCCATGTCGGTGACATTCGCGGGCGCGGGTTGTTCTGGTCGATCGAACTGGTGGCGGAGCGGGATGGGAAACTGCCCTTCGACGTGAAACGCAACATCGCGGGCAAGGTCCAGCGGGCGGCGATGGAAGCGGGGATGATCTGCTACCCGTCGCAGGGCTGCGCCGATGGCACGGCGGGGGATCACGTTTTGCTGGCCCCGGCCTTTACCTCTCTGCCCGAGGAGATTGATCAGATCGTGCAGATGCTGGGCGAGGCCGTCGACAAGGTGATTGCCGAGGGCTGAGCCCCCGCCCTAGCGGCCCTTGATGCGGATCGAAAAATTGCGCTGCGCCCCTGCGGGCGGGCGCGGGAATGGGGCGGCCTTGCGGATGATGCCGAGGGCCGCTTGGTCCAGCGCGGATGAGCCAGAGCTTTGCGCCACGCGGGCGCTGGCGAGTTGGCCGCCTCCCCCGACAGAAAAGGCGATGACAGCGGTGCCGCGCGCGCGCACGCGGGGTTTCCCGGCGCGGGCGATGCGGGCCATGACCTGGCCGGGATAGTTGCTGGCGGCGGCGTTGCCAGAGGGCGCGGCGGCTTTTTTCCGTGCGCCGGATTGGGTGGATTTGCCTGCGTTTTGAGTGGCCTGTGCGCCTTGGGTGTTGTTGCGCTTGGCGTTGCCACGGGCGGTCTGTTTGGGTTTTGGCGCGGGTTTGGGTTTGGCCTTTTGGGCCGCTTCGGCGGCGCGCTTTGGATCGCGGCGTTGGGGGCGTTGCGAGAGCAGCGGCGCGGGGGTGTCTTCGGGCTTTGCGGTAAGTGTCTCGGTCGGCGGGGCGCTGGCGGTCGCTGTGGGGGTCGCAGCCGGAGTCACCGGGGGGAGAACAGGTGTTTCGCTTGCCGTTACGGCGGAGGGCGCGACCGGGGTGGCCTTGGGCTTGGGCGTGGCGGCGGGCGCTGTGGGTTGCAGTGGTTCGACCGGTTCCGCCTGCTGTGCGGCCAAGGGTGTGGGATCGGCGGCGGTGACCGGCTGGGGCGCTTCGGCCTCTAGCGGGACCGGTTCGGCTGCGGGGGTTGGCGTGATCTCCTCGGCGGGCTCGGCGGTCAGCGTGCCCGCTGACATATCCTCAAACCGCGTGCCGAGCTGCGCCGCGGCGGGCGTGCCGCCGCCTGCTATCTTAGGGCTGTCGTCAAGGCGCAGCCACTGCGACGCGCCCAGAACCGCTCCGGCGGCGAGGCCGAGGGACAGCAGTTTGGCGAGGTTCGAGCCGGGGATCATTGCAGCGCCCTTTGGGTGACCAGCAACACCCGCCCTGCCCCCGCGGCGCGCAGCTCGCGGGTCAGACGGACGAGGGTTTTTGCGGGCAGCGCACGGTCCGGCAGCAAGCGCACGGTGGCGCGGGCTTCTTCATCAAGCGTGGCGATGAAATCGGCAGCGCTGGTGATGTCTTGGGCCGCATGGGTCAAGCGCCCGTCGGGATGCACGACCAGCGCATCGGGCGGCGCGCGGCCTTCGAGGTCGCGGGTTTCGATCAGCTTGAGGTCTTGGTCAAGTGGCTGCGCGAGGGTGCCTGCAACCATGAAGAAGACCAGCATCAGAAAGACGATGTTGATCAGCGCGATGGTCGGTTCGCGTTGCGCTTTGCGTTTGGCGAGCGGGCGCATGGTCAGCCCTCCAAAACCGTGACGCGCAGCGCGGGCAATGCGCGCAGGGCGATGAGCAGAGCGGCGAGGCGCTGGCTTTCGACGGCACCGGCGAGCGAGATCAGCAGCGGGGTGCCCTCTTCGGCCTCGGCCAACGGGCTGGCGGTCAAGCTGTCGAGCGTCAGCGCCTCGCCGTTGAGGCGCAGGCTGTCCGTTCCCAGTTGTAGGAAATAAGGCTTCGCATCCGCCGACGCCCCCCCGCCGGAAGTGGCGGCGGTGAGTTCAATCTCGCTGAACTTGGAGAAGGTCGAGGTGAGCATGAAGAACAACAGCAACAGAAAAATCACGTCGATCAATGAGGTCATCGACAGTCGGTTGCGCCGGCGGCGTGGCCTAGCCATGAGCAACCTCAGCCACCGCTGCGCGGCTGGGTTGGCCGGGGTGCAGCACGGTCAGGATAGCTTTGTCCGCGATAACGCGTTCGTTTTCCATGCGCTGTTCCAACCAGCTGAGCACCAGCGCGGTGGGCATGGCGACGACCAGCCCGACGGCGGTGGTCAGAAGCGCTACCCAGATGCCGCCTGCAAGGATTGACGGATCGACCTGCGCGCCCGCGTCTTGCAGGGCGCGGAAGGCTTCGATCATGCCCAGAACGGTGCCGAAAAGGCCAAGCAGCGGGGCGAGTTGTGCGACGGAATCGAGCAGGCGAAAGCCGCGTTCGAGCTTGGCGAAACGCAGTTCGGCCTCGGCTTGCAAACGGGCCTGTCCGGCCTTTGGCGTGGCCATCGCCATTTTGACCACCGGGACGAGGTAGCTTTTGGAACGGGTCAGCGCGGCCTCTGCGCCCGATCTGTCGCCTTGCTCCCATGCGCTGACAGCCTGCGAAAGCGCCTTGTGACGGCCCACAGCAGCGGCGCGGAACTGCCATGTTTTATAGAGCGCGACCGCAAGGGTTAGTACCGCAACGACCATCAAGATGACGACGACCGGGCCACCGGTTTCGGCAATGTCGCGCAGCGGGGCGAGCAGATCGGTCAGTTGGTCCATTAGCCCAGCACCTCAATCTCGGTGCGCGATGTGAGGCCGAGGTCGCTTTCGCAGGTGCCAGCGTCAACGCCCTCCCCCGCGCAGGTCTGCGCGCCGTTAAAGAGGATACGGCCCAAGTTCTCACAAGTGGTCTGGGGCACGACGAATTGGCGCACGCGGGGGCGGCCCACGGGGAGAGTGCCGAAATCGAACAGGGTCAGCCGGTCAACGGTGCCGTTCTGGTCAAAGAGCACGGTTTCATAGACCGCCTTCTCCAGCGGTGTGTCGAGCGTGTTGGTGATGAGGAAGGTGAGCTTGCAATTGGCGTCTATGGTTTCGGCGGCGTTTAGCTCGACCTGAAGCCCTGCGGGGGCGGGTGCCGTCTTGGCCTCAGTTTCGGCGACAGCGCCTTGTGCGAGCAGGACAGGCAAAGCCACGAGGGCGGCGAGACGAGAATGCGACATGGGTGGCTCCCTGAGCGTTCGAAAGGCGGGGCGCGGGACGAAAAGGCGCGCTCCGTTAGAAATCTATGGCGGTTGCCTAGCAAAAGCGAAAGCCCTCCGCAATCCCGACTTTATTACTCAGGTAAAAGAAATAGGGTGCGGAACCTGCGCGCCGCCGGAACCCGCGGGCCATTCCTATTGTTAGCCCGCCAAAGGAGGATGACATGACCCTGCGATTTGAACAGATCCTGGCCGATGGCGTCGCCGAATGCTCCTATCTGCTCGGCGATGACGCCACCCATACCTGCGCCGTAGTCGACCCGCGGCCTGATGTGGGCATCTATATCGAGACCGCCCGTCGTTTTGGCATGGCGATCACCCATGTATTCGAGACCCATATTCATGCCGATTTCCTGAGCGGGGCGCGCGAGTTGGTGGACCGTTTGGGCGGTCAGGCCAAGCTCTACGCCTCCACCGAAGGCGGCGCGGAGTATGGTTTTGACCATGAAGCGGTGCGCGATGGGGATGAGTTTACCTTTGGCGGCATGCGGATGAAGGCGCGTTTTACCCCTGGCCATACGCCGGAACATATGTCCTACATGCTCTACGACGGCGACAAAGACACGCCTTGGGGCGTGCTGTCGGGCGATGCGTTTTTTGTCGACAGCGTGGGGCGGCCTGACCTGCTGGGCGATGATGAGACCGAAGAGTTGACTGAAAAGCTGTTTCACACGGTGCGCGATGTTTTCATGGCGTTACCGGATGATGTGATCATCTACCCCTGTCACGGCGCGGGCTCGGCTTGCGGGCCGGATATCGGGGACCGGATGTCTTCGACCATCGGCTATGAGCGGCGGTTCAACAGCTATGCCAAGATCGAAGACCTTGAGGAATTTAAAGACACCATGCTGAACGACGCGCCGCCGGTGCCCTCGCATTACCCGCGGATGAAAAAGGTGAATGCCAAAGGGCCGAAAGTGTTGCGCAACTTGCCGCGCATTCCGCCGATGACGGTGGAGGGATTTGCCAAGGTGGCGGATGACGGCGCGCAACTGCTTGATGTGCGCGACATGATGGGCTTCGGCAGCGGCTTTGTAAGCGGCAGCCTCAACATCGGCCTGCGTCCGGAACTGTCGGTTTGGGCGGGCTGGTTGCTTGACCCTGAGCGTCCGATCTATCTGGTAACAGAGAATGACGCCGAGGTGGACGATGCGCTGCGTCTTCTATGGCGCACGGGGTTCACGGAGTTTGGCGGTTATCTCGCGGGCGGCATTGGCGCATGGCGCGAAGCGGGGCGTGAACTGGCGCAGATCCCGCAGATCTCGGTGCATGACTTGAAAGGCTCGGACGACGTCTCCCCGCTCGACGTGCGCAAGCCTGATGAATGGGACGACGGCCATATTCCCGGTGCCACCCATGCGTTCTTGGGCGAGCTGCGCGACAAGTTGGGCGACCTCGACAAATCCGCGCCCTATGCCACCTATTGTGCCAGCGGCTTCCGCGCCAGCATCGCTTCGAGCCTGCTCGCGGCTAATGGCTTCACCAATATTCGCAACGTACCGGGAAGCTGGAAGGCTTGGACTGCCGCTGGTTATCCCACTGAAAAGGAGAAAGAATAATGACCGACGACGCACAGAAGATCGCGACGATTGACCCGAACCACACGGTGGCGCTGTTTACGCCTGAGACGGGCACGCTTAAGCAAGCCGCTTCGGCGGGGGCGAAGTCTTTGGTGAACTTCCGCGCCGATGGCGAAAAAGGCGGGCTAACGCCTGACGAAGAGCGAGAGCAGGCCGAGCGCTTGGGGCTGAACTATCTGCACCACCCCGTCACGGCGGACAGTCTTGATGCGGCGCTTGTGGATGACTTCCGCCGCTCTTTGGATGACCTGCCGCAGCCGGTGTTCCTACACTGTGCCTCGGGCAAACGTGCGGGTGCGATGACGCTGATGGCGCTGGCGGCAGATAAGGGGTGGGACGGCGACACCGCTCTGCAAGAAGGCAAAGCGCGGGGCATTGATCTGACGGAAGAAAAGATCGGCCAGTTCGTCAAATCCTATGCGGATGAGAAGGCGAACGCGTAAAGTGTTCGGCGCGTCCGGTTTGGCCGGGCGCGCTGACTTATTCCTCGCGCGCGCAGTAGAGCTTGTGCAGCGTTTCGAGCACGGCCGCGGCCTCATGGCCCTTGACGCTGTAGTAGATCGTCTGCCCGGCACGGCGGCTGTCGACCAGCCCGGCCTCTTTCAGCTTTTTCAACTGCTGCGACATGGTGGACTGAGACACAGCACAGGCCTGGGCAAGATCACCCACCGACCGCTCCCCATCCAGCAGACGGCAGAGGATCTGCAAACGCGCCTCGGAGGCCAGCATCGTCATCAATGCCGCCGCCCCTGCGATATCGCCATCCAGAAAGTCGTCCGAGTTTTTCATATTACGTCCATTGAATATTACGCATCTCGAATATATAGTTCTAGACAGACTGATACAAGGCCAGCCCGCGACATACCACGGGCGCATCACGGAGATGAGAAATGGAAACCGAATTTACCCCTTGGCTGTCGCTCGGCGGCGGCATGATGATCGGGGCCTCGGCGGTGCTGCTGATGGCCACCAACGGGCGCATCGCGGGCATCAGCGGCCTGACGGCCAAGATTTTCACCCGCAGCAGTGATGGAGAGGCCCGCGGCGTCTCGGCGCTGTTTGTGCTGGGGCTGCTTTTGGCTGCACCCCTGTGGCTGCTGGTCTCAGGCGGTTGGCCGCAGCAATGGGTGCCGTCGAGCCCGGTTCTGATGGCCGTCGCGGGGCTGCTTGTGGGCTTCGGCGCGAGCTATGGCAACGGCTGCACCTCGGGCCACGGGGTCTGCGGGATCAGCCGCGGCTCGGCGCGGTCGATCGTGGCGACTGTCACCTTCATGGCGACGGCCTTTGTGACCGTCTTCGTCATGCGTCATTTGATCGGAGCCTGATATGAAACAGATTTTCGCACTTCTTTCGGGCCTGATCTTTGGCCTTGGCCTTATCGTTTCCGGCATGGCGAACCCGGCGAAGGTTTTGAACTTTCTTGATGTCTTTGGCACATGGGACCCGAGCCTTGCCTTTGTCATGGGCGGTGCCATCGCCGTGACTGCACCCGGCTTTGCCTTGCTGTTCCGCAACCGTCAGACACCGCTGTTTGACAACACATTCCGCGTGCCGACGCGCAATGATCTGGAGCCGAAGCTGCTCACGGGTGCGGCGATCTTTGGCATCGGCTGGGGTTTGGGCGGTTTCTGCCCCGGCCCGGCGCTGACTGCTTTGCCTGTGGCCGCGACCGGCACGTTGATCTTTGTGCCCTTCATGCTCGCGGGCATGTGGGCTGCGCGTCATACGCCTAACATTTCACCCAATGCAAATAAAGGAGCCGCATAATGAGCGATCCGCTGAACTCCCCCGTTGTCCGCCACTCCCCTTCGACCGGGGCAGGCAGCCCCGATGTCTGGGGCATCTATGAGCCTGACACCGGGTCGATCCAGTATATCTGTGCTGACCCGGCGACGAAGAAGGCCGCGTTGATTGATGTGGTCTGGAACTTCGACCCGAAGAACTACCGCTTCTCGACCGAGAGCATGGATCAGGTGCTGGACCTTGTGAAAGAGAACGGGCTGACCGTGGAATGGGTGCTCGATACCCACCCCCATGCAGATCACGTCATGGCCTCGGCCCATCTGAAGGAACGCACCGGTGCGCCAAATGCCATCGGCGCACTGGTGCCGGATATCGCCAAGATTTGGGCTGATCTCTACAACCTGCCCAATGCCTTTGACCCGGACCGCGATTTCGACCACCTGTTTGAAGAAGGCGAGACCTTTAAAATCGGTGAGTTGGACGCCAAGGTGATGCTGTCGCCCGGTCACACGCTGGGGTCGATCTCTTATGTCTGCGGCGATGCAGCCTTTGTGCATGACACGCTGATGCAGCCGGATGCGGGCACGTCGCGTTCGGATTTCCCCGGCGGCAAGACGACGGAGCTTTGGGACTCGATCCAAGACATCCTCGCACTGCCCGGCAACACGCGGCTTTATGTCGGTCATGACTATGGCACGAAAGAGCGCAAGGAGCCGATGTGGGAAGCCACGGTGGATGAGCACAAGGCCAACAACATTCACGTCAAGGATGGCACCCAGCGCGAAGAGTATATCGAGCGGCGTCAGAAGCGGGACGCGACCCTGTCGTTGCCAAACCGTATCCTTGCGGCCTTGCAGATCAACCTGCGCGGCGGGCGGCTGCCTGCGGCTGAGGATGACGGCAATCACTATCTAAAGCTGCCGGTAAACCGGTTCGACTAAGCTTGACCGGGCGGCCCTATGGGGCTGCCCTTTCCTTTGACGGATACCCTGACATGACCCTGCCCCCGCTTGCGCAATACCTGCCGATCCTCGACTGGGGACGCCGCTATGACCGTGGCCAGTTCACCGGAGACATGGTGGCCGCCGTGATCGTGACGATCATGCTGATCCCCCAGTCGCTGGCCTATGCGTTGCTGGCAGGGATGCCGCCCGAAGCGGGGATATATGCGTCGATCGCGCCGATTGTGCTTTATGCAATTTTCGGCACCAGCCGGGCGCTGGCCGTGGGGCCGGTGGCGGTGGTGTCGCTGATGACGGCGGCGGCGGTCGGCAATATCGCGGAGAGTGGGACGGCGGGCTACGTTACTGCGGCGTTGACGCTGGCGTTTCTGTCGGGGGCAATGCTGCTGGCGCTGGGCCTGTTTCGGCTGGGGTTTTTGGCAAATTTCCTGTCGCATCCGGTGATTGCGGGGTTCATCACGGCGTCGGGCATTCTGATTGCCGCGAGCCAGTTGCGCCATATTTTGGGGATCGAGGCCGAAGGGCATACGCTCGTCGAGATCCTCGCCAGCCTTTGGGCGCATCTGGGCGAGGTGAACTTTATCACCGTCCTGCTGGGCGTGACCGCCACGGGCTTTCTGTTCTGGGTGCGGGGAGGATTGAAGCCTCTGTTGAAACGCATGGGGCTGGGGCCGCGTATGGCGGATATCGGGGCCAAGATGGGGCCGGTGTTGGCGATTGTCGGCACGACGCTAGCCGTCTGGGCCTTTGATCTGGGCGAAAAGGGCGTGGCGATTGTGGGCGAAGTGCCGCAGAGCCTGCCGCCGCTGACCCTACCCTCTTTCTCGCCCGACCTGCTGTCGCAACTGTTTATCCCTGCGCTGCTGATCTCGATCATCGGCTTTGTCGAAAGCATCTCGGTCGCGCAGACTTTGGCCGCCAAAAAACGCCAGCGCATTGATCCGGATCAGGAGTTGATCGGGCTGGGCAGTGCAAACCTTGGCGCGGCCTTTACCGGGGGCTTTCCGGTCACGGGGGGATTTTCGCGCTCGGTGGTGAACTTTGATGCGGGCGCTGAGACCCCTGCCGCTGGTGCCTTTACCGCTGTCGGGCTGGGCCTTGCGGCGCTGTTTCTCACCCCGCTGATCTTCTTCCTGCCAAAGGCCACTCTGGCCGCCACGATCATCGTCGCGGTGCTGAGCCTTGTGGATTTCTCGATCCTCAAACGCGCTTGGGCCTTCAGCCATGCGGATTTTGCCGCCGTCAGCGTGACGATCCTGCTGACCCTTATCTTTGGCGTCGAGGCCGGGGTTAGCGCCGGGGTGATTACGTCGATCCTCGTGCATCTCTACAAGACCTCGCGACCGCATATGGCCGTCGTGGGGCGCGTGCCGGGAACCGAGCATTTCCGCAACGTCTTGCGCCATGAGGTTGAGACCCAACCGCATGTGCTTTCACTGCGAGTGGATGAGAGCCTCTATTTCCCCAATGCGCGCTACCTCGAAGACCAGTTGTCGCGCCATGCGGCGGATAAACCCGAACTGACGGACGTCGTTTTGATGTTCCCCGCGGTGAATGAGATTGACCTTTCGGCACTGGAGTCGCTGGAAGCGATCAATACGCGGCTCAAGGATGCCGACATCCGCCTGCACCTCAGCGAGGTGAAGGGCCCAGTGATGGATCGGCTGCAGCGGAGCCATTTCTTGGACGAGCTAACCGGGCAGGTGTTCTTGAGCCAGCATGAAGCGGTCTGCGCTTTGGCCAAGCAAGTGCCGGGGGCCGAAGAAACGGCGGCGCGGCGCGAGGGGTAGCCGCGAAGTCTTTCTCGCAACCCTCGCGCTGGCGCCCTATGTTCGCATCAGACAGGCCGAGCCGAGAGGGGCATATGAAAACGCAGGCGATGATTATTCACCTCGCGCGGGCAACAGCACGGCGCGCGCAGGTGGCGGCAATGCAAGAGCGCTTGCCTCTGCCTGCTGAGGTTGTGGACGCCGTGGACGGGCAACAGCTTGCCGAACTGCAAAAGCATGCTTATCAGCCGCGCCTATCGCAGCCGCGTTATCCATTTGAACTGCGTCTGTCGGAGATCGCGGTCTTTCACAGCCATCGGCGATGCTGGCAGAGGATCGTTGACCAGGGGCTGGATGCAGCACTGATCCTTGAAGACGACCTGCAATTTGACGCGGACATCTTCCCCCCCGCATTGAGCCTTGCGCTGGACCACCTGCGCCCCGGCGATTTCATCCGCCTGCCGATCAAGGAGCGCGGCACCCCGGTGGAGGTGATCGCCAGCAACGGCCCTGCCCGGCTTTTGGCCTACGATCGGGTCGGGCTGGGCATGCAGGCGCAATTGGTCAGTCGGGGGGCGGCGGAGGCACTGCTCGCGGCGTCTGAACAATTTGACCGCCCCGTCGATGATTTTGTGCAGATGCAGTGGTTGCATGGGGCGCGGGTGCTGACGGTCTGGCCGTCGGGGGTGCAAGAGGTTTCGGGTGATTTGGGCGGCAGCCTCAATAGCCGCAAGACTGGCGGATTTGAGAAATTGCGTCGCGAGATATTGCGCCCGATCTACCGTCACAGAATGGCCCGCCGGGCCGCGCAGTACCAGAACGCGTCACGGCAGGGCTAGCACGCCCTACCCGCCCCATATTAACCGTTCAACAAGGGGAACCACCCTGCCCCCGGCGCGTTAGGCTGGCATGAAGATAAAACACACCCTCGCCGCCCTCACCGCCAGTCTGATCACCACCACGGCCATGGCCGAACAGGTGGGCAATGTCGATGTCGACTGGCTGGGCAATGACATTGTTGTTGAGGCGGTGGCAGATCCTAAGGTCAAGGGTGTGACCTGCCATCTGGCCTATTTCGAGCGTGGTTTAATTGACCGGTTCCAGAAGGGCAACTGGTTTGAGGACCCGTCGAACTCTTCGATCTCCTGCCGCCAGACGGGGCCGATTGAGATCGGTGATATCGAGATGGACGACGAAGGCGAGAATGTCTTTAGCGAACGCCGCTCGATCATTTTCAAAACCCTGCGGGTGAAGCGAATTTTTGATCAGAAGAACAATACCTTGATCTATATCAGCCACAGCCAGCGGGTGCAGGACGGTTCGGCAAAAATGTCGATGTCTACTGTGCCGCTTTATACCCCCGGGCAATAACCGAATTCTTCGGCAAAGCCTTGCCACGGCTGCAAAGTCGCCTTGCCGGGCGACTGACCTGCGATATGCTGCGCAAAACGCAATGACGTAGCACAGGCAGGTTTCATGAGACATTCACGCAGAACTTTCGCATTTGGCCTCGCAGCGCTTGGGCTGACCTCAGCCTGCTCTACGGGCGGCGGAGTGCTCGGCCCGGTCGCGGCGGCAGGGTTGGCGACGGATATGCAGCCCGTGCCGAACGCGGGCTATGACGCGTGGGTCGCCGCGTTCAAGACCCGCGCGGCGGCGCAGGGGATTTCAGCAAGCACGCTGAGCCGTGGGTTCAACGGGGCGGGATATTTGCCCGGTGTGGTCAAGCGCGACCGCAACCAGACTGAATTCAAACGCTCGCTTGAAGACTACCTCGCCATCGCGGCCTCGGACGAACGTGTATCTAAGGGGCGTGCGGCCTTCGCGCGGCACCGCAGTTCGCTCACAGCGATTGAGGCGCGCTATGGGGTGGCGGCAGAGATCGTAGCGGCGGTCTGGGGGCTGGAGAGTTTCTTTGGCGAGCGACGCGGCGATGTGCCGGTGGTCTCGGCCACTTCGACACTGGCCTATGACGGGCGGCGCGGGGCGTTCTTTGAGAAGCAGTTGGTTGCGGCGCTGAAGATCTTGCAGAACGGTGATGTGAGCGCGGGCGGTTTGACCGGCTCTTGGGCCGGGGCGATGGGGCATACGCAGTTTATCCCTACATCTTATCAAGCCTTTGCGGTGGACTTTAACGGCGACGGGCGGCGCGACATCTGGTCAGGCGATCCGACCGATGCGCTGGCTTCAACGGCTGCTTATCTGGCGCGCAATGGCTGGCAGAAAGGTCTGAAGTGGGGCGGAGAGTTGGGCGATATGCCTGCAAGCGCCGGGTCGGTTTTGCAGCCGCAGGCGGGAGGGCCGAAGTTCGTCGTGACCCGCAACTTCAACGCGCTGAAACGCTACAACAACTCCGACAGCTATGCGATTGGCGTGGGCCATCTGGCCGACCGGATCGCCGGGGGCGGCCCGCTGCGCGGCAGCTTCCCGCCGGATGCCAATGGCTTGACCAAGGATGACCGAATGGAGTTGCAGCGCCGCTTGACCGTACGCGGCTTTGACACTGACGGCACTGACGGGGTGATCGGGCCGAACAGCCGTAAGGCGATCAGCGCCTATCAGCAGAGCGTCGGTCTGCCCGCGACGGGTGAGCCTTCGGTAGACCTGCTGCGCCGTCTGCGCTGAACGGGTTTAGCCAGGGCTGATCCCGGCGCGGTCCAACATGCCCGCGATCTCCGCAAAGGCGGTCGCGGGTGGGGTGTGGTCGGCTTTGCGCTGGCCGAGGAACGTCTCGCAGGGGCCGGCAAAGGCGATGGCGCGGTCAAGCTCGGGGTTGCTGCCGCTGCGATAGGCGCCGATGCGGATCAGTTCTTCCATGTCGGCATGGGCCGCGAGCGCCTTATGGGCCGCCGTGAGCAGCGTATATTCGACATCACTGTGACAATCCGGCAACGTCCGCGAGACGCTGGCGAGCAGGTCAATCGCTGGATAGCGGCCCTTTTCGGCGATGCGGCGGTCAAGCACGATGTGCCCATCGGTGATGCCGCGAACGGCGTCGGCGATGGGGTCGTTCATGTCGTCGCCGTCCACCAGCACGGTGAAAATCGCGGTGATGTCGCCCTTGCCCACCGGCCCCGGCCCCGCGCGTTCCAGCATCTGCGGCAGTTCAGAGAAGACTGTTGGCGGGTAGCCCTTTGCGGTCGGTGGCTCGCGAGAGGCGAGGCCGATCTCGCGTTGCGCCATTGCAAAGCGGGTCACGCTGTCCATCAACAGCAGAACATGCTGGCCTTGGTCGCGGAAATGCTCGGCCACGGCCATGGCGGTCCATGCGGCTTGGCGGCGGGTGAGCGGCGGCTCGTCCCCGGTGGCGACGACGAGAACGGCTTTCTCCATGCCTTCGGGGCCGAGGTCTGTCGCGATGAAATCCTGCACCTCTCGCCCCCGCTCGCCGACCAGCGCCATGACCACCACATCACACTCTGTATAGCGTGCCAGCATGGCCATAAGCGTCGATTTCCCCACGCCGGAGCCTGCAAAGATGCCGAGGCGTTGGCCTTGGCAAAGCGGGGTGAAAACGTCGAGCGCGCGCACATGGGTTGCGAGTTTCGGGCCGATGCGTTTGCGGTCAAAGGCGCCGGGGGGGCTTGCGCGCAGGGGGCGCGGTTGGGTGCCTTCGGGCAGATGGCCTTTGCCGTCGAGCGGCTTGGCCGAAGCGCTGATGACGCGGCCCTTCCAGCTTTCATCCGGGCGGATCACATCGCGGCCAATCGCAACCTCGACCCGGTCCCCCGCCGCAACGCCGCGCCAAGAGCCGAAGGGGAGCAATTCGGTGCCCTGTGTCCCGATGCCCACAACCTCGGCATGAACCGGACCGTCAGAGCCATGCACGATGCAGCGCTCGCCGATGCCCAGCACCCGTTCCAGCCCCACGGCGGTGAGCGTAATGCCGGTGATCGCGCGCACTTCGCCGGTGATCTCAGCCTCCCCCGCCTCGCGGGCAAAGCTTGTCAGCTCGGAAAAGAGTGTCTGCATGGATAAATTTCCTCTAGGAGCGCGGGGTAATATTTACTATACAAGAATTAAACAGGCTATAGGCAAAAAAATGAACTTGTCTAATCTTTCTATCCTTGGACTCGCTTCGGACCGCTTGCAATGGCTTTCGGCCCGGCAAAAGGTGACTTCTGAAAACATCGCCAATGCCGCCACGCCGAACTACAAAGCGCGGGATGTCTCGTCTTTCGAGACCATGCTGAGCGGTGAGCTGTCGCGCGGCACGGGCCTTGTCACCACCCATGACAAACATCTGACCGGCGTGGCCAATGTCACGCCCGGCGTGCGCACGATGGATGACCGCAACGCGACGAGCAGCACGCTCGACGGCAATACGGTGAACCTCGAAGAACAATCCGTTCGCGCCGCCGAGATCAGCGATCAATACAGAATGGCAGCACAGCTCTATCGCAAGAGCTATGACCTGCTGACGATGGCCGTCACTGGAAACAGGTAAGGAAAACGCATGGATCCGCTTCAGTCTATCGCAAAGATCGCCGCCAGCGGCATGACCGCGCAGACCTCGCGTCTGCGGGTGATTTCGGAAAACGTTGCCAATGCCGATTCAACCGGGACAACGCCGGGCGCCGACCCCTTTCGCCGCAAGACCATCAGCTTTTCCGAGCTGATCGACAGCAACAGCGGCGGCTCGCTGGTGACGGTGGATGACATCGGCCGCGACCAGTCGCCCTTCCGCCGCGATTATGATCCGGCCCACCCCGCGGCGGATGAGACCGGCTATGTCAAACGGCCCAATGTCGATCCGATCATCGAGATGGCCAACATGCGCGAAGCCTCGCGCAACTACGAAGCCAATATGAACATGTTCGAAGCAGGCCGCCGGATGCGCAGCCAGATGCTCGACCTGCTGAAGTGAGGCTGACATGAGCGATCCTGCTTCCTTGATCTCTACCGCCGCGGTCCGGGGTGCCTACCGCACCTCGCAATCCCTGACCGGGCAAAAAGGCGAAGCCATTGCCGAAGAGGCCGGGGCCAGTGCCAATAGTTTCACCAATATGGTGCAGCAGGCGTCTGAAAGCGCGCTGGAAACCGTGCGCGGAGGCGAGGCCGTGGCGCAAGCCGGGCTGCGCGGTGAGGCAGATACGCAGCAGGTGGTGGAAGCCATGCTGGCGATGGAACCCACTGTGAAAGTGGCCGTGTCGGTGCGCGACAAATTCGTCGAAGCCTACCAGGAAATCCTGCGGATGCCGATCTAGGCCATGACCGAAACCCAGACCTATGACATTATCTCAGACACCGTGATGGCCGTGCTTTTGGCCTCGGGCCCGGTGCTGGGGGTGGCCTTGGGCATTGGTCTGGTGATCGCGTTTTTCCAAGCGCTAACGCAGATTCAGGAAATGACGCTGACCTTCGTGCCGAAGATCGTGATGATCTTTCTCACGCTGCTGGCCGCGACCCCGTTCATGTATGCCACGCTGAAGAACCTGTCCGACACGGTCTTTGACCTCGTGCAGAGCGGTGGGTTGTGAGGGTATTTTGGCATATCGCTCGTGCGGCGTTTGTGGCTGCTGTGCTTGCGGGGCCTGCTGCGGCGCAGGGCTGGGGCTCTTTCTATGAGCCGTCGCAGAGCAATGCTGTCACCAAGACCGCCCGGACGCTCGCCGCCAAGGGCGGGCCGGAGGGCATTTGCATCCGCGAAATCCTCGCCGCGCAGCTGCGGCATGGGATTCCAGACAACCTGCTGCTGGCCATTGGGCTGCAAGAGGCTGGGACGCGGCGCAACGGGCATTTCACTGTCTGGCCCTATGCCGTCAACGCGGCGGGCGAAGGGCGTTTGTTCGACAATCAACGCGCGGCGCTGGATTGGGTGGCCGAGCGGCGGTCGACAGGCATTCGCTCGATCGACGTGGGCTGTATGCAAATTAACCTGCGCTGGCACCCTGAGGCTTTTGCTGATGTGACCGAAGGGTTTGATCCGCGCGCCAATGTCGACTACGCGGCGCGGTTCCTGAAGCGGCTGCACCGGCGCACGGGCAGTTGGATGCAGGCGGCGGGGTCGTATCATTCCTTTGAGCCTGAGTTCCGCGACACCTACCTCGACCGTCTGCAGAAGAACATTTCCGCCGCCAATGCACGGCTGCCGGAGTTTCAGGCACTGGCAAGTGCCAGCCCCGCCGCGCCTGAGCCACGCAAGCCTACGGCGAAAGCCAAGGGTGGCTATAACCGATTGGCCGCACGGGCCACATGGGGTGCGCAGATTGGCGGAGCGGAGAACGCCCGCCGTTCGCTCTATTCCGCGCATGAGATGCAGCCGGTTCTGCCGCAGTTTACCACCGTACGGGCGGAGGATGCAGGATGAGCACGAAACCGAATTCCGTCCTGCCGCAGCTGAATATGTTCGGGGCCAATAAAGACGTCAGCTTTGCCGTCGGCATGTCGCTGGTACTGGCGGTTCTGTTCCTGCCGCTGCCGCCGATCTTGTTGGATTTCGGTCTGGCGTTGTCGCTGTCGCTCAGCGTACTGATCTTTATGGTTGCGCTGTGGATCCCCTCACCTTTGCAGTTCAACTCTTTCCCGACCCTCTTGCTGGTCACCACCATGCTGCGCCTGTCGCTGAACGTGGCCTCGACCCGTTTGATCCTCAGCGAGGGCCATGCGGGGATGCATGCGGCGGGCAATGTAATCCAAGGCTTCTCCAAGTTCATCGTGGCGGGGAATTTCGTCATTGGCGTGGTGATCTTTGCGATCCTCGTCATCATTAACTTCGTCGTGATTACAAAGGGTTCGACCCGCATCGCCGAAGTCGCCGCCCGCTTCTCGCTGGATGCGATGCCAGGCAAGCAGATGGCGATTGATGCCGACATGGGCGCGGGGCTGATTGACGAAGACGAGGCGCAGCGCCGCCGGAAAGAACTGGAAGACGAAAGCGCCTTCTTCGGGGCCATGGACGGTGCGTCGAAGTTTGTGCGCGGCGATGCGGTTGCGGGGCTGATCATCACGTTGATCAACGTCATCGGCGGTATTCTGATCGGCGTCGTGCAACGCGGCATGGGCGTGGGCGATGCGTTCAACGTCTTTACCTCGCTGACCATCGGCGACGGGCTGGTCAGCCAAATCCCGGCGCTGGTGGTGTCCTTGGCCGCCGGTCTGATCGTGACCAAGGGCGGCACGCGGGGCGCGGCGAATGAAGCGGTGTTTGACCAGCTGTCGAACTTCCCCAAGGCGCTTTACATGGCGGCGATGCTGCTCTTTGGCATTGGCCTGCTGCCGGGCTTCCCGCTGTTTGTCTTTGCCCTGTTGGCCGCGGCTATGGTGGGGCTGGGTGTGATGATCCAGCGCGGCGCGGTTGAGGCCGCCGGAGAGAAGGCTCGCGCCGACGCGGCTGAGCAGCAAAAGCAGGACACCCCTGAAGCTGAGACCAACCCGATGCATCTGGATGAGTTGCGTCTGGTACTGGGCGAAGGGCTTGTCGCGCTGGCCAACCGCCCCGACGCGGTGCTGCCGAGCAAGATCAAATCCCTGCGCAAGCATTTCGCCGAAGAGTTCGGCTTCCCGATGCCATCGGTGCGGATCAAGGACGACGTCAGCCTGCCGATCAACAGCTATTCCTTCCAGATTCACGGCGTTGATGTGGCCAAGGGCGACATCCGCGCCAATCAGATGATGGTGATCAACCCCGAAGGCGCGCCGCTGGCGCTGCCCGGTGAGGCGACGCGCGAACCGACGTTCGGCTTGGACGCGCTTTGGGTCGACAGCAAGGTAGCGGATCAGGCCGAAGCGCAGGGCTATACGGTCGTGGACCCCGAGAGCGTCATCACCACGCATCTCACTGAGGTCGTCAAAGAAAACATGGCCGAGCTGCTGACCTATGGCGCGGCGAAGGAAGCGATTGAGGGGCTGGACCGAAACTATCAGAAGTTGGTGAGCGACCTCCCCGTCCCCTCCCCTGCGATCATGGTGCAGCAGGTCTTGCAAGAACTGCTGCTGGAGCGTGTGTCGATCCGCAACCTGCCGCTGATCGTGGAGGCGATGGCCGAGGCCACACGCCAGACCAGCAAGCCTGCGCTGGTGCTGGAGAATGTCCGCCGCCGCCTGTCAAGCCAGATTTGCCAAGGATTGGCCGACGGTCAGGGGTTCGTGCCGGTCATCACGCTGTCGCCCTCTTGGGAGGCGGAGTTCATCGAGGCTGTGAAGATCGTCGGCGAAGAGCGTACCTTTGTCATGTCGCCTAAACGGGTGCAGGAGTTTGTGTTGCAAGCGCGCCAGCAGATTCAGCGCTTTGCCTCTGAGGACAGTTGGCCCGCGCTGATGGTGAACCCCGAGGCGCGGTCCTATGTGCGCTCCATGCTGGAACGGGTCAGCCCGATGACGCCAGTGATCTCCAACGCCGAAATCCACCGCAAGGTGTCACTGCGGACCGTCGCCACCATCGGGGGCTAGGCATGGACCTTGCTGCCTTCCTCACCGATGCGCTGATGGGGTACTTCGTGGTTTTCGCCCGTATCGGCGGGGCCATTTTGTTCATGCCGGGCTTTGGCGAAACCTCAGTTCCCACCCGACATCGGCTGTTCTTTGGCCTGATCCTGAGCGCCGCCCTCTACCCTGCTACGGGGCTCGGTCCGGTGTCTGAGGACCGCCCCGGTGCGCTCTTGCTGATTTTTGGCGCAGAGGTCACGGTCGGGCTATGGATCGGGCTGGTGGCACGAACGCTGCTCTCGGCACTGCAGTTTGCGGGCTATCAGATGGCGCTGATGTCGGGGTTGGCCAATGCGCTGGCACCCAGCATCGGGGCTTTTGAGGGGGCCACTACCATGGCGGCGATGCTGCTGGCGGGGGCCACGGCGCTGATCTTTATCACCGATCTGCATCACCTGATCATCGAGTCCCTGTTGATGTCCTACACGGTCTTTGAGCCGGGGACTTTCATGCTCTCGGACCTCACAGACCAATTCGCCCGCGCGGCACAGGTGAGCATGTATCTTGGCCTGTCGATTGCCGCGCCCTTTTATGTGGCCGGCTTGGTGCTGAACGTGGGCATGGGTCTGGCGAACCGGATGATGGCGAGCCTTCAGGTCTTCTTTATCGCGCAGCCTTTGCTGATCGCGGCGGGCTTGGCCTTGATGGTGCTGGCGGTTCCGACCATGATGCGGGGGTTCCTTGAGCCTTTCGCGGATTGGCTGACCAGCTACGGATTCTGAGCCATGTCGGAAGAAGACAAGAGCAGTAAGACCGAAGAGCCAACCGAGAAAAAACTGCGCGACGCCCGCAAGAAAGGCGACGTGCCCCAATCGCGCGAGACCGGGACGGCGATGGTGGTGTTTTCACTGCTGATGGTGCTGGTCTTTGTACTGCCCAATTCCATCGGGGGTATCGTCGATGCGCTGCAACGCCCCCTAACTAATGCAGGAATGACCGCAATCAGCACCGGCAGCGCGGGTGTGGTGGAGGCCGGTCAGGTGCTCAAGGGTTTAGGCTTTACCCTGGGTCTCGCGATGATGCCGGTGGTGGGGATCATGGTACTGGCAGCGCTGTTCGGGGTGATGATCCAAGGCGAGACCGTGGTCTCGGCCGAGCGGATCAAGCCGAAACCGTCAAAGCTGAACCCGCTGTCGGGGTTCAAACGTCTGTTCTCGGCTGAAGCCTTTGTCGAGTTTGGCAAGAACACCGCCAAAGTGCTGGTGATCGGGTTTATCACTGTCTGGGTGGTGCGCGACATTGCGCAGTCGCTGGGTCAGACACAGGCCTTTCTGCCCGAAACCCTGCTGCCCGAAGCTTTGGGCAAGGTCCGCTGGATTTTCATGGTGACCACGGTGCTGCTGGTGCCGATTGCCATTGCTGACATCATCTGGAAGCGCGCGCAGTGGAAAAAGAAGCAGATGATGAGCCTTAAGGAAATCCGCGACGAGCATAAGGACAGCGAAGGCGACCCGCAGATCAAGGGCCGCCGCGCCGAACTCCGCCGCGCCCGCGCACGCCAGCGCATCGCACAGGCGGTCCCGGGTGCCAGCGTGATCCTGACCAACCCGACGCATTTCGCCGTGGCGCTGAAATATGAACAGGGCGAGGATGATGTGCCGGTCTGTGTGGCGAAGGGTGCCGACGTCATGGCGCATCGCATCCGGGAGTTGGCCAAAGAGCACGACATTCCGATGATCGAAAACCGCCCGCTGGCCCGGGCTTTGCACGCCACTGTCGAGGTTGATGAGCGCATCCCGATGGAACATTGGCAGGCGGTGGCCGAGATCATTGGCTTTGTCATGGACATGCGCCGCAACGTGCGCCGCAAGCCGCCCGCAGGCTCAACAGTGCGCGAGGATTAAGCGCCCTGCCCTAGCGAAGCTTGAGCCCTTCGAGATTGCGATCAGCGGGGAGTTTGGAGCGTTCCAGCAAAATCTTGGTGATCAGCCGGGCGCGGACAAGGCTGAATGACCCCATGATCTGCGCCGCATCACGCTCTGGCATGGCGCCGATGACCTGCACGGCGGTCTCAATATCAATCTCATCCATGATGCCCGCCGCGACCTGCGGCTTCATATTGCGGTAAAGCTCGACCAGTTTGGTCATGTCTTGATTGTTGGCCTCGTCAATCACCTTGAGCTGTGCGCCAATCTCGTCGCGCAGGTTGGCAAGACGCGTCTGCTCGGCCTTGAGGCTCTGCTCGGCCAGCGCCAGTTTTGCTTCGCGGTCCGCGATGGTAGCGCGTTGGTCTTTAAGCAAGGCCCGTTCTTCAGCGATGGCTTCGGCAATGAGATGGCTCGGCTCGCACATGCCGCTTTCGCCGGGCGCGCTGGCGTCATAGCTGGGCGGCGCGGGGGCGGCGGCCAGTTCGACCGGAACCGGCGGCTTTTCTGCCGGGGTCTCGGCAATCGCCATCATCGGCATGAATTCCACCGTGAGCTTGAGCACCCCGGCAACCCCGAGGCCCAGAAGGGCGATCTTAGGCAGGGAAATACGGCTCATTCCTTGCGCTCCTTAGTGATGTCGAAAAAGGTGCGGACCAGTTCGGATTTGCCCTGCACCGCTGTCTGCCCGCGCACCTGTGCCCGACCTTTGAGGCGGGCAGCGCGTTTTTCTGCGGGGCTTTGGCTGAGGGGCGCGGCCTCTGCTGGCGCATGGCGCGGCTGGGGCGCTTGCTTTTGCACAGGTGGTTCAGGGCGTTGCGCCTTGGCGCTGAGATCGCGCAGTTCTTCAACCGATTTGGTGGATTGATCAACCGCGCTTGAGAATGCGCCAACCATCGGCTCCATCTCGCGCAGGGATTCCATCAGGCTGCGCACGCGGCGGTCAAGGATAAAGGCATAGACCAGCGTGCCGACCAGCAGCACGATGATGATGATATCAATCAAGGCTGGCATCATCGTCGATCTCCTCCTCAGTCTCGGCGGGCAGCAGGGATTGGATCACCCGCAGCGCCAGCGCGCCGTTGCTGCGTTGGCCAAAGGCGGCTTGGAACATCGGCTGGGCGTTGACCATGCCGACCACGGGCGTGTCCACCGTCATGCCAAGGTCAATCACATGGCCGGGCTTCCACTCCATCACTTCGCGCAATGGGATTTTGACCTCTTGCAAGACACCGGTGATCGTCACGGTCGTGCTGGAAATCTGGTTGTTCATATCCTTGCGCGCGTTGCTATCCGTCGTGGACCGCCCGCCAAGGAAGGGCTGCGCGAGCTGTGCGCTGACTTCGTCAAGATTGCCGTAGGGCAGGATTAGCGTCATATGCCCGCTGCGGTCTTCGAAGGACATATGCAGGCGCACCGCCACTGTCGCCGTACGCGGCGCTGCCAGCATGACAGAGCGCGGGTTGGATTCCAGCGATTGGATGTCGAAGGTAACCGGGCTGATGTCGGCGAGGCAATTGCTCAGCACCTTAAGCGACAACTCCGCCAAGCGGCGGCCAAGCTTTTGCTCGATGGCAGTCAGCCCGCGCGGTTTCCATTCGTTTGGCGGCGCGCGACGGCCGCCGAGCATAATCTCCAACACCGAGAACAGGAGGTCAGGTTCGACAACACAGGCGATCTGGGTGTTCCAACCCTGCGCGTCGGCAATGGCAAAGAGTGAGGGCGCCTGCGTGGCTTCCATCGCGTCTTCATAGGGGAGGTATTCCAGCGACTGCAGCTCAATTTCAGGCGAAACAGTGCAGTAGGATTTCAGATCAGGCACCAGCGCCAGCAAGAGCCGGTCGACGATAATTTCCAAGGTGGGCAGCCGCTGAAAGCTCTCCCGCGCTTGGCGGATCATCGTTTCTTCGAGGCTCAGCGCCTCTTCCTGGGGCGAAGTTGTCGCGCTCATTGCACCACCATATCCGCGATCAGAATTTCCCGCGGCGCTTCGGTATGGCCCACGGCCCGAGCGCGGCGGAGCAGTTCGGTTTTCAGCATCGCGAGACCGTAGCTGCCGCTCAGGTCGCTGACATGCAACTGGCGCAGGAAGTCTTGGAAGCTGTCCCGCAGATAGATTTCGCGCGCCACCAAGCGATCCGCACCTTCGAGCGTGTCGTCATAGACCATCAGCATGTTGAGCTTAAGGAAACGGCTGGTCTTGCCCCCCTGCGGGCCGGTGTCGGTCACGTTCACGATGATTTCGGGGAAGGGCATGACCGGCATCTTGGCTTTCGCCTCTTTGCCGTCTTTACCATGCTCATCCTTGCCGCCATGGCCATCGTCTTTGTCGCCGTCTGCCTTGGCGTACTTCTCGCCTTCAGCGTCCTGAGTTTCCGCTGGCGTATCGCCCCCGAGCCCGACCATTTTCAACATGGTCGACGGGCCGATTGCCAAAGCTGCCCCGCCGATCGCGGCAACGGCGCAGAGGAGAGCGACAGCAAGGATAGCGACAATCTTTTTCATATTTCCAGTCTTACTCAGATCGCGCGAGGAGCGCCATACGCAAGAACAAATACATCTTCAATCAAGCTTTATTGCAACAGAAACCTGTTTATTTCCCACATCGAGCAAGTATAAATCGATATATACTTGCATAGCGGGTGCCGAGCAGGGAATGCTGGGACCAATTAAACAGGTGAGGCCAAGTGAATCAGATCGTCGAAAACCTCAGAGATTTGGGCCCCAAACGTTTGGCAATGTTGGGCGGCATTGGGCTTGCGATCACGGCGGCAATTCTGATCGGGGCGCGCACGATCTTTGCGCCGACCTATGTTCCCGTCTACAGCCAGTTGAGCCCCGGCACCGCCTCGCAGATGATGCAGACGCTTGAGCAAGCTGGGCTGACGGTGGACCTGTCGCGCAATGGCGATACGATTTCCGTGGCCGAAGATGACATCGCCCGCGCCCGCATGGCGCTGGCCGATGCAGGGCTGCCGGGCGAAGGCGTGCCGGGTTGGGAGATTTTCGACGAGATGTCGGGCATGGGGATGAACTCCTTCATGCAAAAGGTGAACCGTCTGCGCGCGCTTGAGGGCGAATTGGCCCGCTCGATCCAGACCATCAGCGGCATCAAGGCCGCGCGGGTGCATTTGGTGCTGCCCGAACGCGCCGCGTTCTCGCGCAGCCAGCCCGAAGCCAGCGGTTCGGTCATCGTGCGGGCGCAGGCCAATGCCAGCATCACCCGCCGTCAGGCGCAGGCGATTCAGGCGCTGGTCGCCTCTGCCGTGGCGGACCTAGAGGCGCAGAATGTGACCGTCCTTTCCGGCACAGGTGAGACGATCTTGGCCAAGGACGACGGCGGCAGTTCTGATTATTCGCTGCAAGGCCAGCGCAGCATGATCGAAGAGCAACTGGCGCAGAAGGTTGAATCGATCCTGAACGCCCGCGTCGGCCCCGGCAACACTCGCGTGCGGGTGAGCGTTGACCTGACCACCGAGCGCGAAGTCCGCGTCTCGCGCAGCTTTGACCCGGCCCAGCAGGTCGCCCGCTCGATCGAGACCCGGACCCGCAATTCTAACGAGACCGACCCCGCCAATGGCAACGTCGACGTGGGCAACAACATTCCTGACGAGCTGCGCGATGATGCGGGCGGCGGCGCGGCGGGCCAGTCAACGCGCAGCGAGAACGACGAGATCATTAATTACGAGATCGGCTCGGTGCAAAGTGAGCTGGTGCGCGAGCCGGGTGACATCGAGCGCATCTCTGTCGCCGTACTAGTCAACGGCAGCTACGGCACCCTGCCCGACGGCTCCGAAGGCTATATCGAGCGCAGCGAAGAAGAGATGCAGCGTCTGACGCAACTGGTCAGCACCGCCATCGGCTTTGACGAGACACGCGGCGATCAGGTGCAAGTGGACAGCCTTCAGTTCCTCGACTTCGATTCCGAGTTCAATAACCCCGTAGGCCGCGGCATCGGTGCCGTACTCGCCGACAATGCCATGACCATCCTGCGCTCGCTCTTTGGTCTGACGCTGGTGGCGATCATTATGGTCCTTGGCGCGCGGCCCCTGCGCATGGTGCTGGACGCCGCCGCACCGCAGCCTGCTTTGGCCGGTGCTGGCGCCGATGCAGCCCTGCTGGGCGGTCCGGGCGAGACAGAAACCAAAGCGCTCTCCGACCAATCGACCCCGGCAAACACGCAAAACCGCCTGCCGACGCCAGCGACATCCCAAACCGGATCAGTGCTGGCCCCGATGGACGAGATGCCCCGCGATTTGGTGCATCTGGCCTCTGTCGATGGTGCCTTGCAGCATAGCCAGATCCGTACCGTTGCCGAACTGGCCCAGAACAACGCGGACGACGCCCTGCGGGTGCTGGGTGAATGGCTGGCAGAAGGGGAAGAGGCATGATCTCGACCCTGAAGCTGCGCAACTTTGACGAAGATCCGAACGGTACAGGCCGGGTGCAAGACCCCGACCTGCCCACCGCCGAAGAGATCGAGGCAAAAATTAAGAAGGCCCACAAACAAGGCCATATTGAAGGGTACCTGCAGGGGGCCGACGCTGGCCGGGCAGAGATGCACAAGCAGATGCAGGCTGAGCACGCCGAAATGGCGGAAAAGCTTGCACAGGAACTGGCGCGTCTGGCGACCTCTTCGAAAGAGCACAACGAGGCGCTGGTGGCGCAGGTCGTGGGATTCACCCTGCAGACCTGCGAGATCGTGCTGCCCGAGGTGATTGAGCGTCTGTCCATCGAGCGGGTGAAAAAGACCGTGACCCAATCATTGAAAATGGCCATCGGGTCGAGCCGGATCAAAGTGCGCCTCTCGCCCGCAACGCTGGAACAGATCGGCCCTGAACTGCGCAATCGTGCGGCCTATTACAAATGCGACGGCGCGCTTGACGTGCAGGCTGACCCGGCCATTGCCGACGGTGATGCGCGGATGGAGTGGGATCACGGGAGCCTTGATTACGGGTTCAAAAAGATTTGCGACCGTCTGCTCGCCGAACTGCGCGAGACCCACAGGCGGGCATTAGAAGCACAAAAGGAGAAGGACGGACATGGATAAGCCTGATTTGCAATCCGCCAAGGATACCGATCCCAAAAGCGACGCAACGCCGGACACCACGCCGGAGGAACAGCCCCGCGCTGATGCGCTCGGCAACACCGGGACGACCAGTGCCAGCGAAGCGGGTGTCTTCCCGCAGTTGGATACCGAGGACTCGCGCAATGCGCTGGCACCGCGTGCAGAGCCCGGCAGCACCGGCATCAATGCCATGCTGAATGTCGGGCTGGACGTGCAGATTGTACTGGGGCAAGCCCGCATGCCGATCTCGCGCCTGCTGGAACTCACGCGCGGCTCTATCGTAGAGCTGAACCGCAAGATCGGCGCGCCGGTGGACCTGATGGTTTCTGACCGTCTGGTGGCCCGCGGTGACTTGGTGAAAGTCGGCGAAGACCGGCTCGGCGTTTCGCTCACCCAGATCGTCAAGGATTATGTTCCTGACTAACCTCCCCTCCCTGCGCCTTTGGGCGCCGGGCCGTTTGGGCCTTGCCCTGCTGGTGCTTCTCGCCGGCAGCGGCATGGCTGTGGCGCAAGACGGCGGCTTTCTGGGCACGCTGTCGGACGTGATCGGGGATACCGCCCCCGGCAGTGACGAGAACGCCAATCTCTCGGGCCGGATCGTCCAGTTCATCGCACTGATCACCGTACTCAGCATCGCACCGGGGCTGCTGGTCGTGATGACCAGCTTCACCCGTTTTGTCATTGTCCTGTCGATGCTGCGCTCTGCGCTTGGCCTGAACCAGACCCCACCGAACATCGTGCTGACCTCCCTCGCGCTGTTTATGACGTTCTTTGTCATGCAGCCGGTGTTCGAGGACGCCTATGAAGGCGGTGTTGTGCCGCTTCTGAACAATGCCATTGCCGAAGAGCAAGCGCTGGAGCGCATTGCCGACCCCTTCCGCTCTTTTATGTTCGTGAACACGCGGCCTGAGGATTACGCCCTGTTCCTGCGGGTCACAGCGCCCGAGGATGAAACGGGAGAGGCCCCGCCCATGCCCGCCTCTGCGGAGGAAACCTCGTTCCGGCACCTTGTGCCGGCCTTTATGATTTCCGAGCTACGCCGCGCCTTTACCATCGGCTTTCTGATCTATCTGCCCTTTGTCGCCATCGACCTTATCATCGCTTCGGTGCTGATGAGTGCGGGCATGATGATGCTGCCGCCTGTGCTGATCTCCTTGCCGTTCAAGGTGATCTTCTTTGTTCTGATTGACGGCTGGTACATGCTGGCCGGATCGCTGATCGAAAGCTACGTGCCATTGGCCGGCGGCTGACCTGCCCTGAGAAGGAATATTTCGATGTCCACCAACACCGCTACCAAGACCCGCCGGGCACCGTTTAACGCCAATGACCTCACGGGGCCGACCAAGGCCGCGATTACCTTTCTTTGTCTTGGCGAACAGGCGGGGTCGGACCTCATGCAAAAGCTTGGCACCGCCGAGATCGAGCGCATCACCAGCGCGATGAGCTGCCTTGGCCCGATCCCCGCAGAGGTGGTCGAGAAAGTCCTGAGCGAGTTCACCCAGCGGGTGATCAGCGGCACCGGATCGGTCGTCGGGTCAATCGCTACGGCGGAGTCCATGCTGCGGCGGTTTATGCCGGAGGAGCAGGTTTCTGGTATCCTCGAAGGGCTGAAGAACACCGAGCGCGAAAGCGCGATGTGGAAGGGTTTCGGCGCGCTGGATGAGACGGTTATCGCGAACTACCTGAAGGATGAGCACGATCAGACCGCGGCGGCGATCCTCAATAACGTGGACACGGCTGTCGCAGCGAAAGTCCTCCCCCTGCTCGGGCCAGAGCGGATGCGGGACATCGCCGAGCGTATGATCGCGATGGAGGCTGTGCCGTTGCATATGATGCAGCAGATCGAGGAAACGCTGAAACAGGACATCCTGTCGAACGCGATGCACACCAATTCGGTGGAAACCCATCAGCGCATGGCCGACCTGTTTAACCAACTCGACGGCCAGGCCTTTGAGGATCTCTCCTCCGAGCTCGACAAACGCATCCCCGACGCCTTTCAGGCGATCAAACAGCGCATGTTCGTCTTTGATGATCTGTTCCGCCTGCCAATGCAGGATCTGGCACAGGTGATGCGCGGGCTGGATGGGGCCACCCTGCCGCTGGCCATGCGCGGGGCCAAGAAGGACCAGCGCGATCACCTGATGGAATGCCTGCCACAGCGCTCGCGCCAGATGTTGATGGATGAAATGGCCGCAACGGGCCCGGTACGGGGGCGCGATGTGCGGGCGGCGCAGGCGGCAATGGTGGAATATGCCAAGAGCCTTGCCGATGAGGGTGTCATCGAACTGCCGTCGAGCTCTGACGAGGACGACGAGTTTATCGAGTGAGTTTAAGTTGGCTCGGCGTGGCGCGCGGGCTTAGCTATACGCGCTGTAGCTGCTACCGCTGACCGTGGGGATGTCGATTGTGGCGATGGTAAAGCTGCTGCCCTGCCCGATCGACACAGCGCCCTGCATTAGCGAGAGCACGGTGCTGGACTGCGATGATACGCCTTCGACCGCATCGTAGATCGCCGAAAACCGCGAGACGAGCTTGTCGACCTCGGCCGGGTCCTTCAGCTTTTCGATGTCGAACTTCTGCTCAAACATGGCGATCTGGCGGTCGAGATCGACGCCGATAGCTTCATCGGGCAGCCCTAAGGCGCGACGCATGAAACTGCCCAGATCGGCATCCTTAAGCACATCAAGCCAATTATCGATCTCTGAAACTTTGGATTTGAACTCCAATGCGATCCGCGCGCCTTCGTTTTCTGCACCGGCAGCATTTAGGACGACCCTTTCTTTGAAACGGTCGATGATTTCGTCCTGCCATTCAGTCTTATAAAGGTTGAAGCTCCGACCGCCGTCGGGCTCAAAATCCAGAGCCTGATACATCTCTTTGATTCTGGGATCGCTAAGTCGATTCACAAGGGCAGAAGGATCGTCACCGTCACTTTCCAGTACTTTGCGGATCATTGCTTTGCCAAAAATCTGATCTTCGAGATCGAAGGCGCGCATGATGAAAGAAAAGACTTCGGTATCTGCTACCAACTCCTTAGCGGAACTGATCGAACCAACACGTTCTTGGAAGGCTTCAATTTGTCGAGCGTTCACAGCATTCTGAGCAGCAAGGTCAAGCTGTTTGTCGCGGGTTGCGTCAAACAACTTGACCGCCACTTGCGTGCTCATGCCGCTCAGTGAAATCATGCGTGCGCCATCTCTTGACCCGAGGCTGGGGGAACCGGGCGTAGCTGCATCAGCTCAGTCTCATATTTTAAGACAGTCCGCAGTTCACTCATTGCTTTATAGAAATCGGACATGCTGACGAAGTTTGCCGCTTCCATAATCCGAGCGCGCATATCTGCGCCGAAGCAACAGGCGAGATCGGCCAGACCGTCTTGGATCATTGGCAATACTTTTTCGCGAGTGTCGGGACGGATCAGGGCAGTCTGTACAAGGAAATAGACCTTCGAAACAGGCGTGGATTCAGCGTCTGGCTTCAGCAAGTCAGATTCACGCACGATGTCAGCGCGATTTTCTACCGTGAGCGCTTGGCGGCGATCACCGTTACGGATCACGCAACCGTTCACCACTACGCGTTCTCGGGGTCGGAGGGTTAGCTTTAGCATTTCATACCCCCCGCACTGTTGGCGTGGTCTGCCCAGCCAAACCGGCTGCGATATTGCCGTTGATCTCAACCAAACCGGCAAGGCGTCCTTCGCCAGCCATTAACGCAGTGCTGTGACGGTCAACCCAAAGCGCGATAGAAATAAGAGATGCTTTCAGCGCGTCGGGCATGGTGTTGCCCGGCTCAGCCAGGTCGTAGCGCAGTGCCGACCAAAAGCGTTGGTTCTCGTAGAGTGCTTCGCGAAGACCAGACGCGAGAATGTTCAGACGCTCGCTCTTTTCTTCGGTCGCATCAAACCCTTGGCCTTTTTCGGCGAGGTCGTGTGTGACGCGCGACAAAATGCGGCGCTCGATCTGCCGCGGTGTTTCGCTTTCGCGAATTGTTTTCTTGTATGCTGCCAGCCCCATAGGAATTCTTCCTTGTTTTTATATATTGCTGTCCCCCGACCGCAAATTCTGATGCGGTGGAACGGGGCCGAAACGCTGGGTTTCGGCCCCGATTAACCTAGTCCTTAGCGGAACAGGCTCAGGATGTTCTGCGGTGCCTGGTTGGCGATCGACAGGGACTGCGATGCCAGCTGCTGCTGAACCTGCAGAGCCTGCAAACGGGCCGCTTCTTCTTCCATGTTGGCGTCAACCATGGCGCCAACGCCGGAGTCGAGGTTGTCGGTCAGCTTAGTCAAGAACTCTTGCTGGTTTTCGATCGACTGCTGGCCAACGCCGAGGGTTGTGGAAGCAGAGATCGCTTCGCCCAACAGACCTTCAACAGCACTCAGAGAGTTGTTGAGGTAAGTCTGGCTAGCCGCCTCGCTTGTACCAGCCGCAGTATCGAAGCCAGATTTGAATGCTGTCGCAATCGCCGCGAAGTCGGTGTAGGTCCGCTTCAGGTCAACCCCGTCAACGTCCATCGAAGTCGCAGTGATGCCGGTACCGCTACGGGTAATACCGGTAACGACCGACATAGAACGCGCGCCTTCGGTGGTTGTTGCGGCAGCACTGATCGAGCCGTCAGCGGCAACTGTGGTAGCTGTCGCAACAGTGTTGCCAGAGCCGATCAGATCGTCGCCGTTGAAGGTCGCTTGGCTGATAGACGCGTCCATCTGCTTTACGATTTCGTCAAGTTCGTCCTTAACTTCGTCGACGCTACCGCCAGCCTGTGCAAAAGCAACACGCTCAGAGAACTGACGCGCGAGGTCTTTGAAGCTGTCTGCACCCACGTTTGCGGTCGCGAGCGAGTTCTTCGTCAGCGTCAAGCTTTCGTTGATCGACTTGGTCATACCGCTGTCACCCTTCATCGTTTCCGAGATGGCGAAGTAGGCGGCGTTGTCGCCAGCGCTGGAGACTTTCAGACCTGTCGAGATGCGGTTCTGAGTTTGATCCAGGCCTTGGTTAACGTTCCGCAGCGTGGCCAGAGCGTTCATTGCGGAGTTGTTTGTGTTGATAGAAGACATTTTGTTATTCCAGACTATTCTAGTTCGTTATGTCGTCTTTCTGACAACTGCGGGGCGAACCCGCTTGATTACGTTTTTACGCCAAAAACTGGCAACATTGAGGCAAATTAGAAACTTTTGTCCACGGTTGTCATCAGTGTTGCTCGGTTGTCACGCTTCGCACCGCTTCGGCCGTAAATGCCTGCAATGCTGTGCTTTTCCCGGATTCCGGAAACCTCTTTTATCATCTCTGCAGTGGCCTGACGGGCCAGTTGCAGGTGGTGATGATCGCGTGCGATCAGATCTTTTAGATCGCGTAATTTGTCCTTGCTGACTGCTTCGGGGTTCTCGCTTAGCTGGTGTTCCAGCTCCGCCGTGATTCGGGCTTTTTCGCTGGCGAAAGTCACCAGTTGGTCGAAAGAACCGCCTTCGACTGCGGCGATCTCGCGGCGCAGCAAATAGCCGAGCGCGTCAACAGCGGCGAGGGCTTTGCGGGGGTCGCTCATTTTTCGGCTCCCGACTGATAGCGCGCCATTGCGGTCTCGATGCTGCGCGCAATTCCGGTGCTGTTCTGCTCGGCAATGCTTTCGCCAATCGCGTTGGACAGGAAGCTGCGCCATGTCTCTTCGGCATGGCCACCGCCAAAGCTGCCGATGTTCACGGTGGAGAGCATCTCGTCGACCATCTGGCCGAGGAACATGGCCTCAAACTCCTTGGCCGATTCCGCGGTGACCGCATCGGCCGCGGGGGTTGCCGGAGTGGCTTTGGGCGCGGTGGCCGGTGTGGGAAAGGACGGAAATTCCATGATCAGCCCCTTAAATAATCTCAAGGTCGGCGTGCAAAGCACCCGCGGCCTTGATGGCTTGAAGGATCGAAATCGTTTCGGTCGCGCCGACGCCGATGGCGTTCAGCCCGTCGACCAGACGTTGAAGGCTGACGGACCCGTCGATGACAGCAAACTGCGCATCTTTTTTATCCACCGCGACCGAAGAGTTGGGCACCACAACTGTGGTCCCGCCAATCGACAGGGTTTCGGGCTGGCTGACGTTAAAATCATCGCGGACGGTGACGGTCAGGCCACCTTGGCTGACGGCAACTTGGTCAATGCGGACATTGGCGCCAATAACGATGGTGCCGGAGCGCGCGTCGATCACCACTTTGGCAACCTGATCGGGCTGGACCTGAAGCGGCTCGATCAAAGCCATAGTTTCGATCAGGGATTCCTTGCCGAAAGGCGTGACCGAGATGGTGCGCGAATCCAGTGCCGTGGCCACGGGGCCGACAGCTTGGTTGATCGCGCGCTCCACCCGTTGTGCGGTGACGAAATCGGGGTTCCGCAGGGCCAGCTTGATGGTGCTCAACTCGTTAAAGTCAAAAGCGACCTCACGCTCAACAATAGCGCCGTTGTCGATGCGGGCGCCTGTTGGCACACCTTCGACGATGGAGGCGTTCAAACCCTGAGCCGCAAACCCGGCGACGGCAATCGGGCCTTGGGCCACGGCGTAGATCTCACCATCTGCTGCGGTGAGCGGAGTAACAATCAGCGTACCGCCGCGCAGCGAGGATGCGTCGCCCAGGGAGGATACGACGACGTCGATGGTGCTGCCCATGCGTGCGAAGGGCGGCAGGGAGGCAGTGACCATGACAGCGGCGGTGTTGGCGGTGCGCATTTCGTCTTCGGTCAGGTTGCCGATGCCGAGACGCTCCAACATGCCTTCAATCGCACGCTCGGTGAAAGGGGCGTTGCGCAGGCTGTCGCCGGTGCCGTTGAGGCCCACGACCAGTCCGTAGCCGACCAATTGGTTCGACCGCACGCCTTCAACCGTCACGATGTCCTTGATCCGCACCTGTGCGCTGGCCGGGAGGGCCAGTGCCAGCGTGAGGCTGATCAGAAGGAATTTGAACATCGAGGTCATGGTCGTGTGTTCCGGTCAGAGATAGTTGAGGAAGGACAGGCGCGAGAGGCGCGCGGTGACGGCGTAGCTGGAGTCGAGTTGGTTCTGCAGTTGCGTGAGCCGGGTGGCGGCGTCGTAAGGGTCCGCCCCTTCGAGCTTGAGCGATTCTTGGTCCAGAAACAGCGCGCGGCTTTCTTGGGCTGCCATGGTGTCTTGCAACTGCCCGCGCTTCAGCCCGGTGACGGTTTCAAGATCGATGAGCCCTTCAAGCCCGCTGCTGATGGCACTGCGGGCTTCATCTAACCATACTTCGCGAGCCTCGAGATCAGTGATATCATTTGCGTCCACGGCGCTGAGCATCGCCAGCCCACGCATCAAATCGCGCATCGCCGGGTCATTGGCCTGTGCGTTCTGCGACAACGTCTGTGTCTCTGAAGTGCGCGAGGTCAGCGGCGGGCTGCTAGACGGGGCGCCGTTGTAGAAAGTCGCTTCAAAATTCCGGTTCGGATTGGCAGGGTCCCCGTCGCTAAAGGCAGCCTTTAGCCCATCAATCGCAGCTTGCACATCCGCCATCGAATTCATTGGGCCGCCGATCACATCAGTGACGGCACCAGCGGGGGAAAAGCCAGTGGCCGGGTTAACTTCGTCCCATGCTTGCAATGGGTTGGTCTCAAGGCGGGTACCCGCCATGAGGTAGCCCGAACTATCGCTGACCGCCGCCCGTTGGATGATAGTATCCAAAGCCGAACGCGCCGCCTGTGAAAGGTAAGCGGTGGATGGGCCAGACGCGGATTGCGCCGTCATTGCCTGTTCCAACACGGCCTGCCCCACATCCCGCATTGCGCCCAGAGAAGTCTCCACAGCAAGAAAACGACTGTCCAGCAATTTGTTTGACGTCAGAAACCCATCGTTGCGCGTGACTTGCATGCGGATCGCGATGGCATCCGAGGATTTGTAGCCAAGGTCGTCATAGGGGTTCGCTTTGAGCCCGGTGCTTAGCTCCTGCGAAACATCCGCCAGCTCCGCCGAGAGGCGGCTGGTGGTTTCACGCTGGCGCAGGCTCTGCAGCGCGGTAGCAACGGTTCGGGAGATTTCGGTCATCTGATCCTCACACGCTGTTCAAAAGGGTATCGAGCATATCGCTCAAGCTGCTGAGCACCTGCGAATTAGCGCCGTAGGACTGCTCAATTTCCAACAGCTTTTGCAGTTCGGTATCGATGTTCACGCCTTCCACACCGCTGCGGTTGTCTTCAAAGGTCACCAAACGGATGCGCGCGGTGTCTGCTTGGGCGTCAGCGGTGACGCGCACCATGTGCTGATGCCCGACCAAGTCAGCAGCGAAGTCGCCAAGCTTGGCGTTGCTGTTGAGCCCGCTTGTAGCGTCGAAGGCAAAGCCGGTCTCGAACACGTCAATGAAGCTGTTGATCTGGGTGCTGTCGCCCGGCTCACCGGGACCGGCTGCGGCGGCGCCATCGCGCAGGCGCCACAGGGCGCCCCCGCGGTCCGGGTCCACACTGTCGTTGATCGCAAGACGTCCCGCCAGCCCATCAATCTGAGCCGGGTCAAAGGCGGCGCCCGCATCGGTAAAGAGGCCGGCATCGCCCGGCGCGCGCGACGCATCGGCGGCTTCAAAGCTCTGCACCAGCCCGCGGGCAAGCTCATCCAACTGCAGTTTCATCTGCGGAAGGTCTTGGGAAATGATCTGGCTCAACCCGGCCAACCGACCGCTGTCTGACCCGCGCGCACCAAGGGCTTTCGGGGTGATGTCCACATTGCCGGCAAAGAGCGCGCCGGTGCTCGAGTCGGCAGTCAGGGTCACCGATTTGTCGCCATGGACCAATTCAGTGCCGCCGGTGGTGTAGAGGGTCAGCGACCCGTCCGATTCCCAGCGGGTCGTGAAATCCATTTGCGTGCCCAAAGCATCGAGACGGCGGTTCATCTCGTCCATCAGGCCGTTGATCGTGCCGCCATCGTTTCCGGCAGTGCGCAGCTTCTCGTTCAGATTGGCGATGTCAGAGAGCGCTGTGTTCACGTCTTTGACGCTTTGTTGGTAGCTGGCTCCAGCCTGTACGCGGCTGTCCTCCAGCGCGGTCGCCGCGCCATTGAGGCTTTGCACAAGATTCTGTGCCCGCGACAGCAGATCGTTCTGCGCCGCCGGGTCTGCCGGGTTGTTCGCCAAAAGGTCTAGACCGGCCTGAAACTCGGCCAGCCGCGCCGCGGGAGAGATTTCATCGCCGGGGTTTCCGAGCGTCAGCAGATAGCCGCGCAGGATCTCGTCGGCAACCTCGGCCTCGCCTACTTCGGCAGATGCGCCGCGGGTTAGCCCCGCAAGGCGTTCATCCATCTGCCGCGCCATCTGCAGATCGACCATGCTCCCCTGCCCGCTGCTGGTCGTGACTTGCACGCCATCTCGCCGAGCATAGCCTTCGGTCTGGGCGTTGGCGATATTGCCCGCGACCAGATTGGCACGCCCTTCGGTGACGCTCAGGCCACTGCGGGCGATGTTAAAGGCAGAGGAGATGCTCATTTACGCACCGGATTAGCGTTTGATACTTAGGGTTTCGCTCAGCATTTCGTCACTTGTGGTGATGATCTTGGCGCTCGACGAATAGGCCCGTTGGGTTTGGATCAGGTCCGTCAACTCTTGGGCGATATCCACGTTGGACCCTTCGAGCGCACCGCTAGTCACACTCCCCAACCCGTTGCTCATCGCGCCGCCGAGGTTCACCGCACCGGAATCGCGGGTAGTCACATAGGCATTGCCGTCAACCGAGCGCATCTGATCTGGATTGGCGACATTCGCCAAGGGAACTTGGAACAGGGCACGTCGCTGGCCATTGTCAAAGACACCAAAGAGCACGCCGCTGTCGCTCATTTCAGCACGCTCAAGACTGCCGGTTTCGGTCCCGTCGTCGTCAAACTGAGGCGGTGTGTAGTCTCCGGCAAATTGAGTCATTCCCTCAAATGTGCCCGGCGCGCCCAGACTGATATCAAGGGTCTGGGGGGTGGCACCGTTGTTAATTGTCAGACTTACAACTCCGGTCGCGGGATCAATTGGCAGGGTGCCGGGAGTATAGCTTGCTGGGCTGCCCGCATTTGCGCCGCTGTCGGTAAAGTTGACAGTCGCGGTACCGTAGTCAGTGCCAGCACCATCCGTGATGTTGACGGTCCATTCACTCGGAGTCGAGCCGGGCTGCCAAGAGAGCGTTAGCTCATCCGCGCCACCGAGCTGATTTACATAGCGTAAAGTGGATTCGAATGGTGCGCCGGGTGTCGCCAAACCGGTTTCCTGGGAGGGAACATTGCCCGAGACGTTAACCAGCGAACTAGGCGTACCAGGTATCTGATAGCTGGCGATATTTACTGTGCTCAGATCGCTGTAACTGGTGCTGCTTACACTGCCGGTCGCCCCCGAAGCGTCGGTCGGGTAGCCGCTTAGGTAATAGCCGGCGGAGTTGCGCAGGTTACCGTCTTGGTCAGGCGTAAACGAGCCCGCGCGGGTCAAATAATAGTTAGACTCGACGGGATCATTCGGGTTGCGCGAAACAACAAAAAATCCGTCGCCCTGCACTGCAAGATCCGTTGCACGACCGGTGGCCATGATACTGCCGTTGGAGGAGATATCCGCCCGGCTGTCCGTCAGCACGCCCGCTTGGGTAGAGCCGGTGTTCTGGGTTACAAACTCGGAAAACGTACGGCGGTAGCCAACAGTATTGGCGTTCGCGATATTGCTTGAGATATTCTGCACTCGGGAGGAGTTGGCCTGCAACCCGCTGACCCCGATCTGGAGGGCGCTCGTAATGCTCATGACTTTGTCCTGCTCGTTCTTGTTATTCTTCCGTTATACATGAAAAAGCACCCCTCACATGAATAAAGCAAGAATAAAATTTGTATTTGATATTTTTGTCACTTGCTTTGCTTCACATCTGTCACTTTCGTGACAGCATCAAGGATACGATCAGCGTTTTGCATGCTTAGTCGCATTAAATCTTGCCCCGGCGGGACTCGTTCGTCTGGTTGTGCGCCGAGGCCTGCGGCGATTTCGTCCCAACCTGGCAGATCGGCGAGGGTGGGGAAGGCCAAGGCCGCGCGAGCCAAGGTCTCTCCATCGCCGACCTCATAGGCTGCAAGGATCAAACGCGTGGCATCGGCAAAGCTAAACTGCTCGGGATGGGTTTCCCACATCTCTAAAAATGCCAGTCGTGCAGCATTCCATTTGCCGGTTTCATATAGCGCTACGGCACGGCTTCGGCGCAGTCCCATGTCCTGCGCCCTTACGCGCAAGCTGGCTAGCTCGTCTGAGCGCCCCGCCTGCGCCAAAGCCTCAATCAGCAGCGCTTCAGCCCCATCGTCGAGACCTTTACCATCGGCATACCCACTTAGCAGATCAACCGCTGCATCCGCCTGCCCGCCTGCCAGCAAAGCGCGGACCTCCCCTCGCCGCAGCGTGCTGACCAATTCGAGGTCGGTTTTTGGCCCGCCCGGCCGGACCCCAGCCTCGGCCAGCTCGCGCAGGGCGCGGAATTCACGTGCAGCGAGCGCAGTCATGCCCGTGTCGAGCAACCTTTGCGGCAGGCCCGCGGCATGGGCCGCAAAGCCCGGATCAAACCGCCAGCGCGGCGCGATTCGGGCGTGACCTTCCAGAAAGTCTGCGAGGTCGATTTGTCCCTCACTGCCCGCTTGATAAAAGGCACCATAGATTGCGCGGGCCCGCTCTTGGAGCTCTTTGGCCTCTTCAGGCGTGGCGTCTTTCGTCATATGTTCCAACGCCCATAGGGCGGTATCGCGATCGCCAAGCTCTTCGGCCAGCTTCGCGAGGAGAACCACTCCCTCCCGCGCGGCGGTGTCTCCGCTCCACGCCCAACGGGCCGTCTTGAGTACTGCCACCGCATCGGCAAGCGGCATGGTCTCGGTCTCCCGCCCCATCCGTACCAGAGCCAGCCGTGCGCGATGGGCATAGGCATCGCGGCCCCGCGCGGCTTCGGCATAGCCGTCAAAGGCCATTAGATAATCGCCCGCAAGTTCAGACGCCCGTGCTAGCAGGAAGCGGTAAGCCGGTCCGTCGCGCAACTCTGCATGATCAGGGAACCGCGCGGCCAAAGCCTGCGCTACCTCCCAATTCTCGGCCGTCAAAGCGGCTTCCAGCAAATCTGGCAGCAACGCCGCCACCATGGCCGGGGAAAGCGCATCGAGGCTATCTACTGTCGCAGGCAAAAGGCGCGCCGCTTCCTCGGTTGCATCCAATCGAGCAAAGGCCGCAGCGCGCAACGCTTGTCCTTGCGCCCAGCCGACCGACCGCGACACCGCCTGCCCGAGCGCATCTTTCTCCGCAGCTTCGTCCTGCAGCAAATCCAGAGCGAGGGTCAGTGTACGGTGGCGCCGCTTGTAATCTTCAGCCAGCACTTCGGGGTCCAGCGCCGCGAGATAGCCTGCCGCTTCGGGGCGCATCATCCAAGCAAGGTGCAGTTCGGCCATGTCGAGAAGGGCATCGGTCTCCGCGGCACTGCCCTTCTTGCCTGCGGCAATCAGCTGTTGCTCCAAACCCTGACGCGCCGCCAAGAAATCACCTTCGCCCTGCGCCGTCAGCGCCAATGGCGCAAAGACAGGTGTGTCCTCCGCCATCGTGGGCGGAGCAATCAGCAAGGAAAACCCAAGGACTATGTGATGCAGATGCTTCATTGTTATGGATAGATGCACTTTATTCTTGTAAAAATCCATTCTTTATTTCACAGTGACCTTGAAAAAGTCGCTTCATCCTTGCAACCCCTGAGGTGCGCTATGACCGAAACCACCCATATCAGCATGTCCCTCGCGACATCGTTGCAGCGACAGTTGGACATCACAGCCAATAACATCGCAAACGCCAGCACGGCGGGCTACAAGGGTGAGCATGTGGTGTTTGAGAGCCTTTTGCAGGACAAAAGCACCTCAAGCGATGATCAGGCAGCCTTTGTCAGCGATACAGGCTCTTACATCGACACCCGCCCCGGCGCGCTGTCGCAGACGGGCAATCCGCTGGATGTGGCACTGCATGGTGAGGGCTGGTTCAGCTACCAAACCCCCGAGGGCGAGCAGGCTTTTGGCCGCGACGGCAGTTTCACCATCGACACACAGGGCAACCTGACCCTGCTTTCTGGCGCCAAGGTTCTGGACGCCGGTGGTGCGCCGATCCAATTGCCGACCGAAGGTCTGGGGGAAATCAACATTTCCGAAGACGGCACGATCTCAGGCAGCGAGACCGGGCCACTTGGCCGCATCGGTGTTTTCGATGTCCCTGAAATCCAGAGCTACAAGCGCCTTGGCGCGGGCATGCTCGTCGCGCCCGAAGGCGCCGCCAAGCCCGGCCCGGCGGAAGGCACTGCCGTCCGTCAGGGCTCGCTGGAGCTCAGCAACGTGAACCCGGTGCGCGAAATGACGCGGCTGATCGACGTGCAGCGCGCCTATGAGCGCACCAATTCCTTAATGGGCAATGCGGACGACCTGCGCCGCGACTCGCTTAAACGGATCATGCAGGCAGTCTGACCCCCAGAGGTCATCCGTAATACGGAAGGAACGAACCCATGAAAGCACTTAGCATCGCCGCGACAGGCATGATGGCGCAGCAGACCAATGTGAACGTGATCTCAAACAACATAGCCAACGCCAATACCACCGGCTTTAAGGCAAGTCGCGCCGCCTTTCAGGATCTGATCTATCAGTCCATGCAACGCGAAGGCGCGCTGACCTCCGAGGCCGGCTCGACCCGCCCGGTGGGCATCGACATCGGTATGGGCGTGCAGACCGCCGGCACCGTGCGGCTCAATACCCAAGGCGGCATGGTTGCGACTGAAAACCAGCTGAACGTCGCCATCGACGGGCGCGGTTATTTCTCCGTCCTGATGCCAGACGGCAACCAAGCCTTCACCCGCGACGGCTCTTTCCAACTGTCCTCTGAGGGTGAAATCGTCACCATGCAGGGCTATCAGGTCGATCCCGGTCTCGTCGTGCCGCCGAACACCACGGCGGTCGAGATCAACGAACAGGGCGTTGTCATGGCCTATGTCGAGAACGACCCCGAACCCGTGGAACTTGGGCAGTTCAGCCTGACCACCTTTGTGAACGAGCCGGGCATGCGTCCAGTGGGCAACAACTTCCTACTCGCGACCGAAGCTTCGGGCGAGGCGCAGGTTGTCACCCCCGGCTCCCCCGGCACAGGGCTGCTGCGGCAGGGCTATCTCGAAGCCTCTAACGTCAATGTCATCCAGCAGATCACCGACCTGATCTCGGCGCAGCGCGCCTATGAGATGAATTCGAAATCCATTGAGACCGCAGACCAGATGCTGTCGGCGGCGAACCAGATCCGCTAATGACACGGCTGGGCGCATTCCTCCTTGGCGTGATGCTGCTCGCGGGGCCGGCTTTGGCGGCCCCCTTGGGCGTGCTCGTCGAAGAACGTGCGCGCTCGGACTATGCCGACAGTTTGCCGCCCGAGGGCGAGTTCGAGGTGACCGTCAAAGACGCGCCGAAAGGCGAAGTCGTCACCTTGGCCGAGTTCTGGATGGATCCGCGCAGCGGCAAGTTTCTCGCTAATGCGGTGCTGGAAACCGGCGATGTGCAGCGCATCGGCGGGCTGGCGCTCGTGACGCTGCCGGTCCCCGTACCGGTCCGGCGCCTCTTGCCCGATGATATCATTATGGAAGATGACCTTGCTGTCGCACGGATGCCCGTGGGCCGGGTCGGCGCTTATGTTGAGACCGAACTCGAAGAGGTTATCGGCAAGCAGGTGCGGCGGGTTCTGACCCCGGGCCGCCCGATCCAGACCCAGTCCATCATCAATCCGCTGGTCATCAGCCGTGGCGACCAGGTCGAGATCAGTTTTAGCGACGGGCTCTTGGCGCTGAGATCGCCCGGACGCGCGCTCAGCGACGCCCATGAGGGGCAAGAAATTCGTATCGTGAACCTTATCAGCAATAAGACGGTCATCGGCATCGCCACTGGCGACGGGACCGTGGAGATCCTGCAATGACAGCCGCTATCGCCCGCCCTACTGCACTGATGCTGGGCGCGACCCTCATCCTGTCCGGCTGCGACGCCGGACGCCACTTCGACCGCGACCCCCAGCCTTCGCCGTTGGTGGTGGACTCGCAGACGATCCCAGAAGTGGCACGCGTGCAGGTGCCGATGCCTGCTGTGGCGCTTGAGCCACCCCGCACCGGCAGCGCCCGCGCTTCGCTCTTCTCTGCCAAACATGAGCCGCTGTTTTCCGACCAACGTGCGGATGACATTGGCGACATCCTGACCGTTGTAATCTCGATCGACGACCGCGCCCAATTGCGCAACTCTACCGACCGCGAGCGCGAAGGGGCGAGTTCGATCGGATTCCCGACATTCTTTGGCTACGGTGCGAAAATTGCCGCAATTCTGCCCGGAATCAGCGCCGCAGATCTGCCCAGCGGTGACGTTGTAGAGATCGGCTCGGCCTCTGAAGCCAGCGGGTCCGGCGCGATTTCCCGGAATGAACAGATCGAGCTTAAAGTCGCCGCTTTGGTGATCGACAGACTGCCAAATGGCGCGCTGGTGGTCGCAGGACGTCAAGAAATCATGGTGAATCAAGAGTTGCGCGAGCTGCGCATGGCCGGCATCGTCCGCCCTGCGGATATCCGCGACGACAACACTATCTCTTATGACAAGATCGCCGAAGCCCGCATCGCCTATGGTGGCCGGGGCACCCTCTCACGCGCTCAGGAGCGCAGCTATGGCGAAGATGCGATGGATGTGATCCTGCCCTACTAATTCCCCACTTAGTCACAATCTCAGACCATTGCCGTCGCAATCGACCGTTAAACCTGACGAAAGCTCAGGAAAGGTCGATGATGAAAAAGGCAGCAATCGTATTCGTAGCACTCCCCCTGCTGTGCATGGGTGCAGGCTATGGCGCTGGTATGGTTCTGGCTCCCCCCGCGGAGGAGAACCACGCCGCCGCCGGGTCTGAGGACAAGCCGAAGGCCGACAAGGCCGCGCATGGGGCAAAGGACGCCTCTGAGGACGCGCATGGCGAGGTGGCGGAAGACCACGCTCAAAAGGGCGATGACGCCGCTGAGGGTGCCGCTCATCCGGAAATGGACCGCTACAGTTTGGCCAAAGATCGCAAAATTGTACGGCTTGGCCAAATGACAGTACCAGTAGAGAAGACGAACAGCATCTCTTACGTGGTGGCTGATTTCGCGTTGAAGTTAGAATCTTTGGAATTGGCAGAGCGCTATCGCCGGGTTGAGGACGCAACGCGGCTGCGTGATTCACTCTTGCAGGCGATGAACCTCGCCGCCGAAAGCGCTGTGTTACGCGGCGTGGCGATTGACAGCGATGCGCTATCGCATTTGCTACGCGATTTGATCAGCAAGGATCATGCGGGCGTAGATGATGTGATGTTTGTCTCGCTCTATAAGCAAGACGTCGCGCGGCTCTGACCGCGCGTCGCTTTACAGCTTACAGTACCGAGCGGATCACATGAGATAGAACCGATTCACCATTGTCGAGCTCTAGTTCCGGGCCATAAGCGGTAAAGTTAACCCGATTGACCTGAGCCTGCGTAAGCGCGGTGACAGGCACATCGTTGCCACTTGAATCGGTGGCGGAAATCTCTACTCGGAATGTATCAGGCGGCACAGGAAGCCCTTCGGAATCGAGGCCGTCCCAATCCACATCGATGATTTCGCCTTCTGCCGTTGATGTCCCGGTCAACTCACGCACCAGGTTCCCATCTTCGGAATAGATGCTGATGTCCACACTCTCGGCGCCAGCACCCACTTGGTAGCTCAACGGGAATTCGGTATCCGTCAGGCGGACCTGGTTGGACGGTACCAACACGTCGCGCCCGATCAGTTGCAAGTCAGACATGGCGCCAACGGTCGAGAGCATGGTGCTGATCTGCTCAAGGCTCGCATTTGTAGCGATGCTCTGCTCCACCTGGGTCAATTGCGCCAGTTGCGATACGAACTGCGTTGAATCCACCGGCTCAAGCGGATCCTGATTGGTGATCTGGGCGGTTAGAAGCGTCAGAAAACTGTTATAGCTTTCCTGAAGCTCCCCCGCCGAGGCCGAAGCCGCGCTGGCGGTGCTGGTTGCTAGTGTGTTCGAAGTCAGTGCATCAATCATGGTCTCGCCTTTCAGGTGAGGATGTCTAATTGGCCGGGGCCTTGGGGCAGGCTTGTGGCTTGTGCCCCACCGGTGTCGCTGTTCATCGCCCCATCGGGCTCGCCGGAACCTTCAGTATTGTTTTGCACGAAACCCTCAGGCGCCCGCCCATCCTGACGGCCACGCTCCCCGAAGGTCTGGAAATCCAGATCAGCGTTGTCGGCTGAGATGCCACGCGACTGTAGTGCGTCGAGCAATTGCTCGCGGTCTTGGCGCAGCAGGTTGAGCACCGAGGCCGTCTCGGTCGTCATGGCGATCTGCATACGTCCGCTTTCGCTCCGCACCACTTCAATTTCGATCTCGCCCATGCCGTAGGGCGAAAGCGAGAAGCGCATCTTGTTGTCGCCGGTCTCGAAGCTACGGATCTGCTGTGCCACGTGCTTGCGCAGCTGTTCTTCAGGCGGTGCTGCCGGGTTTGGCGGTGTAGCGGGGGTGGGCGCGGGGGCGGAGAGCCGCACCGGCTCGCTGGTAAGCCCCGTCTGGGGCGCCGCAGCGGCAAGCTCACGCAAAGCGGCCTCCGTGCCGCTATTTTGCGCCCCAGCCTGTAAGATCGTGGCGGGCTCGGCTTTGACGGAGAACGACTCTGCGGCGGTTAGACGGGGGTCTACAGCTTTCATCGCGGCGCTGAACTCAGGGTCCTGCGCGCTGGCAGATGGCCCTTTGGCCCCTGCCATGTTGGCACTCTTATCCGTACTCAAAGTGGCTTCCGCCGACTGAGACATAAGGGATGTGCCGGCGTCTCCTGTCTTTTGGGCGGACACAGACCCATCGGCAAGCGCGCTCATGCCCGCGGCGGGCGGAGATTGTTTGATGATCCGAATACCTGCGCCAGCCAGAACCTCGGCCCCCTGCCCCTCGGCGACAGAACCCGCAAGCGAAACGGATGGAGCTTCACTCGGCAATACCTCCTGCTGCATGGAAACGCGCCCAACAACAGGCACACCGGCTGAGGCGACGCTCAACTGCCCGGCTCCGCTTGCCAAACGCAACGCGCTGTTGAGCTTCTCCTGCAAGGCCGCTTCGAGTTCAGGATCGGCCAGTTCTGCGACAGCCTCTAGGTCGCCGACCTTTTCGACCGGTGCCTCGCCGAGCGCTTCAGCGAAGTTGGCAAGTGCCGTCTTCGGCGTGACCTGCCCTGCGCCTTGATTCAATTCGGTGATGGTCTGATCCAAAAGGGCCATCAGCCCTTCTGGTGTTTCGGTATCGAATGTCTCGGTGAGTTCCGAAGCTTCGGGATCGCTAGCCTCTGCTGGCGTTGCGACAGTGGCGGGCTGCCCGGCGAACGTGCCAGCCGTAGCCCCGCTGCCCTGCATCAGCGCCGCGAACCCTTCGGCGGCACCTTGGGACTGTCCTTGCCCCGCAACGGCTGTCGCGGGGGTGGCAGTAGAGTTAAGCAACTGCGCTATCATCTGGCTTCCTCCGCCTGATGGGGCCACGGGCTGAGGCCCGTGCTTAGGAGATCTTGACGTTGCCCATCTGCCCTTCGCGGACAAATTTAGCCGAACGACCTTCGACCAGCGCTTTCAGCGCGAGGGTCCATTGGTTCAGCGTCAAAGGTCTGTCAGAACCGGTCAGGGCCTGTAGCGAGGGCTGGCCGTCTGCACGTTCGGCAGAGAAGACCGGCATGCTGTCGACCGGGCGGCCCCAGTACTGCGCGAGCACTGCGTTCAAACCGGCGCGGAAGGCTGCCGGCTCAAGGCCGAGCTTCAGCAACTCGTCCGTCTCTGCCGCCTGATAGTAGGCCTGCCCGAGAGTATGCAGCACGCTGTCCTCGTCCATCAGCGGGAAAAGACCGCGACCGATGATACCGATCAGCACTTCACCGACGAGGGCGCCTGCGGCTTCGGAGATGTTGTGGAAGTTATCGCTTTTGCGAATGACGACGAGCGAACCAAAGGGCACATCGGCGTCGAGTTCTTCGGCCAGAATATCACCGAGACAAATTCCGGGGATGGGTTCGATGCAATCGGGCATTGCAACCGGGTGACCGGCCCAATCCTGCATCTCAAAGATCGAGGCTTGCACGGGAATCAACGCCCGGATCAGCATGTTGAAGTGACGGCCGTCGGCCGATGAATCTATGTGGCAGGCACCCTTCCAGATGCCACCGATTAGTGAATTTACCTGCATTTCCGCCTCGTTCAGGACTTTCTGTCCATGGTTTATCCAGGCTATTTTTAAAGTTTTTTAGGTGCCTGGTGCTCGTTTTATACATTAAAGCGCTTCTAACAAAACCTGAATCGCCGGGGATTCCCAAACTGGTCTGATTGTGATTCATCCTGTTTGGGAGGATGAACTATGTCAGCA
>NZ_FNBP01000025.1 GCF_900102535.1 Sulfitobacter delicatus | reverse complement strand
CCCACCGGCAGGTGAAGTATCTCAATAACGTGATCGAGGCCGATCACGGAAAGCTCAAGATACTGATCAAGCCGGTGCGCGGTTTCAAATCGATCCCCACGGCCTATGCCACGATCAAGGGATTCGAAGTCATGCGAGCCCTGCGCAAAGGACAGGCTCGCCCCTGGTGCCTGCAGCCCGGCATCAGGGGCGAGGTGCGCCTTGTGGAGAGAGCTTTTGGCATTGGGCCCTCGGCGCTGACGGAGGCCATGGGCATGCTCAACCACCATTTCGCAGCAGCCGCCTGATCGGCGCAGAGCGACAGCCTACCTCTGACTGCCGCCAATCTTTGCAACAGAGCCGCCGAGCGCACCCAGCGGTATCTCGGCCTCGGCAGCGAGCGTACGCATTGACAGCTTCACTAATCCGTCACGGCCAATAATGCGCAGCGCGACCTTGAGAATGAGTCTCTTGCGTTCGAGGCCTTTTCGGCTGGGCGGAGAGGGGAAAAGAGCTGACACTGTAACTCCCGATGTGAACGGCTTCCCCAATCTACTCGATATTGACCTTGACCAGATGCCACTGATGTTTGCATAATATTGAACGAACGTACAAGTTTTTGTCGAAAGGGTGCGGTATGCGAGGCGATGTCGAGCGCGACGCCGTGGGAGTCGTAGCGGACCTCACGGACAAGCTGGGCGCCGAGTCCTCGTGTGCAACCGCTCATGACCCCTTCGGCGTGGTGCAGGTCCTCGTGAACAAGGCCGGAACGACCTCGATGTCATCTTCAGACGACCCCACGTCGATCGCCGACATCTTGATAAGCCAGTCGGGGGTTTCAAACGACCGCAACGTGGCCAGCACGCCGCGCATGATCCGCGCAGCCTTCCCCGATACGCGTCAGGGTGGGTTCGGCCACGTGGTGACCGGTGCCTCCGTATCCAGGACTATCCAGGCATACGCCGGCGATTTTGCTTCCCGGGCTGGTTCCGAACCGCGGGGCGTCGTATATCTCCGGACAACTCCTGACTGTAGACGGCACGAATTCGATGAATGAGGAGCGAGGAGCATGAAGATCACCATGAATCAGACGAGTAGCCCGGAGAAGCGACCAGTTTGGACGTGGAGCGCCCGGGAGATCGCGGCGCAGGTTCGCAGCGGCCAGATGACAGCCACGGCAGTGATCGATGCGCATCTCGAACGGATCAACTTTGTCAACCCCTCGGTACATGCACTTACCGTGGTCTTCACAGAGCAGTCACGAGCGCTCGCGCAAGAGATCGATAGGCGCATCTCGCAGGGTGACTCAGTTGGTGCGCTTGCAGGCGTGCCGTTCTCGGTGAAAGAGAACCTCGACCTCACGTGGTCGGCCACGACTGACGGCTGGAGCCACCTCTCGAACGCAGTGCCGAGCACAAACGCGACGGTCGTTCAGCGCATGCTTGATGCTGGTGCTATCCCGATCGGTCGAGGCAACATGCCTCCCAAGGGATTGCGTTGGGACACCGACAATGAACTGTTCGGGCGCACCTACAATCCGTGGGCGCGCGACCGTGTCGCCGGGGGATCAAGCGGCGGTGACGCCGTTGCTATCGCAACCGGCATGGTGTCGTTCGGGCTCGGAAATGACTACGGTGGTTCCCTTCGTCTTCCCGCCTACGCCGGTGGAGTGTGCGCGCTTCGCCCTTCCGCGGGGCGCGTGCCCATCGGAATGCCGCCGGGTGAGCCTGTGGCGATGACGGGACAACTCTTCGCTGTGAACGGTCCGATTGCTCGGACGATTGATGATCTTGATACCGCTTTCGCGCTCATGAACGGCGCAGACGGCATTGATCCGCTCGCTCTGACAATTCCGCATCCGGACCACTACGAAGGTCTGCGTGCTGCAGCTGTTGTTCGTAACCCGCTCGGGTGGGGGGTCGACCGAGAAGTTGCACACGCGATCGATCAGGCTGCTGACGCACTCGTGAATGCAGGTTGGGAGATCGAGGACATCGAACCTCCGTTTCTTGAAGAGGCGGCGAACCTGTGGCGCGAGCTTTCTGTTACCGAGCTTGCAGGCCTGTTTGCCCCCGGCGTTCTTCCAGCTCCTATGGACACGGACGCCACGGCGTATTGTGTCGACAATGCGAGTGAGACGAAGCTGTTGGACTCGGTTGAGGCGTACAGCAACGGGTGGGGCCGCCGATACCTCGTCGCCGCAGCTTGGGAGAAATTTCAGTCGCGCCATCCTGTGATCCTCGGACCTGTATCGGCCCGACGGATGCCCCGCATTGGGTACGACCTCTCTGGCCCTGAAGCGACCACGCAGCTCTGGCGTGATCACCGCCTTCTGGTGTCAGTAAATCTTCTGGGGCTTCCTTCAGTGGCGCTGCCGACGGGTCTCGATGCCGATGGGATTCCTTCGGGCGTTCAACTCATCGGTCCGCGAAATGGAGAGCATGTTGCCCTGGCTGCCGCCCGAGATGTGTTCGCAGCGCTGGGGAGTCCAGCTCCCGTAGACCCACGACAGTAGGTCAACCGCGGCATGGCATCGGACACGACGATCGTTTGGTCGGTCTAGCCGGTAATGTGTGGGTGTCGGCAGAGGCGAGCGTGAGTCATCGGGCCGCTCGGCGCGCTGCGCGCAACGAGCCGAGCGGCCCGACTAGCCATTGACGGTGGCTGGCAACGAGTACTTGTCGATGATGGTTGCCAGGAGCTCCGCGGCTCGTGTCGCCGTGATGACCTCAGTCTCGTCGACCTCGGCGACGACCTTCGACTCGGGGTCCTCATAGACATGCTCGCCGATCATGCGGGCTCCGTCGTCGTGGGGTCAGATGAATGCGAGCGTGCGGCGCACGAGATACCACTTGTCGGGATCGTAGGGAGAGCCTGCAGTCTGGCCGCCGTCAGCCTCCGCGCCGACGGCGGCGAAGACGTTGTCTCCGAGCCTGCCGCCGGGCACGAACTGGCTGAACTCGGCCTCTTCGGCGAATTCCCAGTCAGTGACCGTCATCTTCTAGTGGCCGATCCACATCCCGGGCATGTCGAGGTCAACGAGCGGCTCGTAAAAGCCGCTCACCGACTCCATACCGTCGATGAGGACTCCTTCTCCGCTCGCGAAGAGCCGTTAGCGCGGATGACGTATCGTCGTCTTCGGTCCTGTTATCCACTTCACCGCCGAATTTGCTGCGGTTTGCAGCACCCACATCGGCGGGGTTCACTCCCTAGTGCGGTCCGTGATGGAAGACAATGACCTCGTCGGGAACCCTACAGCCACGATCTGGTCCCCAGTCCTTTTCGCAGCAGATGTGATGGATGATTTCTCAGCGTTTCTGAATTACATTCCGTCACCCGTGTAGACGAGGCCCAACCAGCGGGGTGCTCGTCTTGCAGCCCCGAGGACCCCGTCACCGCTGCGTTGATATGTGGTCATTCAGCGGAGCATAGAACGGCACCTTGATTAGAACGTGGTGAATCTGAGAAGGAAATCGACGTGTACTCTCTCAGCGATCACGCTGCCCAGCGGGTCAGAATGCAACTGTCGCGACTGTAGCGGACGTCGAAAGGGGCCGCTGCGGCTGCTCAGGCCTCCGCGTCGGGCTGGAGTCAGCCAACATCTATTGTGATGTTGTTTCTTCCGCCCACACCAAGCTGAGGCTCACGAACAGCCTTTTAAGGGTTGCGCGGATTGCGCGCTCGTTTGCGGGTTCGAGCGGTGCGCTGAGACTGTCAACTTCGAGCCCCGCGAGGACCGCAAGGATGAGACGCGCGTCCGTCTTGGGGCTGGTTGAAGCCATCGCGGTAACGGTGGCTTCCAAATGCGCTTGGAGGCTCTGGAGCCAAGCCGCGGAGGCGCGTTGAAGTTTCGTCCGACGGGCCGATTCATTCAAGAAATGATGCTCGGTGATGAGCTGAGTGCGGTATTCGGTGAGGCCCTGGATGATGTAATCGGCAAGGCGGTTCGCGATCTCTGCGGCGGTCAGGTTTCCGCCTAACCGTGCAATTGTGCCTACTACGCGCGCAGTTTCTCGCTGGGAGTGCCTGACGAATGCCGCCTCGATGAGGTCCTCTTTGTCGCTGAAGTAGTAGGTTGCCGTTCCTAGGGGTACCGACGCTTCTGCGGCGACGGTGCGCATTGATACGCCTTGGAGGCCTTCCTTCCCGATTAAGCGCAGAGCTGCATCGATGATGTCGCTTTTACGCCGGGCGCCCTTCTTGCTGGGCGGCATGCGCAGTATGTCTTCAGGTAGGTCGTCAACTTGTGTCACCCCATACGACCTTTCTGCGTGAGCTCTGCCTGTTTGCGGGCTTCCGATGATCCGACTGGTGTCCCTGGTCCCAGTGACGGGTTCTGGCAACCCACCTCGAGTGAGCCCGAAGTCAGTTTGCCAAATCAAATGGTTGCCTTGCCGATCGCTAGGGAAGATGCGGCGACCTTCCGACGATATCAGCGGAGGCTCAGAGTGCATGGCAATCGAACAGGTCTAGGGCCCGACATCTTATTCCGACACCGGGCCCGGCACGATGCGGTGAGACTCGACCTCGGATGTAGGGTGATGGGTTCATGACTGACTCCTCGAGCCCCGACTGTTTTGCTCCTCAGGCGGCTGAGAGTGGCTGTCTGAGGTCGGTGAGGGTCCGGTCCAGAGTAGTGCCCCGTAGAGTGGTGTAACGATCCCGGCCAGTAAACGTCAGCGTGGCCACCGGGATCTTCCTTCGAGGAAACTCTCACATCCCACTCGAAAGGCGTCACACCGATGACCACTCCCTCTATTGTCGACCCTGCCACCGTCCTCACCAACGCGCTGGGCGACGCATCACCGGATCTGATGCGCACCCTGCTGCAAACCATGATCAACACTCTCCTCTCAGCTGAAGCAGATGCGATCTGCGGCGCCGAGTACGGGAAGCCCTCTGCTGACCGAGTGAATGGTCAAGTCCCGTGGAGTGGTGTAACCGTTTCGTGATCCTTCAGGGATGTGGGGGCTAGTTTTCGTTGTGATTGCAGATGCTCGCGACGAGCTCACTCACGGTGTCGGAGTACAGCCCAGGAGTGGGGGCGCTCATGCTGCGGCCCCGAGCTCGGGGAGCTCATGGTGCTGGCCGATAGTGTCGGTACCCACGAGCGTGAGGCGGCACCTCGCGAGAACGTCAAGACCGAGGTAACGACGACCCTCGGCCCATTCGTCAGACTGCTCCGCAAGAACGGCCCCGACGAGGCGGGTGATCGCGGCCCGGTTCGGGAAGATCCCCACCACATCGGTCCTGCGGCGGATCTCACGGTTCAGGCGCTCGTTCGGGTTATTCGACCAGATCTGCTGCCACACATCTTTCGGGAACGTGGTGAACGCGAGAATGTCAGCCCGGGCAGCATCGAGGTGGTCGTGCACTTCGGGGAGTTTGTCCTCGACGTAGTCCAGGAGCCGGTCGAATTGGGCCTCAACACTTTTCTGGTCGGGTTGGTCGTACACGGAATGCAGCATCGCTTTCACCGCCGGCCACATGCTCTTCGGGGGGCTCTGTTGCAAAAATCGTGAAGCTTGAGCATGCTTGGCGGAGATTGGACGGACGGAACGATGACGGATTTCAAGTGGCGCCATTTCCAGGGTGATGTGATCCTGTGGGCGGTGCGCTGGTATTGTCGCTATCCGATCAGCTATCGCGACCTTGAGGAAATGCTGGCGGAACGCGGCATTTCGGTCGACCATACGACGATCTATCGCTGGGTCCAGTGCTACGCCCCGGAGATGGAGAAGCGGCTGCGCTGGTTCTGGCGGCGTGGCTTTGATCCGAGCTGGCGCCTGGATGAAACCTACGTCAAGGTGCGGGGCAAGTGGACCTACCTGTACCGGGCAGTCGACAAGCG
>NZ_FNBP01000009.1 GCF_900102535.1 Sulfitobacter delicatus | reverse complement strand
TGTCAACGGCGGAGTAAAACCCGACCAAAGGGCGGCGCAAAAGTAGGCCACTTTGGGGTTGGGCGTGAAGGGTGCATAGAGTGCTGGCGGCCAGTCGACCGCGCTCCCCAAATAGCTGTCGGTTGACTAGCCGCCTTGGCCCGTGAGGGCCAAGGCATGGATTGTCGATCAGGAGGTTTTGGTGGCTTTTCGCGCTTGGCTTTGGGCCAAGCGATAGCTTTCGCCGTTCATCTCGAGGATGTTGACGTGGTGGGTCAGCCGGTCGAGGAGCGCCCCGGTCAGGCGCTCGGTTCCGAAGGTTTCCGTCCATTCATCGAAGGGCAAGTTGCTCGTGATCAGCGTAGCCCCGCGCTCGTAGCGCTGCGAGATCAATTCAAAGAGCAGCTCGGCCCCGGTTTTGGAGAGAGGGACGAAGCCCAATTCGTCGATGATCAGCAGCTTGGCGTTGGCCATCTGTTTTTGGACCCGCAGCAAGCGACGCTCGTCGCGCGCCTCCATCAGTTCGTTGACCAAGGCCGCGGCGGTGGTGAAGCTGACCATCATCCCTTTCTGGCAAGCAGCGAGCCCCAGGCCGAGTGCGACGTGGGTTTTGCCGGTGCCGCTTGGGCCGAGGGCAATCACGTTCTCGCGCCGTTCGATCCAGTCGCAGCGCGCCAGCTCAAGCACCTGCATTTTGTTGAGCTTGGGGATTGCCTTGAAGTCGAAGCTGTCGAGGCTTTTGGTGGCCGGGAACTTGGCCGCCTTGATGCGGCGCTCGACCATCCGTCGCTCGCGATCGATCAGCTCCAGTTCGACCAAGCGCGTCAGGAACTGGACATGGTCCAAGCCCTCGGCGGCGCATTGGCGCGCCACCTTCTGATACTCACGCAGGAATGTCGGAAGCTTCAGCCTCTTGAGGTGATGCTCCAGCAGGATTTCGGGGGCATGGGTCATTTCGCAGCCTCCGACATCAGGGACATGTAGCTGGCCGCTGAGGTCGTCTCGACCCGCGCCCGTGGCAGGTAGGGGTACACGTCGAGGTCGAGCCGTGGTGGCCGCTTCTCGACCTGACACAGCACCAGATGCTTCACAGCATCAAAGCCGACCGCGCCCATCTTCAGGGCCTGCTTTACGGCGGCGTGTAGCTCATCCATGCCGAAGGTCTCCAGGAGGCGCAGCACCTGAACATACTCGCGGCGCCCTATCTTCAGCATGCGCGCTTCCATCAGGCGGCGCAGCGTGTCGAACTCTTTTGGCAAGTCCCACCCCGCAAGGGGCGCGGCCTGATCCAAAGCATTGATCTTGCGTTCGATCAGCGGGAGGTAGTGGATCGGGTCGAACACCATGTCCTCGCGCGCGTAGCACCGCGGATGGCGTGCGATCACGTCCCCACGGCAGCCAATCACCACCTGATCAACATAGGCCCGCACCCAGACATCCTGATGGCCATAGGCCACGGGGACCGAGTAATCGTTGGTGCCGTAGCGGACCAACGATTGGGAGCTCACCCGGCCGCTGGCCTGTGCGCAGGCCTCAAAGGGAGCGGCTGGCAAGGGGCGCATCTCGGCCAGATCCCGCTGCACGCGCGCGCCGATCGTCTCCGTGTGCCCACGGAGTGTATCAGTCTGACGGGCGCGACACTGCTCTTCAAGATAGGTGTTGAAGCTCTCCCAATCCGGGAAGTGGGGGATCGGCACCATGTGGTTGCGGCGGACATAGCCCACCATCCCCTCGACATTGCCCTTGTCATTCCCTTTGCCCGGCCGTCCGTAGCGGTCTCGGAACAAGTAATGCGACAGCAGCCCGCTGAACAGCGTCGCGCGGACCCGTGTACCATCCGGCTGGATCTTCGAGACCAGACAACGGTCGTTGTCGTAGAGAACCGACAGAGGCACCCCGCCAAAGAAGGCAAAGGCATGCACATGCCCGTCCATCCAGGCCTCCGCCGTCGCCGCCGGGTAGGCTCGCACGAAGTAGGCATCGCTGTGGGGCAAATCCAGGACGAAGAAGTGGGCCTTTTGTTCGACACCCCCGATCACAACCAACGCTTCGCCAAAATCAGCTTGCGCATGGCCCGGCGGATGCGCCAGCGGCACGAACATCTCACGGGTGCGTCGTTCACGCTGCCGAACGTAGTCCTTAATGATCGTATAGCCGCCGGTGAACTCGTGTTCCGTCCTGAGCCGCTCGTGGATCCGCTTCGCCGTGTGGCGCTGCTTGCGAGGCAACTTCCTGTCCTCTTCAAGCCAGCCATCGATGATCTCGGTAAACCCATCAAGCTTGGGACGCTTGATCTCCTTCGTGCGCCGGTAGCCCGGCGGCGACGAGAACGCCAACATTTTGCGAACGCTGTCGCGCGATATGTTGAAATGGCGCGCCAGATCCCGCTGGCTCATCCCCTCGCTGCGCGCCAGCCTCACCTTCAGATAAAGTTCCACGGTGTAAATCTCCTCACCCTCCCTGCTGCCGCAAGAAGGGAAAAAGTGGACGAATTTTACGCCGCCCGCACCGCCAATACGACGGCGCTACCGTGGTCTAATTTTGCACCGCCGTTCTCACGCGCCTCACACCGTTGCAGCAAATTCTAGGCAACCTGCTTTCGAACGCGATAAAACATCACGACAAAGACCAGGGCATCATCCATGTGCAGGCCGATATTGTGGATGGGACACTGATACTGCGCGTTACAGATGATGGGCCTGGGATTGATCTGCGCTATCAGGCCCAAATATTTGAGCTGTTTCAGACCCTTCGGCCACGTGATGAAGTTGAAGGCAGCGGTCTTGGGTTGGCAATTGTCAACAAACTGGCGCTGCACCACAAAGGCAAAGTCACCTTAATCTCTGATCCCGACAAAGAACGCGGCGCGTCCTTTATCGTGGAACTGCCACTCCCCGCCGCTTCCCCCGTCCAATCACCGCCGCATATTGCCGAGGCCGCATAATGTTTACGCCAAAAGACGCCCGCATGAAGACAACTGCCGCGAAGTTCCTGATCGTGGATGATGATATGGTGAGCGTGATGGCCATGCAGCGAGCGATGCGAAAGCTCAAAATCGTGAATGAGACGGAAGTTCGCCACGATGGGCAGCAAGCTCTCGAATTTTTGAGGGAAGAGGTGGAGCGCCATGGCCGTTTGCCGCCCTACATCGTGACGCTCGACCTTAATATGCCGCGCATGGGCGGCTTGGAATTTCTGGAGGCCGTTCGAGGCGATCCAGCGCTAGAACGAGTGGTGGTCTTTGTCTTTACCACGTCGGACATGCCCACGGATGTGCAGTCAGCCTATAGCAAGAACGTGGCAGGCTATATCGTGAAAGAGAACCCTTCCGAGACCTTTGCAAATGCTCTCGACATGCTGAATGCCTATGCGCGGATTGTCGAATTGCCTTCCTAAGGCCGGTCTACGCCGCGTGGCCGCCATGATCACTGCACCGCTGCTTAGCGAACCCATTTCTACCTTGGCCCGGTTAGCTTGTAGAGTGATCAAATCTATCGAGCGAAGATGCTCCGCAGCTTCAGATGCAAAAAAGGCGCGCCATCTCTGGCGCGCCTTCTGTTTCTAGCCAATAGGGCTGGCTTACATCATGCCGCCCATGCCGCCCATGTCGGGCATGCCGCCGCCGGCAGGTGCGCCGTCTTTTTGCGGACGGTCAGCGACCATGGCTTCGGTGGTGATCAGCAGACCAGCGATCGAGGCCGCGTCCTGCAGAGCAGTACGGACAACTTTGGCCGGGTCGATGACGCCGAACTTGAACATGTCGCCATATTCTTCGGTCTGGGCGTTGAAGCCGAACTTCAGGTCGTCGCTTTCGCGGATCTTGCCCGCCACGACGGAACCGTCGACGCCAGCGTTCTCAGCGATCTGACGCAGCGGTGCTTCCAGTGCTTTGCGCACAATGGAGATACCAACGTTCTGGTCGTTGTTGTCGCCGGTCAGACCTTCGAGCTTTTTGCCCGCCTGAACCAGAGCCACACCACCGCCTACAACGATGCCTTCTTGAACAGCGGCACGTGTCGCGTTCAGGGCGTCGTCAACGCGGTCTTTGCGCTCTTTCACTTCGACTTCGGTCATGCCGCCGACGCGGATCACGGCAACACCGCCTGCCAGTTTGGCAACGCGCTCTTGCAGCTTCTCACGGTCGTAGTCGGAGGTGGTTTCTTCGATCTGGTTACGGATCTGAGCAACACGTGCTTCGATCTCGGCCTTTTCGCCCGCGCCGTCAACGACAGTGGTCTCGTCTTTGGTGATCGCGACTTTCTTGGCCGAACCCAGCATGTCCATGGTCACGGACTCAAGCTTCATGCCCAGATCTTCGGAGATCACCTGACCACCGGTCAGAACCGCGAGGTCCTGCAGCATGGCTTTGCGACGGTCACCGAAGCCCGGTGCCTTCACAGCAGCAATCTTCAGACCGCCACGCAGCTTGTTCACGACGAGGGTCGCCAGGGCTTCGCCCTCAACGTCTTCGGCAATGATCAGCAGGGGTTTCTGCGACTGGATCACCTGCTCGAGCAGCGGCACCATCGGCTGAAGGCTCGACAGTTTCTTCTCGTGCAGCAGGATGATCGCGTCTTCCAGCTCGACAGTCATCTTGTCGGAGTTGGTGACGAAGTAGGGGCTCAGGTAGCCACGGTCGAACTGCATGCCTTCGACGACATCGGTCTCGGTCTCGAGGCCTTTGTTCTCTTCGACGGTGATGACACCCTCGTTGCCGACTTTCTGCATCGCGTCTGCGATCTGACGGCCGATCTCTTTTTCGCCATTGGCGGAGATGGTGCCAACCTGTGCGACTTCGTCGCTGTCGGACACGTCACGGGCCGCGGCGCGGATCGCTTCGACGACTTTGGAGGTGGCCAAATCGATGCCGCGCTTGAGGTCCATCGGGTTCATGCCAGCGGCAACCGATTTCATGCCTTCTTTGACGATGGCCTGGGCCAGAACAGTCGCGGTGGTGGTGCCGTCGCCTGCTTCGTCATTGGTCCGGGAAGCAACTTCCTTGACCATCTGTGCGCCCATGTTCTCGAACTTGTCTTCCAGTTCGATTTCCTTCGCCACGGATACACCGTCTTTGGTGATGCGCGGTGCGCCGAAGGATTTGTCCAGAACCACGTTCCGGCCTTTGGGGCCGAGAGTGACTTTCACCGCGTCGGCAAGGATGTTCACACCCTTGAGCATCCGGTTGCGGGCATCGGTGTCAAATTTGACGTCCTTAGCAGCCATATTGTCTTCTCCTAAAATCTTGGATTGATGTGAGCGTCTTCAAAGGGTCGGCAAGCCGGGTGGCTTACGCGATGATCCCCATGATGTCGCTTTCTTTCATCATCAGCATTTCTTCGCCTTCGACGGTGACTTCTGTGCCGGACCATTTGCCGAACAGGATTTTGTCACCGGGGGCGACGGCCATTTCGATCAGCTCGCCGTTGTCCTTGCGGGCACCGGTGCCTACGGCAACGACTTCACCCTCAGAAGGCTTTTCCTTGGCGGAATCAGGAATGATCAACCCGCCGGCGGTTTTCTCTTCGCTTTCTGTACGCTTTACCAGCACACGGTCATGAAGCGGTTTCAATGCCATCTTTGCAGCTCCTTAAGGCTCAAAGTTACTCTTCCAAGCCACCCCCTCCGTCCGAGGGGTGCAGCCGTTAGCACTCAACCCTTGTGAGTGATAACGACGCATAGCTAAGGAGCGTTCTGAGTTCTGTCAACAACGGCGTTGAAAAATTTTGGGTCAATTGGAACCAATTAGCCGGCCCCAAGTATGCGCCCCGCGGTGGCGACAGCTTCGGCCCCCGTTGGGGTGAGGCCGTACACACCTTTATCGACCTTTTCAAACCAACCATAGTGATCGTCGCGCATCATGCGGGTTGCCGCTGAGACCCCGGTGGCGCGGGCCACGTCGGCGCCCTTGCTGGCCCCTGCCTCGAACAAAAACACCGCCAGTTTCAACGCGTCTTGACGGTAGGCGGTGACGAGGCCAGCACGTGTCTGCCCCCCATCATTCGGATCGCCCTGCCGACGCGCAAATTCCCGGAGCAGCATGGCCTGTCGCTTGGTGTTTTTGCGCGGCGCATAGGGGCCGGGATCGCAATGCACTTCAACCAACCCGTCTGACAGCCGCACGGTGATCAGCCCCAGCCCCAGCCGCCGCGCCAGCGTGACATTGTCCTTCACCGCCTTAGCAAACCGTTTGCCGGGCTGACGCGCGACGGCGAGGTACACGTCATCTGCCACCTTGAGCCGTGCAAGGCACTGGTGGAACAGCGCGAGCGAGAAGCCGAGCTTCAACTCCACCACCACCGGCGGCTCTGCCCCGCGAATGGCCACCACATCTGCCGCACCGACTTCGGCCTTTACCACATAGCCTTGATCCTCAAGGAAAGCCTTGATCGGTGGATAGAGATCGGTCTCGCGGGGATTGGTCATGGCGGCCAACCTGCCCCATGCGGTAGCGCTATGCAAAGGGGCAATAGGCCTTTAAACTTCCCCGATGACCCGCGATGAATTGAATGCCTTCTGTGCCGCCCTGCCCCAGACCACCCATGTCGTCCAATGGGGGAATGCCGACGTCTGGAAAGTCGGCGGCAAGGTCTTTGCCATCTGCGGCTGGGCCGAGGACGCGCCCGCCTTTACCTTCAAGGTCACCGAACTGGCGTTTGAAGTCCTCTCGGACAGCCCCGGCCTGCGCCCCGCACCCTATCTCGCCTCTCGCGGAATGAAGTGGATACAGCATTACGCCGAACCGGGCCTCAGCGACGACAGCTTGCGCGACCACATCCGCGTCTCGTATGACATGATCGTCGCCGCGCTGACCAAAAAGAAGCGCGCGGAACTGGGCCTCTAGGCGCTACACGCAATGCCGCAATGCGGCAGGCGCAGGTGACAAGCCTATTCAACCTGCTATAAGGCGCGCAAATCCACCCGAATAGACAGGACCGCCCCATGACAACGCTTGTTTTTGGCCACAAATCTCCCGACACCGACAGCACCGGCAGCCCGATCGTTTGGGCTTGGTACCTGAATGAAATCAAAGGTATCCCCGCCAAGCCCGTTCTGCTGGGCGAGCCGAACACCGAAGCGCTGTTCATGCTCGATAAATGGAACCTCGATAAGCCGGAAATCCTGACCGATCTGGAAGCCGACACGAAGGTTGTGATCGTCGACACCAACAACCCCGCCGAACTGCCCGCCAACATCAATGAGGCCGATATCACCGGCATCATCGACCACCACCGTCTGGTGGCCGGGCTGGAAACACGCGGGCCGATTGAGATCAACATCCAGCCGCTCGCCTGCACCGCGACAATTATGTACAAAATGATCGGCAAGGATTGGGCCCAAGCCCCACGTGGCGTGAAAGCGGCGGCTCTGTCCTGCATCCTGTCCGACACGCTGGAATTCCGCAGTCCGACCACCACGCAAGAAGACCGCGCCATCGCGCACGACATCGCGCAGGATCTGGGTGTCGACATCAGCGACTATGCGGCCGAAATGTTCGCCGCGAAATCCGATGTGTCGTCCTTTAGCGAAGCCGAACTGCTGCGCATGGACAGCAAGGCATTCGACCTCGACGGCACGAACCTGCGTGTGAGCGTCTTGGAAACGACCTCCCCCGCTCCGCTTCTGGAGCGCAAGGACGCGCTGATGGCTGAGATGCCCAAAGTGGCCGAAGCCGATGGTGCCGCACAGGTGCTTTTGTTCATCGTCGACATCCTGAAAGAAGAGGCAACGCTTCTGCTGCCCAACGACATGGTCAAGCACATCGCCGAGCAGAGCTTCGGCGCTGAAGTTACCGGCGACACGGTCGTGCTCCCCGGCGTGATGAGCCGCAAAAAGCAGATCATTCCCAACCTTAAGATGTAAGCCAAACGGGCGGGCCAAGTGTCCGCCCCTCGCTTTTTGAAAGGCCGCCCCATGACCCGCATTATCTCTGCCTTGCCGGACGTTTCCGACCAATACGACGCGCTCTTTGTCGATCTTTGGGGCTGTGTGCATGACGGACGCAAGGCGTTGCCCGATGCGGTCGCGGCGCTGCAAGCCTACCGCAAGACCGGCGGCAAGGTCGTGCTGGTCACCAACTCCCCCCGCCCCCGTTCTGGCGTGGAGAAGCAGTTGCAGCATTTCGGCGTTACAGAAGACGCATGGGACAGCATTGCCACCTCAGGCGATTCCGCGCGGTCGGCGATGTTCCGTGGCGCGGTGGGCGAAAAGGTCTGGTTCATCGGCCACCCCGGTGAGCGCAAATTCTTTGAGCCGCTAGCGATCCTCGACAACCCGGTGAACGTGACGACCGTGCCGCTTGAAGAAGCCGAAGGGATCGTTTGCACTGGCCCCGTCGACCCAATGGCTGACCCAGAGGTGATGAAACCCGAGTTCGAGAAAGCCATCGCCCGGGGCCTAAAACTGCTCTGCGCGAACCCCGATATCGTGGTGGACCGGGGCGAAGTGCGCGAATGGTGCGCCGGGGCGCTTGCGGCGCTCTATACCGAAATGGGCGGCGAAAGCCTCTATTTCGGCAAGCCCCATGGCCCGATCTACGACCTTGCCCGCCGCCGTCTTGCCGCGCTGGACGTCGATATCCCCGACAGCCGCATCCTCGCCATCGGTGACGGCATTATGACGGACATCAAAGGCGCGATAGACGAAGGCATCGATTCGCTATTCATCACGGGCGGGCTGGCCGCATCGGAAACCGCGACCACCCAGCAACCGGAAGAAGATAAGCTGCGCGCCTATCTTGACCGCGAAGCATCTGACCCAACCTATGCGATCGGATTCCTCCGCTAATCCAGAAATGACTTGACTTTCTGCAGTTGCGAAGCAATAAAGTTGCCGAGCGCCTGATGTTGGCGTCACTTTGTTATCATGGGGGCCGTCATGTTGGACAATATGCCGCGCGGGACGATCTGCATCGAAGACATCGAAATCGGCATGACTCGCCATCTGCGCAAGGTCGTGACCGATACGGATATCGAGATGTTCGCGCAGGTCTCAACCGACCACAACCCGGTGCATCTGGATGACGACTACGCCCGCGATACGATCTTTGAAGGTCGGATTGCCCACGGAATGCTGACAGCCGGTCTGATCTCGGCAGTAATCGGCGAGCAACTTCCGGGCCATGGCACCATCTACCTTGGCCAGTCGCTTAGATTCCTCGCCCCCGTCCGCCCCGGCGACATGGTGCTGGCCGAAGTGACTGTTACCGACATGGACATCCGAAAGCGCCGCGTGAAAATGGATTGTCGCTGCTCGGTCGACGGGAAGGCCGTTCTCGAAGGTGAGGCCACAGTGCTCGCGCCTTCCGCCAAGTTCGACTGACCGCGCAGTTTCGCCGCGCCTGCATCTTGCCCTTGCGCCGCCGCGCAGCTAGGCAAGGCGCATGCGGATCATCCGAGATTATCAATTTGTCGACCTGCCGGATCGCGGTGCTACTGCCGCGATCGGGAATTTCGATGGCGTTCACCTTGGCCACCGCTCGGTGATCGAACTGGCGCAAAGCGCCGCACCCGACGCCCCGCTCGGCGTGGTCACATTCGAGCCGCATCCGCGTGAATATTTCGCCCCTGACGCCCCGCCCTTTCGCCTGATGGGCCGCGAAGCACGCGCGCACCGGCTAGAGAAGATCGGCGTCGAGCGGCTCTATGAGCTGGCCTTCAACGGCACGCTGGCCGGGCTTACACCCGAAGCCTTTGCCCGCGACGTGCTGCACGAGGGGCTTGGGCTGGCGCATGTGGTGGTGGGCGCCGATTTCTGCTTTGGCAAAGGTCGCGCCGGCACGGCGGAGGATTTGGTGCGCTTTGGCAAAGAATACGGCTTTGGCGTTACCGTCGCCCCGCTGATGGAGCGTGAAGAGCTTACCGTTTCTTCCACCGCGATCCGCGAAGCGTTGAGCCGAGGTGCCCCCCGCGAAGCCGCTGCGATGCTGGGCCATTGGCACCGCATCGACGGCCCGGTGATCTCGGGCGAACAGCGCGGGCGGGAGCTGGGCTTTCCCACGGCCAATATGTCGATCGACGGGCTGCATCCGCCAGCTTTCGGCGTTTATGCCGTGCTGGTGGACGTTCTGGACGGACCGCACAAGGGCAGCTACCACGGGGCTGCCAGCATTGGCGTGCGGCCCATGTTTGGCGAGAACAAAGCCAACCTCGAAACCTATCTCTTTGACTTCAAGGGCGATCTCTATGGCGCCCCGCTATCGGTCGGTCTGGTCGAGCACCTACGCGGCGAAGAGAAGTTCGACAGCCTCGATGCGCTCATCACCCAGATGGACGCCGACTGCGCCCGCGCCCGCGCCATTCTGGCGGCGCTATGAGCGATCCGATCCCCCGCAAAGGTCTGGCCCCGAAATTCTGGGAGAAGAAGCCGCTCAAAGAGATGTCGCAGACCGAATGGGAAGCGCTCTGTGACGGCTGTGGGAAATGCTGCCTGAACAAGCTCGAAGACGAGGACAGCGGCGAAGTGGCCCTGACCCGCGTCGCCTGCCGCCTGTTGGACGACAGCACCTGCCGCTGCGTGCATTATGAGAACCGGCATGAGTTCGTGCCCGACTGCATCGTACTGCGCCCCGACAACCTTGATACCCACGCCTATTGGATGCCGCTGACCTGCGCCTATCGCCTGCTCTGGGAGGGCAAGCCGTTGCCCGAATGGCACCCCCTGCTGACCGGCACGCCTGACAGCGTGCATGATGCCGGGGTAAGCGTGCAATTTGATACCGTGTCCGAATTTGATACCCCATTCGAGGAATGGGAAGACCATATTATTGAGGAGCCCACCTGATGTTTTTCGCCTCTGACAATGCCGGCCCCGTCGCCCCGAAGGTGATGGAGCGCGTGATCGCGGCCAACACCGATTACGCCATGCCCTACGGCAAAGATCCGATCATGGACGAGGTGCGCAGCCAGATACGTGAACAATTTGAGGCGCCTGAGGCGGCGGTCTACCTTGTCGCCACCGGCACTGCGGCTAATGCGCTGGCGCTCGCCTGCTACTGTCAGCCGTGGCAGACGATTTTCTGCTCTAAGGTCGCGCATATCGAGGAGGACGAGTGCAACGCGCCTGAATTCTACGCCGGGGCTGCCAAGCTGACGCTGGTGGAGACGGACGACAAGATGACCCCAGACGCCCTGCGCCGCGCCATTGTCGCGCGTGCAGCGGGTGATGTGCACACGCCGCAGCGCGGGCCGGTGTCGATCACACAGGTGACCGAACGCGGCGGCGTGCACAGTCTTGACGAATTGCAGGCACTGACGGCGGTGGCCGAGGAATTCGACTGCCCTGTGCATATGGACGGCGCGCGTTTCGCCAATGCCTTGGTGGCCTTGGGCTGCACCCCGGCAGAGATGACGTGGAAGTCGGGCGTTGATGTGGTGAGCTTTGGCGGCACCAAGAACGGCTGCATGGGCGTTGAAGCGGTCGTGTTTTTCGACCCTAAGAAGGCGTGGGAGTTCGAACTGCGCCGCAAGCGCGGGGCGCATCTGTTCTCCAAACACCGGTTCTTGTCGGCGCAGATGGCGGGCTACCTCGCCGATGGCGCTTGGTTGGAGACGGCAAAACAAGCCAATGCCAACGCCGCTTATTTGGCTGAAGGGCTGCACAAAGCGGGGGCGGAATTTCTCTTTGAACCCGCCGCCAATATGCTCTTCCCCCGTTTCCCGCGGGCCATCCACCGCAAACTGCACGACGCAGGCGCGCGTTACTATCTCTGGGATGGAACGCTCGATGGGGATGACGGCGAATTGCTAGCGGCCCGCATGGTCTGCGATTGGTCAATCAGTCGCGCGCAGATCGACCTATTCCTAAGCCACTTCTGAGCCTTCAGGCGAGCGGCACTTCCGCAAGGAAATCACTTATCGCCCCGGCAACCTCGCCGGGGTGGGTGATCGGCACCATATGCCCTGCTCCCTCAACCACGACACGCCGCGCATTCGGCAGGCGTCGCATCAGCGAATCGTTGATCGCGTGCGCTGCCTTTGGCGAAGCACTGCCTTCGATCAGCAGAGCGGGCATTACCGCGCGGTCGAACATCCCCGGCGCCAGAAGCCCTGCGCTGTCTCCGCCCAGAAACGGCGATGAGGCAGGGATAAAGTCGATCCGGTCCACCATATAGGCGCGGGTAGGTGCGGGGATTTGGTCCCATTTCGTGCCGTCCCCCCAGACCCGGTTGAACAGCCGCGCAGCGGTTTCCCGATCCCCCTCAGCCAAGGCAGCCTCAAAGGCTTCGTTCTGCTCGTTGTACTCCGCCATGCCTTCCGGATCGTCCTGCGCCGCAGCGGCAAAATAAACTGGCTCAATCATCGTAAGGCTGCGCACAAGCTCGGGCCGTTCAATCGCGATCCGCATGGCGACCGTCGCCCCGAATGAATGGCCGATCAGGTCCATCGGCGCTTCAAGCAGGCTAAGCGCCATGTCAGTGGCAACATCATGGATGTTACGTTGCCCGTCCCAATCGCCGGACTTGCCATGCATGGGCAGGTCAAAGGCGCGTATGGTCAGATCGTCGGCCAACGCCTCTCCCACCCGCCGCCATGCGCCGGAATGGGCCAGAGAACAATGGATCGCCAAAGCCGGGCGCAGGCCATAGCCAAAGCGCCTTGCGTTGACCTCAGGAATCACAGTTTGCCCCCGAGGTGCAGGTCGAGATCCTCCAACCGGTCCTGACCCCAGAACTTCTGATCGCCAACGATGTAGAACGGCGCACCGAAAACGCCCTGTGTCACGGCCTCTTCAAGATTTGCGGCATAGGTCTCGGCCCCTTGCAGCAACCCGCTATTGGCCAGATCAGGGTCGAAGCCTGCCTCACTCAGGCAATCGCGCACAACATCATCGTGCCCGATGTCCTTTTCCTCAGCCCAGACCGCGCGGGTGATCGCATGCGTGAGCTTGCCAAGATTGCCCCCGCCCGCGTTCTGCGCCGCGATAACGGCGTAGGCCGCAGGCGCGCCGTTGGTCGGCCAATGGGCGGGCTTGAGGTTGAAGGGCATGCCGAGTTTGCGCGCTTGGCGGGGCAAATCTTGGGCGCGGTATTCATTCCGGCTGGGGTGTCGTTCTGCCGGAGACAGGCCACCCGTGCGGGGAAAGGCCGCCACGATGTCGAAAGGTTTATAAACCACCTCGGCCCCGTGCTTATCGGCAATCTCTTCAAGCCGGTTCCCGGCAAGGTAGCAATAGGGCGACAGGGTTGCGAAAAAATAATCGATACGGGCCATTTGGCTCTCCTTCCGGGGCGGTGCAGCTTTGCCCGACCGTAAGCCCATGCTAAGCGGTGTCAACGTCACGAATCTGCAATCAACCGCTGCTCCGGAGCCCCTATGCCACGCACTTCAGAACCCAAGCTGATCTCAGGCAATGCCAATATGCCGCTTGCCAAGGCCATCGCCCGGCGCATGTCGCTGCACCGCGGCGTTAACGTGGGGCTCGTCGATGCGCGGGTTGAGCGGTTTAACGACGGCGAAATCTTCGTCGAGGTCTATGAGAACGTGCGCGGTGAGGACATGTTCATCATCCAGCCCACGTCGAACCCCGCGAATGACAACCTGATGGAGCTGATGATCATGGCCGACGCATTGCGCCGCTCTTCGGCTGCGCGTGTCACCGCTGTGCTCCCCTATTTCGGCTATGCCCGTCAGGACCGCCGCACCAAGGCGCGGACACCGATCACCGCCAAGATGGTTGCCAATATGCTGACCGGCAGTGGCATCGAACGCATCCTGACGATGGACCTACACGCGGCCCAGATCCAGGGCTTCTTCGACATCCCGGTCGACAACCTCTATGCCTCGCCGATCTTCGCGCTGGACATTAAAGACGCCTTCAAAGACCAGATGGACGAGCTAATGATCGTCAGCCCCGACGTGGGTGGCGTGGCCCGGGCCCGTGAATTGGCCAAGCGGGTCAATGCGCCGCTGTCGATCGTGGACAAGCGCCGCGAAAAGGCTGGCGAAGTTGCCGAGATGACCGTGATCGGTGACGTGAAGGGCAAAACCTGCCTGATTGTGGACGACATCTGCGACACCGCCGGTACGCTCTGCAAAGCCGCCGAAGTGCTTCTCGAGAACGGTGCGAAGGAAGTCCATTCCTACATCACCCACGGCGTCATGTCCGGCCCAGCAGTAGAGCGCGTGACCAACTCGGTCATGAAATCCTTGGTGATTACCGACAGCATCGCGCCTACGGCGGCAGTCGAGAAAGCGGAAAACATTCGGATTGTGCCAACCGCACCGATGTTTGCCCAAGCGATCCTGAACATCTGGAACGGCACCTCGGTTTCCTCACTCTTTGAGGCGGAGACGCTGGGCCCGATCTACGACGGCATGTATAGCCACGACTAATTACACACGCAGGGTAGCCCTCCAGGGCTGCCCTCCCCCCCCGATCAGGGCGCTAGTCTACCGCCCAATCATCCTCTTCCCCCACTGCACCAATCGCCGTCCAAGCCATGCGCATCCGTGCGACACGGGTGTCCCCCCATGTGCGGAACACCATGTCAAAGCCGGCCTCTGTGACCGCTTCAGCGCTGACATCAGCGCGGATCACCGTGCTGCTGTCGATGTCCCAAAGCGAGGGGCTGAGGTGCACTGTCGGTGCTTCGCGAAACGGCTCGGAGAAGTTTATCCGGCGGCGGCGCTCACGCTGGCCCCTGCCCGTCCACATCGGCCCGCCGTCCTCATAATCCGAAAACAGCATCACATCGCCACTATCGACGCCGATTGTATGACTGCGGATTTTCTTCATAGGAAAGCTTGGCCTGTATTGGTCTCATTGCGCCCATGATGCCGCAGCGTGGCAGGGCGTAAAAGCACAAAAGCCCCGCCAAGGCGGGGCTTTCATAAAGCGATAGGAACGGATTACAGGTTGGGCTGCTTGCTTGACAGTCCGATATGATCGCCAACGGCAACCATGTCGGCCAAAAGCTTGGCCGCATCATCCACGGGACCGGGCTCGTTTTCCCAGTTGTCCTTGGCGCGGGCATAGACGGCATGCGCCTCTGCCACCATGCTGTCCATCTGCTCTTGGGTCATGTCGGCCCGTGCCACGGCACGTTCCGCCAGCACAGACACGCCACCGCCCTGACCGCCGATTTCGGCAAAGCCGCCGGTCACGACATATTCGGACGTGCCCTCCGGGCTTTCTACGCGCAGAAGGCCCGGACGCAGGGTGGTGATGGTGGGCGCATGATCGGCCATGGCCGTCATGTCGCCCTCAGTGCCCGGAATCTGCACGGCCGTCACCTGCATCGATGCCAGCCGCCGCTCCGGCGAAACGAGGTCGAATTGCATTGTGTCTGCCATTGTCAGCGCTCCTTAAGCGGCGTCTGCCGCCATTTTCTCGGCTTTCGCCTTCACGTCTTCGATGCCACCAACCATGTAGAAGGCACCTTCGGGCAGGTGATCGTATTCACCGGCAACCACGGCCTTGAAGGACGCGATGGTTTCTTCCAGCGGCACCTGAACACCGTCGGAGCCTGTGAAGACTTTCGCCACGTCGAAGGGCTGGCTGAGGAAACGCTCGATCTTACGCGCACGGGCCACGGTCAGTTTGTCTTCTTCGCTCAGCTCGTCCATGCCGAGAATGGCGATGATGTCCTGAAGCGATTTGTAGCGCTGAAGCACCTGCTGCACATCTGTCGCCACCTTGTAGTGCTCGTCGCCGATGATCAGCGGGTCAAGCAGACGCGAGGTGGAGCCAAGCGGGTCAACCGCCGGGTAGATGCCCTTTTCCGAGATCGAACGATCCAGAACCGTTGTCGCGTCGAGGTGGGCAAAGGAGGTCGCAGGCGCCGGATCGGTAAGGTCATCCGCAGGGACGTAAACGGCCTGAACGGAAGTAATCGAACCGGATTTGGTCGAGGCAATACGCTCCTGCATCACGCCCATGTCCGTCGCCAGTGTCGGCTGGTAGCCCACAGCGGAAGGAATACGGCCCAACAGAGCGGACACTTCGGAACCGGCTTGAGTGAAGCGGAAGATGTTGTCGACGAAGAACAGAACGTCGGAACCGGATTCGTCGCGGAACTGCTCGGCCAATGTCAGGCCGGTCAGGGCGATCCGCATCCGCGCACCGGGAGGTTCGTTCATCTGGCCATAGACCAGCGCAATTTTCGAATCGACCAGGTTGTCAGGGACGATAACGCCGGATTCGATCATCTCGTGGTAAAGGTCGTTGCCTTCACGCGTTCGCTCACCCACGCCCGCGAAAACGGACAGACCGGAGTGCACTTTGGCGATGTTGTTGATCAGTTCCATGATGAGAACCGTCTTGCCCACGCCGGCACCGCCGAAGAGACCAATTTTACCACCCTTGGTGTAAGGCGCCAGCAGGTCGATGACCTTGATGCCTGTCACGAGGATCTGGGTCTCGGTCGACTGCTCAGCGAACTCAGGCGCTTCGCCGTGAATGGCGCGTGTCGCGTCAGAGTTTACCGGACCCTGCTCGTCAACCGCGTCGCCGGTGACGTTCATGATGCGGCCCAGTGTGGCGTTGCCCACGGGCACGCGGATCTGGTCGCCTGTGTCTGTCACGGCCTGACCGCGAACGAGACCTTCGGTCGCGTCCATCGCAATGGCACGAACCGTGTTTTCGCCAAGGTGCTGCGCGACTTCGAGAACCAGCGTTTTGCCCTGGTTTTCGGTGTGCAGCGCGTTGAGGATCTCCGGCAGGTCGCCTTCGAATTGAACGTCAACGACAGCGCCGATGACCTGTGTGATTTTACCGACAGCATTTGCCATGTCGTTTCTCCGATTTGCTTACAGCGCTTCCGCGCCGGAAATGATTTCGATCAGCTCGTTGGTGATGACAGCCTGACGCGAGCGGTTGTACTGGATGGTCAGTTTGTCGATCATCTCACCCGCGTTGCGTGTGGCGTTGTCCATCGCCGACATCCGCGCACCCTGCTCGGACGCGCCATTCTCCAGCAGTGCCGAGAAGATCGCCGTGGCGACCCCGCGCGGCAGAAGATCGGCCAAGACCGCTTCTTCGCTGGGTTCATAGTCGAACAATGTGGACGCACTGCTGTCTTCGCCGTCTTCGGCGTCGAATTTGGCGGGGATGATCTGCTGCGCCGTGGGCGTCTGCATGACCACGTTAACGAACTTCGCATAGAAGATCGTCGCCACGTCAAATTCACCCGCGTCAAAGCGGTTCAGCACGTCCTGCGCGATCTTCTGCGCATCACCATAGCCGATCTTTTTGACTTCGCTGAGGTCCACGTGACCGACCAGATGGTCGCCCATGTCGCGACGCAGCGCATCACGGCCTTTTTTGCCAACGGTGAGGATTTTCACCTCTTTGCCCTGAGCCAGCAGTTCACGCGCATGGGCTTTCGCCTTCTTCGCGATGTTGCTGTTGAAGCCGCCGCACAGCCCGCGTTCGGCGGTCATGACCACCAGCAGATGCACTTTGTCTTCACCCGTGCCGCTGAGCAGCTTGGGCGCGCTGTCGGAACCGCCGACGCTACCCGCGAGCCCTGCCATCACGGCATTGAACCGCTCCGTATAGGGACGCGAAGCCTCGGCAGCCTCCTGCGCGCGGCGAAGTTTCGCCGCGGCAACCATTTGCATGGCCTTGGTGATCTTGCGGGTCGATTTGACCGACGCGATCCTGTTCTTCAGGTCCTTGAGATTTGGCATTGCCTTATCTCCCGTTTAAGCGAAGTCGGCGGCGAAACCGTCAATGGCGGCTTTGATCTTCTCTTCCAACTCGCCTTTGACCTTGCGGTCATTGTTGGTGATGTCCTTGAGAAGGTCGTCGTGCTTGCTGCGCAGATGCGCCAGCAGGCCTGCCTCGAAACGGCCAACCTCCGACACGTCCACCTTGTCGAGATAGCCGTGGGTACCGGCATAGATCACGCAGACGATTTCCGAGTTGGTAAGCGGTGCATACTGCGGCTGCTTCATCAGTTCGGTCAGACGCGCACCACGGTTCAGCAGCTGCTGGGTCGCGGCGTCCAGATCGGAGCCGAACTGAGCAAAGGCCGCCATTTCGCGGTACTGAGCCAGCGAGAGCTTCACCGGACCAGCGACCGAGGACATCGCCTTGGTTTGGGCCGAGGAGCCCACACGCGACACCGACAGACCGGTGTTCACAGCAGGACGGATGCCCTGATAGAACAATTCGGTCTCAAGGAAGATCTGACCGTCGGTGATCGAGATCACGTTGGTCGGAATAAACGCGGATACGTCGCCACCTTGGGTCTCAATGATCGGCAGAGCCGTCAGCGAGCCGTTGCCAGCCTCGTCACCCAGCTTCGCGGAACGCTCAAGCAGGCGGGAGTGGAGGTAGAAAACGTCGCCCGGATAAGCTTCACGGCCCGGTGGGCGGCGCAGCAGCAGGGACATCTGACGGTAGGACACGGCCTGTTTGGACAGGTCATCATAGATGATCAGCGCGTGGCGGCCATTGTCGCGGAAATGCTCGGCCATGGCGGTGGCGGCATAGGGCGCGAGGAACTGCATCGGTGCAGGCTCGGACGCGGTTGCGGCCACAACGATGGAATAGTCAATCGCGCCGGTCTCTTCGAGCTTTTTCACAAGCTGAGCAACGGTCGAACGCTTCTGGCCGATGGCGACATAGACGCAGTACATCTTCTTGCCTTCGTCGTCGCCAGCAGCGGCGTTAACCTGCGCTTGGTTCAGCATCGCGTCGAGGGCGACGGCGGTTTTACCGGTCTGACGGTCACCAATGATCAGCTCACGCTGGCCACGGCCGATTGGGATCATCGCGTCAACGGACTTGAGGCCAGTTGCCATCGGCTCATGCACCGATTTACGCGGGATGATGCCGGGCGCTTTGACGTCGGCGATGCCGCGCTTGGTGGCGCCGATCGGGCCTTTGCCGTCAATGGGGTTGCCCAGACCGTCAACAACGCGGCCCAGCAGTTCGTCACCGATTGGCACGTCCACGATGGAGTTGGTGCGCTTGACGGTGTCGCCTTCTTTGATGTCACGGTCGGAACCGAAAATAACAACACCCACGTTGTCGGCTTCGAGGTTCAGGGCCATGCCCTGAATGCCGCCGGGGAATTCGACCATCTCGCCGGCCTGAACATTGTCCAGACCGTAAACGCGGGCGATACCGTCACCGACGGAGAGAACGCGGCCCACTTCGGCGACTTCGGTTTCCTGACCGAAATCCTCGATCTGGTCCTTCAGGATCGCAGAAATCTCTGCTGCTTGGATACCCATTTATCCGACCTCTTTCATTACATTCTGGAGGGAATTGAGCTTGGAACGGATCGACGTATCGATCATTTTCGAGCCCACTTTGACAACAAGACCGCCGATGAGGCTTTCATCAACGGTCGCATGAAGTGATACTTTTTTGCCGGTGGAGGCATTGAGCGACTTGGTCAGCTTGTCCGACTGCGTCTTGGTCAGCGCCTTGGCCGAGGTGACGTCTGCGGTGATCTCACCCTTGGCGTCGGCAATCGTCTCGCGCAGCGCCTTGACCAGCGCGGGCAGCACAAACAGGCGACGCTTTTGCGCCATCAGCGCCAGCGTATTCGCCATGGTCTTGGTCAGGCCCATCTTGTCGGCCAGCACCTTGATCGCTTCGGCCTGCTGTTCGCGCGTATAGAGGGGCGAAGAGATCAGGCGTTGAAAGTCATCGCTGTCGGTCAAAGCCGCGTCAAGCGCGTCAAGATCGCCCTCGATGGCATCGACCTGATTGGCCTCGCGGGCCAGATCATACACGGCTGTCGCGTAGCGTTCCGCGATGCCGGTGGAAATGGAAGCAGGTTCGGACACGTCCATCCTCTCGTTCAATAAGCGCCGGATATGCGAAAATCTCGCGTCACCAGCAGTTGGCGCGGCTTGAAGTTACCCAAGACGTCTAAATCAGGGGCGATGTAGCAGACAGGTTCGCGCCCGGCAACACAGTATAGGCAGCTAATGTTCCCGCCCGCGGCAATATTGCAAGGCCTACACCAAAGAGCGACCCATTGCCGCATGAAAAATCGGCGGGCTGGGTCGGCTAGAATGCAGCACTTCTGGCGAATCCCGCTGCCGGCAATGCCGCTCGGCCCTTGTGTACTGGGCTCAGACGGGCTTGGCCTGCGGCTCCGCCATGCCCTCAAGCACCCCAATCGCCCGCCGTGCACGGGTGCGCTCAGGCCGCCCCCTCGGCGGATAGACCAGCTTGGTCGCCTCCACCATGATCGCCCCGCCGCCCATCATCGTAGGCATCTGGCGGCCAATTTTTTCGAACAGCGGCGCTGACTTCATCCAGATTCGCTGTTGCGAGGGGAATTGGTACAGTGCCCCAATATGCCGCTCCGGCAAGAACTGATGTTTGCGCAATTGCGTTTCCAGCTGCCCCGGCGTGTAGGGACGCCCATAGCCAAAGGGCGTACGATCCCGCCGCGCCCACATGCCCGCCCGGCTCGGCACGATAAACAGCGCCTTGCCCCCCGGCCCCAGCACACGCCAGCATTCATCGAGCAGATCACTGGGCCGTTCCGAAGTCTCCAGCCCATGCATCAGCACCAGCTTATCGACCGCACCCGTCTCGACCGGCCAAAGCGTTTCTTCGGTCAGCACCGAGGTGTTCGGCATCCCCGCAGGCCAAGGCATCACCCCCTGCGGGCCGGGCATTAGCACCATCACCCGCCGCGCGTCCGCCAGATAGGGCCGCAGCAGGGGTGCGGCAAAGCCAAAGCCGACGACGGTCTGCCCCTTCGCTTCAGGCCAAAGTTCCAGCAACCGCCCGCGCAGGGATTTCTGCGCCGCGCGGCCCAATGCGCTGCGATAATAGAAATTGCGCAGATCCTGTACATCAAGATGCATTGCAGCCCGCCTTGGTGAATGTCACTCTGATCTCAGCATAACAACACAGCGAGGTAAGACGCCATGGCCTTTGATCTGGTCACGATTCCCTGTCTGTCGGACAATTACGCCTTCCTGCTGCGCGACCATGACAGCGGCAAGGTGGCGCTGATCGACGTGCCCGAAGCGGCACCAATCATCGCAGAGCTGACAACGCGGGGGTGGGAGCTGAGCCAGATCTGGCTGACGCATCACCATCCGGACCACGTGCAAGGCCTCGCTGATGTGCTTGAGCGTTTCCCGGCCCGCGTGATCGGGGCTAAGGCCGACGTCCACCGCCTGCCTCCGCTCGACCGCAAGATCGACGAAGGCGACAGCATCGATCTTGGGGCGCTGGAGGCCGAGGTGCTCGACGTCTCGGGCCACACCGTCGGCCATATCGCTTTCTACGTGCCAAAGGCCAAAACCGCCTTCACCGCCGACAGCCTGATGGCCCTAGGCTGCGGCCGCCTGTTCGAAGGCACGCCCGCGCAGATGTGGGAGAGCCTGCAAAAGCTCGCTGCCCTGCCCTCAGACACTACGATCTGTTCAGGCCACGAATATACCGCCGCCAACGCAAAATTCGCCCTGACCGTTGATCCGGAAAATCCCGCGCTTATATCAAGGTCCAAGGACATCGAGACCGCCCGCGAAGCAGGCCGCCCCACCGTCCCCTCGCCGCTTTCACTGGAACTAGAAACCAATCCCTTCCTGCGCCCCGCCGACCCGGCCATTCGCGCGACCCTGAGGATGCCAGACGCCACCGACACGGAAGTGTTTACCGAAATTCGCAAGCGCAAAGACCAATTCTGAGTGCCTGCAATCATGGCCCAAAGTCCTCGCTCACGGCAAATGTGACCGATTCGGACCAGAATCTTCTTGAAGATGGGCCATGATCAACCAAACTCTAATACTATGAGGCCATGGTCGGACCGGGGCCTGAGACATCTCAGAACCTCACCGACCCCGATCGAAAAGGAGCACGCCCGTGCCTTCATTCTCGACTACACTTGAGCAGGCAATCCACGCAGCCCTCGCGTTGGCCAATGCCCGCCGCCATGAATTCGCTACGCTGGAACACCTGCTGTTGGCGCTGCTTGATGAGCCTGACGCGGTTCAGGTGATGAAAGCCTGTTCGGTCGACGTCTCTGATCTGCGCGACACGCTGGTCGAATTTGTCGACGATGACCTGAGCAATCTGGTCACCGATATCGACGGGTCCGAAGCCGTGCCGACCGCCGCCTTCCAGCGCGTCATCCAGCGCGCCGCGATCCACGTGCAATCCTCGGGCCGGACCGAAGTGACCGGGGCCAATGTGCTGGTCGCGATCTTTGCCGAGCGTGAAAGCAACGCCGCCTATTTCCTGCAAGAGCAGGACATGACGCGCTATGACGCGGTGAACTTCATCGCCCATGGCGTCGCCAAAGACCCCGCCTACGGCGAATCCCGCCCCGTGGCCGGTGCGCCGGAGCATGAAGAAGAAGCCCCCGGTGTCACCGAAGGCGAAAAGAAAGAATCCGCGCTGGCGAAATACTGCGTGGACCTCAATGCCAAGTCCCGCGAAGGCGATATTGACCCGCTGATCGGCCGCGAGAGTGAAGTCGAGCGCTGCATCCAGGTGCTCTGCCGCCGCCGCAAGAACAATCCGCTGTTGGTGGGTGATCCGGGCGTGGGCAAAACCGCCATCGCCGAAGGTCTGGCGCGCAAGATTGTTGCAGGTGAAACGCCCGAGGTTCTGGCCAATACCACGATCTACTCGCTCGACATGGGCGCGCTGCTTGCTGGCACCCGCTACCGTGGTGACTTCGAAGAGCGTCTGAAAGCCGTCGTGACCGAGCTTGAAGAGCACAAGGACGCCGTGCTGTTCATCGACGAAATCCACACCGTGATCGGTGCCGGTGCCACCTCGGGCGGCGCAATGGATGCCTCCAACCTGCTGAAGCCCGCGCTACAGGGCGGCAAACTGCGCACCATGGGCTCCACCACCTACAAGGAGTTCCGGCAGCACTTTGAGAAGGACCGCGCGCTGAGCCGCCGGTTCCAGAAGATCGACGTGAGCGAGCCTTCGGTCGAAGACGCCACCAAGATCCTCAAAGGTCTGAAGCCCTATTTCGAAGAGCACCACAGCGTTAAATACACCTCGGATGCGATCAAGACCTCCGTTGAGCTGGCACATCGCTATATCAACGACCGCAAGCTGCCGGACTCCGCCATCGACGTGATCGACGAAGCGGGTGCCGCCCAGCATCTCGTGGCCGCCTCCAAGCGCCGCAAGACCATCGGCACCAAGGAAGTTGAAGCCGTTGTGGCCAAGATCGCCCGCATCCCGCCGAAGAATGTCAGCAAAGATGACGTCATCGTGCTGAAAGACCTCGAAAGTTCTCTCAAGCGTGTGGTCTTTGGCCAAGACGATGCCATCGTGGCGCTGTCCTCGGCGATCAAACTGTCCCGCGCTGGCCTGCGCGAGCCGGACAAACCCATCGGCAACTACCTCTTTGCCGGGCCAACCGGTGTGGGTAAAACCGAGGTCGCCAAGCAACTCGCCGATACGCTGGGCGTGGAACTGCTGCGCTTCGACATGTCGGAATATATGGAGAAACACGCCGTCTCCCGCCTGATCGGCGCGCCTCCGGGCTATGTCGGTTTTGACCAGGGTGGCATGCTGACCGATGGCGTAGACCAGCATCCGCACTGCGTGCTGCTGCTCGACGAGATGGAGAAGGCGCATCCGGATGTCTACAACATCCTGTTGCAGGTGATGGACCACGGCAAGCTGACCGATCACAACGGCCGCACGGTGGATTTCCGCAATGTGGTGCTGATCATGACCTCCAACGCCGGGGCTTCCGAGCAGGCGAAAGAGGCCGTGGGCTTTGGCCGCGAGCGTCGTACCGGTGAAGACACCGCCGCGATCGAGCGGACCTTCACGCCGGAATTCCGCAACCGTCTCGACGCTGTCATTAGCTTCGCGCCGCTGCCGAAATCGGTGATCCTGCGGGTGGTCGAAAAGTTCGTGCTGCAACTCGAAGCACAACTGATGGACCGCAACGTGACCATTGAGCTTAGCAAGAAAGCCGCCGAATGGCTGGCCGACAAAGGCTATGACGACAAGATGGGGGCACGTCCCTTGGGCCGCGTGATCCAAGAGCACATCAAAAAGCCGCTGGCCGAGGAATTGCTGTTTGGCAAACTTGCCAAGGGCGGTGTGGTCAAGGTTGGCGTCAAGGACGATGCGCTGACGCTCAAGGTCTTGGGTGTCGAGAGCAAGCGTCTGTCTGGCGACCGTCCACCGCTGCTCACCGCAGAATGATCCGCAGGGCCCTGCTGGCCCTGCTCCTGTCCTCCGCCGGCCCTGCGCTGGCGGAGGATTTTCAATTGGGCTTCCCGCTTGATTGCACCCTTGGGCAAGACTGCTACATCCAACAATATATGGATCGAGATCCCGGCCCCGAGGCCAGCGATTACCGCTGTTTCGGGCTGACCTATGACAGCCATAAGGGTACCGATTTTGCCTTACCGAGCACAGCCGCGATGCGGGCTGGCGTCACAGTGCGGGCGGCGGCGGATGGGGTGGTTAAGGGCACGCGAGACGGCATGACCGATGGCGCGCCCTTGGCCGAGGTTAGCGGACGCGAATGCGGTAACGGTTTGGTACTGGATCACGGCGGGGGCTGGGAGAGCCAATACTGCCACATGAAGCTTGGCTCGGTTCAAGTCATCCAAGGGCAGCGCGTGGCCACGGGCGACGCTCTGGGGCAGGTCGGGCAATCCGGCCAGGCCGAATTTCCGCATCTCCATCTGTCTCTGCGGCACAACGGTGAGCCGATCGATCCTTTTGATCCTGCGGATACGGCCACCTGCGATGCAGCTCCTAAAACTTCGCTCTGGCAGGACACGCCGCCCTACCGCCCCGGTGGGTTGATCTCGGTTGGGTTCTCCGAGGGCATCCCGGCTTATTCTGACATCAAAGGGGGGACGGCCAATCGTCAGACCCTGCCTGCGACCGCCCCTGCCTTGGTGGTCTACGGCTACAGCTATGGCACCCGCAAAGGAGACATCCTCCGCCTGAGCCTGCAGGGGCCGCGCGGCGAAGTGATTGCGCAGGACGTGGTCATGGACAGGCCGCAGGCGCAGGCCTTTCGTGCGGTTGGTAAGAAACGCCGCGCTAGGCTTTGGCGGACGGGAGAGTACGAAGGCACGGTCACGCTGCTCCGAGACGGCGCCGTTATCGACACCCGCCGTGGCAGTCTCACGGTTCGCTAAGCCGCAGACTATTTTTCGGTAAACTTCAACTCGATCCGCCGGTTCTGTGCCCGCGCTTCTTCGCTGCTGCCGGTGGCGACGGGCTGGTACTGGCCAAAACCATTCGCGGCCAAACGGTCCGGCGCGATGCCGAGGAAGTTGATCATGTATTTGACCACCGACAGAGCTCGCGCTTGGCTTAATTCCCAGTTGTCGGCAAACTCGCCCCGGCCCGACAAGGGCACATTATCCGTGTGGCCGTCTACCCGGATCACCCAATCAATCTCTGCCGGGATGTCATCCACCACGCTGCGCAGTATGCCCGCGACCTTGGCAATTTCGCCTTTGCCGTCTTGGCTCAGCACCGCACTACCCGGCGCAAAAAGCACTTCGGAGGAGAAGACAAAGCGGTCACCTTCGATCCGTACCCCTTCCTGCGTGCCCAGCAAATCGCGCAGGCGGCCAAAGAACTCCGAGCGATATTGCGCGAGGTCTTTGGTCTCTTCTTCCAAGCGCTTGCGCTCTGCGGCCTCCAACTCGGCGCGCCGCCGTTCTTCTGCGGCGACCCGCGCCAGTGCGGTGTTCAATTCAGACCCTAGTGATTGTAATTCGACCGACTTCGCCGCATCCCGCGCCACTGCATCGTCCAGCAACGCCTGCAAATTGCCCAGTTGCGCGCGCAGTTCCGCGACCTGCTGGTTCAACAACTCTGTCTGCCGCTGCGCCTCGGCGCTCACGGCCTTCTCTTCGGCCAAGGTCTGCTCGGCTTGCGCCAGCAATGCAGCGCGGCGTTCGGCGGCTGTGGTCTTATCCTCGGCCAGCGTCTCGGCGGCCAGCTTTGCCGCGAGGGCCTGAGCCAACCTCTCACGCAAATCGGCCTGATCGCCACTGAGCGCCTCGCCCTGTTCCTCCAAAGCCTGAACCCGGCTCAAAGCCTCAGCCAACCGCCTGTTGAGTTCGTTCTTAGTGACCTCAGCTTCGGCCAAACGCGCGCGAAGCTCTCCCTCTGTCCCTTCAGCAGCCTCAAGCTGCGCGTTAAGCGCCTCCTGCTGGGCGCGAAGGGCCTCGCGCTCCGCATCAAGGCTTTCGCTGGTCTGCTCTAGGTTTTCCATGCGCAGCAGCGCTTCGGCCAGTTGCGTGTCGAGATCGCTCTCCGCCGCCCGCGCCGCGGCCAGGAGTGTCAGCGTATCTTCCGCCCTCTTGCGCTGTTCTTCGAGGGCGAGGGTCATGGCAGTGAGTTCCGCGTCGGCGTTTTCCAGCTTTTCGCGGAGAGCTTGAGCCGCAGCTGCCTCGGCCAAACGGGCGGCCTCCTCTTCGCTGAGAGCTTCTTGGGTCTCTGCCACTTCAGCGTTCAGCGCGGCCACCTCAGCCTCAGCATCGGCGTTCTGTGCTCGCAGATCAGCGACAAGGGCGTCGAGCGCCTCACGTTTTGCAGCGGCCAGACGGGCGGCCTCAGTCTGAGCGTCGATTTCGTCGCGGGCGGTGCTGAGGGCGACATTCAGGGCTTCCTGTTCGTCGAGCAATTCGGCTTCGCGGTCTTCCAAAGCGCCGATGCGGGTCCGGTCTTCAGCCTGCGAAGCCAAAAGCGCCGCGACCCGCGCTTCAAACCCTGTGATCTTGGCCTCAGCAGCCTGCAACGCGGCATCCTGTTCGTCCCGTTCTGCGGTCAGACCAGCGATCACCGCTTCCTGTCGCGATACCTCCTCGCGCGCGTCGTTCAGCGATGCATTGAGCGCACCGAGCCGGGCTTCCAGCCGCGCTGTGGTGCGTTCTTCAACCCCAAGCGCTTGGGCCAAGGCAGCGACCTCTCCGGCCAGCGCGTTCAGCTCACTTTCCTGCCCACTGATCCGTTCGGTAAGCACGAATTGCACCACCATAAAGATGGTCAGAACAAACATAAGCACGAGCAAAAGCCCGGTCATCGCATCCACGAAACCCGGCCAGATCGAGGCCTGAAACCTTGCGCCTGTCCGCCGGGAAAGCGCCATCTAGCGGTCCTCGCCACCTTGGGGGTCGCCCGCCCGGGGGCGGCGGGTTTCAGCTGCGCGCTGCCCTGATAGGGCTTTCGCAAGCAGCGAAATATCCTTGCGGAACTCGGCCATCGTCTCCTGACGGCCCGCAGAGATTTCTTCAAGAATGCGCAGCATCTGTACGTCGATCGACCGCAAGCGCATCCGGCTTTCAGCGTCGATCCCTTCTGAAGCGGTCTGACCTTCAAGCACAGAAATTAGGCGTTCTTGCCCATCGGCTACCCGATCCAACGCGCCGGCTGTCGGGTCATCCCGCTCCATCCGCGTGGTCATCCGATCCACGGCATCCGCAAGCTTGCCCAGCTTGTCGTCGACCGACGAGCGGCTGACGTCGGACTGGGTGAACATTTGCTGCAATTCGCCCATCTGCTCGACCATTTGGTCCATGACGCTGGCCATGACGTTTTGGTCGCTGGCGTCATCGCCTGTGGTCAGGCCCACGCGGGTGATCGAGCTGAGCCAGTCCTCTAGCTCTTGATAGAAACGGTTCTGCCCATGGCCCGCGAAAAGCTCTAACAGACCCACGACCAGCGATCCGGCGAGACCCAGAAGCGAGGACCCAAAGGCCACGCCCATGCCGCCCAGCTGTGCCTCTAGCCCGGTCATCAACCGGCCAAAGACATCCACACCCGCCTCACCCTCCCCCGGTGCGAGCGAACGGATCGTGTCGACCACCGCAGGCACCGTGGTGGCGAGCCCGTAGAAGGTGCCCAGAAGACCAAGGAAAATCAGCATATTGACGATGTAACGGGTGATTTCCCGCACCTCGTCGATGCGCGAGGCGACGGAATCCAAGATCGACCGTGTCGACGTCGGGCTCACTTGCATTTTCGCACCACGTTGCCGCAGCAGCGATGCCAGGGGCGCGAGCAGTTGCGGGGCAACCGTATCGGGCACCGGGTTGTCGGCAGCGAAGTTCTCGATCCAGCGCACCGAGCCAATCAGCTGCGTAACCTGATAGAAACAGGCCAGCACGCCGACGAAGAAGACAAAAATGATAACCCCGTTCAGCCAGGGGTTCGCGGCAAAGATCGGCAGCACTGAAGGCAGCGCGAGGAACGCCCCGACGCCGGTCAATGCCAGTACGATCAACATCAGAGAAATCTGACGCACCGGTTGTGAAAAATGCGGTTTTGCCTTGCGGTCTGGCTGCGCCATACGGCCTTTCCTGACCCTTTGTTCTGCTCTTACCGCAGCTTACACCGAAACCGCAGCGAGTTGCCAAGTTTTTATGAGGCTAACGCCTTCACGCGATCATGCAGCCATTCGAGCGCCGGATCATGTAGACCGACTTCGGAGAGGTGCACAGCGGTGTTGATGAGATACTCGGTATTCGGTCCCCGCCCGCCCACTGCGCGCGCGATGATCTGGGCCTGTTCTTCGAGGGGCAATCCACCGCAATACTGATCATGCTCGGCGTCGATCACATAGGTCACTGCCTCTACATCGCGCCCATCGGTCAGATGCACGGTCAGGTTCTTCTCGACATAGGCCGAAGAGATCAACTCGCGCTCCCGCAGGTAGTCCAGCGTCTGCGCCTCCTGCCCTTCGGCCACCCGCATTGCCATGCCCTCGCACGCCGAGCGCACGGAGGCGTCGAGCGCGAGTACCAGCCCCGGCTGCTCTACCGTGCCCCTATGATGGATCGAGCGCATGCAAAAGGACCGCGCATAGCCCGGCAGTGTGGCGATCACACTTTCCGCTACCTCGAAACCGGGATTCCACAACAGGCTGCCATAGCCAAATACCCACATTGCCATCTTGCTGGTCCTTTCTGCTGACCTTGGATAAACCGCATCTGGAGCACGATTTGAAGGGCTATCGCGATGCGCAAAATGATTTGGCTGCTGATTATTCTGGCAGCGCTCTGGGGCGCATGGTGGATGCTGGCCACGACGCAGATGCAAAACGTGCTAGCGCGGGCCTTTGATGACCGTCGGGAGGCAGGCTGGGAGGTGACCGTCAAGGACATCAGTAAGGCCGGATTTCCGCTGCTTTTGCAGAACCGGTTGAGCGGCCTGTCGCTGGCCGACCCTAAGCAGGATTTTGCAGTAGAGGCACCGCAACTCGACCTTTCTGCCCCCGTCTGGTGGCCGGGGGATTTGGCTGTTCAGGCACCCGTGGCACGGGTTGAACTGCGCGCGGGCGCCTTGCCGCTTGAGCTTAATCTCCGGGACATGCGCGCCGATCTGTCACTGCATCCAGGGCTGGCGCTGCAGCTGGAGGGGATGCAGATTCGCAGCGCGCAGATGCAGGTTGATGGGCCAGACGGCCTGCTGCTTGAGGCCGAAGAGCCGCGCGCAGTTGTTCAGCAGTCTTCGGATGCCGCGACCGACTACGGCATCGCGCTATTACCCGGGAGCATCACACCCGGACCGCTGTTGCGCAAGGTACTAGGCGACGCGGCTGGCCCGCCCATCCTCTCGGCCCGCATGGCCGTGTCACTTGCCAAGCCGTTGGACCGCCATACTGTGATGCAGAGAACGATCCCAGAGGTACGGGCTCTCTCTATCGAAAACATTGATGCGACATGGGGCGATGTGGCACTGGCCGCTGAAGGCGCGCTGTCTTTTGACGCCGAAGGGCGGCCCGATGGGACGCTTAGCCTAAGGATTACGAATTGGTCCCAACTGCTGGACGCTGTGGAACGCGCCGCGCTGTTGCCTTCGTCTATGCGCGCTCAGGTCGACACCGTTCTGCGTGTATTGGAAAACCGAAGTGGGACGGCAGGTGCACTCGATCTTGATCTGGTCATTACCCAAGGCGAGATGGCTTTGGCCGGCATTCCGCTCGGCCCTGCACCACGGTTGATACAGCCTTAAGTCACCCTTAGCGGCAGTAGCTGCCGCTGCGATAGCGGGCGGTGTCGAAGTGAAAGTGATCGCGGTGATAGCGATCTGCTTCGGGGCCGAGCACCGTGCCGAAGGGGCCGCAGGCCCCCCTGTGCATCCGGCGCATTGCCTTGCTGCTGGAGCGCGCCCCCCAGCCTTTGAGCACGGAGACCGTGCTGCCGTTTGCCAACTGAAACCCCGAAATGTCGATGGCGCGGCCTTTGCCGTGTTCTGAAATCTTCGCGCCCTTGCGGTTGTTTCGGGTTCGGCAGATGTAATGCGCGGCCACACGCAACCCTTTCAGCCCGCCCCCTTGGTTGGCCAAGGCCGGGACCGCCGATTGCCGCACCCATTTGTCGAGCGCCTTGGCTGTGGTGCAGTCCATCACCGCAGGCTGGCTAAGCCGAATGCCCGAGACGGAACGTACTTTGACCGCGTTTTCGATCCCGCAGCCGCTGATCCGCCCCCGCACCCGGCCCACCGCTTCGCCTTGTATTGCCAGATCACCGCAAACCGCACCCTTCGCCAGCAGCGCCCGCCGCGCGCGGGCGGCCTTCTCAACCTTGCGGCTGCGCAGGAAGGGACGGAGGGAGAAGCCCAAACCGCGCCCGCCATCGACGGCTTCGCGTGCTGCGGGGTCGCGGGCAGGTTTGGGCAAAGCTCCCGAGGGCGCAACGATGACGGGCACTGTGCCGGTGCCGCGTCGGAGTTCAGGCCGGATAGAGCTTTCCGGCCCGGCCGCGGCGGCCACCTGTCCGACCAAGATCAAACATGCGGCGGCCCAAGATTTCATGGCTTCGGCCCGCCCCGGCCGAAGTTTGGCGCATCGGTGTCCTGCCCGGCCTCGATAATGCCCCGCCGGATTGCGCGGGTGCGGGTGAAATAGGCATGCAAGTGGTCGCCGTCGCCGGTGCGGATCGCCCTTTGCAAAGCAAAAAGCTCCTCAGTGAAGCGGCCCAGAATCTCCAGCGTCGCGTCCTTGTTGGTGAGGAACACGTCGCGCCACATGGTTGGGTCGCTGGCAGCAATCCGGGTAAAGTCGCGGAAACCGGCGGCGGAATATTTGATCACCTCGCTATCGGTCACCCGCCGCAGATCATCGGCCACACCAACCATCGTGTAGGCGATGAGGTGCGGCGCATGGGAGGTGACAGCAAGGACCAGATCATGATGCTCAGCGTCCATTTCCTCGACATGGGCACCCGCCCCTTCCCAGAGCGCGCGCAGCCGTGCGATGGCCTCCACATCCGTGCCTTCAACCGGCACCAACAGGCACCAGCGGTTGTCGAAAAGCTCAGCGAAGCCACTGCGCGGGCCGGAATGCTCGGTTCCCGCAAGCGGGTGGCCGGGAATGAAATGTACGCCTTTGGGCAGATGCGGGCCGACCTGTGCGATGACATCGGCCTTGACCGAGCCCACATCTGTCACGGTCGCCCCGGGGGCCAAATGCGGCGCAATTTCAGCAGCGACCGCGCCCATGACGCCCACCGGTACGCAGAGCACCACCAGATCGGCGCCCGCTACGGCCTCGGCCGCCGTGTCGCAAACCCGGTCGCAAAGACCAATCTCGCGCGCAGTTGCGCGGGTCTCATCGCTGCGGGCATAGCCGGTCACTTCGCCCGCCAAACCGCCCCGTTTGATCGCCCAGAACAGCGAGGAGGCAATCAACCCCAGCCCGATCAGGGCGACCCTGCCATAGACCTGCGCCATCAACGCACCCCCTTAAACTGCCGCACTGCGTGAACCACGCGGCGGCAGGCGCTTTCATCGCCCACAGTGATACGCAGGCATTGCGGCAGGTTATAGCCAGCAACGCGGCGCACGATCAGCCCTTGAGTCTTCAGGTAGTCATCACAGGCCTCGGCCTCGGCCTGATTGGCGAAACGGGCCAACACGAAGTTGGCGCAGGAGACGTCCGACGGCACGCCGATCTCGGCCAAGGCATCCGCTAGCCAACCGCGCCAGCGGGCGTTCTCGGCCCGGCAATGGTCGGTGTAAACCCGGTCACGGATCGCAGCCTCAGCGGCGTTGAGCGCGGCTTGGGAGATATTGAAAGGCCCACGCACCCGGTTCAGCACATCGATCACATGGGCCGGTCCATAGCCCCAACCGATCCGCAGCCCGCCCAAACCGTAAAGTTTCGAGAAAGTCCGCGTCATCACAACGTTATCCCGGCGATCAACCAGTTCCGCGCCACCATCATAGCCTTCGACATATTCGGCATAGGCACCGTCGAGTACCAGCAGAGCTTGCGGCGGCAGCCCTTCGGCCAGACGTTCCAACTCAGCCAGTCCGATCATCGTGCCGGTGGGGTTGTTGGGGTTGGCGATGAACACCAGCCGCGTGGCATCGGTACAGGCGGCGAGGATCCCGTCGACATCGGTGACCCGCTCACGTTCGGGCACTTCAACAGGTGTCGCACCCGCGGCCAGAGCGGAGATGCGGTACATGGCAAAGCCGTGTTCGGTATGCACAACTTCAGTTCCCGGCCCAGCATAAGCCTGGCAGAGAAAGGCGATGATCTCATCCGACCCGGCACCGCAGATGATCCGCTCGGCGTCGAGCCCGAGCACCTCGGCAATGGCACCGCGCAGCGCACCATGGTCGGACGACGGGTAGCGGTGCAGATCATAGGCGGCGCGGCGATAGGCCTCTACCGCGGCGGGGCTCGGCCCAAGCGGGTTTTCGTTCGAGCTGAGTTTGACCACATTCTCAAGGCCCGCGACATGCGCCGCGCCCCCTTGGTAGAGGTCAATCTCCATAATACCCGGCTGCGGTGCGATCTGTGTCATCTCGCTCTTATCCTCACGCTACTGCTGACCTTCTAGCGGGGGCGCCGCAGTGATGCCACAGCAAGTTTGCGGGTGGCGGTTGTGATCTGGGCAGCACGGCAACCGCACAAAGAAAAGGGCCGCGCGGTGATATACCGCACGGCCCCAAAGCACTTGGATCGAAAGAACCCTTAGTTCTTCGCGTAGAATTCCACGACGAGATTCGGTTCCATGACGACCGGGTACGGCACGTCGGACAGGCCGGGCGTGCGTACGAAAGTTGCGGTCAGTTTGGAATGATCTGTCTCGAGGTAGTCCGGCACGTCACGCTCGGGCAGCTGAACGGCTTCCAGAACGGAGGCCAACTGCTTGGAACGGTCACGCACTTCGATCACGTCACCCTCTTTCACACGGTAGGAGGGGATGTTGACCTTGCGGCCGTTCACTTTGACGTGGCCGTGGTTCACGAACTGGCGTGCAGCGAAAACAGTCGGCACGAACTTGGCGCGGTAAACAACGGCGTCGAGACGACGCTCAAGCAGACCGATCAGGTTTTCACCGGTATCGCCCTTAACACGCTCGGCTTCGCCGTAGATGCGACGGAACTGCTTTTCGGTCAGGTCGCCATAGTAGCCCTTGAGCTTCTGCTTGGCGCGCAGCTGGATACCGAAATCGGAAATCTTGCCCTTACGACGCTGGCCGTGCTGGCCGGGGCCGTATTCGCGGCGGTTCACCGGGGACTTCGGACGGCCCCAGATGTTTTCGCCCATGCGGCGATCGAGTTTGTGCTTGGCAGCTGTGCGTTTGGTCACGGCTGATCTCCTTTATAAGGCCCCGAGGGGCGGTAAAGGGCGTTGTCCTTTGGCCGAAGCCCGACAGGGTTCCCCTTGCGGGGTCCACCAACACCAATGAAGGGGCGCTTATACGGTGCTGCGGCAGGGAGTCAACGGGCGATTTTCGCGCCAAGCGCCGCCCCGCCCTCGCCCGCCATTGCAGCACATGGTCCGTGGCGGTGACAGGTCAGGATATGGTCATTGACCAACCCGCAGGCCTCCATCCACGCATAGGTGATCGTCGGCCCGCAGAACTTGAATCCGGCTTTCTTTAGATCCTTGCTCACCTGTTCCGAAAGCGCTGTTTTGGGCGGCACATCGGCCTGTGTGGCAAAGGCGGGCTGTAACGGCACACCGTCGACATAGCGCCACATAAACTGGTCAAACCCCTCGCGCGTCTCAATCTCTTGCCACGCCCGGGCATTGGTGATGGCGGCTTCGATTTTGCCACGATGGCGGATGATTCCCGGGTCAGACAGCAGCCGCTGAATATCCGCCTCCCCCCATTCGGCGATCTGATGCGGATCGAACCCGGCGAAAGCACTACGGAAATTGTCGCGTTTTTTAAGGATCGTGATCCAACTTAACCCTGCCTGGAACCCGTCCAGAACGAGCTTCTCCCACAGCGCGCGGCTGTCATACTCCGGTACGCCCCATTCCGTGTCGTGGTAGGCCTGATAGATCGGATCATCCCCGGCCCAGTCGCAACGCTGCATCTCGCCCCCTCCCGGCTGGCCGGGCGTGAAATCGCCGCTGATTAAGGCCGTGTTATCATCTTCTCGCCCATACCTTTGGCGAAGTCAGCCAGAAAGTACCCATGTGACCCGTCGATTCCAACGCCGTATTGCCGACATGCCCCCCGGAGCACAAAGCCCGCTCGATCACGCGGTCACACAGCGCGACGGCGCGACGCTCGACATGGTGCGCGAGGCGATTGCACATAAACAAACTCTGTTGGCCTTTCAGCCGGTGATGCGGGCAAGCGATCCTACCCGCGTGGCATTTTACGAAGGGCTGATCCGTGTGCTCGACGCGACAGGTCGCATCATTCCCGCCAAGGATTTCATGTCCTCCATCGAAGACAACGAGACCGGGCGGCAGATCGACGTGCTGGCGCTGCGCATGGGGCTGAGCGCTTTGCACGACAATCCCGGGCTGCGCCTGTCGATCAACATGTCAGCGCGTTCTATCGGCTATCAGGCATGGAATCGCATGCTGCGCCGATGGCTCGACCGTGATGCGACAATTGGCGAGCGACTGATCCTCGAGATTACGGAAAGCTCGGCCATGCTGGTACCCGAACTGGTCGCCGACTTCATGGATCAGTTGCAGCCGCACGGTATCTGCTTTGCCATGGATGACTTTGGCGCGGGCCATACGGCGATCCGCTATTTCAAAGATTTCTACTTCGACATCCTCAAACTCGACGGGCAGTTCATCAAGGGTATCGCTCATGACCCCGACAACCGTGCCCTGACGGCGGCCCTTGTCTCTATTGCCACCCATTTCGACATGCTGACCGTCGCTGAATGTGTGGAGAACGCCGAAGATGCAGCAGTGCTCAGCCAGATGGGCATCGATTGTCTTCAGGGCTATTACTACGCTGCTCCGACAACCCGGCCTGACTGGCTGAAATCCGGCCAAAACCGCGCTGCAGGTTAACGTCATTTTGCGCCTACAGCGGCACGACTTGGCCTGCTCAGTTGCCGCGTTGCAGCACATCCGCTATCACTGACGTATAGGGGAGGAGAGCTTCGGGCTGACAGCAGCCCGTGCGGTGACCTCCTGCCCCAGTCAGATAGAGGAATTCAAACCATGACCAATGTCGTCATCGCATCCGCCGCCCGCACAGCCGTGGGCAGTTTCGGCGGGGCGTTTGCCAATACCCCTGCCCATGATCTGGGCGCGGCCGTGCTCAAAGAACTGGTCGCGCGCGCAGGTGTCGACCCGAGCGAAGTGTCGGAAACCATTCTCGGTCAGGTTCTGACCGCAGCGCAGGGCCAGAACCCGGCGCGGCAGGCGCATATCAACGCGGGCCTGCCGAAAGAAAGCGCTGCTTGGGGCATCAACCAAGTATGTGGCTCTGGCCTGCGTGCCGTTGCCTTGGCTGCCCAGCACATCCAACTGGGTGACGCGAGCATCGTTGCCGCTGGTGGGCAAGAAAACATGAGCATGAGCCCCCATGCGCAGAACCTGCGCTCGGGTCAGAAGATGGGTGATTTGCAGTTCATCGACACGATGATCCGCGACGGTCTCTGGGATGCATTCAACGGCTACCACATGGGTCAGACCGCCGAGAACGTTGCCGAAAAATGGCAGATCAGCCGCGACCAGCAGGACGAATTTGCCGTCGCCTCGCAGAACAAAGCCGAAGCCGCTCAGAAGGCTGGCAAGTTCCAGGATGAGATCGTCGGTTACACAATCAAGTCCCGCAAAGGTGAGACGGTTGTCGATCAGGATGAGTACATCCGCCACGGCGCCACCATCGAAGCAATGCAAAAGCTGCGCCCAGCCTTCACCAAAGAAGGGTCGGTCACAGCGGCCAATGCTTCCGGCCTGAACGATGGCGCCGCTGGTGCTTTGCTGATGAGCGCCGACGAGGCCGAGAAACGCGGCATCACGCCACTGGCACGAATCGCCTCTTATGCGACCGCCGGTCTTGACCCGTCGATCATGGGCGTCGGCCCGGTCTATGCTTCGCGCAAGGCGTTGGAAAAAGCCGGTTGGAAGCCCGAGGATCTTGACCTTGTGGAAGCCAACGAAGCCTTCGCCGCACAGGCCTGTGCAGTGAACAAAGAGATGGGCTGGGACCCCGAGATCGTCAATGTGAACGGCGGCGCTATCGCCATCGGCCACCCCATTGGCGCCTCCGGTGCACGCGTGCTCAACACCCTGCTTTTTGAAATGCAGCGTCGCGGCGCTAAAAAAGGTTTGGCGACCTTGTGCATTGGCGGCGGGATGGGTGTTGCCATGTGCCTTGAGCGCCCCTAAGACTATATTCGGCGCGCAACTTTCTTGCGCGCCGAAACATGCATTTGCAATAACGTTACCTTGAGGGAGGGAATTATGTCACGTATCGCATTGGTCACCGGGGGGAGCCGCGGCATTGGCGCGGCGATCTCGAAAACTCTGCAAGACAAGGGCTATACCGTCGCCGCGACTTACGCTGGCAATGACGACGCCGCGGTAAAGTTCACCGAAGAGACCGGCATCAAGACCTTCAAATGGAACGTGGCAGATTACGAGGCCTCGAAAGCGGGCATCGAGAAAGTCGAAGCCGAGTTGGGCCCGATTGAAGTGGTCGTCGCCAACGCGGGCATCACCCGCGACGCGCCCTTCCATAAGATGACACCGGATCAGTGGAACGAGGTCATCGCGACCAACCTCACCGGTGTTTTCAATACCATCCATCCCGTTTGGCCCGGCATGCGTGAGCGTAAGTTCGGACGGATCGTCGTGATCTCCTCTATCAACGGCCAGAAAGGGCAGTTCGCGCAGGTGAACTATGCAGCGACCAAGGCGGGCGATTTGGGCATTGTGAAGTCGCTGGCCCAAGAAGGCGCGCGCGCAGGCATCACTGCAAACGCGGTCTGCCCCGGCTATATCGCGACCGATATGGTCATGGCCGTGCCGGAAAAGGTCCGCGAGAGCATCATCGCGCAGATCCCCGCTGGCCGTCTGGGTGAGCCGGAGGAAATCGCCCGCGCGGTGGCCTTCCTCGTCTCCGACGACGCAGGCTTCATCAATGGCTCGACAATCTCGGCCAACGGCGCACAATTCGTCGTCTGAGATCTCCCGACAGGTAGCGTTCAAACTAGCGCCCTCGCGTACTTCCGCGGGGGCGTTTTCATTTTGCTAGCTTTCTATGGCTTGCCCCAACAGACCTCAGCGCGCATACCCGCGGGACGGAATGAAGGAGCAGACCATGAGCCGCCAAAAGGCCACCGCAATCGGGTTCATCGCCGTCCTGCTCTGGGCGCTTCTCGCGCTGTTCACAGTCGGCTCGGCCCCGACCCCGCCCCTGCTGCTCAATACGCTGTGTTTCGCCATCGGGGGCACGTTGGGGCTTATCTGGACCCTTGCCAGCGGCACCGCCGGGGAACTGCGAAAAGTACCGCTTAAGGTCTATGCCTTCGGCACGCTCGGCCTGTTTGGCTACCACGCGCTTTATTTCTCGGCGCTGCGGCTGGCCCCGGCGGCGGAGGCGGGGCTGATTGCCTATCTCTGGCCGCTGCTCATTGTGGTTTTTTCTGGCCTCCTGCCCGGCGAACAGCTTCGACGCGGCCATGTGATCGGGGCCGTCCTAGGCTTTGCCGGGGCGGCGTTGATTATTGCGGGCGGGGGCAAAGGATTCTCGGCCGCGCATCTTCCCGGATACGGTTTGGCATTGCTCTGCGCGCTGACGTGGTCAGGCTATTCTGTCCTGTCTCGCCGCGTTGGATCGGCCCCCACTGCCAGTGTAGCCGTCTTTTGCCTCGCAACCGCCGCCCTATCATTCCCGCTGCATTTGCTGTTCGAAGAGACCATCTTGCCCGATCATGCGCTCGGCTGGGCCGCCATCGCGGGACTGGGCCTTGGGCCGGTAGGACTGGCCTTTTACGTTTGGGATATCGGCGTAAAGCGGGGCGACATTCAACTTCTCGGCACAAGCTCCTATGCCGCGCCATTGTTGTCGACGATTGTTTTGGTGGTTGCTGGCGCCGCTGCGGCCAGTGCAACCCTTTTCTGGGCAGCGTTGCTCATCACGGGAGGCGCATTGATCGCCGCGCGCGCGAGCCTATCCAAACCCGCCTCACCTGCGCTCGCAGATGACCAGACGCCTCGCTAATCGCAGGGCAGTAGGCGATACTCAACACCAAGGTTGCCGGACCGCTTTAGCGATCCGGCAGGTGCAATTACTTTCTGCGTCTGTAATTAGGCAGACAGGCGATTGATCTCCTCTTTCAGACGCAGTTTTTCTTTCTTCATCGAAGCCACTTGTAGATCGTCCACGCCGGGGGCGCGTTGGGCATTTTCAACCGCCTCACTCATCGCCTGATGCTTCCGCTTCAAGGTGTCCAGATGTGCGTTCAAAGCCATACAATCCTCCATGGTGGGTGTTTAGAAATTCAGTGGACCACAGCGCGACCCACAAGTCACGCAGCACCGCAGCATAGGGGCGCAGTTGGTAAAAAATTGCTTAAGGCGCGGGAAAAATAAGCGGCGCGCCGCGGCGCAAGACGGCTTTGATCTCGGGAACATAGCTGTCGCCATCACCCTCGTGCCGCACACCCTCATGCATCACGTAACTGTTATAAAGCCGAAAGGCCCCGCGCCCGTTCTTGCGTGCCCGCAGGAGAATCAATTCGGGCAGCCTCCCCGGACGCGGCGCTAAAGGCAGCACCTCGATCGTTCCCATCTCGTGCGGCAACGCGCCGAGCAGTTCAGGCAGCCGTTCTGCTCGGTGGATGAAATGCAAATGTCCCTTGGGCTTCAGCCGTTTAGCAGCCACCCGCACCCATTGCCGCAACGGCGTCGCTTCTCCGAGCGCCGTCTCGCGCCCCGGGTCATGCGACTGGATTGAAGCAGCACGGTCGAAATAGGGCGGATTGGCCAAGACGTGATCGAATTGCCGATCGCGCAGGTGCAGGGGCATGTCTGTGATATCGGCCTCAACCACTTCCAGCACCCCTCCCCCGTTGCGGCGGGCCAGTTCCGCATAGGCCGGTTGCAACTCGCATCCCGTAAGGCTCAGCCCCGGCACCCGCGCCCCGAGACAAAGCGCCGCAGCTCCGGCACCACAGCCCAGCTCCAACACCGTTTGCCCTGCCAGGGCGGGCACGCTCGCAGCCAATAGAACCGGGTCTACCCCCGCGCGATAACCCCGGCCCCGGCGTGGCTGCCAGAGGTGCAATTTACCGCCCAGAAAGGCGTCGCAGGTCAAATCTTCGTCAGCGAAAAGGCTCACAGCCCGAGGGGAATTTCATTGTCCCGCATCACCTTTACGGCAGCGTCATGGTCATTGGGGTGCACCATCAGCCGGCGCGGGAAAATTCCGATGCCGCCTTCGAGCACGCTCATGTTTACGTCCATTTCAAAGCAGGCTATATCCTCCCCCCTGAGAAGGGCGGAGGCAAAGGCGATTATGGTCATGTCGGTGCTGCGCAAAAGTTCCTTCATATCAAAGATGTAGAGCCGGATCGGCGGCGTGTCGAGCCTGACGCGGAGAAGTATGATGAAAAGTGATGTGAAGGACAAACCGCACGACCGCATGGCGGCCTATCTGAGCGAGGATATGGAGGCTGTCAGCGCTCTGATCCGCGAGCGTATGGCGTCAAAACACGCGCCCCGCATCCCCGAAGTCACCGCACATCTGGTCGAAGCCGGTGGCAAACGTCTGCGCCCGATGCTCACCCTCGCTGCCGCGCGGATGTGTGGCTACACCGGCCCCTATCACGTGCATCTAGCCGCCACGGTGGAGTTTATCCATACCGCCACTCTGCTGCATGACGACGTAGTTGACGAAAGCGCTCAACGGCGGGGACGCCCTACGGCGAACCTGCTGTGGGACAACCAGTCTTCCGTGCTGGTGGGCGACTACCTCTTTGCCCGCAGCTTTCAGTTGATGACCGAGCCGGGCTCCATGCCTGTCATGCGCATCTTGTCCAACGCAGCCGCGACCATTGCGGAAGGCGAAGTGCTGCAACTGACTGCGGCCCAGAACCTAGCAACCGATGAAGCGGTCTACCTGCAAGTGGTGCGCGGCAAAACCGCGGCACTGTTCTCTGCTGCGACGGAAGTCGGTGGTGTCATCGCCGATGCGCCCGAAGATCAGGTGCGCGCCCTATTTGACTACGGCGACGCGCTTGGCGTCGCTTTTCAGATCGTCGACGATCTGCTCGACTATCAAGGCGATACCGGCGCGACGGGTAAAAACGTGGGCGACGATTTCCGAGAGCGCAAACTGACCCTGCCGGTGATCAAAGCCGTGGCCAAAGCCAACGCGGAAGAGCGTGCCTTTTGGACCCGGACCATTGAAAAGGGCCGTCAGGACGAGGGCGATCTCGACCACGCGCTGGCTCTTCTGCGCAAGCATGACACCCTCACCGCAACGCAACGCGATGCGCGGGAGTGGGCGGAGAAAGCCAAGAAAGCTCTCACCCCCCTGCCCGATCATGAGCTGAAAGATATGCTGAGTGATCTGGCCGACTACGTTGTGAGCCGGATCAGTTAAGCGCCTAAGACCGGGCCAGTAGCGACCCACCAATTTGGCTTGGCATCCGCGATGCGGGCCCGCGCTGCTTCAGCCTGCGCAGTCGTTTCGTAGATCCCAAAGCAGGTGGCACCGGAGCCTGACATTCGGGCCAGAAGTGCGTCATCCAACGCTTCGAGGCAAACCGCGATCACCGGTGCGCGCGCGATAGCTGGCGCGGCGAGATCATTGCGTTGGCCGCGAAGGAAATCGACAAACTCGGCCAGAGCGGAGAACTCAGGGAGGACCTCTGGCATCGCAGGCTGTGTTTTGTTGTCTAGAGCCGCAAAGACGCTTGGCGTGGGCACGTCGACGCGGGGGTTCACCAGCACGAGGTGACACGCGGGCAACGCCGGCAGCGGTGTCAGTAAATCGCCAACGCCGCGCATACGTTGCGGGCCGTCTGCTAGGCAGACCGGGACATCCGCGCCGAGTTGTGCAGAGTTCTCAGGCAAGACCAAATCCCAATGCGCAGCCAGTAGCTGCAATGCTGCTGCGGCATCGGCAGAACCTCCCCCAATGCCGGCGGCCGCAGGCAGGTTCTTAACCAGATGCAAAGCTGCGCCACGACCCTGATCTGCATCCAACAACGCAGCAGCCTTCAAAACCAAATTGCGTGCATCGGTCGGCACACCGGCTGCCCCCGGCCCGCTGATCGTCAGACTGAGACGGTCGCTCGGTGCAACCCGCAGCTCATCCCCGATCCCCGCGCGAACGACCAGCGAATCGAGCAGATGATAGCCGTCGGAGCGCTGGCCGGTGGCATGAAGGGTCAGATTGATTTTGGCCCAAGCCATCCGACTGCCAGCGGCGCCGGGACGCGATGGCAGGTCCGTCCTATCCGCGTGGCTCATTCGTCAGCGGCAACCTTCAGCGGCGCGGCGCCCTCTTCGGCCAGAACAGCATCAAGACCGACCTCCAGCTTGCGGCGCATACGCTCGGGATCGGCTTCAGAGTCGGCATCGCTCTTATCGACAAACGACAGCGCCCGACGCCATTGGAACTCGGCTTCGCGCTGGCGTCCGACCGCCCAATAGACATCGCCCAGATGGTCATTGACCACCGGGTCGACCGGCTCCAACTCCACTGCCCGCTCCATTTGCTCAACCGCCTCTTCATAGCGGCCCAACCGGTAAAACACCCAGCCCAGTGAATCGACGATGTAGCCGCTTTCGGGGCTGGCTGCGACGGCGCGTTCGATCATGTCGAGCGCTTCGTCGAGATTACGTTCTTGCTCAACCAGCGAATAGCCAAGGTAGTTCAGCACCTGAGGCTGTTCCGGATTGAGCTCAAGCGCGGCGCGGAAATCGGCCTCTGAACCGTCCCAGTCGCCGCTGCGTTCCTTGGCAATGGCCCGTGCGTAATAGAGCACCCAACGGGCGCGCGCTCCATCAGATGTCAGATCCAGCGCCTTGTCGTAAGAAGCAATCGCAGCGTCGTAGTCTTCCTCGGCCCGCAGAATGTCGCCCAGCGTTGAATGCACAACAGCCAGATCGCCATGGCTGCGTGCCAACTGCTCCAGCACTTCGATAGCCTGTTCAGTCTTGCCCGAGCGACGGAGTGCTTCAGCGCGGCCCAGTTCGGCAGCGTGATAGGCCGGACTGTCGGGGGGGAGCGCTTTGTATTCAGCGATGGCCAACTCATGTTCGCCAAGGTTTTCCAGCAGGCTCGCGGTCAACAGAAGCGCGTCGATATGGTCAGGACGCAGGTAACGCGCAATGCGGGAATAAAGCAGGACGTAGTAATCTCCGGCCGCCTCATTGCGCAACACGGCGGCGAAGGTAAAGAAGACTTCGGCCATGCCAGCCGTTGCGTCGGGCATATGCTCGAAAGGGGCCGCATCGTCCTGTTCGAGCCGCGCGATCAGCGCGTCGATCTCTGGATCCGTGTCGTCGCCAAACCCGTCTTTCAGCACTGCCAATGCTTCGTCATTCTTGCCCAACTGGCCGAGGATTTCCGCATAGGCCATGACCCCGCGCCGGGTCTGGGCCGCGGCGCCTGCATTGTCGCCAGCAAAGATGGCTTCTGCGCCTTCAAAGTCGCCCACGCTCGCAAGCGCCAAGGCTTTGTGATACATCACGAACCCCTGCATGCCGGCTTCTTCGCTTAGGCTGTCAAAGGCTTTCATGGCGGAGGTCACATCGCCCGCGCCCATATGCGCCCAAGCCTGCACCAGCCCGCCGACCCAAGGGCCAATGGCGTCGCTGTCACGCTCTAGCAGCGCCTCGTAGTCGCCTTCTTTCGCCAGATTGGCCACGAGGGTCATCTCGGCCACCTGACTCTTGGTGCCGATCGTCACCATATTGCGCGCTAAGGGCAACGCCTTGTCGACGCGGCCAAGCGAGAGATAGGACAGCACCGCGCTTTCCATCAACTCCACGTTCTTGGGGTCACGCGCCAGTGCTTCGGTGTAGTAGCGGGCGGCCTCGGGGTAGTCGCTGTTCACCGCCGCATGGCGCCCGGCCAGATAGGGCCCGGCGATCGACTGCGCCATGAGCGGCGCAGACAGGCCGATGCAAAGCGCCGCAACGCTGGTGAAACCTAGGACATTCCGAAACATGCAAACCGCCTCTTATCGCTTTGCGCTCAGGCTATCAGACTAGCGCCCGGGCGCAATGGCGCGCACTTGCTCAAGCGACCTGCGAACAGGTTTTCGCCGACCCGAACGCAAAAGGACCGGCACGCAGGTGCATGCCGGTCCTTTAAGTGAGCCGTAATTGGCGTCTTACATATTGGGGTAGTTCGGCCCGTCGCCGCCCTGCGGGGTGGTCCAGACGATGTTCTGCGCCGGGTCCTTGATGTCGCAGGTCTTGCAGTGCACGCAGTTCTGGAAGTTGATCTGGAAGCGCGTCTCGCCGGTCTTTTCGTCCTCGACGAATTCATAGACCCCCGCCGGACAATAGCGCGCCGAGGGGCCCGCGTATTTCGGCAGGTTGTGCTGCACCGGAATCGAAGGGTCCTTCAGCGTCAGATGCGCGGGCTGGCTTTCCTCATGGTTGGTGAAGGAGAAGGCGACGTTGGTCAGACGGTCGAAGCTCAGCTTGCCGTCGGGCTTGGGGTAATCGATCTTCTTGTGCTTGTCGGCAGGCTCGGTCGCCTCAGCGTCGGACTTCCCGTGTTTCAACGTGCCCAGCAGCGAGAAGCCCAGCGTGTTGGTCCACATGTCGAAGCCGCCCACGGTTAGGCCGCCCAGCAGGCCGAACCGTCCGTTCAGAGGCGCGACGTTGCGCACCCGCTTGAGATCATCGCCGACCGCGCCATTGCGCAGTTCCGCGTCGTAGTTATCAAGCACGTCACCGCCACGGTTCGCCGCGATCGCCTCATGCGCGGCTTCGGCCGCCGCGATGCCCGAAAGCATGGCGTTGTGATTGCCCTTGATCCGCGGCAGGTTCACTAACCCGACCGAGCAGCCGAGCAACATGCCGCCGGGGAAGGCCGCCTTGGGCATGGACTGATAACCGCCCTTGGTCACCGCGCGGGCGCCATAGGCCACGCGTTTGCCGCCCTTGAGCAGTTCGGCCACCATCGGGTGATGCTTGAACCGCTGGAACTCCATGTAGGGATAGAGATGTGGGTTCTTGTAATTCAGATCGACGATCATGCCCACGTAGACCTGATTGTTATCGAGGTGGTAGATGAACGTCCCGCCGGTGTTCTTCGTGCCCAGCGGCCAGCCCATCGTGTGGGTGACTTCGCCCTCATTATGCTTGGCGGGATCGATCTCCCAGATTTCCTTCATGCCGAGGCCGAATTTCTGCGGCTCGGAATCCGCGTCGAGACCGTATTTCGCGATCACCTGCTTCGACAGGCTGCCGCGCACGCCCTCGGAGAGGAAGACATACTTGCCGTGCAGTTCCATGCCGGGCTCGTAGCTCGGCCCCGGTGTGCCGTCGGCATTCTTGCCCATCTCGCCCGCGACGACACCTTTGACCTCGCCGTTCTCGCCGAAGACCAGTTCGGAGCACGCCATCCCGGGGAAAATCTCGACACCCAGTTCCTCGGCCTGTTCGGCCATCCAACGGCAGACGTTGCCCATGGAGACGATGTAATTGCCGTGGTTGCTCATCAGCGGGGGCATGACGAAGTTCGGCAGGCGCAGCTTGCCCGCCTCGCCCAGAACGTAGAAGTTGTCTTCCTTCACTGGCACGTTCAGCGGCGCGCCCTTTTCCTTCCAGTCGGGGATCAGCTTGTTAAGGCCGCAGGGGTCGAGCACCGCGCCCGAGAGGATATGCGCGCCCACTTCGGAGCCTTTTTCCAACACCACAACATTGCAATCGGCGTCCAATTGCTTGAGCCGGATCGCTGCCGACAGGCCAGCAGGCCCGGCGCCGACGATCACAACGTCATATTCCATCGCTTCGCGTTCAATCTCGGCCATTGTGGTGCTCCCTCACGGCAAATTCGGTTTGGATTTGGCTAAACCACCGCCGCACGCAATGCAATCGCGACCCTGCGTTTATTGCGCAAAACATCGGTCTGGCGACATAACATGACGCGCGACCCTTCAGGCCGCCGGTTCGTCCCCCATCAGATAGCGCGGTCCGGGGCCTTTTTCACCTGCGCGATCGACAGGATTATAAAGGGCGCAGGCTTCGAGGCTCAGACAGCCGCAGCCGATACAGCCATTAAGGTTGTCGCGCAGCTTGGTCAGCGTGGTGATGCGCGCGTCCAAGGCGGCGCGAAAGCTTTGGGAAATGCGGGTCCAATCGGCCTTGGTCGGCGTGCGCCCACCCGGCAGTTGGTCCAATTCGGCTTTAATCTGCGGCAGGGTGAAACCGAACTGCTGCGCGATCATGATGAAACTCAGCCGCCGCAGATCGGCCCGGTCAAAGCGCCGCTGGCCGCCCGCGTTGCGCCACGGCGCGATCAGCCCCTGCGCCTCGTAATAGCGGATGGCCGAGACCGCGAGCCCCGTGCGCTTGGCCAAAGCCCCAATCGACAGCCCTTCATTTACAGCCACTTTCCCCTCCGAAAATCCCTTGACCTAAAGTTAAGTTTAGCAATTAGCCTTAAGTGGCACAAGAAAACTGACAAAGGAAAAGTCATGCCAGCACAACTCGAACACGCGAATTTCACCGTCTCTGACCCCGCGGCGACTGCCGCCTGGATGCAGGACGTCTTTGGCTGGCATATCAGATGGGAGGGCGATGCGATGGCAGGCGGCCATACCAAACATGTCGGGACGGAAGACCGTTATGTCGCCCTATACAACCCAGGCCGCACAGCCGAGGCGAAAGCCAGCAGCTATCACACTCTTGGCGGGCTGAACCATGTCGCCGTTGTCGTAGAAGACATCGACGCCACCGAAAAGGCAGTGCAGGCGCAGGGATTCGTACCAGAAAACCACGCCGACTATGAGCCGGGCCAACGGTTCTACTTCCATGACGCCGATGGGATCGAATATGAGGTCGTCCAATACGACTGATGGCGCGCAACCGCCGATGCGCAAACCGCTTAGCCCTTGCAATCGGGGGGCAGTTTGGGTCAGGTATCTGGCAAGTTGACACTGCAATCGGCCGCCTCCCGGCTCACCCCGGGTGCGGCCCTCATTACGTAGGCACACCGCCATGGAAAAGATCCCGATGACCCGCGACGGGCACACCGCGCTCGAAGTCGAACTCAAGCATCTGAAGTCGGTGGAGCGGCCTGCCATCATCAAAGCCATCGCCGAAGCGCGTGAACATGGCGACCTGTCGGAGAATGCCGAGTATCATTCCGCTAAGGAAAAGCAGTCCTTCATCGAAGGGCGCATCAAAGAGTTGGAGGGCGTGATCTCGCTCGCCGATGTGATCGACCCCAAGAAACTGTCCGGCTCGATCAAGTTCGGCGCGACGGTAACGCTGGTTGACGAAGACACCGAAGAAGAAAAGACCTATCAGATCGTTGGCGAATACGAAGCCAATATCGAAAAGGGCCTTTTGAACATCAAATCGCCCATTGCGCGGGCTTTGATTGGTAAAGAAGAAGGTGATTCCGTCGAGGTCCGCACCCCCGGTGGTTTGAAATCCTACGAGGTCGTTAAAATCGTCTACGCCTGATTAGGAGCGAACAGATGACAGACCCGAACCAGACGCCGCCTGCCGACCATGGCGACGGCGGCGCCCCCGCCAATGCCCGCCCCCGGCCTGCGACGCTCGGCGTTTATGACCGGCCCAAGGGTGGCGCTATTACCGAGATCGAAGTGGTCGCCATCGTGCTTAGCGCGTTGTGGCTGCTCGGTGCTGGCGTGTTCTTTTTGTTCCTGATGCCTGAGGGTGCAGAAGAGACGGGCGACGGCGGGCTGCGCTTCCTGATGACCATGCTCGCCGTCTTCCTGCCGGTTGCGATGATCTGGGTTGCAGCCACGGCGGCCCGTGCGAGCAAGGTGATGCGCGAGGAAAGCCAGCGGTTGCAAACCGCGATTGACGCAATCCGTTATGCTTACATCGGCCAGCAACAGGGCAACAAAGGCGGCACTGAGAGCAATCTATCCCGCAAATTGGACGAACTGGTCGCCAGTGCTCGCAAAACTGAAATTGCCCTCGCCAATCTTCATGGCCCGCACGAAGACGCCCCCCGCCCTGCCCCAGCAGCAGCACCGGCGCCGCAGCCCCCTGCCCCCGAAGAACAGCCGACGCTGGCACTCGGTACGCAGGCCAGCGACATGTCCGCCCCGCTGTCGGCGGAGGATTTCACCCGTGCGCTGAACTTCCCCGAAACTGCGGAGGATCAGGCCGGCTTCAACGCCCTGCGCCGTGCGCTGAAAGACCGCTCAGCCGCGCAGCTTGTGCAGGCTGCCCAAGATGTGCTGACCCTGTTAAGCCAAGACGGCATCTATATGGACGACCTGCGCCCCGACCGCGCCCGCCCCGAGGTCTGGCGTCAGTTCGCAGGTGGTGCGCGGGGTCGGACGATTGCCCCTCTGGGTGGCATCCGCGATCGGTCCTCTCTGGCATTGGCGAATGCCCGCATGCGGCAAGATCCGATTTTCCGCGACGCAGCACATCACTTCCTGCGTCGCTTCGACCGGACCTTTGCCGAGTTCGAAAAACACGCGACGGATGAGGAAATCTCGGCCCTCGCAGACACCCGTACTGCCCGCGCGTTTATGCTGCTGGGCCGCTGTGCCGGGACGTTCGACTGAAGCAGGCTAGCCGGTGAAGCTTCCGTAGGGGATGAAGCGCACCATGGCGCCGGGCTTGATGTCCCGTGCGGCCTCGTCCAGTTCGACCAGCCCTTCGGCCCAGCTGAGCCCGCTGATCCGGCCCGAGCCCTCGGACGCAAAAACCTCTGCCCGACCACCACGCATCCGCGCGCGCAGATACTCGCGCCGTCCGGGCTTCTTGCGCTTTTCAAAAGCTGCGGGGACGTCGAACCCCTGAGGTTCCTCCCAGCCGGCCCCGGCGAGCAACGCCATCGCGGGCCGCGCAAAGATCAACGTACAGACCATCGCCGCCACCGGATTGCCCGGCAGACCAAAAACCGGCACGCCCTGCCACATCCCGAGAGCCAAAGGCCGCCCAGGCTTTACCGCGATCCGCCACAGTTGCATTGCCCCCGCTTCGGTAAGTAGCGCAGAGACATGGTCCTCGTCTCCCGCAGAAGCACCGCCACTGGTCAGGATCACATCGACCTCTGCCGCTCCGGCATCCAGCCGCGCCCGAAGCTCTTCGCGATTGTCGGCCACCCGACCCAGATCAACGGCCTCATGTCCGAAGTCTGTGGCCAGTTGCAGCAGCATCGGACGGTTGGCATCATAGATTTGCCCGTCTCGAGCCTCTGATCCCATTTCAACTAACTCATCGCCCGTGGAAATTACACCCACCTTTAACCGCTTGCGCAATCGGACCTCGGCTACTCCCGCCGCTGCCAAGAGCGCCAGCTCCGCCGGACCGACGCACGCGCCAGCGGAGAGGATCACGTCCCCCGCCTGCACGTCCTCCCCCGCTTTACGCGTGTTGGCACCTTGTTTCACCGGCCCATTGAATCGAAGGGTACCGCCATCGGCAGTCACGTCTTCTTGCAGGATCACCGTGTCGACCCCCTCCGGCAGCGCCGCGCCCGTCAGCACCCGGATCGCCTGCCCCGCAGGCACAGCCCCCGGCCGATCCCCCGCAGCAGCCCGTCCTGCGACCAAGGGCATTTCATGCAGTCCCTCACCGCGCCCGCCGGCAAAGCCATAGCCATCAACGGCGGTATTGGGCAGCGGTGGGTTGGCGCGCGAGGCGGTGACATCTTGCGCCAAAATGCGCCCGCCGGCATCAGCGGCGGGTCGGCTCTCCTCTTCCGTAACGGCATGGAGCCGGTCTTTTAGCAGAGCCAAGGCTTCGTTCACCGGGGTCCAATGCACGCCGGGCGGCAAGGCGAAACAGTCATTGCGCAAGGGCGGTGGGGCGGCTGTCGCGGGCTTCGCAGGCGCGGTGATCAAGCCAACCTCCCGCAAGATAAACTCCGCCACCGCTTTGGTGTCGTTGAGGTCGAACACCGGTCGATCCAACTCCAGCACCACATCGCTGGCAACAGCCCGCACCGTCGGATCATCCGGCGCAATCAGCGCGTTGCCCGTCTCGGCCCGATGGGCTTCCACTTTGGGGTGCGCGTCACGCTTGTAGCCTTCGACCAACACGAGATCGACCGGCGAGAGACGTGCAAGATGCGCTTCGAGCGGCGGCTCTTCTGCCCCGCGCAATTCATGCATCAAAGCAAAGCGCGCGCCCGAGGCCAGCAACACCTCGCGCGCGCCGGCAATGCGGTGGCGGTGGCTGTCTTTGCCGGGGTGGTCCACATCGAATGTGTGATGCGCGTGTTTGACGGTGGAGACGGTGAAGCCGCGCCCCGTGATCTCGGCCACCAAGCGTTCCATCAACCCGGTCTTGCCCGCGTTTTTCCAACCGACGACGCCATAAACCCTCATGCCATCGCCTCTGCTTTCGCCAAATCCTCGGGCGTGTTCACATTGAAAAACGCCGTCTCGTCTGGAAACATCGCCTCGCGTCCGTCGTGCTGTTCAGTCCAAAGCACCACCTTGCGCAACCCGCCCTGCAGCGCAGCGCGCAAATCGTCACGTAGGGCGACGGGCCAGAGGCCAAAGGTCGGATGCCGTGCACTGCCGCGTTTGGCGTCGGGCGTTGCCGCCAGCGCCAAGGGATGCGCCATGCTGTCGGCTGCCAACAACAGGCGTGGGACCAGATCGCAGGGAAAGAACGGCGTGTCCGCAGCGGCAGTGACAATCGTGTCGGCCCCCTGCTCGGCGGCCCAGTCCAACCCCGCGAGCACGCCGGCCAACGGCCCGGCAAAGCCTTCGATACTGTCGGGCAGCACAGGTAGGTTCAGGTCAGAAAAACGTGTGGGATCGCCGTTCGCGTTCAACGCCAACCAGGCCACTTGCGGCTCCAGTCGGTCGATCACCGAAGACAGCAATGTGCCCTGCCCCAGCGGCAGCAGCCCTTTGTCGCCGCCGCCCATACGTGTCGCCTGACCGCCCGCCAGAATGACGCCAAGTGGTTGTTTCATGCGTTAATCCTTTGCGCCCTTGCGCCCGCTTTTGCGCGGCTCTTCGGCGACTTGGGTCGGGTTCGCGTCGCGGATCAACCGCCCCTCGCCTGCCAGACAGGTAAAGCGCTGCCCGCGCATCCGACCGATTAGCGTGAGGTTCACCTGCTGCGCGATCTCCACCCCCCAAGCGGTAAAGCCAGAGCGCGAAGCCAGCACCGGGATGCCCATCATCGCAGTCTTGATCACCATTTCAGAGGTCAGCCGCCCCGTGGTATAAAGCACCTTGTCCTCGGCGCTCACCCCTTCGGAGAGCATCCATCCGGCGATCTTGTCCACCGCATTGTGACGGCCAACATCTTCCATATAGACCAATGGCCGGTCGCCTTGGCATAGTACCGTGCCGTGGATCGCCCCGGCTTCAAGATAAAGGCTCGGCGTGCGGTTAATCTTGGCCGCAAGCGCGTAGAGGTCCGAGGTGCGTACTGATGTGTCAGGCAAGCTCACATCCGCGAGTCCCTCCATCATATCGCCAAAGACGGTGCCCACAGCGCAGCCGCTGGTGCGGGTCTTGCGCTGCATCTTGTCTTCGTAGTCGGTGGCGCGTTTGGTGCGAACGACGACCGTTTCTAGCTCTTCGTCATAGTCGACGCCGGTGATCTCTTCATCGACCCGCAGCATGCCTTGGTTGCGCAGAAATCCGAGCGCGAGATAGGCTGGGTAGTCGCCAATGGTCATGGCAGTCACGATCTCTTGCCGGTTGAGGAAAATCGTCAAAGGACGCTCCTCAACCACATTGATCTCAGTCTCGGCCCCGGTGTGGTCCACACCACGCACAGCCCGGGTCAGGCGGGCCGCCGCAGGATCGGGGGCGATCAGATAATCAGAGAGATCGTTATCGCGGGCCAATTGTATCCCCTTCCGGTTAGGTCTAAGCCTTTGACATTCTATTTAAGAGTTAGTCATGGCCATCACCACCACCAAATCTGCCTACCGCAAGGGTATCGTCGACGCACTGCCCTTTATTCTGGTGATTATTCCCTTTGCGTTGCTCTTTGGCCTGCTGGCCACCGAAGCGGGCTTGAATGTGGTAGAGGCGCTGACCTTTTCGATCGTGGTAATCGCCGGGGCGGCGCAGTTTACCGCGCTGCAGTTGCTGCAAGAAGATGTGCCGACGGCAATCGTGCTGGCCTCTGCGCTGGCGGTGAACCTGCGTATGGCGATGTATTCGGCCTCTCTGACGCCGTGGATCGGGGGCGCGCCGCTGTGGCAAAGGGCGCTGGCGGCCTATCTGACCGTGGATCAATCCTACGTCGCGGCAATGACGCAATATGAGCGTGAACCGCAGATGACCGTGCCTCAGCGGATGGCCTATTTCTTTGGAACAGTGACCCCCGTCGTGCCGCTTTGGTATATCTTCACGCTGATCGGTGCGCTGGTGGGCTCAAGCGTGCCGGAAAGCTGGGCGCTGGACTTTGCCATTCCGATTACCTTCCTCGCCATGATCGCACCGATGTTTCGCACGCTGGCCCATGTGGCGGCGGCATTGGTGGCAGTGATAGTAAGCCTCATCGCGGTTAACGTCCCCTATGCGCTTGGACTGATCATTGCCGGCCTGGCAGGCATGATGACCGGCGCGCAGGTAGAGGCCTGGATGGAACGGACGAAGCCGGGGAGCGCGACATGATGATCGACAGAACGTCACTTTGGATCGTGATCATTGGGCTGGGAATTGGCAGCTTTTTCCTGCGGTTCGTCTTTACCGGGCTGGTGGGCAACCGACAGATGCCGGCGTGGCTCTTGCGGCACCTGCGCTATACCGCCGTGGCGATCCTGCCCGCGCTTGTGGCCCCGCAGGTGATCTGGCCGGCAGGCACCGATGGTCAGTTCGACCTGCCGCGCGTGAGCGCAGCGGTGGTCACACTGGGGGTCGGGCTGGCCACCAAGAACGTGCTCGCCGCGATCCTCTCTGGGGCCGCGACGCTCTATGGTATGTTGTTTCTGCTGGGATGAACCGGGGCGTTACTGCCGGGCCAGTTGTGTCGCGCGCAGGGCGTCGATCACATCGCCATCGTCATCTTCGTAGTACTTCGTCGTTGTGACGCCCGGCAGGGTCTCAAACTGGTCCTGCAACTTGACGGGATAGAAGGTGGACTTGATCCCCCCAAAGCCCGGCAACTGCTGCAAAATACCACTGGTGGCATTCGCACAGAAAGCGCCGGGTACAGCACCATTGCTTCTCACCAGTTGCAAGGCACGCTCCGCCACCGCGGCGCTCACCGGGATCTCTTGGCTCACAACGTGAAAGGTGCTGCGCGCGTGGGCCGATTTATAGGCCTGCAGCCAACCCGGTGTGACCCCGTAGAGGACATCGCCCCGCTCAGGCAGGCGCGCGTCGCGGAAGGAGCCTGCGGGATCAAAAATCACCCGCTGCGAACCATTGACCATCAACGCCGTGTGACCGCCGCTGCCCGTACGGTTGTTCACCATGGTCATCAAGGTCAGCGAAGGCGGTTCAGGCGCGCGATATGCAGCAGCCGCAACAACTTCGAGTGGGCTGTCGGGATTCTGGTCGACCGAACAGCCGGCCAGCAACCCGACCAGCGCAAGGGCGGTCAAGATAGACTTCAAAGGGCGGATCCTTCCGAACACGCGAATGGCGGCATCACCCGGCAAACAGCGCCAGCAGCACCAAGATTGCAAGGATGACAACGACGCTTCGCGTAACGAAGCTCATGAACCCGTCAAAGGTCTTTTCTTGAGCGTTGATATCCATGCTGCCATGTTCATGTTCAGCCATTTTCGTCTCCCTAAGACAGTGTTTCGCGCTGAGTATCCTATTCGTAACACGGTGTCACGTGGACAAAGCGTCACGTATTCCAGACTGGCACAAGTTAAGTGTACACGCTATAGGAGAGTCCCCCGCCGCGATACTACTCGTGCGAATCGCCTGTTTAAGTCTCATCCAAATTGGCCACCAGCCTAAAACCAATGCGTTTCGGCGGCGCATCCGGGGTCTTCTTGGGCAGCGCGCGCAGCATGACGTTCAGCTGCCCTACGTGCTGCACCAACTGTGCCTTCACCCCATTCGGGTCCGTGCCATAAAATGTAATGATATCAGGGTCGAAATAGCCCATGCCTTCGATTCGCAGCACCCCGGCGTCCCCACCGGCAAAGCCCATCGCTGCCTCTTGATCGTTGTCGAGTTGCTCTTCGAACTTCTGAAGGTAGAGCACCACCCGCTCATAGGCCCATTGTGCGGGAGACTTCTCTCGCAACGGCTTGTCTGTGACTTCCTTGGGTAAGGCACAATCGCCGGACCCCGCTTGGTCCGGATCGGTATGGACCTCATACATGCGTGGCAGGGCTGCGGCCTCATAGACCTCTGCCGCCGTTTTCACCTCATCGCCCATCGTTCACCCTTTGCGTTGATACACCCAAGCACCGTCTGAGGCGCGCAGGGTCCGTGTTGCCGCCCCTGTTTGGTAAAGGTGGCTCAGATGGGCAACCGCTTCAACCAGAGCAAGGCCGTATTCCGCCTCCCCGATGCTGCGTTTGAACAGCGAAGGGAAGCATTCCGCAGCCGTCTTGGGCGTCTCGATATCACTCAGCAAACGCCGCAACGCGCTGTGGTGATTTTCGATCAACTGCCTCAACCGCGTCGGCAGGCCGGAAAAGGGCAGCTTGTGCCCGCCCAGCACCAAATGGTCTTCCCGCGCCAGCAAAGAAAGCCGCTCGCAAGCCTCTAACCATTCGCCAATGGGGTCGGCCATAGGCTCGGTCGGATAGACACCGATGTTAGGACTGATGGAGGGCAGTATCTGGTCCCCTGCGATAACGAGGTTGTCGTCCCGGCTCCAAAAAGTCGCATGTTCGGGGGCGTGGCCATTGCCGATATGCACGTCCCAAACGCGCCCACCCATACGGATCACGCTGCCCTGTTGGATGCGGGTGAAGCCCAAGGGCAGCGGGGCCACCACATCAGCGAAGTTGAAGGGCCGCTCTGTCGCGCGTTTGTCGTAAATTTCTGCCGCCATGCCCGCTTTGCGATAGAACGCCAGCGCTTCTTGCACCGGCGCTTCTTGCAGGTCTAGCGTTAGCATCCGTGCGGTCAGCCAAGCGGTGCGGGTGGTAACCAACTCGGCCCCAAACTCGGTCTGGAGCCAACCGGCGAGACCGATGTGATCGGGGTGGTGATGGGTGACGACAACGCGCGAGATCGGTTTGCCGCCAAGCGGCCCGGCCAACAGTCCGCGCCAGATGTCTTTGCCACGGCGAGACGCGAAACCGGCGTCCACCACCGTCCAACTGTCACCTTCGTCCAGCGCATAGACGTTCACGTGGTCGAGCTTCATCGGCAGTGGCAGCCGGAACCAGAGCACCCCCGGCGCGACCTCGATCGCCTCCCCCTCAGAAGGCGGCACATCCCAAGGGTAGCGCAGCCCGGTGGCGGGTTTCGGGGCGGTGGCCTGATCCGACATCAGCGGCTCAGATCTTCGACATCCAGCGCATAGAGGTCCTCTGCGCCTGCCTGCGCATGGGCCAGCAGACCCTGATGCTCCGGCAAAAGCCGCTGGATATAGAACCGCGCCAGTTTCTCACGCGCGCCGCTTCCGCCTGCGGCTTTCTCGGCCATCGCGGCCTGAAGATGCAGGTGCCCCCCCAACACGCGGGCAAAGGCGCGCAGGTAGGGGACAGCCCCGGCGAAACGTTCGTTCATGTCGCTCTGGCCCGCGACCCATTCGGTCGCTTCGCGCAGCGTCTCACTCGCCTGCCAAACCGCGTCAGCCATACGCGGAAAGGCGTCGCGGGCGGTTTCGGCATCGGCTTCAATCTCGTCCAGCAACCGGTTCGCCGCCTCGCCGCCGTCCATCATTTTGCGGCCAACAAGGTCCATCGCCTGAATGCCGTTGGTGCCTTCATAGATCGCCGTGACCCGCACATCGCGGCTGAACTGCGCGGCTCCGGTTTCTTCGACAAAGCCCATACCGCCATGGACTTGCACGCCCGTCTCGGAGACGGCAATGCCTACATCGGTGCCAAAAGCCTTGGTAATTGGCGTCAAAAATGCCGCGCGGGCCGCCCATTCATCACCCTGCCCTGCACGGGCCATGTCGCTTGCATAGGCACAGCTCAGCGCAATCGCGCGGGAGGCAAAGATGTCGGCCTTCATACTCAGCAACATGCGGCGCACATCCGCGTGGTCGACGATGGTCCCGGCGCCCCCCTCAACGGGCGAGCGGCCCTGCTTGCGCTCCAATGCATAGTCCAGCGCCAGTTGGTAAGCGCCTTCCGCTGCACCGATGCCTTGTTCGCCAACCCCAAGCCGTGCGTTGTTCATCATGGTGAACATCGCCGCCATGCCACCGCCTTCGCGGCCAATCATCCAGCCCTTGGCATTGTCATATTGCATCACCGCGGTGGGCGAACCGTGTAGACCCATCTTGTGCTCAAGGCTCACAACGCTCACGCCGTTGCGCTCACCCGGCTCCCCATTCTCATCTGGAATGAACTTCGGCACGAGGAAAAGGCTGATCCCCTTGGTGCCCGCGGGGGCGCCCGGCAAACGCGCCAAGACGAGGTGGCACACATTGCCCGCGAAATCATTGTCGCCCCAAGAGATGTAGATTTTCTGGCCCGAGACCGCGTAGGTCCCGTCGCCATTGTCTTCGGCCCGGCTGCTCAGCGCGCCGACATCCGACCCGGCCTGCGGCTCGGTCAGGTTCATCGTCCCGGTCCATTCGCCCGAGATCAGCTTGGGCAGGTAGAGGGTCTTGATCGCGTCGCTCGCGTGATGCTCCAACGCTTCGATCTGGCCTTGGCTCATCAAAGGCGCAAGCTGAAGCGACAGGCAAGCGCCACTCATCATCTCGTTCACTGCACTGGTCAGGGTCATAGGCAGGCCCATGCCGCCGAACTCCGGGTCTGCCGACATGCCGATCCAGCCGCCTTCGGCAATCGCAGCGAAGCCTTCCGCGTAGCCCGGCGAAGTGCGCACCACGCCGTTTTCCAACTTAGCTGGATGCAGATCGCCACCGCGTTGCAAGGGCGCCAGCACGTCGTTGCAGAGCCGTCCGGCCTCCTCCAGAATCGCGCCGGTCACGTCTTCCGTGGCCTCAGCGAAACGGTCGGTGCTGCGGAGAGATGCGAAATCCAGCACGTCCTCGATCAGAAAACGGTAGTCATCCACGGCGGCGCGGTACGGCATATCATATCCTCCTGAAAGACCTGCTTGATCTGGCAAGCCTGACATGGCCCTGATAAAGGCAGGTTGGCGTTGCCGCCAGCATGAAACGCCCGGCCCCGCCCCGCAACCCAAACGCGGCGTCACGGATGCCGTGTGATCTGACAGGCTCGAAGACCCGGAACCCCACCATGACCGAGACGCTGACCTCTACTGCCGAAGGCATCGCCCGCGCCGCCGAACTGCTGCGCGACGGCGTGTTGGTCGCCTTGCCAACTGAGACGGTCTATGGCCTCGCCGCCGATGCCCGCAATGGTGTGGCGGTGGCAGGAATCTATGAGGCCAAAGGGCGGCCCAGCTTCAACCCGCTGATCGTGCATCTTCCTGATGTCGAGGCGGCCAAACGCTATGTCGAATGGAGCGATGAGGCAGATCGTCTGGCGCAGGCTTTCTGGCCCGGAGCGCTGACGCTGGTTTTGCCGTTGAAGGCGGGCAGCGGGTTGTCCTCGCTGGTCACTGCTGGCCTGCCCAGCCTTGCCGTCCGCGTGCCCGCCCATCCGGCGATGAAGCAGGTTTTGGAAGCACTCGAGGGCCCGGTCGCGGCGCCCTCCGCCAATCCCTCCGGCAAGATCAGCGCAACCACGGCTGCGCATGTGCTGGCGGGACTTCAGGGCCGCATTGCGGCTGTGCTGGACGATGGCCCCTGCTCGGTGGGCGTGGAGAGCACGATTATTGGCCTGACCGGCGAGCGCCCTGCTCTGCTGCGCGCGGGCGGATTGCCGGTGGAGGCGGTTGAAGCCGCACTTGGGGAAACGCTGGAAACGGTGGACGGGGCCGAGATAATCGCCCCCGGACAGCTGCAATCTCACTACGCGCCCGGTGCGGCAGTGCGTTTGGATGCGGTAACCGTAGAACCGGGCGAAGTGTTGCTCGGCTTCGGCCCCATGGACTGCGATCTGAACCTATCCCCCGCTGGCGATCTGACCGAAGCGGCAGCCAATCTTTTCGACCATCTTCACCAACTGGACGCCACCGGCAAACCCATCTCCGTCGCTCCGATCCCCGACCATGGCCTCGGGCGTGCCATCAACGACCGGCTCGCACGGGCAGCGGCGCCGCGCTAGGCCCGTCCGGCCGCGGCAGAGAGGCTCAGCGGATCAATCCCGAGCGATTGCAGGGCCGCCCCCCATTTCTCAGCATCTGGCAGGCCAAACACAAGGCCAGCCGTTGCATCACAGGTCAGCCAGCCGTTCTGCGCAATCTCGCCCTCCAACTGGCCCGGCCCCCAGCCTGCATAGCCCAACATGAGCTGCGCCTGCTCTGGCCCGTTACCTGCAGCGATGTCTTCGAGAATGTCCCGCGTGGCGGTCAGCGCAATGCCGCTTCCGACCACCAAGGTCTCGATTGCCGAGCGATATTCATCCGAATGCAGCACAAAGCCGCGCCCGGTCTCTACCGGCCCGCCGAAATGCACGACCAGCGATTTTGCCTTTGACGGTGGGTCATCGACCAATTGCTCCAAGACATCCGACAGGCGCAGTTCTGGCGCTGGCTTGTTGACCATCAGCCCCATCGCACCCTCTTCGGAATGCGCCGTCAGAAAAATCACAGAATGGGCGAAACGCGGATCCCCCATACCCGGCATTGCCACCAAAAGCTTGCCCGTCAGTTTCATGGTCTGACCCGTCAATGCCCGCCTCCTAAAGCCAATTCCCTCCGAGCATGACCCCTGCTGGACGACAAAACAAGAGAGGAGCAGCGCGCGGCCGCGCATCGGCGAAACATCGATGATGCAAATGTGACTTGGCAGGCGGAAGCACATGCCGCATCAAGGCGACATGAAAATAACACGCCTATTCACCGCTTTTTTGTCCTGCCTGACCCTCGCTCTGCCCGCCTCAGCTCAGCAAGGCGTTGGTACGCCGCTGCAAGGCGATCTGCTGACCGGATGGCAGCAAGCCAACGGGCAGCGGGTGGCGGCGATCCGGTTGCGGATGGCTCCGGGATGGAAGACCTATTGGCGCAGCCCCGGCGACGCGGGCATTCCGCCCGAGTTCGATTGGTCCGGCTCAAAAAATCTGCGCGATGTCGCGATCACATGGCCCGCGCCCAAGGTCTTTGACCAAGGCGGCGTCAATTCCATCGGCTATGCCCGCGAAGTGATCCTGCCGCTGACTCTCACCCCGCGCAGCCCCGGTCAGCCGGTGGCGCTGGATGTCAGCATAGATCTGGGCGTGTGCAGCGACATTTGCCTGCCCGAAACGGTGCATCTTAATGCGCTGCTCGACAGTACGAGCAACAAACCAGTGCCAGCGATTGCCGCCGCATTCGCTGCCCGGCCCTATTCCGGTGCCGAGGTTGGGTTAAAAAGCGCAACCTGCAGCCTGCGACCAACTGCCGATGGGCTTTCTATCGTGACCCGCCTGCGCTTGCCTTCGGCGGGCGGCGAGGAAACCGTTGTGATCGAGCCGGGTGCGCCGGGTCTTTGGATGAGTGCCACGGAAAGCAGCCGCCAAGGCGACACGTTGGTTTCGCACGGAGAACTGATTGCAGAAAACGGCGGCGCGGTGGCGCTCGACCGTTCGGCCATTCGCATCACGGTGATCGGCAAGAAACACAGCGTAGAAATCAAAGGCTGCACGCCAGCCTGACCGCCCGCTACTTGCGGCGCTGATGTTCTTCCAACCGCGGCATGATCTCAACGAAATTGCAGGGCATGTGGCGGTAGTCCAACTGCTTGAGCAAAATCCCGTCCCACGCATCCTTGCACGCGCCCGGGCTGCCCGGCAGGGCAAACAGATAGGTCCCCTGCGCCACCCCGCCCGTCGCCCGGCTTTGCACGGCGCTGGTGCCGATCTTTTCCATCGAAATGACGGTAAAGACCGTGCCGAAGGCATCGATCTCTTTCTCATAAACATCGCGGTGCGCCTCGACAGTCACGTCGCGCCCCGTGAGGCCCGTGCCGCCGGTGCTGATCACCACGTCAATCTCAGGGTCCGCACACCAGTCGCGCAACTGCGCTGCGATGGTGGGGCGGTCGTCGATGACGATCTCGCGCGCTGCCAGCACATGACCCGCCGCCTCAATCCGCCCGACCAGCAAATCGCCTGAGCGGTCTTCGGCCAGACTGCGGCTGTCCGATACGGTCAGCACGGCGATCCGCACCGGGATGAACTCGCGGCTTTCGTCGATTCTACTCATGTGCGCTCCATCATTGCCAGTCGTGCGGCCAAGGCTACGAAGATCCCGCTGCTGATCCAGCCCAGCACGCGCCCGCCTCCCGCCAGCCGCCGTCCGATCCCTGCGGCAAAAACACCAACCGCCCCGTTTATTACAAATCCGCCCAAAGCCAGCACGGCGCCAAAAGTTAGAAATTGCCCCAAAACCGGCCCGGCCTCAGGCACAACGAACTGAGGCAGAAAGGCCAGCACAAAGAGGATGACTTTGGGGTTGGTCAGATTAACCACAAACCCGGTGTTAAATGCGCGCCAGACGCCCATGCCCGGTGTTGCATCGCGCGGCTTGCCCGCCTGCCGAAGGGTCTGCACGGCGAGCCACAATAGATAGGCCACGCCGAGCCAGCGGATCACGTCCAGCGCCCAAGGCAATGCTGTCACCAGCGCGCCAAGCCCCAGCCCTGCCAGCGCCACATGGACCATCGCCCCTGCCGAAATTCCCGCACTCGCCGCCAGCGCGGCACGCGGGCCAGAGCGTAGCCCTTGGCCCAGACAGAACATCATATCCGCCCCCGGCGTCAGGTTCAGCGCCAAAGCGGCAGGCACGAAGGCCAGAAGCGTCAGCCCATCAACCATCGCGCAGCCGCGCCTGCAGGCTCAGCAAATCCGCCCAAGCCTCGCGTTTGAACGCAGGGTTGCGAAGCAGATAAGCCGGGTGGACCATCGGCAAACAAGGCAGGCCTGCGGCCTCGGTCCAAGTGCCGCGCAGACGGATAATGCCGCGTTTTTCGAGCAGGGTCTGACAGGACCAATTGCCGACCAAGACCAACAGCTTGGGTTTGGCCAATTCGATATGCCGCAGCACAAAGGGCCGCATCATCGCGATCTCATCGGGCTTCGGGTCGCGATTCTGCGGCGGTCGCCACGGCAGAACATTGGTAATATAGACGTTCCGGTCGCGCCCCATATCGATCGCGGCCAGCATCCGGTCTAACATCTGCCCCGCGCGCCCTACGAAAGGCTTTCCCGCGCGGTCTTCCTCGCGGCCCGGCGCTTCACCCACAAACATCACCGGCGCCCCCGGCACGCCGTCCGAGAACACCAGATTGCGCGCGCCCTTGCGTAGCTCGCAAGGCTCGAAGGCTTCAACTGCTGCGCGCAGCTCTTCCAGCGTCTGAGCAGCCCGCGCCGACTGACGCGCCAGCGCTACTGGATCGGGCTTAGCCTCGGGCCGCAGGGGCTGCGGGCCTTTCGCCGCTGCCTTCGCCTTGGGCTGGCTCGCGGGCACCTCATAGCGGTTGACCGGCGCATCACAAATCGCCTCGGTCGCGCCAAGCTCCACCTGCCACGCCAGCAGTTCTGCCGCCTGATGATAATCCATTGATTCCATGCCCGCAGCTTACGCTCTGCGCCGCCGGACCGAAATGCCCTATCGCGCGGCTTGCTGCCGCGCCGCCCGCGCGCCTATAAGGCGGGCAACAGCACGAAGGGATCGCCACCATGTCATTCGCCCATCGCCACCTGCTTGGCATCGAACAGCTGTCGCAGTCGGACATCACCACCCTGCTGGATCTGGCCGACACCTATGCCGAGCGCAATCGCCAGCCGAACAAACATTCGGACGCGCTGCGCGGGCTGACCCAGATCAACATGTTCTTTGAAAACTCGACCCGCACGCAGGCGAGTTTCGAGATCGCGGGCAAGCGTCTGGGTGCGGATGTGATGAATATGGCGATGCAGGCCAGTTCGATCAAAAAGGGCGAGACGCTGATCGACACAGCGATGACGCTGAACGCCATGCACCCCGATCTGCTGGTGGTCCGCCACCCGCAATCGGGCGCGGTGGACCTGCTGGCGCAAAAGGTGAACTGCGCCGTGCTGAACGCGGGCGACGGGCGGCATGAACACCCCACGCAGGCGCTCTTGGATGCACTGACGATCCGTCGCGCCAAGGGGCGGCTGCACCGTCTTAGCATCGCGATCTGTGGCGACATCGCGCACAGCCGGGTGGCGCGGTCGAATATTCTGCTGCTGGGCAAAATGGAAAACCGCATCCGCCTTGTCGGCCCGCCGACGCTGATGCCTTCGCAAATCGACCAGTTCGGCGTCGAGGTCTTTGACGACATGAAAAAGGGTCTCGAAGGCGTCGATGTGGTGATGATGCTGCGGCTTCAGAAAGAGCGCATGGACGGCGGCTTCATCCCGTCTGAGCGCGAATATTACCACCGCTACGGGCTGGACGCCGAGAAGCTCGCCCATGCCAGCCCCGACGCCATCGTCATGCACCCCGGCCCGATGAACCGCGGGGTCGAAATTGACGGCACCTTGGCCGATGACATCAACCGCTCGGTCATTCAGGATCAGGTCGAAATGGGCGTCGCAGTGCGCATGGCGGCGATGGACCTTTTGGCGCGCAACCACGTGGCCGCGCAGCCCAGCGTGGCCTAAGGGGGAACCCCGGCGGGGCTGCTGCGTTTTGCTGGTAACAGAACAAAGGAAACCGCCATGTCCTCCACAACAGTCGCCCCCCAAGAAGCCGGCAAAGTCCGGGTCTATGCCCTTTCGCTCTCTGACGCCGAAGCGCAGGCCATGCGCGACGATAGCGCGGCTCAGGCTGCGGCCCTTGGCGTCGATCAGCTTGACGGCACCTATACAGAGGTTTTTCGCGTCGCTGACCTCGATACCATGGGTCTGGCGGGTTATCTGCGCGACGGCAACGGTGTTTACCCCGAACAGATCGAAACCGATCGCAGCAAGCTTGGCGCGCTCGATGGGTGGGTCATGGTGGTCTATTCCCGCGCCTTTGCCGGTGAGTCCCGCCAACTCGCCCCGATCCCCGCCCTGACCCATATTGGCACCTACGACGAAGGCGGCCCCGATACGCCGGTGCAAGCTATGGAGGCCGAAGCCGCGCAGCCCTACACCGGCATTCCCCGTGTTGAACCCGCCACCCCGGCCAAAGGAAGTGGCAATAAAACAATGATGATCATCGCCGCGGTGGTCGCCCTCCTGCTGCTATGGTGGTTGCTCGCGTGATCATGGCTCGGTTCTGTCTGGCACCTGAGCCGTTCTGGCGGTAGGATACAGACATGCAAGAACCTGAACCTGATCCCAAGATGTCTGGCCGCGTGGCCATGGTTGCCCTGCTCGTCGCTTTTGGCGTGGCGGGGCTTATGGTATGGATTGGCGGCTGAGCGCGATAGCTGTCGCGAAAACCGCTTGGTTCGCGGTGGGATTTGGGGCATGACACCGGCGCAGTTGCTCCGAACCATAGGCCCTTCATGACCCAGCTTTTCACGAATTTGCGCTTGCTTGATCCTGAGGCTGGGACACTGGCGCCCGGTGCGATTTTGGTGCGTGATGGTGTGATCGCTGAGGTGTTTGACAGCGCCCCAGAAGGCCAAGCATCGGACTCGCAAGTGGTTGACTGCGGTGGCCATACCCTTGCCCCGGGTATCGTCGACATCGGCGTCAAGGTTTGCGAGCCGGGCGAGCGGCACAAGGAAAGCTACCGCTCTGCCGGGCTGGCGGCAGCAGCGGGCGGTGTCACCACCATGGTCACGCGCCCCGATACCGACCCGGCCATCGACAGCCCCGAAACGCTGGAATTCGTCACCCGCCGAGCCAATGAAGCCGCTCCGGTGAATGTCGTGCCCATGGCCGCGCTGACCAAGGGCCGCGCAGGCCGCGAGATGACCGAGATCGGCTTCCTGATGGACGCAGGCGCCGCCGCCTTCACCGATTGCGACCGCGTTGTCACCGACACCAAGGTCTTTTCCCGCGCGCTCACCTATGCCCGCAGCCTCGGCGCGCTGGTCATCGCGCATCCGCAGGACCCGGGCCTGAGCAAAGGCGCCGCCGTCACCAGCGGCAAATTCGCCTCGCTGCGCGGGTTGCCTGCCGTGTCCCCCATGGCCGAGCGCATGGGGTTGGACCGCGACATCGCCCTGATCGAGATGACCGGCGCGCGCTACCACGCCGACCAGATCACCACCGCCCGCGCCCTGCCCGCGCTGGAACGGGCCAAGCGCAATGGGCTCGACATCACCGCGGGAGTTGGCATCCACCATTTGACGCTGAACGCGCTGGATGTGGCCGACTACCGGACATTCTTTAAGGTGAAACCGCCCCTGCGCGACGAAGATGACCGTCTGGCCGTGGCCGAAGCCGTCGCCTCTGGCCTGATCGACATCATCTGCTCAATGCACACCCCGCAGGACGAAGAATCTAAACGCTTGCCCTTTGAGGAAGCCGCCAGCGGTGCCGTCGGTCTGGAAACCCTACTCCCCGCTGCAATGCGCTTGGTTCATGCCGAGGTGATGGACCTGCCGACGCTCTGGCGCGCTCTGTCTTTGAACCCGGCCAAACGCCTTGGCCTGTCCGGCGGGCGGATCGCCGTCGGTGCCCCCGCCGATTTGGTGCTCTTTAACCCCGACGCCCCTTTCGTGCTCGACCGCGCGACCCTGCGGTCCAAATCGCGCAACACCCCCTTTGACGGAATGCGGATGCAGGGTAAGGTCATGGCAACTTATGTAGCAGGCTCCTGCGTTTACGAGGCGAATTAATGCCCCCAATCGACACGTCTCCTGAAATCATCCTGTTGTGGGCCCTTCTGGGCTATATCATCGGCTCCATCGCCTTTGGCATGGTACTGGCCCGCGTAATGGGGCTGGGCAATCTGCGCAGCATCGGCTCGGGCAATATCGGGGCGACCAATGTCCTGCGCACCGGGAATAAAAAGGCCGCGGCGCTGACGCTGCTGCTCGATGGGGCCAAGGGCGCGGTGGCGGTGCTGCTGGCGCGGGCCTTTGCGGGCGAAGACGCAGCACAGGTGGCGGCTTTGGGCGCGATGATCGGCCATTGCTACCCGATCTGGCTGGGCTTTCGTGGTGGCAAAGGCGTGGCGACCTTCCTTGGCATCCTGCTCGCACTGGCGTGGCCAGTTGGGCTGGCCTGCTGCGCCGCTTGGGCCGTCGCGGCGGCGCTGTCGCGCATTTCCTCCATGGGCGCGCTGGCGGCGGCGGCGAGCTCGACCTTCTTCATGGTGCTCTTTGGCTATGGGGAAATGCTGCTGCTCGGCATCGCGCTGACGCTGCTGATCTTTTGGCGGCACCGTGACAACATCAGCCGCATCCGTGCGGGCACTGAGTCGCGCATCGGCCAGAAAGGCTGACACCGCCGCAAGGGCGGTGCCGCTCGTGTCTCAGTAAGAATACTCGGCGTAGATCCGGCTCAGATCGCCGTTCCAGTCGCCGTGATAATCCGCCAGCAGGTCATCCGCAGGCACCCGGCCCGTCTCGATGCTGTCGCGCAGGGCGTTGAGGAAATGGGTCTCATCCGGCACCAGCCCGCCTGCGCCACTGCGACCACGGGCCTTCAACCCGGCCTCAGAAAGCGCCACGGCCTCGCGCGCCAGATCATGCATCTTGAGCCCGCCGACCTCGGCCTGCAGACCATGGGTCGAAGCCGCGATCCGCAACTCTTCGCGGGTCTCGGCATCCCAGCCCTTGACCAAATCCCAAGCGCCATCCAGCGCGGATTGGTCGTACATCAGACCGACCCAAAACGCCGGCAGCGCGCAAAGACGCCGCCACGGGCCGCCGTCAGCACCGCGCATTTCGATGAACTTTTTCACCCGCGCTTCGGGGAAGAGCGTGGTCAGGTGATCGGCCCAATCGCTGAGCGTCGGCTTTTCGCCGGGCAGCGCGGGCAACTCGCCTTTCAGGAAATCGCGGAAAGACTGGCCAAGCGCGTCGATATATTTGCCGTCGCGGTAGACAAAATACATCGGCACATCGAGCGCATATTGCACCCAAGCCTCAAAGCCAAAGCTCTCGTCGAAGATGAAAGGGATCATGCCGGTGCGCGCGTCATCCAAGTGCCGCCAGACCAACCCGCGGGTCGACTTCACACCATTGGGCTTGCCGTCAAGAAAGGGCGAATTGGCAAAAAGCGCGTTGGCGATGGGCTGCATCGCCACGGCGACGCGCATTTTTTGCACCATGTCGGCCTCAGTCGCGAAATCGAGGTTCACCTGCACGGTGCAGGTCCGGCGCATCATGGTGGTGCCCATGGTGCCGACCTTTTGCATATAGCCGTCCATCAGCTTGTAGCGGCCCTTAGGCATCAGATCCATCTGCTCATGCGCCCATTCGGGCGCGGCACCCAGACCGATAAAGCCAACGCCGATCTCATCGGCCACGTCTTTGACTTCGCGCAGGTGAGTGTTCACCTCATCGCAGGTCTCGTGAATCGTCTCCACCGGTGCGCCCGAAAGCTCCAACTGGCCGCCGGGCTCAAGGCTGATGTTGGCCCCCGCCTTTTCCAACCCGATAAGCTTGCCGCCCTCTTCCACCGGCGCCCAGCCATGGCGGTCGCGCAGCCCTTCGAGCATCACCCGGATCGAGCGCTCGCCCTCATAGGGCAGCGGCTTGTGGGTATCGACGCAATATCCGAACTTCTCGTGCTCAGTGCCGATGCGCCAGTCTTCTTTCGGCTTGCAACCGTCGGCCAGATACTGCGCCATCTGGTCGTGATGTTCGATCGGGCCACCGCCGGATTGAGGAATGGACATATGCGTAGGCTCCGTCTTGAAATGTCGTCTTTGTTACCCAGCAGGGATGGGCGGAATTGCCGGGGCTGTCAATGCAACAGCACATGCGCCGGGCGCAGCGGGGGGCGCTCCCAGATCACAACCGCGTCACGGCGGGTCTTGCGCAGTTCAAAGAGCATCCGCTCGGTGCGTAGGCCCGGCAGGGCGGCGAAGGCGTCAAATAGCCCCTCCGATCCGGCGGCGTTTACGGGGATCAGCAGCGGCGCGCTGTCGTCACTCGGCTCCAGCCGCCAGTGGGCGGGAAACATCTGCCGGTCGAGGCTAAGCCGCTGCAACTCGCGCAGCGCAACTGTACCGCCGGTGAGCGGGCCGAAATAGGTGATCTGCCCTTCAACCACCTGCACCGCCCCCGCGCCGTCATCACTGTCGCGAAACCGCGCGCGCTGTGCGCCCAGCCAGATCAGCGCCGCGCCGCCCGCAAGCGCCGCATAGCCCGGCACCGCCAAAAGGTATCCCGGCCCGGCCACCAGCCAAAGCCCGAGCAGCAAAAGCCCCCCGCCGAGAAGCGCTTCGCGCCAGCGCCAAAGCTGCTCACGGGCCCCTGCGCGCAGGAAACTCATCGGGCTCTCTTTCGCATTACCAATCCCCTAAGGCTTGCTGCCACATCGTCATCGCCGCCACCGCCGCCGTATCGGCCCGCAGAATGCGCGGGCCCAAGGTCACTGCATGGGCATGGTCGAACCCGTGCAGCCGTTTGCGCTCGGCTTCCGAAAAGCCGCCTTCGGGACCAATCAGTATGGCCCAAGGCCCCTGTGCATCCGCAGGTAGCGCCCCGCTTTCGCCCGCCAAGGCTTCGTCACAGAACATGATCTGCCGCGATGTATCCCAACCGTCCAACAGCCGCCCCAGTTTCTCCGCCTCGGCCACCTCGGGCACATAGGTGCCGCCGCACTGCTCAGCGGCCTCGACCGCATGGGCCTGCAGGCGCGTCTGTTGCACGCGGCCTGCGTTGGTAAAGTCGGTCATCACCGGCACGATGCGCGAAGCCCCCATCTCGGCGGCTTTTTCGACGATGAAATCGGTGCGGGTCTTTTTAATGGGCGCAAAGAGCAGCCACAGATCGGGCGGCATTTGCAAGGGCTTGGTCTGTTCCAAACAGGTCAGCACCCCGCCGCGTTTGCCCGCCTCGGTGACCTCGGCCAGCCATTCCCCGTCGCGCCCGTTGAACAGCAGCACCATCGCCCCAAGCGCCTGCCGCATCACCCCAAAGAGGTAATGCGCCTGCTCGCGTGCCAAAGGAACCGTTTGCCCCTGCCCCAAGGGCTGATCTACATACAATCTGATTTTCGCATTCATGGGGCCAGATATATGCATAACCAGCCGCCTTCGCCAGATGCCCCGCAAGATGGGTCGGTCGCCGATGCCGTGGCCGACAATTGGGTCGACCGCCACGCCCCCGCCGCCCTGCGTCCCTACCTGCGGCTAAGTCGCGCGGATCGGCCCATCGGCACTTGGCTGTTGCTGCTGCCCTGCTGGTGGGGGCTGACACTGGCGATCTTGTTTGACCAGTCGCCGCGGTGGGAGGATTTGTGGATTTTTGTCGCCTGTGCATTGGGCGCTTTCCTCATGCGCGGCGCGGGCTGTACCTGGAACGACATCACCGACCGTGACATCGACGGCAAGGTCGCCCGCACCCGCTCCCGGCCGATCCCCTCGGGCGCGGTCTCGGTCAAGCAAGCGCTGGCGTGGATGGTGCTACAAATGCTGCTGGCGCTGATGATCCTGCTGACCTTCAACCAAGCGGCCATCGCGATGGGCGTGCTGGCGCTGCTGCCGGTGGCGGTCTACCCTTTTGCCAAGCGTTTTACATGGTGGCCGCAGGTGTTTCTGGGGCTGGCGTTCAACTGGGGCGCTTTGCTGGTCTGGACGGCCCATGCGGGGACGCTGCATGCGCCTGCCGTTGTGCTCTATCTTGCGGGGATCGCTTGGACACTGTTCTATGACACGATCTATGCCCATCAGGATGCCGAAGACGACGCGCTGATTGGCGTGAAATCTACGGCGCGGCTGTTTGGCGAAAACTCCGGCAAATGGCTGCGGCGGTTCCTGATGGCGACCGTGGGGCTGATGGGGATCGCGGTGATCTACGCGGGGCTGCCGCAGGCGTCGGTGCTGGCCTTGGCGATCGCACTTGGCGGACCTTGGGCGATGGGCTGGCATATGGCGTGGCAGTTGCGCGGGTTGGACACGAACGACAACGCCAAGCTTCTGCAACTCTTTCGCTCCAACCGCGACACCGGCATCATCCCGCTGTTGTTTTTCGCAGCAGCCCTCCTGGCCTGATTGCACCCCCGGCAGGACGCGCGTATCAAAGCACGAGCTTAACAAACAGAAGTCTGCATATGCGCCTGTCCGCTATTTTCATGATCGCCCTGACCTTTGCAGCCGCAGCGGTGGTCTCTTTGGTGGCGGCGAGCTTTTCCGTGCAAGTAATCGAAGACACCTCCGAGATCGGCGTGCGCGATGCCTTGGACGGCCAGGGCATGACTTGGGCTGAGGTGCAGGCCGATGGTTTGCAGGTGACTTTGGCGGGCATCGCCCCAACAGAAGCCGTGCGCTTCCGCGCGCTGTCGACTGCGGGCACCGTGGTGGATGCGGCACGGGTGATCGACGAGATGGAGGTCGAAGCGCAATCCGGCATCGCCCCGCCCCGCTTTTCCGCCGAAGTGCTGCGCAATGACGCGGGCATTTCCATCATCGGCCTCATTCCCACAAGCACCGACCGCGAAGCGGTGAACGAGGCGTTTGACGAGATGGCCGATGGCGCCTCAGTGACCGATCTCCTCGAATCCGCTGACTACCCTGCGCCCGAGGGCTGGGAAGACGCGCTGGCCTTTGCCGTTTCGGCCATGGCTGATCTCCCCCGCGCTAAGGCCTCGGTAGATGCGGGCCGGGTCACCATCACCGCCATTGCCGACAGCCCTGCGGCCAAGGCGCAGATGGAACGTCGCCTGCAACGCGCAGCGCCACCGAGCCTACGCCTCACGCTGAACATCGCGGCCCCGCGCCCGGTCATCACGCCCTTCACCCTGCGCTTTTCAAAGGACGAAGATGGCGCCCGTTTTGACGCCTGCTCAGCCGACACCGAAGCCGCACGCGACCGCATCCTGAAAGCCGGTATTGCCGCCGGAGCCGAAGAGAATGCCAATTGCACCATCGGCCTCGGCGTGCCCAGCCCGAACTGGTCCAAGGCCGTGACGCAGGCGATTGCGGCGCTTGACCAATTGGGCCAGGGCTCCATCGCATTTGCGGACGCGGACATCACCCTGATCGCCGCCCCGGGCACCGAGGGCGATACCTTTGACCGCGTGGTGGGCGAGTTGGAAAACGCCCTGCCGGACGTCTTTGCACTGACCGCGAAACTGCCCGAGGTCGAAGACCCAGATGCCGGTCCACCTGAGTTCACCGCCACCCTTTCGCCCGAAGGGCAAGTGCAACTGCGGGGCCGCCTCAGCAACGAAGGCCTACGCGCCCTTGCCGACAGCTATGCCAAGTCGCATTTCGGTTCTGACCGTGTCTATACCGCTGCGCGGATCGACGACAATCTGCCCGATGACTGGGCCACCCGCGTGCTGACCGCGTTGGAAGCACTGGCCACCCTCGCCAACGGCTCCGCCCGCGTCACGCCTGACCAGCTTAAGGTCGTGGGCAACACCGGCAACAAAGACGCGGATACCAAGGTCGCGTCGCTGCTGGCGGACAAACTGGGCGAAGGCGCGGACTACAGCATCGACATTACCTATCAGGAAAAGCTCGACCCGATTGCCGGGCTGCCGACACCGGAGGAATGCGAAGCTGAGATCGGCGAGATTCTGAAAATCGGAAAGATCACCTTCGAGCCCGGCAGCGCCACCATCGACGCGGCAGCCTTGGGCACGATGGATGACATCGCCGAAGTGCTGAAACGCTGCGGAGACCTACCGCTGGAGATCCAAGGCTATACCGATAGCCAAGGGCGCGAATCGATGAACCTTGCCCTGTCACAAAGCCGCGCAGAATCTGTTCTGAATGAACTGCGCGCCCGCCGCGTGCTGACGTCTTCCTTCTTGGCCAAGGGGTATGGCGAGGAAAACCCCATCGCCGACAACAAGACCGAAGAGGGCCGCGAAGCCAACCGCCGCATCGAATTCCGCCTGATCCAACCCGAAACTGCCGAGAGCGAAGACGAAACAGCGCTGGAATCCGCTGACGAAACAGGCGATACCACGACAGAAGAGATCGGGGAATCCGACGAAACCGAAGAAGGCAGCGGTGATGAGCAGAACTGAGTTTGTCCTGGCCACGGCCATCATTCTTTTCGTGGCCTTCTGCATGGGGTGGTTCGCCAATTGGCTGCTGAACCGCTTTACCCGCGTGGCTGCTGACGATGTGGCGCAACTGGACCGGATGAGCCAGGAACTGCACGAGGCCGAAGAGACTCGCGACCAGGCGATCACCTATCTCCAACAGCGTGAGGCCGAGCTGACCAACCAGCTTGCCCAGACCGAAGCCGAGTTGCGGGCTGCGATGGACGGGCTGCGCGATGCGCGGCACGAGGCCGAAGAGATGCGCGCCTATATCGAGCGGCAAAAAGCCTAAACCACCAGAAATCTGCGGAGGCCGACAATGGCAATACTCGCACACAGCATGATCCGCGTCCTAGACGAGGCGGCGTCGGTAAAATTCTATGAAGAGGTCTTTGGCCTCAAGGTTGCCGATCGGCTGGATTTCGATAGTTTCACCCTGATCTACCTGCGCGACGCCTCGGGCAATTTTGAGTTCGAGCTCACCGTCAACAAGGACCGCGAGACGCCTTATGATCTGGGCGACGGCTACGGCCATATCGCCTTTGTTGTAGACGACCTTGAAGCTGCGCGTGAAACCGCGCTTAAGGCTGGCGCTCACCCGCGCGAGATCGTTGATTTTCGCCCTGCAGGCGAGACTGTCGCAAAGTTCTTCTTTGTCGCGGACCCGGACGGCTATCAGATCGAAGTCATCGAAAAAGGTGGCCGCTTCGCCTGAGGCGCGACCTACCAGCGCTCTAGCGCGGCCTCATCTTCGTCCTTTGCCGCGACCCAGCTTTCGCCCTTGGCCGTGATCTCGCGCTTCCAGAATGGCGCGCGGGACTTGAGGTAATCCATCAGGAAATCCGCCGCATCAAAAGCGCTCCGACGGTGGCGCGCGGCAGTGGCGACCATCATAATCTGGGCGCCAGGGATCAGACGGCCATAGCGGTGGATCACCAGCACATCTTGCAAATCAAACCGCGCGACGGCTTGCACAGCGATCTCGCGCAATGCCTTCTCGGTCATGCCGGGGTAATGCTCGATCTCCATTGCCTCCAGCGGCGCATCGTCGAGATTACGCACCACGCCAGTAAAGGTCACAATCGCTCCGCTGCCGCCTTCACCTTCGGCGAAACGCGCGGTCTCAGCGGCCAGATCAAAGGGCTCTTCCTGCACCACAACGCGCACGGCTTAGCCCCCGGTCATCGGCGGGAAAAACGCCACTTCCCGCGCGCCTTGCAGCGATGCGTCGAAGTCGGTCAGCTCCTGATCAACGGCGACCCGCAGGGCGGAAAGGTCGGAGAAAGCGACCTCGTACCGCTCTTCACGCCCCCGCAATTCCGCGACCAGTTCCGCGACCGTGGATGCATCACTTTCGACCTTCTCACGCGGCAGGCCAATACGTTCACGCACCCATGCGAAATAAAGGACATCCATCAATGTTGCTCCTTCAGATGCGGCAGGGCCTTGAGTAAATAATCCGCCCCCGTAATCGCCGTCAGAATAGCGGCAATCCAGAGCAGGATTAGACCCAGCACCCCCGCCCATTCCATCCCGGCGAGCTTCCAGCCCAGCCCTAGGTGGTCTTCAACCTCACCATTCAGGATTGCTTCAACCATCTGCTGGTCCATGCCAAAGACGCTCATGCCGAGGTAATGTTCGAAAACCCCTTGCGAAAACAGCACGGCGATGGCGATCATCTGCAGGGTGGTCTTCCACTTCGCCAGCTGCGTCACTTTCAAAGTGCCGGAAACGTCGCCAAGATATTCCCGCAGCCCCGATACAAAGACCTCTCGGAACAGGATAAGCGTGGCCGGCAGTACCAGCCAAGGCGACCAGCTGGAGAAGGCAACGATCACCATCAGCGCGATCACGACCATCGCCTTATCGGCAATCGGATCAAGCATGGTGCCGATCTTTGTTTCCTGTCCCCAAGCGCGGGCGAGGTAGCCGTCAAACCAATCGGTGATCGCCGCCCCGACAAAGAGCACCAGCGCGAACCAATCCGCGTAAGGCCGCGTGAAATAGAGAAACATGACCGCCACACCGGGGGCCGCGACCAGCCGGAGCAAGGTCAGGATATTAGGCAAGTTCCACTTCATAGGCCCATCCTATCCCGCGTTGTCCGGGGCTGAAAGGACGAAACCACCCTGTTTATGACCCGCGGCATCAGGGCGGCGAAAAGCCCCACCTCAACCGCGTTCATGGAAGTAGCCGTAGATCGTTTCGGCCAGTGCGTCAGACACACCATCGACCGCTTTAAGATCGCTTAAGTTCGCACGGCCCACCGCCTTGGCCGAGCCGAAATGCGCCAAGAGCGCCCGTTTGCGCGCCGCCCCCACGCCAGGCACATCGTCCAGCGGCGTGGCGCTGACCCCTTTGGCGCGTTTGGCGCGGTGGGTGCCGATGGCGAAGCGGTGCGCCTCGTCGCGCAGGCGTTGCACGAAATAGAGCACCGGATCATTGTGCCGCAGCGCCATGACCCGTTTGCCGACCCGGTGGAACTCTTCCTTACCGGCATCCCGGTCGATCCCCTTGGCCACGCCGACCATCGGGATGTCCTCCACCCCATGCTGTGCCATGATTGAGGCCACGGCGCTCACCTGCCCTGCCCCGCCGTCGATCAACAGCAGATCGGGCCAGAGCCCCCGGCTGCGGTCCGGATCTTCCTTAATCAAACGCTTGAAGCGCCTGTGCAGCACTTCTTTCATCATGCCAAAGTCATCGCCGGGGGTCAGGTCATCGCCGCGGATGTTAAATTTGCGGTACTGGTTTTTCATCATCCCCTCGGGCCCCGCAACAATCATCGCGCCGACTGCATTGGTGCCTTGAATGTGCGAGTTGTCGTAGACCTCAATCCGCTCCGGCGGCTTCGGGAGGTCAAAGGCGTCCGCCAGCCCTTGCAAGAGTTTCGTCTGGGTTGCCGTCTCCGCCATCTTGCGCGCAAGGCTTTCGCGTGCGTTGCGCAGCGCGCCATCGACCAGCTCGGCTTTCTCACCGCGCTTCGGTACCAACAATTCCACCTTGCGGCCCAGCTTGCCACTAAGCGCCTCGGCCATCAGATCAGGGTTCTCGATCTCATTGCTCAGGATCAATTGCTTGGGCGGTTCACGGGTGTCGTAGAACTGGCCGATGAAGGCCTCCAGCACTTCCGCTTCATCCACATCCGCCCCGACACGCGGGTAGTAATCGCGGTTGCCCCAGTTCTGGTTGGCGCGGATGAAGAAGACCTGCACGCAGGCTTGCCCGCTGTCCATGTGAAGCGCGATAATATCGGCTTCCTTGACCCCCTGCGGGTTGATCCCCTGCGCCGTCTGCACCTGCGTTAGCGCTTTGATACGGTCTCTCAGAGCAGCGGCGCGCTCGAACTCCATCGCAGCACTTGCCTCCTCCATCTCACGCGCGAGACGGCCCTGAATTTCAGTCGACTTGCCACATAGGAACCGTTCTGCATCGCGCACGGTCTGCTGGTAATCCGCCGGAGAGATTTTGCCCACGCAGGGCGCCGAGCAGCGTTTGATCTGGTGCTGGAGACAAGGTCGCGTGCGGCTGTCGAACATAGCGTTTGAACAATCGCGCAACAGAAACACCCGCTGCAATTGGTTCAGCGTCCGGTTTACGGCCCCCGCACTGGCAAATGGGCCATAATAGCTGCCCTTCTCCTTTTTAGCGCCGCGGTGCTTCTTGATCTGCGGGTAGTCGCTGTCTGCCGTTACAAGGATGTTCGGAAAGCTCTTGTCGTCGCGCAGCAGCACGTTGAACTTGGGCTTAAGCTGCTTGATCAGGTTCTGCTCAAGCAGCAGCGCCTCCGTCTCCGTCTTGGTCGTCAGGAACATCATCGACGCAGTATTCGCGATCATCCGCGAGATGCGTGCGGAATGGCCCGTTGGCCGCGCATAGGACGACACACGTGCCCGCAGGTTCCGGGCCTTACCAACGTAGAGCACCCGGCTTTCGGCATCGAGCATCCGGTAGACGCCCGGCGACGAATCGAGCGACTTTAGATAGGCCTGAATCACCTTGCGACCCTGCGGGGGCGATGTGTCAGAAGGAGCGGTCATAAAAAGGCCCGATTCTTTGCTGGCGCTGCAATAGGACGTTCACAGGGGCAAGACTTAACATTTCCACGGAAGATGTGGATAACTCTGTCGGTAACTTCTGGGCATGTATGAATCTGCGTTGTTTTTAACATGGTTCGTTGATTTGCCTATTTTTTAGGCACAGCCATAAGCATCTGATTTTACATCGCTTTTTCTTTTTCGTGAAACAAGCCCCTGAAAACAAAGGGGTTTTGGTAACATTTCGTTCATACTCGCTAACGGGGTGCAAAACTTTCCGCATCACCCCATGATTCATTAACTCAGACCCGTGATTTACCATTGCAAATGCTCGCCGGAGTCAGTGCAGATCAGCTGCCCGGTGACCGCTGGCGAATCGATAAAATAGCCCAAAGCAGCGGTGATATCGGAGGGATTCGCGCCGCGTCTCAGCACTGTCTCGCGCCGCTGTGCTGCGAATGCCTCTTGCGTTTGATGCGCTCCTTGCAATGTCGGACCCGGACCAATGCCGTTCACCCGGATCGCGGGGGCCAGCGCCTGCGCCGTCGTGCGCGTCATGGCCCAGAGACCCATCTTGGCGAGCGTGTAGCTCATGAACTCCGGCGTCAGGTTGCGGACCCGTTGGTCGATCATGTTGACGATCAGCCCCGCCGCTCTCGGCTCGCCCTGCGCGTCCGGCTCCGTCACCAATCCCTGCCGCGCCATCGCCTGCGTCAGCACGAAGGGCGCGCGCAGGTTGCTGCCCATGTGGCGATCCCAGCTTTCACGGTCCGTGCTCAAGATGTCGTCCTGTTCGAAGATCGATGCATTGTTTACGAGGCAGGTGATCGGCCCGCCCAAAGCCTCAGCCGCCCGCGGCAGAAGGGCTTGGGCATCTTCCTCGGACAGCAGGTCAGCTTGCAAAGCAACGGCCCGCTGGCCCATGGCTTCGATCTCCGCCACTGTAGCCTCTGCGCCCACTTTTGAGGTCGCATAATGGACCGCCACGTCAAACCCGCGCCCGGCCAGATAGAGCGCCATGGCGCGGCCCAGACGTTGCCCGGCTCCGGTCACCAATGCCCGCCGCATGACGCCCCTCCTCAGATCAGGATCACAACCAGATAGAGCACATAGAGCGCGCTCAGCACGATGCCCCAGATCCGGGTGATGTCGCGCCCCAGATAGACGAAGGGGATAAGCAGCAGTGACGCCGCGAGCATGACCCAGAGGTCAAAGCGCAGGAATGATGGATCAACCGAAATCGGCCCCACAAGGCTGGCAACACCGATGATCGCCAAAAGGTTAAACATGTTCGAGCCGATGACGTTGCCAAGCGCGACATCCGCCTGACGCCGCAGCGCTGCCATGACGGTCGTGGCCAGTTCGGGCAATGATGTCCCAATCGCCACCAATGTCAGCCCGATCACCGTGTCGCTGACCCCATAGGTCTGTGCGATGATTGTGGCGTTGTCGACAAGCAGGCTCGCGCCCAATGGCAGGCCGATCAAACCGAGGACCAGGAACATCGCAATCTGCCACCCGGCCATATTGGGGTCGGCACCTTCGGGTTCTTCTTCATCCGCCTCTGCCTCGGCACGACAGGCGCGGCGGTGGTCTTTGGCGTCGTCAAAAGCGTCGTAGAGCATGTAAGCCAGCCCGCCGAGCAGCACGAGCCCTGCGATCCAGTCAAAGACACCGCGGAATGCCAACCCGATAAACAGGAGCGAAGCCACGATCATCTGGTTATAGGTCTTGCGGGTGCTGCATTCCGACGTGTGCATTACCGCCAGCAGCGCAGGAATACCCAAAACCATCAGGATGTTGGCCGTGTTCGACCCCACGACGTTGCCGAGCGCCAGTCCCGGCACACCATCGATTACGGCTTTGACGGAGATCAACAGTTCAGGCGCTGACGTGCCGAAGGCCACGATGGTCAGGCTGACGATCAACGCAGGCACACCAAGACGCAGCGACAGGTTCACTGCCCCTTTTACCAGCGCATCCCCCGCAAACAGCAGGATCACGAGGCCAAGCCCCGATAGAAGCCACGGCATCAGCATTAACGCCCTCCCTTACAGGCGCAGTCGCCCTTGCCTATGCGGTAGCGCCCGCAGTTGCGGCATTTGGTCCGGGACAGGCGCTTGCCTCCCAGCCAATGCATTTTTCCAAACCAAGCCAAAAGGCCCATGGCCACCAGAAAGAGCAGTACAATCTTGAAAACCATGGGCTAGAGACCAAACCGCGCGTAGGCTGCGCGTTCCTCTATGCCCTGCACCGCGTCCTGCATCATCTGCACACCAAAGCGCGACAGCAGCCCGCGCTTTACGCCGTAGCGACGGAATTTCACCTTGTCGCCAAAACGGTCTTTCAGCATCGGCTTCAAATGGCCGATACCGTCGATCAGGCCGAGCTCTGTGGCGCGTTTGGCGAGCCAGATTTCTCCGGTGAACAGGTCTTTGCCTTCTGGCAGTTTACCAGCGCGGCGGGTCTTTACATGATTGATGAAGTTGCCGTGGATGTCTTCTAACAGCGTCTTCAGACGGGCGACGTCCTCGGGGTTCTCCGGGCGGAAGGGGTCCAGCATCGATTTGCTCTGCCCTGCCGTATAGACGCGCCGCTCGATCCCATGCTCACGGATGAACTCATGCACACCGAAGGAGACAGAGATTACACCAATGGAGCCGACGATCGAGCTTGGGTCCGCGTAAATCTCATCCGCCGCAGCCGCCAGCCAATAGCCGCCCGACGCCGCGACATCTTCAACGAAGGCGATGACGGGGATGTTCTTTTCCTCCGCCAGCCGTCGAATACGCGCGCCGATTAGCGAAGACTGCACCGGACTGCCGCCGGGAGAGCTGATCTCCAGGGCGACAGCGTCAGGCTTACCTCTGCTAAAGGCCTTTTCGATGACAGGCCCCATGGTGGCATCATTCAACACCGCGCGTCCTTGCGCCCCGATAACACCGGAAAGCCGGATGACGGAAACGCTAGGCGAGGATTTTAGGAAGGGCAGCCGAATTCTCATTCACCTCATGTAGAACGCCACTGCGGTGCAAACAAGGAGCCCGCCCAAGTTTCCGACAGCTCAGGCCCGCAGACGCCAGCCGGTGCGGAAAATCCACCAGATCACGCCCAGGCAAAGGGCGGTAAACAGCGCGATGGCCAGAAGGCTCGTCAGGATCGGCACATCAGCAGAGCCGAAGAACGCCCAGCGAAAGCCCGAGATCAGATAGACCACCGGGTTGAAGTGCGAAATCACCTGCCAGACCGGCGGCAGCATCGAGATTGAATAGAACGAGCCGCCAAGGAAGACCAAAGGCGTGACGATCAGCAGCGGCACCAGCTGCAACTGCTCAAAGTTCCCGGCCCAGATGCCGATGATAAACCCCATGAGCGCGAAGCTGATACAGGTCAGGATCAGGAAAGCGACCATCGCGATGGGGTGCTGGATCGTAATGTCGACAAAGAAAAACGCCGTGATCAATATGATCGTGCCGATAAAGAGCGCCTTGGTCGCCGCCGCCCCGACATAGCCGATGACAATCTCGAAAAAGTTGATCGGGGCCGAGAGCAGTTCATAGACCGTGCCGATGAACTTGGGGAAATAGATGCCAAAGGACGCGTTGGAGATCGACTGGGTGATAACGCTGAGCATGATCAGCCCCGGCACGATGAAAGCGCCGTAGCTCACGCCCTCGACCTCATCAATGCGGCTGCCAATCGCCGCGCCGAAGACGACGAAATAGAGCGAGGTCGACAGGACGGGTGAGATGATGCTTTGCGTGATGGTGCGGAAAAACCGCGTCATCTCGAAGGTGTAGATCGCCTTGATTGCGGTCCAGTTCATGCCGCGTCCTCCTTGAGCATACCGACGAAGATATCTTCGAGGCTGCTTTGCCGTGTCGCCACATCGCGCAGCACCAGCCCGCTTTCGGCGACTTTGGCCAGCAGTTTGGTGATGCCGGTCCGCTCGGCGTTCGTGTCATAGGTATAGATCAGCGCCTGCCCGTCGGCGGAAAGTTCGACATCGGGCGATTGCAGGGCGAGCGGGATTTCGGTGATCGGCTCGGTCAATTGCACTTCGAGTTGCTTCTTACCCAAACGGGCCATCAGCTTGTCCTTTTCCTCAACCAGCAGCAGTTCACCTCGGGCGATCACGCCGATCCGGTCGGCGATGGCCTCGGCCTCTTCGATATAGTGGGTCGTCAGGATGATCGTCACGCCCGAGGCTTTCAGCCCGGCGACGATCTCCCACATGTCCTTGCGCAGTTCCACGTCGACGCCCGCTGTCGGCTCGTCCAGAAACAACACCTGCGGGTCATGCGACAGCGCCTTGGCGATCAGAACACGGCGCTTCATGCCGCCCGAAAGCTCCCGGATCTGGCTGTCTTTCTTGTCCCAGAGCGACAGTTGCCGCAGGATCTTTTCCAGCTTCGCCTCATCCGCCGGACGGCCAAACAGCCCCCGTGAAAAGCGCACGGTGTTGATGACTTTTTCAAAAGGCTCGAGGTTGATTTCCTGCGGGACCAGCCCGATCATCGAACGCGCGGCGCGGAAATCGTCATGAATGTCGTGGCCACCCACCGTGACCTTGCCGCTGGTGGCCGTGGTGATGCCGCAAACGGTAGAAATCAGCGTTGTCTTGCCCGCCCCATTAGGCCCAAGCAGGGCGAGGATTTCGCCCTTTTCAATTTGCAGATCGACCCCTTTAAGCGCCTCGAAACCGCCCGCGTAGGATTTGCGCAGGTCTTGAATGTCCAGAATTGTCGGCATGGTCGTCTCCGCTTTGGTCAGACGGGCAACCTAACGGGATTTATCACGACTGAACAGATGCCTTCAGGTCTTAGCGCGACCGAACCAGCCCTTTTTGGCGGGGGCATCCTCGCCAGCGGTTTCGGTTTCCGCGCCCTCCTCCGGCGCAGGTTCGAGCGAGGCTTGCAGGTTGTCAAAGAACTGATCGGCCATCTTCTTGGCAAAACCGTCGATGATGCGACTGCCAAGCTGCGCCAGTTTGCCGCCGACCTTGGCCTCCACGTCATAGCTCAACTCGGTGCCGCCGTCCTTTTCAGCCAAGCGCACCTCTGCCCCGCCTTTGGCAAAGCCAGCCGCGCCGCCCTTGCCCTCGCCCGTGATGGTCAACGCTTCGTTCGGGACGAGATCAGACAGTTTCACATGGCCCTTGAACGTCGCCTTCACCGGGCCGACCTTCTGCACCACCGTCGCGTCATAGCCGTCTTCGACCGAGCCGGTCACATCCTGCGCGCCGGGCACGCAGGTTTGCAGCATCTCGGGGTCCAAAAGCGCGGCATAGACCTCGGCTGGTGTGGCGGCGATCTGGCGGGTGTCGGACATCTTCATGGTGGCTCTCCCTCTGACGTATCCCACCAGCCTAGCGGGTAATTCTGCGCAAACCAACGTCAAAGCGCTGGACCTCTTCCGCTGGGCTGGTAGGTCTTTCGCATGACAACCACACCCCATAACCGCGCCGGTCTGGCGATCGGGCTGATCCTTCTTGGCGTCGCCGCGATTTCGATCAATGACATGCTGATCAAACGCCTCTCAGGCGGCTATCCGCTGCACCAGATCGTCTTCACCCGCTCGGCCATCGGGATCGTGCTGGGGCTTGCATTGGTCAAGCTCGAAGGCGGGTTTCACCTGCTTAAGACGCGGCAGCCGGGGCTCCATATGCTGCGCGGGCTGCTGATCGTTATCTCGAACATGTCGTTCTTTCTGGCGCTTTCGGTCCTGCCATTGGCCGAGGCCACCGCGCTGTTCTTCGCTGCGCCGCTGTTCATTACACTGCTGTCGATCCCCCTTCTGGGCGAAAAGGTCGGTCCGCTGCGTCTGGGGGCGGTGATCGTGGGTTTCATCGGCGTCGTGATTATGATGCGGCCTTGGGCCAGCACCGCGACGCTGGACGTCTCGCGGTGGGTTCTGCTGCTGCCAGTCTTGGCGGCGCTGACCTATGCACTAAACCAATTGATGACGCGCAAGCTCGGCGTGAACTCCAAAGCCTCCGCCTTGATGGTCTATATTCAGGCCGCTTTTGTCGCCGTTTCGCTGGGGTTTTTCCTGATCGCGGGCGACGGGCGGTTTGTGGATGAGGGCAGCAACGCCTCGCTGCAATTCCTACTGCGCGCATGGGTCTGGCCCGCGCGAGAGGACTACCTCACCTTCCTTGGCATCGGTCTGAACATCGCGCTGATCGGCTACTGCCTCAGCCAAGCCTACCGTCTGGGGGACGCGGCCACCGTGGCACCGTTTGAATATATCGGTCTGCCGCTGGCCGTGTTTTGGGGGTTCGTAATCTTTGGCGATTTGCCCGTTTGGGAAGTCTGGGTCGGGATCGCGCTGATCCTCGGCTCTGGCCTCTTTGTCTATCTGCGCGAGCGCCAAAAGGCGCTGCGCGTGACGCGTTTGCCGGGCGGGCGCCGAACTTAGCCTGCGACCTCAACCACCACTTTGCCGGTCGCCTTGCGGTCCCGCAGCAAGGCCAGCGCCTCATTCGCCTGTTCCAGTGGGAGGATGTTGCTGACATGGGGCTTTAGCTTGCCGTCCACATACCAGTCGATCAGCTTGGCGAAACTGTCGGTCAGCACCGAAGGTTTGATCTTGGCATAGCCACCCCAGTAGAAGCCCAGAACGCTGAGGTTCTTGACCAGCAGGATGTTCGCCGGGATCTGCGGCACCTCCCCGCTGGCAAAACCCAAGGGGATGAGCCGTGCCTCGGGGTTGCAGGCGCGCATGGCGGCTTTGAACTGGTCGCCGCCCACGGGGTCATAGACCACATCCGCGCCGCCCAACTCTTTGACCATGGCACGAATGTCGTCGGTCTCGGAGTTGATCAGATGATCCGCCCCGGCCTCTCTGCAGACCGCCAGCTTGTCGGCCCCACGCGCCACGGCGATCACTTCGGCCCCCATCAGCTTGCCCAGTTCCACCGCCGTCAGGCCAATGCCGCCCGAGGCGCCCAGCACCAACAGGCGCTCGCCCGGTTGCAGCCGCGCCTTGTAGTCCAGCGCCACATGGCTGGTGCCATAGGCAATCAAGAAGGCCGCCCCGTCGACCGAGTTCATCGCGTCCGGCAGCGGCACGCAGACCGAAGCAGGCACGGCAGCATATTCGGCCAGCCCGTCGAAGCCGGTAAAGGCCGCAACGCGCTGACCGACCTTGAGGTGGGTCACCCCGTCCCCAACCGCGCTGATCGTCCCCGCAAGCTCCATGCCAAGAGTGAAAGGCAGCGGCGGCTTTTCCTGATAGGTGCCTTTGATAATCAGCAGATCGCCAAAGTTCAGCCCGCAGGTGTCGACCTGAACCAAGACCTCACCCTGCTTCGGGATCGGCATTTCAAGCTCTTGCAGGGTGAGCGGTTCGTCATAGGCGGTGACTTGCATGGCGCGCATCGGGCTGTCCTTTCGTGCTGCTTTGTGCCCGAAAAGGCCAGAAGCACGCGGGCTTGGCAAGGCCCGGCGCTCAGGTCGCTACGTCACCCCGGCATGATGACCAGCCGGATCGCATAGGCCACCACCGTCAACAGGACCACGCTGGCCAGCCAGAGCGCCACGAACCAACCGCTACGCTTTAGCCATTTGCGCATCAGTGGTAGCCCTCTTCGGGGTCAATCTTGCCCCGGAAGACCCAATAGGCATAGGCCGTGTAGCTCAGGATCAAGGGCAGCAGCACCAGCGTGCCGACCAGCGCGAAGATCAGGCTTTCATCGGGGGCCGCGGCCTCGGCGATGGTCAGGCTGGGCGGGACGATATGGGGGTAAAAGCTGATCCCGATGCCGATGAACCCCAACACGAAAAGCGCTTGTGCGCAGAGGAAGGGTTGGATGTCCGCCTTGCGCTGCAAGCCCCGCAACATGCCGAATGCGGCCAAGGCGACCAACAGGGGGACAACGCCGCTGAACAATGCTGTCGGCCAAGCGAACCAGCGCTCGAAGTAGACGCCATCTTTGAAGGGTGTCCAGAGGCTGACCAGCGCCATGAACACCAGCGTCGCCAGCGCCAAGGGCCATGCCAGACTGCGCATGTGGCGCTGAATGCGGCCTTCCAGTTTCATGTTGAGCCATGTGGCCCCCAAGAGCGCATAGCCTGCCGTCACCGCCACCCCGGTCAGGATCGAGAAGGGCGTCAGCCAGTCCCACCAGCCGCCCGCATAGGCGCGGCCTTCGATCTCAATCCCCTGCACCAGCGCGCCGAGCGCGATGCCCTGACAAAAGGAAGCCACAAGCGAACCGCCGAAAAACGCCATGTCCCACAGCGGCTTCCAACGCTTCGTCCGCCAGCGGTATTCAAAGGCGACCCCGCGAAAGATTAGCCCCAGCAGCATTAAAATAATCGGCATGTAAAGCGCGGGCATGACGATGGCATAGGCCAGCGGGAAGACGGCAAACAGCCCGCCGCCGCCCAGCACCAGCCATGTCTCGTTGCCGTCCCAAATGGGCGCGACCGAGTTCATCATCACATTGCGCTCGCCCTCGTCTTTGGTCAGCGGAAACAAGAGCCCGACGCCCAAATCAAACCCGTCGAGGATGACATAGATAAGCACGGCACCTGCGATGATGCCCGCCCAGATGAATGACAGTTCAAACCCCAGCATCTTAGCCCTCCTCCGACTTGTCGCGCACAGCGGCCTCTTCGCCGACGGCCAGAACCGGGCCGTCGTCCTGTGCCGCGTCGCGCTCGTCTTCCAGCACATGATCGACGACCGGCTTGCGCATCATGGACACGATGTACCAAGTGCCCGCCCCAAAGACGAAGAAATAAACCACGATAAAGGCGATCAGCGAGGTTGCCACCGCAGGGGCCGCCACCGGGGCCAGACTGTCCGACGTGCGCAGCAATCCGTAGACGGTGAAAGGCTGGCGCCCCACCTCGGTTGTGATCCAGCCCGCGAGCACCGCGACAAACCCCGCAGGCCCCATCAAGATCGCCAAACGGTGCAGCATCGGCGCGCTATAGAGCCGTCCGCGCAGCCGCGCCAGTGCCGCCCAAGCACCCAGACCCAGCATCGCAAAGCCAAGCGCGATCATGATGCGGAAGGACCAAAAGACGATGGCCACCGGCGGCTCGTCTTCGTCCGGGATGGTGTCCAGCCCGTCCAGAGGCGCGTTCAGATCGTGTTTGAGGATCAGCGACGACAGTTTCGGAATCTCAATCGCATAGTCGATGCGTTTCTCATCCGGGTTGGGAATGCCAAAGAGGATCAGCGGCGCGCCATCGGGGTGGCTGTCGTAATGCCCCTCCATCGCCATGACCTTGGCGGGCTGATGCTCCAGCGTATTGAGGCCATGCAGGTCGCCTGCGTAGATTTGCAGCGGCGTCACCAGCACCAGCATCCACATCGCCATGGAGAACATCCGCCGCGCCGCCGCATTGGCTTGATCGCGCAACAGGTGAAGCCCGCCGACCGCCCCGACAACCAGCGCCGTGGTCAGATAGGCCGCCAGCACCATATGCACCAAACGGTAGGAGAAAGACGGGTTAAAGACGATCGCCCACCAATCCTCGGGCACGAACTGGCCCAACTCGTTCATGCCGAAACCCGCAGGGGTCTGCATCCAAGAGTTCACCGACAGAATCCAAGTCGCCGAGGCCAACGTACCAAGCGCCACCAACGCTGTCGCAAACATATGCAGCCCATCGCCAACCCGCTTGCGGCCAAAGAGCATGATGCCCAGAAACCCAGCTTCGAGGAAGAAGGCCGAGAGCACCTCATAGGCCATCAGCGGCCCAACCACCGGCCCGGCCTTGTCTGAGAAGACCGACCAGTTGGTGCCGATCTGGTAGGACATGACGATGCCCGACACCACGCCCATGCCAAAGGCGACGGCAAAGATCTTCTTCCAGTAGTTGAACAGATCGAGGTAAGTTTCCTCACGCTTCCACAGCCAGAGGGCGTTCAGAACGGCAAGAAAACTGGCCAGACCGATCGAAAACGCCGGGAAGATGATGTGAAATGAAATCGTGAATGCAAACTGCACCCGCGCCAGAATTTCGGCGGTAAATCCGTCGAGCATGAGAAGCTCCGCGTGTTGTGTTACGCCCTATATAGGGCCGCCCGACAGTGAGAGGACAGGATAAATTGCCGCAGCGGTTGTGGAGTGCGTCACGCGCTAAAGGCGACTTTCACCAGCAACCCGGGGGCGTTGTCCGCAAGTTCAAGCCGCGCACCATGCAGTTTCGCCACTCCGTCGACCAGCGCCAACCCCAAACCATGCCCCGGTGTGCCACGGCTGCGGTCGAGCCGGTAGAGCCGCTGCAACACTTTGCCGCGGTCCTCGGCGGGGATGCCGGGGCCGCGATCTGCAACGCTAAGGATCGTCTCGCCAGCAGTTTGTTGAAGGGTGATCTCCACCGCTTCCGCACTGCCCGAATGACGGAGCGCGTTCTCAATCAGATTGGCGAGCAGTTGCCCCAGCAGTGCCTCATCACCCTCAACCAGTACGGGCCCTTCTGGCAGGTCGCAGCGCAGTTCTTTGCCCTGATCGGCGGCGGCGGGTTCGTATAGCTCCGCCATTTTGCGGCAGAGGTCGGCGAGGTCAACGGGCGCGAAATGGGCCCGTGCATCCCCGCGTTCGACCTGGGCGAGTTGCAGCAAGGATTGGAAAATCTTGGCGATCCCGTCTAGTTCGGCCCGCGCGCGCGCCAAGGGCTCTTCGCGGTCGCCGCCGGTTTTTTCTGCGCGGGCGAGGTCGTCGAGATGGACAGAAACCCGCTGGATCGGCGTCTTGAGGTCATGCGCAATGTCGAGCGACACCTGTCGCAGCGCCGCCACCGAAGTCTCCTGCGCCCGCGCCATTTGGTTGATCCCTTCCCCAATGCGCAAGAGATCGTCGGACCAGCGCGGCCCCGGCGCCACCCGCGCCGCCAGATCACCGGTGGTCAGCCGGTCCAACGTGGCACGGATGACCTCAACATGACGCTTGGACCGCCGCGCAAGGATCAGGCCACCGGAGAGCGCAATTAATACTGTGGGCAGCAGGCTGACCAGCAGGATGTTCACGAAGACTTCGCGCAGCGCTGTGATCTCGGCCCGGCTGCGCGCGATGGTCAGTAGGCCGCCATAGAGCGTGTCGGTGAGGGTCAGATAAACCCCGGTGTACTCCGCCCGCGCGGCACCAAGAGAGACGATGTGATAGCCCTCGTTGTCCCGCGCAATCGCGCCGTTGCCGTAGATGCGCCCATCGGGGCCGATATAGCTGAGGATCAAGCGGTTTGGGTCCGTCTCACGCGATTCCGCCTCGACCAAACGCGCCACGGCACCAGCGCTCGGGGCGGCACGAAAGCCTGCCATATCTTGCGCCAAGTCAGCGCGAATGGCCTGCTCAAATGAGCGCTGTGTGACGGCATAGCTGGCGGCAAGGCTCAGCAGGCTGACGGTCGCAAACAACAGCACCAACAACAGCGCCAGCCGCAGGGGCATTGAACGCCACAGCCCTGCCAGCCGGGCCTTCACGCGTCGATCCTGTAGCCCGCGCCGCGTACGGTCTGGATCAACTCGGTATCGAATGGCCGGTCGACTTTGGCCCGCAAGCGGCTGATGTGGGTCTCGACCACATTGGTCATCGGATCGAAGGAGATATCCCAGACCGCTTCCAACAACATGGTCCGTGTCTGGACCCGCCCTTTCCGCCGCAGCAAGTGCTCTAGCAAAGCAAACTCGCGCGGCAGCAGGTCGATTTCTTGGCCGGCCCGCGTCACGCGGCGTGTGATCAGGTCCATCGTCAGATCGCCTGCACGCAGGGTGGTCTCCTGCTCCAACGCCTGCGGGCGGCGCGCCAGCGCATTGACCCGCGCCGACAACTCCCCAAAGGCAAAAGGCTTTACCAGATAGTCATCCGCTCCGGCGTTCAGCCCGTCGATCCGGTCGTCCACCGCCCCCATTGCCGTGAGCAGCAGCACCGGAGTCGCATTGCCCGCGCCGCGTAGCGTTTTAAGCAGCGTCAGCCCGTCCAACTCCGGCAGCATCCGGTCGAGGATTAGCACGTCATATTGCCCGGTGGTGGCCTGCACCAACCCGTCGCGGCCATCGGCCACTACGTCTACCGCATGCCCCTCTTCGCGCAGACCGCGCGCAATATAGGTGCTGGTGGTGGTATCGTCTTCGACAACAAGCAGTTTCATCGGGGTCTCATTTAGGTTCGACCAAGAGGTAGGGCAATTTCGCCTGCCGCGCATCCCGCTGCCCGCATTCTCACAGATTTGTATAGCTCCCGCGACGGCGCTGTAAAACGCATGCCCCAAATAGGGCCTCGGAAATACGAATGCACAGCAAGGAGCATCCCATGAACAAGACCCTTTCCAAGGCCCCTCGCGCTGCGGCCCTTGCGCTGAGCGCCGCCGTCGCCGCGACCCCGATGCTGGCGCTGGCCCCTTCGACCGCGCTGGCCGTCCCCGCAGGTGGCTATGCCGATCTGGTCGAGGCGGTCTCCCCCGCCGTGGTCTTCATCGAAGTCACCGCCAAGCAAGACAGCGCCCAAATCCAGCAGCAGCTTCCCCCCGGCATGCCCGAGGAACTGCGCCGCCGGTTCGAGCATATGCTCCCCGGTCAGGACGGCGCCGCCCCCGCCCCGCGCCAAGGGTTGGGCTCTGGTTTTATCATCTCTGAAGACGGCCGGATCGTGACCAACCACCATGTGGTCGCGGGCGCGGAGAAGGTGACCGTGAAGCTCGCCGATGGTCGCAGCTTTGACGCCGAAGTGGTCGGCAGCGACGCAATGACCGATATCGCGCTGCTCAAAGTGACTGCGGATGTGGATCTGCCGAAGGTAGACTTTGGCACCTCGAAAGACCTTCGCGTTGGCGACGAAGTCGTGGCTGTGGGCAACCCCTTTGGCCTTGGTGGCACCGTGACTTCGGGCATCGTCTCGGCCCTGTCGCGCGACATTCAGGCGGGGCCCTTTGACGACTTCATCCAGACCGATGCAGCGATCAACCGCGGCAACTCCGGCGGACCGCTGTTCAACAACGATGGCGAAGTTGTGGGCGTGAACACAGCGATCTTGTCGCCGGGCGGAGGTTCGGTCGGCATCGGCTTCTCCGTACCCTCCGATCTGGTGCAGACCATCGTGGCCGACCTTTCCGATGACGGGACAGTCGAGCGCGGCTGGCTGGGTGTTCAGATCCGACAGATGACACCGGAGGTCGCCAATGTGCTCGGCTATGACGAACCCCGCGGCGCGGTGGTCGAAGCTGTTAGCGAGGAAAGCCCCGCAGCCGAAGCCGGTCTGAAAAAGGGCGACATCATCCTGTCCTTTGGCGGCGAGGAGATCGTCGATCTGCGCGACCTGACCCGCGCTGTCGCCACCACCGCACCCGAGGCAACGACCGAGGTTGTGGTGCTGCGTAAGGGGGCGGAAAAGACCCTCGACGTAACCGTGGGAACGCTGGAGCCCAAGCCAGTCTGACCCGCAACTTTCCGGTGGACCCCATGCCACCGGAGACCCGCCCCCGGTGCCTGTTTGGGGGGCTCTCTCCTCGGCGGCTATGTGCCGCCGAGGATTTTTACATTTAGCCGCTGTTCTCTGGCTCCCCCGCCCCGGCTGCGAGATGAAAGCGTACCAGATCAGCGACGGACCCGGCTTCCAATTTGCGCATCACGCGCGCCCGGTGCACCTCGACGGTCTTAACGGAGATATCCATTTCTGCACCGATCTCCCGGTTGGACTTGCCCGCGACGACTCGCTTGTAAACGCGGTGCTCCTGCGGGGTGAGCCGCGCCAACATCTGCGCGTTTTCCTCGACCGCTGCATTTGACTGACGCCGCTCTGCGTCCGCTTGCAGGGCCGCGTTGATGAGGTCGAGCATGTCCTGATTGCTGAATGGTTTCTCAATGAAATCCACGGCGCCAGCCTTCATCGCTTTAACCGCGGTCGAGACATCACCAAAAGCCGTCATCAGGATCACCGGCATCTCCAGCCCGCGAGCGACCAGTGCCTTCTGCAGTTCCAGCCCGCTCATCCCCGGCATACGGACGTCGCTGACCAGACAGCAGACCCCTTTGTCGTCAAAGGCGTCTAGAAACTCCGCCGCCCCACCAAAGGCGACAGTGCGCAGCCCCACCGATCCTAGCAACCAGACCAAGGACTCCCGGACCGCCGCATCATCATCCACCACATATACGATCGCGTTTTCTATCGTCTTACTCCTGTACGACGAGCGGGAGGCGCACTGTGATACAGGCTCCCTGCGCATCTGATTTGGCAACTTGAATGGAACCGCCATGGGATTCCGCAATGGTTTCGCAGATGGCCAGCCCGACCCCCAAGCCTTTGGCTTTGGTCGATCTAAAGGCGGTAAAGGCTTTTTCAACGGGCATGTCCTTAGCAAAGCCCGTGCCGCCGTCGCAAACATCCACCACGATATCTTCGCCCTCACACCGCGCCGTCAGCTTTACCTCGGCCTCGGGACGTCCGGAGTCGCGACAGGCGTCGATGCCATTTTTGATGAGGTTGATCAGGAGCTGTTCAATTTCGATCCGGGCGCAATGCAACGGGGTGCCGTCACACAGGTCATGGATGACAACGTCCACGCCGGTGGCAGCGCTTTCGGGCTGGATCAGCAGCCGGACAGACCGCAAAAGCTCATCGAAGGGCACGGTCACATGATCGGCGTCATCGCTGTGTAGATAGTTGGACATCGAGCGAAGGATCGCACTGGCCCGCTCGGACTGGCTCTGCATACTGCTCAGGACCGCGATCATGTCATCACGCTCTAGCTGGTCGTTCTTGGCACGCAGCACGCAGCCTGCCGCGAAATTATGGATTGCAGCCAAAGGCTGGTTCAACTCATGGGCGATGGCCGCCGTCATCTGGCCCAACGTCTCGCGCCGGTTGAGCAATTGCAGCGCGGTTTCATGACGGTGCAGCCGCTCCTCGCGCACAACCTTTTCGGTGATGTCGGAGGCAATGGTCAGCAGCCCGCCCGCGGCCACAGGGTAGTCCGTTACCTCCAGCCAGCGCCCATCCTTGGCCTGCGCACGAAAGAACTTCGCTGGGTCGGCGCGTCGATTGCGGCGCAGTTCGGTCCAGCGCGTATGCCCTTCGGCGCTGCCCTTGAACCGTCCACTCTCGGTAAAATGATCCAGCAGCTCGTCAAAGTGACGGCCGAGAATATCGCCTTCCATATCCGCATAGCTCGCGCGGTATTCTTCGTTGCAATAGACCAGCCGGTCTTCGTCATCGAAAAGCGCCACCATCGTCGAGATGTTCTTAAAGGCGAGCGCGAGCGCTTCCAAAGCGCTACGCCGGTCAGCTTCTGCGGCAACGATTTCGGTCATGTCGAAGCAGGTACCCCGATACCCCGCCAGCGCGCCATTGCTGTCGCTAAACGGCTTACCGGACATATCGATCTGACGCTCCTTGCCATCAGTTTGCGGGACAATCAGTCGGAGGTCGCGGAAGGGAGCCTGTGTTGCCAGCCGCTGCTGCAGCAGATCATAGTCGCCGCGATCACGATCGATATTGGCCTCGGCAAAGGTGCTGCCCAATTCGAAGAAAGGCGTACTTTCCGCTGTCTGCCGGCCGCCGCCCGACAGGAAGGTGAAGCGCCGGTTCACGTCCATTTCCCAGACCCAATCCGTGGCACTGTCAGCAAAATCCCGAAAGCGCGTTTCGCTTTCGACCAATTCATCCATCACGCGCTGCTGATCCGTTACGTCTTGAATCGCCGCCAACAGTCGCACGTCATCGCCGTTTTCCAACCTACGCATGCTAGACCGCAGTTCGATCTGCCGACCGTTCGCGGCAACAAACCTCAGCGTTTCGATTACATCGCGCGGGTGGCGGCCTGCGGTGTTTAGGCTGTGGCGGATTGTGGCGCGACTGCGGGGATCAACAAAACGCTGCCCCTCTGCCCACATCTTGCGCAGGGTCTCTGCGCCACGACCGAGGAGCGCTTCGACCTCTGGCGAGACATCCACCAGGTTACCGTCCCCGTCCCATTCAAGATAGCCCACCCCCGCGACCTCTGCGGCAAGGGCGTGTTTTGTTTCGCTGATCTCGGCCTCATGTGTCGCATCCTGCTGCGCAGAACGGTCCATCACCATGACCAAGACGCCTAAGACCTGCCCTCGGTCTGACAAAGGCTGATAGACGGCTGATCCTTTGGTGCGCCGCAGGACGGGACGGGCTGTGTTGAACAACCAAGTGACCTGCTGCCCAGTGAAAGCCTTTTCAATGTTTGCGGTGATTTCGGGAAGCAAGTCAGCTCGAATGACATCAGCTAGGTGTCTCCCGAGAATTTCAGTTCGAGAAAGTCCTGAAGATCTGCAGTAAGCATCATTTACGAAACCATACCGCATGTCTGGCGTAATAAACGCCGCCTGCACAGGTAAGGTGTTGAGTAAGCTTTGAAATTGAGTGTCTTCATCGGAAAGCGGAGCAATGAACATCCCCAGATAGCGATAGCGGTACATCCGTAGGCCAAGAACTGTTAACGCGGCAATCAATCCGAGCGCTAAAACGATCTCCGTTGGATGACTGTATAGTCCGCTTCCCTCCGGAGAGTCAGTCATCACAACGACAGACGCTTGAAGAAGAAGGAGCCCACATCCGGCAAAGGCCATGTAGCGGCTCACAAAGTCGCCTGTCCGCCGTGCAACGAAGGCGGATAGAACAACAACACAACACAGCGCGATCAATGTGAACGCCGCGACCAAACTCATCGACCACCTCTACTTTCCTGATAGAACCTCAGCCTTTTGGACGAATTTGTCTATTGGGGGAAACCCTGACGTAAACACCTACAACAGCCATGGCTGCTGCGCTGAAAAGAACATGCTGCAAAAATCCCTACGAAATATTCCAGTCAGTTTCAGATTGTTGCGACCGACTGTAGGGGTATTCCCTGATTGGCTGAGGGCAAGGCCCAATGGAACCCTTGGCCTAGGGCGGTTAGGTTGGTCTCCGGTCGGTTAAACCCGGCATTCCTATCAGCAGAACGCGGAACCCGAACATTGGATAAGAAACCGGAATTCGGCGATAATACGACCGCCAAAGTATCATCGCGTGGGCCATCACAAGAAGAGCTTCAACAAATCCGCGCGCTCTACGCTCAGGCCGACGCATTGGCCGAGATGCTTGGGGATTCCGCTTCGCAAGACGTGTCAGAAGGGGGAAAAGAGAGCGCCGATAGTGAAGAGGAATCGCCAGTAGTTTCTGCGGTTCAATCCAGCAGCATGGACAGCGACCCCGAACAGGGCGACCCACGCTAAGCGTTCGCTCTACGGCTATCTCTGACTGTTCGACACCACGTGATCGCTGTCGATCCCGCCAAGCGAATGAAACAGCCCGCTTGTGTTATTGACCCCAAACTTCTTAAGCAGCTTGGCACGGTACACCTCAACCGTACGGTGCGAAATATCGAGCTTAATCGCGATTTCCTTGCTGGTCAGCCCATCAGCCAAGTGACTAAGAATCTCCCGCTCGCGCCGGGTGAGCGGGAGATAGGGGCGCTCCGTCGATAGATCGGCAAAGCTCCAGACAGCGCGGTCCAAGGGGCTTTCAGGGGTAAAGGAATGCCCCCTGACACGACACCAGAACAGGCTGCCATCCTTGCGCGCCATGATGCGCTCGTCCCAGTAAGTATTCGTCTCGCGCAATTGCGTAACCCCCCGGTCGCGGATGTTCACAAACTCTTCGTCGGTCGGGTAAAGCATGGAGAACAACTGATCGCGCAGATCGTCGCGGGCATAGCCGAACATTTGCGCAAACGCGTTGTTGCAGTCGCGGATCAGCCGGTTCTGAGTCACCACCAGCCCAATCGGCGCATGCACGAATGCCAGTTCGGCAAATCGCCCGTCGCGAAAGCAATCTTCGGTACGTATTTCCACCATCTTGCCCCGTTTGGTTTATTCTCGGATGCTGAAATTCTAAGCTAGACGACGGGTTTGTGCGGCGCAACAGCGGCCACCACCCGTTCAGGGAGGATACCATGAAGACACTCACGCGGATCGCCGCCGTGACGGCAAGTGTTGCGACATTTGCCAGCGCGGCTTGGGCCGAAGACCCGATTAAGATCGCTCTTGTGCACGGGCTCTCGGGCAGCAGTTTCGAAGCCTTCTCCAAACAGGCACAGACCGGTTTTGAGCTCGGCATCGAATATGCCACCGACGGGACAAACACCGTCAAGGGCCACAAAATCGAGCTCATCATCAAAGACACGCAGTTCAAACCCGACGTCGCCCGCGCCGTGCTGGCCGAAGCTTATGGCGACGACGAGGTGCTGATGGCCATCGGCTCGACCTCATCGGGCGTGGCCAAGGGCATGCTGCCCATCGCCGAGGAATACGAGAAAATCCTGATCGTGGAGCCTGCGGTGGCCGACAGCCTGACCGGGCCGGACAGCAACCGCTATGTCTTCAAGACCTCGCGGAATTCCTCGATGGACATGCAGGCACAGGCTTTGGCGTTGCAGCCCGATGAGAACCTCTTTGTCGCCACCATCGCCGAAGACTATGCTTTTGGTCATGACGGCATCAGCGCGTTTAAAGCGGCCTTGGAAGGCACCGGCGCCACGGTTGTCGCGGAAGAGTATGTTCCGCAAGGCACGGCTGACTTCACCGCCCCTGCCGAACGCCTATTCAACGCTTTGAAAGACAAGGAAGGCCGCAAAGTCATCCTCGCCTATATCGCCGGGGGCGGCGACGGGCCGGGCAAGATCAAGGCGATGAACCCCGAACGCTATGGCATCGAAATTTCGATGGGCGGTCATATCCTGCCGGTGCTGCCGACCTACAAGCGTTTCCCCGGCATGGAAGGCGCGGTCTATTACTACTACGAAGCCTACGACAACCCGGTGAACGACTGGTTGGTCAAGACGCACCAAGAGCGTTTCGACGGCCCGCCGGACTTCTTTACCGCGGGTGGCATGGCGGCTGCGCTGGCAGCGGTCAAAGCCATTGAGACAGCCGACAGCCTTGAGACCGAAGACCTGATCGCCGCGATGGAAGGCATGTCTTGGGAGACCCCCAAAGGCACCATGACCTTCCGCCCCGAAGACCATCAGGCGCTGCAATCCATGGTGCACTTCAAAATCCGCGTCGATGAGAACGTCGATTGGGCGATCCCCGATCTGGTGCGCATCATCGAAGCGGATGAGATGGACATTCCCATCGGTCGCACCAACGACTGACACCAGATAAGCTGGCCTGCCACACCCACCGCCTGCGGTGGGCCAGCCCTTCTGTGTCTTTCTCCGCGCCAAATTTAGCGCCAAAGGTTTCAAATCATGCCTACGCCATCGCTCATCACGCGCGATCTGACCATTCGTTTCGGCGGTCACGTCGCCGTCAATCAGGTCTCCTGCGCCTTCCACCCCGGTGAACTCACCGTGATCGTGGGGCCGAACGGGGCCGGTAAGACCACTTATTTCAACCTGATCTCCGGCCAGCTCACCGCGACCTCGGGACAGGTGCTCAAAGGCGAGGTCGACCTGACCCGCATGGCCCCCTCGGCGCGCGCGCGCCAAGGTGTGGGCCGCGCCTTTCAGCTGACCAACCTCTTTCCGCAACTCACCGTGTTGGAGAACATCCGTCTAGCCGTGCAGGCCCGCGAGGGCGACGGCTGGCGGCTGCTGCGCCCGGTGCGCCGCTTTACCAAACTCACCCAAGATGCCGAGCATTACCTTGAAGCCACCCGCCTTTCACGCGTCGCCCATCTGCCCGCCGCCGCCCTGCCCCATGGCGACCAGCGCAAACTGGAGGTGGCGCTGCTAATGGCGATGGAGCCGGATATCTACATGTTTGACGAGCCCACCGCCGGCATGTCGCTGGACCATGCGCCCGACGTGCTGGACCTGATCGCGCAGATCAAATCTGACCCGAGCAAAACCGTGCTGCTGGTCGAACACAAGATGGACGTGGTCCGCGCCCTCGCCGACCGGATCATCGTGCTGCACAACGGCGAACTGCTCGCCGATGGCGCGCCTGCCGAGGTCATGGACAGCCAGATCGTCCGCGACGTCTACCTCGGCACCGCGACGGAGGAGACCGCATGAGCCTGCTGACCCTCGACCATATGAAAACCGACATTGGCCAATATGCCGTGCTGCATGACGTGAGCCTTGAGGTGCCCGAAGGCGGCGTTTTTGTCCTGCTGGGCCGCAATGGCGCGGGCAAGACGACGACGCTGCGCTCGATCATGGGACTGTGGAAACCCAGCCCCGGCACGGTGCGCTTTGACGGTACTGATCTCACCGGCCTGCACACCGCCGACATCGCCCGGCGCGGGATTGCTTATGTGCCAGAAAATATGGGCATTTTCGGCAATCTGACGGTCGAAGAAAACCTGATCCTCGCCACGGATAAAGGGCGGTTCGACCAAACACGCCTCAAACGCATCACCACGCTCTTCCCGGCCTTGGAACGGTTCTGGACCAAACAGGCGTGGTCCCTTTCCGGCGGGCAGAAGCAGATGCTCTCCGTCGCCCGCGCCATTGTCGAGCCGCGCCGGTTGATCCTGATCGACGAGCCGACCAAGGGTCTCGCCCCCGCCATCGTCGCAGCCATGGCCGAGGCCTTTACCGAGATTTCACGTGAAGCAACGCTGCTGCTTGTTGAGCAAAACTTCCACTTCGCCCGCAGCATCGGGCGCGACATGGCGGTGATCGACGATGGCCGGGTCGTACACAGCAGCAGCATGGCGGATTTTGCCGCCGACAAACCATTGCAAGACCGGCTGTTGGGCCTGTCGTGATGAGGAAGAACATGGACCGCATTTCAGATATTATGGGACGCTTTGGCGGGGTCTACCTGCTGCCGCTGATCCTCGCAGCACTGGCCTTCGTGCTGATCGGCGCGCCCTCGTCTTGGGCGACGCTGACCGTCGCGGGCCTGGCGATGGGGATGATGGTGTTTCTCATGGCCTCGGGGCTCAGCCTGATCTTTGGGCTGATGGATGTGCTGAACTTTGGCCATTCGGCCTTTGTCAGCTTCGGCGCTTTTGTCGCCGCCTCGGTGCTCGCAGCCCTCAGCGGCTGGCTGGGGGCCGACAATGTGCTGCTCAACATCGCGGCCCTAAGCCTCGCGATCATCGCCGCCATGTCCTTTGGCCTCGCCGCCGGGTGGTTTTTCGAGACGGTCATCATCCGCCCGGTCTACCACGACCACCTGCGGCAAATCCTGATCACGATGGGCGCGCTCATTGTGTCCGAGCAGATCATCCTCGCGGTCTGGGGCGGCACGCCGATCACCGTGCTGCGGCCCCAGTTCCTCGAAGGCGCGTGGATCATCGGCGATGTGAGCATCGAGATTTACCGCATCTTCGCCTTCGGCCTCGGCCTTGCAGCCTTTGTTGGCCTTTACCTCGTGTTGAACCGCACCCGTATTGGCCTTTTGGTCCGTGCAGGAGTGGAAAACCGCGAGATGGTGGAGGCGCTCGGCTTTCGCATCGACCGGCTGTTCATCGGCGTCTTCATGGTCGGCTCGGCCCTCGCCGCTGTCGGCGGTGCAATGTGGGCGGGGTATGAGACACTGATTACCCCGGCGCTCGGCGGCGAGATGATGATCGTGGTTTTCATCGTCGTCATCATCGGCGGGCTTGGCTCTATCGAAGGCACGCTCTTGGGCGCACTGCTGGTCGGGCTGACGGCGAATTACGTGGGCTTTCTGGCGCCGAAACTGGCGCTGGCAAGCAATATGATCCTGATGACAGCGATCCTGCTGTGGCGGCCCAACGGCCTGCGCCCGGCGGTGAAGTGAGATGACCATGCAACACAAATCGACCTATGGCACCCTCGCCGTGAAAACCGCCGTGCTGGTGATCGCCGCCCTGCTGCTCTTCGCACCTTTCCTCTTTCAGGACGTCCGCGCATTGGAAGTGGCGGCGCGCATCTGCATCTTCATCGTGCTGGTCGCCAGCTACGACCTGCTGATCGGCTACACCGGCATCGTCAGCTTCGCCCATACAATGTTCTTTGGCTTCGGCGCTTACGGCGCGGCCATCGCGCTGCGCCAGATGGGGCCGGGCTGGGACGCTGTCCTGCTGGGCGGGCTGGCCGGGGTGCTGGTCTCGCTTGTTGTCGCCACGGCGGTGGGGCTGCTGAGCCTGCGCGTAAAAGCGATCTTCTTTGCCATGATCACGCTGGCGACGGCTTCGGTGGCGCTGGTGCTGGCCTCGCAACTGTCGCAGTTCACTGGCGGCGAAGACGGCATCACCTACCGTGCGCCAGACCTGTTCAAGACTGCCACAAAACTGATGGTGGACGAGGACGGCAAGGTGGTGCGCCTCTTCGGTGTGAAACTGAACGGCAAGCTTGCGGCCTACTACTTCGTTTTCTTCACGTCGCTTGCCCTGTTCCTGCTGATGTTGCGGGTTGTGGCGGCACCGCTTGGCTCTGTCCTCAAAGCAATCCGCGAAAACGAAGCCCGCGCCGAGGCAATCGGTTACCGCGTCGTGGCTTACCGCACCTTCGTCTTCTGCCTCTCGGCCGCTGTCGCCTCGCTGGCAGGGACGGTCTATGCGATCTGGCTGAAATACACCGGGCCGGACACCACGCTGAGCTTTGCGATCATGATCGACATCTTGCTGATGGTGGTGATCGGCGGCATGGGCACAATGTGGGGCGCGGTTGTGGGCGCGGTGCTGATGGTCATGGCGCAGTATTACCTGCGCGACCTCATGGGCGCTGCGGCAGAAGCAACTGCGAACATCCCCCTCCTCCCGGAACTGCTCAACCCTGACCGTTGGCTGTTCTGGCTCGGCATCATCTTTATCTTGCTGGTCTATTTTTTCCCCCGCGGGATCACCGGCACCGTCATGCAAAAGGGAGCGCGCTCATGACCTCTCCGCGTTTCCGCTTTGTCCCGGTCATGGACCACGAGGTGCATGTCACCGAATGGGGCGATCCGGCCAATCCCGCGCTAATTATGGCGCATGGGCTGGCCCGCACCGGACGCGACTTTGACGAGGTGGCAGCAGCACTGTCAGACAGCTACCACGTGCTTTGCCCCGACATGATCGGGCGCGGGCTGTCGTCATGGTCGCGCAACCCGCAGGCTGAGTATTCCGTCGAGTATTACGCAGGCATCGCGACCGATCTGATGGATCACTACCAGATTGAACGTGCGACCTGGCTCGGCACCTCTCTGGGGGGGATGATCGGGATGCGCATCGCCTCGGGCCATGACGCGGACCGGATCAACGCGCTGATCATCAATGACATCAGTCCAGAACTGCCCGAACCTGCCGTGGCGCGGATCTTGTCCTATGTCGGCCAATTGCCGGACTTTGCGACTTTCACCGAAGGTGAGGTTTGGCTGCGCGATACTTACGCGCCTTTCGGTCCGGCGGGGGATACCTTTTGGCAACGCATGGCGCGCTCTTCCCTGCGGCGTCGGGGCGATGGGCGGCTGACCCTGCATTACGATCCACGCATCACCGTCCAGTTCACCGCCTCACCGCATGAGCTGTCGACGTGGGACCGCTGGGCGCAGATAAATATCCCAACCCATGTGCTGCGCGGCGCGGATTCGGACTTGCTGCTCTCGGACGCTGCTGCCCGCATGACCGAAAGTGGCCCCCGCCCCGCGGTGACAGAGATCGCCGACTGCGGCCATGCGCCCAACCTCTCGAACCCAGATGACATCGACCTGCTGCGCGCAATTCTGGCCGATTTGCGACCATAGCCTCGGGAAACGGGCGATTTGCGGCCAAATTTGGTATATTTGACGCCCCCAGCAGGGCATTTTATGCGCGCCTTCTGATTCCGCTTGCGTCAACGCCGAGCAGATGCACTCTTTGCCGCAATAACGCCCTCGCGATTTGAGCAGAATTGGGCGCGGGCAACGAGGGCATCTGGTGACTGAGGCACGCAAAGCAGGGATGACAGGTTTACTGTCGCGGGGCATGACCCGTGTCATTGTGCTGCTCGTACTGGGCGGCGTAATCTTGGGTTTCGGCTACCGGATCGAAACCCTGTCGTATCAAGCCTATCGCCAAGACCTCAAACTAGAAGCCGCAGGCGAACTTATCGAAGTGCGCGAGCGCATTCGGGCGGATATCTTCGAGCAGATCCTGAAACTGCGCGAATTAACCACGATCATCAGCGAGAATCCGAATATCTCGCAAACGGAATTCTCCGCCCGCGCTGCCGAGTTCACAGCGCAAAATCCGGAAGTCATCAACCTCGCCGCCGCGCGTGACCTTGTGGTCAATATCGTTCACCCCTTTGAGGTCAACAAAAGCGTGCTGGGCCTCGACTACCGGAAAAATTCGGACCAACTCCCCAAGGTACAGCAGGCCATGGAAAGCGGCGCGGGCCTTATCACCGGGCCGGTCGATCTTGTGCAGGGTGGCAGGGGTCTGATCCTGCGCCAACCGGTGTTTTATGCGCAAAGCGACAGTACGGCAGCATCTCCCCGGCCCTGGGGGCTCCTGTCGATGGTGATCGACTATGAACGTTTCGTGGAAAGGCTGCGCATCCCCGAGGTCCAAGAAACATACGATTTGGTGATCCGCGAATTGAACCCTGACGGCACTGTCGAACAGGTGGTCTTTGGCGATCCAGACACTGTCTTGGTTGATCCGATCAAGCTCGACTTTGACTTTGCCTTTGGTCTTTGGGAGCTTGCCGCCACTACCAAGGGCGGCTGGCCGGGCCACCGGCCCGACTACTATTGGGACTGGCTGCTGCGCCTGATGGCTGCCGCTGCGGTGATGACCTTTGCCTCCTACGTCATGCGACTGAGCGAGACCCGACATCTGGCCGAACAGCGCCTCCGCACCGGAGTTGAAGCACTGGACCACGGTTTCGTCATGTTTGATCCCAGCGGAACGCTCGTGCTTTGCAACGAAAAGTACCGCGAGATCCACGGCTATAGCGACGTCGTCAAACCCGGCTCCTCCTATGAGCGCATCGCACGCGACAGCATCCGGGCGGGTCTGGTGCCGGACGCCGTGGGCAAGGAAGAAGAATGGATCCGCATTTGGCTGGAAAAGCGTGAGCACGGTGCCTTTGAAACCGAACAGCGCATGCCTGATGGGCGGATTATCAAGACGTCTGACCGGCGTATGGAAGACGGCAGCGTCGTGGGTCTGCGCATTGATGTGACCGATCTGAAAAAGGCGTTGATGGCAGCTGAGGATGCGAACAAGGCCAAGACCGACTTTATGGGCGTACTGAGCCACGAGTTGCGCACCCCGCTCACCGTCATCCTCGGCCATGTGCGCCTCGCCCGCCATTTCGACCGCGCCAAGGTGGCCCGCGATCTGAGCGAAGCGATTGACGCGGCCCCCGAGAGCCGCGAAACCCTCGCGCCCAAACTCGACGCGACATTCGCCAAACTTAGCGACACCATGAAAACCGTCGAACGCTCGGGCAACCACTTGCTGACCCTGATCAACGAAGTGCTGGACTATGCCAAAATCGACGCGGGCAGCCTTTCCATTGATATGGAGCCAGTCGCGATCGACGACATCGTTACCCCCACCGCAGAACAACTGCGCCCGATGATCGAGGACAAAGGGCTGGAACTGCGCGTAAAGTCTGCCGAAGGCACCATGCTGGCTGATGGCAAACGCATTCAGCAGGTGCTGATTAACTTGCTGAGCAATGCGGTAAAATTCTCGGACGAGGGACATATTTCGCTGGTCAGTCGAATACGTGGCGAGGTGGTCGAGTTCCGGGTCACGGACTCTGGCATTGGCATTCCGGAAAACGAACTTGAGCGCGTGTTTGAGCCCTTCCACCAAGTCGATTCCAGCGCCACCCGGCGCTTTGGCGGCACCGGTCTGGGCCTTGCCATCTCGCGCGATATCGCCACTTCGCACGGCGGCAATTTGATTGCCACCAGCATTGAGGGGAAAGGCAGCAGCTTCCTGCTGACTCTGCCGTTGCGTCCGGCGCAGGCGGAAACCGTCACTGACCCGTCAGAAGCCGCCGCCTAACACACTCCGAACCGCTGCTAGAGCGGTTCGACCGTCTGTTCTTGTATCCCCAACCCGGCAATCCCCATCCGCACCCGGTCTCCCGGCTTGAGATAACGCGGCGGCTTGAACCCCATACCAACGCCCGGCGGGGTTCCGGTGCAGATCAGGTCGCCAGCCTCCAGCCGCGTGAACTCGGACATATAAGAGATGATCGTCGCGACATCGAAAATCATCTTATTTGTCGAACCGTCCTGAACCTTTTCGCCATTTACTTCTGTCCAAAGGTCCAATTCCCCCGGATCACCAAGTTCATCTCCCGTCACCAAGACCGGCCCGGTAGGACAGAAGTTGGGAAAGCTCTTGCCCTTGGTCCACTGCCCGCCGCGCTCTGCCTGCCAAGCGCGTTCGGAGACGTCGTTGACTACACAGTAGCCGAGCACATGGTCCAGCGCCGCCTCCCTGCTCACATTCAGCGCTGCGCGGCCAATGACCACACCGAGTTCGACCTCCCAATCAAGTTTGCTCATCTTGTCGGAATAAAGCAGCGGATCGTTCGGGCCACAGTAGGTGCCGCTGGCCTTGTTAAACAAGATGGGCTCCTCAGGCACCGGCATGCCGGATTCGGCGGCGTGGTCGGAATAGTTCAGCCCTACGCACCAAATGTTGCGCGGCTGGCTAACCGGGGCAGCGACCCGTTGACCGGCTGTGTCGAACAGCGGCAAGTCTCGCGGGTCTATAGCGCTTAACCTGCTCTGCACCACCGAGATGGTTTCGGGCGTGAACTCCGAAATGATGCCCGACACATCCCGCGCCTGCCCTTCTCCGTCCAGCATCACCGGTGTTTTTGCACCCTCGCGTGTGCCGTAGCGCATAAGTTTCAAAGCCAGTCCCCCTCAATCAATCACTTGCCGCACCATACCTATTGCGCCAAGGCGTGCCAGTAGACTTTCGATCAACAGCATCCGCGCGCCGCCACTACTGGTCAGCCGCACTCGACACGTGGTAGCGCAATAACAAGCGCAAAGAAGGAGACCCCATGTCCAAGGCCCCATTGATTTTTGACGGTCACAACGACTTTCTTCTGCGCCTTCTGCGTGACCCCGAGAACCGCCAGGCCACATTCCTGAGCGACAGCGGCAAAGGCCACCTAGACCTGCCGCGCATGCGGCAAGGGGGCTTCGGCGGCGGGTTCTTTGCGATCTACATCCCCTCGCCCGATCCCGGTGCGGGTTTGATGGAGCAGATGGACAACCCGCCCTACAGGCTGCCTCTACCGCCGGAGATTCCCTTGAGAGATGCGCAGCCGGTGGCGCTTGCGATGGCTGGGCATTTGCAGTGGATGGAACGCGCCTCTGACGGGCAATTTAAGATCTGCCTCAATGTCGCCGAGCTGCGCCATTGTCTTGAGAATAATATCATCGCTGCGATCATGCATATGGAGGGAGCCGAGGCGATCGGGCCGGACCTTGATGCGCTCTATCTCTTCCACGACATGGGGCTGCGGTCGCTTGGCCCGGTCTGGAGCCGTCCAACGGCGTTCGGCCACGGCGTGCCCTTCGCCTTTCCCGCCTCGCCCGACACCGGGCTGGGGCTTACCGATGCAGGCAAAGACCTGCTGCGGCTGTGTAACGAGATGGGCATCCTGTTCGACCTGTCACATCTGAACGAAGCCGGGTTCAACGATGTGGCCGCACTCTCCAACGCGCCGCTGGTAGCGACCCATTCCAACGCCCATGCGATCACGCCCTCCTCGCGCAATCTTACCGACCGGCAATTGGCGATGATACGGGACAGCGACGGGATGGTCGGGGTGAACTTCGCAGTCGGGTTCCTGAATGCTGATGGGCGTAGAAGTGGCGGTGACGGCTTCGACGCGATGTTGCGCCATATCGATCACTTGATCACCCATTTAAGCGAAGACCGGGTGGGCTTTGGCTCGGACTTTGACGGCGCAGATGTTCCTGCCGAACTGAAAGATGCCGCGGGGCTGCCAAAACTGCGGCAGGCGCTGACCGATCATGGCTATGACGCCGCCCTCCTCGCCAAACTCTGCCACGAGAATTGGCTGGCCGTGCTGGAGCGCAGTTGGCACGGCTGATCTTGTCAGTTTTATTAACCCGTTAAAGAAGGCCGACCAGAATGCCATACAAACGGCTCTCTGTCGCCGATTGTGTCATTTTACATTGGCAGCCTTAGCTTGAACTCGTAATTTGTGATTAAAAACTACGCGTCCATAAGGGCGCGACCAGAAATCGAGCACGACAGAGGCACAGATGAACAATCACCATACCACTCTGGCGGGTTTCGATGATCCGTTGCGGCAGCTTTACCTTCTTGCTGTCGAACCGGACCTTTCCTTAGACGATAAAGTTGCCAAGCTGCTGGCCCTCGGCACCGAGACGTTGGAGCTCGACCTTGGCATCGTGAGCCGCGTTGAACGCCCGATCTATGAATGCCTCTATGTGCATGGGCCGGAGTGGGCGCCTGCCCCCGGCACTACTTTCGACGTCACCAATACCTACTGCCTGCATACCTTGGGCAATGGCGCCGTCACCGCCTTTTACCACGCGGGCCAAGAAGCGATTTCCGCGCATCCTTGCTATGAGAACTTCGGACTGGAGAGCTACATCGGCGCACCGCTGATGCGAGGGGATGCGCCCTTCGGAACGCTGAGTTTCTCCAGCACCACACCACGCGCCGCGCCTTTTTCCGAGGCACAGAGCGAGTTCGTCGAATTCCTCGCCCGCTGGCTGAGCAATGAGCTGAAGCTCCACGCCGAACGCCGCGAGCTGCGCGAGCAACGGGGGCTGTTGGCCGCCATGATCGACGCCGTGCCCGAGGCGATGATCATGACCAACAGCAACCGACAGCTTCAGATGGTCAACCCGGCGGCTGAGACACTTTTCGGCTATGACCAAGAGCAACTGCTAGGGCGACAAACGGCGGTGCTTTACGAAAGCCTCGACCGATACGAAAAGGCGGGAAAAGAACGCTACAACGCCGAACAAGCGCAAAAGCAGGAAGATGTTTCGACCTATTGCCGGCGCCATGATGGCTCCACCTTTGAGGGGCTGGTGTCTTCTGCGCCCATCAAAACCGACCGAGGCGAGCACCTTGGGTTTCTCGGCATTATTCGTGATGTGACCGAACAGCGCGCCTTTGAACGTGCCAAAGACCAGCTCATCGCGACCGTCAGCCATGAGATGAAGACGCCGCTCACCTCCTTGCAGGGCGCGCTCAAGCTGCTCGAAGCCGGGCAAGACGACCTTCCCGCCCCGAAGCGCAAACTGCTGCGCGTGGCGTTGCGCAATGCGCGCGCAATCGAACAGATGGTCGCGGATATCCTCGACGTGGAGCAACTGCGGACACAGGATCAGAGCGGCTTTGACGAACAGCCCCTCTCCCCTCTGCTCACGCAGGCCGCCGAAACCCTCGCCCCTTATGCCAAAGAACACAACGTCGAGCTTAGCGTGGAAGTGTCGCAGGCGCCCGGTCCTTTGCTGCACCTTCATGATGGTCGGGTGATGCGGCTGGTCTCCAACCTGCTGTCCAACGCGATTAAGGCTTCAACCGAAGGGGCCACCGTGCGCGTGGGCATGGCGCGATCCGGCATGGGGTTTTGGATCAAGGACGAAGGCGCGGGCCTGCCGCTCGACCTTCAGCCCGTCTTGTTCGAGCGTTTTTCGCGCGGGGCGAGCTATCAGGTTGAGGAGGGCCACGGGCTAGGCATGAGCATCGTGAAAGCCATCGTCGACCAGCATTTAGGCGACATCAGCTTTGACACCGCTGAAGGCGAAGGCACGACCTTTTACGTCGATTTCCCGCTGCCAGAGACGCAGGCGAAAGTGCGGGCTGCGTCCTAACCCTCTGATACGACAGACCTCGAAACCTCCGCCCCTGCCCTGACCGTGAACAATGCGGTCAAGGGCACGGGCCGCTGTTACCCTTCTTCGCGCGTCATGAACGCTTGCAAAACCGCGCGAGACCTGTAGACAAGCCTTGCTTCGGTTCAGGCGGTTCGCCGTCTGATGAAAAGGGAATGTGGTGCGGCCTTCAGGCCAACTCCACGACTGCCCCCGCAACTGTAAGCGGTGAGCGAAGCCGGTATGAACCACTGTTGCGCAACAGCGTGATGGGAAGGACCGGCCCAGCATCGACCCGCGAGTCAGGAGACCTGCCAAAGCATTCACCCTGTCCGGGCGCGAGGGGCGTCGGGGCTGCGGATCTTCCGCTCGTGGTGTTTTCACCGTCTGCGGGGGTATTGCCCCGAAATGACATGTCACAGTCTCCGGCCCCAGAATGGGCCGATCTCGAGGGTAAATCCATGCTCCGTTTCCACCTGCTGGCCACCGCCGCCGTGCTCCCCTTCCTCCCCACCGCTAGCCTTGCGCAAGAAGCGTTCGATCTGGGCGAAGTCGTCCTGTCGAGCAGCTTAACGCCTGTTGCCAAAGATCAGACAGGCGCCACCGTTGAAGTTCTCGAAGCCGAAGACCTTGCGGGCAGCGACACGTCCGTGATCCAGCGGCTCGACCGTTTGCCGGGCATCTCCTCCGTCGCCAATGGCGGACTGGGCGCGAACGCCACGCTGAAAATACGCGGCCTGCCGGGGCGCTATGTGGTCGTGCGGGTTAATGGGATCGACATGAACGACCCCTCCGGCACGCAGAACTCCTTTAACTTCGGCTCGCTGACGCCTGCGGGGATCGACCGGATCGAAGTCCTAAAAGGCTCGCAGTCGGCGCTCTATGGCTCTGAGGCAATCGGCGGCGTGATCGACATCACCACTTACCGCCCGACCGAACTGGGTTTTTCCGGTCAAGTCAGCAGTGAATACGGCAGTGACAACACGCGTTCCGGCACATTGAGCTTTGGCTACCTGACCGAGCGCGCCGAACTGGCCTATACCTATAGCCGGATCCTGACCGACGGGTTCTCTGCGCAGGCCAGCGACGACGAGGACGATGGCTTCCGCCAGACCACCCAAACCTTCTCCGGGCGCTATAACCTGACCGACAACCTGACGATCGGCGCCGCCGTGACTGACCGCAGCGGTGATCTGGAGATTGACCGTTCCTCCACCGACAGCAGCGGCGCAACCTCCTTTGAAGAGCGCGGCGCACGGGTCTTTGGCGAGTGGCAGACAGGCAATGTGCTGCATACTTTTGCCTATTCCTATTTCGACATCGACCGCCGCGACCCCACCGGCTTCACCACCCGTTTCCAGGGTGACCGCGAGCGTCTGTCCTACCTCGGCAGTGCCGAGCTTGCAGGCGATGTGACGCTGAACTTTGGTCTGGACCGAACCGAAGAGAGCTTTAACTCCGGCGGTTCAACAGGCGATGAGCGCACCCTTTCGGCGCAGGCAGAACTGCTGATGCGCCCTGCTGAGAACGTCGACCTCTCTGCCGCAATGCGCTATGATGACAACAGCGATTTCGGCGGCAAAGCGACGGGCCGTTTGGCCGCGGTCTGGCGTCCGCAGAACGATCTCGCCTTCCGCGCCGTTCTGGGCACCGGCTTCCGGGCCCCATCGCTCTATGAGCGGTTTAGCTTCTACGGTGACCCCACTCTACAGGCCGAAGAAAGCCGCAGCTTTGAACTTGGGGTTGAGAAGACCTATGGCGAGACCGCTTCGGTCAAAGCAACCGTCTTTTACACTGAGATCGACGACCTGATCCAATTCGACGGCGGCTCCACTGCCTGCGGCAGCGGCTTTGGTTGTTACAACCAAGTCCCCGGCACCACCAAATCGCGCGGCATTGAGCTTTCGGGCACTTACGCTCTCAGCAGCCGCACCGAGTTCTTCGGCAACTACACCTACACCCACGCCACAACCGACGGCGAGCGCTTGACCCGCACGCCCAAGCACGATCTCCTGCTGGGCGTGGAAACCGATGTGACCGACCGTCTGCAGGCTGCGCTGGATGTCCGCCATGTCGGCGATGTGGTGCCCAGCATCTACGCGCCTGCCGATCATAAGGTTGGCACCTATACGCTGGTCGGCGCTGGCGTGTCTTATGACGTAACAGACACGACCCAAGCCTACCTGCGGGTGGAAAACCTGTTTGATGAGGATTACGAGACCGCAGGCGGGTACAACACCCCCGGTCGGTCTGCGTTCTTTGGTGTTCGTGCGGATTTCTGATCCCCTCACAACGCGCGTGATGCTGGCCGCTAAGGCTGGCATCACCGCTATTGGCCTGCTGGCCGGGACCGCCCAGCCCGCCTTGGCCCAAGACGTCCCGCGCCGGGTCGTCTCGATGAACCTCTGCACCGATCAGCTTGCCATGCTGCTGGCGGATAAGGGTCAGCTGATCTCGGTCTCCGACCTCGCCCATGATCCGCGCAGTTCAGCGATGGTGGCTGAGGCCGCCGCCTATCCGGTGAACAACGGGTTGGCCGAAGAGATTTACCTCATGCAGCCCGATCTGGTGCTGGCCGGGCGCTACAGCCAGCTTGCCACGGTCGACATGCTGCGCCGTCTGGGCATCCGGGTTGAGCAATTCGATCCAGCAACGTCCCTCGACCAAGTCACCGAACGCATGACCCGCATGGGCGCGCTCTTGGGCCGCGAAGACATCGCCGCCGATCAGATCACCCGCTTTGACCAACGCCTCGCCAGCTTTCGCGACGGCATCGCCCCCCGTCCGCGTGCGGCGCTTTATTTTGCGAATGGCTATACCTCGGGCGACCAGACCCTAGCGGGCGACATCCTCACCGCTGCGGGGCTGATCAACATCGCCGCTGAGTTGGGGCTGGTTTCGGGCGGGGTGATTCCGCTTGAGACCTTGGCGATGGCGGAACCTGACACCGTGGTCACAGGGCAGCCTTACCCCGGCGCCTCACGCTCCGAAGAAATTCTGTCGCATCCGGTGGTCGGAGCGCTCCAAGCGGGGCGGCCTTCTACCTCAATGAACGCGCAAGACTGGCTCTGCGGCACGCCCTATGTGCTGCGCGCGATCGGTCAAATGGCCGAGCTGCGCCGCGACGTGCAAGCCGACCGCGAACGCCAGCAGGCCCGCAAATGAGCCGCTTGGCGTTGGGTCTTAGCGCGCTGGTGGCGACGCTTTTCCTAGCAGCGTTGGTCGTCGGGCCCGCTCCGCTTGGCATCTGGCATGGGCTTCAGGCGCTGATCGCTGGCGGCAATGGGCCCGAGGTGCTGGTGATGCGTGAAATCCGCCTGCCCCGTGCCTTGCTGGGGCTGATGATCGGTGGCGCTTTGGGCCTCGCTGGCGCTGCCATGCAGGGCTATTTGCGCAATCCGCTGGCGGATCCGGGGCTGATCGGGGTGTCGGGCTCTGCCGCACTGGGCGCGGTGCTAGCGCTGCAGACCGGGCTGGCCGCCACCGTGGCGCTTGGTCTCCCGCTGGCGGCGTTGGCAGGCGCGCTTTTGGGCGTGGGGCTGGTGCTGGCGCTGGCCGGGCCGCGGGGGTCTTCGCTGACGTTGATCCTTGCGGGGATCGCGATTTCCGCGCTCGCCGCGGCGCTGACCTCGCTGGTGCTGAACCTATCGCCAAACCCCTTCGCCGCGAATGAGATCGTCTTTTGGATGATGGGTTCTCTCGCCGACCGGTCCATGACCCATGTCGCCATTGCCGCACCGCTGATCCTGCTCGGCGGCGTAATGCTCGGCTCCCTCGCCCGCGGATTGGACGCGCTGACCTTGGGGGAAGACGCGGCCGAGGCGATGGGCGTTAACCTGACCCGTCTGCGGCTGGTGCTGATCTTTGGCACAGCCGCGGTGGTCGGCGCGGCAACGGCGGTGGCGGGGGCGATTGGCTTTGTCGGCTTGGTGGTCCCGCATCTGCTGCGTCCCCTCGTTGGCGCACAGCCCGGGCGCTTGCTCTGGGCCTCGGCCTTTGGCGGGGCGGCGATGTTGCTGGCGGCAGATATCGCTGTTCGCGTCATCCTGCCGGCGCGCGATCTGAAGCTCGGCGTGGTCACGGCACTTGTCGGCGCGCCCCTGTTCTTGCACTTGATCTACCGCACCCGGCAGGAGGGGCTATGACCCTGCTGACCCTCAAAGACTTCGCTGTCACCCGGCGCGGGCGGGACATTCTGCGGAATGTCAGCCTGAGCGTCTGCCCCGGCGAGTTGGTTGGCATTATCGGCCCCAATGGGGCGGGTAAAACCACGCTGATGCGCGCGGCACTTGGGTTGATCGATCACAACGGCCAGAGCACCCTTGCCGCGCTTTCGGCCCGCGAGCGGGGCCGCGCCGTGGCCTGGATGCCGCAACAGCGCGAGATCGCTTGGCCCGTCAACGTACAAACCCTCGTCACGCTGGGCCGCACACCGCACCTTGGCACCGGGCAGCGCCCGAGTGCGGCGGACCAAGCCGCCGTTGACCGGGCGCTTGAACGGATGGATTTGCAAAGCTTCCGCGACCGCACCGCAACGCGGCTTTCTGGCGGCGAACAGGCGCGGGTTTTGATTGCCCGTGCGCTGGCGCAGGAAACCCCTCTGCTCATGACCGATGAGCCAATCGCCGGGTTGGACCCGGCCCATCAGATCGCCACGATGAAAATCTTTGGCGCTTTGGCAGCGGAGGGCAAATCGGTCATGGTCTCGCTGCATGACCTCGGCCTCGCGGCCCGCCATTGCACCCGGTTGATCGTGCTGGACCAAGGCGGTTTGGTTGCCGACGGGCCGCCGCAAGACGTGCTGACCGCCGAACGTGTGCGCGTGACCTTTGGGATTAACGCCTTTCTGCAGAACACCCCCGAAGGACTGATCTTTCAGCCGCTGGATGTCGTGGCATGAGCACGGTGCAGTTGGCGCGGCCTTGGCTGACGTTCGACCTTGGGCGAGAGATGCAGGTACTCAGTTGGGCCATTAACCGTCCCGGTTTTGTTACGGCCAGCCGGATTATTTGGCGCGAGGTGCGCAATGCTGACTTGCCCGAGGATCTGGACGTGCACGACTGGTTCGCCCGCGAACTGAAATCGCAGGGTGAAACGGCAAGCGTCGCCTTCCTGACCTCCCGCGATGTTTCACGTTTCACGCAAGCGCGGGCGCAGGTGGACAGCATCACGGCCCACGCCGTGGCCACAGTGGGCCTGTCGAACGCCGAACGCGTGGGCCACCGGATTGATCGACGCGGGCAGGACTGGGGCACGATCAATGTTGCAGTACGGCTAGACCACGCGCTGTCACAAACCGGGCTGATCGAAGCCCTTAGCATCGCGACCCAAGCCCGCACCGCCGCAGTGATCGACAGCGGTTTTCACCTTCCTTCGGGCCTTGCCACCGGAACCGGGACGGACTGTATCGCCGTCGCTGCCCCCGCCGGAGCAGCGGACTATGCAGGGCTACACACGGAAGTCGGCGAAGCCCTTGGCGCGGCGGTCTATGCCGCGACCAGTGAGGGCGCGAATGCCTGGGTTGTGGAATATGGCGCGGACAGAATGGCTTCCCCCGCTCCCGCCCGCTAGACTAACATCGCGCGAAGTGCCGCGAGCGTCCGGTCGATGCCGGCTTCCGTCGTCAAAACGCCCGGCGACATGCGCAGGGTCTGGCTGCGGTTGTCCATGTAGATATCCAGAACAGCCAGCTGCGTGACCACATCAGAAGCCACCACGTGATCCGGCAGCACCACCATCAAACTGCCGCCGCGCGCGTCCGGATCGGCAGGGGTGGCCAAACTCAGCCCCATATCTTCCAGCCCCGCTTGCAGTTGCAACGTCAGCTTTCGATTGTGCTTCACAAGCGCCTGCGTGTCCTGCCCCATCCGCCAGCGCATTGCTGGGAGGCTCGCGACAGCAGAGACTGTCGAGGGCGTGCCACTGTCCAACCGGCGAATATCACCGGCAAACTCAAATGCATCGAGCGCCCATGAAAAGGGGTTGCTCTGCGAGAACCAGCCGCGCATCTCGGGCTCACATCGCTGAATCAGGTCGGCATCCATATAGACGATCCCCGCCCCGGGCGTGCCGCACATCCATTTGAGGCTGGTCGACAGGGCGAAGTCTACCCGCGGCTCTGTAACGTCATAGGGCAGCAGACCCACGCCTTGTGTCATATCCACCCCGATGAGCGAGCCCATCTTGCGCCCATGCGCGACCAGTTGCGGAATATCCAAGCGGTGCGAGGTCGTGGAACTGACCCATGTGAGCAACGCGAGGGCCACTTCTTCGTCCCAATGGGCAATGATGTCTTCGGCCTCGACCCAATGACCGCCCTGCCGGATCGGCACCGTCGCCAGCGTGAAGCCAAAGCGTTTAGACAGACCCGTCAACAGGAAGTGCAGCGAGGGGAAACCGTCCTCCGCCACCAAAACCTTTTTGCCGCGCAGCGTGTCTTCGGGGAGCGCGCCGATCACTGTCATCAAGCCTGTTGTGACGCTTTCAGTAGTGGTGACCGTGCCCCTTGGGGCGCCGATCAGCTCGGCCCAAAGATCGATGAACTCCTGCCGTTTTGGCAAGACCTCGTTCCACTGATCGCCATTGGCCGCAGCCCAGACGTCAGTGAACTCGGTCATGCCGGCCAGCATGTCGTCGCGCTTGCCCGCGTATTGACCGATGGAATGATAAAGGAGATAGGCGTCGCCCGTTTCCGTTTCTGTGGACATTGTAATCTCCGATAGTTTTCGTGCCGCGCCGGGCGCGGGGGTGTCGCGTTATGAATGTAAGAGTGTGACGTCTTAGCGGTAGCCACGTTTAAAATGCTGCTCGAGCCAGCCGGTGAAGCGCACCATAGGCCATAGGATCGCGATATAGATCAGCGCAGCCAGCAGCAGCGGGGTCGGATTGGCAAAGAGCGCTTGGGCGTCGGTCGCCTGTTTCAGCAGGTCGTCCATTGCCACTACAGAGGCCAGCGAGGTGTCCTTCATGATTGCCACCGCATAGGAGGCCAAGGGCGGGATCATCATGCGAAAAGCCTGCGGCAGGATGACTTTGCGCATGGTGGTAAAGAATGACAGGCCGAGCGCATCGCAGGCCTCAAACTGGCCCCGCGGCACGGCTTCGATCCCGGCACGCACAACCTCAGCCGTGTAGGCCGCCAGTACCAATGCCAGCGCAATCGTCGCCGCTACAAAGGAGGAGAACACGATCCCGGCAAAGGGCAAGGCGTAGTAGACGAGGATCAGGACAACCAACACCGGAATGGCCCGAAAGATGTCGGTGTAGAGCACCGCGAGCAGTCGGAACGGCTTGAGCGCATAGAGCCGGACAAGACAGACCAGCACCCCGAGGATGCCGCCAAAGAAGATCGCCGCGAACCCCAGAAGAATTGTGTTCACCAGCCCGCGCATCAGGATCGGGAACGCGCGGCGCATAACGTCCAGATTGAAGAAGATGTCGAAGATTTCCATGCTGGACTCCCTGGGGTAGAAGGTAAGGCCGCAAACCGGAGGCTCCGGTCTGCAGCCTAGCCGGATCAGTCGGCCGAGGTCGGCACCGGCAGCGGGGTCACAGCGAGGCTGCCCTCTTCCGGCGCGACGCCGAGCCACTTTTCGTAAAGCGTCGCCATCGTGCCGTCTTCCTTCATCGCCGAAATTGCATCGTTGAAGGCTTCCAGCCGTTCAGAGCCTTTGGGCATCATGATCGCGAATTTATCGCCGGTGGGAATTTCCACCGAAACCTGAAGCTCCTGCATCGTCGGCTGAGCAAAAGCATAGCGCAGGCTGACAATGTCGTTCACGGCGGCATCGATCCGGCCACTGCGCAGGTCGGTCAGCATATTGGCCGTGGTGTCGTAGCTGGAGTAGGACTTGTAGCCCAGCTCGCCTTCGCGCTCTTTCAGCCAGTTTTCGGGAAACGACGTAGCGATCGACCCGACGCGCTTGCCTTCCAGCCCCGACAGGTCGCTGATGCCCGCGTCGGTTTTGGTCCCGACACCCAATGCACCCGAGAAATAGGGCTGCGTGAAGGACTGTGCTTCGAGCCGTTCGTTGGTGATCGTCAGCGACGAGATGACAGCATCCACCCGGCGCGAGGCCGTGGCAACGAAAAGCGCACGAAAGTCCAAACCATTGATCTCGGTGGTCATGCCAAGGCGGCTGGCGATCTCATTAATGATATCGACCTCAAAGCCCTCAAACTCGCCAGCCTCGTTCTTAAACTCCCATGGCGGGTTCGCCGGATAAGAACCGATCTTGAGGACATCCTGGGCCATCGCCGCTGCGCCCGTCACCGTCGCAAAGGCCGCAATCGCGAGACCGGCCAGAAAATTTTTCTTGGTTTTCATTTTTATCTCCCTGTGATTGCCAACGCCTGACGCGGCGGCATCCGCCATATGGCTGCCAGCTTCCGTATACAAACACAACGAAAATGTTTTCATTATATGCGATATAGGCTGGTTATCATGCGTTTACTGCGTCAAACTCCCGCCTAAACTGCATACTTTTAAGGCATTGATTCATGACCGACACACCAAAGCGCCATATGAAAGATCAGATCTACGACATTTTCCTCGGTCGCATTCAGCGAGGGGAGATCGGCCCGGACGTCCGGCTTGTGGACACTGCCGTCGCGGCGGAGTTCAACGTCTCGCGGATGCCGGTACGGGACGCGCTGATGCGGCTGACCCACGAAGGCTATCTCGACAGCACCACCCGCGGCTTCACCCTGCCGAACCTCGACACCCGTCAGATTCGCGAAATTTTCGAATTGCGTCGGCTGCTGGAACCCCGCGCGGCTGCGCTGGCCACGGCCCGATTGACGGAAAACGACCTGACCCGGCTGCGCGATGCGGTGGCCCGGGCCGAACAGACCTTGGAGACCGGGGAGATCGAAACCCTTTTTGCCGCGTCGGAAGATATCCGGCGCACATGGATCATGGCCGTTCCGAACAAAGAGCTACGGGATACGATCTTGCGCTACATGGCGCAAATCCAAGCCGTCCGCATGGCAACCCTGCGCGACGCCGAAGCACATCGGACCCTGGTCGACCTTCAACGTCGCCTGCTTCAAGCCCTTGAAGCCCGCGATGCAGCCGCGGTGGAGTTGTTGCTGCTGCGCTACGTTCTGGCGGGCGAGGATAGCTTTCTGCGCCTTCATCCGCCCTCGGCTGACAGCGACGCTTCGTAATACGGCACCGGCACCAACCTTGCACCGCCCCGAAACCACCCCATATTTTCTGGAGACCTCGTTTAATTCGGAAGACCAAGATGGGCTATGTAAAGACAGCGATGCTGATGGCGGCAATGACCGCCTTGTTCATGGGTGTTGGTTATCTGATCGGCGGTACGGGCGGCGCGCTGATTGCGCTGGTCGTGGCGGCGGGGATGAACGCATTTACCTGGTGGAACTCCGACCGGATGGTGCTGAAAATGCACAACGCGCAGCCGGTCTCCCCCGGTGATCGCGCAGGGCTCTACGCGATGACCGCCGAACTGGCGCGCAACGCAGGGCTTCCCGAGCCGAAAGTCTATTTGATCGACACCCCGCAGCCCAACGCATTTGCCACCGGACGCAATCCGGCCAATGCGGCTGTTGCGGTTACAGCAGGTCTGATGCGCAGCCTAAGCCGCGAGGAACTGGCCGGCGTCATCGCCCACGAGCTGGCGCATATCCGAAACCATGACACCGCCATTATGACCGTCACGGCGACCTTTGCCGGTGCGATCTCTATGCTGGCGAACTTCGCGCTGTTCTTTGGCGGCTCGCGCGAGCGCCTGGGTCTCGTCGGCACGCTTCTGATGATGTTCCTCGCCCCAATGGCCGCGGCGCTGGTCCAGATGGCGATCAGCCGGACCCGCGAATATGCCGCCGATAAGGCGGGCGCAGAGATTTGCGGCGAACCGCTTTGGCTGGCCTCAGCCCTAGAAAAAATCGCAATGGGTGCCGCGCAGATCGACAACCACGCAGCTGAGCGCAACCCGGCCACGGCGCATATGTTTATTATCAACCCACTGCACGCCCATAAGCGCGACGCACTCTTCGCGACCCACCCGGCAACGGAAAACCGCGTCGCGGCCTTGCGTGCCATGGCTGGAAGCAGCCGCGCAAAGCCTGCACAACCGACAGTGCAGACAACACGCAGCCGCATTCCTAAAACGGGACGAAAAGGCGACGCGGGGCCGTGGCGCTAAACGTCTATTGCTGGCATCAAAAGCGGCGAGGCTGACCCAGCCTCTAGCAAATGAACCGTGAGAGGATATGCGATGCAGCTGATAAGGCGTTCTGAACTGGTGGACACCCCTTGGAAAAACGGCGGCGGCACCACACGGCGCATTGCTATTGGGTCAGGCGAGGATGGCACTGCATGGACGCTCAGCCTTGCCGATGTGGCGCAGGACGGCCCATTCTCAGACTTCGCGGGGATGGTGCGGATACTGACCGTCTTGTCCGGCGGCTCCATGACACTGCACGCGTCAAACCAGACATTCACCGCCAAACCCGGAGAGCCGGTCCGCTTCGACGGCGGCCTGCAAGTAGAAGCACATCTAAAAGACGGCCCTTTGTTCGATCTCAATCTGATGTTTGATCCCACCATCTGCGAGGGAGATGTCTTCAGACTTGATGGCCCGATGGACCGCAACATTGCAGAGCCGGTGAATGGGCTGATCGCCCTTCATGCCTTATTGGGCAGTCCAACCGTCGACACGACTGTGCTCCACATCGGAGACACCGCTTTTTACGAACAGACCGCCCCCAAAGTCAGCTTGGGTGACGGCGACGCTTTGTTAGAAGTCCGATTGACCTATCTGGCTCAGAGCGCCGCGGTCAGGCTTTGCATTGCTGAGCGATAGGCGGCTGTAATTTCATCCCGTTTGACGTGACGCCCGGACTGCACTGCGTGTCGCCCGGCGGACCAGACATCAGTCACGACCGTATCTTTTGCGGCAAAGACAAGCCCGTCCAAAAGCTGGTCTTGGCGCAACGCACATAGCGCAGGGGCGTCGCTGTCCACTGCCACCAGATCAGCCCAGTTGCCCGCTGCGATCTCGCCCGCATCGCGCCCGAGCGCCTGTGCGCCGCCCTTCGCCGCACCGCTGTATAGCGTATCACCCACCGAACCCTCCTCGACGACCATCACATTGCGTGCAAAATCCCGCAGGCGCTGCGAATACTCCAATGTGCGAAGTTCTTCTGTAAGCGAGATGAGTACATTGGAATCAGACCCGACACCGAACGCACCACCAGCGTTCAAATAGTCAGGTCCATTGAATGGCCCATCCCCGAGGTTGGCTTCCGTCACCGGGCAAAGCCCCGCCACAGCGCCAGATCGGGCCATGTTCGCTGTCTCATCTGCGGTCATGTGTGTCGCGTGGATCAAGCACCAGTCTGTCGTAACGTCGGCATTGGCCAGCAACCACTCCACCGGTCGCGCGTCGAGCCACTCTTTAATATCGGCGACTTCCTTCGGCTGCTCCGCGATATGAATATGCACCGGCCCCGCCTCATGGGCGGCCAATACCGCCTTTAGGTCTTCTGGTGACGTTGCCCTCAGCGAATGCGGCGCAATGCCGACACGGCAGTCGGCGGGCAGGTCTGCGATCACCACCTTGGCCCGTGCAACCAAAGCGTTGAACCGATCAACCTCATTGCCAAAGCGCGCCTGCCCGGCCTGTAATGCCTGCTGTCCTGCGCCGCCATAAGTGTAGAGCACCGGCAGATGGGTCAGACCAATACCCGTCTGGGCCGCAGCCGCTGCAATGCGGGCAGACAACTCACCAAGGTCGTCATAAGGGGCGCCGCCGGGCTGGTGATGCAGGTAATGGAACTCGCCCACACCTGCATAGCCCGCCTCTTGCATCTCCAAAAACACAAAGGCGGCGATCGCCTCGACCTGCTCGGGGCTGAGGTGGTCGGTGAAACGATACATAAGCTCGCGCCATGTCCAAAAGCTGTCTTTGCCCTTCATGCGGTATTCCGTCATCCCCGCCATGGCCCGCTGGAAGCTGTGGCTGTGCAGGTTGGCGAGAGCGGGCAGCAGCGTATCAATCTGCACATCTCCAGCCTGAGGTGACTGATCGACCTCAATCTGGGTGATGCGACCATCGGCCTCAGAAAGACGCACATTTGACGCCCAGCCATTAGGCAGTTTGGCTTGTTTGGCAAAAATCATTTTGCGACCCCTTGCTTTTATGTATAGACATAAAACATGTTTGAACGTACCAGAAAAGCGAAATCTTGAGCGGAGAGGGACGCAGATGGCCGGAGACAGCAAACTTTTCGTCGATCTAAACGCCGTGACCATGGCGAACGCAGCGGCCCCCTATGGCCTGATCGAAAATGCCGCCATTGCGGTTGAGAACGAGCGGATCGCATGGGTCGGCCCCGCTGCTGACTTGCCGAGCGCGTATGGCGACCTGCCCCGCTCCAGTCTCGAAGGCCGCCTCGTCACCCCCGGCCTGATCGACTGCCACACCCATATTGTTCACGGCGGCGACCGTGCTGTCGAGTTCGAGATGCGGCTTAACGGTGCCAGCTATGAGGAAGTCGCACGCGCGGGCGGGGGCATTGTCTCTACCGTCAAAGCGACCCGGGCGGCCAGCGAAGACGAGCTGCTTGCCGATGCCCTGCGCCGCGTCGATGTGTTGATCGCCGAAGGCGTGACGACCATCGAAGTGAAATCAGGTTACGGCCTCGATATTGAAACCGAGCTGCGCATGTTGCGCACCGCCCGCGCCATCGCTGCGGAGCGCCCGATCCGCGTGAAAACCACCTTCCTCGGCGCCCATGCCACCCCGGCTGACTATGCCGGACGCGACGACGCCTATATTGACGAGGTCTGCATCCCCGCCCTGCGCGCTGCCCATGCCGAAAGGCTGGTTGATGCGGTTGACGGCTTCTGTGAGGGCATCGCTTTCCAACCCGCTCAGATCGCCCGCGTCTTCGACGTAGCGCAGGAATTGGGCCTGCCGGTCAAACTTCATGCCGAGCAGTTGTCGAACCTCGGCGGCGCGAAGCTCGCGGCCTCTTATGGTGCCATGTCGGCGGATCATATCGAGTATCTCGACGAGGACGGCGTCAAAGCGATGGCCGAGGCCGGCACCCTGGCAGTGATCCTGCCCGGAGCTTTCTACACTCTGCGCGAGACGCAGGCCCCGCCCATCGCTTTGCTGCGCGAACATGGCGTGCCGATGGCGCTGGCGACGGATATCAACCCCGGCTCTTCGCCGCTGAACTCCCTGCTGCTGACGCTGAACATGGGCTGCACCCTGTTCCGCATGACGCCCGAAGAAGCCCTGCGCGGCGTCACGCAGCATGCCGCCCGCGCGCTTGGCCTTACCGATTGCGGCACCCTCGCCCCCGGCATGCGCGCTGATATGGCGGTTTGGGACATCAAACACCCGGCGGAACTGGCCTATCGCATCGGCTTCAACCCGCTTCACTCTCGCATTTTCGGAGGTACCGCGTGACCACTCTGACCCTCACCCCCGGCGCCGTCACCTTGGACGATCTGGCCGCGATCTATTGGACCGAAGCCTCGGTACGGTTGGACCCCGCCTGCCACCCTGACATTCAGCGCGCGCAGGCGCGGATCGCCAAGGCTGTGGCGGGCAGCGATGCCGTCTACGGCGTGAACACCGGATTTGGCAAACTCGCCTCGGTAAAAATCGCGGCGGGGGACACAGCCACCCTGCAACGCAACCTGATCCTCTCGCATTGCTGCGGCGTCGGCCCCGCGATCCCGCGCCGCCATGCGCGGCTGCTGATGGCGCTCAAACTGCTGAGCCTCGGACGCGGCGCGTCTGGCGTGCGGTTAGCGGTTGTGACCCTGCTCGAAGACATGCTCGCCAAAGGCGTCACCCCGGTGATCCCGGCGCAAGGCTCTGTCGGCGCCTCGGGTGATCTCGCCCCGCTGGCCCATATGGCCGCAGCGATGATGGGCCATGGCGAGGCAGAGTTTGAGAGCAAGGTCATGCCCGGCGGCGAAGCGCTGAAGGCTGCGGGACTGACGCCCATCGAGTTTGGCCCAAAAGAAGGCTTGGCGCTGATTAACGGCACGCAATTCTCGACCGCCTTCGCGCTAGCGGGGCTATTCGGCGCGTGGCGTGCGGCGCATTCGGCACTGGTGACCTCGGCCCTATCGACTGACGCGATCATGGGTTCCACCGCGCCGCTGCAACCCGAAATCCACGCGCTGCGCGGCCACCGTGGCCAGATCGAGGCGGGCGAGACCATGCGCGCGCTGCTGGCCGGATCGGAAATTCGCGAGAGCCACGTCGTCGATGACGCCCGCGTGCAGGACCCTTACTGCATCCGTTGCCAGCCGCAGGTGACGGGGGCCGCGATGGACGTGCTGCGCATGGCCGCCCGCACGCTGGAGGTTGAGGCCAATGCCGCGACCGACAACCCGCTGGTGCTGATTGATGCTGATGTGATCGTCTCGGGCGGCAACTTCCACGCGGAGCCAGTGGGCTTCGCCGCCGATATGATCGCGCTTGCCATTGCCGAGATCGGGGCCATTGCGCAACGCCGCGTTGCACTGATTGTCGATCCTGTACTGAGCTTTAACCTGCCGTCCTTCCTCACGCCCAACCCCGGTCTGAACTCTGGCTATATGATTGCCGAGGTCACAACGGCCGCACTGATGAGCGAGAACAAACATCTCGCCAACCCATGTGTCACCGACAGCACGCCGACTTCCGCAAACCAAGAGGACCATGTCAGCATGGCCGCCCACGGTGCGCGGCGCTTGGGGCCGATGACCGAGAACCTCAACCGTATCCTCGGTGTCGAACTGCTCTGCGCCGCGCAGGGCATCGATTTCCGTGCGCCCTTGGCCACGAGCGAGACGCTGCAGCGGGTCGTGGCACGGGTGCGGCAAGATGTGGAAACGCTGGGCGAAGACCGCTATCTCGCCCCCGATCTGGAACGGGCCGCCGCGATGATCGCCCTCGGAGATATCGTTTCTGCCGCGGGCATCGACATGCCGGAGTTGCTGACATGATCCCGGTAGAAGTACAGCGCGGCGACAGCCCGATCGTCTTGGGCCTGCCCCATACCGGCACCTATGTCCCAGATGCCATCATGGCCAAGCTGAACGCGCGCGGTCAGGGGTTGGACGATACCGATTGGCACATCCACCAGCTTTATGACGGGCTGTTGCCCAGCGCGACCACGGTGCGGGCGACCTTCCACCGCTATGTGGTGGACGCCAACCGCGACCCTTCGGGGGCGTCGCTCTATCCCGGTCAGAATACCACCGGGCTGGTACCGCTAACCGATTTCGAAGGTCGCGACATTTGGACCGACGCGCCGAATGAGGCGGAGATTGAGGCCCGCCGCGAGGCCTTTCACGCGCCCTATCATGCGGCGTTGGAAGCCGAGATGGCGCGGGTGCGGGATCTGCATGGGGTCGCGATCCTCTATGACTGCCATTCGATCCGTTCGGAAATCCCCTTCCTCTTTGAAGGCACGCTGCCCGACTTCAACATCGGTACAAATCTGGGCGCTACCTGTGCGCCTGAGATTGAAGCGGCGGTGCAAGACATTTGCGCCGCGGTGGAAGGATACACCGCAACCACCAATGGCCGTTTCAAAGGCGGGTGGACCACGCGGCACTATGGCCGCCCGGAGGAAGGCTTTCACGCGATCCAAATGGAACTGGCGCAAAGTACCTACCTCAGCGCCGAGGCCGCCCCTTGGACCTACGACAGCGCCAATGCCGACCGGCTGCGGGCGCATCTGAAAACCATCCTGACAACCCTGGCCGATCTGGCCCCGACACTGAAAGGCACGACATGAGCGATCCGCGCAAAAACACCCGTGACGTCTATCCCGCGACCGGCACCGAACTGACGGCCAAAAGCTGGCTGACCGAAGCGCCCCTGCGGATGCTGATGAACAACCTGCACCCTGATGTGGCCGAGAACCCGCATGAATTGGTGGTCTATGGCGGCATTGGCCGTGCGGCGCGGACGTGGAAGGACTACGATCAGATCGTTGCCTCCTTGCGCGCGCTGGAAGAGGACCAGACGCTGCTCGTGCAATCGGGCAAGCCGGTCGGTGTGTTCCAGACCCACAAAGACGCGCCGCGTGTGCTGATTGCGAACTCCAACCTCGTACCGCATTGGGCGAATTGGGACCACTTTAACGAACTCGATAAAAAGGGTCTCGCGATGTATGGCCAGATGACCGCCGGGTCATGGATCTACATCGGCTCTCAAGGCATCGTACAGGGTACTTATGAGACCTTTGTCGAGGCCGGGCGCCAGCATTATGATGGTGATCTGAAGGGCAAGTGGATCTTGACTGGTGGCCTTGGCGGCATGGGCGGCGCGCAGCCTTTGGCAGCGGTTATGGCGGGCGCTTGCTGTCTTGCGGTTGAGTGTAACCCCGACAGCATCGATTTTCGTCTGCGCACCCGCTACGTTGACGAAAAGACCGACAGTCTCGACGAAGCGCTTGAGATGATTGAGCGTTGGACGGCAGCGGGAGAGGCTAAGTCCGTGGCGCTTTTGGGCAATGCGGCAGATGTCTTCCCCGAATTGGTGAAGCGCGGCGTACGGCCTGATATCGTGACCGACCAGACATCGGCTCATGACCCGGTGAATGGCTATCTGCCGCAGGGTTGGAGCATGGCCAACTGGCGCGAGAAGCGGGAGAGCGATCCGAAAGCGGTCGCGAAAGCCGCCCGCGCGTCAATGAAGGTGCATGTCAAAGCGATGGTCGACTTCCACGCCGCGGGCATCCCCACGGTGGATTACGGTAACAACATCCGCCAGATGGCTCTGGAGGAAGGGCTCGACAACGCCTTTGATTTCCCCGGCTTCGTGCCCGCCTATATCCGCCCGCTGTTCTGCCGGGGCGTTGGCCCGTTCCGCTGGGCGGCGCTGTCAGGCGATCCGGAGGACATTTACAAGACAGACGCCAAGGTGAAAGAAATCCTCGCTAAGGACAGCCATCTGCACAACTGGCTCGACATGGCGCGCGAGCGGATTTCCTTCCAAGGGTTGCCCGCACGGATCTGCTGGGTCGGCCTCGGCGTGCGCCACAAACTCGGCCTCGCCTTCAACGAAATGGTCCGCAATGGCGAGCTGAGCGCGCCTATCGTGATCGGACGAGACCACCTCGACAGCGGTTCCGTCGCATCGCCCAACCGCGAGACGGAAGCGATGAAGGACGGCTCCGACGCCGTATCTGACTGGCCGCTGCTCAACGCGCTGCTGAACACCGCCTCGGGCGCCACATGGGTGTCGCTGCACCACGGCGGCGGCGTCGGCATGGGCTTCTCGCAACACTCCGGTATGGTCATTTGCTGTGACGGCTCCGAAGATGCCGACCGCCGCATTGAACGCGTGCTGTGGAACGATCCGGCCACTGGCGTGATGCGCCATGCGGATGCGGGCTATGACGAAGCGCTGGACTGTGCCCGCGAAAACGGGCTGAACCTGCCGGGCATCCTTTAAATCAATGACCGCCGCAATCTTGCTGATTGCGGCGGTTATCCAACCCCATATTGTTTACCGTTAGATCGCCCTCTAGCGACTATAATTTAGCTTTCCTGTGCAAGGTAGTCGTTCGTAAACCAGTCAGTCACATCGGGCATGTCCTCAATCACCCGCCCGTCTTCGCCGCGCAGAATGCCGTTCTCGAACAGAAAGCCGACCATATCCTCGACCATTCCAGCGTCGATCAAACCGACCGGCTCACCAGGGTCCTTCAGATAGCCGCCTTCGACCAAAGCCGTCATCGAAGCGCGAACAAGTTCGGGGTTCGTCAGCATTCCCGAGGTCTCGGAAATGAGCATCTCGGCGGCCTCCTGCGGGTTCTCAGCGGCAAAGGCATAGCCCCGCTGCACAGCCTGTACAAAGGCGCGCGCCGTGTCGGGGTTTTGCGCCAGCCACGTGCCGCTGCCGCCTAGGAATGTCGTATGCTGATCCGGCACACCGTAGTCGGCATAATTAAACGCCCGCTGGGGCCGATCCAGCAGGAGGGAATTCACACCTTCCCAAGTGCTCACCTCCAGCGTGAAATCCACGCTTCCGTTGGCCAGCGCCTCATAGGCCGAGGTGCCGAGCGTGACGGTATCAAAGCTGCCCTTCCCGCCATCATTGCGGATGATCGTGGAAATCAGCGCGTCTTCCCATGCGCTGCCGAAACCTGCGTAGATCTTGCCATCCAGATCGGCGGGGCGCTGGATGTCTTCGCGCTCCCCGTTAAACACGAGGCGGCCCGTTTCATGCTGCACCACCGCCATTACTGCGGTCATATCGGCGCCGGTCGTCCGATGGCTGTGGAATCCGATGGCCCCCAAAATGCCGAACTCAGCCACGCCTGCCGCGACCAATGTGATCGATGACGTGTCGGTATAGGGCAGGATTTCCACGTCGAGCCCGGCCTCTTCGAACCAGCCTTGCGCTTGCGCTACATAGAGGCCGACGTGGTTTGTATTGGGCGTCCAGTCCAAGGCAACGCTGAGTTTCTCCTGCGCAGATGCAGACAGGGGCAGCATCAGCAGGGCGGCGGTGATCAAATGTCTCATAGGGCCTTTCCCGTTTGGTTGAGTAGAATGTCGAGCACCTGCGCCTCCAGCGCATGGGCCTCGGGGGTGATCCTGCGCCCCAGCCGCGGGCGGGGGCCGGGAACCTGCACTTCGGTGAGCACATGGGCCGGGCGGCGCGACAGGACAAAGATGCGGTCAGACAGCGCCACGGCTTCACGCACGTCATGGGTGACGAGCAGCGTCGTCCAGCGGGCCGCGCGCCAACGTTTTTCGAACCATGCTTGCATCTGCGTCCGCGTCAGCGCGTCCAACGCGCCAAAGGGTTCATCCAAAAGCAGCACCGGACGGTCCTGTACCACGGTCCGCAAAAGCGCCGCGCGTTGGCGCATCCCGCCGGAGAGTTGGGCCGGGTAATGGCGAGCGAAATCCTCCAGTCCGAAGTCAGCGAGCAGCGGCGTGACACGGGCCCGCGCCTCTTCGCGGGAAATGCCCTGCACTTCTAGCCCGAGGGTCAGATTGTCGATAATCCGCCGCCACGGCATCAGCGCGTCACGTTGCGGCATGAAGGCGAAGCTTTGTTGCTTGGCCGTAAGGGGCTGGCCATTGCAGGTAATCTGACCGCTGTCGTGCTCTACCGCTCCGGTCAGCAAGCGGAAGATGGTCGATTTGCCCGCGCCGGAGGGCCCGAGTATCGACACGAACTCGCCCTGTCCCACGTGCAATGAGACATCATCCAAAATAGATGTCCCGCCCAAGGTAACGCTGACGTTCTTCATGACCAAAACGCTCATGTTCCCGCCACCTCACGCCAGCGCAGCGCCAGCTTTTGGATCAGCGCCGTCAGGGCAAAAAGCCCCAAGGTCAGGGCGGAACTGATCACCACGGCGGCCAGCACGAGATCCGGGCGAAAGCTGTTCTTGGCGTTCAGGATTACGATACCCAACCCCGCGCGCGCGCCGACATATTCCGCGAAGATCGCCGCGACGACCGCATAGGTGATCGAGATGCGCAGCCCGGCAAAGAAATAGGGCAAGGCAGAGGGAAAGCGCGCGCTGCGAAAGATCTGGCCCCGCGTCGCCCCCATCGACCGCATCAGGCTTTCGATGTCGGTATCTGTCGCGCTGTATCCGTCCACCAGCGCGACCAACATCGGAAAGAAGGTCACGAGGGCGACCAAGAGCACCTTGGGCGTGAGGTCAAACCCGAACCAAAGGACAACCAGAGGCGCGATAGCGACGAGAGGCAGCGTCTGGCTGACCACGAATATCGGAAACAGCGCCCGGCGCAGACGGGGCATGAAGTCCAACGCCACTGACAGAACAAAAGCGACGGTAAGCGACAGGGCAAAGCCCGCGCAGGTGGCTTTCAACGTCGGGAGCGTGTTGTCCCAAAGCAGCGCGCGGTTCAGAACGATTTGCTCCAACACCCGCGAAGGGGCCGGCAGCATGAGCGGCGAAATGCCCGACAGGTGGACGTAAAGCTCCCAGACCAGAAAGGCGCTGACCACGCTCAGAACGGCAGGAATGCCGCGGGTCAGACCTCTGCCGGAGCGGCGAGGTGCGTGAGACTGCATCGGATCAGCGCTTGGACGGGCTGTTGGCCGAGACTGTCAAATCAATCGTTACATGCCCCGCCGGGGGCCCGAACTGGCAGAATGCCTGCTGGAGCGTGGCAAAAACCGGCCCTGCGTCCCCCGTCAGACGGGTGCAAAAGTTCTTGGATCGATCGAACGTTCCGCTTTGTTTGAGGAAGTCGATACAACCCATGATCTCGGCCATATGGTCCCCCGCGCCCATCACATAGAGCGAGAACTGCGCGTCGGCGATTTGCCCTTTGTCAGCGGTCTCGGCAATCGCGGCCAATGCCTGTTGCTGCCGTTGATCCAAGGGTTCTTTCGGATTGGCCAGGGCAGCAGTCTGACAAATCGGGTCATCCGGCTCGCCCGGGCAACCGCGCGACAGTGTGGCGCGTAAAACGACATGCTGGCCGGTGGAAGCTGCCTTGGCATAAAGGTCGCGCAGGGCGGGGAAAAGCACCTCGGGCGGACCAACGATCAGGGTTGAGATGTCATCGGTCTCGATCCGCAATCGGTCGCGCCATGGGTCGAGAGCATCGAGCGATGACATGATCACATCGACGAAACCATCGGTCATCGGGTAAAGGGAAACTTGTGTGCCTGCAAACATTTCTGTCCTCCTTGCTACGCTGGCATTATCCAGATCAGCTTTGAGGGTCCGTGGGCTTGCGCCCCCATCTCAGCCGCGGCGTTACGCGGCTCCCCTGTGGTGAGGGATGGGTGCCAGATTGGTCGAAGCGATGCAAGCCACTAATCGCGCAGGCCGTACACCTCTCGGAAAATGCCGCCGCCTCCCCCTCTGGTTGCCAACGGCAAAGAGCGCTAAGAGCTAGGAAAACACGGAGGGGGCGAACAGTTGCAAAAGATCACATTGCCCGAACGACCGGACTGGCGCGCCCATGCCGAGGAGGTCGGCTTCACCTTTGCCGATATGCATGGCGAGCCCTATTGGGACGAAACCTCGACCTATGCGTTCTCGCTGGAGCAGATCGAGAATGATCTCGAGGACCCGGCAACCGAACTGCACACGATGTGCCGGGAAGCCGTCGCGGAGATTGTCGCCAGTGAAGAGTTGATGGACCGTCTGGCTATCCCCGAGGCCCACCGCGACCTTGTCGCCGCAAGCTGGCGGCAGGGCGATCCGGAGATCTATGGACGTTTTGATTTCGCTTATGACGGTGTGGGTCCGGCAAAGCTGTTGGAATACAATGCCGATACGCCAACCTCGCTCTACGAAAGCGCAGCTTTTCAATGGCAGTGGCTCGAAGACCAGTTGAAGTCCGGTGTGCTGCCCGAAGGAGCGGATCAGTTCAACGGCATCCACGAAGCCTTGGTCGCGCGTTTTGCCGAGGTCTTTGAGCCGGATAGCGATCTGCATTTCACGGCGGTCGCGGGCAACCCCGAAGACTACGGTACGGTTGAGGCCATGGGCTGGGCTGCGCGTGAAGCGGGCTTAGGCGCGCATTATTGCGATCTCGACAAAATTGCGCTCAGCGAAGATGGGCAGTTTCTCGACGATCAGGACCGCCGCATTGCCGTATTGTTCAAACTCTACCCTTGGGAAGACCTGCTGCGGGATGATTACGCCGCCCATATCGCGGGATCGGGCTGCCTGTTTTTGGAGCCTGCTTGGAAGGCGCTGCTTTCGAACAAAGGCCTTTTGCCGGTGCTGTGGCAGATGTTCGAAGACCACCCGAACCTGCTGCCCGCCTTCTTCGAGGCTGACGTCGGCGCGGCGCTCGATGGCCGTGGTGCGGCGAGCACTCAGAGCGCTGCCGCCTTTGGCCGTGCCGAAGCGACGCTGACCGAAGCGCATGTACGCAAGCCGATCCTATCGCGTGAAGGGGCATCGGTCGCGATCCACCAATCGGGAACGGTGATCGAGCAGTCGAAAAACACAGATTACGCAGAGCACCCGCGCGTGGTCCAAGCCTACGCGCCCCTACCCACCTTCGACGGCTTCCGCCCGGTGATCGGCGCTTGGGTTGTTGGGCAGACCTGCGCCGGGATCGGCATCCGCGAGGACCGCTCTCGCATCGCGCAGGATTTGTCCCGGTTCAAACCGCACTACATTAAACCCTGATGCACCGCCGCCCATTTGCAGAAAGATGACAGCCATGACCAAACGCTCAAAACGGGTTTCCATCGCCATCGTTGGCGCAACCGCATTCACCCTCGCAGGCTGCGAAGAGGAAAAAGTCGACGCGGCGGCCTTCCCTGATCTGCAAAGCTGTTTGGAAGATGCCTCGCAGGGCGGGGTTTTCACTGAGCAAGATTGCGAGACTGCATTTGCCAAGGCGCAAACGCTGCATGTGGAAGCCGCGCCGCGTTACGACAGTCTTGAGGTTTGCGAAGAGCAACATGGTTCTGGCGCCTGCGGCTCTGAAGAGGCGGCCACACAAGGTGGGTCGAGCGGGATCTTCATGCCTCTTTTGGCGGGCTATCTCATCGGCAATATGATGAGCGGGCGGTCGGGCATGTCTGCCGCACAACCGCTGTACAAGACATCAGACGGGCGCTTCACCAACGCGGCTCGTTCTAGCACCTACTCAGCCAACCGGGGCGCGGCGAAGCTGAGCACTTCGCAGTTCACGCGACCGACAACCACTTTAGGTAAGACCCCGATGACACGAGCCACAGCCGCATCGCGTGGTGGGTTCGGCCGCTCGGGCGGCTCGCGTGGATTCGGCGGCTGAAGCTTTTCAAGGTAGAAACGCTATAAGGTAGCCCGCCGGAATCGACAGGAGTCGTTTCCGGCTGCGACGCTTCAATTAGAGCCGCGAAACGAGTGCATCGCATCCGCGCAGGGCGTACGAACTTCTAATTTTAGGCTAGTGGCGGACCGAGGAGGATTCGAACCCCCGACCCCCTGATTCGTAGTCAGGTACTCTATCCAGCTGAGCTATCGGTCCACTGGGGCGGGGTTTAGTCTTGCGGCGCCGGGGTTGCAAGCCCTCATTTTGAGGAAATGCAAATTTCTGCAATCTTCGCTCTGGAGCTTAGATCGTGCCGTCTCCCTTGGGCAGATAGATGTCGAAAACCGTACCCTCGGGACCACTGCTTTTGAGGGTAAGTGTCCCGCCATGGCCGCGCACGAGTTCAGACGCAATCACCAGTCCGAGGCCAGAGCCCCCCTTGCGCGCCCCGCCCTGGAAAGCCGTAAACAGATGTTCTCGCGCCTTTGGCGGCAGGCCGGGGCCTGTGTCGGTCACTGTGATCTGCCACTCGGCCGACGCCTCTTGAGCACTAAGGTGGATTTCGCCTGGTTTGCCCGTCGCCGCGATGGCTTGGCGGGCATTGCGGATGAGGTTGGTCAACACGCGGTAGAGCTGCTCTGGGTCGGCGCGCACCGAGAGCCCCGCCGGGACGTCAGCCGCGAAGCTGATGTCGTTGTCCGGATCGGCGAAACGCTCACCGTCAATAACCTCCTCGACCAGTTCGGCCAAGCGGACCAGCGTCAGGGTCGGTCCCGGCTCCTCGGCCTTGCCAAACGCTAATGTCGATTCGCACAGGTGCACGGCGCGGGTTATTGATCCCACCAGCTTGGGTGCCATGCGTTTGACGGTCGGGTCTTCGGACATCTCGATCCGGTCGGTAAACAGTTGTGCTGAGGTGAGGATATTGCGCAGATCATGGCTGATCTTGCTAACGGCGCTGCCCAACTGGGCCAGACGCTCCTTTTGCTTCAGCGCCTGCGTCAGATCGGTCTGCAGGGTTTTGAGCGCCTCTTCAGCCTCGCGTAATTCCGTCACCCCAGCAGAGGGCACAATGATCCGCCGCGCATCTTCGGGGGCCGCCGCATAGCGCTGCATATGTCCGGCTACACGTTTGATCGGCTTTAGCAGCAAGGCGCGCATGGCGAAGAACAGCAGCACTGCAGTGATGACCGAAATCACCGCCGACAACATCAGGATGCGGATACCATAGTCCAGCATCGCCGCCCGTAGCGGCGCGGTTTCCATGGTCACCTCGATTAGCAGCCCCGCTTCACGCACCGGCGCGCCGATCACTCGCACCACTTCGTTGCCGGGACTAAACAGCCGTAGCAACGCGTCGCGGATCAGCACCGTGGCGCTGGCATCGCGCAGATCATAGGTCTGCGACACGCTGCGCGGCATGGGAGAGGCCAACACCAGCTCTCGCGCCTCGTCCCGCCGCAGCACGACGTTGAACACCTCGGCGTTGCGCAGCAGCTCCTCTTCCAGCTCCGGATCGAGCATATCGTCCGCCAAGAGCGCCAGTGAGGCGATCTGCGCGCGCTCCAAGCGGGTCAGCATATACTCTTCGCGGAAACGTGCGATGGAGGGGACAAAAATCAACACTTCGGCCAGCATCACAAAGATGGTGGTCAGGATCAGCAGACGGCCGGAGAGCGAATGGATCATCGGCGACCTCAGGGCAGCAAACGCTGGACGGTACGCACGACCCATTTCACCAGCGCGCTTTCGAACAGACGCGGGCTGAAATAGGCGCCTGCGGCGCGTTTGTTAATTTCCGAAATCGTGGGATAAGGCGCAACCATAGAGGCAATCTGGCTCATCTTCATGTTATTGGCCAGCGCCAGTGACCAAAGCGAGATCAGCTCGCCCGCCTGATGGCCGACGATACTGGCCCCCACCGGGCGACCTTTGACGACCATAACCTTGATGAACCCTTTGGTCTGGCGCTCGGCAATCGCGCGATCATTGTGGTTATAGTGAAAGCGCACGACCTCAAGTTTGTCACCATGCGCCTCGCGCCCCTGCGCCTCGGTCATGCCCACCTGCGCCAGTTCGGGCGCGGCATAGGTAACCCAAGGGATATGGGCCAGTTTGGTCTTGCTAGGCAGGCCAAAGAGGATCGAGCGGATCACAACGCCTGCGTGATAGCCTGCGACATGGGTAAATTGGAGACCGCCCGCGACATCGCCGATGGCATAGACGTGGCGATTGGTGCTGCGCAGGCTGTCATCCACTTTAATTCCAGTTTTCGTGGTCTCGATCCCGGCCTTCTCGAGGTCGAGCCGCTCGGTATTGCTCTTGCGCCCCACGGCCATAAGCAAATGCGAGCCTCTGATAACGCGCCCATCCTTGGTCTCGACCGTGATGGCCCCGGCTGCGCCGCTAATCTTGGCCGCATCACTGCCTTCTTCGAAGACAACGCCTTCGTCCCGTAGGGTCTGCAAAACAACTTCGGCAAGCTCCGGATCGTCCTTGCCGAGCGCCCGACTGCCTTCGATCACCGTAACTTTGCAGCCCATACGCACATGCGCCTGCGCCATTTCGATACCGATGGGCCCGCCGCCGATAACGATCAGGTGCTCGGGCTTCTCGCGCAGATTAAAAAGGGTCTCATTGGTCTCATAGGGTACATCTTCCAACCCCGGAATCGGCGGCACTAACGGGGAGGAGCCGGTGGCCAGCACAATGCGGCGCGCGGTGATAACTGTATCACCCGCCTGCACCTCAGTTTCAGAGATAAAGCGGCCATATTCCTGAATCACCCGGACGCCCAACCCCTCAAACCGTTCAACAGAATCGACCGGGGCAATCTGGGCGATGACATCGGCCACGTGATCTTTCGCAGCCGCATAATCCACCGATCCGGAAGCATTCTCGACCCCGTATTGCTCACTATGCTGCTGGGCGTAGGCCGTCTTGCCGCTTTTGATTAATGCCTTGGAGGGGACACAGCCGTAATTCAGGCAATCCCCGCCCATCTTATGCCCTTCGAGCAGCGTCACATCCGCGCCCATCTGCACGGCCCCTGCCGCGACCGACAGCCCGCCAGAGCCTGCGCCGATGATAAGAACGTCGGTCTTGATACGGGTGGTCATTTCAGCAGGTCCTTCTTGCCGGTAAATGTCTTGATCGCCACAGGCAGAAGCGACAACGCGCAAAGGCCCAGAATGGGTAGCAGGATATGCGGTTCAAATATGATCCCGAGGTCCGGCGTCTCGCCTCGGGCAAAGACCTCACCTAGCCCTGCCCCCACTGAGGTAAAGACTAACGCACCCGGCATGATGCCCAGAAAGGTTGACACGGCAAAACGGAACAGCGGCACGCCAAGAAAGGCAGGGAGCAGGTTGGCCACGAAAAACGGCACCACCGGCACAAGCCGAATAAAGAACAACATCGACCACTGGTTGTCGTCGATGCCCGCCTTGATCTTGCGCACCATCCCGTCGGAGGCATCCATCCGGTCTTTCAACCGGTCACCGAGCCCCCATTGGGCGGCGAGGAATATCACCACCGCCCCCATCGTGGCCGCAGCCACGTTATAGAACACACCGGGAAACAGCCCAAAGAGGAAGCCCCCCGTCAGCGTCGCCACAGTCGCCCCCGGTAGGGAGAAGGCTACAATCACCACATAGGCTGCGATAAAGCCCAGCGCCGTGAGGAGGTAGTGGCTGTCACGAAAGGCAATCAGCGCTTCGCGATTCTCCCGCAGGGCGTCGAAGCTCAAATAATCTCGTAGGGTAAAGGCGCCCACGGCGGCCACCAATAAGATCACCCCGAGGGGGAGGTAGCGCATCATCGGGGACTTTGGCTGGTCACTTTGGCTCATCGAGTCTTTCCATTGGGCCTGCAGCAGACCGGGGCGGGTTCTGTTTTAACATGGCGTGATCGGCGCTTATCCGATAGCCACCTCACGCGCGCTTGATAGGACTTGTCTGCCAAGGGCGGGTTTTGCAGGGCTAAGCGGCAAACTGAAACATATTGCCCCGCCCCGACCGGCATTTTGTTGCAAAGCGCCACTTTTCCCCGTTAGGGGGTTTGACTTGGCCGCGTCACCGCTTTAGAGGACGGGCTTGAATTGACGCTGGCCGCGGTGGAACCCTCAAGTGATTCCGTGCCCAGCCAGCTTTAGATGGAGACGGAGCGATGAAACGCACCTTTCAACCCTCGAACCTCGTGCGCAAGCGGCGCCACGGTTTCCGCGCGCGTATGGCCACCAAAGCCGGCCGTAAGATCATCAATGCGCGCCGCGCACAGGGCCGGAAATCGCTGAGCGCGTAAGCGCCTTCGATCTTCGGAACCAGAATATGACACCGCCGGAGGCACCCCAGGATGGCACCCATGCCACAAAGGGGATTACTGCTCCGGCGGTTTCATTGCGCCTGGAAACTCTGACCAAACGGGCGGATTTCCAACGCGCCAGTCGTGCGAAACGCGTGGCGACCCCCGGTTTTATCCTGCAGATGCGTCCTCGGCGTGAGGACGAACCCAGCGAATCCCCCATTCGCGTGGGCTTTACCTGTTCCAAAAAGGTTGGCAACGCCGTCGCCCGGAACCGCGCCAAACGCCGCCTGCGCGAGATTGCGCGCCTGACCCTGCCGCAAACGGGCCGCGCAGGGATGGACTACGTCTTCGTTGGAAGACGCGAAGCCACAGCCGCCCTCCCCTTCGACCAACTACTTGCCGATCTGGCCCGCGCGCTTGACACGCTGCACGGCGTAAAGAAATGACGTGGTTTGCCACCCTCCTCGCGCTTCCCGTGCGCGGTTACCGGCTGATCTTTAGTCCTTGGGTCGGGCATAATTGTCGCTACCAGCCGACCTGCAGCGCCTATGCACTCGAAGCCCTGCAAAAACACGGCGGCCTGCGCGGCGGCTGGCTTGCTGCACGCCGGATCGCGCGTTGCCACCCTTGGGGCCGCAGCGGCATCGACAACGTACCCGACTAAGCGCCACTCTTGCGGCAAAGGGGCAAAATGCCCTAGGTGAAGTCACTCTCTTTAGCGAAAGACCGACGATGCTGGACGAAACCAACGAGATTCACCCGCTCTTTTCCGGCGCTCCGCAAAGTACGGAGTTCAAAAAGCTGCGCAAACGCATCGTCCGCATGACCCGCGAGGCAATTGATCAATACGGCATGGTCGAAGCCACGCCCGAGGGTGCGCCAAAGCCGAAATGGCTGGTCTGTCTCTCCGGTGGTAAGGACAGCTATACCCTGCTCGCTGTGCTGCATGAATTGCAATGGCGCGGATTGCTGCCAGTCGAGCTTTTGGCCTGCAACCTCGATCAGGGCCAACCCGGCTTTCCTGCGACGGTTCTGCCGGAATTTCTGGAAAAGATGGGCGTCCCGCACCGCATTGAATACCAAGACACCTATTCCATCGTGATGGACAAGGTGCCCGCGGGGCGCACCTTCTGCGCGCTCTGCAGTCGCTTGCGGCGTGGTAACCTCTACCGGATCGCGCGCGAAGAGGGCTGCTCTGCCGTGGTGCTCGGCCATCACCGGGACGACATTCTCGAAACCTTCTTTATGAACCTCTTCCATGGCGGAAGGCTGGCCACCATGCCCCCGAAACTGGTGAATGAAGAAGGCGACCTGTTCCTCTACCGGCCCCTTGCCCATGTGGCCGAAGCCGATTGCGAGCGCTTTGCGACCGCGATGAACTACCCTATCATCCCTTGCGACCTCTGCGGCTCGCAGGATGGGCTGCAACGCCAACAGGTCAAGGCGATCCTTGATGGCTGGGAGGCCAATAGCCCCGGTCGGCGGCAGGTCATGTTCCGCGCCTTGATGAATGCCCGGCCTTCGCATCTGCTCGATCCCAAGCTCTTTGACTTCGAAGGACTAATGCGGAACGTTGAGAGCACGAATCCGGAACAATTTTAGATAAAATCCGCCCAAGATTTGTCATCCCGTTAACCCCCACCTCATCGCTGGGGCGATACTTCTGTCGTCGATGGCGCTTTCGCGCGCCCTGATACGAGGAAGATCGCAATGGCGTTTTACCAGCACCCCGGGCTGATTTTCATGCGGCGGTCTGTGGCTTCAGCGCTAACCGGGCCACCGGCGCTCGCCTTTCTGCCTGCGCTGACGCTGGGCGCCTTTTGGTTCGGCGGGGAAAGCGCGCTGATATTCGTCGCGGCGCTGATGCCGATCCTCTATCTGATGAGCACACGTTTCGGCGGCGGGCTGACCCTGCCGCGGGATGCCGTAAGCGGCCTGTTTCAGCGCAGCGCGTTCGAAGAGCTGACTGAACAGGTCTATCAACGCGCCAAGGCCAAGGGGCGCCACTCCGCCGCATTCTTCATCGCGATCGAGGATTTCGACCAACTGATCGACCGCTATGGTCAGGCAGCCGCTGATACCATCGTGCAACGCACCGGGGAACGGCTCGTCACGGCGCTGCGCGGGGATGATAACGTGGGACAAATGGGCGACGCACGTTTTGCGGTCTGCGTGGCCCCCGTCCGACAGTTAGATCTGGAACTTTGCATCCAACTCGCCGGCCGCCTGCAAGCCGCGGTTGAGGAGCCGGTCTCCATTGACGGCGTGGCGATCTATCTGACAGCCTCCGTTGGCTTTTGCCTCAATACCCGCGCGCCGGGGGAGGATGGCGCCGCTTGGCTACGTGCGGCCTCCACGGCACTGCGCGCCGCGCAACGGCGCGGGCCATCGTCAATCCGTGCCTTCTCGGACCAAATGCGCCGCGACACGGAAAACCGTGCCGAGTTGCGTGAAGAGGTCGTGCAGGCCTTGGACAGCGGGCAAATCCAGCCTTGGTTCCAGCCACAGATTTCCACTGATACAGGCCGCATCACCGGGTTCGAAGCGCTGGCACGGTGGAATCATCCGGTACGCGGCATGATTTCCCCTGCAGAGTTCCTCCCCATCATCGAAGAAGTCGGGCTACTGGAACGGCTCGCCGAGGTCATGATGTATCACGCCTTCGCGGCGCTCAAAGCATGGGACGGCTCCGGCGTTGATGTGCCGCAGATCGGCGTCAATTTCGCAGGCTGCGAGTTGAACAACCCGCGTCTGATCGACAAAATCACGTGGGAGTTGGACCGTTTTGACATCACCCCCGACCGGCTGGCGGTCGAAGTGCTCGAGACCGTTGTCGCTTCCGCTCCGGATGATGTCATTACCCGGAACATCAATGCCCTCGGGAAGTTGGGCTGCCGGATCGACCTTGATGACTTTGGAACAGGTCACGCATCCATCGCCTCGATCCGTCGTTTCTCGGTCAGCCGGATTAAGATTGACCGATCTTTTGTGATGAAAGCGGACCGCGATCCTGACCAGCAACGGATGATCAGCGCGATCCTCACGATGGCCGAACGGCTTGGCGTCGAAACGCTCGCCGAAGGGGTCGAGACCGTGGGCGAGCACGTGCTGCTGGCGCAGCTAGGCTGCGATCATGTTCAAGGGTTTGGCATTGCCCGGCCCATGCCTTTTGAACAGACTTTGGACTGGATTTCGCGCCACAATGCCAAACTGCAAAGCGTGCCGCGGATCCTCGATGGGCGGGCAAAATAGCCCGCGCCGCACCGAAGAGCGCAGAGCAGCCTCCCTTCCCCGCTGCGCCAAGGCTCGTATCCGCAGGGCATAACGCCGCAGAAGGCGCCAAAACCCATGTGATAAAGGCAGAACCCAAGCAAAGCCGTCCCACTCGCGCCCCGATTCCGCTTGACCTTTGGCCCCTTACTCTGTTGAACCCCCCTTGATATTCAAAGACATCAGGTGGCTGTCCCCATGGACGAACAGAACAAGAATCTCATCCTTGCCACGGCGCTTAGCTTTGCCGTCATCCTCGTGTGGTTCCTCCTGTTCCCACCCCCGGAAGCCGATCCTGCATTGGAGCCTGGCACCGAGATCAGCCAAACTGAAGAGGGCACCACTGTGCCCGCCACACCGTCCGAAACCGCGGCCCCTAATACCGGGTCTGACGAAGGCGAAGGCGCCGCGCCTGCTGGCCGCCGCGCCGCTCTGGCAGACGCGCCCCGCGTGGCCATCGCCACCGACCGTCTGAGCGGCTCGATCTCCCTCATGGGTGGACGGATCGACGATCTGAAACTGAACGATTATCAAACCACCCTCGACGAAGACGCCGAAGTGGTCACTTTGCTCTCCCCTGAAGGGTCGAGCGACGCCTATTACGCCCTACACGGCTGGGCTGCGGGCTCCGGCCTTGCCCCCGATGCCGTGCCCGGTGTTGACACAATGTGGACCTTGAGCGAAGGCGAGACGCTGGGCGTCGACAGCCCGGTAACCCTGACATGGGACAACGGCGCCGGTCAGGTCTTTACCCGCACGATTTCGGTCGATGATGAATATATGTTCGACATCACCCAGAGCGTTTCCAACAACGGCGAAGCGCCCGTGAACCTTGCCCCCTTCGGCATGATTGCCCAGCACGGGCTGCCAGAAGACCTGAAAAGTTTCTTCATCCTGCATGAAGGCGCCGTGTCGATGGCCAATGGCGAATTGGCCGAGGTCGATTGGGACGACATCGCTGACGCCGAAGTCGACAGCACATGGGGCCGCCCCGCCGTGGTGACCGAAGGCGTCACCGAAGGTTGGGTCGGCTTTACCGATCACTACTGGCAGGCCGTGCTGATCCCCGACGCGGGCGAAGCCTTTGAGCAAGCCCTCACCTATGATCCCCGCGCCGACACCTACCGCGCCTTCACCCGCCAACCGACCCGCTCGGTTGCAGCTGGCGAAAGCGTTAGCAGTTCCAGCAAGTTCTTTGCCGGGGCCAAGGAATGGGAAACGCTGCAGAACTATCAATCCGCAGGCGTCGACAAGTTCATCGACAGCATCGACTGGGGCTGGTTCTTTTTCCTGACCAAGCCAATTTTCTGGCTGCTGCACAACCTCAACCAGCTGATCGGCAATATGGGTGTCGCAATCATCGGCCTTACGCTGCTGATCAAGGCCCTGCTCTTCCCGCTGGCCTATAAATCCTACGTCTCCATGGCACGGATGAAAGAGCTTCAGCCCGAGATGGAGAAGCTCAAGAAAGACGCCGGCGACGACCGTCAGAAGATGCAGCAGGGCATGATGGAGCTCTACAAGAAGAACAAGGTGAACCCCGCCGCGGGCTGTCTGCCGATCCTTCTGCAGATCCCGATCTTCTTCTCGCTCTACAAGGTGATCTTTGTCACCATCGAACTGCGCCATGCGCCCTTCTTTGGCCCGTTCCAAGACCTCAGCGCGCCGGACCCGACCTCGATCCTGAACCTCTGGGGCCTCTTGCCCTACGCCGCCCCCGAGCCGGGCTCGATGCTGGCGCTGGTCTTCATCGGTATTCTGCCGCTTCTCTTGGGTATCTCCATGTATTTGCAGCAGAAACTGAACCCGGCGCCCACCGATCCGACTCAGCAGATGATTTTTGCCTGGATGCCTTGGGTCTTCATGTTCATGTTGGGCGGCTTTGCCTCTGGCCTCGTGGTCTACTGGATCGCCAACAACACGATCACCTTTACCCAGCAGTATCTGATCATGCGCAGCCAAGGCTATAAGCCGGACCTTTGGGGCAACATCGCAGGCGGCTTCAAACGCACGCCCAAGGGTGATGCCGCCAATGCGGATGCCAAGCCCAAGCAGGGTAAGTCGAAAAAGTGATGCAGGTCACCGCGCTCAACCGGCACCCGCTCAAGGCCCATGGCCGCGAGACGGTTGAGCGCGTGGCCCTGCGCGCCGGGCAGTCGATGCCCTATGACAGGCTCTGGGCCGTAGCCCATGACGCCAGCAAGGCCGCGCCCGGGACATGGGCGCGGTGTTTGAATTTCACCCGGGGCGCGTCTTCGCCGCAGTTGCAAGCGATCACCGCCGAACTGGATGAGCAGACCGAAATGCTCACCCTGCGCCATCCCGACCAAGGCGAAATTACCTTTCACCCTGACCGCGACACCGCCGCCTTCCTTAACTGGGTGCGCCCGCTGGTTGCCGAGGGTCGTGCCGCCCCAGAGGGCATTCTGCGCCTCGATGGGCGCGGCTATACCGACAGCGCCGAGCCGACGCTCTCGCTCAACAGTCTGACCAGCCATGCCTCTGTCGAAGCGCTTTCTGGAAGCCCGCTGCAATGCGCCCGCTGGCGCGGCAACATCTGGTTTGACGGTGCTGCCCCTTGGGACGAGTTCGAATGGCTCGGCCGCGAGTTGAAAATCGGCACGGCGCGGTTCCATGTGTCCAAGCGCATCACCCGCTGCCTCGCCACCACCGTAAACACCGACACCGGCGCGCGCGACGTGGATACGCTTGCCGCGCTTGACCAATTGGGTCACCGAGATTTCGGTGTTACCCTGACCGTCACCACAGGCGGAGAGATTGCCGTGGGCGACGAACTGGAGCTGATCTGATGCAAATGAATTTCACCATCGCCGAAGAGCCCGACACACCGAGCGCCGAAAAGGGCCGCATGTTATTTGCGGGCGAGACCACATTCGTCAAAGGCGTGGTGGCGATGGATGGCCTGCCCGAGCCGGACCGCATGGAGGTCTGCTTTGCGGGCCGTTCCAACGTCGGCAAATCGACCCTGATCAACGCGCTGACGGGGATGAAGGCACTCGCGCGGGCCTCCAACACGCCGGGCCGGACGCAGGAGATTAACTTCTTCACCGCGGGCGAAGAGCACTACCTCGTCGACCTGCCGGGCTATGGCTATGCCAACGCCCCCCTGCCCGTTGTGGAAAAATGGCAGCGTTTGCTGAAGCAATACCTCTCGGGCCGCCAGACCCTGCGCCGGGCCTTTGTGCTGATCGACGCGCGCCACGGGGTCAAGAAGGTCGATGACGAGATCATGTCGCTTCTGGACAGTTCCGCCGTCACCTTTCAGGTCGTGCTGACCAAGGCCGACAAGGTGAAAGAGGCCGAGCGCGCCAAGATCCTTGAGCAGGTCAAAGAGGCGCTGAGCAAACACCCCGCCGCCTATCCCGAAATTGTCGTCACCTCTTCGGAAAAGGGCTGGGGCATTCCCACCCTGCGTGCCATCATCGCCACGCTGGTCTGACAGCCGCCGCTGATGCGGCCTCCCATGGGTCAAGAAATGAGAATGCAAGACATGAACCGCGACTGGATCGCCACCGCCCGTACCCTCAGCCAAGCTCTGCCTTTCCTGCAACGCTATGCCGATGCCACCGTGGTCATCAAGCTGGGCGGTCATGCGATGGGCAGCGATGAGGCGATGGACGAGTTTGCCCGCGACGTGGCGCTGATGCGGCAGGTTGGCGTACATCCAGTCATCGTCCATGGCGGCGGGCCGATGATCAACAAGATGCTGGCGCGGCTCGGGATCGAATCCGATTTTGTGAACGGCAAGCGGGTCACCGATGAAGCCACTATGGAGGTGGTCGAAATGGTGCTCTCGGGCCTCGTCAACGCGCGAATCGTGCAGGCGATCTCCGAGCAAGGCGGCCGCGCGGTAGGTGTCTCGGGCAAGGACAGCGGGCTGATTGTCTGCGACCCCGAAGACCCGGCTCTTGGCCTTGTCGGCAAGCCGACGGAGGTCAACCCACGCATCCTGCGCGACTTTGCAGACAAGGGCATCATCCCGGTAATCGCCCCTTTGGGCATGGGCCGGGACGGCGAGACCTATAACATCAACGGCGATACCGCAGCCGGTGCGATTGCCGCAGCCCTCGGCGCCGACCGCCTGTTGCTGCTCACCGACGTGGCGGGCGTCAAAGATGGCTCGGGCGAGGTGATCACCGACCTGACCGCAACCCAGATCAACGAGATGATCGCCGATGGCACGATTGCGGGCGGCATGATTCCCAAGGTGCAAACAGCCCTCGACGCGCTGGAAGGCGGCACACGGGCGGCAGTCATCCTTGACGGTCGTGCGCCGAATGCCTGCTTGCTGGAGCTCTTCACCGAACACGGCGCGGGCAGCATCATTCGCAAAGGTTAAGGCTTGCCCCCTGCCCCTGCTTCGCCCCTATGATGGGGTGAGCAGCGAAAGGACCTTTATGCGCCGCCTGATTTTAATGCGACATGCGAAATCTGACTGGTCCCAGGGCACCAGCGACCACGACCGCCCGCTGAACGCGCGCGGGCGGGCTGCGGCGGAGGCTCTTGGCAACTGGTTGCGCACGGAAGGGTTGGTGCCGGGTAGGGTGCTGTGTTCCACCGCCAGCCGTACGCGAGAGACTTGCACGCTCTTGAACCTACCGCCGAGCTGCGTCGTCGACCACCACCGACAGCTGTATTTAGCAGACCCTGACGAGATCATCGGAACCCTGCGCCAGCGCGCCGGGGGGCCGTCCGTGCTGCTCGTGGCCCATAATCCCGGCATCGCGTCAGCTGCGGCGAGCCTGCTGCAAGACCCACCCCTGCAAGATAGCTTTAACCGCTACCCCTCCGGCGCGACCACGGTCATGGATTTTGACATTGACGACTGGGCCGACCTGCAGTGGCACAGCGGGCGGCTGCGCGCCTTTACCGTACCGAAAGAACTAGTCTGAAACGCAAACGCCCCGACCAAATGGCCGGGGCGTTTTTCGTAACTTGTGCCGCCGTAGCGCGGTTCAGTGACCCAGAATCTGGCTCAGGAACAGTTGCGTCCGCGGGCTTTGCGGGTTGTTGAAGAAGGCTTCCGGCTCGTTCTGCTCAACGATCTGGCCTTCGTCCATAAAGATCACCCGGTTCGCCACCTGACGGGCAAAGCCCATCTCGTGCGTCACGCAAAGCATCGTCATGCCCTCTTCGGCAAGCTCGATCATCGTGTCGAGCACTTCTTTGATCATCTCAGGGTCAAGCGCCGATGTCGGCTCGTCAAACAGCATGATGCGTGGGCGCATGCAAAGCGAGCGGGCGATCGCCACACGCTGCTGCTGACCACCGGAAAGCTGACCGGGGTATTTGTTGGCCTGATCGGGGATCTTCACCTTTTCAAGGAAATGCATCGCCGTTTCTTCGGCTTCCTTCTTAGGCGTCTTGCGCACCCAGATCGGGGCCAGCGTGCAGTTCTCAAGGATCGTCAGATGCGGGAAGAGGTTGAAGTGCTGAAAGCACATGCCGACTTCGGAGCGAATCTTGTCGATATTCTTGAGGTCCGAGGAAAGCAGCGTGCCGTCGACTTCAATGCTGCCCTTCTGGTGCTCTTCCAAGGCGTTGATGCAGCGGATCAGCGTCGATTTACCCGAGCCCGAAGGCCCGCAGATCACGATGCGTTCGCCGCGGTGCACCGTCAGGTTGATGTCGCGCAGCACGTGAAACGCGCCATACCATTTGTTCATGTTGTTGATACGGATCGCGACTTCGTCGGATACCTGCATTTGTGCGGTCTCAGCCATGTGAGAACCCTCCCTTAACGATGGTCAGTCGCAAGACGGCGTTCCAGCCACTGCGAATATTGTGAAATGCCGTAGCAGACGATGAAGAACAGCACGGAAGCAAAGAGGAAAAGCTCCCAGTAGACGCCGTTCCAGTCGGTCGAGGCGAGGATCGGGCCGCGGATCATGCCGATGATGTCGAAAAGCGAGATCACCGAGACCAGCGTGGTGTCCTTGAACAGACCCACCGCGATGTTGACGATGCCCGGGATCGAGATCTTCAGCGCTTGCGGCAGGATGATCAGCCGCATCGCCTGTGCATAGTCGAGGCCGAGGCTGTCGGCGGCTTCATACTGGCCCTTTGGCAGGGCGGCGAGGCCACCCCGGATCACCTCGGCAATATAGGCCGAGGAGAACATGGTGATCATGATCACAACGCGGATGAAGAGATCGACGCCTGAGCCGGGCGGGAAGAAATAGGCCAGCATCACGTTCGCCACGAAGAGCAAAGTGATGAGCGGCACACCCCGAACGAATTCGATGAAGACCACGCAGATGCCTTTGACGATCGGCAAATGCGATTGGCGGCCAAGCGCCAGCGCAATGCCGATGGGCAGCGACAGTGACACACAGGTGATCCCCAGCATCATGTTGAGCATGAAGCCCCCGAGGTCACGGCTTGGCACCGCTTCGAGCAGCGGCGAAGCAGGCCGCAACGCGTCACCGATAAAGCCTCCAACATACCAAACGGCGATGGCGGCCAGCAAACCGGCGGCAAGCGCCTTGGCAAAGCTGTTATGCACCAAGCGGGCATAGACCATATAGCCCACGACCACACCAACCAGAGCAAAGAGCGGCCCCCAGATCGGCCCGCCCCAGATCAGCCAGAAGGCAAGGAAGGGGTAGATGCCTGTGAAGAGCAGCATCTTACGCGGCAGGTCGATAAAGAGCACGGGCGCCACCGCAAGGAACAGAAGCACCAGCGCCAGTGTCGGGCGCCAATATTGATCGCTGGGGTATTTGAAGCCGAAGAGCAACTGGTGCCAGCGCTCGGTCAGAACCGAGAAGCAGGCGCCTGTCGCCCCGTCGAGCACTTCGCGGCACTCGGACAGGCTGCTGGCACCCCACACACCATTTAACAGCCACGGCAGCGAACCGGCGAGCAGAAGATAGAGGAAGTAGAGGGCCACCACCGTCAGGAGCGCGTTGGCCCATGTTGGGAAGAGGTTGTCCTTTACCCATTTCAGCGGACCGCCAACCTTATCCGGCGGCGCGGCAGGTGGCAGCGAGGACTCGCGCACGAAGGCGATGGATTCGGCATGTGTATCAGACATGGCTCAGCGCTCCTTCAGCTTCGTTGCGTTGTTGTAGACGTTCATCACCATCGAAATTCCCAGTGAGATAACAAGGTAGAACAGCATCAAGAGGACGACGCATTCAATCGCGCGACCGGTCTGGTTCAGGGTGATCCCCCCCAGCGTCGCGGTGATGTCGGCATAGCCCACAAGGATCGCCAGCGAAGAGTTCTTGGTAATGTTCAGATAGTTGGAGATCAGCGGCGGGATGATCACGCGAAGCGCTTGCGGCAAAACCACAAGGTTCATGATCCGGCCCGAGCGCAGCCCCAGAGCAGCGGCGGCCTCGGTCTGGCCGCGGCTCACCGCCTGAATGCCCGCACGGACGTTCTCGGCAATGAAAGCCCCGGTGTAGATCGACAGAGCAAACCACAGCGCGATCAGCGGCGCACCGATCTGGATGCCACCTTGGAAGTTGAAGCCTTTCAAAGCGGGGTAGTCCAGCCCGATGGGCATGCCCAGAATGAAGAACATCACGATCGTCGGCACCAGCAGGATCGCCACAGACGGCCACAGCATCGGCAGCAGACGGCCCGTGTCATAAAGCAGTTTGGTTGCGTAGCGGCGGTAGGCAAAAACGCCGATCACAGAGGCTACGAAAGTGGCGACCACGATAAACGAGCCCGGCCCCATGACCGGCCCGGGGATATAGACCCCGCGGTTGGTAAAGGCGAAAGAGCCGAGCATCATGCTCGAGGCCGGATCATCGCCGCGGAAGGCGCTCGGCGCGGGCATGGCGGCGGTCATGATCGTATAGATGATCAGGATCCAGATCAGCACCGGGATGTTGCGGAAGATCTCGACGTAACCGGCCATCAGCTTGCGCACCAACCAGTTGTTGGACAGGCGCAGAACCCCGGCGATCACCCCAAAGATGGTGGCCGTGATACAGGCAAGGAAAGAGACCAGAAGCGTGTTTATGATCCCGACCCAAGCCGCCTGCAGGTTAGTTGACTGGCTGGTATAGGGGATCAGTGTTTGGTTGATGTCATAGCCGGCAGGGTTGCCAAGGAACTGGAACGAGATGTTCAGCCCGGCTGCCCGCAGGTTGGCAGCGAGGTTCGATCCCAGATACCAGATTGCCGTGAGCAGAAGCGCCAGCGCGATCACCTGAAAGGTAATCGACCGGTAACGGGTGTCGCTCAACAGCATAGATGGCCGGAACGACTCCTGTGGAGGGTCGGATATTGTGGTCATGTCTGTATCCCTGTGTTCCGGCCTTATTATTTTTGATGCCTTCGCAGCATCTTAGCCGAATCATTTTTTGGTCGTTGATCGGTTGGTTCGATCGTGGGTTTTTATTATCGTTTGGGGCTTCGTTCGTCGTCTCGGTTTTGTCTTGGTCAGAGGCACAAGGGGCGCAGGAATTCCTGCGCCCCTTGGCTAATATTTAGCGGAAGGGCGGTGCGTAGAGCAGGCCGCCGTCTGTCCACTGAGCGTTCAGGCCACGGGCCAGACCGATCGGTGTCTCTTCGCCAATGTTCTTGGCAAAGATTTCGCCGTAGTTGCCTTCGGCCATGATGGCGCGCTTGGCCCATTCGGCGTCGAGGCCAATCATCTCACCCAGCGTACCTTCGGTGCCCAACAGGCGAGCAACTTCGGGGTTGTTGGTGTTGCCAGCCATCTCTTCGATGTTGGCGGAGGTGATGCCCAGCTCCTCAGCTGCGATCAGTGCGTTCAGCACCCAGCGGGTGATGTCGCCCCAGTCGTTGTCGCCGTGACGGACCAGCGGGCCGAGCGGCTCTTTCGAGATGATCTCGGGCAGCAGCACGTGCTCATCGGGATTCTCGAAGGTTGCGCGTGTCGCGGCGAGGCCGGAAGCGTCTGTTGTGTAGGTGTCGCAGGCACCGGCAAGGTACTGCTGCTGGCCTTCGGCGTTGGTTTCAACCGGAACGGGCTCGTAGCTGATGTTGTTCTTGCGGAAGAAGTCCGCGAGGTTCAGCTCGGTTGTTGTACCGGTCTGGATGCAGACGGTCGCGCCGTCGAGATCCTTGGCCGAGGAGACGCCAAGCGCCTTGGGCACCATGAAGCCCTGACCATCGTAGTAGTTCACGCCGATGAAATCGAATTTCAGGTCGGTGTCACGGCTGAAGGTCCATGTGGTGTTCCGTGCGAGGAAGTCGATCTCGCCCGATGCCAGCGCGGTGAAGCGGGTCTTGCCGGTTGTCGGCACGAATTCCACGGCGTTCTTGTCGTTCAGAACAGCGGCGGCAACGGCACGGCAGACGGCCACGTCGAAACCTTCCCATTCGCCATTGGCGTTGGGGGCAGCGAAGCCGGCCAGGCCGGTGGTCACGCCACAGTTCAGCTTGCCACGTGCTTTAACGTCGTCAAGCGTCGCGGCGCCAGCAGCGCCGGCAGCAAGACCAGCAACGGTCAGCGCGCCAAAAATTACGGTTTTTTTCATTTTTACCTCTTCCTGATAGTCCGCCAAGTTCACTGGCGGTTAATCCGGCATCAAAGACGCCGGCGGCGATCTTGCGCAGGGTTGCCCCTGCTCAATGAAAAACAGTGTGGGCGGATTCAGCTTTGAAGGTCAAGTGCGCGTTGGGCAAAATTTGGGCGCTAACATCTAGGATGCCGCGAGGGTATCATTTGAACGCTAAGCCGCCCGACAAAGTACGATCATTGCGCAGGCGTGCAAAAAGGCTTGCCGTTTGATCTCGGCTTCGGCCTCGGCAATGTCATCGCGGCCCCATTGCTCCGCCTGCCAAGTCTCGTCCAAACGCGACAGGGTCCAGATGTCTTCGGGCGCGTGGGATTGCTCAAGCGCGGCAAAGCCCAGCACCAGCGAGCCGGTCAGGCTCACGAGGTCATGAAAGGCTGCCAGTTCGAACGCGTCGAGCGCCGCAGTACGGCGGTACAGTTCCGCCAGCGCCTGAGGGTCTTGCGGCGCGTGCATGATACCGCGGCGGGGCGCTAGCTTTGCGCCGAGATGCGCCGCAGCCCAGTCGAGCATCGGATCCCACAGCGCGTCTTGACGGGCCACCAATTCCTCTGGGCTTTCCGCGCGGTAGCAGAGCAGGTCGCTGTCGCCATAGGCGGCCAGCATTTCGACGACCTCATCTTTTTGCACCGCAACCTTATCGATCGCAGCATTGGCTGTTTTGGTCACCGGCATGGTGCGCGGGTCGATTTGTTTCTCCTGCGCCTGCCATTCGGCAGCGACAGCCTCGGCCATCGCGCGGGTCGGCAAGGTCAGGGGACGTTTCGCAGGTGTCTTCACGCGGCGGCCATCCAGTTCGACGGTAAAGCCACCTTCGACCTCAACCACCGCTGCGTCTTTCCAAAAGCGTTTGGCTTTCCAGTCACTCATGCAGGAATGCTCCAGATCTGTTCTAGCAGGGTCGGCAACGCGGCATAGTCATCGACCAGATGCGTCGCTGCGACCAACTTGTCGGCGCTATGATAGCCCCATTTCACGCCGATCCCGGTCACGCCGGCGGCGGCGGCCATATCCATATCGAAAGAGGTATCGCCGATCATCACAGTCGCCTCCGGCTCAACGCCTGCGTCCGCCATCGCTTGATGGATCATCGACGGATGCGGCTTCGAGGGATGAAAATCTGCCACCTGCTGGGTGACGAACAGCCCCTCCAGCCCATGCCCGGCAATCAGCTTATCGAGCCCGCGCTTTGACTTGCCGGTGGCCACGCCGAGCAGCACTTCTGGCTCTGCGTGCAACTGGCGCAAGGTGTCGAGCGCACCGGGATAGAGCGGCGAAGACTGTGCCACACCCGCCTCGGCCCGCAGCGCCATATAGGCGTCCTTATAGGCCTCCACCATACGCAGGTGATCCCCAGCCGAACGGGTCGGTGCCAAGAACGTCATCGCCACATCCAGCGAGAGGCCAACAATCGACAGGACCTCAGAGCGCGACGGCACAGGCGCGTCGACGGCCGCAAAAGCCGCCGTCATCGCCGCGACGATATCGCCCTGACTGTCGACCAACGTGCCATCGACATCAAAGATCACCAGCCGCAAAGGTCGGCTCATTGCAGCGCCTCGAAAGGGTCCTCATCCGCCAGATCTTCGGTCCAGCCAAAGGTGTCCCAGCTATGCGCCATATGCTCGGGCAGCTCAGCGGTGATGGTGACGGTCTTGCGGGTATGGGGATGCTCAAAACGCATCATCCGCGCGTGCAGGTGCAGCTTTTTCGAGATGATCCCGCCCAGTTGCGCGCCCCAGCCATCGCCAAGATTTTCCTGCCCCGAGCCGCCGTATTTGCCATCGCCAACAATCGGATGCCCGATCTCGGCCATATGCGCGCGCAGCTGGTGGGTGCGGCCCGTAACCGGCTCCATCGCCACCCAAGAGGCGCGCGAGCCGACGCGGAAGAGCGTGGCGTAAAGCGTGTGCGCCCGCTTCGCTCCGGGCGTCGCGTCCATGTCACGCGGATGCACGGCGATCATTTTCTCGCCCTCACCGCTGCGTCCGTGGCCGCCGGCTTTAACGAGGCCATATTTGATCTCGCCCAAGTACGGCGTCGGCACACCAGCCACGATGGCCCAGTAAATCTTGCGCGTCTCGCGGTGGCGCATGGCCGCCGTCAGCGCCTTGGCCGCCAAACGGGTCCGCGCCAGCAGCAGCACGCCAGAGGTGTCCCGGTCCAACCGGTGCACCAGACGCGGCTTTTCCTCGGCATCAAAGATCAGCGCCTCGGACAGCGCATCGACATGGCGATCCGCCTGCCCCGAGCCGCCCTGCACCGCCAAGCCCGGCGGCTTGTTCAACGCAATCACATGATCATCGCGGTAGATCACGCAGTTGCGGATCATCTTGGCATCGGCATCGGTGATCCGCGTCCGCTTAGGCGGCGGCGGGGGCGCGCTATCGGGCAGCGGCGGCACGCGCACCTCTTGGCCCGCTTCCAGCCTTGTGTTGGCCTTCACCCGGCCCCCATCGACGCGAATTTCACCCTTGCGGCACATCTTTTCGATGAGCCCCTGATTGATCTGCGGAAACATCCGCTTGAACCAACGATCCAGCCGTTGGTCGCCATCGCCCACGGCGACGGTAATGGTTTGTACGCGGCTCATGCCAACACCTCTCGGGCCACCCAGAGGCCCAGCAAACAGGCGGCCAGCGACAAGATCACCGAGGCCCCCACATATGAAAATGCGACCCCTGCCCGGCCCGCTTCGAGCAGCCGCAGGGTATCGAGTGAAAACGCCGAAAAGGTCGTGAAACCGCCCAGCAATCCCGTCATCAGAAAGGGCAGCAGCAGGGTCGATTTTTCCGCCAGCAGCACCCAGACCATTCCGATGGCCAAAGAGCCTACGACATTGACCGCCAAAGTGCCCAAAGGAAAGCCGACCGCGAGACCAACAAGGAACCGCAGGCTCGCGCCCAGAGCGCCGCCGAGGGCCACCATGATCAGTGTTTTCATCATCGACACCCCATCGCGTGCGGTGCCGCCAAAGTCAAGTTTTCCGCTTGGCGCGCAGCCCCGCGAAGTAATCCTGTCGCTTTTTCAACTCGCGCTCGAACCCGCGCTCAACCGGCTCGTAGAGACTGGGACGTTCCATCGTGTCGGGAAAGTAGTTTTGCCCCGAAAACCCGTCCTCGGCGTCATGGTCATAGGCGTAGCCGCTGCCGTAGCCTTGGTCCTTCATCAGCTTGGTCGGCGCGTTAAGGATATGCTTCGGCGGTGGCTCTGACCCGGTGCTGCGCGCCAGCTTGCGCGCGCCTTTATAGGCTTTGTAGACGGCGTTCGACTTGGGCGCGAGGCAGATGTAGGTCAGCGCCTGCGCGATGGCCAATTCGCCCTCGGGACTGCCAAGCCGCTCATAGGTCTCCCAAGCTTGCAGACAAAAGGCCTGCGCCTGCGGATCGGCGAGGCCTACATCCTCCACGGCCATGCGGGTGATCCGCCGCATCAGATAGCGCGGGTCTTCGCCGCCCTCTAACATCCGCCCCAGCCAATAGAGCGCCGCATCCGGATCCGAGCCGCGCATGGATTTATGCAGCGCCGAGATCGTATTTAACTTGTTTTTCTACCCGGTGAGTGAGTGAGCGAGTAAATTTTCTTTATAATCAGGTAGATCGGCGCGTTCTGAAACTGCAACCTTAACAGTATTCTCCATGGGTATATTTTTTTTCTTCCCAATCGCAACCTATCGGCGAGCGTCCAGATCGTCACCTAATAGGTGATACAGAGTTTTCCACCCAGAATCTCGGGCTCACAAGATTGAAAGGTGTGTCTGTTTGCAGATTTCTCAGATCGGGTCGGTTCGGTGCGCAGCCGTTGCGCCGCAGTAATAGTGTGTCGGCCATGTCGATTTGTATGTGGTGATTCCACAGATGTACCGACAACCAGTCGAGTAACACGATTTTGCTCACGTGTGATGTGGGCTGACCTACTGGGCCTTCCCGGCAAACCGCAGCTCTTGTTGCGGGCGTAGCTGGCGGGATTTATGGCTAAGCGGTCGAAATCTTCCAGCGTGTTCATGATCGATATGCGGCGGCGGCGCTACTTGCCGGGAGTGCTGATCAGAACCTCATGTCGATGGCGACCAACACGGTTGACAAGGGTAGCATAGATAGCCGCCATTGCCGGTCTCCTCAGCGGTGTGGTTATGCAAAACCACTGTTGAGACCTGAGACCCGGTTATGGCTAGCCGCTGCGCAATTTGAGGGTTGCGGAAGCTGCTAGAACCTCTCAGCGGCGCTTCTTCCCTACGTGCTATGGAACGGAGCTAACATCGAACACCATCTTGCAATGGCAGGAGGAGCGATGCGTCGAATTGCACTACATCGCCCCCGGAAAACCTATGCAGAACGGCTTCGTGGAAAGCTTCAATGGCCGTCTGCGGGACGAATGCCTCAGCGAGCATTTGTTCGCCGACCTGCGCCAAGCCCGGGACCTGCTCTCTGCCTGGCGCGAGGACTACAATCCCCATCGCCCACACACGAGCCTCGACGGGCTCATTCCGTGAGAGCATCACCAACGGTTAGTAAAAGACCCAGACCTGAACAGAGCTAACTCAAAATAGCGGACTAAGGGGAGCAGGTCAGCGAAAAGCCCTTATGGCATGAGATTTTCCTTATTGTGATACCAATCAAACCCGCTTGCTCCGCCTCCGAGAGGAGTGCCCGCGTACATGCACCAACGATCAGAGCTGACCTTGCCGTACTCCTTTAGATAGGTAGCATAAACGTACGCCATTTCGTGATCTACGTCGGTTGCAAAAAAAGCCTTTAACTTGCGTCTCCCGCGCTCTGTTAGAAACGCACGCCCTCCATCAGGTTCGGCAGATAGCTTGCACTTGATAACTATGAGCCGCCGCTTTTTCGCAACGCCAGCTTGCTCTTTAGAAAGCCAACCATACCAAACGAGTAAAAAGGGCAGAACAAGATCATTGCTTAGACCGAGGGCAGAAAGTTGGCCATTTATTGGGGACACGAATCACTCCTATTTTGGGAGTGCCTGACTAACCAACGTATTGCACCCTGTCGAGCACGATTGGAGCAAAACATTGGCAGGCGCCGCGCACACGGAGACATACTTGGTTTTCCGCAAAAAATTGATCGAAAGCCGGAAGGCTGCAGCACTTTCACAAGCTGAGCTTGCGAAAATGCTAGGAAAGCCTCCTTCTTACGTAGCCAAGTATGAGTTGGGAGAACGTCGTTTAGATGTGGTCGAGTTGTGCGTCATACTGAAATGTATTGGGACCAATCCTTGTCGGTTTCTCCAATCTATTTTTGAAGTCGCACCAACGTCTTTACGCTAGCGTAACGCTTCGATCGTTAAGCGTCCGCTGCCTGACACCAGCACCCCGGGGGACAGATTTTAGAATTTGAACGACGGAGTGTTTTTGGTTCATCGTAGCTTTTAAGGAGCGAAGATGAACAAGAAGCCCGGAACATCGAAAGACGCAGCAAACAAGCTGGTCAAGAACTTCCGCCGTAAGACCGCCAGACCTACTCGGCGGAGGAGATAATCAGAATTGTTTTAGCCGGATTGCGCGGGGAGGAAAGCATCTCGGCGTTATGTCGCCGCAAGGGCATCTCTGACAGCCTGTACTGCACTTGGTCGAAGGAATTCCTTGAGACTGGAAATCGTCGTCTTTCCGGCGAGACAGCGCGTCAGGCGACATCCCTGAGGTGAAGGAGTTGAGATCGGAAGCCATGGCTCTGAAAGAATGCGCGGCCGACCTAACACTCGAGAACCGTCTGCTCAAAAAAGCATGACAGGGGCTGGGCAGTTCGAGGAATGAGGTATCCAGCAAAGCAGATACATTCGGCCTGATGCGGGGGATGAGGCGGTGAATGGCGGTCCAGTCCAACGACACGGTATTTTTCGTGCAATCGTTTGACGACCGCCGCCCCGAGGTAGCCGCTTGAACCGGTGACGACGATGACTGGCTTGTCGGACTCCTTCATTGCCAGTCTCCTGCTTTACTTGCGTAGATATTTAACCAGAGCTGCGATCACCAAAATGAGGATCACGATGATCAAAAGCCAGCCGATCCCCATCCCAAACATCATCCCGCCGCCCATCATATCACCGTCCATCATCTCTTTTCCCTATCTATTGCTGGTCGAAACTAACCCTATAAGAGGACAATCACTTTCCAGCCCTGGAAGGTTCCAAATAAAGTTCAGCCGATCCGCCCCAGCATCGGGAAGGTTTCCAAGAGCCACCATGAGAAAGCACTGAGCTGTCCGGTCATCATAGTGAGCCCCATAACGACCATAATCCCCCCCGCCACCTGATGGAGCCGTCGCCCGACAGAGCCGATGGCACGCAGACGGGCCGCAACCTGCTCCGTAAAAGCCGCAACGATGAGGAATGGCACGCCAAGGCCGGCTGAGTAGACAGCCAACAATCCGATCCCTTCTGATACTGTGGCGCTGGCAGCACTTGCTGTCAGGATCGCACCCAGGATCGGTCCGATACATGGGGTCCAACCAAAGCCGAAAGCAAGCCCCAGAACGTAGGATGCCACCGGCTGCCCGCCGGGAAGGTCAATGTCGAAACGCATGTCACGTTCCATGGCCTGAATGCGGGCGGCCCCGAGCATGAACAGCCCAAAAAGGATTACGATTGCGCCGCCAATCAGGTTTAACTCGAACCGCCAACGCAGCAGCACTTGCCCCAGAGCCGTTGCCGAAGCCCCGAGTCCTATGAAAATCGTCGAAAACCCCACTACGAAGCAGAAGCTTAACCAAACCGCTTGTTTGCGGCTGCGATGCGCCCCAGTAACCCCAGTTCGTCCCGCGATATAGGAGACATAGCCGGGCACCAAAGGTAAGACGCAAGGTGACACAAAGGAGATTATCCCGGCGAGCAAAGCCGCTATGAGCCCGAGAGAGGAGACATCAAGCATCAGGCACGTCTACCTTGCGGGAGGAATGCCTAACCGCGCCGAAGTAGGCCGCGAGAGGAACGAAGATCCATTGCAACATGGGGGTTAGCCCGGCGTCGATGATCGGAATGACCGGCATGATCTCGCGGTAGGCCCATGCTTCGCGCACTTCGATATTTAGCCATTCGCTGAAAACCGTGTAGCCAAGCCCCATCACCATCATTGCGCCTAAAACAGGATATACCCGCCTTTGCGGCCAAGAGCCGGTGCCAAAGAAGAACAGGGCAAGCAATATGCTGCTCATGGCGATCAGTAGATCGCCTCCGGTGCAATGCACGGCAGCAAAGATAATCTCACCCCACGTTCCCTCAACCCAGATGGTATAAAGTGGAATATGTGCGGCCTCCCAAATAAGATGCCCCAGGAAGGTGATTACGGCAAAACGCCGAAGTGCGGAAAGCCAATGGGGTCCCGTGATCGTGCTGTAAGATTTCATAAGAACCATCCAGTCATTCGCTGCCAGAAGCTGGGTTCAGCATGAGGATGGGTGTTGGTCAGCACATTGATATAGAGCAAGAGGTTAAGCGGCTCAAAATCAGCGCCGTGAAAAATGCCGACCTGCTGGCCTGCGCGGTTCAGCAGATGGACCTGAGGGGTTAGGTCTTTCCGTTCGCTTACCCCAGCGAGAGCAGCGTTTGGATGACTAAGTTTTTCAGGGTCTGGCGTCCGCGCGAATATCCTGTTCTGCGTAGCGGGACCGCTTTGCGGCTCGTCGCTAAGGGTAACAAAGACCACCATATCGCGCATCGCGCTGGAGTTGAGCGCAGTGAGCGTTTCGGTGAGCGTAGCTTGTTGTGCCTCACAAGGATCGCCACAACCTTCGGGCACAAAGCTCAGAACCACGATCTTTCCCCTCAAAGCATTGAGGGATGTGCTTTCATGCGCCGCCCCTATCCAAGCGAGGTCTGGTGCGTCGCCGGGCAAGATCGGTTCGAAGGCGGCTTCCTTGGCAGCCATCACCTGATTAAGGTTCTCACCCGGATGATCGGCAAAAACCGGTGAGGCCAAAAGTAGGCTGGCAACAAGTAAGAGGGCGCTGCGCCATGTGATGGGGGTGTATTTTTGGGTCATTGGGTCCGTTTCTCTTTCGCGATACGCATGGAGATTTGTTCGGCCATCTCCTCAGCTGGTTGCGCGCTTTCAAGAAAAACAGCGTCAAACTCACCCTTGCGGTTCATCAGGTAAATATGGCCGGCGTGGGCCATCATGTATCCGTGGGGCGCCGTTTCTGCGGGAATTTTCTCGTTGTAAACCTTGAAGGCCTCGGTCGCCTCGGCGATTTGGTCCTCGCTTCCGGTCAACCCGATCAGATTCGGGTGAAAATTCGCGACATACTCCTTCAGAACCGAAGGCGTATCGCGCTCTGGATCGACCGTCACGAAGAGCGGAGCAATCTCATCAGCTTCAGGGCCCAGCAGTTCCAGCACGTTACCCATATATGCCAAGGTGGTTGGACAGATATCTGGGCAGTGGGTGAAGCCAAAAAACACAAGCTGCCAGCGGCCTGCGTAGTCCTTTTGGCTAACGACCTGACCGTTGTGGTCGAGCAACGAGAATTCTGAACGGATGTCAGCGTCGCCGCGATAGACCGCTTGGCCGGCAGGAACGTGGTCCGGGCGCAGCAGGGCAAGGCCCGCAACAAGCACGGCGGCAGCGATAGCACTCGCCCACAGGGCAATGCTTAGCCGACGACGGGCCGGCGTAATCTTAGTCATGATACTTCTTTCAATAGAATGATCCGCCCGCCAGTCAGACGGGCGGACCGAGGTTCAGCCCTTTTGATCTTCGCCATGCGCAGAATTCATGTGGTCGGTCATGGACTGCATCATCTCTGTGCAGGCTTCCATCATCGGCCCCATATCAGACATCATTTTCATCATGGGCATCATGTCTTCCATACCCTTCATGCCTTCCATGTTTTTCATGCCGGACATCTCGCCGTTCATGCTGTGACCTTCGGCCATCGGCATATCGCCCGCTTCTGGTTTTGCATCTTGTGCCTGAGCGATGGGAGCGGCCAACATCATGCCGGTCAGGGCAGCAGCGGTGATTTTCATTTTGTAAGTCATGTCAGTTCCTTCTTGGGTTGAGAATTAGTCTGTCGTGGTGTCCGGCTTGGTTGTCGGATCGTTTTTGGCGCAGCCGGCAGAGCCGCCGCGCATGCAAAGCCCCAGAGCGCACATAGCGGCACAAGGAGCGAGGCTAAGGATCAAAGGTGCCGCACCAACAGCAGTCAGCCAGTCCCAGTTGAGCGCAGCGCCGCCACTGATAGCGGCAAAGCCAGTCAGCATGAGGGTCTGTCGCCGCGAAGGCACGGGGATCGCACTTGCTGACCTATCGTTGTTTGAAATTTGGGTCACTGTTGGGTTCATCCTTTTGAAACGACGTGCTTGATTTGAGAGATTACCGCCGGGCTGTCCCAATCGGCCGGTCCCACTTTGCGGGCGACTTCGCGGCCTTCGGCGCTAACAAGAAGTGTCGTCGGTAAGCCGACCACGCCAAGAGCCATCATCGCCCTCAATTGATCCGAGGCGTAGAGAGCAAGATGCTGAATGCCGATGTCGGAATAGAATGCGCGGACGGTGTCGAAACCACCCCGGTCGATCGACAAGGCGAGCACATGAAACTCTGGCCCGCCAAGCTTTGCCTGTAGTCTGTCGAGGGTTGGCATCTCATCACGACAAGGGGCGCACCATGTCGCCCAGATGTTAAGCAACACCGTGCGTCCCCGGAAATCTGCCAAAGTCAGGTCCCGGCCCCTCCCGTCGGTGATCGGCGGCGAGAGCATTGGTAAGGGCGCGTTGTGCTCGGCCATGACCGGACGCGCCGCAGCCGGCGTGGCCCCGAGCGCCAGTGCGCCGCCAAGAAAACCGCGCCGCTTCATGCCCCCTGCTCCTGTTGCAAACGCCGCACCACTGGAAGAATATCGTTTTCCAGAGAGTGCCGGTTGAAGGGGCCAACATGTTTGTAAGCAATGCGCCCTTTTGAATCGATCACAAAGGTTTCCGGCACTCCGTAAACGCCCCAGTCAATAGAGGCCCGGCCAGAGCTATCCGCACCGATCCGGTCATAGGGATCGCCGAGTTCTGCGAGAAACCTGCGTGCAGCGGCTGGCTTGTCCTTTAGATTGATGCCGTGGATTGACACGCTGCCGGTCTGAGAAAGCTCCACCAGCAGCGGCATCTCGACCCGGCATGGCACGCACCAGGAGGCCCAGACATTTACGAGTGAAACTTCGCCGCGGAGATCTGATGTCGACAAGCCGTTTTCGCGTCCTTCGATTGGAGGCAAATCAAACTCTGGGATGTCCCGGCCGATCATGGTGCTCGGAAGGCTGTCTTCATTGTTAAACAGTCCCCATAGGAAAGCCGCCGCGATGGCCGCGAAGACCGCCGCAGGAAGCGCGGCGATCAGAAGGGACCATCGCCACTTGGGCGCAGCTTGATCCTGGTTGCTCATGATCCTTCCTCGTTCTTCGAGGTGATCTCGGCCTGATAATTGCGTTCACGCTCGGGCCATGTGCTCTTGATATAGCCAAGGATCGCTGTGATTTCCGCGTCACTCAGAATGCCCTCGAACACGGGCATGTCGCTTTCATAACCCGGCACGACCGAGGCCAGCCCGTTCTTGGTAATGTCGAAAAGCTGCTGATCGGCATGGTGCCATGTATGGCCCGTTTCATCATGCGGCGGCGCGGGCATGCGACCATTGTCGAGCCGCCTGCGCCAGTCCGGTTGGCCCTCGAGGTCTGCGCCGTGGCAGGAGGCACAGTTCTCCGCATAGAGGTCAGCGCCCTGATCGAGCATTTCCGCATCCACAGGCACGCCAAGCACGGTGAGCGCCGGGGGGGCGTCTTCCTTCCCCCCGGCCCAGACAGCAACCGCAGCGGCGCCCGTGATGCCAACCACAGCGGCTACGATCAACGCTCTCATGCCGAGCGCCTCAGGTATTTGACCAGAGCCAACACGCCCAGAACCAGCACCGCCAGCACCAAAAGGAACAACAGGCCGCAGCCGATCATCATTCCGGCCGACATCGGCCCATTCATCATAGATCCGTTCATCATTTCCATCATTCCATCCTCACTCATTTGAATACACGGCCACGCCGTCCTCGCCGAAGGCATAGGTCTTGAGGGTGCCACTCTTGCCCGCCATGCCGGGTGCGTTGCTGGGCATACCCGGCAGCGTAATGCCGGTGATCTCGGGGCGTTCAGACGTTAGGCGTTGAATGACCTCCACAGGGACCAGACCACTGATGTAATAGCCATCGACCTCAGCGAGGTGGCAACCGAGCCCCTGTTCTGGCACGCCAACTTCGACAGAACGCTTGTCAAAATCGCGGTCGTCAATGCGGGTGACATGATAACCGTTTTCTTCTGCATAATCGGCATAGGCGTCACAGCAGCCACAGGACGGATCGCGCCAAATGGTCATCTGGCGGTCAGCCGGAACGGTGATCGCAGCGGTATCCGTGTCAGGCGCTCTGTCGCTTTCGGCCATGCCGAAGGTGGCAAAACCAATGATGCCGGCGGCTGTGATTGCGGCAACCGTGCCGAGGGTGAATTTACTGTTCAATTTTTGTCTCCTTCAAAGATGTCGAGAGTGTCGAACGTCAGGCCGCCATCGCGGCTGACAGAAAGATTGCCGTCGCGAACGACGGTCAGACGCTGAGGATCGGCAGGATCGACAGCCAGTGCGTCGATTTTTCCATCAGCAACCAGCGACCAATTCACCCCTGCGTCTGCCGAAGTCCAAAGGCCACTGTCGAGGCCCACGTAGAGTTGCTCCGGTGCTTTGGGCGAGAGCGCGAGATGTGGGACAGGCTGCCCTACAGGCAGCGGTGTCGTGGGCGGCAGCGCTTTACCCTCGACCAGAGCATCCATGGCATTACCCGCCGTCACATCCTGCCAGCGACAAAAGCAATCGGGCACGCGGGTTAGTCCTGCCTCAGTTCCGGCATATAGCCAGATGCCGCCCATGCCAGTCGGATTTCCCACAGAAACGAGCGTGAGCACCTCCTGCTCGGCTCCGTTCAGATAGGGCCGGTCCATCACGAACTCCCAGCTTTCCCCGGCGTCTTCGCTGCGCCAGAGCCCGTCACCCGCAAGCGCAGCATAGGCCAAACCTGGCTCAAGGGCCGCTTGGGTCAGAGCAGTAACCCGGACTGGAGGCAAACCTGCACCTGCGTTGGTCCACGTGCGCCCGCCGTCGCGGCTGCGCAAGAGACCGGTTGGCTCGACCGCCGCAAAGAGACTGCCCGAAGCCTCGGGGTGGCTGGCGATCGCGGTGACTGTGTGATCAAGTGGCCGTTCGCTTATTTGATTTGCGGTGGAGACGCGCCAGAGAGCATGCTCAGACGCGACGATCAATGAGTTGCCGTCGTATCCGAGGGCCCGGATCGAAGCCCCCTGAGTGGTTGCATATGACACATGAGGTAGGGTCAGCGCCGCACCCATGGCAGCGAGTCCGCTGGACAGCATGCGTCTACGCGAAATATCGCGCGATTGATAAAGTGACATGAAGGTCGTTCCCGAAAGTGACGGATAGGGTCGATCGCTTTGCTGCCGCTTGGCAGCAGACAACGCGAGACCGGGCCGTCACCCTTCGGTGCGGCCGGTCAACTCAGGAAGGTGGTTCTTGGTGGGAAAGGATCAGACCCGGGATTAAGCCCGGCAAGGCTGAGATCCGCTGGCGCAGGCATGAAGAAGCGCTGAACGCTCTCTATGGATGACTGATGCATCTGCGAATAAACAAATACGGGAGCTGTGCAATCTATGTCGCAGACAACCTCGCTTTGCTCCCCTGGCAAACAAGCTGCGCAGGCTTCGCCCTGATCACTTGTCGAGGATACGGTCATGCCGGACATCTCTATCGACATATTCGCCGCCGCCAGATCATGCGCCAACGCACCCGTTAGGAGAACGAGTGATAGGCAGAACGTGGCAAGGCGAAGCAAAATGCGCATGATGGTGATATAGGAGCACGTTGTTGAAATGTCGATCCTTGGTCGAAAAAGGAAAGCGGAAGAATGGCGGAATGCGCTCATATGGGCGGGACGTTGCTCAAGGCGGCGCGCAGCCTTCGCGAGTTCGGCTGCCGCTCAATCTGTGCCGGTTCCTTCGCCTTTACTCTTTCGCCGATCCGCATGACCGAACAGTGATGCATTCTCATGCGCATTGCCGAGGGTTTCAAACTCAAGGCTTGAATGGGTGATGCCAAAGTCGTCTGCCAATATTCCTTTGAGGGTATCTTTTGCAGACTCAAGGTCCTCGAGACCTGTTCCCTCCAAAACCACATGACAATCGAGTGCGACCTCATGTTCCTGCATTTGCCATAGGTGAACGTGATGCACATCGCGCACACCCTCGACGTTCGTCATCGCTTCAACCACCGCACCCGCATCCATGTCAGGCGGGCTGCCCAGCATCAGCATACGTATAGGATCGCCGATCTCAGTTAGAGCGAGGTATAGGATATAAAGGGCAATGCCGATGGTGATGGCCGGATCAACCCACCGAAGATCGTAAAGGATGATCAGGATGCCGCCGATGATTACGGCAACTGAAGCCAAAGCATCCGATAAATTGTGCAGGAACAGCGCTCTGATGTTCACGCTGCCCTTTTGCATTGAGTAGGTCAGCAGCGCCGTAAGAGTGTCGACTACAAGCGCGACCCCGCCCAAAATCACGACAGTCCAACCCGCCACTTGCGGCGGGTCAATCATGCGCATCCCGCCTTCATAGATCAGGTAAAGCCCGACAAGGATAAGCGTGGTGTAGTTGATCAGGGCGGCAACGACTTCGATCCGGCCATAGCCGAAGGTCATGCGTTCATCCGCTGGACGTCGCGCGATTTTTCGGGCGACAAAGGCGATGACCAATGAGGCCATGTCAGAAAAGTTATGCAGCGCATCAGCAATAAGCGCCAACGAACCGGCGAAAATCCCGCCAACGATCTGTGCCGCCGTAAGCAGCGCGTTCGCCCAAATCGCAATGGATACCCTGCGGTCACCACTCTCGGGATCTATATGAGCGTGATCGTGAGCCATCGGCCGCGCCTCTTTCTGTTAGTTCGATCAGAACGCGGTCCTACACCGCGTTCTGATCATTTCCATTGGCAAAAAACTGAAAGCCCTTATCCGGATGAACCGTTGGGCTCATTACGTTGTCAGCAGCAGCCCGATTTCTTCTTGGGTTGCGAAACTTCTTCCACCAACTCTGCGGTCTCCGCTTCACCGGCCTCCCGGGCGACATCCGCTTGGGCGACGACGCCACAGCATTTACCGCTTTCGTCGGTGACCACGCTACGCAGAACCTGTTTTTCTTCCATCTTGTTGCAACAGCTCTCAACGTCGTCGTCAGCAGAGACTGTCAGAAGGTCGTTCGACATGACTTCTGAAACCGGTGTTTCAACCGTCTTGCGCTGCGCAACGGCACCACAGCAGATATCGCGGTCCGTCACGATGCCAACGGGCTCACCGGCGTCATTGAGCACCGGAATGGAGCCGACAGACTTTTCAGCCATAAGGGCAGCGGCTTCCTGAATCGAAGTATCGGGGTCGCAGCAGGTGGGATTGCTCGTCATGATGTCCTGAACTTGCATGATCTTGCTCCTTGCTTTGGTTGACACAGTGCAAACCAAAAGATGGACACTGAGGTTCCTGTCACCATACTTTGCAGCAAGTTTCAGCGCAGTGCCCTATGCAGCGTCGTAATGCGAAAACACTTTTGTGCTGCCGTCCCTAAAGATTAGAAAGACCTCATAGGCTTCGCGTTCATCTTCTGACCCCATACCTGGTGAGCCATAGGGCATCCCCGGCACGGCAAGGCCGATGGCATCTGGACGCTCGGCCAGCAGTTTGCGGATGTCGGCGGGCGGAACGTGACCTTCGATCATATAGCCTTCAATCTCGCCGGTGTGACACGAGGTCATGTTCTGCGGGATGCCGCTGTCCAACTTGTGCCGGATCAACAGCGTCCCAAAGCTGCGTTCAGTTGTTACGGCAAAACCGTTTTTTTCCAAGATGTCGATCCAAGCCGAACAGCACCCGCAATTGGGATCTTTCATCACGTGGATGGTAGGCTTTTCTTCAGCCCAAACTGCGAATGGCGCAGCGACGAATGAGCTCGCGGAACAGGCCAGAAGGCGGCGGCGTGTGAGGGTCATGTGAAATCCTTCCAAGGTTTTTCCTAAATCGGACAGGATAAGAGCGAATTACAGTCGTTCGCTTGATCAGATAGACAGCGTAGAAAGGCCAGAAGAAAAACAATCACAGCGCGCTAAACTGTCATTACCCCTCCGGTCAAGCCCACGTCCCTACCTAATCGTCATGGCAAACAGCCTTATGATGTTCACCATGTGCGTCTTTCAGTATTCCGACACCGCCCCAAGCAGCAATGCCAGCAACAATAACGCCAACAATAAGGTCGGGCCAATTCGCTCCAAGCCAAGCCACGAGTAAGCCTGCGGCAACAATGCCGAGATTGGCGGCGAAATCGTTCCAGCTGAATGTGTTCGCCGCGCGGATGTTCACATCTGGATCGCGAATACGTGCCAACAGCCAAACGCAGAGCGCGTTAATGCCCGCCGCGACCAGTGCCATGATGATCATGATTATGCCAAGAGGATCCGATCCGCCAACGTAGCGACGCCAAGCATCATAAAGGATGCCGACGGCGAAAAGGATCAGCAGGCCGCCCGAAACATTCGCCGCTCCACGCTTCCACTTCGCGGATCGGGACAAGGCAAAGAGACTGATCCCGTAGACAAAACTATCTGATAAATTGTCGAGACCATTGGCGATAAGGGCGGTTGAATCGCCAAATGCGCCCGAGATAAAGAAGGCGATAGCCAACCCGATGTTCAGCCCCAGAACGATCCAGAGTGTGCGTCTTTCCGATGCATTCTTCTGCTCTACCATGCGCTATTCTTAATCCCAGAACTTGCAGAATTGCAAACTCAAACGACGAGCTATTATTCCGGAGTTCTTTCGTCTTTCTGGAATGAATCAAAGTAAGTTGAACCAGATTTCGCTTGAGCCGAACGGGCCCATTTCTTAGTATTCATGCGGTGCGGCTGTTGCCCCTAGCAAACAAATAACGGTCCCGAGCAGTTCCCGGCTGTCAGGCCTACTTTTGCCCACCACATCCACACAACCGAGGCCGCTATATGGACGCCACCATAAGCTGTAAATGTGTGTCCCGCGGCGACAGCTTCCACCTGCGCCTAGAGCCATCCGAACAAGGCTAGGACAGCAGCAGTGCCAGGCGAAACCCAAAGTGCCAACAGGCCTAGATAGCGAAACACCCTGCGATTTCGGCAAGCGCCGCGATCGGATAGACAAACGCAACGGGCATCTTAGCCGCCGATCTCTTCATGGTTTGTCAGGCATTCGGAGTGGTCTCTCAACACCTCTAACACACGGCAGTCAGCGGTCTGCCCGCCACTGCACTCATGCACCATACGTTTCAATTCCGTGCGCAGCGCCTCCAGGCGAGCCAGTCGATGCTCAACTTGCTTAAGCTGCCGGCGGGCAATCGCATCGGCCTCCGCGCAAGATTTTCCCGGGTGATCGCTGAGGTCGAGCAGTTCGCGGATCGCATCCAACGAGAACCCCAGTTGCCGCGCGTGCCGGACGAACGACAGGCGGTCAAGCTCGGCATCACCATATCGTCGCTGGCCGCCTTCAGTTCTGCCGGGTTCTGGCATGAGCCCGATCTGCTCATAATACCGGACTGTCTGCACTTTTGTACCGGTCTTTTTTGCAAGCGTCCCAATGGTCAACATTTCAGGCTCTCCACATTAGCTACAGAGGGTGTAGCTTTAAGTGGCAGACATCACAAGATTCACCACCTCCTCACAGGTCCGTGATTGCCAGCCAATTAGCGACAATCGCGCTTGAACCTACAGCTGCTAGAAGTTGTAGACACCTCCAAAATATAGAATCAAGTTCGGGCGTAGCGGTGTGAGGCTTCCAGGTTTTCAGAAGGTATCGAAGGT
>NZ_FNBP01000019.1 GCF_900102535.1 Sulfitobacter delicatus | reverse complement strand
GACCTATATCCATCGTCAATGGAACGGGCTGCAAACCTTCCTGCACGACGGTCGGGTCGAGATCGACTCCAATGCCGTCGAGAACCTAATCCGCCCAATTGCCCTGACGCGAAAGAATGTGCTTTTTGCCGGCCACGACGAAGGTGGTCGCGCCTGGGGCCGCATTGCATCTCTCATTGCCACGGCGAAGGTCAATGATGTCGAACCGTTCGCATACCTCAAAGCCACCCTCGAAGCGATTGCGTTAGGTCATCCTGCCAATCGCATCGACGACCTTCTTCCGTGGAATTTCCAGCCGTTAAGCTGATCTCAAGTGCCGCGTAGCCGCCGCTTACCTTTATAATACAATTTTAGGGAGCAAACTGATCCTCAAGTTCACGGATCACCCGATCCAGCAGCTCGTCGTCTTCTTCTTCTAGGAGCATCAGGATTGACCGGTCACCCAGTGCGGTGTCCTTTGCCATGATGGAATCCAAAATCACCCAACCATTAACACCGTGATGTGCTGCCAAAACCTCATCGAGGCGGGGTAAAGGACGTCCGTTTCTGAACTGAAGTGCAGGATACCGCCATTTTTCGCCTACACGTACTCCAAGGATCAAAGCGGCCCTGCGACGTTCATCTAGCGCCTGTTGCGTGATCTCGAGAAGATCCGCCGCCTCAGTAGCTGAGAGCATTAGCCCAGCCTCATCAGCAATCTCTTTGAGATGTCGGCGCGCTCTTTCGCTAGATGTGAGATCAGATTTCATATTCTGAGTTATAGCATGCAGACTACTGCGACCGAACTGCTCGTTGTAGTGTCCTAATCGAAATTGCTTTATGGCCTCCCAACAACTGCTGGATCTGCTTCCATGACTGGCCCTCCTCGCGCCAGGCCACGATCTGCTCGCGCTGTGAATAGTTCAGTGATCTACGACGGCCGAGCTCGGCACCTCTGCGCCGTGCAGCCTCCAAGCCACTCTTCACTCGTTCTCTGAGCGTTTCGCGTTCGAGTTCAGCCAAGCTAGCCATAATCGTGAGCATCGCTCTTCCCATCGGCGTGCTGGTGTCACCCTCGAGTGTTCGGAATCGTATTTTCCGACGTTGAAGATCTTGGAGCTGTTCCAAAATATCCAGTGTCGACCTTCCCAAGCGATCCAACCGCCATACGACCAGTTCATCGCCAGCCTCTAGTCGAGAGAGGAGGGCATCTCGTTTGGCCAGCGCCTTGGCACCAGACATCACTTCCTGAACGATCTCATCGCATCCAGTCGCCTCGAGTGCGTCCACCTGTAGATCGTGCTTCTGATCTGCGGTCGAAACGCGTGCATATCCTACTCTTATTCTGTCACCATGTTTTTGGCGCTTTTTTAGTACATACAGGTTGATTATGAAAAAAGACGACAAAAACTAGTGATTTTGGCGCATTTCATTTGTCGCGCTTAGCTACCGCCCGCATCACTCTATAGGCGGCGCTCGATAGCTCAAAATCTTCTGGTAGCCCCCACTTAGCCCGATACACTTCAGGGGATATGCCGTGTTCGTGCTTGAGATGACGTCGCAGAAGACTGAGTTTCACTCCGCATTCCAGACAAGTGAGGTGCCCAGAGTTGCTCTGTGGCTCGTTTGCCCGATAGGTATCATTTCCCGAGCTTCTGGCTGTTGGCAGGCAAACCTCGAATTGGGTCCCTTCGCCGAGCTGACTAGATAGAGATATAGTGCCTCCTAGTAGCTCAATCTCACGCTTCACGATGTTCATTCCCAACCCGGTTCCACCTCCTTCACGAGCGGTTCGGGGATCATGCCCTTCAAATTCTTCAAATAGCTTACCTTGAAGATTAGAACCAATACCTGCACCGGTATCGCTTATGCGAATGATTACAAAGGCGTCTGGTGATGTTTCTTCTACCGTTATCCGGACTTCGCCTATCGCAGTGAATTTGATCGCATTAGATACGAGACGATCTATTACGTTGGTGAGGACGGCAGCATCGAACAAGAAAGTTAGGCTATTTATAGCCTCGGTACTGAGGACCAACTTTAAGCCTTTGGATTGGGCCGCACCCTCATATTTTGCGAAAATATCCTTGATCAGATCAATAAGGTCAACAGACTCCGCCTCTATAGAAGCGGTGGCCGTATCCAACTCAGCAATACGAATTAAGTCTTCTGTGAGAGCGCGAAGGCGCAACGTATTTCGATCAATCACCTCTACCAGACTACGCGTTTTTGTGTCTGTTGAAGCGGCACTAAGAAGGCGTGCGGCCCCCGAAATAGCGCTTAGAGGGGTACGTACTTCGTGATTTGCATGAGACAAGAAGCTGCTTCGGGCGAGGGCAGCGCGCTCTGCCAAAAGTTTAGCTCTTGCACGATCCCTGACGGCAGAGGCCAACTGGAACTGATCATCCGCGATGGAAGCCAGATGCATCAGTATCTCAACGTCTTGATCGGTCCATTCTCGAGGGCGTATATCCATGCAGCATAGTGCACCCATTGGCTCACCGCGCTCGCCGTGAAACGGAACGCCAAGATAGCTAACGACCCCAAAAGCTTCTATTGCGGGGTTATGCATATGGATTGGGTCGGCCCGAGCATCAGTTAAAGACAACGGTGCTCCGCTATCCCGTACATACTTGCAGAAAGAATGACTTAGCGGTGTTGCACGATTCTGGCGCAGCTCATCCGGGACACCTACTGCCGACTTTAGAAGCTGGAGATCAGCTGTATCGTCGATGACAGTGAGCAATGAAACCGGTGTGCTTAGAAGGCGCGAAGCCAGATGGGTGATTTTATCGAACCGGATGTCGAAATCAGACAGAGGTATGCCGAACTCTGATAGAGCTAGATGATCGTAATTCATGAGGGGGCTTTCGGACAGAAGGGCATTCGCTCAAACGCTCTGATAAGCATGCAAATGCAAGTAACTGCCAATTAGTAAGCCTCCGTAGAGCGCACAATATCAGATCTACAGCTCTTCAAATTTATTGAGATGCGGAAGCGAGTTCGCGCTTATAAATGTAATTCATTTAGGCTGAAACCTGCCTGTTTAGGGCAAAAATTTGTTACCGCCCTACGATACGAATGTTTACAGGGCGCGAAACTTCATTTTTTCGCTCCCTGCGGTGCTGGGCTCGGGCGATAGCGCGATCGCACGTTCTTATGGCAGACTGTGCGTTGTTTAGGCTGGGGATGACGGGGCTACCCACTGAGACAGTAATATCTAAGGGGCTGCCGTCATCATATTCGAGATCCTTTTCATCCAAAAGGTACTGGATTTCCCGCTCTATATCACGAAGAGGCGGACTGGATCCTTGAGCCACCACGACCACGAAGATGCCGCTGCCTGTATATGATGCGAGGAAGTCACTTGTCTCTAAAGCTTCGCATATCGCGTCTGCCGTCTCATAAACCGCGTAGTCAAATTCATCTGGTGAGCCACGCGTGTAAACCCCCTCGCCTTGGTCCATCGTTACAGCAATCACCTGAGAGCCCCTTAATCCAGCCCTCGACAATTGCGCCAGGTAGTTGCCTAGCGCTTCGTAGGAAACGAGCTTTTTAAAGCCGGTGATTTCGATTTCGGAAGTAAAGTTGAATGGGTGCGCGTATGTAGCCTTCAATGGCGGTTTGCTAGGCGCAATATTTTCGGCGGAGACGTTCTGGCGAGCCGTGACAACTTCGGTGGCCATACGCAACCGTGCCCCGAGCTCAACTACCCCAATTGGCTTTGTTACATAATCTGTAGCACCCGCTTTGAATGCGCGGTCGATGTAATCCTGCCCAGCCATCAGGGTCAGCATAATAATGGGCGTCTTACGATACGAGGCGATCGTTCGAGTCAGGCCGCAAAGCTCCACACCATCCATGCCCGGCATGACGATGTCGAATAACAAACAATCGTATATCACATTGCCGTTGTTCAGCAGATGCCATGCTTGCTCCGCTGAAGACACGGCGGTTATATTGTCATACCCAAGCTTCGCCGCCATAAGGGGCACAAGCTCAAGGATAAGGGGATCATCGTCCACTAAGAGGATTTTCATAAACCTATACCCTCTCCAGAAGGCTGTGGAGACTGGCGTAATATTTCGACAACCATCTTAGTAACACGGCCTCGCATTCAATGGGCTGCCGAGACAGGGGGAATCTCAGGAGGCGGCGTATCAGAAAGGGCTTTCTGGCGTCTCACCACACGTTGAATGGCGCGGGAAAAAGTTCGCTTAACTCTCTGATATTGACTGGCGTTCGGTCGAATTGGTCTGCCGATAGACACGGATAAATCCATCCAGGTTTCGTTGTCATGCTGTAACTCCATGGTATCGACTTCGTCCTGAATCATCTTTTCGAGCTGAGGCCATTTGGGCAGCTGAACGCTTGCTACGACACATAACAAGGTACCATGACCGTTATGGGCCATCAGCAACTGAGGTAGATTGACCACATTGGCAATTGCCGCGACGGTGGCAGCGATCGCGACACCATATTCCCGGGTGCTGCCTTGGGCATAGAGTCTTTCCGAATCCTCGATCGTCGCGGCGAAAACGTGGCAGTCACCCAAGTCAGCCTGTGCAAGCTGCAACAGGTAATTTCCTAACGGAAATGGCAAAACCAGCTGATGGACATCCTCAATGTGCAAAGGTTCCCCAAATGCAAAATTGTGCTGCCCGGGGCGCCCCCCATGATGCAGTTCAGAAAGGCTCAAACGAGGAGCCAAACTCGAACCCTGCATCATCCGCTTCGCTACACGCAGCCTAGATCTAAGAACCTTGGGATCAAAGGGTTTGGTGACATAGTCTGTTGCGCCCGCCATGAATGCGCGCTCGATTGAAGCCGTCTCAGTTCGTTGGGTGAGCATGATCACCGGGGTGTAGCGATAGCCCTCCTGCGCTCTGATATGGCTACACAGGGTAATCCCATCCATTTCCGGCATTTCGATATCGAGAAAGATGCAGTCAAACAGTTGGTCTGAGGTAGCCAGAAGTTCCAGTGCAGCTGGTCCAGAAGACAAAACAGTGAGACTAATCTTTGGCGATCTGGATTGTCTGAAGGTAGCCTCGATCATCTCCAAGATGATGGGGTCATCATCAACTGCCAGAACTTTCATGGTGAACCACCTTTCGAGTCATTCTGAGATGCTCTCTCTTGCAGGTGAAACTGTCGAATTTATGACCGGCCTCGTTCGAGAAGAAGGCATGGCTGATCGATCCACGCTGTGGGATGAGGAGTGAGTAAGCGCCGCTAAAAATATCAGCAGATCATCGCTGCATTCCACGTCGGTAGAGACAGCCTCGCCCCGACATCCAATGGCGGCGGATCGCCGCTATGAGACGTGAAGAATATGTATCTCTCAACAGCTGGAGCGGGCGCCAGTACCGTGCCGATCTCCCTGCGAGCAAAGTTTTGGCCGGTACAGCGAGAGGCATTCCTCGCGCGAAAACGCCATGTTTCTGACAAATATTTAGCAAAATTGAGTATCCGCAGCTTTCTTCCCTCATGCCTAGAAGTTGATTAAGTAGGCAATGCGAACTGTTGGTAGAGGCCGACAGTATACTCCCAGAAGTAAGGTGGCATTTTGAAGAGAAACACTCACATCACCTCTCCTGAAAGTTATCCGACCGACATGCCATCAAACCAAGATGATCCGGTCAATATAACGACGCATGCCTTAAAAGTAGAGACTATGGAAACGGCTTTGGCAGCTGCTCGTACAGCTGTGTTTGAACTTGATCTGGCTTCGGACACTTCGAAGGTATCAACGACTTGGCGTGAGCTCATGGATGTCAGTTCATCCGAAGACGTCGATTTTCAAACTGAATGGCGGCGGAGGATCCATCCTGACGACAAGACGGTTATTGACTGCGCATTGGCTGATTACGTAAAAGGCCGAACTCCGCGCGTGGCAGTGGAATATCGGCTACGTTCACGCGATGGGCAGGACTGGCTCTGGATGCGTACCGATGCTGAAGCAACTGAGTGGGATGCTGAGGGGAATGCGCTCAACTTGGTCGGGACGCAACGAGACATTACAGACAGAAAACGCGCCGAGCTAGCACTGCAAGGTAGCGAAGGACAATTCAGATCGCTGATGAACAATGCCCCAATAGGCACCGCGCTAGCTTCTCTGGAGGGTAAGTGGTTGGCGACAAATTCTGCGATGGCTGCCTTTCTTGGGTATTCGGAAGAGGAACTGAAATGTACTGATTTTCAGTCCATAACCCACGAAGACGATTTGGAAAAATGCATGTCGTGCGCCAAAAAACTCTTAGATGGTGAAGATGATGCATTCGAAATCGAAAAAAGGTATGTCCGTCCTGCTGGAGAGGTGGTGTGGGGGCATCTCTGCGTGGTCCTCGTGCGGAGTGAGAGTGGCCAGCCCTTGCACTACATAGCCCAGGTTCTAGACATCACTGAAAGCAAAAAATTGGATTTTCTCAGGAACGAATTCATGTCCATTATTGCCCATGAACTGCGCACTCCTGTGACGGCAATCGTAGGAGCCTTGGATATGCTTGATCTGGCTTGCTCCCACGGATCGATAGAGAAGGTACAGAAACTTGTAAAAATAGCAAAGCGTGGTGGGGACAGATTACGCACAGCTTTGGAAGATTTACTTGATTTTGAACAGGTGTCAGGCGGAATCTTTTCGCTAAACCTAACTGAAGCAAATATCGTCGATATCATAACAACAGCCTTGTTGAAGAGCCAGCCCCTGATGGATCAACATAAGGTTTCGGCCAGCTTAATTTCAGAGGAAAGCGAGCTTCATTGGGAATGCGATCCGGTTCTGTTGGATAAAACGCTTAGGCACCTGCTCTCAAATGCTGCCAAATTTTCGCCTGAAAATAGTGAGGCATGCGTCATAGTGACGAGGGATACTCGCCAGCTCACTATCCGCGTAAAAGATTCAGGCCCCGGTATTCCAGAGAGTAATTACGAGAAGGTATTTCAGCCTTTTTGGCAACAAGACCCATCTGATACGAGGGCTCAACAGGGTGTCGGGCTCGGGCTGACTATTTCCCGCCAAGCAATCCGAAAAATGGGCGGTGAGCTATCAATCCAAGCCTGTGGAGAAGGGACTGGTGCTGAGTTTCTTATCACGCTCCCCGGCTGTCCTTCACAATGAATTTACGCCAGCCGAAAAGCCCCGTGAAGCACCCTTTCTTGTGCCCTCTCCGTCAACTAGCGCAGAAGACTGCTTCGCCAACCGTTCTATCTGGTCGCAGGCGATTAGTTGAGAAACGCTCCATACTGCCAAAAAAATGACATTAAATGAGCCTATACGGATCTAACTAAAAGTTGTTGCAGGAGCAAAAATGCTGTTTCAGAAGATTTCTTGCGTGATCCTAGTAGTGATGTCGTTCGGAGCACCTACGCTGCTCAGCGCCGAGGACATTCTAACCATCACCACGCCCAAGAGCACGACAAGCTTCACGCAGGAAGAATTGCTCGGGATGCCGCAAACTACCGTCGTGACGTTAAATGACTACGTCGACGACGTTACAACTTTCCAGGGTCCGAGTTTAAGGCTCCTTCTTGAAAAGCTGGATATTTCCCAAGACGCGACCTTAAAGATGGTCGCACTTAACGGTTTTTCTTCTGACATACCGGCTTCGGATGCCTTCAACTACAGCGTAGTTCTAGCAGTTCTTCGCAATGGGAAGACGATGCCGGTTCGTGAGAAGGGGCCCATATGGGTCATCTACCCAATGGATGAGCACCCAGAGCTGCAAAGCGATATTTATAACGGCAGATTAGTATGGCAACTGAAGTCCATCTCGGTCGAGTAATTCGTCGTGTAAAATTTCTACGGGGGTTACTTCTGCTGCTGTTTATTGGAGCAGTCGGTTTTGCTATTAACGTTGTCCATGACTTGGACCAAGGTGTCCGGAGCCTCCGAACCGCTGAACAAAATGATCCTGTGTGGGTGGCCTCGCATTTGCAGGCTGAGCTTCTGCAACTTAAGAGTGATCTGAGCCAATTTGCGCTCGGCTACGGATCGGCCAACGATGTGGCGTTGCGGTTTGATATTGCGTGGAGCCGGATTAACGTGCTTCAAGAGGGCAAGCTTTCGCAGATTATTGGTTCCTTTCCCGTCGACGCCAGCATCCTCGCAGAGCTCGAAGCAGAGTTTCAAAGCTTAGAGCCTGCAATTAAACGGCTTAATTCGAATAACATAAATGAAGAAGTAGGCCGGTCTATTGCGGAGGATCTTGTCCTTTCGCTAAATGGTTTCAACGGTTCCATTAAGGATTTTCTAGTGTCCCTCGCGCAGGCGACAACTAAGGCGGAAACAGAATTCAGAGCCGAGCTGCTGTCCTATTCTCACACTGTAGTTTATCTTTCCCTTACAATCTTGTGCCTTCTAGGCATCTTCATACTTGAGCTCGTAATTGAACTTAGAGCCTCCAGAAAGACAGAAAGCGAGATGAGCATTCTCGCAACTGAGGCGCAATCGGCGGCGCGTATGAAGATGAACTTCATGAGCGTTATCAGTCATGAACTGCGAACGCCACTCACGTCTATCATCGGAGGATTAACCCTATTAAAGCGTCGTTTAGACGGCACGATGAAGGACGCAACTGCACACAAGCTGCTAGATGTCGCCTCGCGGAACGGAGACCGTCTTTTGGCGCTGGTGAATGATATTCTGGATGCTCAAGCACTGAGCGAAGGTAAGGTGTCTGTACAGCGAGTGCCCGAGGACCTTAACCGCATTGTCATTAGCGCGGTGGAAGGCTGCCATTCTTACGCTGAACAGCTTGGGGTCAGATATCAGCTGTCTACGCCAAATGAGGAGATGGTAGTTCTCACCGATAGCGCACGCGTCAACCAGATTGTCGTCAACCTCATTTCTAATGCCGCAAAGTTCACCTCCGCAGGCGATGTGGTGGAAATTTGTTTAAAAAGGGACGGGCAAACAGCGCGTATTGAGGTCACCGATCACGGCATAGGCATCCCAGCAGACAGGCAAAGTGCAATTTTCACACCCTTTCACCAGATCAACCCAGGCACCACAGGGGATAACAAGAGTAGTGGCCTGGGCCTGAGCATTACAAAGCAACTTATTGACCTGTTGGACGGAGATATTGGTTTCAACTCAGTTGAAGGAAGGGGGTCGACCTTTTGGATCGAGCTGAACTTACTTTCAGAGTTTAGCCCGCGTGTCGAAACCCAATATCGCCCTGCACCAGTTAGCGCGGCAACTTAGCGAGGCTTTTCCAGCTCTAGAGTTCGGGCGTCCTTAATCCGTTCGATCATCAAATAATCTTCTTGGTAAAAGCTGAAAATCAATTTTCGTGTATCGTCCCGCATCTGGATCGAGAATTTAGAACTACTATTGCGATCTAACGGCACCGTAATTCTTTCGGTCTGCGTGACTTGATCGACCCAATCAAGAACCTGCTCAAGCCCGTCTTCAAAAAGAAATATTTTCGAATTGGGGTGTGCAAACTCATTCTGCGGCCGGATATGATTATCACATAGATACGGATCGATAGCTTGACCTGAAAAAACTTTCCGAACCCACTCATCGAATGTGCCGTAGAACTCTTTATCCCAATCGAGTTCTACCGTTATTTTGACGTCGGGCGAAATTTGGTTGGGAAGATCATTGGCTGGGTTCCTCCTTGTTGCTCGGTATCGATACTCGCTCAGTAGGCGCTCGAACGGGTCGCGCAAAATATAAAATCTATGGTCACAAAACCCTTCGGGCAATAGCACGCGTTGTGTTGCAGCCTCCACGTGTTGTGGGGTGGATTTTGACCATTCTAGCTGCTCTCGGCTGTAAAGAGCTACGGGCCCCTTCGCCCTGAGATAGCTTGTGATGCTAGAACCACCTGTCTTGGGAATATGAACAAAGTGCAGAAGCTTTCCGTTGATCTTCGAAATTGGCATCTGAGCCCCGGATGTTGTGGTTAATTGCCCTGTTTCTTGGAGCGCGATCAAAAAGTCAATTCGGGCTGCCACGTGCGGGACAAGGGCATCCCTTGTATTCTTCGCCCGTAGCAGTAGCGCGCCCCTCTTAAACGCTTTACGTTCACGGAGTTTGGATGAAGGAGAGCGCAATGAATGCCGTAACAGAGATGTCTGAAGCACCGGACGAGGATGCAGTTAAGGCCGCCCTCGCCACCTTGCGCGCCTGGTCCAACCATGCGACCGCAGCGGAGCTGAATGCGCTAGATCCTTCTATGGAGCCTCTGCTGAACGGGGCAACTTATCCAGCGCTCACCCGCACCTACCCGGAAAACTTCAGCGCCAGTGCCAATTACGTCGCCACTTTACCCGATCTGCAAAATGGCCCTTCTAGCCTGATACGAGGGGCGCAGCAGTTAATTCAGCATGTTGGCATTTCAAACTTCCGTTTACCAATCCGCTACCGCAGCCGTGAGGGCAGCGATCTACGGCTGCAAACCTCGGTCACTGGCTCAGTTTCGCTGGATGCTGAGAAGAAAGGCATCAATATGTCCCGGATCATGCGCAGCTTCTATCGCCATGCCGAGGCGACTTTTAGCTTTGAGGTGATTGAAGCGGCGCTCGACGACTACAAAGCCGATCTAGAAAGTCTCGATGCCCGTATCCAGATGCGCTTCTCTTTTCCGATGAAGATCGAAAGCCTGCGCTCGGGGCTCACGGGCTATCAATATTATGATATCTCGCTTGAGCTTTGTGAACAGGGCGGTCAGCGTAGGAAGATCGTGCACCTCGACTATGTTTATTCTAGCACGTGCCCTTGTTCCCTGGAGTTAAGCGAGCACGCGCGTCAGACTCGTGGCCAACTTGCCACGCCGCATTCGCAGCGCTCTGTCGCACGCATCTCCGTTGAAACCATAGACTCAGCGGATTGCCTTTGGTTCGAAGACCTTATAGAGATCTGTCGTCGCGCCGTTCCCACGGAGACCCAAGTCATGGTTAAACGCGAGGACGAACAGGCCTTCGCCGAATTAAACGCCGCCAATCCAATCTTCGTCGAAGATGCTGCACGGCTCTTTTGTGCACAGCTTTCAGCCGATGAGCGGATCGGAGATTTCCGCATTGTTGCCAGCCATCAGGGAAGCCTACACAGCCATGATGCGATTAGCGTGCTAACCCAAGGCGACACCTTCGCCACGCGGAGCATCGACCCGAAGCTTTTTAGCACACTTTTCCACGTCGGGTAATCGCTCACTGAAGGTCCTCTAAAAGACGCCGGACGGTACGCTCTTTGTCGTATAAGGAGCGCGCCATTGCCAGGTCTTTGCAGGGGTGGCGCTAAGCGCGGCTTATATGCTTTATCCGTTTACAATCACAATTTGAGGAGGAGCTTCATGCCACGTGCACTGGTGACCGGAGCGGGGAAACGTTTGGGCCGCGCTATGGCGCTGTACCTCGCTGAGCGGGGTTTTGATGTGGCTGTGCATTATGCTACTTCACATGCGGGTGCTTCAGATACTGCGGGGGAGATCACGGCGCTCGGTCGCCGAGCGGTTCTTCTGCAAGCAGACTTACTAGATGAGGCTGAGACACAAGCATTGCTACCTCGCGCGGCGGCGTCTCTTGGGGGCCCCATCACCTGTCTCGTAAACAACGCCTCTATTTTTGAAGCCGACGACATCCACAATGCCTCAAGTGAGAGCTGGGACCGCCATATTGGCAGCAACCTGCGCGCACCTTTCGTACTAACGCAGACAATGGCCAGACAGGGGCTGCTTGCCACGCCGGACAAGAGGGGTGAGCCTCACGCCACTGGGCTGATTGTCAATATGATTGACCAACGCGTACACAGCCCAACGCCAGAGTTTATGAGTTACACGATCGCCAAGATGGGTCTTTGGGCCATGACCCGCACGACGGCTCAGGCGCTGGCTCCGGCAATCCGCGTGAACGGTATTGGCCCGGGACCAACCCTCCAAGGGCAGCACCAGACGGCCGAAGTCTTTGCGCAGGAACGTCGTGATACGGTACTAGAACGGGGTGTAAATCCTGCCGATATCACCGCTGCTTTAGGCTACCTCATGGACGCGCCTACTGTCACAGGGCAGCTCATCTGCACCGATAGTGGCCAGCATTTGCAGTGGCAGAATAGCCATGCGTGAAAGGAAAGAGGCCGAGATCGAACTATGTAATGGAAGTGCCACCACCCAAATGTTGACTGGTTGTTGAGGCAACTACCGTTTTTCACCAGGCGCCATACATGCTATCTGCCGCCTCGCGGAGAACACAATGCATCAGGATGAACTAGACAAAGAAGAGAAGCGCGAACAGCTAAGACACCGACGGCTCTTTGTCTGGGGCGTGATACCATCCATGGCGGTTCTTTGGTGCTATGCTATTTACGTGGCGTTTAGCTACTCATTTTAACAGGAGTCTTTCGGGTTTCATCTTTCAGCCGCCTAGGCGAATTCCCAACATGGACAAGTCCATTCAGAATGGCAAAAGGTACCACATTGTAGACCTTTCCGACTACCCCTTGCCTCTGCCTCTCTAAAGCGAACTTACGACAAGGAGCAGCTTGGGGGCGTGATGCTTGGCGAGAATTAGTAAGCCCGAGGCCGATACCCTATCGGATCCCCCAAAGCGCTTAGAGCACTAATCCTTAACTTGCAGAGTTTACAAAAAATCTTGGCGGTGCTGACTCAGATCCAACCGATCAAACGCACAGCGGTTCTGGCGATAATAAATTTGAAGTGGTTGCAGTTTGCATCGCGGGTGCCCAATTAACCCAAGAACGAAGGAGGCTTAACCGATGCAGTGCCCAATCGACGGAACCCAACTTGTGATGACAGACCGCTCTGGGGTGGAGATCGACTACTGCCCCCAGTGTCGTGGGGTCTGGTTGGACCGAGGCGAACTGGACAAGATTATTGAACGGTCTAGTCCCCAATCCGCCCCTCCTGAGGGCGCCTACTTGCACACCTCGGGGCAAGATCGCGACCATAGCAGGCCCTATAAGAAGAAGCGCCGTGAAGGCTTTTTGAGTGAGCTTTTTGACTTTTAAAACGGCCTTATAGGGTCAGGTGGTACTACTTGAAAAATCCTGCGTTTCCGACGAGCCGCCTTGGCGTGCTTCTGACCGTCGTTTCTCTCTTTGGTACTTCCGCAATCGGGCAGGAACCGGATGAGGAGGAGCAATTGCGTATGCTCGGAAAATGTCCTGGATGTACCTTCGAACAGCTGGACCTTACGGGTTGGAAGTTGACCGGGATAGACCTAACCGGAGCAGAGCTTCGGGACGTGGACTTCTCTGAAGCAGGCCTCAATCTTTCGCTGTTTGATCATGCAACCCTTGAGAATGTTTCCTTTGACTCTGCCAATCTGACGGGCGCCAGTTTCACCGGCGCCACGCTCATCAATGTGACATTCGAGAACACGGTTCTCAAAGCTGCCGTTTTCGAAGATGCCATTCTCATCGACACTGACCTTGACGCCGGGTTCTACTGCAACACGCAGGTGCCAGATGAGTCCATGGTGAGCACCGAATGCAATTAACCGGCCGTCTAAAGGCCTGATTTGAGCAATCCCCTACTCGCGCCCAAAGGTAGTAATGCTCAGAGAGACTAGCTGATCGCGCCGCTTTGGAACAGGTATCCAATGTAAACCGCATAGCCCGCTATGAACAGGAAACCAGCTACTCGCCCGATCCGCTTGACTGCAAACAAAATCACCGCCAGACCGCAGGACAGGAGCAGCATGAACACCATATCAAACCCCTGAAACCGTTCACTCACTTCGATCGGAACAATCGCGGATGTGATCCCGAGGATCGCCAAAACATTGAAAATATTGCTTCCGATCACATTGCCGATGACAACGTCAGACTGCTTCTTGAGGGCCGCTGAGATGGAGGTGGCCAGTTCCGGCAGGGAGGTGCCGATGGCTACGAGCGACAGGCCAATCACAGCATCGGAAACCCCGAACGCTTTCGCGATCGACCCGGCCCCGGACACCAGCAAGTTAGCACCCACCACGAGCGCGAGGATGCCGCCTACAACAAAGATGGCGGCTACACTCGTTCTGGTGATGCCGGGGCCCTCAAACCCTTCGGTTTCATGCTCAAACATCTGAGTGTCCCGGCTACGCTTCTCCATCCAGAACGTCGCGCCGAGATAGACAGCTAGAACCGCCAGCAAAAGAGCGCCCTCGAGCCGGTCCAAGAACGCTCCTTTAAGCAGACCATACAGCGCGAAGGCAACAAGGGCCGCTACCAGAGCTTCCCGAACAGCTGATCGATCCCATCCAGCAATCGGCATGATTAGGGCGCCAGCCCCGATGATGAGTAGGATATTGGCGATATTGCTCCCTACCACGTTGCCCAAAGCAATCTCGGGGGATCCGCTAAAAGCGGCCTTCAAGGAGACCAGCAGTTCTGGTGCTGAGGTGCCGAACCCCACGATCGTCAAGCCGATAACCATTTTGGAGAGCCCAGCTCGTTCGGCAATCGCAACGCTGCCGCGTACAAGCCCTTCACCCCCGGCGAAGAGCAAAACGAGGCCAGCTGCGATGTAGATCAAATCAATGCCCATGCGGCCTCAGTTCGTAAGAATATTGCATAGGCTCTTGGTTCCTTCAGGTTCATCCCCAAATAGAGTTGCATCCAGCTCCCTACAAGAGTGGAACAGGGCGGTTTCCAAAGGGACCTGCTAATGAACGCGCCGGGCAGATTTGGCCCTCAAGTTAAAGGCAGGCCAATGACGACGACCCGAGAGACACTGCTCTTAACTCCTCCCTATCGGGGCTTAGGAGCATTGTGACAACCAACTCCAGTTATCCACTGTCGAAAAGGCAGAGGACCGTCAAAAGTCGTTCTCTATCGTTCAATTTGCTTTGCGTGCTTCGGAGTGAGCGCCAGCGCAACGCGATCCCCCTTGGTCATCTCTTAGAACGGTTGGGGGAGCGGTCATTCGGTTGGGCCATTCTGCTCTCATCCCTAATTAACCTGTTGCCGCTGCCTCCTGGTGCCACGCTTGTAACGGCCATCCCCTTGGTGTTCTTTAGTGTTCAACTGGTGCTCGGGCGTTCTTATATTTGGCTGCCGCCTTGGATTGCCAAACGGTCACTGTCCCGTTCCGCTCTGAGAAACACGGTGCTGCGTCTGCGGCCGATTTCGCGGCGACTTGAGCGCCTGACCCGGCCCCGTCTGCAAATTGTATTCGAGCCTAAGGTAGAGAGACTGGTTGGGTTGGTTCTCTTATGCATCGCTTTAGCCTTGTTCGTGCCGTTGCCGCTGAGTGGATGGTTTCCTGCTATCTCCCTGTTCATCACTGGCATTGGCTTTGTTGAACGAGATGGGCTGGTTGTGATCGCGGGGCTCGGCTTAGGGCTGGCCTCGATAGTCCTGACGGTTCTCGTCGCGCTGTCTGTTGCTGCCGGAGCTGAAACCATCATGCACTGAGAATATCCTACACAAACAAAATCAAATGCGCATCTTGGTGAGCACAGCCCGTTTGAAGAAATAAGCCACAGCGCGTGGAGAATTCGAATCCATCAGGGCTATGTCATTCTTGAGCCCCGTTGGGTCTGACCGAAGACGGTAGGATGCGCGGGATAACGGCTAGGATGATCAGCACGATCACCGTCGCGAGGACCGCAGTCGCCTCCAGACCAAGCCCTGCAACGATACCAATCCCGGCTGTCGCCCAAATGTTTGCAGCAGTCGTCAAACCTTGGACCTTTTGTTCTGCTGCGCGAATAATGATCGCTCCTGCGCCCAAAAAACCAATGCCCTGGATGATACCCTGCAGTACCCGAGACATGTCTGGAGTGGGCATGCCACTCAGCAATGGGCCGATCACGAAGAGCGCCGCACCAACAGCCACCAACATATGGGTGCGTACCCCGGCGCTTCGAGCCTTGAGTTCTCGTTCATAACCAAGCAGCCCGCCCAGAAACGCCGCCAACACCAAACGCAGCGTTATACGAGTCATGGTCGACAAGTCTGGAATATCGGAAAATTTCTCTGACGATGGTCGCCCAGACTTCTTGCCACACGGATTCAATCCTTATTCCGCCAACCTCGACCGAAGCACAGTAAGATCAGGGTGTCTCAGAACGCCCCGGGTACTATCGCTTCAACAGTGTTCACGAGTTATGGACGTCGTCTACAGGCCAGTAGATGATACAACTAGTAAAATCTCTACATTATAAGCGGTGAACCTTTTCATCTTCGAAAATTCAGCAATCTGCAGCCGCAGAGCTTACCCGCCTGGTTTCGGGGGGAGTAAGCTCATCGGTATCGAGAGCTTCTGCTCGAAGATGTCTTCTCAAACCAAAAACCAGGGTTCCATCGATGCTCGGTCGGCTGGCCTTGGGCGCAGATTTTGGGGCTATCTTGAAGCAACAAAAATCGCAACATGCGGCTTAGAAACGCAGAAGCGTAGCTGGGGCTACTTCACTGATCAAAAGGACAGAGCAAATGTTTACGCTCCATTCAATCCCGAATGCGTTTACCAACGGCGAATGTGAGGTGATCCTTAAGGCTCTCTTCGATGCACCGACAGATGAGGCTCGCCTAATCGGCCAAAAGAGAGACTACAGCCATCGCAACTCAGAGCTCGTTTGGATTGATGAGGTGGCTGGCATGGAATGGGTCATGGAGCGTCTGATTGACCTCGTTCGGCAGGCAAACAAAGACCGGTTTGGATTTGATCTGCGCGAGTTTTCCGAAAGCCCACAAGTGGCAATCTACAAGGCATCAGTCGGCGGGCATTTTTCCTGGCACTCTGATATCGGCAGCAGTCCAACTGCCGCAAGGCGGAAGCTGACCTTAGTGCTACAACTGAGTGATCCTGAAACTTACGAAGGCGGCAATCTGGAGATTATGCCTGGCACAAAAATCCTCACCGCCGAACGCGCGCAGGGGTGTGTCAGTATCTTCCCCAGCTTTACGCTTCATCAGGTAACGGCGGTTACAAGCGGCACTCGGTATTCAATGACTGTGTGGGCCCATGGCCCTCCATTCCAATGACCACAGGTCTATAACTGAGCTACCCCCCGAACATCGGACACTGACGTAAGCTGCGATTTGTAGTTTGCTGATCTTCAACACGAGGGAGATCAGGAATGTCGAAACGGAAGCAACATCACCCAGAATCCAAAGCCAAGGTGGCGTTGGAAGCGCTGAAAGGCGAAGAGACTGTCAGCGAGCTGGCCAGTCGGTTTGGGGTTCACCCGACGATGATCCATCAATGGAAACGTGCATTGCTTGAGGGCGCGTCTGGTGTGTTCGAGCGAGGTAGCCGGAAGGCACCGGAAGTCGATGAAGAGCAGGTCAAAGACCTGCATGCCAAGATTGGGGAGTTGGCCGTCGCCAACGATTTTTTGGCCAGAAAGCTCAAACCCTGGATCGGCAAGTGAGGTGCAAGATGATTGAGCCGAACATTCCGGGTCTGTCCGTTGGCAAGCAATGTTCCCTGCTGTCGATCTCGCGGTCGTCATTTTACTATGAACCCAAGGGTGAGAGCGAGCTGAACCTCGATCTGATGCGCGTCATCGATAAGCAGTTCTTGGAAACCCCGTTTTACGGTGTGCGCCAAATGACGTGGCACCTGCGCAATGAACAGCATCTGGTGAACGAAAAGCGCATCAGACGCCTTATGCGGTTGATGGGTCTCATGCCGATCTACCAGAATCCCAACACGAGCAAGGCGGGGTCACAAGATTTACCCCTACCTGCTGCGGGGGCTACGCGTGGATCGGTCAAATCAAGTTTGGTGCGCCGACATCACATATCTACCGATGCTGCGCGGCTTCCTTTATCTGGTGGCCATCATGGATTGGCACACGCGCAAGGTTCTGGCGTGGCGCATCTCGAACACGTTGGAGGCTGGCTTTTGCGTTGATGCGCTGAATGAGGCGATCCACAAGTTCGGCCCGCCAGACATAATGAACACGGACCAGGGCAGCCAGTTCACGTCTTTCGCTTGGACGAACAGGTTGCGGAGCGCAAACGTGCGCATCTCAATGGACGGCAAGGGCCGCTTCCTCGACAATATCTTTGTCGAACGGCTGTGGCGGTCACTGAAGTATGAATGCGTCTACCTGCATGCCTGGGAAACCGGGTCAGAGGCCAGAGATGGCGTCAGAAAATGGATCGAGTTTTACAACCACAAGCGCCCGCATTCTGCCCTTGGCGGCAAACCACCTGCTGTGGTCTATTGGCAGAGAATTGAAACAACCAACCCCGATCAGCAAGTGCAAAGAGTAGCTTAAACTACGCCAGATCCTGTCCAACAAATGGGGAGTAGCTCAAACTGTGGCCCATTTGAAGCCATCCTGTGGGGGCCTACTGTGGTCATCTTGTAGGCGCTCTGTAGGTCAACGGTGGTCATTCTGTAGCCCCCTGTGTGCATCATGCTGGGGGACTTCTCTCCCAAGGCCTTATACCGATCGGCATAAATGAGATTGGCGAAGCGCAGATAGCTGCGCATTTGAAATGCGCAGCTAACCATCAGTCTCGTTCCCGGATGCCCTAGGTACTCTCCAGTCTCGAAATAGTTGAAATTCTAGGTTTCCACCGGTCAAATACGCATAGCATCGGGCGTAGTGCCGCTCTCGACCTGACTACGGAACCAATTCGGCTGTCGGCCCTTACCTGTCCAAGTCTGTTCCTTATCGTCGGGATTAGCATACATTGGTTTTGAAGGCTTCGAACTTTTCTTGACCTTAGCTCGCTTTTTCGCAGGAGCTGAGGGTTGCGTTTCTGAAATTTCCCCCAGAGAGAATCCAAACTCTGCGGCCGCCTTTTTAGCAGCCTTTCTTGCTTCTCTCTGATCCCGGCTTCGAGCCGCCTGCAATGCCTTTTCCACATCAGACAAAAGCCTCTCGAGTTCTTTGCGGGACAGTTCCTTCAGGTCACTTTTCGTAAACATATCAACCTCTATTCCAGATATGCGCCCATATATGTATCAATATGCATTGACGTCGACCCTCTAAAGAGCATTGGGGTTCAGTATTTTTCTATCCCGGAAAGGCACCTAGGGCATCATATGTTGAATTCTGGCGCGCCCTGTTCTGCGAATGAACTGGTCCCAGTTTTAACCGAACATCTTGGCTTGACCTGAGGGGTTTAGCGCTGGTGCTTCGACTATACAGATTCAAAGGTCCAGCATTGCAAATCACAGCATATGGTTCGTAAGTCACCCCAGAAATTTCTAAATTTCAGGGAGCAAGGGCACCCGCCCCATAGTTGTTTTGTGGTCATCGTGTAGGCCTTCTGTGGCCGTCTTGTAATCTTCCAGTAGGCGAAGCGTCAGCGTGGCCAATGTCGGGAAAGCTACCCCTCATCGGCCTACCACTGACCGCAGGGGAGGTCCTGTGAGGGTACGGGCGGTGGCCAGAGCTAACCCGCTTTACCGGCGTGCTCTCGAACCGGCTTTGTCGGAGATGAGACGTCTTGCAGAGTTCGCGTCTGTTGCTAAAGGACGCGATGAACCGGCCAGTAAATGGCGGTCAGTGGGTCAAGACGAACAAAGGCCAAGCGCCCATAGCGCCACCATAGCCATGCCAAACGCCAAGCGCTCGCGCACTTGTCCGATTTCAGCCCTACGCTCCCGTATCTTACGTTTTGGAACTGGGTTGTTCTGCTCATCGGAGGCCATTGGGCGAAGATAAACGAGACAGAATGAACAGCAAGATACTTGATGTAAAATTGGGCAGCTGTGCCGTCTCAGTTGCCGAGCAGATAGGAGACCATTTCATAGACTGCAATCACCCATAGCCCCGCCACAGTTATCGCCCCAGCCCAATGGGAAAACTTCCAACTTTCAGTAATGCGGACAAATAGGCTTCTGTCGCTATCACCTTTTGGCAACATATAACGCCCTCCTTAATCCAGTACTGAGTCAAAAGTACTCAAACACTCGGAACGGTATCAACCTATAAGGCAACGTCTATAACATATATTAAATACTCGCTCGGCCTTCTGTGGATAAGTCCACCAGAAGACCTTTTATACCGCTCGTGGCTTCAGCATTTCCTCCAGCCAAGCCACAGCTTCACGTGAAAGGTTCTGACTGGACTGTTTGAAACGAGGGCGCAGTTCTATGACAACCAAAGCATCACATTCTTCTAGCTGACTGGTCAACCAATCGCGAAAGGCGTCAAGTCCGAGATTCATCTCCAGCCCGCATAGACACTCGCCCAGTGGCACAGCTCCCAAGACGTCCATGAATTCGTCAAGGTCCGCTCTGGTCTGCTCAGTCGCCGTTGAGTAAGAAATCAAATATGCTGGCACGACGAACCTCCTCTCGTTCTATAAAAATCAAATGCACTTAACACGAGGACTTCTGTTCAAGCGTCACCCTGTCGCAAACGCTTATGACAAAGAAAAAAATAACCTGCCGCAGGGAAGAAGTATCTACGGCAGGCTTTTCGCTCTGCGACCAACAATCGGTTCAGAGCTACCCCAAGTTAGCGGACTCTATTGGGAGCGGGTCATTACCAGCCCCAAGCGTCGTCGACTTCCTGACGAGACTCGAGCTGCTCTTCGTTCAGGCGGGTTACAAAAGCCACATCACCCAAGTCGTCTCCTACGATCCTGACATCATTCATATCGATGATTACATCTTCGTCCCCGATATCAAGCCAGCCACCAATCTCTGCGACTAGGCCCACGATGCGGCCATCGCGAGAGACAACAATATCGTCTATTTCACCGATCTCTTCCCACTCGGTGCCAACAGAGCCGTAATAGTCAGTATCGACCCACTCGTTTTCATCATACTCTCTTTCAAGCGTATAGATTTCTGCGTCGATCATCGCCTCAGCCCGCAGCATATTTTGCGAGACATCAGAGGAAACGATGCCGCTATAAGTCTTTTGATCACTGAGATGCGTTTCGGCTGCTGCGGCGCCTGCGGTCGCAATGGTGAGTGCCAGGGCGGAAACTGTCATGCGTTTCATAGCTTGAACCTCCTTCATTTCAGTTGCGTCACCTAAAAAACAAATGGGCGATGGCGATGTTCCAAATCACGGCGGCGCGAAGGCAATAAATCCGCCTTATCCCCGCCTTCCTTTTGCAAAACGGAACAACAAGAAACGTTGGCCGTTTTGTCAGCACTTATTGCAACGAAAGGAGCAAACGACATGCCATTGACGACACAGCTGACCACTACCACTGCGCTCGTCGTGTCTTTGGTCGCGGCACCGCTGTATGCCCAGGATTCGAATAGCGACACATCAGACACTCAAACCCAAACCACACAAAGTGAGGCCAAAGAAACGAGTAAGACCTCAGGCGAAAACGCCGCAGCCGATACCTCGAAGGCTGCAGAAGCTGAAGGCGGCTTGCTGGTTGTTCGTGTGGGAGACGAGGACATTAACCGCTCGGATGTTTCCGGAGCGATCTCAGCGCTTCCCCCTCAACTTCGGCAGCAGCCACCAGAGTTGCTGGTGCCCATGGCGGTAAACCAGCTGATCGCAAAAGAGCTGATCTATAAGGCTGCCTTGGCCGACAAGCTAAACGAGGACTCAGAAGTCGTCGCGCTGGTGGAAGAAGCACGCTCAGCAAACGAGAAAGATGCGATGATTCAAGTCTGGCTCCAACGCGAGTTGGGCGACCGCGTCACAGACGAGTCTGTTGAGGCGAAGTATGAAGAGATCAAAGCCAACAGCGAACAAGAGATTCCGCCATTTGAGGCTGTGCGTGCTCAGATCGAACAGCAGCTGCGCCAAGAGGCGTTCTCTGACGTGGAAGAGGATCTCCGTAAGGACGTCGAGATCGTCTACTATGGCTCCGATGGGAAGCCCCAGACCGCCAGTGCTGACTAAACCCGCACGGGCGATGGTCGTTAGATCAACGATGCTTCCCGGCATGCTGAGCCGGGAAGCATTCTTTGTGACCTTTGTCAGCAGCCTTGGACGAAGCTATCAAGAAGTTCGTCCCGCCTTAGATCATGAGCATCGGGTCAGAAGATGCAACGAGTAGCTCATTTGGTGTGGCCCAACTGTAGCCATCTTGTAGGCCTACTGTGGCCATTCTGTAGGCGCCTGTAGGCATACTGCAGCCATGCTGTAGGCTCCCAGTAGCTGAGGGAGGCCACGCCCCGGAGGCTTTATACCGATCGGTATAAGCGGGGTTGGCGCACAAAATGCAGGTGGCTGCGCGTCACCAGCCTCCGATTTTTTCAGGCCGTTGCAGAAGCCCCAGACGCAGTGCTCAATGTTGGAATAGCCGAAACATCAACTTCGCGGGAAGCATGCCAAGCATCATAGGCACCCTGCATCCTGATCCAGAACAAGGGGCGGTGCCTGACAAGTAAGGGAGGGGTATTGTAGCCTCTCTGTAATCATCCTGTAGGCGCTAAGTGGGCATCATGGCGTGGGAGGTCTCGCTCCGGAGACTTTATACTGATCGGTATAAGCGGGTTGGCGAACAAAAATGCAGGTAGTTGCGCATCACCAGATCTCGCTTCCCTCAGACCGTTGTAGAAGCCTCAGACACAGTGCTCAGTGGAGATATGGGCAAAAGTTGGTGATGCCTGATCAGGCGGCAGTTTGAAGCTGGCTGATCCCATCGCGGAACTCAACCCCTTGGATGATCTCGGGCAGACGGTTCTGTCCATCGAGTTTGCGCCATCTCTTCTGCGCTGACATCATTAGCTTGAAGGCCATGGCCAACCCGGTCGTGCGGCTGAGGCATCCTTTGGTGCGTTTCGTGCGGTGCCGGACGGTGGCGAAGGTGCTCTCGATCGGGTTTGACGTCCGGATGTGCTTCCAGTGTTCCGCCGGATAGTCGTAGAAGGTCAGCAGCGCATCCCGGTCCTTGACCAGCTTGGTGACCGCCTTGTCCCATT
>NZ_FNBP01000004.1 GCF_900102535.1 Sulfitobacter delicatus | reverse complement strand
CGTCACGAATGCGATGATTTTGCTTGGATTTTTTGTGATTATGGCGGCGGCGTTTTTGATTTTGGGGTGTTTTGCGAGGGTTTTTTCGATTTCGCCGAGTTCGATACGGAAGCCTCTGAGTTTGACCTGGTGGTCTTCGCGTCCGAGGAATTTGATTTCGCCGTTCGGCAGGCGCGTTCCGAGGTCGCCGGTATCGTAGAGGCGTTCTTGTGTCCCGGGATGATGGAAGAAGCTTTTTGCGGAGAGGTCCGGGTCGTTCCAGTAGCCCATGGCGAGGCCGTCGCCGGCGATGTGGAGTCGTCCTGTCGTGTGGACCGGGCAAGGGTCGAGGTCGTCGTTGAGGACGTGGATGCGCTGGTTTGCGAGGGGACGTCCGTAGGGGATGGATGTCCAGTCGGGGTCGATGCGGTTGATGGGATGGGCGATGGACCAGATGGCGGCTTCGGTTGCGCCGCCGAGGGAGATGCAGGCGGCGTCCGGAGCGGCTTTGGCGAGGGCGCCCGGCAGGCCCAGCGGGATCCAGTCTCCCGAAAGCAGGATGTGCCGCAGGCTGGTCAGGTCGGCGGTTGCGGGTGCGGCCTGGAGCATCAGTTCGGCGATGGCGGGAACGGAGTTCCAGACGGTGACGCGGTGGTCCTGGACGAGACGGGCGAAGCATTCCGGTGTGCGGGCGGCGTCTGGGGGCGGGATGACGAGGCTTCCGCCCTGGCCGAGAAGGCCGAAGATATCGAAGATGGAGAGGTCGAATTCGAATGACGAGGCCCAGAGCCCGCGGGCGGTCCGATCGATACGGAAGCGCCGGGTCACGTCGTCGAGCGTCGTGCGGGCGGCGCGGTGCGAGATGGCGACGCCCTTGGGGGCACCGGTGGATCCGGAGGTATAGATGACATAGGCCAGGTCGTCGGGGCCCGCCTGCGGACTGACCGGCAGGATGTCAGGCTCGGTGTCGGGCGGTCCACCGGGCACGTCGATCAGGAGGACGGCGCTCTGCCATCCGCGCCCGCGTTCGATGGCGGGCTGGGTGAGGGCGATGCGGACACCGGCGGCCTTGAGGATTGCGGCGATGCGGGTATCGGGCTGACCGGCGGAGATCGGCAGGAAGGCGCGTCCGGTGGCAAGGATGGCTAGGGCGGCGACGATCTGTTCGGGGCCTTTCTCCATGACCACGGCCACGAGGCGGTCGTCGGCGCAGAGGGTACGATGCAGCGCGTGGGCGGTGGCGCGGATGCGGGCGGCCAACTCGCGATAGCGGATGCTGGCGGTGCCGTGGACGAGGGCGATGCGCTCGGGATGGGCGGCGGCCGCGTCGAGGACGGGATCGTGCAGCAGCCCGTCGGCGCGGGGGGCTTTTGTGTCGTTTGCGCTGGCGATGAGCCGGGTCTCGGCCTCGGGCAGCAGCGGGGCCGGGGGCGTGTGCCACGCGGCCTCGTCACGGGCGAGGCGGCGTATGAGGCGCGTGTAGACATCGAACATGGCCGCGAGCAAGCCCTCGGGGAAGAGGGCGGGGGGGGCATCCCAGTCCAGCGTCAGGGCGGGGCCGTCGGCGGTGGCGATCTCGTAGACCTTGTTGTCCAGCCAAGTTTGCGGGGTCTGGGTGATGGCGTGGACGACCCGGGCCCCGTGGGCGGCCGGATCGAAGCCGGCCTCGCCGAGCAGGCTGGTGAAGACGACGGGCAGCAGCCCGGCGGCCGTTTCGCCCGCACGCTGCGCCAGCAGCCGCTGGACCTCGACACCGGAAAAGGCGCGGTGGTCCAGCGCCTGAGCGAGGTCGTGTTGCAGGCGGCGGGCGCGGGTCTCGAAGGCCGCGCTGCGGGCTGCCTTCATGCCGAGCGGCACGAGGCTTGTGAAGACGCCGAGCATGGTGTCGACCCCGGCGCCCAGATCGTGGCGGCGGTCACCGACGGTGAGGTTCAGGCTGAAGTCGGCTTCGCGGGTCCAGGTCGCCAGTGTCTGGGCATAGGCGGTGAGCAAAACCGCCGAAGGGGTCAGCCCGGCGCGGGCGGCGCGGGCGGCAAGGGCGGCCCAGTCGGCGGGATCGATCCGGTCGGTGAGGCGCGCGAAGCGGGGATCGTCGAGGCTTTCGGGATCGCAGGCGAGCGGCAGGGCGGGCGGCGGCGGCAGGTGATCCAGTCTGGCTTCCCACCAAGCCCGGTCGGCGGCGCGGTCGGCGGCGCGGGCGGGATCGCGGGCCTGGTTCAGCAGGTAGTCGCGGAAACTGGGGGCGTCGGCTGCGGGTGCGGCGGCGTCCCGGGAGGCGGGGTCGCGATAGAGCGCGAACAGGTCGTCCAGCATCAGCGCGGTGCTCTCGCCATCAAGGATCAACGCGTCGATCGACAGGTGCATGCGCCAGTCGTCGCGTGTCACGCGGGTCAGGCGCACATCGAACATCGGCCAGCGGCCCAAGGGCAGGATCTGGTGGGACATTGCCGCGCGTTGGGGCTCGGCCGGGCCTTCGGCGACGGGCAGGACAAAGGTCGCGGCGGTGTCCTCGACGGGCAGGATCTCCTGCGTGCCGTCGGCGGACACGCGGGCGCGCAGCATGGGGTGGCGGGCGATGAGGGTGCGCCAGGCGGCTTGCATGCGGGCGGGATCGAGGGTGTCGAAGGTCAGTTCGGTATAGGCATGGCAGGCGACGCGGCCCAGGGCTACGAGGTCCTGGCGCCCCAGCCAGTAGGCCTCTTGCACCGGGGAAAGCGGGAAGGGTTCGCCGCCGGCGTCGGGATCGGCGGTGAGCGGTTCGGTGCTGTCATCCGGCGCGATCCCGGCCAGACGGCGGGCCAGGTCGCGCAGGCGCGGTGCCTCGAAGACGGCGCGGATCGGCAGGGCGCGCCCGGTCTCCTGGCGCAACCGGGCGACCAGGCGGGCGGCCATCAGGGAATGCCCGCCAAGGTGGAAGAAATTGTCGTCGCGTCCCAATGCCTTTTGGCCGGTCAGTTCCTGCAGAATGGCGGCGATCTGGCGCTCCTGGGGGGTTTCGGGCGGGGCGAAGACCGGTGCGGTGCGGCCAAAGACCGGGGTCGGCAGGGCGGCGCGGTCGCGCTTGCCGTGGGCGGTGAGGGGCAAGCGGTCGAGGGGCGCCAGTGCCTCGGGCAGAAGGGCCTCGGGCAGGTGGCGGGCCAGCGCGGCGCGGAGCGTGTCGGGATCCGGGACGACGGAACCGTCCCTGTCCGGTTCGTCGGGGCGGTACCAGGCGGCGAGACGGGGGGTGCCATCGGGGCCGTCCACGGCGATGACCACGGCCTCGGCGACGCCATCGAGTGCGGACAGGGCGGCTTCGATCTCGCCCGGCTCGACCCGGTGGCCGCGGATCTTGACCTGGTCGTCTTCGCGTCCGAGGAAGCGCAGGCGCCCGTCGGCCCCCCAGAGCCCGCGATCGCCGGTCCGGTAGAGCCGTGCGCCGGCGGGGCCCGTGGGATCGGCGATGAAGCGTTCGGCGGTCAGCTCGGGGCGCCCGAAATAGCCCCGCGCAACACCCACTCCCCCCAGATAGAGCGCACCCGGCAGGCCCGGGGGGCAGGGGCGCAGTGCCTCGTCAAGCACATGGGCGGTGACGCCGGGATAGGGCCGGCCGATCGGCGTGCGTGTGCCATCGGCGGCGGTGACCCATCCCGCGACGGCGCCAATGGTGGCCTCGGTCGGGCCATACTCGTTCAGGACCCGTATCCCGGGCAGTCGGGCGGCGAGACGGTCGAGTTGGGCGGCGCTGAGCGCTTCGCCCCCGAGGATGACATGTTGGAGCGCGGGAGGCGGCACCGCATGGGGCAATGCGTCGAGAAGCGCCAGATGCGCCGGTGTCATCTTGACTGCGGTGACCTGGCTTGCGGCCCCGAATATGGCGGCAAGGGCGTCTTCGGGATGATCCGGATCATGGGGTTCGACAGCCCCCCCGGTGGCGAGCGGCACCAGCAGGCTGGTCAGGGTCAGATCGAAGCTCGGGGCCGTGAAAAGCGGCATCCTGGCCGTGTCGGGGCCGAGAAGCCCGGCCAAGGTCCGAACATATCCTGCGATCGCGCCCTGGGATATGGTGACGCCCTTCGGTGCGCCGGTGGAGCCCGAGGTGAACAGAACATAGGCCGCCTGATCGGGATGGATCGCTGGCCGGTCGGCGCGTGTGAGCGGGGCGTCGTCCAGGGCGGTGCGGGCCGCGGCCGAGGCGGGGCCATCGATGAGAAGCGGCCGGAGCGCCCCCGGCAGCCGCGCGGCCCCGCCGGCGTCGGCCAGGACCCGGACGGGGCGGGCGGCGTCCAGAAGCGCCGCGATACGAGCCTCGGGCGCGCCCATTGGCAGCGGCAGGAAAGCGGCACCCGCCTTCAGGACGGCGAGCGCCGCTTCTGGCAGCAGGGCGGTATCGGCGAGGCCGAGGGCGATGATGTCCTCGGTGCCGATGCCTTCGGCCAGAAGCCGTCGCGCAAGGCGGTTCGCCCGGCCATGGAGCGCACCGTGGCTGAGGGGGACGCCGGCGTCGGGTCCGGGATCGAGCGCAACGGCCCCGGCATGGGCGGCCCCCGCCGCGTCGATCATCTCGGTGAGCGTCGCCGCCGCATCGGCCGGGGTACCGACGGCCGATGGATCGGGCCATTCCCCGGGGTCGGCCCGTGCCAGGGCCCGGGCCTTCTCGGTCTCGCCCGGCAAGGTCAGGTCCAAGGCGTCGATGGCGCGGTCGGGCGCCGCGGCCCCGGCTTCGAGCAGCCTCAGATAGCGCTGCAGGATCTGCTCGGCGGTGGTGGCGTCGAACATCTGCGCGTCATGGACCAGCCGGGCCCGGAGGATGCCGCCGGGTCCCGGCGTGAACGCGAAATCCAGGTCGAACTTCGCGGCCTGGGGGGCGGGCTCGGAGAGGGCGACCGTCAACCCATTGAGCGTGAGGTCGGGCGGCGGCTGGTTGTGCAGCGCCAGCATGGTCTGGAACAGCGGATGCCGTCCGGCGCGGCGCGGCGGGGCCAGCGCTTCTACAAGCTGCTCGAAGGGCAGGTCCTGATGGGTCTGGGCGGCCAGGCAGACCGGGCGGGCGCGCCGCACCAATTTGGCAAGGCCGGGGGTGCCCGAGGCGTCCACCCGAAGGACGGCGGTATTGACGAAGAGCCCGACAAGCGGGTCGAGCGCGGCCTCCGTCCGCCCGGCAAGCGGCACGCCGACAGGGATATCATCGCCCGCGCCCAGGCGGCGACAAAGCCCCGCTAGCCCGGCCAGAAGCACCATGTAGAGGCTGCCCCCCAGGCGCGCAGCCAGCCCGGCAAGCTCTGACACCAGGGGCGCGGGCACGTCGATCGCGACCTGGCCCGCCGGGGCGGGGCCGTCGCGGCCCGGGCGTGCCCGATCCCGCGGCAGGGGCAACTCCTCGGGCAGCCCCGCGAGGACCTCGCGCCAATGCGCAAGCTGGCGGCCGAGGACGCTGTCGGCCTCTCCGGCCCGGCCGAGCGCCGCGTCGCGCCACAGCATATGGTCGGCCGGTTGCACGTCGAGAGGGGATCGGGCCGCCATCCGGGCCTGAACCTGCGCTGCCGTGTCTCCCTCGCGCCGCGCCTCGTAGGCGAGCGAAAGATCGGCCAGCAGCGGCCGCATCGACCAACCGTCGGCGGCATGGTGGTGCACCGCCAGCGCCAGAACGTGGCGCGCCGGGTCAAGCCCGAACAGCCGCGCCCGGATCGGCAGATCGCGACCCAGATCGAAACCCGTCCCGAAAAACCCGGCCATCCGGTCGGCCAGAGCCGCAGCCGCTACCGTCTCTTCCTCCAGCAACGTCCCGGCCGCACCCGGCGCGAGAATGCGCTGGTAGGGCACGCCCTCCTCAGCCTCGATCAGCGTCCGCAGCGCCTCGTGGCGGTCGACAAGATCGCCCAGGGCCGCCGAAAGCGCCGGGATGTCCAGCGCCCCCGAGAGATCGGCCGAAACCCCGATGACATAGGCTGATCCCGCGCCCGTTCCCGCGCCATCTTCAAACCAGAGCCGCGCCTGTGCCGGCGTGGCCGGCAGCCGCGCCGGACGCGCCTGCGCAACCAGCGGACGCCCGGCGCGCGGCGCTGCGCGCAAGACCTCTGCCAGATCCGCCAGAACCGGATGCTCAAACACCGCCCGGATCGGCAGATCCCGCCCCAGACGGGACCGGATCAGAGACACCAGACGCGTCGCAAGGAGCGAATGCCCCCCCAAGCGAAAAAAATGATCCTCAAAGCCGACAGTCGGAAGACCCAGTACCTCGGCAACCAGACCCAGAAGCGCATCGGATCCACCCAGGACAGACCCAGGATCCGAAAGGGATCCCGACCTGCCCCCCAGGTCCTCAGCAATCCTCAGCAACGCCTCGCGATCCAGCTTCCCGTTCGGCGTCAACGGAAAGGACTCCAGAACGAAAACCCGGGACGGGATCATATAAGACGGCAAAAACAGACCACAATACGACTCAAGAGCCTCGTCCGATAAAGACGTGCCAGACGTCGTGGCTGTCACGAACGCACATATCGATCGGCCCCCATGAGGCTCTGGACGGATCAGAGCCGTGGCGTCCCGAATATCCGGGTGGGCGCGCAAGCGCATGCTGATTTCGCCAAGTTCGACGCGATGGCCGCGCAACTTCACCTGATCGTCTTCTCGTCCGTGGTACACGAGGCCGCCATCCGTCCACGCGCAGAGATCGCCGGTTCGGTAAATCCGTTCGCCAGGTTTGCCTAAAGGATTGGCGATGAACCGCGACGCGGTAAGAGGTGCTCGGCCGAGATATCCCCGCGCTAGGCCAGGCCCCGCCACATAGAGAGCCCCGATCTGCGACTCATCGCAGGGTTGCAACATGTCGTCTAACACATAGACGTCGAGATCAAGCAACGCTTCGCCGATCTGTTTGGAGGGACCATCGCGGGCGGTGGTTGAATCGAGTGAACAATGAGTGACGTGAACGCAGGTTTCCGTGATGCCATACATATTCACGATTGAGGGGCCGTCGGTGCCGTGCCGTTGATACCAGCCTTCCAGACGACGGCTGTCCAGGTCCTCACCGCCCAGAATAACTGTGTGGAGAGATCCGGGCAAAGACTGGTGTCTCTCGGCGATGTCCTGGTCAAGGGCAAAAAAGACAGTCGGCGTGAGGTTCAGGATAGTGACGGCCTGATCGTGAAGTAGTCTGATGAAGTCAGGAATTGAACGTGCCTCGTCCTGTGACACGATTACCAGACGACCACCGTAAAAAAGAGCTCCCCAAATCTCCCAGACCGAGAAATCAAAGCCGTAGGAATGGAACAGCGTCCAGCAGTCGTCAGGTCCGAAGTCATAATCGCGCTGCGCCGCGGCAAACAGCCGTACGACCTGCCGGTGTTCGATGACCACGCCCTTGGGCTGACCTGTAGACCCGGAGGTGTAGATGACATACGCGGCGTTTCCTGGGGTGAGCCGTACGGTTCTTTCCTTGTCAGTGGGGGCAATGGCCGGTCGCGCAGCCAGATCGCGTTGCACTATCGGATCGTCTAGGAGGATAGTACCAGATGGGAGCCCTCCCGAATCGGCGGTCAGCGAGATCGCAGTACGTGGCGTGGCGTCTGCAAGGATGAACTCCACCCGCTCCTTCGGGAGCGAGGGGTCGAGCGGCACATAACAAGCGCCTGCCTTAAGCACACCCAGCATCGCCGCGATCAAGTCAAAGCCGCGTGGCAGCTTCAAGGCCACGACGTCTTCGGGACCGATACCGCGGGCAATCAAGGTCCAGGCGATACGGTTCGCGGCCGCATCAAGTTCGTTATAGGAGAGCTCTTTGTCGTTCTGGCAAAGTGCGACATTGTCTGAGAGGAGCCGCGCCTGCTGTTCGAACAGATCCGGGATGGTGTGTTCTAAGGTGACAATGTATCGATGCCGATCCGAATGCCCGGGACCATTACTTCGGTTGTCTTCACTGCTTAAATTATGATCGGACATCCGGGCACTTCCAATCTGGCAATAGTCAATACGGGTCGAGTCGTGGTTTCAAGAAAGGCCTGAAACTGTTGAAACAATTTTTATCAGTTTGGAGGAATGTCTCAACCCAACACACCTACTGTAGGCGCGAATTCATCTAGAGCTGCATAGCAGTAGGGCTTTTTGGTCCCGGGATGCGGCGCAACGAGCATGGGAATGCCGAAGATGCCGGAGAGTTGCTCGGGGGTCATTATCTCTGCGGGTGTGCCTTCGGCAACGACGCGGCCGGCGCTCAAAGCAATAATCCGGTCGCAGTACTGGGCGGCGAGGTTGATGTCATGGAGTATCACAATCGCGCCAATTTTTGTGTCGCGGCTCAATTGTTTCAGAAGACTCAGGATTGCGTGTTGATGTCCGAGGTCTAGGGCGGATGTCGGTTCGTCAAGCATAAGCATTTTTGCTTGCTGTGCGATCAACATAGCGAGCCAGCATCTTTGCCGTTCTCCGCCCGAGAGATTGTCGAGGATTCGGTCGGCAAAGGTGTCCGTTTTAGTTATCCGAAGGGCGCGGTCGACGGCTTCGGCGTCCCGATCAGTAAAGCGGCCAAGTGCACCATGCCATGGATAGCGCCCAATCGATACAAGTTCGCGCACCGTCATACCGGGTGCCGCAGGCACATTTTGGGGCATGTACGCTATCTTCCGTGAAACGGAGCGAGTCGATAGCGACGCCAACGCCTCGTCACCGTAGCTCACTTGGCCGCGGGTTGCAGGAACCTGCCGGGCGAGTATGCGCATCAGCGTCGACTTCCCGGAACCATTTTGTCCGACTAGTCCGGTCACGACTGAGCCAGGAAAGGTGCAGCATACATCGGCGAGTATCGTACGTCCTTCGACATCGAATTCAACATTCTTGGCCAGTACGGATGGAGCACTTTCGGTCATGCAAACCTCCAACGACGTTGAAGCAAAATAAGTAGGACAGGGCAGGAGACGATTGCCGCGGTAACGCCGGTCGGTAGAAGAATCGGAAAGGCAATAGTGCGTGCGGCCGCATCCGCTAGAGCCATCAAGAGCGCGCCTGTCAGGGCGCTTGCGCCGATAGCCAGCGTAGTATTGGCAAGACCCAAGTAGACCACGATAATCGGGGCCATAAGTCCGACGAACGTCAGTGGTCCGACAATCGGAGTTGCGGTGACGGTCAAGAGCGCGGCAATGACCAATAGGGTTAACCTTGCCTTCTTGGTTGGGACCCCGACGGATTGGGCGGTCGGAGCCCCGAGGGGGAGGATAGTAAGCCAGCGGGCCATTAGCAAAACTGGGAGAATGAGAACCGCGGCGGCTACGAGGGCAAATTGTGCCTCTGCCACGCCGACTCCGCTGGTCGAACCTGCCAGCCATCCAAGTAGCAAGATAGCATTTGGATCGCCTGTCGCAGACAACACACCAACGACGGCATCAATGAGCGCGGTCATGGCGATTCCAGCTAGCAAAACCCGCTCAGGTGCGAATCCTGATCTTCGAGCCAATGCAAGGATCAACACGAGAACCGACAAACCGCCAAGGGTTCCAACCAAGTATTGAACTGAGGCGCCGAATGCGCCGAAAAAGAACAGCGCCCCGGCCACGGCCAAGATCACGCCGGCGCTGATGCCCAATATCTCGGGGCTGGCCATGGCGTTGCCGGTCAGCCGCTGCAAGATCAGGCCGGCGACCCCCAGCATGGCACCCGCCGCACAGGCCGCGCTCCATCTGGGAACGCGCCAGAGCCAGACCGCCTCTAGACCGGAAGGACCTAGAAGTTGCCACGCGCCAAACGGCCCGCGCCCGACCAACAGGGTGAGCCCCAGCAGAAGTACAATCGCGATCAACACCAAACTTACCAGACGCGGCGGCAAGACAGGTTTGCCGGCCATGCCGACCGCCAAGGCTTGAGGCGGTGCGAAAAACCGCAGGCGCGGCAACATGAACAGCAGAAGCGGGGCACCCAGCAACGCAGTCACCGCGCCCGTGGGAAGGAATGCAGAGGATTGCCCGCCGAAGACTTGCAACGCGGCGTCGGTTAGCCACAAGAGCATCGCACCCAGCACCCCAGACCAGACCAACCGGTCCCGAAAACGCCGCGCGCCGGCGAGGCGTGCGATCATCGGGGCACATAGCCCAATGAACCCAATTACGCCGACTGAGGCAGTCACGAAAGCCGACAAGAGAACGGCAACGGCAACAGCAAAGAACCTCAACCTGGCAACGCGCACGCCTACGGAGCTACTGCTTTCGTCCCCGATCTCCAGCACCTCAAGCGCGCGCCACAAGAAAATCAGTGGCAGAAGGCTCAACGCTATGCGTGGCACGAGTTCGAGAAACGGTACCCAACTGATCTGGCTGAGCGATCCGCTGCCCCAGACGAATAGCCCAACCAGGTATCGGTCATTCGCAAGGGTGATGATCACTGAAACCGCACCTGCAAAAAGGCTCACGACCAGCCCCGCTAGAACGAGGTTAATCGAGGAGAAGTTGCGGCCGCGGCTCAGAAAAACGACGAGACCCAGGGCCGAAAGGCTGCCTAGGATAGCCACCAGATCACGCCCGATACCTAAACTGGCTGGAATAAAGGCCCCAGTAATTGCGAGTGAAAGCCGCGCCCCGGCATCGACGCCGAGGGTTGTGGGCGAAGCGAGTGGGTTACGCAAGACCTGCTGCAGGATCGCCCCCGAAAACGCTAATGCAAAGCCACACAGGATTGCCATCGCAAGACGCGGCAGAACAGCATGAAAAAGTACCATCTTGCCGACATCATAATCTATCGGCGCCGATAGGCAGTCGCCACCGAATGCGCGGCTGACAAGGACCGCGCACAGTGCCAGATTCATAAGCAGCAAGGGCAAAGCAAGATGCCAGGGTCGAAGTTCTCGCGATCCCATGTTCATGTTGACCGGCTTTCAAGCTCGTCGATCAACAGACGGCCAAACCTCAGCGCGGACGGAAGCGCCCCGAACATAAGGACAGGTGGAAGAATACTGATCCGATCGAAACGGGCAAAATCGAGTTGGGACCAAATTGGACTTTCAGCCAACCTTGGCAAGACACCGGCTGGTACCGGATCGAATGTTACAAGATGCGCGTCGCCGATCGTGGCGAGTTCTTCAATGCCGACCATGTCGAAGCCGAAATAGCCGACTTCGCGGGTCCAGGCGTTTTGCATCCCTAGGCGGGACAAAACATTGTGAAAAAGGCTGGCGGGACCATAGACCCGAACGTGTCGGGAATCGACAAAGGTGACCACTAAGATCGGTCGGTGCTGCAGGGAGGCGGCACGCGCCGCCAAGGCATCGAAGTCAGCCGCTGTCTCGGAAAGAAAACGGCTCGCCTCGGCATCTCGGCCAAGGCGGACTCCTAAATCCCGAGTAACGGTCTCGCGGAGCGCCAGCGGAGAACCGGTGTCTTCATAGATTGACAGGTTGACTGTCTCTGCGATCAGTTCGATCTGCGGGGCAAGGCGTTGCAAGAACGGGGAGATCAGAACCAGATCAGGTGAGAGATACGCCAGAAGCTCGAAGTTTATTTCTTGCTGAAGACCAAGGTCAGCGGTTGTGGCGGGCAAAGCCGGTTCGACGACAAATCGCGGCCAGTCGGCCGCGGCAACCACGGCAATCGGATCATGCCCGAGAACAATCATCGTTTCGGTCAGGGCCCAATCAAGTGCCGCGACGCGCGGCTCCGCTGGGGCCGACCATACTGGTCGAGCCAACAGGGCTGGCGTTGCAAGCAAGAGTGCCCGCCGACCAAGATCAACGGTTCTCAAGCACTTATCTGGCGCGGCGATACCCAAGTCGGCGTTTCCCATGATTCTTGTACAGACGATTGTTGCCGGGGCAGGCACCTAGCCACAAGAGCACTACTTGCAATCTTGATGGCGTGTGCTCGTTCAAGAGGCTCGGGGGCGGGGTGAGCATATCCTTGTTGCATTTTTTTGCTACTGGAGAAAGCATGGCACAACAGGTTCAAGAGGCATGCAGTGGTTGCGCTCGGGCGTAAGCCCATCAAGCCTTTGAAGGCGAGGAACGGACATGAACCCATTTGACAACGAGGAAGGCACATTTCTTGTGCTTATTAATGATGAAGGCCAGTATTCCCTTTGGCCACATGCCATGGACGTACCGCCGGGATGGAGCCAAGTCGGGCCGATTGGGCCTCGCGCCGAGTGCTTGTCCTACATCGAGGAGAATTGGACCGACATGCGTCCGCTTAGCCTTGTCCGGCAAATGGAGAAGGACGCGGCAGAGAGAACGCTTAAGAAGTAATCATTAGAGGATGTAGAGACAGGAACGGTGTCATTTGAGTGGTCAATACACGCGCTGCGATAGGAGACGGTAGTTCGGTATCATCTTCTGTTCCCGTCAGGATAAAGCGCTGTATATTGACGCTTGGACTTCGATTTGGAGGCAGGCCTTGGAAGTTCTTTCAAACATGTTGGCTATAGATTTTTTCGTTTCGGTTTTTTCTGGTGTGCTCGCCAGCCTAATCGTTCTTTTCGCAGCCTATTTCTTGTTTGAGCGAAGGTTTCAAAAATACCTGAATGAGCATTTCGATCAACTAAAGGAACCTACGAGACAAGTCCTTTTTGAACGTTTGGTTCGCGAAACGCTCTTCATTACAACCTGTTGCGACAGAATGGTTTCCTTTTCAGAAGAAGAACGATTGATAGGCGAGGACGGCTGCTGCATTGTCGATGCCCCGGTTCTTAATGATCGTTATCATGTCAATCTTGGCTGGGCTTACATGAGTTCCATCCACTTCAACGAGCAATTGTCGCTGTTCAGCGGGACGCTGGACCATGAAAAGGTTAAGAAACTTTCCGAAATCTCATTTGGCGTATCTCAGTTACGACAAACGCTCAATTACCTACGCCAGTACGACGAGGGCTTCATCGATTCTCTCGACTTCTTCGCCCCTCAGGACGACGATTTTGCTGAGCCGCCCTCATTGTCGAAAATTTCCGCTGACTCTTTTGAGGCGGCCCAAATAGATTTTTTGGGTCAAGAATTCCGTGTAATAAAAAGTGTCAAAGAACTGTCGGATAGAGATACTATATGGAAAAAGTACTTTGCAGTGAATATTCATAGTCTGCTATGGGATGCGACGCGGCTTTGTTTGTTGCTGGAGGATTTCGCCAGGTCGATGCAGTTTTCGGTCGAGAAGGTCGAGGCTGAAATGCGGGAAGAGGGCCTAGAAGTTTTTCGGATTGCCGATCGAAAGAGCATCATTGAATCCAAGCGGAATGCGATCGTTGACGAAGGCCTCTATCTTGTGAAACACGTTCAGCGGCCAATGAAGATCAAATCCCAGCCCCCGATTGATTTGTCCGAGGGCTAAAGTAACCCTACCGATATGGTGCTATACCCGGCAAAGTAGTTTGACATCGTCCTTTTGGGCAGTGACAAAAGGTTAACATGTTCAAAGCGTTTCAACATCGCCTCAAGCAAAACACGCAACTGCATCTCCGCCGCATGGCGTCCGATACAGCGATGTATGCCGTGTCCGTATGAAATGTGGTTACGGGCGTTGACGCGTATGACGTCGAAGTCATCACCGTTGCGAAAAAGTGATTCATCGCGGTTGCCGGAACAATACCAAAGCACCACTCGGTCTCCCCGTCTGATGTGCGCTCCGTGAAATTCGACATCTTCCGTTGCCGTTCGCCGCATATGTGCCAATGGCGTCTGCCATCGGATCACTTCCTGCACCGCGTTTGGCACGAGCCCCGGCTCTTCACGCAGCCGCTCCCAGGCTTCCGGATACCGGTTGATCGCCACGACAATCGCAGACGCGGCGCTGCGAGTGGTTTCACCCGCGCCCACGATCAGACTGACTGTGCCCATGAAATGGTCAATGTCGTCAAGCAGTTCGTTCCCGTAGGGTCGTTGGCTCAGCAGGGACAGGAGGTCGCGCGCGGTCGGGTCATCACGTCGTTCCAGCGAGACACGGCGCAAGAAGGCATCGAAATTGGCGAGTTGATCTTGGCGGCTCTGATAGCGTGAGTGGGTGGGGTTCTCTGCTTCGAAGTCGATGAGTAGGTTCGACCATTCGATTAACGCTGCAACCTGTTGTTCGTCCAGATCAAAGAGCGCACCGATCATCCATGACGTTAGCTTTGCCGAGACGTCCTGTACCCAATCAACGGGTTTGCCCAAAGGCAATCCAGCAAGGAGTGATCCAATGTGTCGTCGGCAAGATTGCTCCAACTCTGAAAGAGCCGCCTTTGAGAAGCCAGGTGCGACGACTCTTCGCCATTTCCCGTGATCCGGTGGGTCCGAGACCATGAATGCCGGAAACCGGAAGCTCTCCGGGATGTCGCCGATGATTACGTTGTGGCGCGACGAAAACCGGCGATGATCCGCATTGATTGCTTTAATATCCGTTGCTCGTGTAATGGACCAGTAAGGACCGAATGGGCTATCCGCGCAGAAGTGAACCGGATGCTCCCTTCTTAGACGTGCAAATAGGGGTATATGCGAGCCCTCGGAAAAACGGCGGATATCGCCTATGTCCAGTTGGTCCAAACTCACGCCTCGGGCAAGGCTTTCTGCGCTGGTCTCATGCGCTTTTAATTCGGCCTGTATCGACATTCACTCACCATCACTGACTTCGTCGAGTTTGTCTTTCGTCCAGACGGTTCTCTGTCAGTACAAGACCCGTCTCTGTGCTTAAAAATGATTGCAGCGAGATACGTCGACTTGTCCCTCTTTAGCCAGTTTCTACATCGCCGACCTCTATCCTCGAACTTGATAATTCATAGTAATTTGACTCTAGCAGAAACCGACAATGGCCACTACGTGTTATTCGGCCGGTCGCACAGGACAACGCTGACGCCTCAGGCCAGCGAGACGAGATCAGATTTCAAGCGCCGCACCGCGATCTCAGTGGGGCAGGATGGATCTAGCGCAAGGGCTAGATGATGGTTTGGCGTGGGCCGATAGAGCCTGATGTGCCAGTTCAGGTTCTCCGGCGCAGAAAGAACATGTGCCGATGCGCCGGAACTGTCGATCTGCAGGGCGACGGTGTCCGGTGCCATCGAAAAGCCGCGGCCGCAGGCTTTCATGCAGGCTTCTTTCGCCGTCCATAACGCGAGGAAATGGTCAAGCTGCTTAGTTTTGCATAACTCGCTAAAGTCCCGGAGTTCCCGAGGATGCAGTGCCGTCGCGGCGAGATCCTGTAAGTCTGGCATTGCCTTTCGAAATTCGGCATCGACACCACAATCCATGTCATGCGTCACGACGCAAGCGACCAATCCTTTGGTGTGCGTTAGATTGAACCTGAGGCCCGAGGTCGCTCCCACTGGACCGGCGATTTCAGGTCGACCGTTTTGGCCGGGCGCAAAGCACCAGGCGTCTGGCGATACGTCGCGATATTGAGACAAGGTAATGCGCAACAAGGCGTGAGAAAGCAGGAACAGCATGCGGTCTTCTAAGAAAAGAAACTGATCGAGTCTGGCGCACTCACCTGCATCCAGCAGACCTAAGAACCGCGACGCCGTATCGGGATCGGGTGGTTCGTTGCCTGCAACTATCCACAAGTGAGCGGCGTTGTTAAGGTCCGGCGCTGCGTTGCTCATCAAAGTACCCGAGGCGGGGGAGGACGGAGAATTTTTCGAACATGGTCCATGGTGTAATTGGACGCAAGTTTCGGGCGAAAGCAACAACCGATCTATCCCATGCACACGTCAACAGTTGTTGAGGCATGGGGTCAAAGCAGGTTGACATACGCCGATGGTCGATCATCGCGCGTTGTTCGATTCTGACCCGCGTTGCCTTCCGGACGGGATGCTCTTTGCTGTGCAAGTCACTTGCCGGCAGCAGCTCTACAAACGATCCGGGAACACCGTCTCTCAGATGCGTCAGCACGAACCGGACGGCGACATTTTGCGGTATCAGTTGCATATCCAAAGAACTTCGTAACGCCGGTCGGTTACGTTGGCGCGAGCAAATATGATGGAGGACCGGACCGACTCCCTAGCAACCTGAGGCGGGTAGGGCGCACCGTTGTGCGATCCGTGTGCAATGCGATCTGCCAAGAGACTTGCGATTTCACAGATACTTAGCCGTGATCGGTATCCAGAGGCTTCGATGGGTCTGGTTTCTTGCGGTTCGCCCTCGATCCTGTTTTGCGCGCTGCGGCGAACCCGCGGTCAGTCGACATAAAGCGGTCGAGCATGGGTGCGACGAGGCGGGCGGGCTCAAGGTCCTGGCCGGTCTGTTGGCCGAGGACAGCCGCGTAGTCGCAAAGGTCACGGTGCACGTCGGCGGGAAGCTCCACGGTCAGCTTGACCGGTTTGTCGTCATGGATCGGACCAAGCTTCAGCTTCGTCATCGGACTTCTCCCAAGGGCTCGAGGATCAGGTCGCGCGTGACCATGACGCGGACGGGGAAGCCCGGGCGGATGGTCAGTGTCGGCGGGACGGCGAGCTGCTGCCGGACGATCTCGTCCCCGGTCCGTCCGATGGTGTCTTGAGCGGCCTCGCGGATGGCACGGGCGACGTCATCCTCGCTGTCGGCTCCGCTTTCCAGGCCGAGGTTCAGGATCGTGGCGAGGCCAGCGGCCAGGAAGACGCGACCCCAATGGTAGTTCACCCGGTCCTGGAGGCCGGACGCGCCTGTTCCGTCAGTGCCGGGCGCGCGTTCCAGCACAATGGAGCGACCATCCGGAAGGATGAGGCGGGTCCAGACCAGAAGCAGGCGGCTTTGTCCGGATGCGATGCGGCTGTCATATTCGCCCAGAAGCCGAGCGCCTTGCGGGATCAGCAGGAACCGCCCGGAGGGGCTGTCATAAACATTCGAAGTCACCTGGGCCGAGATCTGGCCGGGTAGATCGGAGCGCAGGCCGGTGATCAGGGCGGCCGGGATCACCGTTCCGGCCTGCAGGATGTAGGGGCTGGGTGGCGGCGTCATGCGATGCGCACTGACGGTGTCCGTGTCTCCGGGACGGGTGAGGAAGGTCTCTCGGCCCGAAATCGGATCGCTTGCCGTCGGGCTGCCCAAAGTGGAGGGGAACAGCGCGCCGGTTGCGGCGGCCGTTGGTGTGGCCTGTGCTCCGCCGCGCGGCACGGTTTGCGCCTCGGCGAAAAGGGCGCTCAGCCGGGCGGCGTCGAGTTCCTGAAGGCGGCGTTGTTCCTCCGGATCGACTGTGGGGGCCAAAGGACCGGAAAGGGGCGGTGCCGGGACCGGCTGGCCGCGATCTTGCGCTCCAAGGATGGCGCGGCCCAGTTCACCGGGTAAGGGTGGGCCGAGACGCGGGACATCGGCGTAATCCCGAGGCAATGTGGACAGCCCCTCAGCCGCCTGAATTCGTTCGGTCGAAAAGAGCTCGGTCTGGGTGCCCTCCTGCCGGTTGTTCTGCAGCGCCACGATCAGGATCGCGCTCAGACCCAGACCGCCGATTGCGGTGGCAAGGGCGATGGCCCGGCGGGACAGGCGCATGACACGGGGCGGATCGGGCCGGAGACGGAGCTCCTGGGCGATGTCTTCCTCGGTCCGTGGCGGCTCTTGCATATCAGGGGTTTGTGTCATCGCTCCACCTCTGGCTGGGGCGCGCGCGGCGGGCGCTGGTCGCCATCCGTCCGTACGATCCGCACGACCTGCTGTTGTCTTTCGCCGAGACGCAGTTCTGCGGCCCCGAAGAGCCGGTCCACGATCAGCACGTTGCCATGCACGCGGGTGTTGACGATCTGGCCGCGTCCATCCGCGCCGATCACGAAGAGCGGGGGCATTTGGCCCTGGGCGATGCCGGGCGGGAAGACGACATAGACACGGCGCCCGTCGTCGAAGACCGAGACCGGCCGCCAGGGCGGGGCATCGCCCTGCAAGCCGTAACGGTAGTGCCGCTCGCCCTCAGGCGGGATCGCCGGACGGCGAATTGTCGGGGTGCGGGGCTTGGATCGTACCTCCGGATAGGCCCATGCGACGCTGGGCATCCAGGTTTCCTCGTCGGCGTGCAATTCGATGTGATAGGTGCGCCGGTCCGTGTTCACGACGAGATTGCTGGTGATGTCGGGGCGGGTGGGTTTCACGAGGATATGGACGCGCTCGGTGCGGCCTGCGCCGCTCGTGGTGTCGCCAATGATCCAGCGCGCGGTGTCGCCTGCTGCGATCGGGCCGGGGCCGGTCAGGCGTTCGCCGGGTTCGAGCGCGATATTCGTGATCTGGCCGGGTGCTGCATAGATCTGGTAGAGCGCGCCTTCGCTCCATGGGAAAACCTGCATGGCGTTGTAATAGCCCTGCTGGCGGGGCTCGACGCGGGCGGCGGCATTGGCGGCGATGATGCGGGCTTCCGGTGTGTTCGCTTCCGGATCGCCGCCGCGGGAGGGCGTCCAGGCGGGGGGCGTATGAACCGGGCGGGGCGGCCCCTCGGCCGGGGGTGGTGCCGGCGGCGGAGCGAGGGCCGGAACGTGGTCGTCATAGGCGATTTCGGGCGGACGTTGCCCCGTGCAGGCGGTCAGCGCGGTGGCCGCGAGGAGAAGAACGGGGATGGGGCGAAGTCGGGTCATTGGGCATTCTCCCTCGACCAGTTGATGGCATGGACATAGACGCCAAGCGGGTTTGCCCGCAGGCGCTCCGCATCGCGCGGCGGCTGGATCACGACGGTCAGGATGGCGGTCCAGCGTTCGGTGGCGGCGAGCTGACCGTTCTCGTAGCGGCGCTCGATCCAGGCGACACGGAAGCTCGACTCTGATGCACGGATGACGCTGGAGACCTCGACGGATACTTGTGTGTCACCAACGCTGGCGAAGGGATCGTTCACCCGGGCATAGTCGTTCAGCGCAATCCCGCCGCGATCCGTGGCGAAATCGTAGGCACGAAGCCAGTTCTGGCGCAGCACGATCGGATCGGCCGGGACCTGCCGGACATGCTCGACGAAGCGGGCGAGGTGCCAGGCGATCTGCGGATCGGTCGGGCGATACTCGGCGAGCGCCGGGGCGACGGCCTGTGCCGCACCAAGATTGTCGACCTCGACCACGTAGGGGACGACGCTGCTGCGCGTCGTTTGCCAGGCGAGCGCCGCGCTAAGCCCGGCGGAGAGGGCGAGGCAGCCCATCGCCATGAGGCGCCAGTTGCGGGCCTGCACACGGGCCGAGCCGATGCGCTCGTCCCAGACCTGGGCGGCCTTCTGGTAGGGGGTGACGGGCTCGGGCGTGGTGCCGTAGCGGACACTGGGACGTCGGAACATCAGGAGGACCTTTCGGAGAGGCTGACGACCGTGCCGCCGCCGCCATGATCGCCGGAGCGGAGTGCATGGGCGGCGGTTGAGAGGCCGTGCTGGAGGGATTGCTGGCGCTTCATCCGGCGCGCCCAGTCGGGCGGGCCGTCATTGGCCGGGGCGGGCAGGGCGCCACCCGCCATCCGTCCCCCGGTTGCGGCATAGGCTGCGCGGGCACCGGACTGCGCGCCTTCCGAGATTGCGCGTCGAAGCGGGCTGAACGCGGCGACGGCACCGGTTTTGCCGACCGCGGCCACGCCACCGACGGTTTTTCCGAGGCCTGTGCTGCGCGAGGCCGCGCCGAGCTGGTATGCAGTGGCGGTTCCGCTGCCGACAGCGCTGGCACCGCGCAGGGCGGCACCGCCAGTGCCCAGGGCCATCCGGGTCCCGGCCACACCAGCGACGGCAGCCCCGCCCACGGCGATACCGGTGCCGACTGCGGCGCCTGCACCGAGCTGCGGACCGCCCGAGACGATGCCATTGGCGATGCCCGGTCCGAAGATGCCAAGAGCGAGGAGCGCCAGTGCGCCGAGGACCACCGACATGGCGTCGTTGATCGTGGGTTCACCCGCGAACCCGGCGGTGAATTCGCTGAAGATGGTGGAGCCGATGCCGACGATCACGGCCAGCACCAGCACCTTGACGCCGGAGGAAATGACGAGGCCCAGCACGCGTTCGGCCATGAAGGCGGTCTTGTTGAACAGGCCGAAGGGCACGAGGATGAAGCCTGCCAGCGTGGCCAGCTTGAATTCGATCAGGGTGACGAAAAGCTGGATCGCGAGGATGAAGAACGAGAGCAGGACAACGAGCCAGGCGAAAAACAGGATCCCGATCTGAATGAAGTTCTCGAAGACGGCGACGAACCCGGAGAGGTCGGCGATGGAGGCGAGAATCGGCTGACCGGCCTCGAGCCCCACCTGCGCGATGCGCCCGGGCTGCAGCAATTCGCTGGCGGAAATGGTGCCGCCGGTGGCGACCAGGCCAAGGCCCGCGAAACTGTCGAAAACGATCCGGGCCAGTGTGTTCCAGTTGCCGATGATATAGGCGAAGATCCCGACAAAGAGAGTCTTCTTCACCAGCCGGGCAATGATGTCGTCATCCGTACCCCAGGCCCAGAAGAGGGCAGCCAGCGTGATGTCGATGACGATCAGCGTGGTGGCGAGAAAGGCGACGTCGCCGCCGAGAAGGCCGAAGCCGGAATCGATGTAGGAGGCGAAGACCTCGAGAAACCGGTCGATGACACTGACGCCGCCCATCGCCTCACTCCGTCCCGGCCGGCTCTGGAGCCAGATCGAAGAAGCGCTGCCGGGCCGCCTCCCAGGCGGCGCGGCATTCTGTGTCGGTGGCGTAGTCTTCGGGCGTCAGGTCACGGCAACGCGCGAGGGTGCCGCGCAAGGCGTCATCCCTGACCACATGCCCGGTGTCGGTGGGCAGGATCGTCTGGGTGAGTTCCACAGCGGCGGCGAGGGCGGCAAGGCCGCCGATACCGAAGGCGATCAGGCGCAGAGTTCGCGGGGTGTCGAGGGCCATGCGCTTACTCCCCGAACAGCCGTACTGTGCCGGGGGAGTAGCCGCCGCCGTAATCGAGGAACCGGGCAAGATTCTCGCGGCCCTGCGCCTCGGCCGAGGCGATCCGGGCGGCTTCCAGCGCTTCGGCGCGGTTCTGCGCCGCAAGGGCGGCGGTCAGATCGGCGATCTGTGTCGATTGCAATGCGAGCAGCTGGTTGCCAGCCTGTGCGACCTGCAGGGCCCCAACGGCTCCTTGGCTTTCGCGGATGAGCGCGTCCATCTGGCTGCGCGCACCGTCGATATTGCCGACGACCCCCGCCTGCACGCGCAAGCTGTCCTCGAGGCCCGCGACCGAGGTCTCCCACCGTTCGCGCGCGCCGGCGATCATCGCATCGAAATCACCCTGGGCTGCTGCAGCGCCGTAATCCTGCGCAAAGGCCTGTTCGATGGTGGCGACGTCGAAGGCGAGGCTCTGGGCATCGGCCAGGAGTCGCTGGGTTTCGCCGATGGCGTCCTGCAGTTGCGCCAGCGAGGAATGCGGCAGGTTCGCAAGGTTCAGCGCGTCGTTCATCAGCATCTGCGCCTGGTTCTGGATCTGCGCGATCTGGTTGTTGATCTGCTCCAGCGCGCGGGCGGCCGAGAGGATGTTTTCGGCGTGGTTCCGCGGGTCGTAGACGATCCGGCCACCGGCCCCGAAGAAGAAGGCCTGGGCCGGTGTCGTCAGGACCGGTGTCAGGACGAGGGCGCTCGCTATCAATGCGGCGGCGAGTTTGCGGGGCCGGGCAGGGCGCTCAGGATTGTGGGTCATGTTCTGTCTCCTTTTGGTCAGGGTGAGGGGGTGCCGGATCGGCTGGTGCGATGTCGGGCCCGAGCAGGTCGATGGCCCAATCAAGACGGCGATGGCGCAGCCAGCCGGCGGCAAAACCATCCCGGCCATGGGTGGCGAGCAACTCGCTGATTGCGGCCTGATCGCCCTTGGAGGAGGCGGCGGTGAAGGCCAGCGCCACCTCGCCGAGGCCGAGCGAGAAGAGCCGGTTGCCGCGGCGCGACTGGCAGTAGTAGTCCCGCTTAGGCACCGCGCGGGCGACAATGTCGATCTGGCGGTCGTTCAGCCCGAAGTTCTGGTAGATCCGGGCGATCTGGGGTTCGAAGGCGCGCTCGTTGGGAAGGAAGATCCGCGTGGGGCAGCTCTCGACGATGGCAGGCGCAATGAGGGACCCGTCGATATCGGCCAGCGATTGGGTGGCGAAGATCACCGAAGCGTTCTTCTTTCTCAGCGTCTTCAGCCATTCGCGCAGCTGCCCGCCGAAATTGGCGTCATCGAGCGCAAGCCAGCCCTCGTCGATCAGGATCATGGTGGGCCGCCCGTCGAGCCGGGCCTCGATCCGGTGGAAGAGATAGGCGAGCACAGCGGGGGCGGCCGCTGATCCGATCAACCCTTCGGTCTCAAACGCCAGCACCTCGGCGCTGCCCAGGTCCTCGGCCTCAGCATCGAGAAGCCGACCGAAAGGCCCGCCGAGGCAGAAGGGCTTCAGCGCGCGCTTCAATTCGGTTGATTGCAGCAGGACCGAGAGGCCGGTCAGCGTGCGTTCCTCCATCGGGGCCGAAGCGAGCGAGGTCAGCGCCGACCAGAGATGGTCCCGCGCGCTTGGGTCGATCGTCGCGCCTTCCCGTCCCAGGATGCCGGCGAGCCAGTCCTGCGCCCAGGCGCGTTCGGACGCGTCTTCGATCCGCGCCAGTGGCTGCAGTTGAATCGCCGGTGCCTCGTCGGCCAGCGCATCGCCCAGGTTTTCCCAATCGCCACCCATGGCGAGCGTGGCGCAGCGGATCGAACCGCCGAAATCGAAGGCGAAGACCTGCGCACCCGGGTAGCGGCGGAACTGCAGCGCCATCAACGCGAGCAGCACCGACTTGCCCGCCCCGGTTGGGCCGACGATCAAGGTATGGCCGACATCGCCCACATGGGTGGAGAAGCGGAACGGGGTCGTGCCGTCGGTTTCGGCGTGGAACAGTGGCGGGCCGTCCAGATGGTCGTTCCGGTCCGGCCCGGCCCAGACGGCCGAGATCGGGATCATATGGGCGAGGTTCAGCGTCGAGATGGGTGGCTGACGGACATTGGCATAGAGATGGCCGGGCAGGGACCCGTGCCAGGCCTCGAGCGCGTTCAGGGTTTCCGGGATGCAGGTGAAATCCCGCCCCTGCACGATCTTCTCGGCGGCCTTCAGCTTGGCCTCAGCGGCTGCTGCGTCCTCGTCCCAAACGGTAATCGTGGCGGTGACGTAAGCCGCGCCCGCCACATCGGCGCCGAGTTCCTGCAGCGCCTCGTCGGCATCCGCCGCCTTGTTGGCCGCGTCGCTGTCGAGCAAGGTCGAGGCTTCGTTGGTCATCACCTCCTTGAGGATCGCAGCCACCGATTTGCGCTTGGCGAACCACTGTCGGCGAATGCGGGTGAACACCCGGGCAGCTTCCGTCTTGTCGAGGCAGATCGCGCGGGTACACCAGCGATACTCGAAGCCTTGCGCGTTCAACTCGTCGAGCAGTCCGGGCCAGGTGGCGCTTGGCAGGCCGATGATGCTCAGGGTCTTGAGATGCGCGGCCCCGAGCCGAGGTGTCAGTCCACCCACCAACGGATCATCGGCCAGCACCGCGTCCAGATGCATTGGCACCTCTGGCACGCGGAGGCGTTGGCGCCGGGTTGACACGGTCGAATGCAGATAGGTCAGGGTCTCGGTATCGGAAAGCCAGGCGATTTCCGGCATGAACCCGTCGAGCAGATCGGTCAGTCGGTCGGCCCGGCTGACAAAGCCGGAGACCAAGTCCTGGGGCTTCGTGCTGCGATCCGGGGCGTTTTCGAGCAGCCAGCCTTCGGCGCGGCTCGCGTCGTCAGCGGGCGGCATCCAGACCAGCGTCAAAAAATACGCGCTCTCGAAATGCGCTCCTGCTTCTTCGAATTGCGCGCGGCGTTCGGCATCGACAAGGGCCGAGACCGGATCGGGAAACTCGGAGGCAGGATAGTCCTGCGCCGGGATCCGCTGCGCCTCAATAAATACGGCCCAGCCGGAACCGAGCCGACGTAGCGCGCTGTTCAGCCGGGCCGATGTGGCGACCAGTTCGGCGGGCGTGGCGGAATCCAGATCAGGCCCCCGAAACCGCGCCGTGCGTTGCAGGCTGCCGTCCTTGTTCAGGATGACGCCGGGCGCGATCAATGCAGCCCAGGGCAAAAAATCGGCCAGTAGGGCGGATTTTGAGCGGTATTCGGCCAGACGCATCATCGGCTCAGACCCCGAACCAGGACGGGTAACGGAGATGTCGCCGCGCCACTTCGGCGATCTGTGCGTCCCGCTTCGCGGTCCATACTGCGAGGAGGTGGCCGACCAGCCAAAATGCGAGGCCTACGAGCCAGAGCCGTAAGCCTAGCCCGATGGCGGCCGCCAGGGTGCCATTGGCAATGGCGATGGTGCGGGGAGCACCGGCCAGCAGGATCGGATCGATCAGGGCGCGGTGCACCGGCGCGAAATAGCCGGGAATGTCGGTGGGGTTCTCCATCAGATCAGCGCCCCGCCGCCAAAGGAGAAGAAGGACAGAAAGAAACTCGAGGCCGCAAAGGCGATGGATAGGCCGAAAACGATCTGCACCAACCGCCGGAACCCGCCCGAACTGTCGCCAAAGGCCAGCGTCAGCCCTGTGACGATGATGATGATCACCGCGACGATCTTGGCGACCGGGCCTTCGATCGACTCGAGGACGGATTGCAAGGGGGCTTCCCACGGCATGCCGGACCCGGCGGCGAGCGCCGGTTCGGGCAGGGCAAAAGCGATCAGGCCGAGCGCGGTTGCGCCAAGGGCTGTGCGAAATGATGGCAGAAGGGTCATGGATGGCTTCCTTGTATTGATGGGAAAAGGGGGGTGAGGGCGTAATCGCCCGAGGCGGTCAGGCCGGTGACACGCGCCAATTCGGACAGGCGACGTTCGGCGCCCCGTCCGGACAGAACGGCGATCAGGTCGATGGTTTCTGCGATCAGCGCGCGCGGAACTGTCACCACCGCCTCTTGGATCAGCTGTTCGAGCCGTCGCAGTGCGCCAATGGCGGACCCGGCGTGGATCGTGCCGATCCCGCCCGGATGGCCGGTGCCCCAGGCTTTCAGGAGGTCGAGCGCTTCCGGTCCGCGCACCTCGCCAATGGGGATGCGATCGGGGCGCAGGCGGAGCGAAGCGCGGACCAGATCGGACAAGGTCGCGACCCCGTCCTTGGTGCGCAGGGCCACGAGGTTGGGGGTTAGGCATTGCAGCTCACGCGTGTCCTCGATCAAGACCACGCGGTCCGAGGTCTTGGCGATCTCCGCCAACAGCGCATTGGTCAGGGTCGTCTTGCCGGTGGAGGTCCCGCCCGCGACAAGAATATTGGCCCGGCTGGTGACCGCGTCGCGCAGGTGACGAGCGGCATCGGCCGTGAGAATCCCGCCGGAAACATAATCCTCAAGCGTGAATACCGCGACGGCGGGCTTGCGAATGGCAAATGTGGGTGCAGAAACCACTGGGGGCAGCAAACCTTCGAAGCGCTCGCCCGTGTCCGGCAATTCAGCCGATACACGCGGGGCCGCGGGATGGACCTCCGCCCCGACATGATGGGCGACAAGCCGGATGATGCGCTCGCCATCGGCGGGAGACAGCACCGCGCCTGTATCGCTCAGCCCATCGGCCAGCCGGTCAACCCAGAGCCGCCCGTCAGGGTTCAGCATCACCTCGACGACGCCAGCATCCTCGAGCCAGGCGGCGATGCCAGGCCCAAGGGCCGTGCGCAACATGCGTGCGCCGCGGGACGACGTCTCGGTTTTGAAAGGGGTAACGCTCATGATTGGCCTCGCGATGGATCACGAGACCGATCAAGAAGACCGCTATTGGCCTACGGGCAACAGCTGTGAAGGCGTAGTAGGGGCGTGGAGCACCAAGACAGGTCGACTGCGATGTTGAAATGCCAGTAGCGAATTGAGAGGCGTTGATGAATTTGCTTGCTGTGGTGCTCAACGGCCGTCCATTGGCCGCCGTTTGCTGTTGAGCGTCCTAATCGTCCGAATCCCATCCCCTCCGCCACTTACCCTCGCGAAAGCGTTCTCCCGATCCGGCTGCGGCCGGATTTTCTCGTTGTATTCGAGGGTTATGCGGAAAGGGCTGAGCACTGTGCGCAGCGCCCAGAGGTCCGGAAGCGGTCTCTCAGGGCTGATATTCTCCGGACCTCATGACTGTACGGATTTGGTGTTCAGCTTGTAAGTCTCAGACCGTATTGATATATTTTTCCACTAGAACCTGAGTTGGATTGCAGTCGGGTCCGGCTCAGATGCGACCCGGATCAAAAATTGGGGTGCGATAGCAATGGCTCTGCCGAAATGGGTCGCCGCGATGCAGCACCCGGCGCGACGGGGGAAAGCAGAAGTTCGGCATATGTGCTAGCCGATCATTCCACTAACTTGACAGCCGATATTCAATGAAAGCTGTAGGAGAGCGTTTTTCCAGCGACGCCGCAAGGCCGCATCAAGCCAATGCAGACCGTATGGAATCGATTGTGCGCGCAAACTCCTGCAAACCAAGCTTGAGACCGGCTAAGTCCGGGGAGTGGTTCCTTATGAGCTTGCTTGGCAGAAGCCACTGCCGATCCGCAAGGCATGGGCATATGGCAAGAGCCGCTCACGCCGCGCATCAAGGGGACGATCCGCAATTTACAGTAGGCAGGCTCGGCTGCTACACAAGATACAGCAGGAAAATCAGAATCATGGGGCAAACGATGGGGCTAGACAGCGCAGACGCGGTATTGGTGGACGCGGACAGCATCTCGGCCTTTGAAAAGATTCAGGCTGACTTGCTCGATGAATACCGTCAGGATCACACGTATCCATGGATTATCGGATATTCTGGCGGAAAAGACAGCACGCTCGTGACTCATCTTGCATTTGAAATGCTGATGAGATTGCCACCCAGCGAAAGAAGGCGGCCAGTACATATTGTTGCGAATGACACACTTGTCGAAAGCCCATTGGTCGTTCAGCATATTATCGATAGTACAAATGAAATCCAAAACGCCGCCGAGGCATTTGGATTGCCGGTTATAACGAAGATTACACGGCCTTCGCCGGAGCAGTCTTTTTGGGTAAATCTGATAGGCCGTGGGTATCCGTCGCCAAATAGATCATTCCGGTGGTGTACCGACCGGATGAAAATCTTGCCAACTAGCCGTTATATCAAGAGTTTGGCCGATACCGCAGGACAAGTTATTCTGCTTCTTGGTGTTCGGCGCTCAGAGAGTGCTACGCGCGCGGCCTCTGTTGGCCGCTACGATAATGGCGAGCGGCTGAATAAGCATAATGATCTGCAAGGCTGCATGGTATTTCGGCCCATTGTTGAGCTTGATACGGATGATGTCTGGGAATTCCTTGCTCTGAATGAGCCGCCATGGGGTGGTTCACACCTGAAGCTGATCCGCCTGTACCGCGAAGCAAGTGGCGGCGAGTGCCCTGTTGTCACCTCAAAGGATGATGCGCCGTCCTGCGGAAGCACGTCCTCGCGCTTTGGCTGCTGGACATGCACAGTTGTCGAAAAGGACCGCAGCCTTGAGGGCTTCGTCGAGTATGGCTACACCGAGTTCGGTCCATTGCTGGATTTTCGTGATTGGCTTGTTTCTATTCGAAACGACAAGGAACGCAGGCAGGCACGGCGGCGCGACGGTCGCATCACAATCACCGATGGCGGAACCTTTGTGCCTGGTCCCTTCACCCTTCAGACCCGGTCTGAAGTTCTTGAGCGTCTGCGCGACCTTGAGAAGGAGACCGGACAAGTCTTGATCACACAAGAGGAAATTGATTTGATCCACGAAATCTGGTCAGCAGAGATCGGCACTTATGCAAACGCAAGGCCGATGAGCGTTCGTGAGATCAAAAAGGACAAATAGATGCCGCGCAATGTCGTTGTACTACTCGATAACAAAGATGGACGCTCCATGATCAAGAGGGCCTGTAAAGAAAATGGGCTGATGTTTGCTGAATTCGAGGAATTGGTGCAGTCAGAAGTCGAGCAAACTGGCAAGCAGCGCCGAGCCGGTCTATGGGATTCCTTTGACGATATTCTGGACCGAATTCAGGTGGACGAATAAGCGCACATGTACATTTCTCAAATTACCCTCCGGGATTGGAAAGCCTATACAACGGCGAATTTCGAATTCCCTGCTCCATCATCCGATAAGAATATCATTCTGATTGGAGCGCCAAACGGCTATGGCAAAACAAGTCTTTTTGAAGCCATCGTTCTTGGCATGTTTGGCCGCGATGGATTGCCGCTTATAGCGCGCTCTCCTTTTTCAGGGGGCGACAAGGAAAGGCTTGCTACTTCCTATAAAGCCTTTCTCGAAAAAGCGCTGCATAGAGGTGCAACACAAGCGGGCCGTAACTCTTGCTCGGTCAAGCTGACCTTTATCGATGATGACGACGAGCCGCTCGAAATCCAGCGAATCTGGCATTTCAATGATGCCGGCATTTACCGCCCGCAAGATGAAGAAATCCATATCTTTCAGGGAACTACGCGCAAAGCTGTTGGCGCTGGAGCCTTGCAGGGCAATGAGCGTGCGGACTGGTTCCGTGAATTTATCGCAGAAAACCTGCTGCCGTTTACACTTGCGCATTTCTTCATGTTCGACGGCGAACAAGTCAGTGTTCTGGCCGAGCGCGAGATGTCAGCGCAGGTCCGCTCTGGCATCGAAGGACTGCTCGGCATTCCTGTCCTCAAGACGCTGGCAAAGGATTTGCGGGCCTATGCGGAAGTCCGGCGCAAGGACTCGCCGAACGTCTCTGACAAGACCATTGAAAAGCTGGAACTGGACCGCCACCAGCTGACATTCGAGCATGACAAGAAAGCCGAGCGCTTCGCCGAGATTGAACCAACGCTGACCGAGCTCAAGGAAGAACGAGAACACTTGACACGCGAGCTGGCCAGTTTTGGAGCGGGATCGCAAGCCTTGCTTCAAGAGCAGTTCGAGCAGATCAAGAACTATGAGCGCTCCATAGAACAGGGCCGCAGCCAGCTGGAAGAGCTGATGATGAAGGACATCGCCCTTGCCTTATCCGGTCTGGGCCTGAGGGAGAGCGTGAAAGAGCGCCTTGCCAGCGAGACCGTGCGAGAGCGCTGGGAAAGTGGTAGAAAACAGGGCGATAGCAATCTGGAACGTTTTATTGGCGCGGTTGATTCTGGCATGGAAGCAATCGATCCAGCTCTTAGCGAATCTCAGCGCGGCGGTGTCCTGGATAGCGCACGCGCTGCGTGGGAGAAACTCTGGTATCCGCCGCCTGACAATTGTGCCGAGGACTATCTTCATCCCTATCTGAATGAACTTGAACGTTCGAAGGTGATCGACCGGCTGAATGAGCTTGATGAGTTAGGCGCACCTGCCATTGTTGAGCTTTTAAACGTTATTGCTACAAACGAAGAGGCCCTCAAACGCTTGCAGGATGAAGTCACACGCACGGAAGCGGTGGCACCTCATGTTGATAAGAAGCGCGAGCGCCTTACGCAGCTCAATGGTGAGATTCAGCAGCTTGATCAGGAAATCGGAGCGCTCAAGCGCGAAATGAGCGCACTGGAAAGCCAGATCAATCAAAAAAACACCGATCTAACCAAACTGGCCGGACAATGGGATCAAGCCAAGCCTTCTGTGCGCCGGGCAATGCGGGCGCTCAAGGTTGCCTCGATGGTAGATGATATCGTCGCCAAGGCTGTGCCTAGCCAGATCGATGCTATCGCCGCTGCGATGACGGAAGCCCATCGCTCTATGGCGCATAAAAAAGATCTCGTAGAACGCATTGCCATTGATGAAAACTGCGATGTGAAGCTGCTCAACACTGACGGCATGGATTTGCGCGGGTATGATCTGTCCGCTGGTGAAAAGCAGATATTTACCCAAGCCTTGATCTCAGCGGTATCTTCTGTCTCTGGCCGGGGGTTCCCAATGGTCGTGGACACGCCTCTTGGGCGTTTGGACATCGAACACCGCAAGGGCGTTTTGAACCATCTCGTCCAGCGGGAGCATCAGGTGATCCTGCTCTCCACAAACACAGAAGTTGTTGGTGAGTATCTGCGCGAGATCGCGCCGCATGTGCAAAAGAAGTACCTGGTGAATTTCGAGCGGGTGGGCGATATCGGCCAGTCTTCCGCGCGCCCAGGTTACTTTGAAGAGCCGGAGGGCGTTGCATGAGCTTATCTCTGGTAGAAGTTGCAGGTGCAAATTTTCGCACCGATGAGAAAAGCGATGCCTTGAACACCGCTTTTATGGGGCGACTCGGGATGCGAAAGCGGTACCTTCCGGCACGCTTAGCCATATCCCGTTCGCTGGCGATCAGCGCGCCGCCCGAGCCTCTTAGTGATGAGCTGGAGCCCGGAAAGGCAATCAAGGGAGATACGCTTTTTGGGACGGGAACGGCGCTATCTGTCTGGATATCTCTGATTACACAGCGCGCCGGTGATCCGGAATTCGATGTCCGCAGACTTATTGGTCTGGTTGGCGCGCATTGGCAGCGTGGCCTTGTGCATCTGGAAAAAGATTGGGATCAAGCCGGTCAGGACGTGGCAAAATTCGTCAAACGTCTGGTCGAGGTGGCTGAGCTTCCGACATCGGGCGGCGCTCTCCGCAGCATTGGCGGCACAGGAATTGGCGCAACATTTTCAAGCGGTCAGATTGATGTGCCGATTGGCGAGATCGGTGAAGATGTTGCCACAAAGGAAAAGATAGTCTGGAGCCTGAATGGCAAGGGCGGCTCGCCACATAGCGCGATCATGGGCGGCGTCGGCTCAGGAAAAACGAGAACCGCCGTTGCCATGCTGCGCTCGATCAGGGAGCAGGCCTCGGTGCCGTTGCTCGCTTTTGATTTCAAGGGCGATCTTGGGACTGACGCATCTGGCGGCGGGTATCATATCGATGAGCTCTTTGGTGCACAGATATTGGAGCCCCCTCGGGCCCCGATCCCGCTCGATGTTCTTTCCCTGTCATCAAACGGTGAGATCGATATTGCGGAAGCCGCATCGCGATTTCGGGAATCCTTCGCCCGGCTGAAGGGGAGCCGTCTTGGCGACCGTCAGCGCACGGCGTTGCACGAAGCAGCCAGCATGGCGCTTGCTCATGAAAGCCCCTGCGAGTTGCCACACATCCGCGATGCCTTGACGAACTACTATGCCGAACACGAGATGAAGGAAGACGGAGCCATCTCCACCATGCAGGAGATTTGCCGTTTTCCACTCTTCAAGCCAAGCTTTAGTCCGGCGGAGTTTTTTGGGCAAAGCTGGATCATCAAACTTCCGCCGAATGTTGCTGAGGACAGTCGCACTATGGTTGTGAATCTGGTGCTTGATGCGCTTGATCAGTACCTGAACAGCCTGGTAGATGCTGATAGTAGCGCTGATGGGTCAAGGGGTTTGCGCATTCTGTGCATGGTCGATGAAGCTCACCAGATCCTGGGCTCCAAGCTTCCTTCCTTGTCGAACCTCATCCGGATGAGCCGCTCCAAGGGCGGAGCGATCATGCTGATCTCGCAATCGCCGGACGATTTCTCGGGTGAAGATGATGAGTTCCTCTCCGAGATGGGTCTGGTTGCGGCGTTCTCGACGAATGCGCCGCCGCGCAATGCTGCGCGCATCCTTGGCAAAGGAGCTAATCTTGGCGCGCTGAAGACTGGGGAGTGCTTTGTTAAGCGACGGGGCGATCAGGCAAAAAAAGTCAAGGCGTGGTGATGCCTGACATTATTGTGAGATTTTAATATGAGCTTAGCATATCCGCAGCCGAAGCCAGATACTGCTTGGGGATGGTTCGAGCTTGCGCTTTCATGGGGCTGGAACAGTGTGTTTTGGGGGTTCATCCCGCTGGGTGTAACTTTTTTTATCGCACTTGCGGTGGGATTTTCACCAGATTTAGACAATGATCTGCGTGTCGGTGCGACCGTCCTCGCACTCAGTTTATGCGGAACACAGCTCATCGATGACATTCCCATACCACAAAGACAGCAAACAAAATGGAAGTGGCTAAAGAATGTTTCTCTGATCTTGATTATATTTGGTGCATTGGTTGCGGCCCTGAATGTTCTGTATAGTGCAAGTATTTCCCCTGGCTCTCTGAACATTGACCTCAATATTCTTAATTATAGTGCTCTTTTGGTATTTGCATTTGCTTTGATTGTTTCGTTCATGGCTTTCCTGATTCGGGTTGTGGCGGCTAGTGAGAGCTTTGAGCAGGCACTTGATGAGCGCCAAAGGGAAATGAGCCAGAACGCAGCAGCCAATAACGAAGTTGATGGGATCAAGATATGAACACTGAATCCATCCGAGTCTCTGCTATTAAGGTTACCCAGCCTATCGGTGAGCTTTTTGTAGCTCGGATAGCCTCAAAACAGCTTTCAAAGCTGGCTAAGTCTGACATTCGCAGGATCACAAGTCGTGATGTCGAGAAAATGTCTGGTATCCAGAGGGGGCTCAGTGACAAGCGCGTCGCTGATATCGCGAAATATATAGAGACTGTGGATTCGTCTTTCCCGAACGCATTCATCCTGAATTTGAATACGGCGTACCTAAACAATGCACCGAAGCCTATCGATAGCGGTTGCGATGATGGCAGCTCAATTTATTGTTTCGACATTGCTATGGATGACGAAGCTTTCAAGATCATTGATGGACAACATCGTCTTTCAGGCTTTGAAAAGGCTGATGTCGAGACCTTTGACTTGATTGTGGCATTCTTTATCGATTTGCCGATAGAGGATCAGGCTTATCTGTTTTCCACCATCAATGTGACACAGCAGAAGGTAAATAAATCCCTTGTGTATGACTTGTTTGATGTATCTGAAACAAGAAGCCCGCAACGAACGGCTCACCTCATTACAAAGGCGCTGAATACCGATGAGGATTCACCGTTGTATCGGCGCATTAAGCTTCTTGGCATTGCGCCGAAATTTGAGGATGAAGTTCTCTACCGTGCTCCGCTTAGCCAAGGAGCCGTTGCGAGCCGCATAGCTGATCTGATTTCGAGTGATCCAATGGGTGACCGGGACATCTACAAGCGGGGCCAGGAGATAAAGCTCGCAGGCAATGAAGCCGAGAAGGGTCTCGTGTTTCGCCGGTTCTTTGCAGAGGATAAAGACTGGGCGATCCTGAAAATTCTCAAGAGTTATTTTCGGGCTGTTTCGGATGCCTTTCCCGACCTCTGGGCACAGCAGGACAACCCGCTGTCCAAAACCATTGGTTATGGCGCCTTGATGTCGTTGCTGGTGGATGCTTACAAAGACGGTGCAGCTAAAGGTGATCTCAGCTTTGACTATTTCCAAGGACTCATGCAGCGCATAAAGAACGCAAGTGGAAACGATGCGGGTTCGCCACTGAACTTTGACGCATTTCCTGCGGCTGGTTCGGGTGAGTCCAAGCTCTATCGCAAACTCAAAGAATGGTCCGGACTGGGTGCTGCCGCTGAGAGCTCAGCATAGGGCATTTCAGTGAGGGCGCGATAACGCCGCTTGGTAGGCGGGATGGTTCCAAAGCAAGAGTAGCAGCGATGCGCTCCCTTCTTAGTCCATGGGTGAAACCCGTCTTCATGACATGGCGCGCATTCAAACTGCGGAAAGTTGGTCTCCATAAATTAGATTGGCGGTAACCGGGCTCCGCTTTGACCGGCCGCAAACACAACGTCAGCTTCGACGAGCAAAGGTCCTTTGGGGTTGCGACGCGTCAGTCGAAGTGGTCCATCTGCCGCATCCAGATTGAAGGAAAGGGATCCAGCACGCGCGCCAGTGTCACCTCCGGCCTCTGCTTCCCGTCCAGGACCGACTCGACGATGTCGGGGGCTAGCAGCGTTAGGCGCAGGACACGTGTCATGTAGGAGGGTGCGATCCCCTCGCGTTCCGCTAGTTCTGCGATTGTGGCAAACTCACCTGAATCCAACATTCGTTTCCAGCGAAATGCGCGGGAAAGCGCCTTGACCAAGGTGCTGTCTGTCCGGCGCGGTTGTAAGGCGCCCTCGGGCAGCTGCATCTCCTTTCGCCCACCGCGCTTCACGACGCGGAATGGCACATGCAGCGTCACTGTGTCTGGTATCGGGGTCCCGCTGGTCATGCTGCCGCCTCGATGCCGCCTGCGAGCATTTCGCGCGCAAGGCCACCCAAGCCGTCGACGCGCAGCCGCACGTTCAGCCCCTCCGTGACGATGTCCACGCGCTCGACAAGCAGCGCTACGATGCGGGCCTGCTCGGCAGGGAAGAGTTCATCCCACAGCGGGTCAAGTTGCTGCAGGGCCGTGCGGGCCTCGGCTTCGGTGATTTCTTCGGCGTACGCACGGGCGGCCTTCCACTGGTCTTGTCGCGGTTTAGTTCCGGTCTCTTTCGAGCAATGTTTTCTATGAAGGAGATTGTGAATGGCAACGAGATACACCGACGAGTTCCGCCGTGATGCAGTGCGCATCGCAACGACCAGCGGACTGACACGACCACAGGCGGCCTCTGATTTGGGGGTTGGGCTTTCGACGCTGAACAAGTGGGTCCAAAAACATCAGCATGACGATTTGATGTCAGGACCGCACGAGGACGTTGAAAAAGAGAACGAGCGCCTCCGCAAAGAAGTTCGCTTGCTGCGCGAGGAGAGGGAAGTGTTAAAAAAAGCGGCGATCTTCTTTGCAGGCCAAAGTCGGTGAGGTTCGCCTTCATTGACGCCTGGAGAGAAGAATGGCCGGTCGAGTTTCTGTGCCGCGTTATGCAAGTCACGTCACGTGGGTATCGTGCGTGGCGGGTCCGCCCGATGAGCCGACGGCAGCGCGATGATATGGTGGTTTTGGCGCATATCCGAGAGCAACATCGTCTTAGCCTACAAAGCTACGGTCGACCACGCATGACCGAGGAGTTGCAGGAGCTGGGACTGAAGGTCGGGCACCGGCGCATAGGTCGTTTGATGCGTGAGAACGACATCAAGATCGTCAGAACCCAGAAATACAAGGTGACCACGGACAGCAACCATGCGTTCAACATCGCGCCCAACTTGCTGGATCAGGACTTCTCGGCTGATGGCCCCAACCAGAAATGGGCGGGTGACATATCCTATATCTGGACGAGTGAAGGCTGGCTCTATCTGGCTGTGATTATCGATCTCTATTCACGCCGGGTCATCGGCTGGGCCGTCAGCAACCGTATGAAGAGGGACCTGGCGATCCGGACGCTGGATATGGCAGTAGCTTTGCGGCAGCCGCCGGAGGGTTGCATTCACCACACGGATCGTGGATCGCAATACTGCTCACATGACTATCAGAAGCGCCTGTCAAAGCATGGTTTCAAAGTATCAATGAGCGGAAAAGGAAATTGCTACGACAATTCCATGGTGGAAACATTCTTCAAATCCATCAAGGCTGAGTTGATCTGGCGCAACCGCTGGGAAACCAGACGACAAGCCGAAGCCGCGATCTTCCAGTATATCAACGGGTTCTATAATCCGCGCCGCCGCCACTCATCGTTAGGTGGCAAAAGCCCCTTGGCCTTCGAGCGAAAGGCTGCCTAAATGAGTTGAGAGACCGGAACGTGAGCGGGACAAGACCAAATCCCTACCCGAAGACCCTGACGAGCTGCGCTCTGTCAGCGCGCAAATGCTCCAACATATCCAGTCACAAGCTTACCAAATCGAGAAGTTGAAGGCCGAACTTCACGGCCATCGTAAGGCGCGCTTCGGTTCGAAGGCAGAGGGCATGGATCAACTTGCTCTCGACCTGCCGGAAGACGGCGAGATCGCGCAGGCTGCAGAAGATCAACACACCAAGCAGTCGCCCGGCGATGAAGAGGTCCCAGCCAACAAGCGCCAGCACAGCCGCAAGCCGCTGCCAGATCACCTTGATCGGGAAGATGAGGTCCTGTCACCTGGTGATGCATGCGCTGGATGCGGCGGCACCCTGCGCCAGGTGGGTGAGGACGTGACCGAAGAACTGGATTACATCCCCGGTCACTTCGTGGTGCGGCGGTTCATCCGCCCCCGCATGGCCTGCACTTGCTGCGAAGCCTTCACCCAAGCTCCGCTGCCCTCCCGCCTAATCGAACGCGGCCGGCCCGGTCCCGGCCTCGTGTCGCACATGCTAGTCGGCAAATATTGCGACCACCTGCCACTTGAACGGCAATCCAAAATCTACGCCCGCGAAGGGGTCGATTTGCATCGCTCCACGCTGAGCGACTGGGTCGGGCGCACGACGGCCCTGCTGGCACCTCTGGCCGAGCACATCGGCAAACTGGTTCGGGCGGGGCCAGCCTTGTTTGCAGACGACACCCCTGTCAAACTGCAGGTGCGCGCCAACACCACGAAGACCAAAACTGCCCGGTTCTGGAGTTATGTCCGGGACGAACGCCCGTGGTGCGGGGTGGCACCCCCCTGCGCCTGGTATCAGTTCAGCGTCGACCGGAAGGGGGAGCACCCCGCCAATCATCTTTCGGGCTATACCGGCACCGTCCATGCCGATGGCTTTGCCGGCTTCAATGGCCTGTTTGGCGAAGGCAAGGCTGACGAACAGGCCTGCATGGTCCATGTGCGCCGCAAATTTGTCGACGAGGTCGAGCGCACCGGCTCTCCCATTGCACAGCATGCGATCAAACAGATCGCGCAGCTTTACGCTGTCGAGACGGAGGCACGGGGAAAACCCCCGGAAGAGCGCATGGCCCTGCGGCAGGCGAAGGCTAAGCCCGTCTTCGACGAATTAGAGCTTTGGCTGCAGGCGCAGCTGCGCAAAATATCGGGAAAAACAAAACTCGCCGAAGCGATCCGCTATGCGCTGAACCGTATGCCAAAGGCCCGTGGCTATCTCAGCGACGGGCGCCTCGAGCTGGACAACAACACTTGTGAGCGGACAATGCGCCCGGTTGCATTAGGCAGAAAAAACTATCTGTTCATGGGCTCCGTCGGTGGCGGAAACGCGGCTGCGATCGCCTACACACTCATGGAAACCTGCAAGCTGAACAACGTCGATCCCCAAGCCTGGCTTACATGGGTGCTCCAGCGTCTACCTGATCACAAGATCAATCGCATCGACGAACTCATGCCATGGAATTGGCAGGCCGAAATCGCCTGAAACCGCGCCTCAACCGGACGGATACTGGTCATGTGCCCCTCCGATGGTTTTTCAGGCCGAAGAACACCCAGCCGTTCCAACGCGTGCCAGTAATGCCGCGGGCAACCGCCGAGAGCGACTTGTAGGGCCGACCCTGCCAGTCGAAACCGTCGGCGGTAACGGTGACGACGTGCTCGACACCTTGCCATTCCCGGATCATTCTCGTCCCGACGATGGGCGTCAGATCGGCGCGGATGCGGCTCTTCTTGCGATCACCGCCATCGAGTTGCTCGCCAAGCGCTTCCAAACGTTTCACCGTTTCCCGCTTCAGGCCGCCATAGGCCAGCTCCTGGATGCGGTAGGCCAGTCGGCTCTCGAGGTAGCGCCGATTGAACGGCGGCGGCTCGCTGTCGAACAGATCGCGCCATTGGGTCTTCAACTCGGGCGTCGGGGTGGTCTTGAGTGCGGCCAGGCGGGCTGGGATAGGATATTGTTTGGTCATGCGTTTCTCCGGTGAGTTGGAGTTGCATGACCGCTTTGGTCGGGCGGATTGTGTAGCGGAATGTCTCCGTTCCCGGACGACCTTTGGTCGCATTCGCGCAGGCGCAGGCGCAGCCGGACCAGGCCAAGGGCCAGGAGCCGACAGAGCTCGGCACGGCGTTCGAGGGGACGCATGTGCCGGGGGTGGAGGGCGTTGGGGCGTTTCATGGATCACCACCTGCACACGGAACCGCAAGTGCCAGGGCAATCCCCTCCCAGCCCCGCGCGCGTTTCACGCTGATCGGCCGGCACCCCCGTGATCGCATCGCCTCACCGAATGTCTTGATGGAACCCGAGGGGACACCGGCTGCCTCGGCCCAGGCCTTCCAGGATCCAAAGAGCACTTTGGATGGCGCTTTCATGCCAGGCTCCATTCTGCAGCATTCGGAGATCCATTGTCCGACCAGATCCTCATCCTGGAAGTAGGAGTTTGCAGTATCGAGGAGGCGCTGAGGCGGGGCGAGACCGATCCGTTGCCACTCATTGCAGCCCTCAAGCATCCAGCCCAGAATACCGTCTGCTTCCATGCGCAGGGCTTCGAGCAGCTTCGGATCGCGCCGGTCTGCTGGAATGGTGACGTCGAACGGCACGATGTGCAGACGCCGTCGCATGGCCTCGCCGTTGCTGGCGATGCGGGGTCGGTGATTGCCAGCGATGAGCAACTTGAACTGGGGAGTGAACTCGAAATGATCCTGCCGCATGAAGTTGGCGCGGAGGCGCTCGCCACCGGTGACCGACTTGATCTTGGCTTCGGCCCAGCTGTTACCCTGTTCGGTTTCCGGCACCTGGACAAGGCGTGCGGCCTGAAGGCCCGCCAGTTCTGTCAGATGCCGTTGGTTGCTGGATGCCATGAAGGTGTCGAGTGTCGCCGTCACTGCATAGTCGCCCAGCACATGCGCGATGGTGGAGAGAAAAACGGATTTGCCGTTGGCTCCGTCACCATGCAGGAAGGCGAACATCTGCTCCTGCGTCGAGCCGGTCAGGCAATACCCGGCAAGGCGGGAAAGATAGGATTGCAGCTCGCGGTCGCCGTCCGTGATCTCATCGAGGAACTCAAACCAGCGTGGGCACCCTTGATCTGGTGAGGCCCCGGCCATCTGAGACAGCATGAAATTTTGATCGTGGGCGAGAACCTCGCCGGTTTGCAGATCGATGATGCCCGAGGGCGTATTCAGCAGCATCGGGTGTGCGTCCCAATCGGAGACTCGCGTCGCCAGGCGGGGATCGCTTGTGGCGATACGCAGACAGGCGGATATTGTCTTGTCGCTCGCGATGCGTCGGGCTTCCCCGGGCTTTTCGCATTTGCTGGCCACGGCACGGCAGGCCTGCCGCGCCAGTTCGCGCACCTCTCGGGTTTCGTCCTGCTTCCAGACCTGCCCGGTCCAGTGGAACCAATTCGCCTTCGCAGGCAGATACCGCCATTGTGACGCATGCTCATCGGCAAATCGGTCAGCGAGCGCGTCTTCGCTGCATTCGGGAGGTCCTGCATCCATCTCGGCGTCGCGCTCGGGCATATCTCCATGCTTTTCGATATCCTTGCGGAGCAGGGCCTGGAATTCGCGGTGGAGTCGCGGCTCTTCCCAAGGCGGATCGATCCGGGCGGAATTGTAGAGACGGACCTCGTGCCAAGCTTCGTCCATCGTGTATTTCCGGCTGCGTACATTACGAATCCAGTGTCCGATCATTCGTGAGAGCGCCTCGAAACGGGTGACCCCGTCCTGTCCCCCACTGCGGACAGACATGCTCGCCAGCTCCCGGGCGCTAGGACCCGCACGCTGATGTCTCCCTGTATCGATTTTCGGGGTTTTCAGGCTGAGTGCGGGCATCTGGTCTGCAAGGGCCTCGAACTCTGCCAGGTCGTGTTCGATGGTGGATTGCGTGATGATCGCAACGGGTGTTCTGACGCCGTTCTTGCCGTGAATGGTGCCAGCCACCCGGATGGGCTGATGCAGGCTGCCAAAGGCGCCATCGCCGCCGAGTTTCGTGGCAAGGGTCGCGCGCAACTTCGCGACCCGCTGCAGATCGTCACCGGCAGCGGCTTCGGTGAGCCGCCAATAGAGGTGTCGCTTGATCTGTCCGTCGCCGGTTACGCCGCCCGATGCAATCTCGAGCGTCGGGTCGCCAAGATGGCGGGCAGCATGGTCCCGCTTGGCGACGATATCCCCTTGATCAATGTCAATGAGAATGACCCCGGTCGCGATGATGTCGGCCGCCCGTGCAGACCCTGTTCTGGCGACAGTACCGGGCACGACGTAGACGGCACGCTGTTCCTTGGCTGCGCGGGGGGCGGCTTGCCGGAGCAGGCGGGCAACATCGCCAACGTCGGGAAACTGCACATGTGGGGTTTTTTCAGGGGTGCCTGTCTCGCCCAGGAACCGTATCGGAACAAATCCTTCGAGATAATCGAAAAGAACATCGCAGAATGTGGAGATTGCAATGGGATCGACGGCGGAGTGAACGACAGTATCCGAGCACGGAGTCATTGGCTCGACTCCGCGTTGCGACGCATTCGGTTTTCATAAGAGCGAACGTCCTCGACACGATAGCGAACAGAACCGCCGATCAGAACATAAGGCGGGCCTTCACCGGATTTTCTCCAGCGTTGCAGTGTACGTTTGGAGATATCCCAGTGTTCCGAAAGCGTGGCTTCGCTGATGAAGCTGCCGGGCGGGCGTATCTGTATCTGGTTTCCGGGTTTGCGCTGCATTGTTCTGACCTCGAAAAGTTTCGAGGCCAATTTATCAGCATTTTCGGTGAGTTATGGGTGCTGCGACGTGACACGCTGATACCCGGTCGTGACATGATGCTTGTCCGGAAGCATGGATTTTTCATGTCAATCTGGTTTGGCGTGACATTATTGGTCATGGCGTGACATGGCAGGGGATCGGATCAGATCTCCCCGAGTTCTCCCGCCGAATCGCCTTCGCTTTGCAGTTCGATCTCCGGGTCGAGACGATATCCCCTATTGGTTTTCCCCTGGATCAGCAGATCTCGGTTGGGATCCATGCTATGGATATCGCGGAACCCTGCGGCCACCTTGTCGCGGCATCGCTTGACGCGTTGCCGGATGGTCTTTTTGTTGCTGGTCAGCCGTCGTGCAAGTTCACCGGAGGCAATGAACCGGTGATCGCACCGAGGGCGCCCCGAGCTTCTGTCGTCGAGCAGGTCGTCCTTCAGCGCAAGGGGCACCGAGGCAAGGCTTCCAGACAGATTGCATAGCCCGACGATGCTGACGATCGGTTTTTCCGGAGAACCCTCGAACCTAACCTGTAGCGGGGCGTCTGGGTCGGGAACCAGATCCTCTTCCTTTCCTGCAGGAATATCGGGCGGGCGGAACAGCCCCCGGTCTGCATCAAGTGCGGGGCCATCGGGGTTGACGCTACCTTGCTGCGTCAGAAATGCCGACACGAGCGATGTTGAAGGCAATCGGCCGTGGAGGATGTCCGCTGATCGCGTCGCCAATACCTCCTCAAGGACTCGCTGGACGTTGCTACCGTGGCGCAGATGCATCGCGCGCGCCTTCTCCAACACGGTTTGCCGGGGCAGTTCCGGATGTCCCTGGGTAATGCGAGCAAGCTCCAGACCGAAACTCCTGACGAAGCCCAAGTCATCAAGCTCTGTCAAGCCAAGGGCGTGGCGGGTCCATTCGATCGCCATGGTTGCGGAAAGCGCCTTCTCGCGCGGGCCGAACAGGACGTTGGTGCCGTAATCGTCTTCAAAGTCGAATTCCTCCAGACCTGCGGCAAGAATCGCGAACCTGCGATCCAGGCACTGTGAACAGGTACCGCAATGTGTATGGCGCGTGGTCTGTTCGCGAATGCTCGTGCAACTGACGGTCTTCGCAATTTTGCCTTGGCCGCCATGCTGCGCGATGCGTTCGACAACATCGCGCTTGGTCAGCCAACGGTATCGGTTGTCGATCGGAACAGGTCGTTCCGGGTCCACGAGGCTTAACAGCCGGTCCAGCTTGTGAAGGGTAAGCGGATGGGTTGTACGCGTGGCCATGGTTCCAACGACCTGGCTGCTGATTGGCAGGTTATGGCTGATGACGCCGTTTTCGTAGAAGCTGATCCGCTTCGCCCCGAAAGTGGTCGCAACGACCTTGCCTAGCGCGGCGAAGAGAAGAGATCGAGAGCGCTGGGACGAGTCGCTTGCTTCCTCTTTCTTGCGGCGTGCCAGCACATGGATCGGCAGAACGCGGTTCAGGAACTTGTCGGCAAGATATTTCCCCAGTTCGACCTGACGGGGAATGGTCTTCTGAGCCGAACGATGGGTCAGCAGAATGACCTTGTCGGCGGAACTCGACAGCCTTTCCAGCGCTCCCGCGAAAGAGTCCAGCCCTCCTGAGAACAAAATGACCTCGTCGGCCGCAAAGCCCTCGCTGTCAGGGTGAAAAGTCAGGAAGGGTTCCCGGGCCGGTTCCTGCTTCCTGGCAACGAACTGGAACGCAACATGATCTCCGGTCATGAAATTCACGGCATCGACAAGTGCCTCGCGCACATCCGATCTGCTCCAGAATTCCGGATCAAGGACGGGGATCGTGAAGGAAAAGCTCCGACGCCAATCCTCGCCCATTTGCGGACGGGTTGGACCTCCGCGCCGGATTGCCCCATCGGCAAAGAAGACAGCCGACGCGATTTCAAGAAGATCGCTGTGTACCGGTGCAATCTCGCAACGTGCCATCGCACGGATGGTATCGGTTCGCAGATGGAAGTTGGGATCTGCCCCGTTGATCCGGACAATCAACGGGTCTTTTCGCCCTGCAACATCGATCCGCGCCTCAGACATCGAAGCCCCGTCTGGTACTGAGGTCGCTCACGATCTTCTTCAGCGCCACATACCCGAAGCTCGCCGCCGCCTCGGGGCTGAATCCCCCATCCCGGTGCAGCGTTTTCCCGTACCAACCACCAGAGAACTCCTTGATGATCCGCGAGGATTCCCACGCAAATTCCCGCACCTCCCGATCAAACGCCTGGCGGGCGCCGACCCCATCGAAGCGTTTATCGTGACCGATTTCCGTATCGAGATGCCGGTCAAGCCAGTATGACAGTGTATCGGCGACCAGGGACGCAAAGAACTGCCGGGAATAGGCCGCCACGGGCTTGTTCCAGGACAGATTGCGTGCCGCGAGACGCACATCTTCGGGCGTCGCGGTAAAGAGGCCAGGCAGTGCATCTGCGATCGTGGTCGACAGGACGGAGGTCATCGCCCGGGCAGCCAATTCGCCCAGATCGTTTCCCGACCGGGAGCGGGAACGCACGTGTTCCAGTCGAGTGCTCACGGCAGCCAGCAAGTCGAGAAGTTCGGGTTGCTGGTGGATATCCAGATCCAGAGATCGCAGCGCATCACCGAAATCACTCCGCCGCGCCGCTGCCGGAATGGCCAGCAGCAATCTTACCGCTTCGATGAATACCGGGTCATTGCTTGCCTGAAGAAGATCGCGTTCCGCTGCAAAGGCGCTTGCGGCCATGACCGTTTGTGTATCGGCAGGCCCGGAAAGAAGTGTGGCAACCTCAATCCAGCGCCGCGTCTTCGGTAGAACACCGAGCGTGGTATGTCCCATGAAAATGCGTCTCCCTCGCGTAACTTCAAATACACGCCATGCCTGAGAAGCCTGTCAACAGTTCCGAAACGAGGGAAAGGCGCCGCTCTGCAACAGATGCAACAGATGAATTCGTTTATTGCTCACGCGCACCCACGCGAAGAACATATTGATTTCATCTGTTGCATCTGTTGCGCCCGCTGCGATTGGGCGCAAAATCAAGCGCTATCGGGCAATGCCTGCGGCTACCGTTTCCCATCAAGCTCTCGAGAGGTATCGCCATGTGTCGCCAGATGTCATTTATTGTCTATCTTACAGTGGCTTACGGGGTGTGTTATGCTTCAGGTGCGGCCTCGTGTGAGGCGCGGAAATACCGACCGGGGGTGTGATGGGCAGATCGGCGAAAGGATTGGAGGGGGCGACGGAGATCCGGCGGCGGGCGGTGTCGGAGCTGGTGCCTTACGTGAACAACGCGCGCACGCATTCCGAGGCACAGGTGGCGTTGATTGCCGGCTCGATCCGGGCGTTCGGGTTCAACAACCCGGTGCTGGTGGATGGCGCGAACGGCATCATCGCGGGACACGGGCGGGTGCTGGCGGCGCGGCAGCTGGGGCTGACGGAGGTGCCGGTGATCGAGCTGGCGCATCTCACGGACGCGCAGAAGCGGGCCTATATCCTGGCCGACAACAAGCTGGCGGAGCAGGCCGGTTGGGACCGGGAGCTGCTGGCGCTGGAGCTCGGCGATCTCGGCGAACTGGGCATCGACCTGGAAGATCTGGGCTTTGACGGCCGCGATCTCGACGACCTGCTGGGTCACGGCGCGGCCGACCCGAGGGAGGAGGCAACGCCCGAACCTCCCGCCGATCCTGTCTCGCGCCGTGGCGATCTGTGGCAGCTGGGGCCGCATCGGCTGCTCTGCGGTGACGCCACGGACAGGGGCGCGGTGGCGCGCCTGCTGGACGGGGTGACGCCGCATCTGATGGTCACCGATCCGCCCTATGGCGTGGACTACGATCCGGACTGGCGCAACCGGGCCGGGGCGGCGCAGACGAAACGCACCGGCAAGGTCCTGAATGACGACCGGGCCGACTGGCGCGCGGCCTGGGCGCTGTTTCCCGGCGAGGTCGCCTATGTCTGGCACGGCGCGCTGCACGCCACCACCGTGGCCGAAAGCCTGAGCGCGACAGGCTTCGAGATCCGCTCCCAGATCATCTGGGCCAAGGAGCGGCTGGTTCTGAGCCGGGGGCATTATCACTGGCAGCACGAGCCGGCCTGGTACGCGGTGCGCGGCAAGGGCCACTGGTCGGGCGATCGCAAGCAGTCCACGCTCTGGTCGATCCCGAGCCGCGACCAGGATGCGGACACCGTGCATGGCACCCAGAAGCCGGTCGAGTGCATGCGCCGGCCGATGCTGAACAATTCCAGCCCCGGTCAGGCGGTCTTCGAGCCCTTCTGCGGATCGGGCACGACGCTGATCGCCGCCGAGACGACCGGACGGGTTTGCCTCGCCATGGAACTCGACCCGGCCTATGTCGACGTGGCGGTGCAGCGCTGGCAGGCCTTCACCGGGCAGGACGCGGTGCTGGCCGGCGACGCGGAGGCCTTCGCGGCCTGTGCCCGGCACCGGAAGGACGCGGCATGAGCCAGTCCCGGTCCATGTCCCTCGTCGAGGTGTCGACCAGCGTGACCATCGGGTTCATGCTCTCGCTGGCGATGCAGGCGCTGCTGTTTCCGGCGGTCGGATTGCAGGCGACGATCTCGCAAAATCTGTCGCTGGCGATCGGCTTCACGGCGCTGTCGGTTTTGCGTGGCTACATGGTGCGCCGCGTGTTTGCGCGCCTTGGCGGCGGACGCGGATCCCTTGCCGGTCTGATCGGCCGGGGATCGCCGTGCGGGCCGGAAGATGGATGAACCGATGGCGCGCCCGACGATCACCCTGACACCGGATCAGGTCCGCGAGGTCGAGACCCTGGCGGCGCTGCTGAACCAGCAGCAGATCGCCGATTATCTCGGGATCTCGCGGCGCACCTTCCAGGCGATCTACGAACGCGACGAGGCGGTTGCCGCGCGCTATAAAAGGGGCAGGGCGAAGGCCATCGCCCATGTTGCCAACGGGCTGCTGCAGAAGGCGCGCAGCGGCGACACGACCTCGGCGATCTTCTACCTGAAGACCCAGGCCGGCTGGCGCGAGACCAACATGATCGAGCATCAGGGCCAGGTAACGAAAGTGGTTCGCGAAATCGTCAGCCCCGCAGAGAGGCTGCGGGCGATGATCGAGCAGACGGCCGAGCGTCTCGGAACCGACACCCGGGACCCGGCACCATGAGGGGCCGCAAGCCGGCCACGACGACGAACACGCTGGCGCGGACCCGGCTCGGAGCCTTGCCGCGCTGCCCGGCCCATCTGTCGCCGGTGGCGCGGAAGGAATGGCGCCGGCTGGCCACGCCCCTGCATGACGCCGGTTTGCTTTCGCTGGCGGACCGCTCGGCGCTGGCGGCCTATTGCCAGGCCTGGGCGCGCTGGGTCGAGGCGGAGGAGCGGTTGCGGGAGACGCCGATGCTGATCCGGACACCCTCGGGCTATGCCCAGCAGTCGCCCTGGCTCAACATCGCCAACAAGCAGCTCGAGATCATGGGTCGCTACATGTCCGAGCTGGGTCTGACTCCTGTCGCGCGCACGCGGCTCGGACTTGACCCTGCGAACAGCGCGCACACGCCCATGAGTATCCGTGTCGTCTATGGCCGGGAGGACGACGGGCAGGACAGCACCCCGCTCGAAGACGCAGAGATCGTGGTCGATGGCCGCCTCTGAGGGCGATCTGACTACACTATGTCGCGAACGCATCGTACAGACCTGCCTGACGTTGGTTGCGCAGGTCTGTACATGGTCGAGGTTGCCCGGAAGTTCGTTGCCTATGAACGCGTCTCCACGGCGCGCCAGGGTCGGTCCGGTCTGGGGCTTGCGGCACAGCGAAAGGCGATCGATGACTTCATGGCGGTGCGCAACGCTGCGGTGATCGACCGGTTCACCGAAGTCGAAAGCGGCCGCAGGAACGACCGCCCCGAACTTGAGAAGGCCTTGCAACGCGCCCGCCTCACCGGGGCCACGCTGGTCATCGCCAAGCTCGACCGGCTGTCGCGCAACGCTGCCTTCCTGCTGACCCTTCGCGACAGCGGTGTTGCCTTCCTTGCCTGCGACATGCCCGAGGCCAACGATCTCACCGTCGGCATCATGGCCCTGGTGGCCCAGCAGGAACGCGAGGCGATCTCCCGGCGCACGAAAGAGGCGCTGGCGGCCGCCAAGGCCCGCGGCGTCAGGCTGGGAAACCCCAACGGTGCCGCGGCGCTCAGACGGGCAGGGAAGGGCGGTGAAGCGCTGCGTGCTGCCGTCGCTGCCAATGCCGACGCATTTGCCGCCGACCTCGCCCCGGTGGTCGAGGCGATACGAGCCGAAGGCCACACCACCCTGCGCGCCATCGCAGAGGAACTGAACCGACAGGGCATCAGGACGCGGCGGGGCAGATGTTGGCATGTCTCGACCGTCCGGAACCTGCAGGAAAGGCTTGCAGATCTGAGTGAGGCATGACCAGAACTCCGCCTCTGATCCGCCCTGTAATCCATTGCGCGAGAACTCCGCGCCGGCTGGCTTTCGTCGCGAACACGCCAAGTCACATCCCTGCGAACAGGCCGAACCATCACTCCCTCCAGCCCCACACAGTGCCATACTGTCCAACAAACTGGAAACCGATTGGAGACCTGCCATGAACCGCAGAAAATTCCTGATCTTCGCGCTCGGGGCAAGCCTCGCCGGTCGTAGTCTTCACGCCAACGACAGCGGGTTCGAGGTGAGCCGGACCGAGGCAGAATGGCGTACCATGCTCAGCGATGCCGAATTCCGGGTGATGCGCAAAGAAGCGACTGAGCGGGCCTTCACCAGCCCGCTCAACGACGAGAACCGCACCGGTACCTTTCACTGCAAGGGCTGTGACCTGCCGCTCTATGCCTCGGCGACCAAGTTCGACAGCGGTACCGGCTGGCCGAGCTTCTACGAAAGCCTGCCAGGCGCGGTGGCCACGCAGCCAGACCGAAAGTTCCTCATCATGCGCACCGAGGTCCACTGCAGGCGGTGCGGAAGCCACTTGGGCCATGTCTTCAACGACGGCCCCCCGCCGACCGGCAAGCGCCACTGCATAAACGGCGTCAGCCTGACGTTCGTTCCAGCCTGACCGAACCGGACCCGGCAGGCGGCAGCACCTGCTTCGACGATCTGATCGTCGACAACGCCACCGGGATCGTCGACCAGCCGCAGCTGCCCCGGTTCAAGGCTTACACGAACTACGACAACTACGTGGGCGTCGGCAGCTGGACGAAGATCGGCCTCAACAACATCGACTACAACGACCAGGGGGCGTTCGACGCTGCGAACAACCATTTCGTGGCGCCCGTGGACGGCACCTACCTCTTCGGCGCAACACTGCTCTACAAGATCAACGCCAGCGCCACGGCGCGCATGCGCGGGCGGCTCGTGTTGAACGGCACCACCGAAATCCGAGGATCGCGGGGCGAGATCAGCGGCGCGCATGTCTCTGAGGCGACGGCGCTCTGGCTTCAGACGATGGTGTCGCTCACCGCCGATGACACCGTGGAGTTGCAAGGCAACTTCCGCGCCGCGGATGGCTATTTCGCCGCCGACCGGACGTCTTTCTGGGGGGCGAAGGTCGGCTGAGCGGTGGAAGGAGGATCCCAATGACACCACGACCCCGATCCGAGAGCTTAGCGAGCATGCCCGACGGGACCGAGAACAAGCTTGAAGAGAGCGACGGGCTGAATGCCTGACGCAGTGCGAAACCCTGTGGCGAAGGCCTGAGCCGGTTTTCTCGTCTGAGGGAGCTCTTAATGTTTGATTGAATCGTGATTCTGGGGCAGTTTGGTATAGCGAGAAGGCATGCGGTTTGTTGTGTATGTGCTGACATACACTCTCAGGAGATTATAGGCTTTTAGATTGGGTTTTCTGAGCACCTCCTAGGCTTCTTGGATTCTTAAATCTGTAAGTATTTCCGAAAATAGGCCGCCAACGTAACCCCTTTTGAGGGTAGTGGAGGCGGTCATGGTGCGGATTGAGCGTTCCTTTCGTGTATTCGGTCATTTCAGCATTGGCCGAACGGATGATCCGGACGCGGCTAAAGACATTCCCGGCGATTGCCTGGAGATATTTCACGTTCCCGTCGAGAATCCTTCGGGCACGATCACTCATTTTTCTTTAGCGCGGGTCAGCCGGGTTGGCGACGCCGGCAAGCTGCCGCGCCGGATCACCGCCACCGCCGTGGAAAAGGTGCCGCCCGAGCGCAACGTCTTTTTGAAGGATGGGCGCGCGGAGATCGAGACGCTGTTAGAAAAGCCGGGAACCGTAAGCTTCTGGATTCATGAGCCTAAGAAGGGCGGCTCGGGCGGGCAGCGATTGTATTTCTTCGGCCCGCTCTGGCTGGATCAGTTTCAGGCCGGTAAGAGCGAAGTGCCCAGCGAGCGCTTTCCGCTGCTGCCGGAGATCCGGACCGCGAAAAAGGACAGCGCGTCGAGTGTCTGTTTCGGCAGCGGGTCGGCGTGGGATATCCGGATTGCGCTATTGTTTCCGATGCCGGTGGCGTTGGGCAACTTGTTCCCGTTTTCGCCGAACAAGGGCGGTGTGCTGGGGTTCACGACGCTAGTTCTGACCGAGCAGGTAAAAGATCTGGAAAACGATCCCAGAGCTCTGCTGCGTCCGAACACCTTTATTTATGCCCCGCCGGGCCTGGATAAGGAGTCGGACGTCAAGGGCGACGTCGACTGGACCTACGGGGAATTCGCGATCGGTACGCCGAAGAGCGGCATCAAGGCGCTACGTGGAAAAAAGGCCCTTACCTCACCGAAGTTCGAGGGCGTGCTGCAATCGCTGGGCTTCGGCGCGCAATCGGTCGAAAAGGGCACCGGCCACACGGTGGAATTCCTTTCCGCAGGGTCGAAGGACGGTCATGTCTATGCCGTCTGTTGTCGCCGGGCGCAGACGTTGCAGGCCGACGCGGGCGTCGCCGTGGAGTCGAACAAGGCGCTGCTGGATCTGAACCGGCAACTGGGCGGGCGGCTGAAACTGAAGGACCGGACGCTGGTGGCGGAATGTCACTGGACGGTGCTAATGACCGACGCGTTGCTGTTTCGGGCGCTGGCCGGATCGGACGGGGCCGCGCAGGCGGGCGGGTTCTTTGTGTCGCTGCGGTTCGACACCGAGGTGCCGAAAGGCATCGTTGGCGATTCCGGCCCGGTGGTCGGTGAGCCGCTGACGCTGGCCGGGGCGGGTCTGGTCGAGGCGGCGCGGCAGAGCAACGCGGCGCGCGCGGCGCTGATCGCGACGGACCGGCAGCCGCAATCCGGGCTGCCGGAACTGGAGACGCTGACCGGGTCGCCGGTGGCCTTGCCGGTGATCGCCTATCCCACCAATCCGGCGATGACGTTCTGGCCCGGGAGTTTGCCGAAGTTGGCGTTGCCGGACGGGCCCGTGCAGATCGGGTTCACGCCGGATACCGGTTATCTGGACGCGGGCGATGGGCCGGGGCGAAACCTGACGCGGCGGCATCTGGAGACGATCCCGAACGCCAAGGACTGGACCGCGCCGGATGCAGCGGCGCTGTCGTGGCGGCTGCCGCCCGAGCCTGCGCCGCCGGTGCCGTTCCGGATGCGGCTGCCGGCGTTTGACGACCGCCAGACGGGGGCGGCCGGAGGGGGGCTGCATCATCATGTTCTGCTGGGCTATGACGCCGAGGTCGACGTGGGCACCGGCAAGGCGACGGACATGGTTTCCTTTGCCCTGGGAAACGCGCCTTTGGGGGACGGCCCCCATCATGGCGCGCCTGAGCATTTCGACGGGCTTGAGGCGCGGCTGGGGTCGCTGGAATTCGCGCGGCGGGGGACGCTCTTGCAGGCCGGCGCGCAGGATGCCACGCGGCACGGCGGGCGTCTGCGGCTGTTCCGGCGGCATCGGCCCGAGGTCGACACGCGGCCCGCGGCGGGACCGGCGGCGACGCTGAAGCTGGAGTGGCGGCTGGCGCTGTCGGTGGACCGGGCGTCGCCGGTGACGACCGACATTCCGCACGGGCGGCGCGACGAACGGCCGACCGACCTGCTGATCCGCGAGGCGCAGGGCGATGCGGCGGAGGCGGGCTTTGTCCTGACGCTGACCGAGACGCTGACCGACGCGGCAGACCGGCACCTGGTGGCGGCGCTGGACGAACGGTCAGACGCGGATGACACCGCGGCGCGCGACACGTTCACGGTGCTGACCGAGGCGCCATTCTCGCTTTACCGCTTTTCGCGCCGGCCGCTGTCGGTCAGCGACGGGCTGATTTCCGTTGCTGCCTATGACAGCGACGCGCGGGAATGGACATTCCGCACGCCCGAGCAAACTGAAACCTATCGGTTCACCCGGCCGGCGGGGGCGGTCGGCGAGGATGCGGACAAGCCGGGGCGGCTGGAACTGCACGACGCGCCAAGCCGGGCTGAGGCGGTGGCGCCCGCCCGGCCAGACGGGCCGGACGGGGTGGCGCGGCGGTATGCGGTGGACACAAGGTTCTCGCCGCCGACGGATCTGTGGATCGACCCGTCGGATCTGGAGCGCAACTTCAACCTGCCGGAATACGCGGCGCGGGAATTGTTCCGGCAGCGGGGGGATTTCGGGCTGGGTGTGGGGTTCACCGCGCTGCGGGGAGAGCTCTTGTACGGGCTGGCGCATTCGATCCAGCCGCCGAAGGGACTGGACCCGGGGCCGGGGCCGCGGGTGGCCGAGCTGGAGACGCTGACCGGCGCGATGGTGCAATATGGCGCGAACGAGCGCGAGGTGCCGATCCGCACCCGCTGGACCGCGTTGCGCGAGTCGTTGCGGCAGCGGCCCGAGCGGCTGGAAATCTGGACGCTGGACACCCGGCGCAACGATCCCTTCGTGCCCGCGCGGTTCGACAGCGGCGTGCAGGCGGCGATGCGTGCGACGGCGCTTCTGGCGCCGCCGGTCGCCGAGGGCGATCAGCAGGGCGGGCTTCCGCCCGAGGGGTTCGGTGCGCCACGGCTGCATGAGAAAGGGCTGTCGGGCGGCGTGCTGTGGCCGCTGGAATCGGCGAATATCACCCGCGTGCTGCGCCAAGCGCCGGTCGCCACCAGCGCCGAAGTCGACGGGCTAGTGCTGAGCCCGATGGGGAACAGCGGCAACCAGACCGCGCGGTTCCTAAACAACTACGCCACGATCATCACTGAGACCCGCGACGGGTTCCTGCAGAAGCAACGGGTCGAAATCATGGGCCGCATTGCCGGGCTGTGGCATCCGGCGAAACATGTGGTGATCTATGAGCGTACCACCGCGCCGTCCCCGCAATTCGCGCCGTCCCCGGACCAGCCGAGGCGCACCCGCCGGCCCGCGCTGCGCAAGGTCGAGGAATTCGTCGAGATCCTGCAGCCGGTGCGCCGGTTCCCCGACATGGACAACGTGTCCTTGCGCAGCCGGGGCTGCCTGGAGGAGGTGCGGTTCAACTCCACCGTGATCCACGTCAACGGCGCCTGGGGCCGCGACGTGGGGCGCTATGGCTGGGAAGTGCCGCTGTGGAACCGAGGCGAGGCGGAGCTGCGGCCGCAGATCTATCCCTATCCCGACGTGGCGGTCGTCACCACCGGAGAGGGCAGCGGCGACCGCCCGCAAACTTTGCAGGAATGCCTGGATGTGGCAAACCTGTATTTCTACACCGACCCCGAGGCCGCGAAGACCGAGGTGCGCACGGACCGTTGGCCGGCGCGACATGGCGTGGATACCTCGGCAGTCGGTGGCGTAGATCCCTCGACCGACGGGCAGCCGAAATTCCTGCGCGAACTGATCGGCGTCAATGCGCCCGCCGCCGATGGGCGGCGCACCGCCGCCGGGCGCGTTCTGCCGGGTCTACGGCGGTTCACGCTGCGGCTGGCGCCGTCGGACGTGAAATCGCGGATCAACGCCGAGCGCGGCGATAAGCCGATCTTTTCGGGTCTGGCATCGATCACCATCATGCGCAATCCGGCCGACTTGGCGAAGGATGGCGAGATTGGTGTCAATCTCGAGAAGATCAAGAAAGCCGTCGGGGCGCTGGGCGCCGCGGACGCTCTGAAGGACCTCGTGAAGCCCGGTGTCGCGCTGCCGCTGGGCAAGGACAATCCCATAGACGTTCCCGCCTATGACACGGCGCAGGATGCGATTCGGGCCATCGAGGACCTGGCGAGCCCGACCAAGGCGGATCTGGAAAAGCTGAAGACGGCCCTCTTGCCCCTGACCAAAGAGGATCTTGTCACCGAAATCGACGCGAAGCTTGCCAAGAAGGGCACCGTGCTGGGCGATGCGGTCGATCTGCTAAAAAACAACGAGGACCTGAAAGAGGTTTTCGAACAGGCCCGCAAATTCGACGAAGACGATTGCAACGCGTTGGCCGATAAAGCCGCAGGTGCGATCCGACGGCGACGGCTGATGTACGTGGCGCTGGTGAACGAGGCGCGCAAAGAGTTCTCCCGCCAGGTCATGGCCGCGAATGTTCTGACCCGCGAAACTGCGCGCGACTGGCTGATCGAGGCGATCACGGCGGAAAGCGACGCGTTCTTTGACGAGACTGCGCGCAACTTGGGAGAGCTGCGGTCCGGCGTGGCGACGGTGCGGGCGATCACTGCCGACTGGCGCGCGGATGTGCATGTGGCAATGGACAACGCCCGCGCGCGGCTGGATGCCTTTGCCCGCAGCTATGACCGGAACATGCCTTGGTCGCGCAACCGGATCGACGCGGCTTTTGCAGAGCTGTCCGCGGAACTGGAAAATCTGGAGAAGGAAGCGGAACAGGCGCTGGACGAATTGCGCAGCCGCGCGGCGACGGAAATCGGCGTGTCGGCTAATGCTGTTGGCGCGCGCGTCGCCAAGGCAATCCGGCAGGCGATGGGGCTGGGCGCGCAGGCGTTTCATACGTTCGACAGTGTCGAGGCGTCGGTCACCAAGGGAGTGGAACGCGCGAAGGGCGCGATCGCCAAGGTGCCGACACAGGCGGATATCGAAGAGCGGTTGAAGCAGGCCCAGGCGAAGGTCGACAAGATCAAGGACGCCGGGCAAAAGGCCAAGGCGCAGGTGGCGCTCGAAAAAGTGCGGGAGGCAGCCGACGCGCTGGAGATCAACGATCTGAAGACGCGGTCGAGGGCCCTTGTCGATCAATCGGGCGCTGCGGCGAAACAGGGCATCGGAGAGATCCGCGAGCTGAACCGGGAGGTTCTGGCGCTGACTGTCGGCGAGCTCGAGAAACTAGGGACATTTTCGGAACAGGCGCATCAGGCGGTGGCCGACCTGAACGACGCCGTCTTTGACGAGGTCGTCACCCAGCTTTCCGGCATCGGCGACCTGGCGCAGGCTGTGCTGGATGCCACGAAGGCCGAACTGCACCGGTTCCTGAAGACCTGGGAAAACGAGCTGGCCGCGTTCGACGAGGCGGTCGCGGATGCGCGGGGCTGGATCGAGGCGAACACCCGGCTGGCCGACCGGGCGGCTGAAGTCGGGCTGGGCGCGGCGGAGGCCTGGCTGTCGGATTTCGAGGCCCGCATCGCGTCGGCGGCGCAGGTCGTGAATGCTCGGGTGCGGGACGAGTTTTCGCGGCAGGTCGTGCTGCCTCTGGTCGACGGGCTGTTCGAGACGGTGCCCTGGCCACCATCGGACAAGGTGGAGGAAGCCCGTGCACTGGCACTGGAGCTGTCCGAGCAATTCGCCGAGCAGGTCTCGGACCGTCTGGACGAGCTGGCGTCGCTGCCGCTGTCCGGGATCGATAAGGCCAAGAAGGCCTGCGACACACTAGTCGGCGTCAGGGCCAAACTGCTGTACGGAGCAGAAAGCGTCAAAAAAGCCGCAGTTGAAGAGTTGCAGAAGGCGCTGGAAGAATTCAGTGGCGATCTGGACGATGCGATTGCGGATATCACGAAGTGGAACGAGTATCGCGAGGATGTCCTGAACGGCGCCGACAAGCTGTTGGGCACGGTCAACGAGATCGGTAACCAGATCGCCGATTCGGGCGACAACGTCCGCGCCTATCTGGACCGTGGGCTGGATATCCTGGCGCGTGCGGGCGACGCCAAGCCCGGGGCGATGCCGGGCGTGGCGCTGCAGTTCATCAGCGCGGCGACACAGGCCCCCGAGATCGCTGCGCTCAAGGTCAACGCTGAGCGCATCCGCGTGCTTTTGGACGAAGCGAAGGATGTCTTGGAAACGCCAGCGATCCGCGCAGGGCTGGACCGTCTGGGCGACGCGCTGAAGGCGCTTGGGCTGGAGTTCGACTTCAAGACCTTTGGGGATCGGTTTGTGCCGGAGTTCGAGGAGGACCAGCTGCTGAATCGGCTACTGCCGGACCTGGGCGGGATCAACCTTCGCGACATGCTGCCAAGCGCGAAGCTGCCCGAGGGACTGCGCGAGGTGGTGCGTCTGTCTCATGACTTGGACGCCAAAACTGGCCGTGCTTGGGTGCAGGCGGATCTGGATGTGCCGTTGCCGGGGCGCCAGCCGATGTTCTCTATCGGGCCGTTCACGCTGTTCCTGCGGGACTCGCGGCTGACCGCCTTTCTGCGCGCCGAGGCCAGCAAGGACAGCGAGGAGGTCGCGGTCACCGACAGGGCGCTGATGCTGACGACGATCGAGGCGGTGGTCGGCGGACAGGTGATGGTGACGCTGCAGGACGTGATGATCACCTACAGCAGCGAGGACAAGCTGAACTTCACGCTCGATCCCACCAAAATCCGCATTCATCAGACGATGCGGTTTATCCAAGACACGCTGGGGTCGATCTTCGGCGACGAGCTGGGCGGTCTGGTGTTCATCAAGGAGAACGGCATCCCGGTGGGCGTTGAGCACAAGTTTGCGATCCCGCCGCTGTCGCTGATGTATGGCACGTCGGGCGTCAGCAACCTGCAGATTTCCAACCGGTTCGCGCTGCGGGCCTATCCGGATTTCATCATCGCGAACCGGTTCAACCTGTCGCGGCGCGAGCTACCGTTCCTGTTCACGATCTTCATCATCGGTGGTGCGGGTTATATCCAAGTAGATACCGAATACCGCCCATTCGACAAGCAGCTGATGGTGGTGGTCGAGGCCGGGCTGGGCGGTTCGGCGGCGCTGGGCTTTTCGCTGGGGCCGGTGTCGGGCGGCGTATTCATCTCAATCAGCGTGGTGCTGCGGTACCAGAAGACAATCGGCAGCGCGCCTAACGGCGAGGACGGGCTGTCGGTGTCGCTGGTTCTGCTGATCGCCGGGTCCGTGACCCTTTGGGGCATGGTGACGGTCTATCTGGGGCTGATGCTGTCGATTTCCTACCACGACAGCGGCAAGATCGACGGGCTGGGACAGCTCTCTGTCGAGGTCCGGATCTCGCGCTGGTTCAAGCTGCGGTTTTCGTCCCAGGTCAAATACAAGCTGCGGGACGGCCAGACCACCACGCAGGTGGAATCCAAGACCGAGACCGGCGGCAAGTACCTGGACGCCATGAAGAAATTCGAAGCGTTGAAGAAGACGAGGGCGGCGCTATGACCCTGATCTATCATGTTGCGGCAGAGGCCGAACCGAGAGAGCTGCACGGCGAGATCGACGACGTTTCGGTGATCGGCGTGCACCTGGCGCTGCAAAGCACGTCGGACAGCGAGGGCGGCGCGCAGGCCGAGATCGAAGAGGCGTTGAGCCGGATCGCCCACGGCACGTTCCACCTGTTCAAGGTCGACGGCAGCGCGGCCGCTCCGGTCGAGGAACTGACGCGCTTGTACCCGGTGCCCGCCGATCCGTCGTTCGGCTGGACGCAGGTCCGCGCGTGGCTGCGGCGGTCGAAACAGGCGTATTACCGGCTGGACGCCGGGCTGGCGTTCGACACGGACATCGTGGACGTGTCGGAAAGCTTTGAATTCTACAAGGTACCGGCGGAGGGCGACCGGCTGATCGCGCAGGCGCGGGCGGTCGACCTGCTGCGCGCGACGGCGAAATGGCCCGCGCCGCTGGCGCAGGACGCGGGCCTGACCGTGCCGCTGAAGACAGAGCAGCCGCTGCAAGAGAGCTCCAGGTTTTTTGTGGTCTTCCTGCCCGAAGGGCTGGATCTGGCGTCGTTGCACTTCGCTGCGCCGCAGATCGACGCCGACCTGGCCACGGTGGCGTTCAAAACCGATCTCGCCGATCCGGAACCGGCATTCGAGGCGCGATCGGGCATCTTCGATCCCTACACGGCCGCCGATCCGTTCTTGCAAGCCGACGGTGGCACCACGACGCAGACCAGCGCCGTGGCTTCGCGCCTGTTGACGCGGATCGAAGAGCGGGCGCCGTCGCTGCTGACGGCGGCCACCCAGCTGGACGACATCGCGCTGAGCCCGAATTTCGCGGGAGATCTGCTTGGGATCGCGCCCGCCAAGCCTGACCCCGGTGCGGCGATGCCGGCGGATGTGCTGCACTGGTTCAAGCGGGCCAGCGTGCTGAGCCTGTTCGACGTGCCCTGTGCGGCGCTGCATTTCGTCGAACCGGCGATGGACAAGGCTGTAGCCGCCCGGCCCAAGGGCGCGATCCTGCAACGGCTGACCCGTCGGATCGCAGGGTACTACGAACTGCCGCAACAGGGCGGTCACGACGTGGACGAGACGAAGTTGTATCGTCTGCTGCTGGAGGAGTTGAAGACCGCGCTGGCAGACAGCCCGCTGGTGCACCTGAACGAGGATCTGAAGAAGATCGTGCCGGGGTTCGTCGATCTGAAAGAGGTCAGCGCGGCATTCGGGACGCCGCCCGGGGGCACGGTGACATGGGATGTCTGGCAGACCGAGTTCCGGGCGTTCCAGGAACAGCTGGCGGCGGTTTCGGTCCAGCTGGAAAGCGAAACCGGGGCCGAGGCCTGGGTTCTGGAGCAGTTCCGGCGGGCGTTCCTGACCGAGGGGCGGTTCAACACCGCGCCGGTCGCGTCGGCCTTGCCGGCCGTCGGGACGCTGGAGGAAGACCTGACGCGGCTGTTCGAAGGCTTTGAACAGGACATCCTGGGCGCGTTTGACGGCAGCGAGGCGCTGCGCCGCGATTTCGGGGCGCTGGTGGTGGATGCGCTGGCGGCGGGGGCCGATCTGGGCGAGCCGGACACGATCCGGGCGGCGCTGGGCGGGGCGGACTGGTTCAAGCGGCGGTTCCTTGGGCTTGCCGGGCCCGATGGTCTGTTGGACCGGCTGATCGGCCCCTGTTTCCCGGTGGGGTTCGACTTGCCGACGCCCGAGGCCAAGCAGGCGACGGCAAGGCATCTGACCGGCGCCTTTGGGCGGCGGGTCCTGGAGATGACGGGCGAGGCCCCGGCCATCGCCGCGCGGTTCCTGCCCGATGCCGGGCCGCAGCCGCTGCCGATCCGCATTCCGATCACGCTTGGGAGCGCGCCGGGAGCGCTGGCCGAACGGCTCGACGCGATCTCGGCCGCGATTTCGGGGTTCGGCTATATCGTGCGGGCGCGGCGGGCGACCGAGGAAAGCGGCGGCCCCGTGGGACATGCGAGCCTGGTGGGGCTGGCGAAAAAGGCCGTGGCGTTCGATCCGGTCACCGGAAACGTGGGCGAAGACGACGACTGGTTCGCGTCCCGGGCCGTGATGCCGACGCTGCCGGTGCTGAACCCGGGGCGGGCGGGTCTTTACGTGGATTACGCGGGCATGCCGCTGGCGTCGCCGAACCGGCCAGAGCCGGGGCAGGGCGGGGCAGAGCTGGACCCGGTGCAATTCGCGCAGAAGCAGGCGCTGGAATCGATCCGGGCCTATGTGGTCGAGGATTGTCCCGACGCGCCGGACCTGCCGGCGCTGGCCTATGGCTACAGCTATGGCATCTCGACTTTCTGGGTGCCGGGGTCGGGCGCACTTCCTGCGACGTTGCGCGGCGATGCCGGGCCGTTCGTGCCGGGCAAGCTGGCCGATCTGGTAGATACAGGCCTGTTGCCGCAGGACGATGCGCTGGTGCCTTATCTGCGGCGGACCGCGATCAGCCAAGCCGAGGTGAGCGTCCTGGGCGGCGACACGGTGCCGGACGAGGTGCAGCCGCTGGCGCAACAGGATCCGCGGCTGGTCTTGGAATGCGTGGGCGGCGGGCGGCGGCCGTTGGATCTGTTCCGGCGGCCCGACGGGGCCGGGGGGCTGACCGAGGGGACCGACCTGGTGCGGCTGCTGGGGGTGTCGTTCTCTGGCGGGCTGACGGTGGACGACCTGTGGGTCTGCGCGCTGCGCGAGGACGGGACCGAGACCGTGCTGACCGACCTGGAGCATGACGCGGGAACCGGCTGCCTGACGGTCCCGCTGGGCGAACTGGCCACGTTCGGTGCGGTCTGGCTGCGGCTGGCCTGGGCGGAGGACGCGGCGCCGGGCGGGTGCCTGAGCTTCGACGTGCCGCGGCTGGCCGAGGCACCGGACAACCAGGAGCGGGACGGCAAGGTCATCCTGCTGGCGAAGGACACGAAAGACTGGCGCGTGGGCCCGTCGCGCGACATCCGGATCGCGGCACCCGGCGTGTCGTTCGCCGATTTCGACTGCTGGTCCCGGAATTCGGCGCTGTGGGCCGATGCGACCGGGGGCCATGCGCGAGGCAGCGAGCTGCTGGAGGCGATCGGGCTGGCGCAAGTGTTCCTGACAGAGCTGGGCACCGACGTGCTGCGTCGGATGCTGGCAGAGGCGGGCGTTTCCGCCGTGGCGGGGCAGGACAACGTGGATCTGCTGAACCGGCTGCCCGATCTGGCGGTGCGGCGGCTGGCGGTTTTTGCCGCCGGGGCGGACGAGATCCGCGGCCAAAGGGGCGGCGCCGAAAGCCTGGTCGCGCCGCTGGAGATCCAGCCCTATGACCCCGCGCGGCTGGAGGGTCTGCTGGACGACATCACGGCCAACATGCCGACCGAGGACGATACGGTCGATGACGAGGAGCGGAAGGCCGCGGCGCAGGTCGTGGCGCTGTACAAGCTGATCGCGAAGATCATCGCGGAGGCGCAGCGGACGATCACGGTTACCTATGGCGACAAGCTGGCCTTCGGGGGGAACGAGCTGAAGGTGCCGGCCGGCTGGGTGACGCGGTTGGCGGTGCATCCGGGCGTGGAGATGGCGCATCTTGCGGATGCCGATAAGGGCGGTGTGTTCCATCCCGGGATGCGGCAACTCGTAGTAGGAGAGTACGACGGATTCGTGCTGTTCGACGGGCCGCGGCTGCATCTGGAAACGGTACGCGCCATCGAAGAGGCCGACTGGCCCGCGCACACGTCCGTCCGCGCCGAACCGCAGGAACGCCTGCGCGCTTTCACGGTCGAATACCTGCCGGACGAGACGAACCGCATCTTCGGCCGCGCCCAGATCGAGGTACAGCAATGGCAGCCCACCGGGCGGCCGATCTATCGCTGGATCGAGCCGGTGCCCGCCAAAAGCGTGGCCACCCATCCGGCCGTACAACTGACGATTCTGCCGGGGCTGCAGCCGCAGGCGGTGGCCAAGGCGGGCCAGGCGCTTGAAGCAGAGGATCCGATGACGGTACCGGACAAGCCGGGACAGGTCAGGTCGGGCGTGCTGGCGGCCTTCGAGGAAGACGCGTTCTTCGGTTTCGACGCGACACGGGGCGATCCGCGCAAACCGATCGTGATCGCGCCGCCGCCTTCGGAAACGCGGCTTGTGACGCAGGACTGGCCCTATCGATCGGCCACCTATTTCCGATTCAAGGTGCGGTTCTTCAGCCGGTACGCCGCGTTGCACCGCCAGACCGACTCGCAGGTCTACGAGATGCGCGACGCCCAAAGCGGCGATCCCTGGCCGGTGCGGGTGGCGATGCTGGCCGATCCGTTGCAGGGCGATGTCACGCGCCCGCAGTTGCGCACGCTCTTCCCGTTGTTGCGTCGTCCCAAGGACGACGCGGCCATTGGCGAACCGACGCTGCCCGTGGCCTGCGTTCTGGCGGAACCGCCGTTCGCGCAGTTCGGACTGGCCGACCGGGTCTGCGCCGATCTGAAGACGATCAACACCTATTCCACCGAAGGTGAATTGCATGTCGACAGGCTGCGCAAGGAACTTGGCCCGGACCCGCGGCTGAGCTATTTCGCGCTGCCGGACGATCCGTCGCGCCAGGCCACGGTTCGGGTCGAGGGGCCGGTGGGCCTGCATTTCGAGGGCCGGGAATCGCCCGATCCGGCGCTAGTGAACAGCCAGTACATGTTGCACCTGGAAGTGCCGGACATGCCCGACGACGGCGTCCTGCCGGCAGAGCTGGAAGAGAGCTTTCTGGGCATCGGCATGACCCGGTTCGCAGATCCGGCCTGGAGCTTTGTCGCGCCGCCCGCGGACGGCGGCGGGGATGGGGCTGCCATCGACGGGTTCCACGCCACCTGGATCGACGTGACGGGTGACATTGCGCTGCAGGGACGGGCGCTGGGCGCGGACACGGACTCCGCGCTGATTACGGTTCGGGCTGAGGGCGGAATGCTACGCGTGAAAATCGCCCGCGCGGTGCTGTACGCGCAGGGCGGCGACGGGCTGGCGAAGCTGTGCGATCTGCCCGAAGACGCGCGCGTGGTCCTGCTGTTGCAGCCGCGCGGCGACGGGCGGCATACGCTGAGCGTGCTGCGCCGTCCGAAAAAGATCGCCGATGCCGAACTGGAGAAACAGGGGCGCATGGAATTGCCGCAGCTTGTGGCGCTCGTGGATTTCACGGTGGTAACGCCGCTGACCATGGAAGGGGCGGGGGCCGCGAGGATCACACGGCAATCGGAGGTGACGTTTGCCGACTGGACCCGAACCGCGCGTGACATGGACCTGGTGCGCCGACGCGGCGGCGAAGAGGCGGCCGACGAGGTGCAGTCTCTGGATGCGCTGGTGCCGGTGCTGGGCGCTGCGAACGGGCTGTTGGAATTCCGCGATGCGGGCGGTCAGCCTTTCGCGATTTCCAGCCCGGTGTCGCTGCGGCGCTATCCCCTGCATGTGCACCGGCGGTTCGTGCCGATCCTGCGCCGCCCGTCACCACAGATCGGCCACCGGATCGACCTGTACCATGCGGCCTATCTAGCGGATGCCGAGGGCCGCGCGCTGGTTGCGCCGCAGGCCGATGCGCAGGTCAGCCTGATGGAGATCGAGATGCGCGCCGAGATCCTGCGGGTGCAGGACGGGATATCCATGCTGGAGCGGTACGCGTCGGGGTATTTCGATCTGAAAGGGTCGCGCGGGGCCGCGCCGATGCGCCAGGTCCGGTTGCATCTGCGGGCGGCCAACGTGCCACTGAAGCTGGCGGGCGTCACGCTGCAGTTTACCCTGGGCGATAAGGTGGTGGAGGGGCTGGCATTCGACGGGGCCGGGGCCGAAGAGACCTGGGCGCTGGACGTGACGCTGTACCAGACCAGCGGGGGCGAGCAGCCTGGGACGCGCTGGGCGTACCGGATGCCGGGTGGGTCGCTGATGGATCAGGCGGCCGAGGAGCTGGGCGGGATCTTCGACCCGACGCTGGAAGGGTTCCACTTGGCGGTGCACGGGACGGCGATGCATCCCGAGACTTGGCTGGACGTGTCGATGCTTCACAGCCGCGTGGACCGCACGCAGGGGCAGGAGGTCGAGCCGTTTGATTTCGACTGGATCCTTGGACAGGTCGAGAGCGGGACCGATCTAACCGAGGCGCTTTCAGCGAAGGTGCTAAACAGGCTGCCCGAGGCGCAGGCGCGGGTGGTCGGGCATTCCGTCATCCGGCCGGTGCGCACCGATGCGGCCTAACGTTCGCGGGCGGCGGCTTGTCGGGCGCGCCCGGCTGTCAGGCGCGGGGTGCAAAATAGAGGTGCGGAACACCAGCGCGCTTGGCGGGGAATGGAGCCGGAGTGGGTCCGCCGTGTCCTCGGTCAGTAGCTCCACGGCGGTCTCCGCCATCGCGTCAACGGACTTTCGATAGGTAGTCAGTGAATAAGATGGCCACACCCTGCATGAGGCTTTGGAACAGGTGGAGATCCTGACCGATTGACATACCCGGATGCATCCGGGCGAGCGGCGTGCCGCTCGCCCTGACCATGTCGCCCGGCGCTCGGAGCAGCGCCATCGCTGGGCACCAGTGCGCGTCCGACCCCACCGGACACGACAGTCGCCGCCGCAGTGCGGGCACGATGCCGTCGGACCGTCAGCCTCGGCGCTGGCGTCGATCTCCGGACGGCTTCGGCCCGTTCTCGCGCCTCCACAACCATACCCTCGGCCCGGCTCAGTTCATGAGGTGTCAGGCGGACGAGCAGGCGGCCGAAATCGGTCGGATCGAAACGGAGCATGGCAGGTCTCCAGCAGGCTGAGGGGCCTTCGACCCTATCCGTTTACTCGTGAAGAGCAAAGTGCGAACAAACACGGTTTGCTGATACCGCTTGCCCGTAGGTCTTCCTCTCCGCGATCGCCTTCGCCGCCACCGTGATCTTCTGGCTTTGACCATCAATGATTCTGGAGCCTAACGTCCCTTCTTTCCCAAAAATTTCTTCGCGTTATTGATTGCTGCGATGTTCTTGAATGGATGTCTTGCCCAGACGATAGTCCCCTTGCACGCACCTCTCCAAGGCTAACTGGGAAGGATCAAACGGCAAGAAAATTGCTCGCATCCAGCATCAGATGATGCTTTATTTCTGCCACCAGCAGGGCGGGCGGGTAGCGGGTTTGATGCGCAACGAATGGGTGCGGCACACCAAAGATAAGTTGATGATCAACATTTAGTGGCAGACGCTTAGATCTGTATACAGAGGGGAACGCTATGCATTGGGACAAGATTGGACAAGGACTGGCAGTCGTTGCCGGCTGCCTGGGATTGGGGTGGCTGGGCAGCTGGGTGGGCGCAGAGATCGTGCCCGCCGAAGGATGGGAAGAATCCTTCTGGTCGCGGTTTCAGTACATGTTCGTATTCTCGGTTCTGATTGAGCGATCTGTCGAAGTGTATCTCAATGCCAGTCAACTCAACGGTGATGATCGGTTTGCACCCGCATATAAGAAATCTGGAAAGGACGCGACCCGCTCTGCGAACATCGCAGCAATCGCTTTGAGCATACTCGTGGCTGTGGCGGGAGTTCGTTTGATGGCGACTTTGGGGGAGCCTGCTTCAGATCACTGGATTACGTCTTGGATCTGGTTTGGAACGGATATCGTTGTGTCAGCTGGTTTGATGGCTGGTGGGTCGGTCTTGTTCCATGAAGTCGCAGAGCTTCTTCGGGGTGGAATCGGCACTCTGGGTTCAAGATTTCAATCTATCGAAAAGTCAGAAAAGGTTAGTGGACTTGATGTACGAAGCGCGTACACGGTGTCAATAACTCGGACTGGGAAGGACTCTGGGAAGCTTGAATTTTCTTCTGGCTCAATCTCTTTAAACGAGACTTGCTACTGGGACCCGGACGTCAAGATTGCGTCTGGAACATACGTCAAATGCTCGAAGACCCGAATGAAGTCGAAGAAAGACTCGGTCACGGGTGACTTGCGCCCAGGAATATACCTGCCCGATGCTGTGGTTCCTGGAACGGACAATCACTCCATCTTCATTCATGAAGGCAAAGATTCAAGTTGGTCTGATGGCTGTATAGTATTGGATCGGGAGAGAATGATGGTGATGTGGAATGAAATCACACCAAGCGATGGCATGAACATAACTGTCAAGGTCGTCGATGCCTAGTTTCGCAGTGGTTGCCTGAGGGAGGCCGCTTTCACAAATCATGTAATGAAACAAGCTTTGGCTGATCTTGTAGCAACAGAATTCAAACGAGGGAGCACAACAGTGGCGATCGTTACATACGAGCTTAGAACTGCGGGAGGCAGTGCTTTTGCAGTTTTGAAAGTTGATACAAATCAAAAGACATGGATCGATGCGAAAGGAGACGCCTCGATTCTGAAGGAAACACAGGGAGAGGCAAGGGCGCCCGGCAACGCGCAGGGCATATTCTGCGATGGCGCCAACGGGAACGTTGTTCGCTTGCTTAATGCCGATTGGTCAGATCGGCCACCGAACAACCATGAAGCACGCTGCAATAGATGTGACGTCGGCTGTGAGGCCGAGCCACGCTGGCACTGCACCGCAAGAGACTGACACAACCGGAAAAAACATGAGAAGGGGTGAAAAATGCCGCCAGCTGTTTGCTTTTGGATGTGACCGTGGGAACTGCTGCATATCTATCAGAGAATGACCACCATTGGAAATGGAGCGATGCAATGCTCAGAAAGATTGCATGGGGCAATATTGAATTGATTGCCGAAAAATCGACGGCCACAGAAAGCCGCAAAGATCTCGTGCGAACTTTAAGGAGGGTTTTGGAACATCTTGACCTCACCATAGAGACTTCGGAATTCAATTTTGAATACACTGTGCATAGAGCCTGTTTCAGAAAAGGGATGAAAAAGAGTTTTTCACCTTCCATTGCCGTCCCCTCAGTGTTTGTCAGGGAAATCAATGGTCAACTCCTCATTTGCGAAATGCAAAAAAACGAGGAACTGGCAGACCTTATTCGGGCCGTTAATTTGAGAATCGGCGATTTGAAGCCCCTGACAGAAAGAAGTGAAAGTTTGAGTGATGAAGTTCAGGCCCTTAGAAACGATTTCGAGAAATTCATCGAAAGCACTGCGCATAACTTTGCTTTGATCGTGGATCCTGTTGGATCACGCTTTGAAGAATCTTTGACCTTTGATCCTGATTGGCCGACGGAAATCTTTCCAGATTTTTCGTTCTTACCAAAAGAGCGGTGATGGTCTGCCAAGTTGGCGTTCATCATCCGTTGAAGCGCGAGACGCGGTGTTTGGCGTCATTCTGCGGAGATCGGGGGGATGTCGGTCTCCCCTGACGGCATCCCAATTTGCCAAGCATGACGTGTCAACGCACACGCTTAGGGAGAGGTCATCGATGGGATAGGTCGTCCTCATTGGCGTCGATCTCGATATCAAAGTGTTTATGGTGGATGTCGCGGCGGCGGATTGTTGCGTCCTGTTTCGAAATAGGCTGTCACGCTCTTTTGGAGCGGTTCGAACTCCGTTTCGCTGCCAGCGGCAACTGAGCCGAATGACCGTTGGAAGAGGTGGCTCGGTTGATCTGAACAGGTCCCGGGCGTTTTCTAAGTGGATTTCCGCCTCGGTTATGCCGCCGCCGCTTCCGGCATCGGCTGGTTGAAGTAGGCCTGATCGGGTGTTTTGCCGTCAAGCGATGAATGTGGGCGGCGGCTGTTGTAGAAGCCGAGATAGCGGCCGATCCCGGCGCGGGCTTCCGAGACGCTGGCGTAGGCCCGCAGGTAGACCTCTTCGTATTTGATGGTTCTCCAGAGGCGCTCCACGAAGACGTTGTCGCGCCACGCCCCTTTGCCATCCATGCTGATCCTGATCTCACGGGCGGCCAGCACCTTGATGAAGTCGGTCGATGTGAACTGGCTGCCTTGATCCGTATTGAAGATTTCGGGCGCGCCGTGTAGCGCCAGCGCCTCTTCCAAAGCTTCTATGCAAAAGTCGGCCTCCAGCGTGATCGATACCCGCCATGCCAGGACCCGGCGGGTGAACCAGTCCACGACCGCGGCGAGATAGATGAAGCCCCGCGCCATGGGGATGTAGGTGATGTCCCCTTACGGTGATTGCTCGCAATCACCTATCGGGCAGTGATCGCCCAGACCTGGTTGGGCCGCGTGATGGGCAGCTGCCGCAGCAGATAGGGGTAGATCTTGTGCCCCGGTGCCGGTTTTGAGGTGTTCGGCTTTCGATACAGCGCCTCGATGCCCATGCGCTTCATCAGCGTGGCGACGTGCAACCGCCCGACCTTGAAGCCTTCCTGAACCAGCAGGCCCCGCAGCATCCGGCTGCCCGCGAAGGGGTACTCCATGTGCAGCTTGTCGATCCGGTGCATCAGCTTCAGATCGGTGTCCGGCACCGGGCGCGGCTTGTAGTAGACGCTGCCCCGGCTGATCCCCAGAACCTTGGCCTGACGGCCGACACTTAGCTTCGCTGTGCGGTCGATCATCTTTTTGCGCTCGGCAGCAGACCCGCCTTGCCGAGCGCGCCGGACAAAAAATCGTTCTCCAGCGTCAGCTCCCCGATCTTCGCATGCAGGGTCTTCACATCAATCACCGGTTCCGGTTCAGCCTTCGAACCATCACCGAACACCCCAGTCGCGCCCTCAAGCAGCAGGTCGCGCCATTGCTTGATCTGGTTCGGATGGACGTCGAAATCCTGCGCCAGTTCGATCAGGGTCTTCTCGCCCTTGATCGCGGCCACCGCGACTTTCGCCTTGAATGCCGGGCTGTGGTTCCGGCGCGGTCGTCTTGCCATGGTCTTCTCCTCGCTCGCAGCATCATGCTGCCCTTGCGCGGAAAATCCACCTATCCCGGCTGTTCAGATTTCCGGAACCACCTCTGGAACCCTGAGACAAGACAATTATACCAATGACTTATGGGCCAGAGAACGTTCGACCCCGGTCCCGCTCCCTCCGCCACTTGCCCTCGCGAAAGCGTTCTCCCGATCCGGCGGCGGCCGGATTTTTCCGTTGTTTTGGAGGGTTATGCGGGAGGGGCTGTTAACCGGCGGCGGCGCCAAGCGGCCCGGAAGTGGTCTCTCGGGGTCGATATTCTCCGGACCTGTTGCCTGCGCCAATTCAGTGAAGTTTTGACAAGCACCTGATAAAACTGCGGTTTATCAGGTGCCCCGCTGAACACTTCGATTTCAGGGGCGCATCCCCGGAAGGAACAGAGATCGAACTTCACTTCGGGGTTGTTCTCACCGATTTGGCAGCAGTTCTCCCTGCTCGGGCGCGGCTTCTCCTGACGAGAACAGCGAGTCAATGATAGCTTTTGGTACGCGGCGACGCTCCATGATGGAGCGCAACCGACTGAGAAATCGAGGGTCCTCGACGTTCGACGGGGAGACGTTCTTCTCAACAAGACGGACAGAGGGTGGCTCAAACGCGAGCATCGTCTCGAACACCTCATTGGCCCGGTTCGCTAGTTCCAGTTTTAGGCTGTCTTCGTCAGGCTGGTTCCCCCACCGCGTCATGTATTCGGGCGGAGCCTCCGTCCATCTTGGAAGGAACTCAGCAACGAAACTCTGTTGAAAAGCGGTACGATGAGAGTCCAGCGCAGCGCGGACTTTGTCATGATATCGCCCGACGACCGTCAGGAAGGCCTGGACTGCCGCATCAAAGTCCTTGCGATCTTCACGCAGGATCACACGGCCAAAATTATCAATCTGAAAGGTGTAGATGCCTTCAATCCGCTTGCGTTCCTTGCGTAGCCATGGCCTGCCCCCATCGGGTGGTCCGGTTTCAGTCTTAGTGCATGGCGGGTCTTGGCGCTACGGTCTGCGTGGCCGGCGAAGCGGCTCCGGATGGCGGAGCCGGCCACTGCACCACCTCCGGCGCTGGCGGGCGATAGCCCAGTGATGAGTGCGGGCGTTTCGTATTGTAGTGGTGGCGCCAGCTCTCGATGACGATCCTCGCCTCGGCTAGGCTGTAGAAGATCTCGCCGTTGAGCAGCTCGTCCCTCAGCTTCGCGTTGAAGCTCTCGCAGTAGCCATTCTCCAATGGACTGCCCGGTTCGATGTAGGCTGTTCGGGCACCGACTGCCGCGATCCATTCCCGAACCGACGTGGCCACGAACTCTGGGCCGTTGTCAGACCTGATGTGATCGGGCACGCCGCGCAGGATGAACAGATCAGACAGGACGTCGATCACGTCGGTCGATCTCAACCGCCTGTCGATCCGGATCGCCAGGCATTCACGGGTGAACTCGTCGATGAGGTTCAGCATGCGGAACTTCCTTCCATCGTGGGTCCGGGCCTCGACGAAGTCGTATGACCAGACGTGGTTCGGACGCTCGGGCCGCAGGCGGATGCACGACCCATCATTGAGCCAGAGCCGGCTCTTCTTCGGTTGCTTCTGCGGGACCTTCAGCCCCTCCCGTCGCCATATCCGCTCGACCCGCTTGACGTTCACGGCCCAGCCCGCCTCGCGCAGCATGGACGTGATGCGCCGGTAGCCGTAGCGGCCATACTGGGATGCGAGCGCAATGATGTCCGCGGTGAGCGCCTCTTCGTCGGGGCGCCCGCGCGGCACCTTCCGCTGGGTCGATCGATGCTGACCGAGCACACGGCAGGCAAGGCGCTCCGAGATGTGGAACTTCTGCATGACGTGATCGACACAACGGCGACGGCGGGCGGGGCTCAGAAGTAGTGGGATGGTCCGCCCCTCCTGCCACGGGAGAAGCTGAGGCAAGCTGGAGGAGCAATCTAGGGAGGACTACCATGAATGACATTCGGACAGTCGGGATCGACCTCGGCAAGAACGTCTTCCATCTCGTCTGCATGGACGAGGCCGGCGAGATCGTGAAGCGGCGCAAGTGCACACGACCGCAGCTCTTCGCATTCTTCAAGAAGCTCCAGCCGGTGCTCGTCGGCATGGAGGCCTGCGCCTCGGCGCACTACATCGCCCGCACGCTGGTCGAGTTGGGTCACGATGCTCGCCTGATGCCGGCCCAGTTCGTCAAACCGTATCTCGGCACGCAGAAGAACGATTTCCTCGATGCCGAGGCGATCGCCGAAGCCGTTCAGCGCCCGAGGCTGAGAACTGTCCCGATCAAGACCCGGGAACAGCTGGAACTCCAAGCAATGCACAGGGTGCGTGATCGGCTGGTGTCGCGGCGGACCGCCGTTAGCAACCAGATCCGTGGCCTTCTCGTCGAACACGGGATCACGATGCGGAAGGGCCGGGGCGGGTTCCGCGGCTTCGTGCCGACCCTGCTCTTGGAAGATGGGCCTTTGTCCCCGGCCATGCACAGTCTGATCAGCGGTCTTTGGGAGGAATGGCTCGCGACCGATTGTGCCGTGAAGACGCTGACGCGCGAACTCGAACGTCTCGCCCGAGAGGATGCCGCCTGCCGACGGCTAATGACCGTTCCGGGCATCGGCCCACTCGTTGCGACCGCCATGATCGCCGCGGTGGCCGATGGTTCGGCGTTCGGCCGTGGCAGGGATTTTGCCGCTTGGCTGGGCCTCGTGCCACGACAGATGTCGACGGGAGGCAAGACCCGGCTCGGTGGCATCACGAAGCGCGGGAACACCTACCTCCGGCGTCTGTTCATCCACGGCGCGCGGAGCTTCCGGCTGAACGGAGATCGGTCGCGTCACCGGATCGTGCGACCGTCGCGCTGGCCAACAAGCTTGCCCGGATTGCCTGGTCCGTCCTCGCCGGAGGACGAGAGTACGAAGGACTGTCTGCTGCCAGCTGAACGGGCGCAGGCACTCCCACACGAACGGCGTGCGTGGTGATCTGAGGGATGGCGCTGCAACGATCCGCATCGATTGAAGGCTGGCGAGGGAAACAGGCTCTTCGAAGCCGAGCTAGTAGAAAGCCTCAATCGGCATGCGGATACCCATCAAGGCCCGGAGCCAGGCGCTCCGCAGAGAGGCCGGATACATTGACGCAAGAGTTCAGCGCAGACCAACAATCACACTTGCACGCCCGGGGCAGACCATACATTTCCCGAGGCAGCCTCCTTCAGGATCAGCTTCTCCAGCGTGAGGTCCGACACGGCCTTCCGAAGCCGTTCGTTCTCCTTCTCCAGCTCCTTAAGCCGCTTCACCTGGTTCGTCTTCAGGCCACCATACTCCTTGCGCCACCGATAGTAGGTGAACTGGGTTACGCCGATCGTGCGCACCGCCTCAGCCACTGGCTGGCCTTGCGACACCAACACGTCGACCTGACGCAGCTTCGCAACGATCTCTTCGGGCTTGTGCTTCTTCTGGGGCATTCCTTCGTCCTCCATCTGGCTCGAAAGCCTACTTCAGGGAGGACCACTTTTCAGGGGGCAGGCCAGACTCGTCTGCCATCAGCGGGTGCACAGCCGGCGGGGACCGGAATAGGGCTGGAACGTGCAGTCTGATGCACGAAACGACCGGTAATCCCCCTGATAGGAATGGCTAGGTCTTCAGGGACCCACGGACGCCATGGAGATCAGTCATAGCGAGGTGGGGGAGGATTCTGGTCATGAAGGGCACTGCTGCCGTGCGCCAAGTAGGGATCTGATGATGTGAAGTCCTAGGGGTTTCGGGGCAGGTTGAAGGGGGTGCCTTCCGTGCCCGGCATCTCGGGGCGGCACTTTCCTCCACCTCGTCTCACGCACCATCTCACGGCAAAGGCACAGCGGCGCTTGTGGCCACACGATGAAACCGACGCCGCCCGCTGCAGGGCTGCCGATGACGGCTGGTCATTGTTCAGCCGATGCCTGCTGCAGCCGCATTGCGCGTGCGCCAAGAGTAATGCGCCTGCGCCCAGAATCTCGAACACTGATTTTCTACGCGTAGAACGCATCCTTCCCTTCTTGTCCGTGACATGCGCTTACCGCCTCGTCATACAGATTTTCGGGAGCTTGCCCGAAGTATAAGGGCGATCCATCAACCGTCGATCTGCATTCCAAGGCCTGCAACCTGTCCGAACGTCCCCCAGAATTCGAGACGCGCGCCTCAGGTGCTCCGCAGCCTGCGAGGTCACGGCTTCCGGAGGTCGGTCCTGGGACCACGTCAGATATTCCGGGGGCGACCCGAAGTGAAGCGTTGCCGCAACCCGACCCGAACGATGAACGGTCAGAAGGCTCGGTGCGCGATGCTCTGCGGGCCCTCGGGCTGGCTGTCCGACGCGAAGGTGAGGTGAAGGCAAGACGCACCTGGATGTGGGTTGCCCAGCAGGCAAGAACGCATCTTGCAGGCAGGGGATCGCGTGTCACAAAGCACGTGCGCAGCATGGCTCATCGCGCGGTCTCCGCCGCCACATCGATGTTCCCGGCCAATAGAAGGGCTGCGCTCTCCGCCTCACCGCTCCACGCCAGATGGGCCCGCCTTCGGACCGCGGGGGCGAATGGCGTGCGAGTGATCCGTCTTGGTTGGCGGCTCACCCTCTGGTCGCTCGTTCTCCTCCTGGCAGGAGGGGCGGCTGCAGCTCTCGCGATGTGGGTGACAATGCGGGATCTGCCCTTGGCCGATATCCTGCCGCCCCTGCCCGAGCCGACGATTGCCGTGCAGCTTGCGAACGGAGAGACCCTGAGTTCGCGAGGCGCCTATCGCGCCCCCTATGTTGCTCTGGCCGAGATGCCGCCCCATCTCGGCGAGGCCGTGGTCGCCATCGAGGACAGGCGTTTCCTCGAGCACACCGGCGTGGATCTGCGCGCCGCCGCGCGCGCCTTGGTGCGCAACACCCAGGCAGGCGGCATCGTGCAGGGCGGCAGCACGATTTCCCAGCAGCTGGTGAAGATCCTTTACCTCAAGCCGGAGCGCACCTTTGCCCGCAAGTTTCAGGAGGCCGTGCTGGCAGCGATGCTTGAGCGGCAGCTGGGCAAGGAGCGCATCCTCGAGCTTTACCTGAACGCGATCTATCTCGGTGCCGGTGCTCATGGGATGCCGGCAGCGGCTCACACCTATTTCGACAAGGACGTCGGCGAGTTGAACCTGCCCGAGGCGGCCCTGCTCGCCGCCTCCATCCAGTTGCCCTCGCAGGTCAACCCGCTTTCTAACCTCGACGCGGCACGAGAGCGGGCAACCCTGGTCCTGAGACTCATGGCGGAACAGGGGCGTATCGACCGGGCCACGCTTGACCAGGCGCGGAAGGGTCCGGCGGGAATTGACCCCAAGCCGCTGCCTAGCCGTGCGGGCAGCTATTTCGCGGACTGGGTGCTCAAGGAACTGGAGACGCTCAAGGGACAGTCCGGCGGAGGCCTGTCCGCCACCGCGAGCCTCAACCCCAAGCTCCAGGCCAGCGCGGAGCGGATCGTTCGTGAGGTCATGGCTGAACACGGCGCCGCGGCGGGGGCCACACAGGCAGCCCTTGTGGTCATGACCCCGGACGGGCGGGTGCGCGCCATGGTCGGGGGGCTCGACTACAAGACCAGCCAGTTCAACCGCGCAGCCGACGCGAAGCGTCAGCCAGGCTCCACCTTCAAGCTGTTCGTCTACATGGCGGCGTTGGCCATGGGTGCTCAACCGGATACCCGGATCTCGGACGGCGCGATCGCCATCGGCGACTGGACGCCCGAGAACTTCGACCGAAGAAGCCATGGCACCGTCACCTTGCGCCAGGCTTTCGCCCATTCCTACAACCTTGCGACTGTTCGCCTGGCTCAGGAGGTGGGCATCGGGAAGGTCATCGAAGCGGCGCGGCTGTTCGGCATCGAGGCCGAGCTCCTGCCGACACCCGCTTTGGCACTCGGCACCGCCGAGGTCTCTTTGCTCGACATGACGGAAGCGTTTGCCGGGTTGCTCCGTGGGCGGGTTCCGGTCCGGGCCACCGGCATCGAAACGCTGCGCCTGAGCGAGGGCAGCGACGCACTTAGTATCACCGCGGTCAATGAGCGCGAGCAGGTGAGCCTCAGCCGGGCGCACGCACCCATGCTGGCGCTGTTGCGCGCGGTCGTTGAGGAAGGCACGGGACGTGCCGCCGCCATCGAGGGAGTCGATATCCTGGGCAAGACGGGGACGAGCCAGGACAGCCGCGATGCTTGGTTCATCGGCCTTGCGCGCGGTCGCGGGCTCGTCGTCGGCGTCTGGGTGGGAAATGACGACAACTCGCCAATGGACCGCGTCACCGGCGGCAGTCTTCCGGCGGAGATCTTTCGGCGGACCGTGCTCGCAGCCCTGGAGGGTGCACGCGCGCCGCAAGCGGCCGAGGTGCAGCGCACGACACCGGAGCGCGGCCGAGCGTGCACAGTGCAACATACGCGCCTGCTCGGCGGCTTCACGTCTGCCGAATGGGTAGTCATTCTGCTTAGCGATTTCGTCGCAGGATAATGGAGCGACGGCTCGGGAGCACCTATCGCACCTCCATGAGGACAGTTCCCCAGAGTCGTCGACCTGCCCGATCAGGCCTCACCCCGATCGCAACAGCAACGAACTGCTCCCGGCGGAACAACGCGTGGCGGGCAACGTGCCGCTGACACATTTCAAGTGTGGGAAAACAACCTTGCACCGCGAATATCCAGATGCGCGGGCAGTTCAGCCCGCAAGATCGTGCCGCTGTCAGACTCTGTGATATTCAGAGTTCGCCCGTCCCGCCCTCCGAAAGGGTAGTGCCCCACCTGGTGGTGTAGGAGGCCGCGCGCGGAGCCTTTGGCGTAGCGCAGCGCGCGGCCGGGCTGGCGGCCACCGCGCTTCTTCGTAGTCTGAGGTTGTTCAACGACCGACGACAACGAAGGAGAGCACGATGACCGAGACCATGATCGATCTTCCCGAGGCGATCGCCAAGAGCGATGACGCGGACTTTTTGCGCGAGCTGATCCAGGATGCCGCGCAGCGGCTGATGGACATCGAGGTGGCCGCCGTGTGCGGTGCAGGGCATGGCGAACGCAGCTCGGAGCGGGAGAACCAGCGTAACGGCTACCGGCCGCGCCAGTGGGATACCCGCGCGGGCACGATCGGCCTGAACATCCCGAAGCTGCGCAAGGGCAGCTATTTTCCCACGTTCCTGGAGCCGCGCAGGACGGCCGAGAAGGCGCTGATGGCCGTGATCCAGGAAGCCTACATCCACGGCGTCTCCACCCGCGCCGTCGACGACCTGGTGCGTGCGATGGGGCTGACGGGCACCTCCAAGAGCCAGGTCTCGCGGCTTTGCGAGGAGATCGATGAACGTGTGCAGACGTTCCTGAACCGGCCACTGGAGGGCGACTGGCCGTTTCTGTGGCTCGACGCGACCTACGTGAAGCTGCGCGAGGGCGGGCGGATCGTCTCGATGGCGGTGATAGTGGCCGTGGCGGTCAACACGGATGGGCGGCGCGAGATCCTCGGCATCACGGTCATGCCGTCCGAGGCCGAGACGTTCTGGGCTGACTTTCTGAGGTCGCTTACGCGCCGCGGGCTGCGCGGCGTGCAGCTGGTCATCAGCGATGCCCATGAGGGCCTGAAAGCGGCCGCACGCAAGGTTCTGGGCGCCGGGTGGCAGCGCTGTCGCGTGCATTTCCAACGCAACCTGCTGGCCCGCGTGGGCAAGGCCAACAAGCCGGTGGTCAGCGCCGTGGTGAAGACCGTCTTCGCCGAGACCGACCGCGATCAGGCCCATGCCCGCTGGCGCGAGGTCGCCGACAACCTGCGCGACCGGTTCCGCGATGTCGCCGAGCTGATGGATGAGGCCGAGCACGATGTCCTCGCCTACATGGCCTTCGACGAGAGCCTGCGCAGCAAGCTCCACAGCACGAACCCGCTCGAGCGCGTCAACAACGAGATCAAGCGGCGCACCAACGTCGTCGGGATCTTCCCGAACCGCGAAGCCGTCATCCGCATCGTCGGCGCACTGATGCTGGAACAGAACGATGAGTGGGCCGTCTCCCGCCGCTACATGCCGGTGGAAAAGCTGACGGCCATGTGCAACGATCCCGACGCGGCGACGATGATCGCCGCCCAGTGAACGAGCGACACCAGCTATGAAGAAGCAGGTGAACGCCAGTTCCTACACCATTTCCGGGGACACTACCCATTCGCCGGCGCGGGACGGTCAAGAATCCGCGACGCCTGGGCCGGTGCTGATGACGAAGACCTTCAGCTTCTTTGACCTGAGCCCCGACTCTCCTCCAGCCATTAGGAGAGTCCGCGGGTTTATGTTTGGGGCTACGCGGCGTGCATTGCCAGTCCCTTCTGCGCCACGAACTCCGCTGGCGGGATATTCCCGATGCCGGAATGGGGGCGGTGATGATTGTAGTCGTGCTGCCAGAGCGCGATTTCGTGCCGGGCCTCGCCGAGCGACGAGAACAGCGTCTCGTTCAGGAGTTCGTCTCGCAGCCGCCCGTTGAAACTCTCGACGAACCCGTTCTGCATGGGCTTGCCCGGTGCGATATAGTGCCAGTCGACCCCGGTGCGCTGAGACCAGGACAGCACGGCCATGGATGTCAGCTCGGTGCCATTGTCCGAGACCACCATCGCTGGCCGACCTCGGCGCCCAATCAACGCCTCCAGCTCTCGAACGACCCGTAGGCCGGACAGCGATGTGTCTGCCACCAAGGCCAGGCATTCCCGGCTGTAATCGTCGACCACTGCGAGAACCCGGAACCGACGCCCATCGGTAAGGGCGTCGCTGACGAAATCGAGGCTCCAGCGGACGTTTGGGGAATCCGGCACAAGCATTGGCCTTCGTGTCCCGAGAGCCCGCTTCCGGCCGCCCCTGCGGCGCACCTGGAGCTTCTCCTCGCGGTAGAGCCGCCGGAGCTTCTTGAGGTTCATCGCGATCCCCTGCCTCTCGAGCATGATATGGATGCGCCGGTATCCGAAGCGCCGTCGCTCGGCCGCGACCGCCTTCATCGCGGCCCTCGCCTCGGCATCGTCGGGTCGCACGCTGCGATAGCGCGCGCTCGACCGATCTATCGACAGCACCTGACACGCCCGGCGCTGGCTCACCCCGTGGGTCTCCACGACGCGCGCTACCGCCTCCCGCTTCACACCGGGCGCTACCATTTTTTTGACGCGACATCCTTCAGGATCGCGTTGTCGAGCATGGCTTCGGCGAGGAGCTTCTTCAGCTTCGCGTTCTCATCCTCAAGCGCCTTCAGCCGTCGGGCCTCGGACACTTCGAGGCCACCATACCGGGACTTCCACTTGTAGAACGTCGCCGTGCTCACGCCGTGCTTGCGGCACACGTCAGCCGTCGCCATGCCGGCTTCCTGCTCCTTCAGGATGCCGATGATCTGTTCCTCGTTGAACCTTGATCGCTTCATCGTCCGTCTCCTCTTTGGAGCGGACTTTACCCAAAACTGGAGGAAGATACGGGGCTCAGGTCATCTTGATGACGAGTTCGTTCGGTCCGAGGAGCAGTTCATCGAAGGCTCCCCGCACCGAGCCCTCGCTCTCGAACACCCTTTCACCCAATATCATTTCTTTGACGCAGATGCAGGGCGCGCAACCCTTCTCGAGGGCTTGAGGGCCGAGTACCCGGCTCGAAAGATCAGCGTTCAGGTTGGCGATGCGAACGAATTGATCCAGAAGCTGGTCCCGCGGATTGCGGGGCGGAACATGAGGGGTGTTGCTTTCCTCGATCCTTATGGCCCCCACCTGGACTGGCGAACCGTCGCAGCTCTGGGATCAACCAAGAAGTTTGAGGTGATCATAAACTTCCCGCTTGGAATGGCCATCAACAGATTGATCACGCGCTCGGGTGACATTCCCGAAACTTGGCGCGCAGGGCTGAACGGCTGCTTCGGCGGTGCGGACTGGGAGAGCCTCGTCTACGCAGAGCGCACCGACCTCTTCGGGGATACGACCCGCCACAAGGTTGACGATGCAGCCAAGCGGCTTCTTGACCACTACGTCGGCCGCCTGAAGACCTTGTTCGGCCACGCCGCCACACCGAGTGTCGTCAGGAACACGCGAGGTGTCCCAATCTACTACATGCTGTGGGCGGGGCCCCATCCCCTCGGGCACAAGATCGCCGACTACATCTTGGCGAAGGGTGATCGGATCACGCTGGGCCTATGTGCGCGATCAGCGGCCTTGGGCAAGCGCTTCTCCCCCTGGCGCGGTCTACACCTTCGCGCCGGATTGGAAGGAAGAACACGTCCAGCGCCATCTGGTCAATACCCGCGGCATCCTGCAAGCCGACGGCTACAAGGGTTATGCCAAGCTCTATGAACCGGAACCTGACGGCACACCTCGCCTGCGCGAAGCGGCATGCTGGGCGCATCTGCGCCGCGACTTCCATGACGAATGGAGCAAGACCAAATCTGCCATCGCCCGCGAGGCGCTGGACCGCATCGGCGCGCTCTACGACATCGAGCGAGAGATCTCCGGTCGTTCTGCTGACATCCGCCGTGCTGTCCGCCAGAAATACAGTGAACCGAAGGTCGACGCCTTCTTCGCATGGTCAGAGAACCAGCTTGCTCTGATCCCCGGCAAGGGCGATCTGGCCAAGGCCTTCCGCTATGGGCTGAGCCGCCGCGCCGCATTCAGCCTGTTCCTTGAAGATGGCCGGGTGGCCATCGACAACAATCCTGCAGAACGCGCGCTCAGACCAATTGGAATCGGAAGAAAAAATTGGCTATTCGCCGGTGCGGATACCGGGGCCGAAACACTCGCGCGGGCAATGACGGTGATCGAAACCGCGAAGCTGAACGGCCTCGATCCCCAAGCGTATCTCACTGACATCCTCAACCGCATCCACGACCACAAGATCAATCGCCTCGACGAATTGCTGCCATGGAACTGGTCGCCACTCGCCGCCCCAAACGCCGAGGCCGCCTGATGGCTGCCATCACCCACATCTGCACCCTCGACTACGTCGCCAAGATGATGGACGAAGATCCGGAGCTTCTCGAAGCCATTGTCTGGAATGACGACAACCTGACCTACGGCTCGATCATCAGCGTCTATACTGGTCCGGAAGAAACAATCACCGCACTGACCGATGACGGCGTCGAGGAACTAACCGCCATGCTTAGGGATGCCCGAAGCACCACAGACAGCTGGCACCAATTCCTCGATGATTTTGTCGATGACGAAGAACTCGTCGCTCGCATCAAGGCAAAACCACCGCGGTAACAATCGGCCGGTTACAGTCGAACTCAACAATCTCGATCCCGTTGGTCGAATACGCGAACCGAAGTCCAAGGATTTCAGCATATTCCTTGGCTTGTTGGAGGCCCTCCGCGGCGTGCCGGTAGCGGGATTTGGCCTCAACGACGGCGATCGGGAAATCCGGATTATATCGGAGAAGATAGTCTGAGCGCTTCTGCTTGCCACGGCGAGCCTTGCCGCCGACAAATACAACTCGGCCGTCAGTAAAAGTTCTCTGCTCGTTTATCGCGTGCGGGCGATCATCCCAGCCTGCTTCCTGCAACTTCGGGACGACAAACTTCCTGCAGGTGTCGGCTTCGTTCATGTCGGAAATTCTTCAAGGTACGTCTCGGCGACTTCCTGAGATAGGTACCCAGGGACCTTCGCCGCTAGCTGTGCTGATTTCTTTGACGTACTTGTAAGAAGTAGCACTGGCGCGCCCGCCTTGCGTTCGAGATACACACCAATGAGGCGTCTTAGCGTGTCTAGATTCGCCCAGCCATCTCCATCAGGTCCTCTAGGCTCCAATGGGATACGCTTGTATTCGATTCCTCTTGCTCGAAAATCCGAAAATGCTTCATCGGTCGATGAAAATATTGAGAAAAAGTCCGGAAAAGTCCTCGTATCAATTATAAGTAACGGGTTCTTCTCCTGGATAGCCTTCCTGAATGAGTGAGCAGAAATCTCAGCAATAGGCACCAGAACAATGCGAATTTTATCAAAGCTGTCGAACAATTGCAGCTGACGTGCGTTTTGAAACCCCCACTCGTCTCTTTGCGTGTTGGCCACCTCTGACGGTGTTGAGCTGTATACTAAATGGAGCTTGCGATCACGCACGGTCGACCTCCAAGGCTAGCTCAGCCTCCATGGCCGAATACGAAACCTTATAGACTTCCGTCGGTCGACCCCAATCCGGGGTGCCAAATACAAATTCGCCCGTTATTTTATCCTTGTAACTTCTATCTTTCAAAAAGACCCTTCGATAAAGCTGGGGCGCAACACCAACAAAAGGTCGAAACAAGACATGAGTGCCTCCCTGCGATGGAGGTGTCCAATCGTTGGATTCGGTCGTTATCGAGTCACTGTGTAGTTCAGTGGCTTTGCTCTTGGGATACGGCTCGATGAACTGCACCTCATCGATTCCTGAAGCCACGATGTGGCGTGCGCAGTAATGGCAAGGATAAGTGGTCACGTACATTCGGCAGCCGCAAGGAGACGTGCCAGAAATTGACGCGGACAATATTGCGTCCATTTCCGCATGAACAGCGCGGCTGAATTCAATCAAGCCACCAATTCTTGTCCCGCGAATGCGCTTGAGCACTTCAAACTTATCTTTGCCCTCCATCAGTTCGGGAAATTCTTCAAGCAGCTCCTCGATGATCTTATTTTGCTCACGGTTGCTGCTACAGAACACTGAGTCACGGAAAGCGCATCTTTGATCCCCTTCGAGCTGTATTGTGAATCCCTCTCCGTACAAGCCACCTCCGGCTTGCGGCACGTCATTTGTACCGGTTGCAACAATATTGCCGTTGGCATCCACGAGCGCAGCGCCAACCTGTCGCGACAAGCAAGCACTTCTCATCTGGGCGGAGCGTGCATGATGCATGGCTGTTTCGGATATGGTGGGGCGGACAATCTTGGACTGCGTGATTAGATTTACGAAGCGGCGAAGCTGATCATTCATGCCTGTAAAAGCAAGATCGTCGCCAGCGTCGATAGAGTTGTCGACAAAAAAGTCAGCTTCGTGAAATGTATCAGAAACATGCTGCCCATGCTTCTCGGGTGCATCTTCATCTCGTGTCAAGAACTCCCGAACCTGCTCTCTTACTTTCGGCTCACCCCATTGGGATCGGTCGAAGAAGTTTTCACGGATTCGCTTTTCTCGTTTGACTGGATCACAGACAATACCAAGTAACGTAAAGGCATCTTGGTAAACCTCACGCAGTATAGCGACTTCAGCAGGGTGTCGAAGTGAATCAATTATGTAGGCTCTGTGCTTCCCGTCGGGCTCTACTGGGACACCCGAGAAAGTTTGCCCTTGAAGCGACGCTCGTAGTTCGGCGATTTGCTTTAAAGCGAGACGCGCGATTGCAGAATGATCCTCTGGACGAGCGTACAGCTTTCCCTTCCGAAGCTCGTCACCGCGATCCTGCATCATTTCGACATTCTCAATGGATTTACGTGCATCAGTTGGTGGCACGGGACGCCCTGCGCGTTCGGCAGCAGCTCGAATTAGAGCGCTAGCCTTTACAATTTCGACCTCAAAGTCAGTCTCCTCAAGAAATGCCTTTAGGATCTTTGCCGCAGTCCCAGATCCGGAACCGGCCGGGCCTACGATGGCCACGAACACTTCATTGGTTCGCAAGCCTTTGAGGACATCTTGCCCAGAACGCTTGTCGACGGAAATAGCTGACCGAGTAATTTCTTGAGGTTTAGGATTTGACGTCATGTTTGCCTGTTGGACCCCTCGTTGTCGTTCTTTTCTTCCTTCTTAGCTGAAGTTGGTGCGTCTCGTCGATGGAGTTTGTACTATCGCTCCCTCATTGGCTATCGGGGATCCGTAGAGCCCGGCAGGTCAAGCGGCAGCTCCTTCATCAGTGTGGTGCCTTTACCCAACCGTCGCGCCAGTGTCTCAACGAAGCCTCCATACCGCTCTTTCCCTTTCGCCTTGGCCGCCAAGTATGTGTCATCGGGCAGCGGCGGCGTCGTGGTCAGCCAGAAACGGACGAACAGTGCCAGCGCCTCCGTCGTGATTTCTTGGTCGCGTTCCAAACGCTCCAGCGACCTCGTCAGGCGGTCGAGCCTCCGGACGATCGCGGCCTCGCTCTGTTCGGCGCTGTCGGGTGAGAGGAACGACGCCAATGCCGCCTCGATGATCTGGGTTTTGGGGACGCGCCGCCGCGCCGCCAGTGCGTCGATTTCATCGAAGAGGGCTGCGTCGACATAGGCGGTGATCTTGGCTTTCTTCATGGCGTCACCTCACAGTTCGATCCCGTCGTCCGGATCGACGGCCGCTTGACGCGCCACGGTGCGGAAGCGGGTCTGCATGGCGCGGGCGCGTTGGGCCTCGTCGTCGGGTTCGTCTTCGAGGGCGGCGAATTCCTCGCGCGGGAACGGCAACTCAGGCGCCACATCTTCATGCTCAGGAATCTCAGGCTCTCTTCGGATGCCGTCATCCGCATCGTCAGCGGGCTTGCTTGTTTCAGTTTCATGAGGCGGTGCGATCGGTTGAAGATTGCTCCAATCGTCGGTTTCCACAGAGCTGACGGGTGCAGATCCTCCAACGATAGGCGGATTATGGATTCTCGCCGTTAGTTGCGCGTCGCGGAAGTACCGGACTTTCTGCGCCCGGATCGGGGCTGCGCCCGATACGAGGATGATTTCGTCGTCGGACGGTAGCTGCATGATCTCACCGGGGGTCAGCAAGGCACGGGCAGTTTCCTGGCGCGAGACCATCAGATGCCCGAGCCAGGGTGACAGGCGGTGCCCGGCATAGTTTTTCATCGCGCGCAGTTCGGTTGTGGTACCGAGGGCGTCTGACAGGCGCTTCGCCGTGCGCTCGTCATTGGTCGCGAATGCGACGCGGACATGGCAGTTGTCCAGGATGGCGTTGTTCTGGCCATAGGCCTTTTCGATCTGGTTCAGCGATTGGGCGATCAGAAACGCCTTGAGACCGTAGCCCGCCATGAAGGCCAGTTGGCTTTCAAAGAAGTCGAGACGTCCGAGGGCGGGGAATTCGTCGAGCATGAACAGCAAGCGGTGCTTGCGGTTGGTGTTGTGCAATTCTTCCGTCAGGCGGCGGCCGATCTGGTTCAGGACCAGCCGGACCAGCGGTTTCGTGCGGGAAATGTCCGACGGGGGCACCACGAGGTAGAGGGTGAGCGGCCGCGCATCTGAGACCAGATCGTCGATCCGCCAGTCGCAGCGCCGGGTCACGGCGGCGATCACGGGGTCGCGATAGAGACTGAGAAAGGACATGGCGGTGGACAGGACGCCGGAGCGTTCGTTCTCGGACTTGTTCAGCAGCTCGCGCGCGGCTTGGGCAACAACAGGATGCGGGCGATCTCCGAGATGGGCAGTCCGCATCATTGCATTTAGTGTGGCGGCGATGGGACGCCGAGGATCTGACAGGAAGGCGGCGACGCCTGCCAGTGTTTTGTCCTTCTCGGCATAGAGAACATGCAGGATCGCGCCGACCAGAAGGGAATGGCTGGTCTTCTCCCAATGATTGCGCCGCTCGAGCTGGCCTTCGGGATCGACGAGGATATCCGCGATGTTTTGCACGTCCCGCACCTCGCGCTCCCCGCGGCGAACCTCGAGCAGCGGATTGTAGGCGGCGCTGGCGGCATTGGTCGGATCGAAGAGCAGGACACGCCCGAACCGCGCCCGCCATCCGGACGTCAGCTGCCAGTTCTCGCCCTTGATGTCATGGACGATGGCGGAGCCGGGCCAGGTCAGCAGGCTTGGGATCACCAGGCCGACGCCCTTGCCGGAGCGGGTGGGCGCGAAGCACAACACATGTTCCGGTCCGTCATGCCGGAGGTAGCGCTTTTCGAGACGGCCCAGCACGACCCCGTCGTCTGCGAACAGCTCGGCGGCGGTGATATCCTTGGGGCTTGCCCATCTGGCCGAGCCATAGGTTGTCACGTCGCTCGCCTCGCGCGCCCGCAGGACCGACAGCAAGATCGCGACGGCAATGGCGCCGATCCCGCCTGCGCCGGCGATCGCGGCCCCTTCCATGAAGACGCGCGGCGCGTAGGCGTCGTACCAGTACCACCAGGTGAAGACCTGCCACGGGCGGTAGATTGGCAGGCCGAACAGGGTGGTCAGAGGCGCGCCAAGCTGGGGTTGGAACCCGAGACGAAACGCGACCCATTGCGTGGCTGCCCAGACAAAGAGCAGCGCCACGATGCTGACGATGATGATCTGGCCCCAGAGGATCTTGGTGGCCGATGACGTGTCCTGACGGCTCATGGTGATGTCCTTTCTGCTCAGAGGCTCAGCCCGCGCTTGCGCCCGAGGCTCCAATCGATCCCTCCGCCGGGCGTCATCGTGCCCGTGACGGTCTGGCCGAGATGGCGTTCGAGTTGCGGGGTCCAGGGGACGAGCGAGAAGCCGAGACCATCGTCGATCATGGCGAAGCGGCCCGAGGCGAGATCGAGGCGTTGGCGGAATGTCCCTATAACGGGTTCGCCCTCGGTCGGCTTGTAACGGGGGAGGCCGGTTTGTGTGCTGAGGTCTTGAGCGATGGCGTCCAGTTCGCGGTTGCGCAGGGTGGCCAGAAGATCGCGGGCAAAGGTGATCCGCTGACCTTGTCGTCGGGCGAGGCCTTCTGCGATAAGGTGATCCGAGCGGCGTTCCAATGCACGGCGAACCTCTGCGCCAAATCCAGCACCGCTCAGCGGTGCGCGGTCTCGGGCAAGATGTAGGCGGTCGAGCCAGGTGGCGCCATCCGCCTCGATCTGGGCGGCCAGCGACAGATCGGAACGACCGACAAGGGACAGTTGCAGTGTCTCGTCCGTCTTCCCTGTCCAGAGTCGGGTTTCGACAATGCCACCTTGCGGCGTGTCGCCGGTCGCATCGAGATCCCGGAAGCGTAGGTGATGTACGCGACCGTCAACTCCGTCGATGATCGCGTAGCCACTACCGGCGTGGTCATCATGAAAGCCGCGTTCCACCAGCCGCCCGAGGATTGGCGCGGTGGGCGTGCCTTCGATGGCGAAATCATCCGCTGCGCGCTCCCGGTCGGCGCCCATGGCCCGGTGCATCCGTTTGATGATGTCGCCGCGCATCCCGAGCTCGCGCAGAGTGTCTTCGGCAGTCGGTTTCAACTCCCAGACGGCAGGGGCGATTTGTTCGGCCAGCCCGAGCCTCTCCAGTGTCTGGGCACGCCCGATCATCAAGCGGCGCAGCTCCGGATCGCGGGGCTCCGGCGTGCCGGGCCGCAGGTCGGCGATTCCGGCATGATCGTCCGTCAGCGAGCGCAGGCCGCGGTCGAGATCGGTCCAGCGCTCCGCCGTGACCTGCGTTTCCAAGGCTTGGGAAATCTCCCGCTCGCTGCGGGGTCCCAGTTCCAGTTGTACGAGGTCTTCCGCGCGTGCTCGAAACCCGCGGCTGATATAGTCACGCGATATGACAAGGTCCCGCCCATCGTTGTCTTTGCCGCGCACCAGGATGTGGACATGCGGATTTTCGGTGTTCCAGTGATCGACGGCGACCCAGTCGAGCGTGGTGCAGAGATCCCGTTCGGCTCGGGCCATCAGATCCCGGGTGAAGGCGCGCAGGTCCTCCAAGTCGCCCGCGTCCTCCGGCGAGACGATGAACCGGAAGTGATGCCGGTCGTCTTCGCAGCGCACCGCAAAGCCGCCTCGGTCGAGATCATCGCGGTCAGACCCGAACAAGTCGGCGTCGCGCCCGTCCTGACCGACGCCATCGCGCTGCAAGTATCCGAGATGCTTGGCCATGGGCGCTGAGCGAAAGCGCTTGCCCTGGTGGCGCACGACGCGGGCCTTCACGACGACGCGTCGGGACGTGCGGGTCAGACCTTTCGCGGTTCGGGCAAACCGTCCACGCCCGAAAGCGGCGTTGCCGGAGCGCGTGCTGCCCGCGCCGATACGGTAGCCGGTATGTCCGGATTTCCGCGCAGCTCGCATCACCTCGTTGACGAAGCGTGTCGGTCGCTTCGAGGTCCGGCCGCCGTCGCCGATACGCCCGGGGCGGATGCGCAGGTCATTGTCGCGCCCGGTCATGGCCGCACTCGCTCGCAGAACATGCTGCCGCTTGAAAAATGCCAAAAAATCAGACCTCTAGGTGAAGTCCTGCGGCATGCAGCTTGGACATGCCGCGCAAATCTTCTCAGAGAAACAACAGCTTGAGGTCCGCCTGCGGCACCTCTTTTATCTCGCGCTCTTTCTGTTGAGACCCTGCGCGTCGACCCGCCCCGGCACATTCCTGCGACCGGGCTTTCCAGACCTCGCAATGGTGCGATTCCGCGGATCATGGCGTTTGCCCCCGGCTGAGAGGCACGAAGATGCCGTTTTGAGACGCGTCAGACGCAATCCGTTGGGCGTCATCGCCGGGGGTCTGACCCGTCTCAGCCGTTGCCGCGAACAGCGGGGCGTCGCGCCAGTCCTGCGTCCTCTGCGGGCGGCTGACTGCCCGCGCGACGTCGGTTCCATCGGCGATGAAGGGCGCGAGGATGGCGAGGTAATTGCGGGTTTCAAGCGGCAGGGCGCGTCCGGTATCAAGGTGGTTCTGGTACCGTGCAGGCCCGGCATTGTAGGCCGCGAGAAAGCCGGGTGACCCGAACCGGTCGTACATCTGCCGCAGATAGGCGGCGCCGGCCAGAATGTTGTCGCGTGGATCGAAGGGGTCATCGCCAAGCCGGTGGGCTGCGCGCAATTCGGCCCAGGTGCCGGGCATGATCTGCATAAGCCCCATGGCGCCCGCGTGGCTCACCGCGCGCGGATTGCCCGCGCTCTCGACTTCCATGACGGCACGGATCCAGGGCTGCGGGATGCCGAACCTGCGCGCGGCTTCTGCGATATGGATGTCGATGGGTTGCTGCTCAGATGCAGAAACACTGCGGTCCTGAGCGATCACGACGGTCGGTGCCACGGTGATCGGCGTGCAGAGGATCAGTACAAGCGCGGTCGTGACGCCCGCGTGCCGACGGCTGTTACCGCGTTCAAGACTGCGCATCTGCCGCCCCTTCATATGTCCAAAGAGGGATGGCGCGTCCGAGGATCGTGTCCGCTGACAAGGGCCCGAAATAGCGTCCATCGAGGCTGTTGGCGACACCGGCGACGAGCAGGAAAACCTCGTCCGAGCCGAGCGTGACACATCCCGTCCAACGGGGAAGTGGGCGACCGTGCCGGTCATCCGATGCTGCCTGGGCAACAACGGTGCCGCCGATGGCGATATCGAGACCATCGCGACAGACGGTCATGCCGGAGACGGCTACGATGCGTTTCAACAGCAAGGTATCCGCACCGACATAGCCGCGCTCAACCACCCAAGATGACAGGTCTTCCGGCAGGCGCACGGCAACGAGATCGCCCAGCGATGGCGGGTTTGACGCTTGAACAAGGTAAAGACCGACGGGCACGCTTGCTGAGGCATTCCAGATCAGACGCGGTGCGCGGTCGATCTGTGCGACCGCGAGCAAACCTAGGGACAAACCGGCCGCGAGGAGGGGAGGGACCGCCGCGCTCATGTCGTCACCATGCGACGCTTGAGCCAGGCCGCATGCCGGGCAGGGGTGTAGGGACGGGGCTCCAATGCAGTGGTCAGGCGGTTGTGGACGTGCCGCCAATGATCGGGGCAGACATCTTCCGGTGCGATGCCATAGCTTTCCACGATGTCGACGGACCGCAGCGCCGCCTCGACCTTGGGCCAGCCGGAGAGGCGCAGCAAAAGCTCTCCGCCTGGCGTGACACAGGGCACCGTGGAGCAGGGCTCGCCAGCGCCGACGGCGCGCAGAATGTCGATCCGGCTTTCAACGGTGCCGTGGTCGTTCGACGACCAGCGGACGAGCGCGAAGATCGCGCCGGGAGCGAAGCCCACGCGCTTTTCCGTGCGCGTCAGGATGGTTTCCCCGGCCATCCGACCGAAACGGATCCAGCGCTCGATACGCCCTTCGATCCAGGTGAGGTGGACAAGTGTCTGCATCGGCTCAACGCCCACGCCGCAGATAGGCCGGCGAAACGGCGGCATGGCGTTTGGCGGGTAGAACGCGGTCTTCGGTCTCGTCCGAGGTCGAGGTCTTCTCGCCCCTCGTGACCCAGGCCTGCAGATCGTCGACCGCATAGACGACACGCCCTCCGATTTTCGAATAGCGCGGGCCGGTCCCGTAGGTCCGGTGTTTTTCCAGCGTACGGCCAGACAGGCCGAGAAATCGGGCGGCTTCCGGGGTTCTGAGGTAGCGGGGCGGGAGTCCTTCGTTTGGGTCGGGCATTTGAGCATCTCCGGTGGCTAGGCCGCGCGACGGCGCGTCGCGGGCTGTCGGAGGTCATCAAAACGGAAGAGCGCCGTGGGGAGGGATGACGAAGATCGCGGCGCGAAAACGTCACCCCCATAGGCCAACAGGAGCAGGGACTGATGAGGGTTCGATTTTCGGAGATCGCGGGGTGATCACTTTCGCGGCTTGGAGCGCCCCGTGGGTCCTTTGCCGAGAAGGAGAAAGCGATAGCCTTTGGTGGTCAGATGCGTGCCATGGGCTGTCAGTCGGGTGATCTGGGCCTTGAGGGAGCTGGTCTTCCAATGCTCGCGCGACACAGCCTCAGGGCCGAACAAATGCTGCGCGATCGTCTGGTAGCTGGCACGATCCCGGCGCGCGTCGAGCGTGCGCAGTGCAAGCTGAATGCGCCGTCGCTGCTGCGACGTCAGGGGCGGAGGGGATCGTTTGTGATGAAGCAGTTGCGCGCGGAGCGACTCGAGGGAATTGATCCGTGCCGTCCAATGCTCGTCCAGCGGCACCAGGATGCCGAGGGGCCGGTGCAGGTTCTTTGCATCCAGCACGAGCAACGCGCCTGTTGCGAGGCGCACATACATCAAGCCGTCCCGCGTTCCGATGACGGTCAGATCATCTGCATCGATGTGCGGCGCGGCGGTGTCGCCGCCGGGGACCGGCACAGCATACCCGACCGCTGCCGGGGCGATTGAAGGCGTCCAGAACACGGGTGCTTTGGGTGCGTCGATGTCCGGATCAACCGGGAAATCGTAACCCCCATGCAGCCGGTGATCTCAATCCATCCCGCATCTGGGGATAGGTTGCGCGATAGTCTGAATTGCGGCGCAGGCATTCCCAGGCCAGCCCGGACAGGTCGAGGCTGTCGAAATGTCCATACGCCTCTTCGTCTTGCCAATTCCTGGTCATGGCGAAGCTCCGCGTCAGAGGTTTCGATGGGGAAAGAGTATAGCCGGGAGGTGCAAGAAAACGACGACGCGAACGGTCAACTTGCGCAACCTGCGCGAGTGTTCGCCGATCTGGGCCGAATTGCGCAAAGTTCAGCCGTTACCGCCCTCAAGAAGTTTGCGATAGCCGTGTTCGGTCATCCAGCGCGCACGGGCGAGGTGGCTGTCATAGATTTTTCGGGCACGCTCCGGTTCCTTGTCAGCATCGATGCCGAACAGGATCTGGCTGACTTCCTGCAGGCTTGCACCGCTTTCAGCAGCGTCGAACAGGCGCAGGTAAAGCGTCATATGTGCGTGGTCGTAGTCGGTCAGATCATCGCCTTGTGGTGCGAGATCAGAGATCGGCGTGGTGCCGGTGGCAGACATGATTCCCCCTCGCCGTTTGGCGTTAAGGTCCATAAAAGCACATCAGATTGGCTGTGCAAGAACGGATCGCGGTCAGTCAGGTTGCAGATGAGCATTATAATACGTCGCACCAAAATACGCGATAGGCTTTTTAGCTGCGGATGGATATCCGCGTTGTTTTTGCAAGTAATCTCAAGCACTACCGCCAAGCACGCGGGCTGACGCAGGCCGCATTGGCGGCGGCGATGGATGTCGACCGTGCCCATGTCAGCGCCATGGAACGCGGCCAGCAGAATGTCACGTTGCAGACTCTACAGCGGGTCGCGGCGCATCTGGATGTAACACCAGCACAGTTGATCGAAGAACGCGCCGAAGGCGATGTGCGTTCCCAATGATCGTGATCGTTCGCCCGGGCAGTCAGCTTTTGGCTCGAAACGTGCAAGCTCAGGGCAGGGCATTGGTCGAACCCAGTGCGCCGGGCAGGATGGTCTTCTATAGCGATCAATCTGCTATTCAGCACTGAGTTCGGTCAGCTTCTGGCCAAGGCGCCGTTGCATCAGATCATCGCCGGGCGTGGTCTCCATCAGTCGCTGAAGCGCCGCGATGGCCCAGCCCCGCCGGTCGATGCGTGTGCTGGCGGTCATCAGGTGATCGACCGCTTCGTCGATTTCGAAGGGGCTGGGTTCATAGCCACGGCCGGCCAGAAGATGCCTGATGGCGTGCAGAGCGACTTCGGCGGCGAAGGCCGGTTCCTTGATTGCGAAATCTCGGGCGGCCCGGATGAGCGTCGCCGGGGCCGCCTCGTGATCGGTCGCGCAGTCTAGGGCGATGTCGAAATACGTCGCGGTCTTGGCTGCGGCAAACCATTTGCCCTTGCGCCCGTGGAGTGCGATCAGGTCTTCCAGCAATGCACGGGCATCCCGGTCAGGGTAGCGCTTGACCAGATCGCGCCATATCGCCAGCCAGGTGTTCCCGCTGGCTGTGGGCAGGCCGAACCGGCGATAGGCCTCGTCTGCCTTGCCTTGCCGCACCAGGATCGCCTCGCAGAACCGGCAGATGTCGTGATGGCCCCATGTCTGGCGGTCCCCCTGTAGCAGCGCCTCGGCAAAGGCCAATGCGTCATCCTCGCGGCCCTGTCGAAGCAAGGCTTCGGCTCCGAACTTGTCATCGAACCACAGTCGGGTCTTCTTGACCGCGAGGATCGCCAGCAATTCGTCATACCGCGCGGCCTCGAGCAGGCAGGACAGCGTGAGGGTCGCGGTGCCGACATGGGAATACCGCTCCCAATCCGACCAGGCGCGATGGATCAGGGCGAGATCCCTGTCGGCATGTAAGGTCATGAGCGCGGGATACGCCGCAATCTCGCCGAACCGCTCCGAGATCGGGGCGAGGTAGTCGACGCCATCGTCCTCGATCGCCGCGCGCAGCTGTTCCAGCCATTTTGCGCGTGTCTTTTCATCGGCAGGGGCGGCGATCAGGATTGGCACAAGGTCGTCAAGTGTGTGGCGCACGGCGGTGCCAAGCGCGCCCGAGGAGGTGTCGATATGCTCAAACGCGGGCCAGATCCGCGCGGCCAATGCGACCACGCCGTCCGCCGCCGTGACAGGATCCGCACGATTGACGGCCCGGATTTCCGCGCTGGCCGATTTCAACCGCTCGATCGCCTTGGCGGAGCCGCGCCATCCGAAAGCGCTTGCGCGCATGCCAGGTTTGAAGGCCCATTTGTGGACGGGTTTGCGCGCCATCCTGCTATCGCCTGCGCACTTTACTGCGCGTGATCCAGTCGGCCCCGGCATAAGTCACGGCGTGTATATGAACCTCGCGCGCATCATCGTCGACGGTGAAGGCGATCACGGCCTTGCGGCCTGCTGGAATGGCGCGCAGCCCGGGGGCAATCTCGTCCCGGCGGCTGCCCCTGTGCGGCAGGTCAGCGAGGCTGGCGATGGTGGCCTCGATCTCGTCCAGCCTGCGCGCGGCGGATTGCGGGCCGGCATAGTCGATCAGCCAGTGTGTGATCGCGTCGAGATCATCCGTGACCGCCGGATGGAACCGGATGCGATAGCTCACGCCTCGCGCGCAGCCTGCAGCCGGGAGCGCGCGGTGGCAAACGCGTCCTCGGCCGAGACATAATCGGCGCGCGGTGTGTCGAGCCGCGCCCGGATTTCCTCAGCCATCGCGCCAAGGGCCAGCTCGCGCTCCTCTTCATCGCGCATCATCTGCTCCAGCGCCGCCGCCACAGCCGCGCTTTGCGAGGCGAAGACGCCTTGGCCCACCTTGTCGGTCAGGAACCGATGGTGGCGGTCGGTGAAGCTGAGGGTTGTCTTGACGGTCATGTTTGCCTCCGAGGTATGACTTAGTCATATACGCGAAGGTTTGAAGATTCGCAATCTCTTAGGGCAGGGCGGATTCTGGAAAATTGCTGCATAAGCAAGGCAAGGATTACCAAGCGAGAAAGCAGACACCTATTCAGCTGCCTTTGTACCCTCCTGACTGTCATCCTGTATCGAACGTTGTTTGGTGAAATCTGTCGTTCGCGCACGATCAAGACCGGCCGCGTCAAGTAGGGCTCTGTTCGCTTGGCGTGATGTTGAGAGGACATAATCCCATTCAACGGCCTGGATGATTACGCTCGAATGATCCCCGCCAAGACGTCGCTCACGACCTCGGCGATTATGGACATAGTCCCAACCTGACACTTCATCTGCTAGCCGTCCATGAAAATCGGCGACAACGAGACAATGGAACTGGCAGTCGTCTGAAACGCGGATTTTTCTACGGCCAAAACTCTCGATTTTGCCACCCTTTATCTCAGTGACATATCTTCGAACCTGATCCTCGATTCGTTCCTCCGCCTTGTAGTTTTCGCGACCAGGGTGTTTCAGCTCAACAATGAACACCGTAGAAAGAGGTTCTGTGTCCTCGACATCTTCGGCACCTCCTTGGTGACCCACTGGACCCAATGCATAGAGCACGTCCCACAAGAGCACATCGGGCCTTAGCTCACTATCACTGTCTTCAAGAACGGCAGCTAAACGTTTGTCAGAAGAGAAACCGGACGCAAAAGCCAAGCGCTCGTCCAATAGCCAAAGGTCGTGAGCCGCACGCTCCTCTTCGTCTGGATTAGATGAATTGACCCTCATCGGTACAAGCAAAGTATGTAAGGTGTTTTCTACGTGGTTCTTGTCTTTGTCTGGGCTATTTCGAAGACGTCGGATCAAACGATCCATCAGGTCCAAGACAACTCTTCTTCTTGCGGCGTGGTGGCCCAACGCTGCCCTTTCATTGTCCTGCACCCCTTCGGCAGCACGGCGTACAACCTCGCCAAAATTTTCGGGAACTTCATCGCCCGATACGACTTTGTCCACCAAAGATGAAAGGGCTTCTTCTCTCTTTTGCTCAGCGCGAAACCTAGGAAGCGCCAATTTGCTTACGAAATCTTCTGGGCTTTTTGCATTTGCAGGCAGCGAAGCAAAAATCTCATCCCTATTGGCAAAACCAAAAATTGGTTGATGTTCCAAGAATTTATCAAATTGCTCCCTACGGGCTCGATCAAACTCGTTCAGCTGGTCTGCAATGAATTCTGATCGTGCAGTTTTGACCGCGCTTTTAACGATCTCGGAAACCTCGCCTTCCGGAAGAGTAAAGGATGTGCGGCTTTCGGCAACACTGTTGTCAAGGAGTTCACCGCTCACCAGAATATGAAGTGCCAAGTCATCGAGCTCTTCGGTTCTTAGAGGGCCAATCGCAACTAGATCGTCTACATTTCGACTCTCAACAGTGCGGTTATTTCCGAGCAAATGAACTTGATGGCGGCCGGTAAGCCCAGAACTCGCCTTTTTGTCACAAAGAAAACAGCGAACTTCAAGTTTTGAAGCGTCATCTAGAATAATATCGCTGATTTTTTCAGGCCCTCGCGCAACCAATTCCGAAACATCTTTTGGGTAAGTTGCTGTTTGTACGGTTCCGCCTTTGGTCGTGGCGGTTAAGTGGACTACTGGACCGACCTTGCTCAAGAAATTTGAAATAAACTCAGCTGCCAAATAGTCTTTGATCGTTGCGGCCCGTTTCGGAAACAGCTCCAAGTAAGGCCCCTGTCGTAATCCTCTAAAGCGAACTGTCGTTCCAGTAACGCCTTGCGCTAGATCATGATCCAAGTCAGTATTTTCAAATACTTGATTTTCTTGCGCCAAGCGAAACTCAAAAGCTCGCTGTGACATGCCAGTGTCTGTTTTATAATTAGAGACTACCTCTATCTTCTTGAATGCGTCTAGCCAGTAAAGACGGCCGACTCCTTTGCCGCCGCGCTCCCTTTTGAAGTCGGTGTCAATCTCGCAGAACGCATCATACCGCTCTTTGTCAAGGCCAATGCCATTGTCCGATATCTCAATGCTGATGTCGTCTGCCCCGAGATCTGAGACGACAATATTGACTACTCCATCCGAACGACCTCCGAATACTGCCACTCGGTCATCAATTGCCATGATTGAATTGCTGACAGCTTCCAAGAATGGCTGCATCGCTTGCGCATAATTTCTTGGCTTAGTCAGCTTCCTAACCCTGTTGGGTAGGTTCTCGGTCATTGTCGGCATGTACGTTCCTCAAACAGCCTTTTGAGCATCGCAGTTCGTGCAGGGCTTGTCACCCGTGAACGAACGGCGCTTTCAGAAACCAATGCCTTCTTTGCGCTATTCTGCGCAGCAAAAGTCCTAGAAGCGCCAAGTACATATCAGGGCTGAACGTGTTGGCTTCAAGCATGGCTCCGAACCGCTTGTTGCCAAACCAACGAAAAGGAAAGTGGACCCCGCCCAGTGATCCTGGGCGGGGCGGTCTGTTGTCAGTCGCCGTTGCGGCGGGTGTTGGGGCGCGACCAGATGAGGCTGAAGGTCTCTTCGCCGCCTTCGATCACCGTATCGTCGAAGAGGTTGGCGTAGATCGGCTGCGTGAAGCTCGGGTCGTCGAGCTTGAGGCTCAGGTAGTCGCGGCCCTCGGTCGAGCGCTTGGACCAGGCGGCGCCGATCTCGGCACGGCCGACGAAGACGCGGTGGGAGGGGGCATTCTCGTTCGGGGTGCTGTCCTCGGGGACGATGCGGACGGCTTTCGCCTGAACGCTCAGGGTGACGATTTCGCCGACGTATTCGCTGCCGGTCTTCTTGAAGGTTCCGATGGTGGCCATGTCATATCTCCTTTTGGCTTGTCCGAGCCCGCGCCCTTCGCGGCCTCGATGGCGATCGTCAGGACCGGGGCGATCCGCCGACGCAGCCCCTGTGGCCCGCAGCGCCAGCGGAGGACGGCAAGGCCGGTCTTTCTTGCCGCGCGAGGAATGGCGGACCCGATATTTTTCGGGGGCGCCAGGGGAAGAAAGTCCGGACCTGCCGTTGCGGCCAAGGCGGTCGAGGCGTCAGCCGATCCCGGTCAGATCAGCCGCTGAGAGGCCCGCAAGGGACGCGTGGCGTCATGCCATGGAAGAGGGGATGACAGGCTACCTCTGGACCGCGCAAGACCCCGGCAGCATGCGTCGTGCAAAGACAGGTTTTGGCGTGCAGGCGGAGCGGTGTATGTCCCGGATGTGCCACGCTACTCCGGGATTGCCCCCTCTCGCCGTGTCTGTGTTTGCCTGCCGCGATGTTCGGTCTGCCGGCGATCCGGGTGCGTGCGCGACCGGGGCCATGCGCCACAACATGGGTTTCTGCGATCTGGCTTTGCTCAGCCAGTCCTGCCCAACTGCAATGCTGCGGTGACGGCGAGGATCGAGACCTTTTGCAGCAATCGGTTGCGGCGCAAGCTGACGACGTCGCGGACGGCACGCACCGGCGCAAGCTTCACAGGGCGTTCAGTGTTCGTCGAAAGACCTGTGCGGATGCGGGTCGGACAAGGCGTTGACCTCGGACCAGCCCGATACCCGCGCCCAAGCGGTCCCGCCCACGACCAGCGCGCCCAGCCAAGACAGGAGGGTGATGGTCGCAGCGCCCGCGCTGCCGAATTCGGCAAGACCCTTTGCTGCATGAAACCCGGCGATCCCGGCGGGGACCGCGTAGATCAGACCGATGGCGAGTTTGAGCGGGGCCCAACGGATGCGGTCAAAGGCGAATTCTCCGAGAACGGCGACGAAGCCGCCGATGAAGAGGCCCGCAATGATCGACAGGAAGACGCCTTGACCCGTTTCATACAGATACATGCCGGACGTCAGCCCGATCGCGAAGGGCAGGGCGTAGACGGCCAGGTTGAACAAGATCCAGCAGAGGGCACCAAGGCCGAACAGCGTGAAGAGGGTGGAGAAAAACATGAGGCAGTCCTTTCGAGAACAAGGATCGCGCCGCCACCTCCTCCATTGGCACGGGCAGATCATAGCAGAAAACGGCCCGCCCCGGGAGAGTCCGGGGCGGGCGTCGGCGGAAAACCGGTCATGCCGGTGGGGCGGCTTTCGGCCGGAAGTCGAAGAGGGGAATGCCCATCGCACGGGCCTTGTCGGCGAGATTTTCGGTGATACCCGAGCCCGGGAAGACGATGAGCCCGATGGGCAGGGTGTCGAGTAACTGGTCGTTGCGCTTGAAGGGGGCCGATTTGCCGTGCCGCGTCCAGTCGGGTTTGAAGACGATCTGCGTCACGGCGCGGTTGTCGGCCCAGGCGATGGCGATCCGTTCGGCCCCGCGCGGTGCGCCGCCGTGCAACAGGACCATGTCGGCGTGTTTTGCGTGGACGCGGTCGAGCGCTGCCCAGATGGCCGCGTGATCGTTGCAGTCCAGCCCGCCGGTGAAGGCGATCTTGGTGCCTTGGGGCAGGAGCGGTTCCAGATCGGCCCGGCGCTTCGCAGTGAGATGATCGCGGCTGTCGATCAGGGACGCAGTTAAGGTACGCCGGTTCACGTGGCTGCCCGTGCGCGGGTGCCAAGTCTGGCCGAGATGCGCCTCGAAGCCCTCGGCGGCGAGATCGCGCATGGCCTCAAAGGCATTGCGCCGTTCGATGAGCGTGATGCCCTCCGCGATCAGGGTTTCCAGTTCGACCGAGCGGACCTCGGAGCCGTCCTGTTCGCGCTGCGCCCGTTTCTGCGCCTGTTCGTTGCTGTCGAGATCCCGGCCTGTCCGTGTCGCCATGCGGTGAAACAGGTTCGTGGTGGACCAGAGCAGATCTTCGAGGTCGGGCTCCAACCGCGTGTCGGACAGCGTCGAGACGAGCGCGTCGAAAATGTCGGCGACGGCGGTGCGAATGGCGTCGGGTTCCGGCAAGGGGCGGGGATCGGGGTCGTCCGTGAAGGGGCGCCAGCCGTAGAGCTGCAGTTCCTCGAGCACAACGGCGGTGGAAGATCGGGTTTGAAGATGTGTGTCGGTCATGATGTCGTCTCCGGTTGTCGAAGCCCGCGCCTCTCGCGGCCTTCCCGGGCAACGGAAAAGCGGGGGCCGGACGGGTCTGCATTCTCAGGGGTCCCCGTCGCGCTCGCGCGATGGGGTGGAACCGAAGCGCAGCGGAGGACGGCCCTGGCCGTTGCGGGCCCGTCCGGGCTCTGCTCCGTTTGGCCCGCTCTCGGAAGGCCGGAAGGCGTGGCTCTGATCGCGGAGGCGCTGGCCGGCTGCGCCGACTCCGATCAATCGATGGCGTGGTCGAGGAAGGTCACGGCATCCTCGGGCACCAGTTGCGGACGCAGATGCGCGCGCAACGCTTCGCGGCCATTGGCCCGCAGATCGTCATTGAAATCGCCGAGACGGGGGGAGAGGTGGATCGCGTCGATCCCGGCCCCCATGGCCCGATGCGCCAGTTGGTCTGCGGCGGACAGGCCTGCCGGATCGGCATCGACGGCGATGTAGAGGCGGCGAAGATCGGCGGGCAGTTGCAGGGCTGCGAGATGGTTGGCGGACAAAGCCGCCACGACAGGAAGCTTCGGCAGGACTAGATGCAGGGAGAGCATGGTCTCCAGCCCTTCGCCTGCGGCCAGCACGCTGACCGGTTTGCCGATGCGAACACCATGGCCGAGGAGATTGCCCATCGCCTTGCGCGGTGGAATGACCGGGGCCTTGTCAGCAGTGGCGGGGTCAAGCCAGGTGCGGTGCAGGCCGGTGAGCCGTCCATCGAGGTCCGTCACCTTGGCGAGCAGGGCGGGCCAAGTCTCGGGCGGATCGTTCAGTGCGTGATCCTCGCGCCAGTAGAAGCAGTTCTGGTGAAACCGGAGACTATCGAGATGGCCCAGCCCAGTGAGGCCGCGCCCCGCGAGATAGCGTTCCGCCAAGGTGCCCGACATCGGCTGGCCCATGGCCCAGAGCCGCCGCGCGGCCTCGGGTGAGCCGCGAGAGGCTGGCGGATTGGCGGCGCGGTGCCTGTCCGTCTGCGGCAGGCTGAGGAACCGGCGCGCTTCGTCCAGCGTGTCCCTCAGCGTGGTGATCCCCATGTTCAGGGCGATCAGGTCCAGAAGGTCCCCATGCTGCCCGGTTGCGGAATCGGTCCACTTGCCAGCCGCACCAAGGCCGGAGTTCGGACCGGTCAGCCGAACGTAGAGGCTGCGGCCCGGTGTGTTCTGCACATCGCCAACGATCCAGTAGCGGCCCTGTTTGCGCCCGTTCGTGAGGTAGTGACGGCAGACGGCCTCGGCATCCTCGGCAAGGCGGCGGGCGATGTCGGCGGCGGGGCTGTGCATGCTTTGTGCCTCCTGTCGCGGATAGAAAAAGGGGCCCGCCATTTCTGGCGGACCCCGGTTGCCGGAACTCGGGGGGAAGAAGCTCCGACCTGCTCGAAGGTCACTCGGCGGCAGTCCGGGCGAAGGCGTCACCGGCGACGGGATCATCTTCGCGCGGCACATCGGATTCCCCGATAGCCGGTTCGCCGCCGTCTTCCGCCGATTGCGCTTCGCCGCTGTCAGGATCGTCGTTCGAAGACGCTTCATCCGCGGTGTCCGCATGGTCGACCAGTTCGATCTCCGGTGCGTCCTCTTCCGGCAGCGGCGGCGTGCGCAGCGGGTCCGGCAGCCAGCCGGTACCGACGAGCAGGTCCTCGGCGGCGGTCACCATCTCTGCCTTCTTCAGGCCAGCGATCCAGTCAGCGGCGTCCTCGCCCTTCGCTTCGCGCACGGCCTCGAGGATGCGGGCCTTGGTCACGCGGCCGAGGTAGCTGTCGCCTGTTGCCGTCCAGCCCGCCTTGGCCATGTCGAGTCCGACGGTCCCGGCTAGCACATCCGCATGCGCAATGGCGCGCGGGCGGCGCTGGTAGGGGTCGTGGACGGCGTTCACGCTCATTGCCACGCAATGGGCGAAGAGCGCCTCGCGGCTGCAGCTGTCGAACTCGGTCAGCGCATCCCAGAGATCCTCGGGCGCTTTCGGCAGGTTGCGCGCCCAGGTCTCGTGGCGCTGGTCGATGGCCTGCGCATAGGCCGTGTCGCCGAGACCCGGCACCTGCGATCCGAAGGCAGCGTTACGTGGTTCGATCTCGACGCAGCTGTCGACGGCGTAGCGGTAGAAGAGCCGCAGGACCATCGCGTGCAGCGCCGCGAGGAAGGCGACCTGCGGGTCCTGGGCCAGCGCATTGCGCAATGCCAGGGTCCGATGGGCCGTGAGTTCCATGACGAGGCGGTCGGAGAGCGGCTTGAGGCCGTCGTCTTCTTCTTCGTCGTCAGGGGCGGACGTGGCGGTCTCGTCGATATCCGCGACCGGTACCGGATCGGATGCGACCTCGCCCACATCTTCCACTTCCTCGACCGGTTCATCCTCCGCTCGCACATAGCCCCGCTCGACCCGCAGCCGCCCGGAGCTGTCGATGCTGACGAAGGCCCCGGCCAGCGCCAGATCCTCGGCCTCGAACCGGATCGGGCGCGCTTCGAGTGCCTCCATCGCCTCCTCGATCTCGCCCAGCCGGGCATCGATGTCGTCGGGCAACTCGTCGGCGTCTACGTGCTCGGCCTCGAGCGCGTCGTATTCGGCCTTCAGCGCCTGGTAGCTGGCAGCCTCCTCGTCGCTCATCGGCACCGCTTCGCCATGGATCCGGCGCATGCCGAAGGTATGGCCATAGGGGAATTCGGTATCGACCTCGACCCATTTCCAGCCCTCGGCGCGGATGACTTCGGCTTGCTCGGCCAGCTTCTCGCGCACCATGACGTCGAGAAGGGCGGCATCCTGCAGCCAGCCGCCGTCATCCTGCTGGAACAGGTCGCGCAGGATTTCACCCCCGGCCTCGACGTAATCGTCGAGCCCGACGAACTGCGCCCGCTTGTCCGAGGCCCGCACCGCACCCTCGGTCAGCATGCGGCGGATCTCGTAGGGCTGCCGCGAATAGTGCCGCTGCAGCGCCTCCCAGACCTGCTCCTGCCGTGCGTGATCGGGATTGACCGTAAAGGCCATGAGCTGGTCGAGCGTCATTTCCTCCTCGGCATAGGCATCATGCAGCGATGGTGCCACGGCGGCGAGCTTCAGCCGCTGTTTGACCACGCTGGCCGAGACGAAGAAGGCCGCGGCGATCTCCTCCTCGGTCCGGCCCTTCTCGCGCATCGCCTGGAAGGCGCGGAACTGGTCGAGCGGGTGCAGCGGCGCGCGCTGGACGTTCTCGGCCAGGCTGTCCTCCTCGGCGAGCCCATCGGTGCGCACGATGCAGGGGACCAGCGCGGTCTTGTTCATGCGCTTCTGCTTCACGAGCAGTTCCAGCGCACGAAACCGCCGCCCGCCGGCGGGGATCGTGTACATGCCGGTCTCGGCGCCGCTGTCGTCCAGCACGGGCCGCACGGTGATGGAGCTGAGCAGCGTCCGCCGCGCGATGTCCTCGGCCAGCTCCTCGATCGACACGCCGGCCTTGACGTGGCGCACGTTCGACTGGCTGAGCATCAGCTTGTTGAAAGGAATGTCGCGCGAGGCGCTGAGGGTGATTTTCTGTTGCTTGGTCATCGGGATATCTCCGCGACAGGCCGGCCGGGAGCCGCTCTCCCGACCTCCAAACCCGTCACGGAAAACCCGGCACCCCTCTCACTCTAGAGGTGCTATCACCGTACGCTTGTCGCGCGAGCGTCCGCTGTGCGGGACAAGCCAGACCTTGTTTTGCGCTTTTCTTCGCATCATCTCTGATCTCACCCCCGTTTCAAGTTGACCGAAACATCTGTCAAACGTAACATTATGAAAGAATTGGGAAACGGGTCTGGAGCGCTTTTCATGACGAGCAAGTACACCTTTGAACAGCATGGCTTTGAGGAGATCGAAGCGTCCGAGGGGATGACGAACGCAGCCGCGTACACGAAGGAGTGTTCTGGCGGGCGCTCTGACTGCTGCACGCGCACCTGCAGCGCGGACGCGACCTTCGTTGCGAGCGATGAAGACTGGGCCAAGTTCCTCGACGTACGGGGCGGTCAGATCCAGTATTGATCCGCGGTGATGACGACCAATTCGGATCGCTTCGTCTCTGGCTCAGGGACGGGGTGGATGTTTATGTTTCCCCCGACGCCGTCGTTCACTTCGTCTTTCTGTCCACGAGGAAGCGGCTACGCCTCAAGGTGACGCCGCTTTTGATTGAATGCCTCGAGTGGCTAGACGGCTCCGCGTCAGTCATGGAGCTGGATGCACGGTATGAAGCACGGGCATCCAGCTTGGACAGCAAGCACTCTTCGTCATTTGTTGACTTCATTCAATATCTTTATGGCAAGGGCATCCTTGTCCGGAAGGATTGGATGCACCATGCGTTCTGCCCCGAACAAGTTGAGCGCTATTCTCGACAGCTGAATTTCTTTCTCGACATTGAAGAGTCCGAAGCTGCGGCCACGGCTCTCCTAAAGAGAATAATGGACTGCAGGATCGCACTGATTGGCATTGGCGCGGTCGGCAGTTGGATTCTCAGAGAGCTTGTTCAGATCGGCTTCCAGCGCTTCATCCTTGTTGATCCAAAGACATTGGAGCCCGCCGATCGCACACGAAATGCTATTTTCGATTACCGACTGATCGGCGAACCAAAGGCTTTGGTTGCCGAGAAATTCGTTCATAGCCAAGCGCTCGAGCCAGAAACACGCGCCATACAATCCCCCCTCGACATAGATACGAACGTCGAAGAACTCATCGGAGCGGATACAGACCTGATCATAAACACTGCGGACGAGCCATACATAGGCGCGACAAGCATAAAGCTATCGAGATACTGTGTGGAGAAGGGTCTGCCCCTGCTGGTTGCAGGTGGTTTTGACGCTCACCTCGCAAGTCTCAGCGAGATGATTGTTCCCGGCCAAACACCTTGCTCCGACTGCTATGCAATACACTTTGAAGAGACATTGCGCGGTTGGAAACCAATCTCCCATCCTATCGTTGATCGCCGACGCGGTTTCGGGGGTCTGCCGTCGTTGTCGGCATTTGCTGCCTCGGCCGCGGTCCTGAAGATCGTACGGCTCCTTTCGGAAAAAGGCGGAGATGTCGAGCAAGGTCGAGGTGAATTCCTTTTCGACCAATATAATATCGACAGTTTCAAGGTGGGAAGAAATCCGGAGTGCCCGACCTGCGGCGACCTAGGAAAGCTGCAGGCACATGCAGATTGAATTCACACCCACTTCGCGTTGGCTGATACGACCGTCCATCTCCATGATCCCAGCAGGAGACGGAATCTTTGATTTCTTTCAATCTTCTACGCGACGATCCATGCGATTTCGGCTACGATCAGAAATCGCCAATGTCGTCAGAAGTCTTGATGGCAGCCGATGCCTTGAGGAGGTCTGTCAGGCGCATGGGGCTACGGTGACGCAAATTTCGCGTTTCATGGAAGTCTTGCACGAGCGGTGCGCTGTTGAACCGAAGGTCGTTCGAGACGCTATTGACGCCACCGAGCACTACCGCGTCCTGAATTTTCTCGGAGACTACTTCCCTGCCGCAGAACTGTTTGCTGCCTTCGAAAGGCTCCGCTCAACAAGGGTTGCCATTCTTGGCTGTGGGGCCGTCGGTAGCTGGACTGCAGTGCAGCTTGCTCATTCCGGCCTCGAAAACTTCATCGTGATTGACGGCGATCATGTGGAGGAATCCAACCTTAACCGTTCGATCTTCCTTCACGAGGACATTGGTGCCCCAAAGGTCGAGGCCATCGCATCCTCCCTCCATCGGATATCACAAGGCGTTCGGGTTCGGATGGTCAAAGAAAATGTCTGCGATGCAGACAGACTCCGCGCTTTGCTTTCCGAGGCAAGACCAGACGTGATCGTAAACTGCGCCGATGAGCCGTCGGTGGACATCACAAGCGCATGGATCAACGAGTATTGCCAGCATCAAGGCATCCCATATGTCATCGCTGGCGGGTACAATCTGCACCTGAGCCTGATTGGGATGACGGTCACTCCCGGCGAATCTGCATGCTTCAACTGTTCGCGCATCACTTTGGATGAACTCGAAGACGAGTCTCTGCAAGGTGTGCGGAGACTGTGGCGTCCGAAGCGGAACCTGGGAAGTCTTTCCCCGCTCACTGGGATAACTTCGTCTTTGGCGGCATCGGAAGTCCTACGTCTTGCAGTCAGGTCTGACAGGCTCCGTCCAGCCATGTGGAACCGCCGGGGTGAATTCAACTTCCTGACCAACGAACTCTCGTTCGTGAATCTGCCGCCCCGATCAGAGTGCGGATGTACGGCCGAAAGTATCCGCTCCAGAGTTCCCAAATATTCGCAATAGCTTGAGCATTCGTTCCGGGCGTTTCTGTCGCGCATGCGGATCTTCCTCCATCGCCTTCGCGGCCTCGTTCGCGCTCGCAGCCTCGAAGTTGCAATTGGCAGGAGGCGTTAGGAAGGGAAGCGGACAGTCGACGAGCTGAACGCGCGGCCCTTGCCCGCGAGATCACTGAGGCGCAACCGGCCGGGCGGAACGCGCGGAACAAATCCATGGGTCGCGGCGGGGGTAAGAATGAGCTCGAAGCGAACAAACATAACGGTTAGGTGCAACGGAGGTGGCCGCAGTAGCGACCACCTCGGACTTATCCAGCCTACATTGCCGACTCCAATAGCCCTTTCGCTTTCCCCTCCATCACCAGCCGCGCATCCTGCTGCGGCTTGGACCGGGCCACCGCCGTGATCCCCTGAACGAAGTCGAACACGCTCTCGGGCGGGCGGCCTTCCTCGGCCAGAACCGTCTCGACGATCCGCCCCGTCTCCGCCTTCGAGAACCCGCGCTTGCGCAGGAAATCCTGCCGGTCGTCGTCCGACCGCGCGACGATCTTCTCGCGCGCTGCGCGGATGCCGTCGATAAAGGGCGCGGGCGAGGACTCGGCAAAACGGCTCAGCGCCGGGGCGGCCTCATGCGCGAAGCGCGAGGCGGCGTATTTCGAGTGCCGGATCGTGATCTCCTGGAAGTCCTCAACGCCCCAGAGGTTGCGGTTCTGGCAAACCGCCCGAAGGTAGAAGCTGGCGATGCCGAGCGTCTTGGCGCCTACCTCCGAGTTCCAACAATAGAACCCCCGAAAGTAGAGGTCGGGCGAGCCGTCGGGGAGCAGCCCCGCCTCGATGGGGTTGAGGTCGTCGACGAGGAACAGGAACACATCACGGTCCGAGGCGTAGAGCGTCGTCGTCTCCTTCGTCACGTCCACGCGCGGGTTGTAGATGCCGGTGGACCAGTCGAGCACGCCCGGCACCTTCCAGCGCGTATCGCCGGTGCCGTTACCCGCGATGCGCTGAACGGCGGAGACCAGTTCGTGGTCGTAGATCCGGCCATAGTCGGGGCCGGTCACGGCGCGCAGCTCCGTGCGGCCATCCGTGACCTCCATGGTCTTGATCTGCTCGGCCCAGTGGTTGGTCAGGCCGTATTGCAGGTTGATCCCCGCCAGAGGGGCGGGCAGTTGGCGCAGATAGGCCGCGGGCGCGCCAACGAGGCTCGAGAGCTGGCCGAAGGACCAATGGGTCGGCGCGATGGGTTCATCCCCGCCGGGCAAGACCAGCCCCAGCCTCTCCGGATTGTCGCGATGCGCCTCGACCCGGATCGCCGCACTCTCCACCGTGCGCGTCCGGCTCCGCTCCGCCCGGCCCTTGACGGATGCGAAGAGATCGTCGAGCGACAGATACCGCTCGTCATCCGGCCGCGAGAACCACTCGGACGACACCCGGTCCACATTTGTGCCGCGCGACACATCCACCTTGTAGCCGCCGCTGATGTCACGCCCGGCATCGATAATCTCGGTATTCATGGGTTTTCTCCCGCGACGGGCGGCCGAAAGCCTCTCTCTCGACCTCCAAACCCGTCACGCGAAAGCCGCCGAACTCTTGCTCTTTTTTTACGCCATCGTTGAGAATCCAGAGACCTCAACGCGACGGATAGCACACGCGTCGAAATTCTCGCTCTGACTTCTCCTCCACAGTCAGCTCGGCCAGTCTGGAAGCTATCTTTGTCTGGGTGAGCATAGAAACCGTTCTAAGCGCTTGATTGCGCTATGAACCGCGACAGGGCCTCGCGTCGTGCAGCTCGATCCAGAGCGTAGGCGGTGTGTCTGAACTCGACGCCGTCAAGGAGGCCTTGGATATAGCCTGCAATTGTATCCGCAGCAATGATGAGGACGCTGTCAACCGAGTGGATGTACTTGCTCGTAATCGATCCCGTCGAATGGCCGACGAGGGCAGCAATTGTGCTTTCTGTGAAGCCAAGATCATTCGCCGTGCTGGCGAAGCTATGCCGAAGAATGTGGGCGGTGAAGTCGGGAATCCTGCGTCCGCCAAATATCCTGTTCCAATGGTTTGGAAAACTTCCAAAGGTCTGTGACGCTCGTGTCCCAGGAAAAACGTAGTCGCCAGAAACCGTCTTTCGGCGGTCTTCGAGCAATTCGATGACAGGTAGTCCGATCGGTCTTGTCGATGCACCTTCCTTTGAGTCCGCAAGTCGCAGGCAGCTGTTCTCAAAATCGACTTCGCTCCATTTCAGGCCAAGTATCTCGCCGCGTCGACAGCCGGTGAGCGCGAGAAGCCGTGTGATAGCGATTGTAGGAGCGAGTTCATGGTCCTCGCCAGCCTCGCGAAGCATCTTGCCAAGCTCGCGGTATTCGTCATCGCTTAAGCGCCGATCTCGCACCTGATCTTTTGGCTTTCGAATACCATGGGCGACGTTGTGTTCGATGATCCCGATGTTAATTGCATAAGTAAGCATCGAGCCTGTCAGGCCGACGCATTTGCTCGCCGTTCCACGACCGCCGCGCAGAATAGAAACACCTCGCTTCTTGCCAGTCTTTTTGACAGCACGCGTTTTCCCGGCAATCACGTCGTTCATCATCTTCGTCACGTCGGCCTTGGTGAGGTCACGCACGCGGCGTTGGCCGATCAGGGGGATGATGTGTCCGTTCAAAGCACCGATGTTCGTATAAATCGTGGACGGTCGCTTTGGGCGTCCGCCTTTGCCCATGATTAGCCCGGCTTCCATGGCTTTGACGTATTGCTCGGCCAGTTCCTTTACGGTCATCGCTTTGCGGTCGAGCTGCCGGTTCTCGGCAGGGTTCTCACCGCGGGCGACCTGGCCGAGCTGCGCCATCGCTTCCCTTCGGGCGGTCTCGGGCGTCCAGACTCCATGAAGGCCGATCGCGTAGCGCCGCGAGCGACCGGCTGCACGATACTGTATCACGTAGCTGCGTTTTCCTGAGGCGAATACGCGCAGCCCGAAGCCAGGCAACTCATCATCCCATACGACATAGTCTTTGTCGCGTATCTCGACCGCATCGACGAAACGTTTCGTAAGTTTTGCCATCCGAATTCAGACCTTTCCGATCGGCCGGCAGCCTTCTCACGTAAGCACTACGTAAGCACACGGGCGAAAGCTGCGACCTGTTTCTGGATAGAAGCTTCGGAACAGCGAAACGGAAATACAAATATATTCAGTATCTTATCGTGCTCCGTCGCGCTCTATCGCGCAATTAGGAAAGGTGTCAATAGCGCCTCCGAAGGCAGAGGCCAGAGGTTCGAATCCTCTAGGGTCCGCCATTTTCACCTAAATAGTTGTCGAAGCAACCGCCCGAGTCCGTCGTTAGGACGCGGCCTTAATCCTTGTCCGACGGCACCCAACTACGCCCAGCAGGCGGTCCGCTGATCACGTCCTTGCGTGGCTCTGGCTCGGCCAGATGGGGCGCGCTGCGATAGAGCGCATAGGACAGGCTGGCCACAACGCCCATCGTCGGGATCAAGATGGCGAGCGCGACAACTGGGTTATCGAAGAGCGCCGCGATAGAGCCCACGAGAAGCCCCGCGCCCATCTGGAGGAACCCCATCAGCGAGGAGGCTGCTCCGGCGATGCGGGGAAAGGGGGCCAGTGCGGCGGTGGACATGGCGGGCATGACGAAGGCGATGCCGAAGGTATAGACGGCGACCGGCAGCATCACCCGAAGGACCGATGGCGCACCAAAGAGCAGCGAGAAGATCAGTGCGCTGCCAAGGAGGATCACCCCCAAGCCCGGCGCGACAAGGTCATAGGCGCTATAGCGTTTCATTAATTGCCGCACCAGCAGGGAGCCGAGAAAGAAGCTACCCGATTGTGACAGCATCCATAGTCCGAAAGCAGTGGGGCTAAGCCCCAGCTTTTGCATCAGTATGAAAGGTAGGACCGTGGCCAGCGCATAAATCGCACCAATGGAGCCTGCAATGGTCAGGGAAGAGGTCATGAAGTGACGGTTCCCGGCGAGCGTAAGGTAAGATCGGCCCAAGGCGCGCAGGTTCAAGCGGCTGCGGTCTGGCACAATGGTTTCCCGCAGGCTCCAGATCGAAAAGCTGACGACCACGAGACCGAATAGCATCATCAGCGCAAAGACCGACCTCCACCCCGCATGAGTGACAGCCATGCCGCCGAGGGCAGGGGCCATGGCCGGTGCGACGGCGAGGATGATGCCCATGAGGTTCATGATGCGCGAGGATTCGTCCCCCTCAAACAAATCGCGGACAAGAGCGCGCGATATTGCCACGCCGGCGCTCGCCCCCACACCTTGCATGAACCGCGCGGCGATTAGGGTCTCGATTGTCGGCGCGATGAGCGCCAGTAGACTTGCCGCGACAAAGAGCAACATAAAGCTGATGATCACGGGCTTGCGGCCCAATGCGTCTGACACCGGCCCCGCGATCAACTGCGCCGTGGCGAACCCGGCGAAATAGAGGGTCAGCGTCATCTTCACTAAAGAGTTCGTCGTGCCGTAAGCCGCAACCACTTCGGCCATCGCAGGGGTGTAAAGCGCCATGGCAATTGGGCCGGTGGCGATGAACAAGGCGCCCAGCAGGCTGACCCGACGAATGGACATCTTGGGTGCTGTGACGCTTTGAGCGATCGGGGCGGTCTCTGACAGGCTCATGCTTTGCCCTTTCCGGCGGTACATCTGTTGCGGCGGGCGGAGAGGTGGTTGTCTCGGGCGGTCTTAAGCATCCGGCGGAACAGATCCCATTCGTCGGCTGTCAGATTCCCGCGAGAGATGGCGCGGACCTCTTCGCCGATGTGGTGCAAGGCGGTCAAAAGGCCTTCGGCTTTATCGGTCACCTGCACCTGCTTCGCGCGACGGTCCTCTGGATCAGTGCTGCGTTGCACCAGACCGGCTTTCTCTAGGTTGTCAATCATGCCGGTCACGCTCATCGGGCCAAGGCCGGTGAGCCCCGCGAGGTCGTGCTGGCGCATCGGGCCGTAGCAGGCGACATTCGCCAGGGTGCGCGCTTCGCCCGGCGTGATCCCCAACTCCGCAGCCGTCACACGGCGCTCAAACTCGGCGCGAGACAGCCGAGCCACATCAAGCAGGAGAAAGGAAAAGTTGTCGCTGTCGATAGGCTGCTGCATGGGGGCTCCGGAATTACCAAGCCTCCCATATAGTAAGGTTTACTTATTAATCAACCGACGGAATGTGCCCTTGAGCGGAAGCCTTCTTCCGAATGCTGCGGAGCATGGCCCGTTCATATTGCGCAGGTGACAGCCGCATGAGCCATGAGGCTAAGCGTGCGACCCGACCCACGGGTATGAAATCTCGGTGTTTTTCTACGCCGTGCAAGATGATGGCGGCTGCCGCGTCCGGCGCCATATAGTCGATGCCGTCCTGTGCCGCACCGGGCCGCAGAATACCGTCTTCCTTGCGGTCCGCATTTCCAATATTCGTTGCGATAAAGCTCGGAGCCGCGACATGGCATCGCACGCCAAAGGGGGCCTCCTCTCCGCGCAGAGAGGCGAAGAACCCCTGCAGCGCGTGTTTGGAGGCGGCATAGGCCGTACGACCGTGCAGCGGCGCAAAACCTGCCACCGAAGAGATCGCCAGATGCGTTCCCTTGCTTTGCCGTAGAGGCAACAGGAAGTGGCGCGCAAGTTCGACGGCGGAGAAATAGTTGATCTCGAACACCCGGCGATGGCTTTGGGCATCAGCCTCGGCAAAGGGGACGATTTGCGAAACACCTGCGTTGTAAATAACCATGTCGATGGAGGGGCGTTTCGCGATGATTTGCTGGGCGGCCTTTGTCAGCGCGGGGGAATCCGTAAGGTCGACGGCGATGGGCCAGCGGTGGGCGGTTTCTTCTAATCCCGCGATGTTGACGTCCAGCGAGACGCAATACCAGCCCTGCGTTTCGAGTTGGGAGGCCAAGGCGCGGCCCAAACCGCCAGACCCGCCGGATATGACTGCCGTCTTCATGCCTGCACCTCGCGCCACCAGAGATCGAAAACTTCGGCGGAGGTGAGACGCGGCACATAGCGGAAGACGGTTTTCAGCCGGTGATTGTCCAGAACGGGGCGGTACTGCAAAAACCGCAGTTGTTCTGGCCCATAACGGGTGAGGCCCAGAGGTTTGCCCAAAGCCAATGCCACCTTGAGCAAGCTCGGCGGCAGGCGCAAGACGGGCTTGCCCATCGCCTCTGCCAATTGGTCAACCGTCAGCCAACCATCTCCTGCGACGTTGAAAATCCCCGGAGGGCCTACGGTCGCGGCGCGTTCGACAATAAGGGCGAGGTCTTTGGTCCAGATAAAGACAAAGGGGCTATCACTGCCGCGCACCGCCAAAAGACGTTTGCGGCGGAACAGAGCGGTGATCTGGTTGTCCGTTCCGGCGCCCAGCACAGTGCCAACCCGCAGTACAACTTGTTCCAGTCCGGAATGCCGCGCGCGGGCCTCGGCCAACATTTCTTCAACCTGCCGCTTGTGGTCGGCGTAGGGGAATTCCGGGTTGCCCCGACAAGGCGCATCTTCGGTTAACGGCACGGGATTGTCAGCGTGGTAGCCATAAGCCGCACCAGAGCTGGTCACTACAAGGCGCCTTACCCCGTGTTTGACGCAGGCTTCCAACACCCGGCGTGTGCCAATCACGTCTACTTCATAGGCTGCTTTCCGTTCCATCCCGGGCGGCGGTGTGACAATCGAGGCCAAATGCACAACGACTTCGGGGCGGTATTTACCGATCACAACATCGGGGTCATCCCCGGTCACATCCAGCGGTACGAAATGCAGATGCGGGGGCAGGGTGCCGGGGGTCAGGTCCGTGACGATCGTCTCGGGCGCAGGCAGCGCCTCGGCCACGGCGTGGCCAACCATCCCGGCGGCACCAGTAATCAGGATCGAGGTCATCGGGCGGCCTCTTTCCGCGACATCATCGCCGCCAGAGCAAGGCCAGAGATCGCATGCCAGACGCCCCAGAAAGCCGCAACGATCGCCATCCCGCCGAGCCCGCCAAAGAAGCCAAAGATCAATACGAGGCCAAGACCGGAATTTTGGATGCCCGTCTCGATGGTTACTGCGCGTCGATCAAAGGGGGAAAGACCCGCAAGCGTTGCGGTGGTATAGCCGCCGGCCAGTCCAAGCGCGCTATGCGCAATGACCAACCCGGCGATCCCGCCTGCAAAAGCCAGAAACAGACCCCAGTTTGCAGCCAGAGCCACGGCAATAAAGGCAAGGAAGATACCCATCGACAGCCATTGCAAGGGCCGCCGCAAACGCGCCGTTAAATCTGGCCGTTTTGCGTTCAACATCACCCCGAGCATCAGCGGAAGCACAAGCATCAGCCCCACGGTAATCGCGATGCTCACTGGATCCAGTTTGGTGCTGCGCAGAATTTCTGCTGAAGGGGCATAAAGGCTCCCCCAAAGCGCAATGTTCAACGGCGTGAGTAGGATCGCGGCGACCGTGGCGAAAGCTGTCATTGAAACTGAAAGCGCTGCATTGCCCCCGGCGCGATGGGTGATGAAATTCGAAATATTCCCCCCCGGACAAGCGGCAACGAGGATCAACCCAAGCGCAATTGACGCCTGCGGTTGAGTCGCGAGCACCAGTAAAAAGGTGAGAACCGGCAGGACCACAAATTGCGAGAAAAGCCCTACAATAAGCGGCTTTGGCGCACGCGACAGTGCTTGGAAGTCGCGCGGTTTGAGGTCTATGGCGATGGAAAACATCACCACAGCAAGGATCGCATTCAGCACAAAGAGCGAGCCAGATGAAAAGTCCAGAACGGCGTCATCAATCATTGCGCCGACCCTCCGAGGCGGCGAACCCAGCCGGTGACGGCCTTTCGATAGGTTGCCTTGTCGACGTAATAGGCCATGCGCGGCAGTTCGATGTAATCCATCCCCCCCGTGGCGCGGTCAAATCCCTGTGCCTTGGTTTCCTTTAGCGATTGCGCCTCTGCACTGCCGTCTCGCAATCCGGTGATATAGCGGACGACCATTTCCGCCTGTTCATGTCGCCCCTGCCAGCCCAGACCCGATGCCTCGACCATACCCAGAACAAAGAGGTCGTCCCGTTCCGGATGCATGCAGTTCAGGTAAAGATGCGGGGCGTCGCCCTGCCAGTTCAGATGTTCCGCGTCGATGAAGGGGTAGTCCAGCTTGTAGCCCGTGGCGGTCAGGATCATGTCATAGTCAGCCGCAGAACCATCTTTGAAATGGACGGTTTTGCCGTCGAGGCGCTCAATATCGGGCCTAATGGCAATATCGCCGTGACCGGCATGGTAGAGCACCAGCGAGTTCACAATTGGATGACTTTCGTACAGCCGGTAATTTGGCTTGGGAAATCCGTATTTTTGGGGATCACCGACGAACCATTTCAGAATGGCGCCGTCCACGATCCGTTTGAGGGCCATAGGCAGTTTGACCGCGCCCCCCATCGTGTCGGCGGGTTTGCCAAAAATGTATTTCGGGACAAAGTAATACCCCCGACGCATTGACAGATCGGTCGAGCGTGCATGGTGGATCGCATCTACTGCAATGTCGCAGCCCGAGTTGCCCGCCCCGACAACCAGCACCCGCTTGTCTGCGAACTGACGCGGGTTGCGGTAGTCGGCAGAGTGGATCAACTCACCGTCGAAGCTGCCTTTGAACGTGGGCTTATTCGGGGTGCTTAATGTGCCATTGGCAATCAACACTCCGGCGAAAACCTCAACGTGCTCACCGTCGGCATCGTGCCAGGTGACTTCCCAACCCGCGCCCGCTGCGCCTAAGGGGGTACACCGGGTAACCTCGGCGCTAAAGTGATAGTGTTTCGCCAAATCGAAATGATTGGAAAACTCCTGAAAATAGCGCTTCATTTCATGGTGAGAGGGGTATTCCGGCACGCCGCTCCGCATCGGGAAATCGGTAAATTCCGTCATCCGCGCTGAAGAAATCAGATGGGCGGTATCATACATCGTGGAGCGGGGGGCCTCAATATCCCATAGGCCGCCGACGCCTGAGTTAAGTTCAAACCCTTGAAAGGCGATCCCCTGTTCCGCCAGCAGCTTTGCTGCGGCCAGCCCCATTGGTCCCGCCCCGATCAAGGCGAACTTGTCTTGTGTCTCTCCCATCGCGCCCTCCATCGCTTGATCTTAACTTGAACAGGTGTTCGAAGTTAGGCAAGATAAATTTATGAAAACGCCGCAGCCCATGCCCGCCCCCCCGCGCAAACGCGCCCCGTCAAAGCGGGCGCTGGCAACGAAGACGCGGGTGTTCGACGCGGCAGAGAAAGTCTTTGCCGAACGCGGCTTTGACGGCGCAACCATTCGCGATATCGCCGCCGAAGCGGGAGAGCCGGTCGGCACGATCCATCATCACGGCGGCGGGAAAGAGGCTTTGTTCCACCGGGTCGTCGCTCGCCGCGCCGAGACTTTGGCTCGACTGCGGCTTACCACGTTGGAGGCAGTCACCTCACAGGCAGATCATCGGCTTGAAGAGATACTCAGCGCCTTTGTGCGCCCCTTCTTCGATCTCGCGCGCGACGACCCGCGCTGGCAGCACTACGCGCGGCTTGTGGCATTCGTGTCCGCCGATCCCCGCTGGGCAAAGATATCTGAAACCTGTTTCGACCCGGTGGCGCAGGTGTTTGTTCAGGCCATTTGCGAGAGGTTGCCTCAGAAGACAAAAGATCAGGTGGCCGAGGCCTTTGTCTTTACCGTCTCAGCCACGCTTGCGGTTCTGACCTCTCAGCACCGTTTTGATACGCTGGGCGCGGTGCCCGCAAAGCCTAGTTCCCAAATGGAGCATCTGATCGCTTTTGCCGCTGCCGGGTTTCAAACATAGGCCCGGTTGGCCTTTGTAGTCAGGCGTCACTCGAACCGGTTCAATCTTAACCTGCTTTTTATCGCTCTGCGGTTAAGTCCTCTCATGTGGTTGGGGTAGAGGGCCAATGCGCGATGCATTGTTTGCGATTTCATTTGGTACCGTTCTTAGGACATGATCCGCTCTGCGCCCGGAGATGTGGCTGATGCTGCTGGACCCGACCGAGCCGCAACCGGCTATGAGAAGGCCAGCGAAACGGGTCGCCATTGTAGACGATTCCCGGTCTATCCGGTCCTGGCTCCGTCATGTGCTTCAACAAGACAAACGCCTTGAGGTCGTCGGTGAAGCTGGCGACGCAGAGACCGCGCGAAAAGTTATTAAAGAGACGCAGCCTGATGTGCTCACGCTCGACGTGCAGATGCCGGGCATGTCGGGCTTGGTTTTCCTCGAACGGCTTATGACGCTGCATCCGATGCCCGTCGTCATGGTGTCCGCATCGACAAGCAGCGGATCAGACACGGCGATCCAAGCGCTGTCTTTAGGGGCTGTTGATTGTATCGTAAAGCCGGGGCAGAGCGTCTCCAAACTGTCTGCAAAGGACATTGCGCGCCGGGTCTATTCCGCGGCTTGCAGCCAATATCAGCCATTGCTGAAAAGGAGCGCATTGCAGCCCGTCGCCCCGTTAGAGGCCGAAGAAAAAGATGGTGCGATTGTCCTGATCGGTGCGTCAACGGGCGGGGTCACGGCGCTTGAAACGGTGCTTGCGACCATGGCAACTGATGGGCCGCCCACGGTCATCGTCCAGCATATGCCGGCGACCTTCCTAATTAGCTTCGCCAAGCTGCTGGACCGCAAACTGCCGCATGATGTGGGGCTTGTTGATGACCGCGTGCCCCTGCGCCGGGGGCAGGTTCGTCTTGCACCCGAAGTGGGCCGGCAGACCGAGCTCGTTAGGCGGAACGGATTGTGGCAAGGGCATTTGCGCGATGACGCAGAGCGGGGCGCGCATTGTCCTTCCGTGGACGCCCTGTTTTGCTCAGCGGCCCCCTACGGTCATGATGTTATTGCAGCGATCCTAACGGGGCTGGGCCGCGACGGGACCGAAGGCATGCGTCTACTGCACCGCTCGGGCGCACATACCATCGGGCAGGACGCAGACAGCAGTGTTGTCTATGGCATGCCCAAGGCCGCATGGGAGGCCGGCGCCATCGTGGAGCAGTTACCTATTGAGAATATTGGTGAGGCGATCAACAGCGCCGTTGCAGCCCATCATCGTCGTCGGAGCTTTGCAAGATGAGTGAAACGATTGTCATCACCCAAGGGCAACATGCTGTCTCGGCGGATCCGAATACCGTTATCTCAACGGTCCTCGGGTCTTGCGTGGCTTGCTGTTTATGGGACCATGTGAGCCAGTTGGGCGGCATGAACCACATGCTGCTCGCTCAGCGGCAGCACAACAACCTGCCATGTGACATGGCCGGTGTGAATGCGATGGAATTGTTGATCAACGAGTTGCTGAAACTCGGCGCGCGTCGGGACCGATTGCAGGCCAAAGTCTTTGGCGGTGCGCGGATGGTCGACGGCCTGTCCGAGATCGGGGCAAAGAATATCTCGTTTACCCTGGGCTTTTTGGAGCGTGAAAACATCACCTGCACCGCCCAGTCCGTCGGTGGAACGGCAGCACGGCAGGTGATGTTCTGGCCGGTCATCGGGGTCGTACGGCAAAAAATGACGCGCAGCGCGCCCTTGCGGGAGACTGTCACGCCGCCCGCCAATACCATAGAAGGCAATGGGTTGGAGTTGCTCTAACCAGCACTTCGGTGAAGGGTCATCGCAGACCGTGTCCGCGACAGACTTAGAACAAATCGATATCACCCGACTGGGCCAGAGACGGCTGTTCGGCCACCGGCAGGGGAGCGTCAAACAGCGCCCGCGTACAGCCAAGACGCAGGCGGTCCCTAATGCATGCGGGGTTTGACAACCCCGACCGCCCGTCGCTGCCCGGGCGCGCTAGGAATAATGTGAGCAAAGAGAGATCTTCGAGCGATTGCCGCAGATGGTCGAGGCTCTGCAATTGAACGATCGCGCTGTCTGTAGGGCGCGTGGTCGTGGCGTGCCCGCCCACCACCTGTTCCACCCGGTGCACATCGGCTGCTAGGCCATCAAGATGGTCCGACAGACGAGAGAGCAAAGCTTCGGCCGTGAGAGCGGCCGGCGGCGGGACGGTCATTACAGACGCCCAACCACAGCTTCGATGCAGTTGCGTAGGTCTTCGGGCTGGAATGGCTTCTTTAAGTAATTGTTCATGCCGAGCTTTTTGCCGTGGTCGATGATCTCTTGCTCTGCGCGTCCCGTGACCAAAACGAAACCGACACCTTTGGTACTGGCGCCAGCGCGCAGGTAATGCAGCAGTTTCAAACCGTCGATCTCAGGCATATTGTAGTCCGAGATCACCAGATGCACCGGCCGTTTGGCGAGTGCATGAAGTGCTTCCTTCCCGTTCTCGGCCACGGCGACGTCGCGCACCCCGAAGCTATCGAGCGCCTGTGTGATCAAGCCGCGACTGGTGGACATATCATCAACCACCATGATCCGAATTTGGTCGCGCAATGCCATTTCTGTTTCCTTGTGCAGTCAATAGTGAGCACGCGAGTGCGTGTCAGGAAGTGAGAGGTCGGTAGCTCGTCGGCCCGTCGGTACAGAACCCGAGGGATTCCGGGGCAGCAATGCGTTCGGAGTGGCCGAGAAAAAGATGTCCGTCAGGGCGGAGTGCTTTGAGAAAGCGCGGCCAGAGACCGGTTTGCGTCGCGAGATCGAAATAGATCACCACGTTCCGACAGAAGATAACATCAAAGCTTCCCCGCATCGGCCAGGGTGCAAGCAGATTGAGCTCGTTGAAGTGGATCAGGTTCTTCAGTTCGGGTTTTGCGGTGAACATCGGCTCCTGCCCGCCAGTACCCCTATCGAAATAGGTCTTCCGCAAAGTTTCAGAGACGCCATCCATTAACCGCGCAGCATAGCTGCCGCGTCGGGCAAAGCTGACGACTTGTGGGTCGATATCCGTGGCTAGGATGCGAAGGTCATATTCTGCTGCTTTGGGACAACGCTCAAGGAGGGTCATGGCAGCAGAATAGGCTTCCTGACCATTCGAACAGCCCGCCGACCATATGCGCATCCGCTTGCCCGCGCGCAACTCGGGCAGGCGGGCATCGATGACTTTCTCTAGCGTCTTGAAATGATGGTTCTCGCGAAAGAAGTGGGTCACATTGGTGGTCAACGCCGAAATCAGCTGTTTGCGTTCATCCGTCCCGGCGTCAGAGCCGACAAAGGCGCTATATTGCGCGAAATCACGCAGGCCTAACATCCGCAGGCGGGGCCGCAGACGGGATTGGATCATTGAGGCTTTTTCTTCGACCAGGGTCAGCCCGCTTTCGCGGTAGGCCAGATCCGCGATGGTACGAAAGCTTTTAGGATCAAGAGTAAGATCGCAAACGCCTGCACTCATGCCGCCAGTCCTTCTTCTAAGGAAACGGTCGCGGCAAGGTCAAGAACACGGACCATGCGTTCGTCGATCAGCGTTAAGGCACTGACCATACCGGTCGTCGCCCCATTGGCCATGTCAGGCGGTGGTTGCAGGTCGTCGCGGGTGAGCGCGATGATGTCCGAGACAGCATCGACCAAAAGCCCGGTCATGCTTTCCCCGTGGGTGACAACGATAATTACCGCCCGGTCACTCTGCGCCCGGGGCGGCAGGCCGAGCCGCTCGCCGAGATCCATAACCGGCAGCACGGTGCCGCGCAGATTGATGACCCCGCGCATGCAAGCGGGCGCATGGGGCAGGGGTGTGGCACGTGTCCAACTGCGGATCTCGCGCACCGACATGATGTCGAGCGAATATTCTTGACCTGCCAGTTGGAATGTCAGAAGTTCGATTGTCGTGGGGCTGTCTTGGTCACTCATGCCGAGGCTCCTACAAGGCGCTCTTGGGGCGGCTGCGCCGCGTTGTTGATGATGTCGGACGGGTCGAGGATCAGGGCGATTTGCCCGTCGCCGAGGATCGTCGCTGCGGCGATGCCCGGGGCGCGGAAGAAACCGTCGTCCAGACCTTTGATCACCACCTGTCGCTGGTCGAGAATATTGTCGATCAATAGCGCTGCTCGGCTGCCGTTCTCATGTGCGATGAGCAGGGCGACTGCGCCTTCGAAATTGCTGAGCGGCGGGCGATAGCCAAGCTCGGCCCCCAAATCGACAACCGGCACGAACGCGCCCCGTACCCGCACCACATGCTGGCCCGGACGGATCATCGACACGTCTTCGGCGCAGAAGGTGAGCGTTTCAACGACCAGGTTCAGCGGGACGACCAGCGTTTCTCCGGCAGTGTCGATCACCATGCCGTCGAGAACCGCGAGAGTCAGGGGCAGGGAGATGGAGAATATTGTGCCTTTGCCGGGGGTTGAGGTGATCGCGATCCGCCCGCCGAGCGCTTGGATGGCGGTGCGCACTACGTCCATGCCCACGCCGCGGCCCGAAAGGTCCGACACGGTGCTGGCTGTGGAAAACCCCGGCAAGAACAACAGGTTGTCAATCTCACTGTCGCTGAGTTGCGAGTCGGCAGGGATCAGCCCTTTGTCGATGGCAATTTGCAGCACCCGCGGGCGGTTAATGCCGGCACCGTCGTCCGAGACTTCGATGATCACCCGCCCGGAGCGATGGGCTGCGGTGAGCTTGACCTGACCCTCGCTGGGTTTCCCCGCGGCGATACGGTCCGCCGGTGTTTCAAGCCCGTGGTCCACGGCATTGCGGATCATATGGGTAAGCGGGTCGGCCAGCCTCTCGATCACGGTCTTGTCGACTTCGGTGGCCTCGCCCTCCGTATGCAGGCGCACATCTTTGTCTACGGCGGCAGAGGCTTCGCGGATGATACGGGACATGCGTTGAAACAGGGATTTGACCGGCTGTGCGCGGATCATCATCACCGAGTCCTGAATGTCGCGAGTCAAACGCTGGAACTCTTCCAACCCGCTTATCGCATCCCCATGGGGCGGCAGGTTCGCATCTTCGAGGCTTTGGCTCAGCATCGCTTGGTTGATCACCAACTCACCCACCAGATTTACCAGCCGTTCGATCCGGTCGAGGTCGACCCGCACGACACTTTTGACGGCGGCAGGGGTATTGGCGGCGGCTGCTTTCGCGGGCGGTGCCTTGGGCGCGATGGCTGGTGTTGTTGGCGCTGGAGGGGGCGCCGGCGATACCGGTTCAGGCTCTGCCTGTTTGAGGGGCTCGGGAGTTGGAGAGGCCGCGGGCAGTATCTCGGGGGAAAGGTCAGGGAGTTCACTTGAGCCCGCGTCCTCACCCGCACCAGTTAGTTTCAGGCTACAGAGCCCTTCGACAAACTCGAAAACGGACAGGATTTCAGACTCTTCCGCTTCGGTTTCCAGCTCAATTGTCCAGCTAAGGTAGGGTTGTTCCGGTATCAGATCCTTCTGCGCTGGCAGCCGCGACGTGTCGCAGGTGACATGCGCAGTGCCGAGTTCTTGCAGGGCGCGCAGGAGCATGAAGGGCTCGTTGCCGGTCTCGAACAACTCCGGCTCGGGGGCGAAGTGCAGGGTGTAGGTCTTGACCCCGCTCAGCGCGGGCAGGTCGGGAAGTCTGTCCAGCGGCGGCAGGTCAGGAAGATCAGAGAGGTCGCCCATTGGCGCATCATCAAGCGCGGCGAGATCGAGGGTAAGGCCCGTAGGCTGAAACTCAATCTCCGGTTCTGGCTCAGGCTCAGCAGAGCCGCCTTCCTCGCCAAGGAGGGCGTCAAGCCGAGTTAGCAGCGCCGCGCTCTGCTCAGCAGGATCGGCACCCCCATCACGGCTGTGGCGGACGAGGTCTGAGAGATGATCGGCACATTGAAAGAACACCTTAAGCGCCGCGACATCTGCCTCCATCCGGCCCGTGCGCACTTCGTCCATGACCGTTTCATAGCGATGCGCAAAGCGGACCAGAGCGTCGAGACCAAAGGCCCCGGCACCGCCCTTGATCGAATGCACCGCGCGAAAGACGACATTGATCGTCTCGCCGTCCTCTGCGCCATCGTCCATGATCTGTAGGCTGTCTTGCAGCGCTTCGAGCAGTTCCTCGCATTCTATAAAGAAGGAGGCGCGGATCTCGGCCATCGGGTCGTTTTCAGTGGACATGGGCAGGCGGCTCCTATCCGGCGACCATTTGCAGGGCTTTGACCAATTTGGCCGGGTCGAAGGGTTTGACGATCCAACCGGTTGCGCCCGCCTCCCGCGCGCGGGCTTTTAGCTCGGGTGCTGCTTCGGTGGTCAGCACGAGGATCGGCGTGGCGCGGTGTTGTTCTTGCCCGCGCACGGCGTCGATAAAGCCGAAGCCATCCATACGGGGCATGTTAATGTCGGTAATGATTGCATCCGGTTCGATCCCATCCAATACGTCGATCCCATGCAGACCGTCATCGGCAGTATGAACGGTGAAGCCCGCAGGCTGGAGTGCAAGGCGGATCATGTCGCGCATGGTGCGGCTGTCATCCACAGCGAGGATGTTGAGGCTCATTGTGGCGGCTCCGTGATGGTTTCTGGGGTCATGCCCATGGCCGACATCTGCGCCAGCACGCGGTCGGATGCGTTGAGTATGCCAAAGCTGGCGCCGCGCGCTTGGGTGGCCAAGGCTGCTGCGTGGACCGTTTGCAGTGCAAGTGCGCCGAAATGCGTGACGCGGGACAGATCAAGCGCGACCCTATCGCCCTGCGCGTCGGACAGCGCCTTATGCAGCGCGCCAACGGTCGAGAGGTCCAATTTGCCCTCGGGCGCTATGATCCCGCTCTGCCCGGATTTGGGCTTGGCATCACCGTTGCTGTCGCTCTCTGCGCTCATTGCTGAGGCGCCTCGGGCAAAGCTTGCAGTATCATAAGGCGCGCTCCGGTCTGGATCAGGTCTGGCCTGTTCTAGCGAGCGGTGCGTTAAGACCACGTTACTGCCGTTAGCTTGGATCGTGAAAACCGACAGATCATACGAAAAGACCCCGCAAGCCGGGGCTGCGGGGTCTATATTTGTTAGCGTGTTGCTGCTTGCCTTAGCGGCGCCGCCGCCCGCCGGTGCGGCCCGCGCGGCCCCGGCCTTCTTGGCCAGCTTTGGGCGCGACCTTGTTGAACTTGATCCATTCGGTGCCATGCGGGTCACGGTCAAACAGGAAGTTGGCCGCGCGGATCGCTTCCATCTCCTTGCCCGGACGCGGCTTGGTCGAGCCCATGCCGAAAAGCTGCACGAAGGTTTCGTCGTCCATGTCTTCGGGCAGCACCAGACCGAGTGCCGCCAATTGGGCTTTCTTCTCGTCGATCTTGGCCTGACCCACCGGCAGCGCCACCGGGTTCATGATCGCGCTGGTCATGCCCGCGCCCATGGCCATGGGCAGGAAGGCGTTGTTGATGCCATGGCGGTTGGGCAGACCGAAAGAGATGTTGGACGCCCCGCAGGTGGTGTTCACGCCCAATTCCTCGCGCAGACGGCGCACGAGGGTAAAGACCTGATGGCCTGCGGTTGCCATGGCGCCGATTGGCATGACCAGCGGGTCGACCACGATGTCATGCGCAGGGATGCCAAAGTCGGCTGCGCGCTCGACGATCTTTTTCGCCACGGCAAAGCGCACATCCGGGTCTTCGGAAATGCCGGTGTCATCGTTGGAGATCGCTACGACTGGCACATTGTACTTTTTGACCAAGGGCAGGACGAGTTCCAGCCGCTCTTCTTCGCCAGTGACCGAGTTCAACAGCGGGCGGCCTTCGCAAGCCTGCAGGCCCGCCTCAAGCGCGCCGGGGACCGAACTGTCGATGCAGATCGGTACGTCGACGGCGTTTTGCACGATCTTGATGAGTTCCGGCATCAGCATCGGCTCGACAAAGTTGTTGTCCGCATAGCGCGGGTCTTCAGCCATTTTGTTGGAGAAGACTGCACCCGAGTTCACGTCCAGCACTGTGGCTCCGGCAGCAACCTGCGCGATGGCATCGGCCTCCACGCGCGAGAAATCACCCTGCTCCAACTCTTGGCTGAGGATCTTGCGCCCCGTGGGGTTGATCCGCTCACCAATGACGCAGAAGGGCTCTTCAAAGCCGATCACGGCGGTCTTGGTCTTGGATTCGATGACGGTTCTGGTCATGTGGTCTGGTCCTTCAGGCTGCGTCGGCTGGCACCCCAGAGGCGCCGCCATTCTCTTGAACCCATGTGGCACTGGTCTTGATCCCGCCCAGCGGGAAGACATGCACATGGGTGATGTTGAAATCCGGGTGCGCCGCTTTGTGCGCGGCCAAGTCGTTGATCACATCTGCGGGCTCATATGGCAACAGCAGCTTGGTCACGTCCATCGCGCGCTTTTGCAGCACTTTGAGGGAGGGGCCGACGCCACAGGCGATGGCGAATTTGATTAGGGTTTGCAGTTTCGCCGGGCCCGCGACGCCGATGTGAACGGGCAGGGTGATGCCTGCGGCCTGAAGGCTGTCGGCCCATTCGATGATCGGCTGCGCTTCAAAGGCAAACTGCGTGGCAATAGCCATTTCCGCATCGGTGCGGGTTTGGAAGTCGTTTTTCCATTTCAGCGCGGCATCGACCTTGAGCCGCCCGCCTTCGACGTCAATGTCGCGGTTACCTTCGGGGTGGCCCGCGACGTGTATGCGGGTAAAGCCCGCTTGATCAAAAAACCCAGTCTCCATCAACTGCATGCTGTCGCTGAACTCGCCCGCAGGTGTCGTGACACCACCCGCCAGCAGCAGCGCTTGGCGCACATCGGCCTCGCCCTGATAGCGGGCGATCCAATCGGCCAGCGTGGCACGGTCTTTGATGATGCGGGCGGGGAAATGCGGCATGACGTTGAAGCCGTCGGCATTCAGCCGAGCCGCCGTGGCAACCATGTCCTCAATGGGTGTGCCGTCGATATGCGCGATATAAACGCGGGTGCCTCCGGGCAGCAGGGCGCGGAAGTTTTCGACCTTTTCAGCCGTGCGCGGCATGACCTCGATGGAATAGTCTTTGAGCAAGGCTTCGACCTCGGCTGAAGGGGCCGCGGGGGCGGGCAAGTCTTTCTTGCGGAAGTTCAACAAAGCCATGAGCGTGTCCTTGATCATATGCGTTGCAGACAGAGTGGCAGGCTATGCCCAGCCATTGTTATCAATCAGTTGCTTGATACGGTCGCGGTCGTATTCCGCGTCAATCCGGGCCACTTCGGCATCTGCGACGGAATCAGGGTCGCCCTCGACCTCCACCGGCGCGGCCTTGCGCCACTCGGCGAGGTATTCATCCGTCCCCGCCGCGCCGGTTTTCATCGCGGCGCGGTCGATCGCCTGCTCAAACCGCTCCGGCAATTGGCGTTTGGAACCGCGGCGGCCTTTGCCGACGATCACCTGCGCTGGAATATCGCGCCAATATACGATGGTGACTGCGGGCATGGGCTGATTCCTTTGGTCCGATTTCATTCTGTCTAGCTTCCGCCGCGGTCAGGACAGGGCCGTTTTTCGACAAAACACGACCCATCCGCGACTTGACCCCGGTCATAGCGTATCGAGGCTGGGCGAACGAGGGCCGGGCGGGCTCATTATTCTCAAGATCATTGTGAGCGCGGGCGGAGAAACGCCGCTGAACGTCGCGGCAGGCGTTGCGACCACTTGCACAGGTGCCGCGCAGCGCATACCCTTGGGACAACTCGATATGAAAGGCGCAAACCCATGGCGCCACAGCGTCCCAGAGGTGCGGGCGCGCTCGACAAGGACATACCGGCTCTGAGCCCCGCGCCAGTTCCGCCCAGATCAAACGAACTCTATGCGGCTCTCGATCTGGGCACAAATAGCTGCCGCATGTTGATCGCCCAGCCTCGCGGCAGCGGTTTCCATGTGGTGGACAGTTTTTCGAAATCGGTGCAATTGGGTGCCGGATTGGAAAAAACCGGGCGGTTGTCGCGCGGATCGATGGCGCGCACCATACAGGCACTGCGCATCTGTCAGCAAAAACTGCGCCGCAACAAGGTCCGCAACATGCGGTTGGTCGCGACCGAAGCCTGCCGCCGGGCCCATAACGGTGCGGAATTCATGCGCCGTATCCAGCGCGAGACCGGCCTCAAGCTCGACATCATCCGCCCCGAGGAAGAAGCCCAGCTGGCCGTGATCTCCTGCGCGCCGCTGGTCAGCCGCAAGACGGAAAACTTGTTGGTTGTCGACATCGGCGGCGGCTCAACAGAACTTGTCTGGATCGACATTTCCAAGGTCCCGAAAGCCGACCGGGCGCGCTCAATCATGCGGCTGCAAGATGGGTTCAATCAGGCCAAGTCCGATGTGCCCTCAGCGCGCGTGGTCGACTGGATCAGCGTGCCTTTGGGCGTGGCGACGCTGCGCGATCAGTTCTCGGACGTTGAAGACGACGCGGCGCGCTTTGCGCTGATGTCGTGGTTCTTTGAAGAGAACTTGACGGATTTTACGCCTTATCAATCAATCCAGTCGCAAAAACGGTTCCAGATCGTGGGCACCTCCGGCACGGTGACCACCGTCGCGGCGAGCCATTTGAACCTGAAACGTTATGACCGGACCAAGGTCGATGGCCTCAGCATGACCAGCGCGCAGATTGACAAGGTCATTCACTCTTATATCGCCATGGGGCCGGGTGGCCGCCGGGCTGATCCGCGCATCGGTCAGGACCGGGCAGCCTTAATCATGTCGGGCGCGGCGATCCTGCAAGCGCTGATGCGTTGCTGGCCGACGGATCGTCTGTCAGTTGCGGATCGCGGTCTGCGCGAGGGCCTGCTATATGCACAGATGAGCGCCGATGGCGTATTAGAAGAAGGGGTCTTTTGATGACCAAGACACCGGACGGCAAGAACACCTCAGGACGCGGGCAGCGCGACCTTAAGGTTAAGGTGAAATCGGCGCGCGGGCGCAAGCTCAGTTCGACCCGTTGGTTGCAGCGGCAGCTCAATGACCCCTATGTCAAACGCGCGCAGGCCGAAGGCTATCGCGGGCGCGCGGCCTATAAGATTATGGAATTGGACGATAAGTACCGCTTCCTTGTCCCCGGCGCGCGGATCGTCGATCTGGGCGCGGCACCGGGCGGCTGGTGTCAGGTGGCGGTGAAACGCTGCAATGTACTGGGCGAAAAGAAGAGCAAGGCGCAGGGCACGATCCTCGGCATCGACCTGCAGGAAATGGAGCCGATTGCGGGCTGCGAGTTGCATCAGCTTGATTTCATGGAAGACGATGCGGATTTGAAGGTGAAGGAATGGCTCGGCGGCAAGGCCGACGTGGTCATGTCGGACATGGCGGCCTCGGCATCAGGCCACAAGCAGACCGACCACTTGCGGATCATAGCACTTTGCGAAGCGGCGGCCTATTTTGCCTTTGATGTACTTGAGGACGGTGGTACCTTTGTCGCCAAAGTGCTGGCAGGCGGGGCGGAGGGGGAGCTGCAAAAGCTTTTGAAGATGCGCTTTACGAAGGTCGCAAACATCAAACCCCCGGCGAGCCGTGCGGATTCCTCTGAGAAATTTGTTGTGGCCACCGGGTTCAAAGGCGCGGCGGCATAAACAGGCCGCATTAACATCGTGTAAATGCGACTGTCCTAGATAGAGCTCGCGTGGTCCAAAGACCGCGGCTCTGCCAAGGACCCTGTGATGCCCAACTACCTGTTAGCTCTGCCGCTTTTAGCGGTCATAGCTTTGACGTCTGCTACGACTTTTACCCCCACCGACAGACCCGCTGCCGCGGAAGCGCCTTGGGCGCTGACAACCTATATCGACCGTGATCTGCTGAGCTGGATTAACGATGCGCAGATCGTCGAGGCAATAAAGGCGCAAAACCAACGGCATAGCGGCATGACCCCACCGGAAATCATTGCCCGTAATAAGGATTGGCTGGCGCAAGTGCACAGCACACGCCGCCCGCTTGTAGATTCGGTCCTATCTGCCCCCGTATCAGACTTCCTGCGCAAACAAGTCGCTCGTTCTGGTGGGCGTATCACGGAGGTGTTCTTGATGGACGCCCACGGGCTGACGGTTGCCGCGAGTTCCGCCACCTCTGATTATTGGCAGGGCGACGAGGCCAAGTTTATCAATAGCTATTTTGGTGGTCCGGGTGAGATCTATGTTGAGGAAGTAGATTTCGACGACAGCACCCAAACCTATCAGGGGCAAGTATCGGTCGCTATCATAGATCCAACCACCGGCGTGCCGATTGGCGCAATCACCGTCGGGCTTGAGGCCGCAGCATTCTTTTAACGAGGGCGCAGCGCTGCGCGTATGCCGTGCGGCCAGCCGTCAGAGCGCGAGCGCTTGTGCTTCGGGCTCTTCAACGATGCCAATGCACGCTGCTGCAAAAGCCGTGCTGTCTCGGCATCCAGCAAGTGGTGGCGGGGTTTGGCAACCCGCGCTGCCGTATCCTCGGCGCGTCCGGTATGGCACAAAATATCAAAGATACGCTGGCGGCGGGTCACTGCCGTGGGTTTCGCAGTGTTGGGTATTGGGGCGGTGTCTTTTTCCATGGCGCGCTTTCTGGCAGGAAATTTGGGCCGGGACAGGGGTAAAACGTGACGGTAGTGCGAAAATAATTTGGACGGCATTAAAGCTTCCTTACCCAATACTATCAAATTTAGCCGAATAATCCTTATTTAATTAAACCCTTGGCCTCAGCGCGGCTTGCCGTAATTCTCAATCAAGCCCCTGATGGAGAAAGACGATGACCCCCCCAAGCTACTTCGCGCCAACTGGCGGCCACCCCGATCAGAAAACTTTGTTGTCAGATCGCGCTGTCTTCACCGAAGCTTACGCGGTGCTGCCCCGCGGGACGATGCGCGATATCGTAACGTCCTTCCTGCCTTTCTGGGAAGGCACGCGGCTCTGGGTGATTGCTCGCCCGTTGAGCGGATTTGCCGAGACGTTCTCTCAGTACATTATGGAAGTGCAGCCGGGTGGCGGCTCTGAGCGGCCCGAGTTGGACAGCCAAGCGCAGGGTGTGCTCTTCGTGGTTGAGGGTGGCTTTACCCTGACCATTGACGGAGAGAGCCACGCGATGCGCGAAGGCAGCTATGCCTATATTCCAGCGGGCGCGACTTGGACCTTGAAGAACGACAGCGGCGAGGTGACGCGGTTTCACTGGATTCGGAAGGCCTACGAGGCGGTCGAAGGGCTGGATCATCCCGACCCACTGGTTCTAAATGAGCAGGACATCGCGCCGAATGTGATGCCTGATACGAATGGGGTTTGGGCCACCACGCGCTTTGTCGATCCCAACGATCTGCGCCATGACATGCATGTGACCATCGTCACGCTCCAGCCGGGCGGGGTGATCCCCTTTTGCGAGACCCATGTGATGGAGCATGGGCTTTATGTGCTTGAGGGTAAGGCAGTTTACCGGCTCAATCAGGATTGGGTTGAGGTGGAGGCGGGCGATTTCATGTGGCTGCGCGCCTTCTGCCCGCAGGCGTGCTATGCGGGCGGGCCGGGGCCGTTTCGGTATTTGCTGTATAAAGATGTGAACCGGCATATGAAGCTGCGCTGATGCGCTGCGGGCCAGCGCCTGCCCGTGGGTGGGCGATCCCAACGGTCATTCATGCCACTTAATGGTTCAGCCATGATGTGCGTTATCTAAGTCGCACCCAGCATCACCAAATCGCCTACCCGGTCGCACCGGAGGTGCGCCCATCATAATACGGCACGCCTCTGGCGTGACGGACGGGCAGGCGATGGCCCGGCGCCTGCGGCTTGTTTCCGGGCTGGGGTGGTCAAACAAGAGGGGGCGCCAAACTGGTGCCCCCTCTTTGCGTTAGGTCCGCTTTTCCAGCGAGCCTTTGCCATAGCCCGACAATCCGCCAGACACTTCCTCGGTCGACTCATCCGACAGTTGCTCTGGCAGCAACAAGTTCAGCACGATGGCGATCAGCGCGGCAGGCAACAAACCACTGGTCATCAAGATCCGCAGCGTATCGGGCAGGTATTGCACCGCATTCGGCTCCAACTGCAGGCCCAGACCAATCGACAGAGAAATCGCAAAGATCACCATGTTGCGCCGGTTCCAGTTCACGTCCGACAGCATCGAAATGCCCGCCGCCACAACCATGCCGAACATCACGATCACCCCGCCACCCAAGACTTCGATCGGAATGGTGCGGATCACCGCGCCGACCTTTGGCACCAGCCCGCAGAGGATCAAAAACAGCGCGCCGATGGTCACGACGTGACGGCTCATCACCCCCGTCATGGCGATCAGCCCGACGTTCTGGCTAAAGGACGTGTTCGGAAATCCGCCAAAGACCCCAGCAATCGCGCTGCCCAGACCGTCAGCATAGGTCGCCCCGGTGATTTCGGCATCCGTCGCCTCGCGCCCCGCGCCGCCCTTGGTGATGCCCGAGACATCGCCCACGGTCTCGACAGCGGAGACGAAGGCCATGAGGCAGAACCCCACGATGGCGGCGAAGCTGAACTCGAACCCATAGGCAAAGGGGATCGGCAGGGCGACGGTTGCTGCGCGGTTCCAGCTCGTCGCGATACCCTCAACCGTGACCATGCCCATCGCCAACGCATAGACATAGCCCAAAGCAATGCCGATCACGACGGCGGAGACCGAGAGCATCCCGCGGGTGAAAAACTTAAGCCCAAGCGTCGTGACGATCACCACCAGCGCCGCGGACCAGTTCAGCAGGCTGCCGTATTCCGGCTTGTCCATCGCCGGAACACCCCCGGCGGCGTATTGGATGCCCACTTTGACCAGCGCGAGGCCGATCATCGTGACCACAAGCCCGGTCACCAGCGGCGGTAGCGCAAAGCGAATGCGGCCGATGAATGTGCCGAGGGTCATATGAAAGAGACCGCCGACCAGCACACCGCCAAACAGCGCGGGAAGGGCGTCGACCCCTTTGCCCGCAACCAGCGGAATCATAATGGGGAGAAAGGCAAAGCTGGTGCCTTGAACAATTGGCAGCCGCGCACCAACCGGGCCCATCCCTATGGTCTGAAACAGCGTGGCGATCCCGGCGAAGAGCATCGACATCTGAATCAGATAGGTCATGTCCGGGAAACCCTGCGCCCCGGCGTCCGAGCCAAAGCCAAACCCCGCAGCCCCCGCCACGATGATCGCAGGCGTCACGTTCGAGACGAACATCGCCAGCACATGCTGAATGCCCAGAGGCACCGCCTTGGACAGCGCGGGGGTGTAATTCGGGTCACGCAATTGCGCGGGCGTGCCCAGTGAAGCGTCAGTCATGTCATTCTCCCTTGTGACCGATCTCGCCTGCCGCTTCTGATGAGGGCATGGCGCTTATGTTGCGGCGTCGACCACCTCCCAAGGCGTGTCGAACCAATGTTCCTCCAGATTGTCGCCATCCCCGATCCGGTCGACCACGGCGAAGAGGCCCGGCGCGCTGAGCGGGCAGCAGACCGCATGCCATGTGTTGCGGCGGTAATTCACGCCTTGGCCGGGGCCTGCGAGAAAGGCCTGCAAGGCGCCGGGCTTACCCGCGTCATCGGGGGCGACGACGACCAGATAGGGGTTTTGATGCATGGGGATGAAGGCCTGCGCGCCTTCGGGGTGGCGCTCGACCATGTCGAGGGTGAAGGGCAGGGTGCGGGGCGTGGCGTTGAAGATGCTAATGCCCGCACGGCCTGTGCCGAAGTCGAGGTCGGCCAGATCGTGATGCCGTCCGCAAAGCTCTTGGTTGATAATTTTGTCGGGCGCGCCGCGCACTTCAAGCACCTCACCGAAAGGCGCGAACGCCTCGGCAGTCAGCGGTTGCAGGATCAACTCCCGGCTCATGGCAACATGTCCTTCAACCGCAGTTCCGCGATGCGTTCGACCTGACGACAGGCCTCGGCAAATTCGGTGTCGCGGTCATTGTTCACGCGGCGGTTAAAGGCGGCGAGGATGCTGGCCTTGTCGTGGTCCCGCACGGCGATGATGAAGGGGAAGCCATGTTTCTCGACATAGCTGTTGTTGAGCTGGGTGAAGGTCTCGCGTTCATCATCCGTCAGCGCATCCAACCCCGCCGCCGCTTGCTCTGAGGTACTCTCTGCCGTCAGCCGCTTGGCCTGCGCCAGTTTGCCCGCGAGGTCGGGGTGCGCTTGCAAGACGCCGAGACGTTGGTCATCCGACGCCGAGCGGAAAATTCGCGCCAGCGCGTTGTGCAGCCCCACGGCGGTGTCATGCCCCGCGCCGAGTTCCAGCGCATGGGCGCCTTCGGCGATCCATGGGGAATGCTCGAAAATGCTGCCGTAGTTGGAGACGAAAGTCTCGCGGTCCATCTGGCTGGGGCGCTCGCGGCGTTGGTGCGGATGGGTTTGGGCCCAGTGGTCAGCAATCTGTTCGCGGGTGGCGAACCAGACGCCTTCGTGGCTCTGCGCGTAGTCGATAAACTGGCGCAGGGCTTCGACCCGTCCGGGACGACCAATGAGACGACAATGCAACCCGACGGACAGCATCTTGGGCGCGCCTTCGGCCCCTTCGCGGTAAAGCGCGTCAAAACTGGCCTTGAGATAGTCAAAGAACTGCGCGCCTGCGTTGAACCCCTGCGGCGTGGCGAAACGCATGTCGTTGCAATCGAGCGTATAGGGCACAATCAACTGGTCGCGCTTGTCGACCTCGACCCAATAGGGCAGATCATCTGCATAGGCGTCAGCGACATAGGCGAACTGCCCAGTCTCGGCGGCCAGACGGATAGTATTCTCAGACGACCGCCCGCAGTAGAAACCGCGTGGGGCTTGGCCGGTGACTTCCCGGTGCAAGCGGATCGCTTCGGCAATCGCCGCGCGTTCTTCGTCCTCGGCCATGTCTTTATGTTCGATCCACTTCAACCCGTGGGTCGCCATCTCCCAGCCGGCATCCATCATCGCGGCGACCTGCACGGGGGAGCGGGCCAGTGCCGTCGCCACACCGTAAACGGTGATCGGCAGGTCTTTCAGCAGACGGTGAAGCCGCCAGAACCCGGCCCGTGCGCCGTATTCATAGATCGATTCCATATTGGCATGACGCTGCCCCGGCCATTGCGCAGCTCCTACGATCTCGGACAGGAAGGCTTCCGTGGCCGCATCCCCATGCAGGATGTTATTCTCCCCGCCTTCTTCGTAGTTCAGCACCAATTGAACGGCGATTTTTGCACCGCCGGGCCATTGAGCGTTTGGGGGGGTGGGGCCGTAACCCTGCATGTCGCGGGGGTAGCGAGTCATGTATCTCTCCTTCTGTCGTTCTCTGTCTAAACCGGAAGGTCACGCAATGCTTTCAATTAATTCGAGAAAGACTATCGTGAAAAGGGCTCTTTCGCCCGCACGGCTACCGGGCGATCAAGGGATAGGCACGGAGGTTATAATGACAGGCTATCTGACAACACATGTATTGGACACGGCCCGCGGTTGCCCGGCTGCGGGGCTGAAGATCGAGCTTTTCCGCCTAGAGGGCGAGACCCGGACCCATCTGCGCAGCCTGACCACCAATGCCGATGGCCGCACCGACGAGCAAATCCTGCCCGCCGCAGAATTCCAGACCGGCACCTATGAGCTGCTGTTTCACTGCGGCGACTACCTCGACGCCAATGGCACGCCCCCAGAGGAGCCGCGTTTCCTCGATGTGGTGCCGCTGCGCTTTGGCATGTCGGAAGCCGCGCATTACCACGTGCCGCTGCTGCTTTCGCCCTTTGGCTATTCGACCTACCGCGGCAGCTAACCGACCTTAAGCGCGTCTTCCATGCGGGCGATCATAAAGTCCATGAAAAGGCGCGTTTTTGGGTCTTGGTGGCGGCGGTGGGTATAAAGGCAGGCCATCTGCACGGGCAGGGGCGGCGTGTCTTCGACCACCCGCACCAAGGCACCGCTGCGCAGGTGATCGGCGATTTCAAAGATCGGCTTTAGGGCGATCCCGGCGCCCGCGAGTGCCCAGTCGGTCAGCACATCGCCATCGTCACTTTCAAACCGTCCTCGCACGTCGTATTTCACAGCGCCTTCAGGCCCTTGCAACTGCCACTGAAACTCCGTCGCGCCGGGGAAGCGGAGGTTCAGGCAATTGTGCTGGCCCCGGTCGATCTCTGATCCCTTGCGCGGGTGGCCGTGGGTGGCGACATAGGCCGGGCTGGCGCAGAGCACGCGTTCGCAATCGGCCACTTTGCGGATGCGTAGGGTGGAATCTTCGGGCCGCCCAAGGAAGAAAGCGACATCCAGCCCCTCGGCGGTCAGGTCCAGCTTGCGGTCGCTGAGGCGCAGGCGGACGTCGACCAGCGGGTAAGCCTCTGCAAAAACGGGCACATGTGGCGCAATGAGCCTGCGCCCGACACCCAAGGGGGCGGCGATATGTAGGGTGCCGCGCGGGTTATCGGTGACGTCTTCGATGCCCGCCTCGGCCTCGGCCACGGAACTCAGGATCTTGCAGGCCCCGTCATAAAATATCCGCCCTTGCTCCGTCGGCGACAGGCTGCGCGTGGTGCGCTGGAACAGGCGCACGCCCAGATGCCCCTCCAACTGCGTGATCCGTGCCGAGGCCACGGCCGGCGAGACGCGCTGATCCCGCGCCGCCGCTGACATGCTGCCAAGCTCATAGACGCGCACGAAGGTACGGATGTTGTCGAAATAGGACATTTATCGGGAACTTTTGATAGAGTTTAGGGAATGCCAAATCTAGCGGTAAAATGCGGGATTGAATAGTCTGCCCGGTGAATCAGAGAAAGAGAAGATTATGCAAGACATCGCCATCATGTGGGATTGGATCGGCTTTGCCGTCCGTTGGGTGCATGTCATCACCGCCATGGCTTGGATCGGTGCGTCGTTTTACTTCATCGCGCTTGATCTCGGCCTGCGCAAAGTGCCGCATCTGCCTGCTGGCGCTTTTGGTGAGGAATGGCAGGTGCATGGGGGCGGGTTCTACCACATTCAGAAGTACCTCGTGGCGCCCGAAAACATGCCCGAGCACCTGATCTGGCACAAATGGCAAAGCTACTCGACATGGCTCTCGGGCGCGGCGCTGTTGATGGTGGTTTATTGGGCCGGGGCGGAACTCTACCTGATCGACCCATCGAAAGCGGACCTTTCGACCTTCCAAGGCATTTTGATCTCCGCCGGGTCGCTGACGCTCGGCTGGTTGATCTATGATTTCCTGTGCAAATCCAAACTTGGCAACCGTCCTACGACCTTGATGGTGCTGCTCTTTGTGCTGCTGGTCGCCATGGCTTGGGGCTACAATCAAGTCTTCACAGGCCGCGCCGCGTTGCTGCATCTGGGTGCCTTCACCGCGACCATCATGACGGCGAATGTCTTTTTCATCATCATGCCGAACCAACGCATCGTGGTGAAAGACCTGCAAGAGGGCCGCACGCCGGACGCCAAATACGGCAAGATCGCCAAGCTGCGCTCGACCCATAACAACTACCTGACGCTGCCGGTGATCTTCTTGATGCTGAGCAACCACTATCCGCTGGCCTTTGCGACCGAATACAACTGGCTGATCGCGGCGCTGGTGTTTCTGATGGGGGTGACGATCCGACATTACTTCAACACGATGCATGCCACGGGTAAGGGGCCGCATTGGACTTGGGGGGTGACCGCGCTCTTGTTTGTCGGGATCATGTGGCTGTCGACCGCGCCGCTGATGCAAGATAACGTTGAGGCCGCCGAGGCACGGGCACTGACCGACACCGAACAGGTTTTTGCCAGCGCCGCGGGCTTTGACGACGTCACCAGCATCGTGCCGGGCCGCTGCGCTATGTGCCACGCGCGCGAGCCTTTCTATGACGGCATCCACCGCGCGCCCAAAGGGTTGTTGCTGGAGACACCGTCCGACATCGCCCGTGCGGCGCGGGAGATTTACATTCAGGCGGGCGTGACCAACGCCATGCCGCCCGCGAATGTGTCTTTCATGGAAGCGGAAGAGCGCCGCAAGATTATGCAGTGGTATCGTGCCGGCGCGGCCGAGCTGCCGTTTAGTCTGGCGGGGAAATAAGCCCGGTTAGCTTTGGCACTATTGACAGGAGAAACGGCGGCCCTTAGGCCGCCGTTTCTCGTTCGTCTCACTCAAATTCCATCTGCTCATACACCCGGCCCGCGTTCTTCGTGGCAAGTTCCTCGAAGGTGTCGAGGGACTTATAGGGAGACTGGTCCACATAATAAGCCTCGGCCAAGTCTCCGCCCGCCTCCAGATGCGCGCCGATTTGGTCGCGCAGATAGACAAGGTAGTCCCGCGTATAGCGCCGCACCTGATCCATGTTGGTCGGATGCCCATGGCCGGGGATGACATAGGTAGCCGCCAGTGGCTCAAAGGCAGTTTCCCAAGTCTCGATCCAATCGGCGGTCATCGTATGCGCAAAGATCGGCAGCATGCGTTCGTGAAAGGCCATGTCGCCTGCAATCACGAGGCTTTGCTTGGGTAGCCAGACCACGATGTCACCAGGGCTGTGCGCGGGGCCGAGATAGCGCGCTTCGATGCGGAAATCGCCCATCTCGACGATGTATTCATCTGCAAAGGTTTCGGTCGGCAGCTGGATCTCGGTGCCTTCCGCCTGATCGCGGTTGTAGCGTTTCATGCCCTCCAGAATGCTGCCGCCGTATTCCTCGATCTCATGGGCCGCGTCCTCATGCGCCACGATCGGCACGCCCTGCTCGGCCCAGTAGCTGTTGCCCAAAACCGCATGGCCCTGACCGTTCTCATTAAACACCAGCTTCACCGGTTGGTCGGTGATCTGCTTGATCTCATCATGCAAAGCCTTCGCCAAACCGTAGGCCGCGCCGCCGTTGATCACGACAACGCCTTCGCCGGTGACGATAAAGCTTAGGTTGTTGTTATGGCCCGCGTTTTCATAGGTCGGCGGGGCGGTGGCGCCGGTGGCGGTAAAGACGCCGGGGATGAATTCGACCGGTTTGTCATAGAGCATCGAGCCGGGGTATTTGTCCGCGATGTCTTCGCTGGCAAAGGCGGATGATGCCGAGAGCAGGGCGGTGGTGAGCAGAAGCTTTTTCATTGATCGGCCCCCACGAAGCGATAAGCCTCGCCGTCGCGCTCGACCCGTCCAAGGCCACCATCGGGCAGGTGAAAGCCCATCAGTAGGGTTTGATCTGTGGCCAGTTGGTCGAGCAGGCGTTTGCGGGTCTCAGCGCCCAGGTCAGCATCCTGATCCGCGCCACTTGGCCATTCGGGTCGGGCAAAGGCGACATGGTGATTGCCGATGGCATCGCCGCCGATCATCAGCGCGTCGCTGCCTTGGCGCAGTTCAAAGGACATATGACCCGGTGTATGGCCAAAGCTTGCGTGGGTCATGATGCCCGGCAGGACTTCTTGCCCGTCCTTGATCTCTTCCATCCGCTCTTCAATCGCCTCAAGCCGCCGCGCAGCACCAACTGCGAATGCGGCGCGTGCTTCGCCGATCGTGTCCACCGTTGCCGGATCGCGCCAGTAGTTCCACTCCGCGCTCCCCATGAGATAGGCAGCATTTGGGAAAACCAGATCGTCGAAGTCGTCCAACACGCCCCAAAGGTGGTCCGGATGGGCATGGGTAAAGACCACATGGGTCACGTCTTCGGGGGCAACGCCTGCAGCATCTAGACTGTCGAGCAGCATGCCAGCACTGGGCATAAATGCCGGGCCAGCGCCTGCATCAAAGAGCACCACACGGTCAGCATGGCGCAGCAGGGTCACGTTGCAGGGCGGAGTGAGTTGATCGTCAGGGAGGTCATAGCCCTCCAGCACCTGCACCAGCTCATCCTGCGGCAGGCCGTCGAAAAAGAAGGCGCGGGGCAAGACAAGGTTACCATCGCTGACGCTGATGAATTCGTAGTCCCCGATCTGGGCTGTGGAAGTGGCAAAGGCGCGCAGAGGTGTCTGCGCAACTGCGACACCGCCAAGCCCCGCCAGCACGGTCCGTCTGTTCAAATTCATTGCAGTTCCCCCTCACTTATTCCGATTCGTGAATATCATCATGCGCGAGAGGGAGCGGCACAAGGGGGAATTGAAGAATGAAGGTGTCGGCGAATGGAATACGCGTGGTCTAGCCTGCTCTGAGCACTGTAGGTTCAGCGCAACATGCGCCATGCGCGACGCTGCGATAGGGCCCAAAGACCGACGCCAAGTACAATCGCGCAAAGCATGCCTTTCGAGACATCCTCCATAGCCCCTTCGACCATCCAAGCGTGGACTACGGTCCCGATGATTACCACGGTTACGGCTATGCTATGCCCGACCCGCCAGATGCGCAGACCGATGCGTCTGCGCATGACCGCAAGGGACGCCGCGATAAATACAGCCCACATTGCGACGACGACCGGGCGGGCCAACGCCTTGCTACAGGTCAATGCAACCCAGCTATTTGTACGGGAGAGGGGGATGCAGTTTTCGGTCACCTCAATCGATCCGGCAGCGCAGATTATCTACGATCCGTCGGATCGGTTCTCGTCACCCTATATGAACGCGCTTTACCGGCACGGGTTTGAGCGCGCGCAGGGTGGAGGGCTTTGGGCAGACAGTTAGTGGGAAGGACGTGAGATGCCAACCGTCTTACAGCTTCAGCGCGATTGGCACGATAAAGACCAATGCAAAGATCCGGGCGAAGTGGTGGACCGCCACATAGGCCGGGTCCAACCCCAGCGAGAGGCCTATCGCCGCCATGGCTTCGACCCCGCCGGGCGCGTAAGCGATCCAGATTTGGCCAAAGGGAAGCGTCGTGAGTTCAACCGCGATCATTGCAAATATGAGCGAGACGACCAGCGCTGTCGCCACGGTGGACAGGCCTGCGAAGGCGTAGCGGCGGATTTGTCCAAGGGTCACGCGGCTCATCCTTGATCCCAGCACCGCTCCGGTGAGGGTGAAAGCCGCGAAGATGACCCAAGCCGGCGTGGCCCCATGCACGATTCCGCCCGCATGTGCGGCGGAGCTGATGATCATGCCCGACAGGAGGCTGGCCGCAGGAATGCCCAGCCGCCCCCCGACCATGCCCAGCAGCAGGGCGGTGACCAGCAGGGCAATAAGAGCGAAGATGCTCATTTGGGTCTGCAGCAGGGCTGGTGCGGCCTCCGATCTTTCCAAAGCCACGGCCAATGGAGGAACGAGGATCACCAGCGCCAGAAGGCGCATGAGTTGCAAGAACATTACCGCGGTCGCGTCCCCAGTGCCTTCCGCGGCAATGGCGACCGCGTTTGACATGGTGCCGGGCGAACTGGCGAGTGTCGCCGTCTGAGCATCCAGCCCGAAGAAGCGGGTCAAAAGCAGCCGTCCAATGAAGACCGTGGCGGTCAATGACAGGATAAGGAAGGCGAGGCTGATGCCCCATGTGCCGATCTGGCCAAACACCTCCTCAGTAACGCCGGAGCCGAGCGACACGCCAATCGTCGCAAAAGCAAGGTCGCGTAACGCGTTGGGCAGCCCGACTTTTAAACCAAGAGCGGAAACCCCGACCACGGCAAGTGTGCTGCCGATCAGCGCCGCCGCCGGAATGCCCAGAAGGGCGGCCAAAGCCGCCCCTGCAAGACCTGCCATAATCGTCGGCAGGTATGTCCTCAGATCGCGCAACATGACGTCAGGCGGTTTCCGAAGTCGCGTCGCCTTCCATTCGGCGTGCCCGGCGGGCGAGCCAGATGGGCGCAATCACGACCAGAAGTGCGAGGGCATAGAGCGTGATGCTCTTGTAATCCGCGATCAGGATCGACCAATCCCCGCCAGAGATCGATAGCGCACGGCGCAGGTTGTTCTCGAACAAGCTGCCGAGCACGAAGCCAAGGATCACCGGCGCCAGTGAGAAATCGAGCTTGCGCAGGAACCATCCGAACACGCCCAGCCCGGTGATCAGCAGCAGGTCGAAGGGGTTGCCGACGATGGTGTAGATCCCAATGAAGGCAAGGATCGCGATCAGCGGCGTCAGGTAGTGCTGCGGGATCGTCAACATCCGGGCAAACAGCCCGACCAGCGGCAGGTTGATGACCAGCAGCGCCACATTGCCGATATACATCGAGGCGATCAGCCCCCATGCCACTTCGGGACGCTGCACAAACATCATCGGGCCGGGCTGGATGTTGAACATCAACAAAGCGCCCAACAGGATCGCCGTGGTGCCGGATCCCGGGATGCCAAGCGTCAACATGGGCACCATCGCACCACCAGCAGCCGCGTTGTTGGCCGCTTCGGGCGCCGCCAAGCCGCGTACATCGCCGGTGCCAAAGGTCTTGTCCTTATCCGACAGCCGTTTCTCGGTCCCATAGGCGACGGCAGAGGCCACAGAGGCACCGGTGCCGGGAAGGATGCCGATGAAAAAGCCGATGACGGAGGCCCGGACGATGGTCCATTTGCATTTCGCCAGATCGGCCATGCGCACAAAGCTCTTGTCCACCGGCAGGGCTTTGAGCTTGCCCGAGATCTGGTGTTCGACGAGGGTCAGCAGTTCGGCCATGCCAAAGAGCCCCACGACCACAATCAGAAAGTCGATGCCCGCCAGAATATCCGGCAGCCCGAAGGTATAGCGCGGCACCCCGGTGTTGGCGTCGATGCCGATGGTCGCCAGCATCAGGCCAATGGTCGCGCCGAGCATGGTCTTGACCGTGCTCTTGCCCACCAGTGAGGCCAATGATGCGAAGGCAAAGACCATCAGCGCCACATAGTCCGCGGGCGAAAATGTTACCGCGAAGGAGGCCAGAGTCGGCGCAAACATCGACATCAGGATAACCGCAAAGGTGCCGCCGATGAAGGAGGCAATGGCCGAGAGCGACAGGGCGCGCCCCGCCAGCCCGGCGCGGGCCATTGGGTTGCCATCGAGCGTGGTCATCACCGCGCCTGCGTCACCCGGCACATTCAGCAGGATCGAAGAAATCCGCCCGCCGTATTCCGCGCCGTAGTAGATGCCTGCGAGCAGGATCAGCGCCGATTCAGGGCCAAAGCCCAGCCCGTAGGCGATGGGCAGCAAAATGGCCACGCCATTGATCGGCCCAAGTCCGGGAAGGGCGCCGATCAGGGTGCCAGCAAAGCAGCCCGCAAGGACGAGAAAGAGGTTAAACGGGTCAAGCGCCACGCCAAAGCCTGTGGCAAGGCCGGTCAGAACGGTTTCCATCAGGAACTTTCCTTTTCAAAGGTTTCGGCAATCGCCTCGTAAAGCTCGCCCTCAGGCAGATTGAGATCGAGCAGCGTGGCGCAGAGCAGGTAGCCCAAGACCCCGGTGGCGACGCCAAAGAGGATCGAGCGCCAGATGCCTGCGCCTAACATCGCGCAAAGCGCGGTGCCAAAGAGGATCGTGGCGAGGATGAAGCCCAAGGGCTCGTAAAGCTCGGAATAGGCGATCAGCAGGATCACGGTGGCCCCAAGGCGGAACCATGTCTGGCGGGCCACGCCCATTTCGGTGGCGTCTGGTTTCCACAAGATCACCAGCAGGCAGGTGATCGCGACAAGAGACAGGATGCGCGGCCAGCTTTCGGGGCCAAGCGGATCATACTGGAAGGGCGCGCTGATGGCGGTGAACGCGATAACCGCATAGGCGAGCGTTACGACCATCAGGACCCCGGCAAAAATTCGGTCGACCATAGTGGTCTCCTCAACGTCTGGGGTGTGCATGTAAGTAGGCCCGCACCGTCAGCCGGTGCGGGCCCAATGAGGAAGCGGCGATCAGTTGATCAGCCCGGCCTCTTTCGCGATGGCCCGAAGGCTTTCGACCCGCTCTTCGATGGAGGTCTGAAGGGCGTCGCCAGCGAGGTTCAGCGGCAACAGGCCGCGCTCTTTCTGGACAGCGGCGAATTCTTCGGTCGCATAGGCGGCCTCGAAGGCATCGACCCACTTCTGGTAGTCTTCGTCAGACACGTCGCCGCCCATGTAGAAGCCGCGCAGGATGGTCCATTCGACGTCAAACCCCTGTTCCATCGCAGTTGGGATCTCGGCGAAAGGGGCCTCGAGCCGTTCGGGCGACATCACCGCGAGCAGGCGCATCTGACCGGATTCGATATGCGGCACCATTTCACCCACATCGCCCATATAGACTTCGATCGAACCGCCGAGCAGCGCCGCAATCGCATCGCCGCCGCCGTCAAAGGCGACATAGCGCATGTCCATCGGCTTGGCCCCGGCTTCGCGCAGCAAGAGCGCGCCTTTCATCCAGTCTTGCGAACCGACTGACCCGCCAGCGCCGACCACGACCGACGAAGGATCGGCCGAAAAGTCATCCATAAGCTGCGATAACTCGCTGTAGTCACTGTCGGCCCGCACCACCACGGCGCCAAAGTCTGCACCGGCTGTGCCGACCCAGCGGACGTCCTTTTCGGTGAAGGCACCGTATTTGCCGGTGACGATATTCAGCAGCGACCCAGTCGAGAAGGCGACGATGGACGAAGCGTCATCGGTGCGGGTCGAGTTGAACAGGTTATAGGCCACAGCGCCAATGCCACCGGGCATAAAAGTAACCTGAACAGGCGCGTCGATATGAGGGTCGAGACCGGTTTGCGCGACCCGGCAGGTCAGGTCAAAGCCGCCACCGGGGTTCGCCGGGGCCACGCATTCGGGGTCATCGATCTGAACCTGTGCGGATGCGGATGCTGCAAAACCAGCGGCTACGATAACGGCCGCGCCAAAGCGAGTAAATTTCATTGGTGTTCCTCCCTGAACAATGTCTCCGGGTTCCCCCGGGGTCCGACATCTATAAGGGGGCTTCCTGATCCAACCCTGACGCCAAACTGACAGGACGCTGACTTGGGGGCCGGTGCCGTTTCTCCATCTTCCCGGCTCATGGCGGCTCTGCTATCCCTTGGCCATGCGCATTCTGCTGGTGGAAGATAATGACGAGCTTGCCGAAACGATCGTCGATCGGCTTCGGGCAGAGGGGCATTCAGTGGACCGCGAAGCGGATGGCAACGAAGCGAACGAGCTTTTGCGGCACATCAACTTCGACATCGTGCTGCTGGACGTGAACTTGCCCGGACGCAGCGGCTATGATGTGCTGCGCTCACTCCGGGCGCGGTCCGACCAGACCCCCGTGATCATCCTGACGGCGCGCAGCCAGATTGACGACCGCGTCTTAGGGCTAGATTCCGGCGCGGATGACTACATGATCAAGCCGGTCGACTTTCGCGAGCTCTCCGCCCGTTGTCGCGTTCTGGCACGGCGGCGTTCGGGCAGTGCGAGTAACCTTTTTACCGTTGGGCCGCTGAGCTTTGACCGCGCCGCGAAACGTGCAACGATCCACGGTCAAGATGCCCAGCTGCGCGCGCGCGAAGTGCAACTGCTGGAAATCATGATCGACAATCTTGGGCGCATGCTGACCAAGGAAGAGGTCGCCGACCGGCTCTATACCTTTGAAGAGACCCCCAGCATGAATGCGGTGGAGCAGCTTGTAACACGTTTGCGCAAGAAACTGGAGGGCACCCATTTGGTGATCAAAACTGCGCGGGGTCTTGGCTACATGGCCTATGTGTCCGACGATGACTGAACGGCCCGGCCATTCGCTGCAACGGCGCTTGCTGTTCAGCATGGCCGCGGGCTTCGCGGTCCTGCTGATCCTCATCTCGATCCTGCTGTGGACCTATGCCCGCACGGCCGCGAACCGGACCCACGATCTGCTGCTCGCAGGGGCCGCGCTGTCGATCTTGGAGCGGGTGTCGGTAGGGTCTGACGGGGCGACGGTCGATATGCCCTATTCGGCGTTGGAAATCCTGTCGCTGAACCCGGTCGACCGGGTGCAATACCGTGTGTTCGTCCCCGGAAAGGCGGAAATCACCGGAAGCGAGGACCTGCCCTTTCCAGCCAATGGTGAGTTGTCCGCTGACCCTGCGTTCTACGATTCAGACTACCGTGGGGCCGCTTTCCGCTTTGTCCTTCAGGGCAGGCGGTTGAATGCGCCAACGGGGGCTGAATGGGTCGCCGTGCAGGTTGGGCAAACGGTTGAAGAGCGCGCCGCGCAACAGTGGTCATTCTTCCTTAGCGGCCTGATCGGACTAGGGGCGTTGTCTTTGATCGGGCTGGGTTTTGTATGGGTCGCTATCCGCACCTCCCTGTCGCCCCTGCGGCAGATTGCGGGGGACTTGCGGCTGCGCGCTCCGAATGACCTGTCCCCCGTGAACGGCGCACCCCCGAGGGAAATCCGTGGGCTTTTCGATGCCATCAACGGTTTCATCACCCGGCTCGATCAAAGCCGCAGGCTGACTGAGACGTTTATCGCCGACGTCGCTCACCAAACCCGGACCTCTCTGTCAGCGCTGCAGGGCCATCTGGCACTGGCAAATGATGCAGAAGAATTCGACGCGATGCGCGCCCGGGTCGAGAAGGCCGACAGTCAGGCCGATCGCACGGTGCGGCTGACCAACCAGCTGTTGGCGAATGCGATGGTGATTCACCGCTCTGATCAAGCCAGCATGCACCCGGTGGCGCTGAAGCCGCTCGTGCGGGACACCCTTGCCGAAAGTCTTAAGGACAGCCGCATGCGTCAGATTGCGCTTTCTCTTGAGGACGAAGGCATCGCCCCCGGTCGCGACGTGATCCATGGCGACGCCCTGTCGATCCGCGAGGCCCTGCGCAACTTGATTGAGAATGCCGTCCGCCATGGTCCCGCCGACAATACCGTCACGATCACCTTGGATGAGGCCGGTGACAACTTGCGCCTGAGCGTTGATGATGCAGGGCCGGGCATCGCGGAGGAGGATATGGCGCAGGCCACTGAGCGGTTCACCTCCCTGTCTGACAGAACGAAAGGCTCGGGGTTGGGCCTGTCCATCGTCAAAGCTGTCGCCGAGGGGCACGACGCAGAGATGCGCCTCAGCCGATCAACACTGGGCGGCCTGAACGTCACCATGGTCTTCAAACGTATCGCGGCGGCGCTCCTGCTGGTCGTTGGCTTGGGGCTTGGGGCATCAGAGGGGCAGGCGCAGACGCTGCGGGTCTATAGCGCGACCGACACCCCGGCCATGCAGCCGCTGATCGAAGCCTTCCTCGCCACGGCTCCGGGCACCGAGGTCGAGTATGTCGAATTCCAGACCATTGGCCTTTACCAAAAGATCCGCGACAGCGACCCCGACGCGATGCCGGACGTGGTGATCTCTTCGGCGATGGACCTGCAAGTCGATCTGGTGAACCGCGGCCTCGCGCAGCGGGTTTCTTTGCCGGTGGACGCCAGCCCGCCGGGCTGGGCGACTTGGCGTTCCGAACTCTTTGGCTTCACCTTTGAGCCCGCTGCCTTGGTCTATGACCGGCGGGCCATTTCAGACGCTGATCTTCCAGCAAATCACCGTGACCTAGCCTCATTTGTCCGCACCAACGAAGCCGCTCTGCAGGGCCGCATTGGCAGCTACGATCTGCGCCAGTCGGGCGTGGGCTATCTCTATGCCTCGCAAGGCAGTCTACAGGGGCCGCAAGCCCAACGCCTGATCGAAGTCTTAGGGCGCGCGGGGCTGAAGGTCTATTGCTGCACATCCCAGATGGTTGAAGCGGCGGCGAAAGGGGAACTGGCTTTCGCCGTCAATACGATTGGCTCTTACGCCAGCAGTCTTGTGCAGGATATCCCGCACCTCGGCCTGCATTTCTTTGAAGATTACAATCTGGTGATGACGCGCACGGCCTTTGTGCCGCAAGGGGCGCGGAACCCCGAACTTGCGGCACGTTTTGTTACCTTTTTGCTGTCCGACAGGGGCCAGCGCGCGATCGCTGAGAAGACGCCGCTCATTCCAATCCGGCCCAGCGGCCCGGCCCAGACAGAAATCGAACGCCTGATTGAAGAAAACCGCGGCACCTTCCTCCCGATCAAACTGACCCCTGCATTGCTGACCTTTCTGGATGACCTAAAGCGGCAGGATTTTCTGTCTGGCTGGGACACGTCGCTCGGAAGGCTGCCCTGAGGGGGGCTGGCCCGATGGAGATAACTAAGTAGAAAGCGAAGTCGACGCTCTGGCTACGACAGGCTCGGTCGCAACAGAAATGACTTCTGCTTGCGGAACAGGGTGCTGACGATAACCAGATTGAGAATTCCAGCCAGTGCCGCGACGGAGTAAGGCACAGCATAGTCACCCGTCAGATCGTAGAGTAAGCCGCCTTGGTATCCACCAATGGCATGGCCGAACCATCCGAACATGGTGACGATGGCAAAGGCCGACGCCCGCCGCGCGGGTGTCACGAGCACTCTGATCGAGACGAGCACGCCTGTCATCACACCCGCATATCCAAACCCGTAAATCATCGCGTAAACGTAAAAGGTGTTCAGGTCTTCAATATATACGAACCCATACACCATCACCGTCATCCATGCGGTTGCCGTTATATAGGCGGGCAGGGCTCCGATCATATCGGCCAGTTTGCCAAAGGCCAATCGGCCTAGGATGGCTACCATCAGCATCACAAAAATGACGCTGCCTGCTTGCTCAGGTGCGAAACCGCGGTCTTGGATGAGGGGCACCAAATGCATCAAAGGCACGGCCATACAGGTACAGCACAGAATGATGGCTGCGCTGAGGTATGTGATCACGACAGAGGTCGGCAATCCGGTCCATGGCGCGTCCTGCTGCGCCGGATCATTTGCCCCTGATGGTGCGGGCGGTTGCCGCAAGAGCAGGCTAAGCGGAACCAGCGTCATCAGCATGAATGCCCCAATGACGGCGAAGGCTTTGCTGACCCCAACCCATTCGATCAGTAGGGAGGAAACGAAAGGAACGCCGCCCTGACCCAGAGCTTGCCCGGCGGAGGCTATGCCGATCGCCACGCCCGCACCCATCAAGAACCAATTGCCAACAGCGGCCATGATCGGTGGGAAGATCGCACCAGCACCGAAAAAACCTGCGATGAAGAACAGCAGATAGAACTGCCAGAGTGCTGTGAGATATGAGGCCGTGACATAGCTCGCCCCCAAGACAATCACGCCGAACAAGACGACCGGGCGCGTACCGCGGCGATCTGCCTGCGGCCCCATTACGAGACCTCCAAAGGCGAGCCCCAGGATTCCTGCGAAATTGATAAGTGTCGTGTCCCCTCTGCTCCAGCCAAACTGCGCCTGCATCGGAACGATAAAGGCGGACATTCCATTGACGATCGCCCCCATGGAAATCGCGAGGATCAAGGCCCCCGCGGTGACAACCACCCAGCGGTAGGCGGGCTGCGGATCTGGGGTATTCATGGCTACGCTGCCTTACTACTTAGGAGGGGTGGATCTGCTTGGAGAGCGATGGTTTAAGAGATCACTATACATGCAAACGGGGTACGAGGCTCTTATCCTTAGCTAGAGGCGGCAAAGGCGGCATCGACCGCGTCGAGGAATAGCTGCGCTTCCGGCTCCTGCAAAACCAAGGGGGGGCGGATTTTCAGGATATTAGCGCCCGGGCCGGTGGCGCTGATCAGAACGCCATTCTCACGCAGATGGTTGACCACAAACCCCGCACGCGCGGCATCCGGGGCGTTCGTTTTGCGCGACGTCACGCATTCTACTGCCAAAAACAGTCCGGCACCTCGGACCTGTGCAATTTTGGGATACCGCGTTGCAATCTTTAGTAGCCCCGCTTTCAAAAAGGCGCCAATTTTGGCGACATTCGCCTGCAAGCCTTCTTCCGCAATCACATCAAGTACAGCCATCCCGGCTGCCGCCGCGACAGGGTTGCCTCCGAAGGTATTAAAGTAGCGTGCCTTTTCGCCAAATTCAGCAACAAGCTCGGGGCGCATCGCTGCGGCAGATAGAGGAAAGCCGTTGCCCATTGGCTTGCCCATCGTCACCATATCGGGCACCAGCCCATGGCGCTGGAACCCCCAAAATGTGTCTCCGGTGCGGGCAAAGCCGGGCTGCACTTCGTCTGCGATAAAGAGACCGCCTTCGGCGCGGATGAGATCGGCAGCAGGTTTCAAGAAGCCTTCCGGATCAGGGTGCAACCCATCGCTGGAGAAGATCGTGTCGACGATGAAAGCCGCGGGTTCAATCCCATCGGCGCGCATTTCCGCAATCGCCTGCTCAAGATCGGCTGCGAGTTTCGCGCCCTGCTCAGCAGCAGGGATGCGCAGCCCATCGGGTGCGTCGATCAGGCGGACACGGGGGCCGCGTGGGGTAAAAGCGCCCAGCGAGGGGGAAAGCTCAGCTACGGCTTCCGTCAATCCATGATAGGCAAGACGCGTGACGATTACGCCTTCGCGCCGCGTATAGCTGCGCGCAATGCGCAGGGCGATGTCATTGGCCTCGGAACCGGTGCAGGTAAACATGACGTGCCCGAGGGGGTCTGGCATCGTGGTAGCTGTTGGACGAGGTCGGCATCCCGGATCCCGAAGCCGCGATCCGGGCTTATCCGTTCCAGCTCTCTGGCGGGCAGCGGCAACGGGTGATGATCGCGATGGCCTTGGCGCTGGAGCCTGACATCCTCATCGCGGATGAGCCGACCACCGCGCTCGACGTGACCACCCAAGCGCAGATCCTTACGCTGATCGAAGACCTGCGGCGCAAGCGCGGCATGGCGGTGATTTTCATCACTCATGACTTTGGCGTGGTGGCCGATATCGCCGACCGGGTGATCGTCATGAAAAAGGGCGAGATTGTCGAGGCTGGCCCCGCGCAGGAGGTGCTGCTAAAACCCCAGCACCCCTACACCCGCGCCCTGATCGACGCGATCCCCCGGCTGGCCCAGACCGATGCACCCGAGCAGGTTGAGCGCACGCCGCTCTTGAGGGTCGAAGGGTTGCAAAAGACCTTTTCGACCGGCTCTGGCACACTTTTTGGCAAGCGCCGGGTCGTGAAGGCCGTGCAAGACGTGAGCTTTGAGCTTTACGCAGGAGAGACCATCGGCATCGTTGGAGAGTCGGGCTCTGGCAAGTCCACCGTCGGGCGCTGTCTGGTGCGGCTGCTCGATCCTGATGGGGGCAGGGTGCTGATGGGTGACGTCGACATCGCCCATATGTCCGGCGCCGACCTGCGCGCGCAGCGGCGCAAGTTGCAGATGATCTTCCAAGACCCGTTTTCCTCGCTCAACCCCCGCGCCCGCGTGTCGCGTATCCTTACCGAAGGGCTGATCGCCTATGGCACGCCTGACAAAGGGGCGAAGGCCCGTGCGCGTGAACTGCTCGAACTGGTCGGGCTGGATGAGAGCGCGATGAAACGTTTCCCGCATGAGTTCTCGGGCGGGCAGCGTCAGCGGATTGGCATCGCCCGTGCACTGGCATTGGAGCCATCAATTATCATCGCGGATGAGGCGGTCTCGGCGCTGGACGTATCCATTCAGGCGCAGGTGCTTGACCTGCTGGCCGAGTTAAAAAGCAGGCTGCATCTGTCGATGCTCTTTATCACCCATGACCTTCGTGTCGCGGCGCGGATCTGTGACCGGATTATCGTCATGCAGAAAGGCCGGATCGTTGAGGCCGGACCGGTCAGTAAAGTGCTGCATGATCCAGATACGGAATACACACGCAGCCTACTCGACGCGATTCCAGGGCAGGATTATGAGCAAGCCTTAGCCGCAGCCGATTAGACAGACCAAGCCTATGTTGGGGGCGGGCAGGTGGCATGACTTAGCGCTCTGGTTCGGACATCAACTGCAGTGCAAAAGGCTTCTAGTCTATGGGTCTTATTTCGGACAGATGCGCGGCGCCCCCCCAAGCTGCCGGCTTCGGTGCAATCCGGACTTTCACCTCGGTTTGAGGGGAAGTCCGGCTGCGATATTCGGTGTTTTCTGCTTGCCTGTGCAAAACGTCATTAGAAAACGCCAGTAAGTCGTTTGGTCCCATGTCAGGATGCGGGAAGATAGGCAGCTATCTCTTTCCCTCTGCCTGCCGCGTAGTCCTGCGCTACTTGGGACCAGTCAATCCGGGCCGCTTTGGCCCAGTCTACACTGGCACCCTTGTCTGGCATAGCATTGCTGGCAGCGTTGAATGGTCCAGAGTTACCGTACACCACAATCCGCTGTCCCTCCTCAAAGGCGTCGAGATATTGATCCCATCTTTCTCCGCTTAGGGTCAGCCCCAAGGTCCGGGTCATCGGACTATATTCAGCAGTGAACAGAGTGCCGAAGCCTTCCCCATAGCGGTCCTGCAAGAGCGGCGCGCGCAGGAACTCTCGGTTGAGCCTACGTGGTGCGACGCGCAGCCGGTCCAGATGGGCGCGGCGTTCAAAACTGCGGGTAAAGCTCGGCCGGTCGGCGCGGGTTGGGGCCGATTGGTGGTTGGTGGCTATGGCCTTCGGCATGACCGTGGCGCCCCCGCCGGGAGAGAGCTCGACGCTCGCGGTGCACCCCGAGGCATCCGCAAGCACCAGATTGTAAGCCATATGCGACGGCACACGGTGCAAAACCTTCAGCGCCTCTGGCACGCTGTCGCAAGTTTCCAGGATATAGCGCAAGATCGTGGTCACCCCAAAGCCGGGTCCAGTCTCAGACCGTCCGCCATAGGCCAGCGCCACGGTGAGCCCCGCGTCGTTGATGCCGTCAGACAGGCCCCAGAGAAACTCGACCATCCCCATGACGGCGCGGCCAGACCATTCGGTTCGCAGCAGCAGACCTTCGTTTAGCTCTGGCGACAGGTCATAGTTGCGCACCAGCCGGACGTCATCTGCATCGGCAACGGCGGCGAGCGAACAGCCCCCCAGATATGTTGGCGGGCACCAAGTGGCCAGGAACCGCGCTGCACGGTCTGAACCACCGGCGATCAGCACCAACCGGTCATAGGTGGAGAGGAGTTCTGGCATATGGCGCTCGATGGCGGCGCGGCAGTCCTCTCTGGATGGACCATGGTCGCCTCCGCGGGCCATGAACCACGCTTCATAGGCAGGCCACGACCGCTGCCAGCGCGCCGCCCATTTTGGGCCGGGGGTGGCTTCGGAAACAGCATCGAAGGTTAGTGTCATCTGGGTCATATCACGCGCCCTGTGTGGGGATTTCAAAGAAAAAGCGGATCATTTCCGCACTGGCATCCGGGCCTTTGGGATCTGTGTAAGACCCCTCTTTTTGACCGCCGGACCACGCGTGGCCGAGGCCAGACACTGTCCAATGCTCAAGCGTCGATTGCCCGCTTGCAGAGGCGCAGCGCAAAACGGAATAGGACCGCCCGCCGTGGCTGCCGTTCTCGAGCGTCTCAAGCGTCTGGCCCGGCCCGGCGTCTTGCGCCTGTTTTATCACCGCGTCGCCGTTCGACAGATGCACGGTCGCGTCTGCAGTGCCGTGAAAGACGATCGTCGGAATATGCGTTTTTTTCTGCAAGGGCGCCGCCGTCGGCCCTGCCATGGCTGCAAAGGCAGAGGCCACGTCTTTCGCCGATCCGAAGGCCAGCCCTGAATGCACACCGACAGCGGCAAAGACGTCGGGATAGGTCTCTCCTAAAATAACCGCCATGGCCGCCCCCGCCGACAGGCCCGCGACAAAGGTCCGGTCCTTAGCGATACCATGCGTTGCGCAGACCTGCTGCACCATGCCAGCAAGGATCGCAGGCTCACCCATGTCGCGGCGTTGATCGCCCCGGCTGAACCAATTCCAGCAGGACTGCGTGTTGTCGCGCCGCGATTGGGCGGGGTAGACCACGATGAAGCCGTGCTCTTCGGCCAGACGGTTCATGCCGGTGCCCGCGGCGAAATCCTCAGGCGTTTGTGTGCAGCCGTGCAGCATGACAACCACGCCACTTGCACCCGCCGCCGCGGATGCAGGGACATAGGTGCGAAAGCTTCGACTGCCTGCCGGGCAGGTGAATGTATCGTTGAGAAAGCGGGCACCAGCGGGGATGTCTGCTGCCGGTCCGGCGGGGGATGAGGGCGCGGCCCCCAGCTTTGACAGAAAATCGTTGATTGACGGCATGGCAGGCAATTCTGACGCGCCCATAGGCCCAGACTGTGCAGCAAGGCCGTGCTGTGCCAGCGTGCGTTGCACCAGATCGTTGGCCGCCGTCAGACGTGCATCAGGGGTCGCCCGGCGCATGGCACCGGCGTTAAAAAGTTTCATCTTATGTATCCTCGTTAGGGGGTACGCATCTTATTTGATGCGGTCGGCGAGTGCCTTTTTGACATCCGCGCTGGCCTGGAGGGCGCCCAGCACGGTGATGGATCCGATGGTGTCGAGCGCCAGTTGCGGGGTCACATCCGAAGCGATCCGCGCCAGTCCAACGACCTTGACATGCAGCACCTCTCCGGCGGCTTTCAGCGCTTCGAGATCGGCCACTGAATAGTCGCGCAAGCCAAGCTCCATCGTGTGGCGTTCAAGCGATTTGCTCACCACCTCAACATGGCTCTCAAGCTGGTTGCGGATGGCCGTGCGGATCAAGTCACTACGGTTTGAATAAAAACCTTCCTGCACCAACAGGTCGATCCGCCCCAAATCAACATAACCGAGGTTGATCGTGATCTTCTCGCTGTCAGGTGTTTTCTCTCGCAGTTGCCGAACATTGCTCATCGCCAATTCTCCATCCCTGTGGATGGTATATGGATGCCTAGACGCCAAGTTGCAAGTCCTCACAGGCGACAACTGTGGCTGTGTACCCTTTGGCTTTCCGTTTACTCTTTACCCAAGCGCCCTAAATTTCGACTTGAAATCAGACGAGGATGCACAGCAGCAGGCAAGGATGCGCAGCAGAATGAACGTAATAGCGACGGCCTATGATGCGTCATTTTCTGGCCCCTCGAACGAGTCAATAGTCTGATGGCAGGTGGTGCCTATCCCGTCACGCCGGACGGACGGTATTTTCTGGTAAAGAACCGTCTTTGGCGTCGCACCAATCCTGCCCTCCCCGAAGCGGAACGGGCGGCGCTTGTAAAAGAACTTATGCAGGCGCGCTCGGCGGTGAAGAATGCAAAGACGGATGAGGACGTGAAAACTGCCCGAGGAAAAGTTCATGCGGCCAAGGTGGCGTTGGGCGAACGTGGGCCGGTCTGGTGGAACGACGGCGCGCCGGACGTGAACCGCCACCATCCAAAGAATACGCCCTACGCCGATTGGTGGCGCGGCTTGGCGCAGGACTAATCCGTCTTTTTGGCGATGGCGATGCGGTAGATCCCGCTGAATGCCTTCGGATCGGCGCGCTCCCCGCCTTGCTTGATCACGATTGTTCCCTCACCGACCAGCCGAACTGCCTGTTCACGAATGGGGTCCATAAGAGGCCGCCACGCCGCTTCATCCTGCCCACCGAGATGTCTGGCAACTTCAGAGGGGCAAATGGTCTTGTCCGCCCCCCGCTTTGTTGCGAGGTCGACAATCGCCGTGGCTATACGCTCAAGGTCCATCATGTGACCACTGGCGGCAAACGGTCCCAAACATTTTTGCACCAGCCTCGCTTGGTATCAATCCGTGGTCATGCTCGTAATTCGATATGCACGTCAACTGCATGGTTGGCGGCCACCTTATTGAGCCCAGAAGTCTTCCTGCAACTGCTTTTTAACTCATCTCTAGGAACTCGCAATCGCGGCGGAGCCTACCGAACAACGGAAATGCTGTGCCCTCGGGTGCGAGGCACAATTTCTACGGTAAAGCCTGCGGTTCAATACTGTTTTGACGATCAGTTTCGTTTCCTTTTGCGCCCTACGGGCTAAATAATCTTAAGAGCGCGCCCTAAGTTTGGGGCAGCGCAGGGCGCTTATGGCGCCAAAGGAGAAAGACCCAGATGACAGCTCAAAAATCCCTTCAAGAACCATCGAAGCGCGAGTCGATTGCCGAACGCACCAGCGCTGCGGCAACGGAAATCATCGATAAGGAAACCAGCAAGCGGCAGGAAAAGACCGCTCGGCTGCGCGAAGCCCGGCTAAAGCATGAGCAGGCCGGTAACCCACAAAACCCGACAGTAGCCTAAGTGGATGCGCGTCGGCCGCTTTCATCAGCACGGTTGAAAGGACGTCGTCGCGCTTTCTCTCGAGCCGACACCTCAGCACATACCATCATTGAAGCGCGCTTACCGCAGGGCGAATGCGTAAAACGTTGCCCTGAGGCTTTTCGAAAGCCGCATTCTTTGCGCGAGCTTTCGTAGTTGATGCCTCAATTTGTCTGCGCAAGGATGCCCTTGTTATGCGGCCTCTAGAAAAGCCCAACCCGGCACTTGGCGATGCTTCTCCGAAGTAGGCGACGGGAACACAGTGATCGAACTCTTGGACAGGCCGATTGAAGAGCCACACGGAGGGCATCTTTGGAATTTTCATGACGCCTAAGGTCCCTTGTCAGTTCTGCAATCTCGGCGCAGGCTGCGCAGAGACCTGTCTGGAGGGACCTGATGCCCGTACTAAACCGCTTCGCCGAAATGCTGCCCGAGATTTCCGCATGGAGACGCGATATTCACGCGCATCCTGAATTGCGTTTCGAAGAACATCGCACGGCAGCATTCGTCGCAGCAAAACTGGAAGAATTCGGTTGTGATGAGATCATAACTGGCTTCGGGGGCACCGGCGTTGTCGGTGTCATAAACGGCAAAACCGGCTCCACGGGCAAGACCATAGGCTTTCGTGCAGACATGGATGCGCTCCCGATCCAAGAGGCAACTGGCCTGCCGCATGCCTCGACCATTCCCGGCAAGATGCATGCCTGCGGCCATGATGGCCACACGTCGATGCTACTGGGGGCCGCGAAATATTTGGCCGAGACACGCAATTTTGACGGCAGGGTCGTGTTGGCCTTCCAGCCTGCCGAAGAAGGCGGTGGCGGCGCACGCGCGATGATTGAGGCAGGTCTGATGGACCGCTGGGCCATTGAGGAAGTCTACGGGATGCACAACATGCCGGGGATCGCGCCGGCGGACTTTGCGGTTCGGACGGGGCCGCAGATGGCTTCGCCGGACAAATTCGAGATCACCGTACGCGGCACCGGGGGCCATGGTGCGATGCCCCACAAGGGGGTCGATACGACCTTGGTTGCCGCCCAGATCGTCGTCGCGCTGCAGTCCATTGTTTCGCGCAACATAGACCCCATGGACAAGGTGGTGGTTTCGGTCTGCGGATTTCGCACCGATACCGCCACCTACAATGTGATTCCCGACTCCGCAAAGCTGCTTGGCACAGTGCGGACGTTCGATCCGAAAGTTCAACAAGAGGTCCGTGAGCGTATCGACGCGCTGGCGACGGCCACGGCGCTCGGGTATGGCGCAGTCGCAGACGTGGTTCACATTTCAGGGCCACCCCCGCTCCTCAATCACGCGCGCGAAGCAGATATGGCAGCCGAGGTCGCCCAGACAGTCTCGGGCGTGGCGCACCGCGATCTAGACCCGATCATGGCCGGTGAGGATTTCTCGGAGATGTTGTTAGAGCGCCCCGGTGCGTATCTTTTCATCGGCAACGGCGATAGCACGGACCTTCATAATCCGTCCTATGAATTCAACGATGAGATCATACCCGCAGGCTGCAGCTGGTTCGTGCAAATGGCAGAACGGCTCATGCCGCTTGCGTGAGTGGTGCCAAAGCGCAGTTTCTCTTCAAGCTGACCTCACCCGCACCACCAGGCCCCGAGACCGGACGGTTATCCGCCAGATGACGCAGCAAACAAGCGTCGTTGCTTTTTGTTCATGTAGGTCCAGGCGATAAACCGACTGGTCTTTTGACCCTGTGCCATCTCAATGATCTTGTAGTCTGCAACCTCGGCCTTACCAAGAATGCGATGCAGCGGCTGGAGGTTGTCTTTCTTGGACACGAGAGTGGTAAACCAGAGGCATTGTTTTGCGAACTCCGTACTCTCGTTCACCATGCGGGCTATGAACTTGATTTCGCCACCCGGATACCAAAGCTCAGACGCGCGGCCCCCAAAGTTAAGCTTTGTCGAACGCCCTTTGCCAAGGCTCGCCCACTTGCGTTGGGTGCCCTTGGTTGCTTGCTCTTTGGAACCGTGGAACGGTGGATTGCACATGGTGACGTGGAAAGCATCTCCGGGCTGGATCACACCGCGAAAGATGTTCTGCGGGTTTTTCTGCAGCCTGATGCGAATGTCTAACGCATTGTCTTCACATATTTTCCGAGCAGACCTGACCGCGCCCGCGTCAACATCGACGCCTGTGAAATGCCACCCATATTCGCTCTGTCCTGTGAGGGGGTACACCAAGCTCGCACCGGTGCCGATGTCCAATGCTTTAATATGGCGACCCCGCGGGATATCCCGGTCACTGCTGCTCTGTGCAAGCAAGTCCGCGAGATAATGGATGTAGTCGACGCGACCGGGTATTGGCGGGCAGAGATAACCGGTGGGAATATCCCAAAATTCGATGTCATAATGTGCCCTTAGCAACGCCTGATTAAGCATCCGAACAGCACTCGGGTCTCCAAAATCGACCGTGGGCTGGCCGACGGGGCTTTTGATCATGAAGGCCTCAAGCTCAGGTGTCTGCGCCACCAAACGCTCGAAATCGTAACCTTCTGAGTGTTGGTTTCGGGGGTGCAGCTTTGGTTTATTGGGCATTGGGCGCCTTTGCTGAGGTTCGGAGGGCGTCACTCGCCGGACGGTTTCTCATGTTTAAGCTTTTGTCCACAGAGAGTAAAATCATGGCCATGGCTGATGTTCAGCTACCGCGGCGGTTATTTTTGCACCGGCTATTAACGCTTGCTGTGGCGAGGCGTGCGGAATGCCGCCGAAACATTTGTTAACACGCGCGCGGGAACATTTCATTTGCCAGGCGGGCAGGGGCGCGTCATGCTGAAGCCACTTGGGAGGGTGATGTAGCTCTGGATGGAACATCAGGACCTATCACGCGAAGCCGAAGCTGCACGCCTGAAGGCAGTGCGTCGGTATTCGGTACTGGACACACCCCCGGACGGGGCTTTTGACCGGATCGCCCGATTGGCGTCAAAGCTGCTCAAGACACCAATAGCAATTATCTCGATCGTTGATGAAGACCGAATCTGGTTCAAGAGCCGGGCAGGGCTTGAGGGGATTGATGAAATCCCTCGTGAGCCCGGACTTTGTGCTTCGGCCATCTTGCAGAAGGATCCATGGGTGATCCCCGATGCCTCGGTCGAGCCGGTGACGCTCGCTAATCCGCTCGTGGCCGGGGAATTCGGATTGCGGTTCTATGCAGGCATTCCGCTCACAACCCATGATGGGCACGGGCTGGGGACGCTCTGTGTGATCGACAAGGAGCCGCGGGATTTCACGCCAGAAGAGACCTCGATCCTGCAAGACCTTGCCGCGGTGGTCATGGATGAGTTGGAGCTCCGGCGGGATGCTATCGATTCAAATGAGGCCCTACGGCGAGAAATGTATGAAAAGGCGCTTTTGGCAGAAGAGGTCGAGCATCGTGTGATGAATAGCCTGCAGCTCATCTCGTCAATCGCGCGCCGCAAAGCCAACCAACATGAAGGGCAAACGGCGACAGAGTTGAAAGACATCGCTGCCCGCATCGGGGCCATCGCCCAAGCCAACCGCCACATACAGCAAAGCCTGCCCAGTCTCGCCGAAGATGGCGATTTGTCCCTGTTTCTTAATGTATTGAGCCACGAACTCTTTCCTCTCTGTCCGCAGGGCGGGATTATCGAGGTGACCTGTCCCTCTATCCTCCTCGCACGGGAAAAGTTGGTCTCAATCGGCCATCTCGTTACCGAGCTTGTCTTGAACGCCGTTAAGAATGGCGCCAAACGGATCGATCTTATTGGCGAGAAAAAGGGCACCCGGCTTGTTCTTAGCATTAACGACGACGGGACAGGTCTGCCGGATGGGTTCGATCCGAATGCAAGCCGAGGGTTGGGGATGGCCATTTTCCAATCGATGGCCAAACGGCTTAGTGCCGATGTCACATGGGGCCGGAGCCAGGCGGGCGGCGCGCAGTTCCTGATTAAGCTCCCCGTGGCTACAAAACCGCGGAGCAGGGCCGAAGCCGTAGGGGGGCTGGCCTGAGTACAGGGCTTGCGCAATCAAAACCGGCCACCTCAGAACCGCATTGTTATCGCATCTAAAGGGGGCCTTTGGGATAGGGCTATTGAAGCCCGAATTGACCCCCGTACTCAGTCTTCCGACACGACCGAAACCGAGCCATTCCGCTCGATATAGGCGCGAGGGACATCCTCAATCCGTGCGTAACCCTGTCCTCTGAGCTTTTGTTCAAGATCGCGGTGCCCCATTTGCGCACGGTGCAAGGCTGCTTCGTCGATTTTGCCACCTCGAATGATCTCTAGCGGGCGTCCTTTCACAACGCGCGAAAACAGGTCGTTGTGAATGGCAAGCCAGCCCATAGCTACCCAAAGGCCACCAAGCGTAAGACAGCCGACAATGACCGCCCCAGGGGGGCATTACCCGTCAAAGCGCGGCTTAAACTCGAACCGATCAACACCGTGAGGACCACATCGATTACCGAGGTGTTTGCTAATGATTTTCGCGGCAGTAGGCGAAAGAGGCCAATTGCAAAGCAAAAAACCACGACAGCGCGCAAAGCGAGTTGCAGGGCGGTGAGATCTGTCGAAGTGTCTCCCAAGAGGTTCGAAAGATCCATCAAGCGCTCCCTTAGTAACCGAAGGTGGGCGCCAAAGGGTAGTCCGGTATCTCGTTCCTGCAACAGGCAGCTAAGGGAAACGTTGGTCGCTATATACCTCTGCCACGAATACAAAGTGACTGAGGTCATCATAAGCCCGGCCGGATTTGGGAGGGCTTTCTGATTTTGGCCAATCGTGTTTGTTCTTAATGGCTATAACTCGGCGCCAAGCCGAGATAGCCGACGGAGCGGTGAGCAACAAGTCGTCAAACTACGCCGAGATTGGTCAGACTTCGCTAAACCAATCCTAAAGGGCAGATATGAAAGCACAGCAATATTATCAGGGGGATAGTGGCGGAGAGACAGGGATTCGAACCCTGGGAACCCGTGAAGGCTCAACGGTTTTCGAGACCGCCCCGTTCGACCACTCCGGCACCTCTCCGCGGGGGTCTGGGTGGCCCGTTTAGTCGGCTTTCCGCAGAGTGGCAAGAGCCGTTTTGCCGGTTGCCTGAACTTTCGGAATTTTCATTGCGCCGCTGCGGTGAACGCCTAAGTTCATAGGCAGATTATCCCGAAAGGACAGGTCATGCGCCTTAGAAAACTCCCCTTTGCCACGTCTTTGACGCTGATGATTGCTCTTCTGCTGACCTTCACAGCGACTGCTCAAGCTGCCGAACGGGGGGCATTGGAGCGGTTTTTGGAGGTTACGGGTTTTGACGTCGCGCTTGAGAGCATTCAGCTATCTGCCGATTCTGCGCCAGAGATGCTTGGGCTTGAGGCTGATGACTTCGGCTCGGAGTGGTCGCGCTTGGTGGGCGAAGTTTTTGACACCGATCTCATGCATGACATGGCGCTGGACATCTTGGGCGAGACCCTGAGCGACGATCAGTTGGACCATGCGGCTGGCTTTTATGCGTCTGATCTGGGGCAGCGGTTGGTCGCTGTGGAGAATAAGGCGCATATGGTTGAGGATGATGGTCTGAAGTCCGAAAGCGGGGCCGAGATCATCGCGGGATTGCAGCGTATTAACCCGTCCCGCGTTGACACGCTGCAACGTCTGAACGTCGCCAGCGATGTAGAAGGTATCTCGGTTCGGGCGATCCAGGAGGTGCAAATCCGTTTCCTGCTGGCTGCTTCCGCCGCGGGGGTGATTGAGCTGCAAATGGAAGAGCCCGACCTGCGTGCCGCGATGGCCGCACAGGCTGAGCAGTTGGGCGAGCAGATCGCAGCCAATGCGCTCGCGACCGCGGCCTATACCTATCAGGCCTTTTCGGATGCGGAGCTTGAAGCCTATGCCGAGGCACTCGAACACCCGACGATGCAGGAGGTCTATACGCTGATGAACGCCGTTCAATATGAGATTATGGCCAACCGGTTTGAGACGGTGGCAACACGTCTTTCGGCCATGCAGCCGAGCCAAGATCTATGATGCGCGCGGTTCTCATCGCCCCGCTGCTCTGGTTGCTGGCTTTGCCCGCTTGGGCTGACGCACGGATGACCGTGCTCGTTGATCTGATGGAACTGCGTGAAGCTGCCGCGATCCTGCGGGATGAGGGGCAGATACATGCTGGCACGTTGAATCAGGACATGCTGGGCGGGCAGGGCGGCCCGGGCTGGCAGATGCAGGTCGACACGATCTATGACAGCGAACGTATGGTGGAGATGGTCCGACAGGCGATGGAGGAGCGGTTGGAGAGCGCCGATCTTGAGGCTGCGATTGGGTTTTATTCGTCAGACCTTGGGGGCCGGGTGATTGAGCTTGAGAACGCTGCACGCGCTGCGATCTCAGATGCCGAAGTCGAAGATGCGGCGCGTGCCCGGTTCGCGGAGATCGAAGGCAGCGACGATCCGCGTCTGGCCCAGATCACCCGTTTGGTTGACGCTGCTGACATGATTGACCGGAATGTAACAACGGCGTTGAACAGCAACTTCCAGTTCCTGCGGGGACTGCTGGACGGCGGTGCGCTGAGTGATAGTGAGGAAGACCTGTTGGCTGACGTCGGCACTGACGTTGACGCGGTGACAGAGGATACGACGGCGTGGGTCTATGCCTATATGCTGCTGGCCTACCATCCGCTGGAGGAAGCGGAGCTTGCGCGCTACGCCGATTTCGCCGAAACCGAGGCGGGACGGGCGTTGAACCAAGCGCTCTTTGACGGATTTGGCCGCGCTTACGAGGATATCTCCTACGCTTTGGGGCGTGCCGTGGCGTTGAACATGACCGCTGAAGAGCTCTAGGCAAAGAGGTGCGTGCTGCGTCGAAAACCTGCTTGACTTGAGCCTGTAATCCGCACATAAGCCCGCATCCCGGCGGTCTATCCGTTTTCGGGAATGTTTTTAATGACGCCCATATGGGCGCGCTGTTCGAGGCGGATCGGCCGGAAAGCCCATCCACAAACTCCCAAGCGGGGGCCACAGAACGCGGATGACAGAAAAGGAAGACGCATGTTTGCGGTCATCAAGACAGGCGGCAAGCAATACAAAGTCCAATCCGGCGATATGCTGCGGGTTGAACGTATTGCGGCCAATGCTGGCGAAACAGTCCAGTTCAACGAAGTGCTGATGCTGGGCGGCGACAAGCCCGTTCTCGGCGCGCCTATGGTTAAAGATGCAGGCGTTCAGGCCGAAGTCGTTGACCAGATCAAAGGCGAAAAGGTTATCAACTTCGTCAAGCGTCGCCGGAAGCACTCTTCCAAGCGTACCAAGGGTCACCGTCAGAAACTGACGCTGGTCAAGATCACCGACATCCTCGCCTCCGGCGCAGAGAAGTCGGGCGTGTCTGCTGCTGTTGGCACCGGTTCCGTGAGCGCCGCCGCTGTGGCCGCGATCACCGGCAAGACCGATGACGCCGCGCAGATCAAGAAAGCCAAAAAGGCAAAAGCCACCAAGGCTGCGCCGAAAGCCGAAAAAGCCGACAAAATGTCGGAAGCCGGCGCGGACGATCTGAAGGCGCTGAGCGGCGTAGGCCCGGCCCTTGAGAAGAAGCTGCACGAAGCGGGGATCACCTCCTTTGCCCAGATCGCAGCATGGACCGAAGCGGATATCGCTGAAGTTGACGAGAAACTGTCTTTCAAAGGCCGTATCCAGCGTGAAGGCTGGGTCGATCAGGCCAAAGAAAAGACCAAAGGCTAAGGAGAGACCGAGATGGCACATAAAAAAGCAGGCGGTTCATCCCGTAACGGGCGCGACTCAGCTGGTCGTCGCCTTGGCGTTAAGAAATATGGCGGCGAAGCCGTTATTCCTGGCAACATCATCGTGCGTCAGCGCGGCACCAAGTTTTGGCCAGCCGCAGGCGTTGGCATGGGCAAGGATCACACGATCTTTGCAACCGTTGACGGCGCTGTGACCTTCCACAAGGGTCTGAAAAACCGCACGTTTATTTCGGTTCTGCCACGCGCGGAGGCCGCTGAATAAGCCGTACCCTAGATGGTTTGAAAAAATTCAGGGATCGGCGATACCGCCGGTCCCTTTTCTTTTTCCGGGAACATTCCCATGTATTTAACATCAAGTAACGGGCCATTTTGGCCCACCAGCGACTTTGACCGTATCGGTCTTTTGCCGCTTGGATTTTGCGAATTCGTTACGTTCGGCAGGGAGGTTTATGCCGAATGTCATGCTGCAGTTGTGCGGCGTGTTCGCCTGATCGGGGCAGGGGTGGCCATTATGGCTGCCGGCCCCTCATTCGGTCTGTTCGGAGGAGGAACATGACGATGCAGATGGAACCCATCGTGAACCAACCCGTGATCGAGACCGAGCGTTTTGATTTGCGCCCAGTGCGCCGGTCTGACCTTGGTCTGATTGAGATGTACGCGAGCGACCCGCGCGTTGCCAAAGCGACCTCGTCGATCCCGCACCCGCTGCCCCCCGGCAGTGTCGAGGCCTATATCAGTCGTGCGATGTCGGACGACCGTGAAGAGGACGTCTGGGTTATGGACGGCACCCGCGCGGATAGTTCCGAAGTCATGGGGGTCATTTCCCTAACCCGGCTTGATCGCAACCAGTCAGAGGTCGGCTATTGGGTCGCACCTGCCTTCTGGAACACCCATCTGGCCTCAGACGCCGTTCAAGCGCTGGTCGATGCTAACCCTCTGGGCAATGACGCGCTCTTTGCCTCTGTATTCCACGACAACCCGGCCTCGGCCAAAGTGCTGACCAATGCGGGTTTTGTCTATCTCGGTGACGCGGAAACCTATTGCTTGGCCCGCGATGCTGCCGTACCCACATGGACCTATAGCCGCAAGCTGTAGGACCGCACCCCGCGCCTGAAAGGCAAGACCATGAAGTTTCTCGACCTGTGCAAAGTCTATATCCGCTCCGGCGCCGGGGGTGGCGGCTGCGTGTCGTTCCGCCGCGAGAAATACATCGAATATGGCGGGCCTGACGGCGGCGACGGCGGCACCGGTGGTTCTGTCTGGGCCGAGGCGGTTGACGGGCTGAACACGCTGATCGACTTTCGCTATCAACAGCACTTTTTCGCCAAGAACGGCCAGCCCGGCATGGGCAAACAGCGCACCGGTAAGGACGGCGACGACATCATTCTGCGCGTGCCTGTCGGCACCGAGATTTTAGACGAAGATCAGGAAACGGTAATTGCCGATCTGACTGAACTCGGCCAGCGCGTCCAATTGGCCCGCGGCGGCAATGGCGGCTGGGGCAACCTGCATTTCAAATCCTCCACCAACCAAGCGCCACGCCGCTCCAATCCGGGGCAAGAGGGCGTCGAACGCACGCTCTGGCTGCGGTTGAAGCTGATCGCGGATGTGGGGCTGTTAGGCCTGCCAAATGCGGGTAAATCCACCTTCTTGGCGGCGACCTCAAACGCCCGGCCAAAGGTCGCAGACTATCCATTTACCACCTTGCACCCGAACCTTGGCGTCGTGGGCGTGGATAACACTGAATTTGTTGTGGCCGACATTCCCGGCCTTATCGAAGGCGCTTCCGAAGGGCGCGGCTTGGGGGATCTCTTCCTCGGTCACGTGGAGCGCTGCGCGGTGCTGTTGCATCTGATCGACGGCACCTCCGAAACGGTCGCCGAGGACTACCGCACGATCATCACCGAGTTGGAGGCCTATGGCGGCGACCTGGCTGAGAAGCCGCGTGTGACGGTGCTCAACAAAGTTGATGCATTGGATGACGAAGAACGCGCAAGCCGTTTGGAAGACTTGGAAAAAGCCTGTGGTGGGCCTGTCATGATGATGTCCGGCGTGGCCGGTGAAGGCGTTACCGAAGTCCTCCGTACCCTGCGTCAAAACATCGACGATGACCGCCTGCGGTTCCGCAGCACCGAGGAAGAAGAGCCTTGGCAGCCCTAAGCACCGCCCGCCGCGTCGTCATCAAGATCGGTTCTGCCCTTCTGGTGGACCGAAATAGCGGCGCATTGCGGCGCGACTGGCTGGACGGGTTGGCGCAGGATGTCGCATGGCTAAAGGGGCAGGGCTGCGATGCCGTGCTGGTGTCTTCCGGCTCCATCGCTCTGGGCCGTGGCGTCTTGGGGCTGCCCACAACCGTACTGGCGCTGGAACAGGCACAGGCCGCTGCTGCCGTTGGGCAAATCCGCCTCGCACGCGCCTATGAAGAAGTGCTGGCCCCCCATGACATCACTACAGCGCAGGTGCTGGTGACGCTCGAAGACAGCGCCAACCGCCGCCGCTACCTGAACAGCCGTGCGACCTTGGAACAGCTTTTGTCGCTCGGCGTGGTGCCGATTGTGAATGAGAACGACACCGTCGCCACGGACGAGATCCGCTTCGGTGACAATGACCGTCTGGCGGCGCAGATCGCCGTGACGGTGGGTGCCGATCAGTTAATCCTGCTCTCGGACGTTGACGGGTTCTACAGCGCGAACCCCGCGCAGGACCCTACTGCAAAGCGCTATGATCAGATTGATGTGATCACACCTGAGATCGAAGCCATGGCTGGGGACGCCGGGTCAGGCCTGTCAAAAGGCGGGATGAAAACCAAACTCATGGCCGCGCGCACGGCGACCGCGGCGGGCTGTGCCATGGCGATCACCGATGGCTTTGTCCTGCGCCCATTGACGGCGCTTGAAAACGGGGCAAATGCCACTTGGTTCACGGCCCAGAGCGATCCGCAAACTGCGCGCAAACGCTGGATCGCAGCCATGAAGCCGCGCGGCACTGTTACCTTGGACGCCGGCGCGGTGGCAGCGCTGCAACGCGGGAAGTCGCTGCTTCCGGCGGGGATTACGGCTGTAGGTGGCGGCTTTGAACGCGGTGACAGCATTGCAATGCAAGATTTGGCCGGCCATGTGGTGGGCTATGGGCTGAGCCGCTACTCCGCAGGCGAGGTGGCCGAGATCAAGGGCCGCAAGAGCGCCGAGATCGAGGCAGTGCTTGGCTATCCGGGACGCGCGGCGCTCATTCACCGTGACGACATGGCGCTTTAAGCCGATACTTTAGAATAGGACTGTAAGCTGATGAATGATAACGAAAACATTCCCGAGCTAATGGCCGATATTGGCGCTCGCGCGCGGGCAGCCGCGGTGGAACTGGCGAATGCCAGCGCCGAACGCAAACACGCAGCTCTCATCAGCGCAGCTGAAGCGGTTTGGAAAAACCGCAGTGCGATTATTGAGGCGAATGCCAAAGACATGGAATTTGGCCGCGAGAAAGGCCTGTCGGACTCGATGATGGACCGTCTCATGCTAGACGAAGACCGTATCCGAGGCATGGTCGACGGGCTGCGGTCTGTGGCCGAGCAGGCCGATCCGGTGGGCGAGGTCATTGCGGATTGGGACCAGCCGTCCGGACTGAACATTCAACGCGTGCGGACGCCCCTCGGCGTTATCGGCGTGATCTATGAATCGCGCCCCAACGTGACAGCGGACGCAGGTGCGCTTTGTTTGAAGGCGGGCAATGCAGTGATCCTGCGGGGCGGGTCCGAGGGATTTCATTCATCCCGCGCGATTCACGTCTGTTTGCAGAAAGGGCTGCGCGATGCGGGGCTGCCCGAAGATGCGGTGCAACTGGTGCCGACGCGGGACCGGGCGGCGGTGCGCGAAATGCTAACCATGACCGATACCATCGACGTCATCGTGCCGCGGGGCGGCAAAGGGTTGGTCGGGCTGGTGCAGAAAGAGGCGCGGGTCCCGGTCTTTGCCCATCTCGAAGGTATTGTTCATATCTATATTGACGCTGAGGCTGACCCGGAGAAGGCGCTGAAGGTCGTGCTGAACGCCAAGACCCGCCGCACAGGTATCTGCGGCGCTGCGGAATGCCTCCTGATCCACGAGAAAGCTGCAGCAACCATCGGCCAAGGGGTGATCCGCGCTCTGATTGACGCGGGCGTTGAGGTGCGGGCCGACAAGACGCTTCAGGCGATCCCGGGAACACAGGCTGCGCAAGAAGACGATTGGGGTCGCGAATACCTCGACATGATCGTCGCCGCGCGCAGTGTGAGCGGTGTGGAAGCCGCAATGGATCATATCCGGCAATATGGTTCGGGTCATACGGACTGTATTCTGACCGAGAACCCTCAGACCGCTGCGCAATTTTTGAATGGGTTGGATTCGGCGATCCTGATGCACAACGCGTCCACTCAATTTGCAGATGGTGGTGAGTTTGGCATGGGCGCGGAGATTGGCATTGCTACGGGTAAGCTGCACGCCCGCGGCCCGGTGGGGGCGGCGCAGTTAACGAGCTTCAAATATATCGTGCGCGGTGACGGGACGGTGCGCGGTTAAGCGTTAGAACCGGACCGTCAATTCGGTGTCCGACGTTTCCATTGTCACGCGCCGCCCGCTTTCGGCTGCGATCAGTGGCAGCAGTGCAAATTGCACCTGCGCGGGCTGAAGCATCGTCTCGTGATCGGGATCGCTCATCAGGTCCCAAAGGGCTGGGTCGATGGCAATCTTGTCTGCGGTGGCCTGCAGGCGGAAGGTGTTCCCTTGTTCGGTAATGATGATGTGACCGCCATGATGCAAAGCGGTCTCGATACATAGCAGCGCGAGGAAGACCATGCGCACGCAATTGCGGGTCTGTGGCGCTTCGATGTTCCATTCGATGTCGAACCGTGTTCCGGCAAAAAGGTCACGCAGGATGGCGGAGATTTCGACCTGTCCCATGGTCTGCTCGCCCGCGGCACCAAAGGCGATGCGGAAGAAACGCACCCGAGCCGAGGCGCTCTCAACGCTTTGGCCGATCAGTTCAAGCTCCGGCCCCGGCGCGGCCCCGCTGCCGGACATATTCAGCAGTTCCAGCCCGTTGTTGATGGCCCCAATCGGGGATATCAGGTCATGGCAGATGCGGCTGCCGATGAGAGCAGGCAGATCGATGTTATGTTTGCCCATGATGGCCCCTCGATGTGACAGGAATGACTATGGAAGATCTGAACGCGCTGCTGACCCCCGGCATGCTGGTGGAGCATCCTGAACGGCCCGATTGGGGCACCGGGCAGGTGCAGAGCAATATCGGCGGTAAGGTGACGGTCAACTTTCGCGACCATGGTAAAGTGGTCATAGACAGCTTTCGTTTGGCGTTAATGCCGGTCTTTGATGACGAATGATCCTTTTCAAATCCTTAACGATGGAAAAGGTTTTTCTTAACACAACCTATAAGAGAGTAACCTAACGGCGCCGCATTTGGCAAGTGTTGCGCTGACCGGGCCGATTGCCTATCAGGCGGGGAACACTCCATAGGCACAGGATTGGCCGATGCCGCGCGGCGTTGCAGCAGATTTTCAGGTCAGACTGGCCCAGACCGAGGCCGATGTGCAGGCGGCGCAGCGGCTGCGCTATGAGGTTTTTGTGGAAGAACTGGGCGGCAGCGGCGCGATGGTCGATCATGCGGCGCGGCTGGAGCAAGACCGCTTTGATCCCTACTTCGACCATTTGCTGTTGATGGACCAGCGCAACGGGAAGCTTGCCGGCGTCTACCGGGTTATGCGAAGCGATATGGCGGCGCGGGCAGGGGGGTTCTATTCGGCTGAGGAATACGACCTCTCGCCGTTGCTCAATTCGGGCCGTCGCTTGCTGGAGTTGGGCCGCTCCTGCCTCGACCCCGCCTATCGCGGGGGGGCTGCAATGCACCATCTGTGGGGCGCGCTCGCGCAATATGTGGCGGAGCATGAGATCGAAGTGCTATTTGGCGTGGCAAGCTTTCGTGGGACCGATCCCGCGAGCCTGGCTCAGCCCTTATCGCTCTTGCACCACCGGCATCTGGCGGCGCCTGAGTTGCGGGTGCGGGCCAAGGCTTTCCAGTCAATGGACCTGATCCCCGAGGCTGATCTTGACCGCCGCGCGGCGATGTTGGCGATGCCGAGCCTGATCAAGGCCTATCTGCGGCTCGGCGGCAGCGTGGGCGAGGGGGCTTTTGTGGATCACGCCTTTAACACCACCGACGTTTGCCTGATCCTTGATACCCAGCAGATGAGCCCGCGCGGCGTGCGCATTTATGGCGGGGGGGCTCTGTGACCACGACTTGGGACAGCGACCAACCCCCGCCGCGATTTCGGCTGACGCCGCTAGGGCTGTTGCTCCTGCTGCTGCGCGGGCTTGCGCTGGCAGTTTTGGTGTTCGGCGGCTTGCTGATCCTGTTGTTGCTGCGACTTATAGAGCAACCGCTCTACGGCGTGCAGCGGCCTGTCACACCCTTTATTACGCAGTTTGTCTGCCGAACGGCCTTTCGCCTGCTTGGGATGCGCTTTATCCAGCGCGGCGCTCCGATGGAGGGGCGCGGGGCGGTTGTGGCCAACCATACGTCTTGGCTCGATATCTTTGCGCTGAACGCGGCCAAACGCATCTACTTTGTCTCGAAGTCCGAGGTAGCCGGTTGGCCGGGCATTGGCTGGCTCGCGCGGGCCACGGGCACCGTCTTTATCCGCCGCGACCGGGCCGAAGCGCGCAATCAGACGGATATCTTCCGCACGCGCCTCATGGCGGGGCATAAGCTGTTGTTCTTCCCCGAAGGCACCAGCACCGACGGGCTGCAAGTTCTTACGTTTAAAACAACGCTTTTTGAGGCATTCTTTGATCCTGCGCTGCGCGACCAGATCGCGGTGCAACCGGTTAGTGTTATCTACCATCCGCCGGCAGGTGCTGATCCACGCTTCTATGGCTGGTGGGGCGATATGTCCTTTGGCTCACATCTGTTGACCACCTTGGCCGCTCCGCGTCAGGGCGCGGTGGAGGTGATTTATCACGCGCCGTTGCCGGTGGCCGACTTCGCCGGACGTAAAGACCTCGCGCGGGCCTGTGAAGCGCAGGTGCGGGCAGGGCATAGCGGCGCGCCTCTCAAACCGCAATAAGCCCTTGCGCTGCGGCGCGGGCTGGCATATATGCGCCCCACTTGAACCCGCAGTCGGGGTTGGGCCTTTTGGGGAGAAATCCCAAAACGTCCGCCGGTTGGCAGCATGTCGCTGTCATACCCCCGATGAGGCTAAACCGGAAAGGTATAAAGACATGGCTCTTCCTGAGTTCTCCATGCGCCAACTGCTTGAAGCAGGCGTACACTTTGGTCACCAGACACAGCGCTGGAACCCCCGCATGGGACCGTACATCTACGGCGCACGCAACGGCATCCACATCATGGACCTCACGCAGACCGTCCCCATGCTGGACGATGCGCTGAAAGTTATCCGTGACACCGTCGCCAAAGGCGGCAGCGTTCTCTTCGTTGGCACCAAGCGTCAGGCTGCCCAGCCGATCGCCGAAGCCGCAGAGAAATGCGCACAGTATTACATGAACCACCGTTGGCTCGGCGGCACGCTGACCAACTGGCAGACCGTTTCGCAGTCGATCAACCGTCTGAAAAACATCGACGAGCAGTCCGAGCGCGGCTTTGAAGGTCTGACCAAGAAAGAGCGTCTTGGCATGGAGCGTGACCAGTTCAAACTGGAAGCGTCCTTGGGCGGCATCCGCGAAATGGGCGGTCGTCCTGACCTCCTCTTCGTCATCGACGTGAAAAAAGAAGCGCTGGCCGTTGCCGAAGCGAACAAGCTGGGCATCCCGGTTGTTGCTGTGGTTGACACCAACTGCTCGCCCGACGGCATTGACTACATCATCCCAGGCAACGACGACGCCGCACGTGCCATCGCTCTTTACTGCGATCTGGCCGCTCGCGCAGCGCTCGACGGCATGTCTGCCCAGTTGGGTGCGGCAGGCGTTGACCTTGGCGCGATGGAAGAAGCTCCGGAAGAAGAAGCCGTAAGCGAAGAGAGCACCGGCGTCGAAATCGGCAATGCTTCCGAAGAGACTGTGCACGACGATGCCATGGGCAAAGACGCGCCGCTGGACATCGAATCCAAGAAAGAGACCGTCGCAAAAGCCGAAGGCTGAGCGTCACGGATCTGAAACACGGGGCAGGGTAGCCTGCCCCGATTTCCACTAGTTGCGGGCCTTGGGCCTGCCCCCGATTTCCAAAGGAGAACCAAGAGATGGCAATCACAGCATCCATGGTCAAGGAACTGCGCGACAGCACCGGCGCGGGCATGATGGACGCCAAGAAGGCACTGACAGAAACAGACGGCGACATGGAAGCCGCCGTTGACTGGCTGCGCACCAAGGGTCTGGCCAAAGCGGCCAAGAAATCCGGCCGTACAGCAGCCGAAGGTCTTGTGGCCGTTAAGGTCGAAGACGGTCACGGTGTCGCGGTCGAAGTGAACTCCGAAACCGACTTCGTTGGCAAAAACGCTGAATTCCAGTCGATGGTCAGCAACATCGCCGACGCAGCTCTGAAGACAGACGATGTCGAAGCGCTGAAAGCGGCTGAGATCAACGGCAAGACCGTTGAGACCACCATCACCGATGCCATCGCCAAGATCGGCGAAAACATGTCCCTGCGTCGCATGAAGAGCATTGATGGCGAGACCGTAGTCTCCTACGTGCACAACGCGGCCGCACCCGGCATGGGCAAGATCGGCGTTCTGGTTGCCATGAACGGCGGCGACGAAGCCTTTGGCAAGCAGGTTGCAATGCACATCGCAGCTGTGAACCCAGCGTCGCTCTCTGAAGCAGATCTGGACCCGGCGGTTGTCGAAAAAGAAAAGCAGGTCCAGATGGACATCGCCCGTGAGAGCGGCAAGCCCGAAGCCGTGATCGAAAAGATGATCACCGGCCGGATGCAGAAGTACATGTCCGAAGTGACACTGCTGAATCAATCCTTCGTAGTGAACCCTGACCTGACCGTCGGCAAAGCTGCCGAAGAAGCAGGTGCGACCATCACTGGCTTCGTGCGCCTCGAAGTTGGCGAAGGCATCGAAGTTGTCAAAGAAGACTTCGCAGCTGAAGTGGCCAAAGCCGCTAAAGGCTAAGCCAAGCTGCGTAGTATTGGAAGAAGGCGGTGCACCGGGGTGCGCCGCCTTTTTTCGTTCCTTGGAGGGAATGAGCCGGAGCCCGAGACCCGGTCAGCCAGGTGAAGAATAAACCTGGCTGAGACCGGCGACCCGAAGAGAGCCTTGGTATTGCAAGGGGTCAAGAGCCGTTGCCTACTGGCTTACAACCAGCGGGGCTGAAATGATCATGTATTATCGCAAAGCGGGTATCGAGTAGGGTATTCCATACCTCAGGTTGTCATGTTTCCACCATGAAGATCTGATTGGAAAACGCAGCTTTCAAAACAGCCTGTGCGGTGGTCTCCACAGACAACGCTTCGCGCGCCAAACGCAGGTGTTTTTCCACCGTCGCCGGGGTAAGGCCCATCAGAAGCGCAATATCTCGCGTTGTCTTACCGTCGCCGACCCATTCCAGCGCTTCGCGCTGTCGCCGCGTAAGGCTCCGGGCTGGGTTATGATGGGGCAGGGACATGATCTTGAGATGCGCCATCTCGTTCATCAATTGGATGTCAGCCCCGTGCAGCGCCCAAAGCGCGTCTACGTCCTCCTGCGAGGTGCCTCGTTTGGCAGTCAGGGCAATGGCCCCCTTCGAACGCGCTGACGTGGTCTTAAAACTCAGCGTATAACCCGCCGTGACGCCCATATCGAGATTGAACTCCATCACCCGTTTCTCGGCCTCGTTCTGCGGAGGGGTCTGATACACGGTGCTCCAGCTACAAGCGCCTTCGTTGGAGAGCGCCCAGCGAACCATCGGTGCATATTGATAGAGCCCGCCGGTAAAGAACTTGTCGAGATAGGCGCGGTCATGGTTGCTCAGGATGACAAAATCGGCCGGATCACCCATAGAACTCGGGCTCATGTAACGGGTAAAGCCATAGATCAGCCGGTCAAAGCCGAAGTTGCGCATCTGCGTAACATGGGCTTGCCATAGGGTATCGATTGTCGTGCTACGCGCGATACGATGAAAATAGTCGCGCATTTCCATCAGGTTACAAGATGTCCTTTAAGTGCCTGAAGCGCCAAGACATAGCCTTGCGCCCCGAAGCCGCAGATTTGCCCTAAAGCGACTGGCGCAATGTAGGACGTATGGCGGAAGCTTTCACGGGCGTGGATATTGCTCAGATGCACTTCGACCAATGGCAACTCGACGGAGGCGATGGCGTCCATCAATGCGATTGAGGTATGCGTATAGGCGCCGGCGTTCAAAATGATCCCAGCATGGGTGCCGCGGGCGGCGTGGATCAGATCAATCAACGCGCCTTCGTGGTTGGATTGTTCAAAGGCGATTTCTAGCTCAAGGCGCGCAGCCTCAGCAGTGCAGAGCTTTTCGATATCTGCTAAGGTTGTCGAGCCATAGACCTCAGGCTGGCGTGTGCCAAGCAGGTTGAGGTTTGGACCATTCAGGATCAGGACAGAAGGCATGGCGGCTCGCTCAAATCGTTTTACCAGTGATAGTTGAGCGAAAGCCGCGCTGTCCAGCAAGGGCTATCTTTGGAATTCACCTGTGGCGGGAAGAGCGCAGAAGTCCTCCCGTAAAACCGCGTCCTTTGTAAACACCATTCAGAAATGTCACCTGTTGCGCAAACCAGAAATGTCACCATGGGCGCTTACGGTAGCACAGCCTGACAGGGTGTAGACCTCAGATATCGGAGCCCTGGCTGGCTGTGCGGGTGTAGTTTAGAGCCGCAGTTTGCGTTGCTCATTCTTGTTGAAGAAAGCTTTGATGCCTTCATCGCTGACCAGCGCCTGAAAGGCACGCCAAGCGAGACCGTCTGCAAGGTAGGGCGGGTCGTCGGAAATGGTCAGAGTTCCAAACTCATTCTCGACCGAGAGAATCCAGCCTGGGTGCAGCGTGGTCTTGTAGATCTCGACATCGAAATGATGCCCCTGGATGACAATAGCTTGGGTGTATTCGGAGAAGATAATCTCGGGGTCGTCTTCAGTATCCATGCCAGTACTTTGAGCCTATTCCGCGGCTTGCACAATTGTCTTCTTGGCACGCGATCCGGAATGTCGTCCTTGCCGTCTGCCGTTCGGCTTGTAGCCCATCTTCTCTGAATTTGTCCGCACCTTGGGTTTTGGCGGTGCCTTATCTTGCATGTCCTTGATGTGTTCCAGCACCGCTCCCAGTCGCTTGTTCTCTGTGATGGCCGCATGCGTCACACGTTGATCCATATCGAAGATTTTGTAGGGCAGGGAGCGGCCTTTCGAGCGCACTTCGAACCGCCCGTCCACGAAGGCATAGGTGTCGACGTATTTGCCGACCAGCCCGCGTGTCACATCGCTTTCCTTCAGCATGATCCGCTTGCGGTCGTAGGAAAACGTGAGCTGTTTGCCGACATAGCGGTTTTCGCGCCAGCACAGCACTTCATCCAGCCGATCCGGCTCCATATTGAGCGCGCGGTGCAAGTTGTCGGACTTTGTGGGAACCTTGGCAAACTGGGCGTTGTAACGGTCTTTGAACCCTTGCAGGTAAGCGTTTCCTGCTTCCATGTCCGAGATGCCTGCGAGACGCAGTTCCTTCACCAGGCGATCCTGAAGTGTCCGGTTCGCGCGTTCGACGCGGCCTTTGGCTTGAGAACTGTTCGCGCAGAGGATTTCCACGTTCAACTCGTTCAGGGCACGTCCAAACTGGGTCATGCGCGCGCCGCCCTTGGCGTCTTGCTTCGCCACGCGAAACACCGTGTGTTTATCGGAATAAAAGGCGACGGGACGGCCATGTTGGCGCAGATAACTCTCCAGTGCCTCGAAATAGCTGAACGTGCTTTCCGACTGCACAAACCGCAGTTCCATCAACGTGCTTGTCGCATCGTCGATAAACACGAGCAGGGTGCATGGTGGGCCGCGATCCTCAAACCAACGGTGATCAGAGCCATCAATCTGGATCAGTTCGCCGTAACATTCCCGACGCAATCTGGGTTGGTGGAATGTACGCCGTTGCTTGCGCGACAGCCAAATACCGTCTTCTTGCATCCACTTGCGCAACGTCTCGCGGGACACCTTGAAGCCGTGATGTTCAGCTAACATCTCAGCGGCCAATGTCGGGCCAAAATCCGCGTAGCTCTCTTTGATCAGGCTTAGCGCATAATCCCGTTTGGCTTGATGGATTAAGTTGTTCGGCGCGCGCCCGCGAGACCCGTGACGGATCGCCGACGCACCATCCTTGCGATACCGCTTCAACAATCTGAAGATTTGCCGCCGCGTCAGATCCAGCATGTTAGCCGCATTGTCGACGGTCAGCCGGTCATCATCGACCTGCGCCAAAACTTCCACGCGGTTCAACTCGCGCTCGCTCATCATCACCCATCCCATGTCCACGCATCCTCATCTCAAACCGAGGACAGAGTGACACTTCTGCTTTGCTTAAGGGTGACATTATCGCTTTGCGGCTACATCCTTTAGTCGTATAATCAGTCTTATGTAAATTAACTGCGTGCTACGTCGTATAGATTAACCCAGAGCGTATCCTGCGCCCCGAACTGTGCGAATTGGGTCCGTGGTGCCCCCTGAGGTTAGCGCTTTACGAAGCCGCGCAATATGGACGTCCACCGTGCGTGTATCGACATAGATGTCGCGCCCCCAGACATGATCGAGCAACTGGTCGCGGCTGAACACTCGGCCCGGTCTTTCCAGCAGCGTCAGCAGCAACCGGTACTCGGTCGGACCAAGTTTCAGCTCGGCTCCCGCACGGCTGACCCGGTGGCGCTCAGGATCGAGTGCGATGTCCTCATAGCTCAGCACCGCGCCCACAGCCGCAGGACGCGCGCGGCGCAACTGCGTGCGTACCCGAGCCATCAGCTCGCGTATGTTGTAGGGTTTAATCACATAGTCGTCGGCGCCGGTGTCCAAGCCTCGGACGGTATCGACTTCCTCGGACCGTGCCGAAAGCATGATAATCGGAATCTCGCGCGTCTCGGTCCGCGTCTTAAGTTGACGGCAGACTTCGATGCCACTCATCAGCGGCATCATCCAGTCGAGAATGATAAGATCCGGCGCGGCCTCGGCGATCAGCAACATCGCTTCTTCGCCGTTCTCAGCGCGACGCACCGCAAAGCCCTCGGCCTCCAGATTATACGCTAACACTTCGCGTTGCGCAGGCTCGTCTTCGACCAAGAGCACCTGGGGCTGTGTGACATCCATCGGGTCAGACCTTTGCCGCGACAGATGTGCTGTCGGCCTTTGGGCGATCTTCCTCTGGCATCTCACCGGTCACGAGATAGACGACCTGTTCGGCAATCGCGGTCACATGATCGCCCATGCGCTCAACGTTTTTCGCGATGAAATGCAGGTGCATACAGGCGGTGATGTTGCGTGGCTCTTCCATCATGAAAGTCAGGAATTCGCGGAACAGCGCGTTGTACATCTGGTCGACGTCTTCGTCTCTGGCGATCACATCGCGGGCCAGATCGGCGTCGCGCTGGATATAGGCGTCGAGCGCGTCTTTCAGCATCGCCTCAACCGTACCGGCCATGCGCCGGATCGCACCGGTGCTGTCGCTTATGGGCGGCATTTGGTTCAGCACCGTGCTGCGCTTGGCCATGTTTTTTGCATAGTCGCCAATACGTTCGAGGTTGGCGCTAATCTTAATCACGCTCAGGATCAAGCGCAGATCAATCGCTGTGGGCGCGCGCAGAGCGATCACGCGGGCCGCGTTTTCGTTGATCTGTTCTTCGAGCGCGTCGATGGCCTTGTCCCCTGCCCTGACCTCCTGCGCCAGTTCTTCGTCGCGGGTTTCCAACGACTGCGCACCGCGCAGAATGGCGGCCTCAACCAGTCCGCCCATTTTCAGGATTTGCGCCTGAACGGCCTCAAGATCACGGTCAAAGGCTGATGCAATGTGTTGTTCTGACATGGTTTTATCCAATCCGGCCGGTGATGTAGCTTTCGGTGCGCGGGTCTTGAGGTCTGGTGAAGATGTCATCGGTATCGCCAAACTCCACGAGGTTGCCAAGGTGGAAAAAGGCTGTCTTTTGGCTGACTCGGGCAGCTTGCTGCATGGAGTGCGTGACAATGACCACCGAATAGTTCTGGCGCAGCTCGTCGATCAGTTCTTCGACCTGCGCCGTGGCGATGGGGTCGAGAGCGGAGCAAGGCTCGTCCATCAAGAGCACCTCAGGTTCCGTGGCTACAGCGCGAGCGATGCAGAGACGTTGTTGTTGGCCGCCAGAAAGGCCGGTTCCGGGCGCATGCAACCGGTCCTTCACTTCGTCCCAGATCGCCCCGCGCCGCAGCGCCTGTTCGACGATCCCGTCGAGGTCCGCCTTGTTCTGCGCCAACCCGTGGATGCGCGGGCCATAGGCCACGTTATCATAGATCGATTTCGGAAACGGGTTCGGCTTTTGAAACACCATGCCGACCTTGGCGCGCAGTTGTACTGGGTCGACGCGTTTGTCATAGATGTCTTCGCCATCGATCCGGATATCGCCCGTGACGCGTGCCGCATCAATTGTGTCGTTCATCCTATTGATACAACGTAGAAAAGTTGACTTCCCGCAGCCTGATGGGCCGATGAACGCGGTCACGGTCTTGTCGTTGATATCGATGTCCACATCGCGGATGGCTTGGCTGTCACCATAGTAGACCTGCACATTGCGGGCCGCGATTTTGACGGGGTGGTTTGTCACGTTCTGCTCCAGCATTTCTGTATCTTTCATTGTCCCGTCCCTTTTTACCAGCGCCGCTCGAACCGGCGGCGCAGCAGCACTGCGATGGCGTTCATCGAGATCAGGAACACCAGCAAGATGATGATGCCGCCCCAAGCGCGTTCGTAGAACGCCGGGTCGGCGCGTTTGGCCCATTCGTAGATCTGCGCTGGCATGGCCGAATTCGGGGCCATCAGCCCTTCGGCGATGCTCTCGGGCGGGTTGGAGGCGATGAAGCCGACCATGCCGATCAGCAGCAGCGGGGCTGTTTCGCCAAGCGCTTGGGCAAGGCCGATGATGGTGCCCGTCAGGATGCCGGGTGCTGCGAGGGGCAGCACGTGGTGGAAGACTGATTGCATCTTCGACGCCCCTACCCCAAGCGCTGCATCGCGGATCGACGGCGGTACGGATTTCAGTGAGGCGCGGGTTGAGATGATGATCGTCGGCAAGGTCATCAGCGTCAGCACCAGACCACCGACCAAGGGCGCGGAGTTCGGCAGGTGCATGTAATTAATGAACACCGCAAGGCCCAAGATACCAAAGACAATCGACGGCACCGCCGCGAGGTTGCTGATGTTCACCTCAATGATGTCGGTGATCCAGTTCTTTGGCGCGAATTCCTCTAAGTAAATCGAGGCCGCGACCCCGATGGGCAGCGCCAGCACCAGCACCACCAGCATCATGGCAAAGGAGCCGAGCATCGCCACCCCCATGCCCGCCGCTTCGGGCCGCGCGTCAGAGGCATCGGCGCCGGTGATGAAGTTGAGGTTAAGGCGCTTTTGCAGGCTGCCGTCAGCGATCAGCGCATCGACCAGGTCAAGCTGTGCGGCGTTAATGTTTTTGTCATTGGCGATGCTCTCACGGCTCACGCGGCCCTTGAGGTACCCGTCGACACGGCTGTTGGTCAGGAATTCGAACTCCACCGTGCTGCCGATCAGATCGGGGTTGGCCACCACATAATCGCGCAACTGAGCGGCGGCGTCTTTGGACAGCAGGTCCGCCATCGCTTTGGGCTTTAGTGACGTCTCGATCCCGGATTCCGCAATTTTGGCCTCAAACGCAGCCTTGGTGAGCGGCGCGTAACCAAAGGTCGAGACCTTTTTGATCTCAGCAAGGTCGCGGTTGCCGTTTTTGTCGAGCTTCTCTTCCAGCAGCGGCACAGAGAGGGTGACATAAGTCTGCTGAAACGCGCCCGTGCCGCGTGAGATGATGGTGAAGAGCAACGTCAGCAGCATCAGCAGGCCGATGGCAATCGCCACGATGCCGTAAAGCTTGAATCGGCCCTCAGAAGCGTTGCGGCGTTTCGTGCGCCCGTCCTGCACCAGCAAGGAGGCGCCGCGCGGGTCCGCGATGGGCGCTGCGGGGTTGGGGATATCGCTCATTCGTATTGCTCCCGATATTTGCGCACGATGTAGAGGGCCAGCACGTTCAGGCCTAGTGTCAGGACGAAGAGGGTGAGACCGAGCGCGAAGGCCACCAGCGTCTCAGGGCTGGCGAAGTCGCTGTCGCCGGTCAATTGGCTGACGATGCGGGTGGTGATGGTCGTCATTGCTTCGAGCGGATTGCCGGAGATCCGGGCAATGGCCCCTGCCCCTAGCACCACGATCATGGTCTCGCCGATGGCGCGGCTGGCGGCGAGCAGCACGGCGCCGACGATGCCCGGAAGGGCTGCGGGGATGACGACTTGGCGGATGGTCTCGGACTGGGTCGCGCCCAGCCCGAAGGAGCCATCGCGCAGGGATTGCGGCACGGCGTTGATAATATCGTCCGACAGCGAAGAGACGAAGGGGATCAGCATGATGCCCATGACGAGCCCTGCCGTCAGCACCGAGGTCGCTCCTGACATCCAGTCGACGCCCAAGAGCCCGTCTTCGCCGCGTCCGAAGATCTTGACCAGCGCCGGGCCGACGGTCAGCAGCGCGAAAAGGCCGTAGACGATGGTCGGAATACCGGCGAGGATTTCGAGCAGTGGCTTGGCGGTGGCACGGACCTTGGGTCCGGCATATTCGCTAAGGTAGATCGCCGCGAAAAGCCCGATGGGCACGGCCACGGCCAGCGCGATGATCGAGATATAAAGCGTGCCCCAGAGCAGCGGCAGGATCGACAGGTCGCTGTCCCCGCGAAAGTTCGGTGCCCAAGAGGCGCCAAAGAAGAAGTCTGTCCACGGATGCAGGCTGAAAAAGTTAATCGTCTCGAACAGCATCGACAGGACGATGCCGACGGTGGTCAAGATCGCCAGAGAGGCCGCGAGGATCAGCAGCGCTTTGATGGCGTTTTCGACGCGATTGCGGGCGCGGAAGTCGGCGTGGCTTTCACGGTACGCCAGCAGCAGCCCAGCAAGCGCCAGCAGCAGCACGAAGACGTTGCGCCCGACATGGCCCAAAGCATTCATCTCGCGGTAGGCTTGCGCGGCCTGCAAAACTTCCGGGCTGACCTCGGCACCGATGGCGACACCGCGCTCGGCCAGCCAAGCACGCAGATTATCGGCGACGGTCAGATCGGTCGCCTCGGCGTCGGAGATCGCACCCGCGCCTACAGCAGCATCCAGCCCTTCGGCCAGACGGCGCACGTCGCTCATGATCAGGTTCACCGAAGACCCTTCAGGCACCGCTTGGGCCGGGATCATTTCCACCACCGAGGATTGTACCAGCATCGGTTGCACAAGCAGCCAGATGCCCAGTGCCAAAAGCGCAGGCACCGCCACGCTGATTACGGCGTTGTAGCCGTAATAGCTGGGCAGTGAATGCAGCTTGCGGCTGTCACCTCCGGCAGAGATCATCGCTCGGCGGCGGGCAAGAAAATATCCGCCCAGTGCCAGCACCGCGATGAGGGTCACCAGCGGCAGCACCGCGCCTGTTGTCAGTATTTGTCCCACATGTCCCCCAGTGGATCAAAAGCAGCAACCGGGGGCAGTCGCCCGCCCCCGGTGTCATTCGCTTAGGTTCAGGAACCGCCGCCCATCACGGTCTCATCGGTCACGACCGACTGGGTCTCGGCCAGTTCAGGGTCGGAGACCAAACCGTATTCGGCCAGCGGGCCATCGGGGCCAGCGACTTCGTCAGCGACGAAGAACTCAGCGTATTCCTTCAGGCCGGGGATCACGCCGATGTGGGCTTTCTTAACGTAGAAGAACAGCGGGCGCGACACGGGGTAGTCACCCGAGGCAATGCTCTCGGTGGTCGGCTCGACGCCGCCCATGGTGGCAACCTGAAGCTTGTCGGTGTTGTTCTCGTAGAAGGCCAGACCGAAGACGCCGATGCCGTCTTGGTTGCTTTCAATGCGCGCCAGCGTCTCGGTGTAGTCGCCGTCAATGTCGACAGATTTGCCATCGCTGCGCAAGCTGATGCATTCTTTCTCGGCGGCTTTCTTGTCGCCTTCAGCCGCTTCAAGGAACGTCTCGAAATCACCGGTGGCTTCGCAACCGGCCAAGATCACCTTCTCTTCGAACACTTCGCGGGTGCCGTGTTTGGTGCCGGGAATAAAGGCTTGGATCGGCTGGGCGGGGAAGTCGGGGTTCACTTGGTCCCATGTGGTATAGGGGTTCTCTGCCACCTCGCCATCGACGACGACCTTGGCAGAAAGCGCCTTGTACCAATCGGTCGGCGTGAACTCAAAACTGTTGCCGTTGATGTCGGAGGCGAAGACGATGCCATCATAGCCGATGCGCACTTCGATGATGTCGGTCACGCCATTCTCGGCACAGGCGGCCACTTCGGCCTCTTTGATCTGGCGCGAGGCGTTCGCCACGTCGATGGTGTTCTCGCCCACGCCTTCGCAGAAACGCTTGAGGCCCGCCGAAGAGCCGCCCGATTCCACGACCGGTGTCGGGAAGTCAAAGTTCTCGCCAAAGGCTTCGGCGACGATGGAGGCATAGGGCAGCACGGTCGAAGAGCCGGCGACCTGTACTTGGTCGCGTGCGGCAGCAGCGGTGGCGGATACGGCGGCGATTGCCAGAGCGGAGGTTGTGAGTTTTGCGAGGGACATGAGGTCTCCTGTCAGATGCGAATTGGCGACCACCCCATGGTGATCTGGCCCCCGGTCTATGAAGGGCGTGCTGCGCTTATGTGACAGGTCTGTTACAGTTTCATGACAAGGGGCCGCGGCCCCGGATAATTTTTGAAGAATCTAGGTCGAACTGTCCTCGAGCGGCAAAATCACTTTGAATTCAGCGCCTTCGCCGGGCGTGCTCGTGACCTTCATCCGCCCGCGATGACGGTTCAGGATGTGTTTAACGATCGCCAGCCCCAGCCCGGTGCCCCCCAGACTGCGGCTGCGGTGGCTGTCGACACGGTAGAATCGCTCGGTCAGGCGCGGGATGTGGAGCGCATCAATGCCGGGGCCGTGGTCCCTGACGCTGACATGCACCGCCGGGCCGCGCATGGCGGTGTCTTGGGCGACGATCTGGGCCGTGACCTCGACGCTTTTGTCGCGCCCGCCGTATTTGATCGCATTCTCAATGAGGTTGGTGAACACTTGCATGAGTTGATCCGCATCGCCCAAGACGGTGGCCGGGGTGTCGCCCAAGTCAGGCGCCAGCGTGACGCCACTATCAGCGGCCAAGGGTGCAAGGTTGCGCAGGGTCGCGCCAAGGACATCGCGCAGGTCGATCCGCGCGTCGGGCCGCACACGCTCTTCGGCTTCGACCCGGCTGAGCGACAACAACTCGCCCACCAGCCGGTTCATGCGTTCGGCCTCTTTGGCCATGATCTCTAAAAACCGCTCTCGCGCCGCTGTATCTTCGCGCGCCGGGCCTTGCAGGGTTTCAATGAACCCCATAAGCGCAGTCAGGGGCGTGCGCAGTTCATGGCTGACATTGGCGACAAAATCCCGCCGCATCTGGCCTGCTTGGGCCATTTCGGTCACATCGTTGAAGCTGAGCAAAACGACGCCATCCCGGCCCAAAGGCCGCAGGCTGACGTCGTAATTGGCCCCGCTGTCCCCCGCGCCGGTGGCATAGCGCGCTTGCTGCGGCCCCTGCCCGGCGAAGCATTTTTCCACCGCCGCGACCAACCCCGGCTGGCGCAGCGCGGTGATGTAATGCCGCCCCGCCAAGCCTTGCCCGAGCAGGTCTTCGGCCTCGGCGTTCAGCGCGGTGATCCTTTCATCCGCGTTGATGGTGAGGCTCGGCAGCGGAAGCGCCGCGACGAGTTCGGTCAAGGTGACAGGCGTGTCGCCCATGTCAGAGCGGTTCGAGGTCGCGCCGGAAGCGGGTGGCGTTTTCGGCATAGTGTTTGGCGCTGGCGGTCAGCGCTTGGATCGCGGCCTCGTCCAGTTCCCGCACCACTTTACCCGGCACACCCATGACCAGCGAGCCATCGGGAATGACCTTGTTTTCGGTAATCAGCGCCCCGGCCCCGATAAGGCAATTCTTGCCGATCTTCGCGCCATTAAGCACCGTCGCCCCCATGCCGATCAGCGAATTGTCCCCGATGGTACAGCCATGCAGCATGACCTTATGGCCAATGGTGCAATCCTCGCCCACGGTCAGCGGGTAGCCCATATCGGTGTGAAAGACGCAGTTCTCCTGCACGTTGCTGCCGCGCCCCACGGTGATCATCTCATTGTCGCCGCGCAGTGTGCTGCCGAACCAAACTGAGCTCTCCGCCGCGAGAGTGATCTTGCCGATCACATTAGCATCGGGCGCGACCCATGCTTCGGGCGAGACATTCGGGCGGGCATCGGCAAGTGCGTAAAGGGTCATTTTAATTCCTCAAATTCAGATTGCAGACGGCGGACGTGGTCTTTAATCGCAGGCTGCTGGCTTAGCCGCAAACGGGCGGCGGTGATGATAGATTTCAGCCGTGCTTCGGTTTGATCAAGGTCATCGTTGATCAGCACAAAGTCATAGCCGTCCCAATGGCTGATCTCGTCCCAGCTTTTGCCCATCCGTTTGGCGATGGTTTCCGCATCGTCCTGCCCCCGACTTTCAAGCCTCCGTTTCAGCTCAATAATCGACGGAGGCAGCAGGAAGATCGACAGCGTGTGGGTGTTAAGGTCCGAGTTGCGGATTTGCTGCGCGCCCTGCCAGTCAATATCAAAGAGGATATCTTGCCCCTGATCGATCGCATCTTGCACCGGCGCTTTGGGCGAGCCGTAGAAATTGCCAAAGACGTGGGCGTGTTCCAACATTTCGCCCTCAGCCACAGCTTGGCGAAAATCATTCTCGGCGACAAAGCGGTAATCCTTGCCGTCTTCTTCGCCCGGACGCGGGGCACGGGTGGTGGCGGAAACCGAGAAGTTGATCGTCGGGTCCCAGTCTCGCAGCGCGCGCGCCATGGTCGATTTGCCCGCGCCCGAGGGCGAGCTGAGGATGATCAATAGGCCGCGTCGGCTTTGTTTGCTCACGTCTTACTCCACATTCTGTACTTGTTCGCGCATTTGGTCGATCACGGCCTTGAGGGCCAGTCCGACGGTCGTCAATTCGGTGCTCTGCGCCTTGGAACAGAGCGTGTTGGCTTCGCGGTTGAATTCTTGCATCAGGAAGTCGAGCTTGCGCCCGACCGGGCCGCCCTGCCCGATGAGGTCGCGGGCGGCGGCGACATGGGCGGCGAGGCGGTCGATCTCTTCCGTCACATCGGCTTTGACCGCGATTAACGCGAGTTCCTGCGCCACGCGGTCAGCGTCCGCGCCTTCGCTGTTGTCGAGCACCCGCGCAAGGTTGCGTTGCAGGGTCGCGGCCATCTCGTCTTTGCGCGCCTCGGCCAAAGCAGCGGCTTGGGCGGACAGGGTTTCGACCTCAGCCAATTGGTCCTGTAGCACTTGCGAGAGGGCGGCGCCCTCGGACTCGCGCATGGCGTTGAAGTCCGCCAGCAGGCTGGGAAACTCTGCCAATAGCGCCGCGCGCAGGCCATCTGTATCCTGCGCTTCTTCTGCCTGTTCAAGCACGCCGCGCATGGTCAGCAGATCGCTCGCCCGCGACGGAGCGAGCGACACGCCTGCGTCCATCGCACGGGCTTCGATATCATGTAATGCAGTCAGCAGAGCGTCGACCTGCGCGGTGTTGACCTGCAAAGCGCCATCGCTTTCGCCACGCGAAATCCGCAGGTTGCAGGTGATATTGCCCCGCGCCGTCGCGGCTGTAAGTTGCTTGCGCAGCGCGACTTCCAGTCCTTCGATCCAGTCCGGCACACGCAGCCGCAGGTCCAGCCCCTTGCCGTTCACAGCCCGAAGTTCCCACGACCAGCTCCAGCTTTCATAGGCGCCGGATTGGGCGGCGAAACCTGTCATGGACCTGATCATTGGTATGTTTCCCCTCATGGCGGACATGCCCTGCCTTACGGTGAAACCGGCTTGCGGGGCAAGCCCTTCGGGGTTTTTGGCAGCCTTTACAGCACGCCAAAGGCCGTTAACCAATTGCGCCGAAACCGCAGGAAACAGCGGGCGCAATGGACTATTAAGGATTTGGTAATGATTTTGCCCTCCCGCCCCTCAGGTGGCGGTTCGGGTGGCGAGATCAGTTCGGAAGGGGTGAGTAAGATGGACAACGCAGGTCAGAATGCGCAGAATGTGATCCTCATGTCAGATCACCGGACATATGCTGGCTACGGCCCGCTGGCGCAGGTCGAAGCCTATTGGGAAGCGTTGCGCGGCAACCGCCTGATGCCCTGTCGTTCGGATATTGATCCGCGCGGGATCGAAGAAGCCCTGCCCTATGCCTTTATTCTCGAACGTGTGGCACCAGGTGTGGCGCGGCTGCGGATTGCGGGCACCCATTTGCGCGAATTGATGGGGATGGAGGTGCGCGGCATGCCGATCACGTCCTTCTTCACCAATGCCGCGCGTCCTTTGGTCGCCGAGGCGCTGGAAGACGTATTTCAACTGCCGGGGCAAACGACATTGCACCTGACCTCAGCTGCGACCTATGGAAAGCCTGCGCTAGAGGCGCGGATGTTGCTTTTGCCGCTAAAGAGCGATCTGGGCGATGTCAGCCGGGCGCTTGGGTGTTTGATGGCGGTGGGCGATCTGGGCAAGGCACCGCGGCGTTTTGATCTGACACATCAGGACCGGAGCGGCAATCTGGTGAGCCCGGCCACGTCCTTTGTGCGCGACCCTGCCCCCGCCGCAGAACGTGGCTTTGCCGAAAGCGCGGCTTTGTTCGACCCGCCCGCAGCCAAGCGCTTGCCGCCCTATCTGCGTGTGGTGAAAACGGACAAGGAATGAACAATTAAGTTTGACCGAGGGCCGACATGCCCAACAGTCTTAGACGCCACCGTGCAGAAAGCCGGCGGCGCCCGTTGTATTTTACTTACCCTGCCGCGCGGGTGGATTGTGACGACCGGCGGTTTGACAGTTCCTCGGCCACCAAGAACGCCAGTTCCAGCGACTGGCTGGCGTTGAGGCGCGGATCACAGGCCGTGTGGTAGCGGTCGGACAGGTCCTCATCGCTCACTGCACGGACGCCGCCGGTGCATTCAGTCACGTCTTGGCCCGTCATTTCGAAATGCACACCACCGGGGACAGTGCCTTCGGCGTTATGCACGGCAAAGAATTCATGCACTTCGCGCAGCACGGAATCAAAGGGCCGGGTCTTGTAGCCAGTCGAAGATTTAATCGTGTTGCCGTGCATCGCGTCACAGGTCCAGACCACATTCGCGCCCTCTTCCTGCACCGCTTTGACCAGACGCGGCAGGTGATCGCCCACCTGCCCCGCACCAAAGCGCGAGATCAGCGTCAGACGGCCTTCTTCGTTCTCGGGGTTCAGCTTGGCCATCAATTGCTTGAGGTCATCGCTGGTCATCGAGGGGCCGCATTTGAGGCCAATCGGGTTTTGCACACCGCTGGCAAATTCCACATGCGCACCGTCCGGCTGCCGCGTGCGGTCGCCGATCCAGATCATATGGCCCGAGCCTGCCAGCCATTTACCGGTCTGGCTGTCACGACGGCAGAGCGCTTCTTCGTATTCCAGCAGCAGTGCTTCGTGGCTGGTGTAGAACTCCACCGATTGCAACGTATGCGCGGTTTCCGAGGTCACGCCAGCGGCGGCCATGAAGTCCAGCGTGTCGGAAATGCGGTTGGCGATCTCGCGGTATTTCTCGGCCTTTTCGTCATCGGTGAAACCCAAGGTCCAGCCATGCACCTGATGCACATCGGCATAGCCCCCGGTCGAGAAAGCGCGCAGCAGGTTCAGCGTGGCGGCGGCTTGGGTATAGGCGCGCAGCATCTTCTGAGGGTCCGGGATGCGGGACTCGGCGGTGAAGCTCAGGTCGTTGATGATGTCGCCGCGGTAGCTCGGCAGTTCCACGCCATCGACAGTCTCGGTCGGGGCCGAGCGCGGCTTGGCGAATTGGCCGGCCATACGGCCTAGCTTGATCACCGGCACCTTGGCACCGTGGGTCAACACGATGGCCATTTGCAGCATCACTTTGAACGTGTCGCGAATGGCGTCGGAACTGAACTGCTCAAAGCTCTCTGCGCAATCGCCCCCTTGGAGCAAAAACGCCTCGCCCCGGCCTGCAGAGGCTAGATGTCTTTTCAGTCGCCGCGCTTCGCCAGCAAAGACGAGGACTGGATAGCGTGCCAACTGCGCCTCAACCGCCTGTAGGGCAGCTTGGTCAGGATAATCGGGCATCTGGACGCGCGGTTTGCTGCGCCAGCTTGAGGTGCTCCAGTCTGTCATCGTCGTTACTCCGCTCAACTGTACCGAAGCTCAGCGCTTCGGTCAGCCTCACCTATACAAAAGCGAGGGCAAAGTGGCCAGAAGCGAAATACCGGCTCTTGACGTGGCGTGAGGGCCGTGAGCAAAGTTCGCGGCAAGTCTGATGGCCGTGGCACTGCCGTCAGTTACGATCTGATTTGAAAGACGCCGCGATGTCCCAACCACGCCCGGCCACCCGCATCCCCCTTGATACCGACAAGCCACGCTGCTTTGTCTTTGTGCTGCTTGAGAATTTCACATTGCTGAGCTTTGCCTCTGCCGTCGAATGTCTGCGGATTGCCAACCGGATGATGGGGCGCGACGCCTATGCGTGGAAGGTCGTCGGCGAGGATGGCGGCACCTGCACCAGTTCGTCGGGCGCTGTTTTTGCGCTGGACGGCGGCTTGGAAGAACTAAACCGCGATGACACGGTGATGATCTGCGGCGGGATCGACGTGCAGGCTGCGACGACGAAAAAGCTGCTGGCATGGCTGCGCCGGGAAGCCCGCAAGGGTTTGGTGGTCGGTGGTCTCTGCACCGCCGCGCATACGCTGGCCAAGGCGGGTCTGCTTGATGGCAAACGCGCCACGATCCATTGGGAGAACCAAGACAGCTTTGCCGAAGATTTCGAGGAGGTCTCGCTGACCAAATCGGTCTTTGTCGCGGACGGCAACCGGCTGACCACTGCAGGCGGCACGTCATCGCTGGATCTAATGCTGAAGCTGATTGCGGATGACCACGGCGAGGATGTTGCCAATGCGGTGGCCGACCAGTTGATCTATTCCTCCATCCGCACCGATCAGGATACGCAACGCCTGTCTGTGCCCACACGAATCGGCGTGCGCCATCCCAAACTCAGCCAAGTCATCCGGCAGATGGAGGGTAATATCGAAGAGCCGATCAGCCCGTCGATCCTTGCCCGCGATGTGGGCATGTCGACGCGGCAATTGGAGCGGTTGTTTCGGCGCTATCTGAACCGTTCGCCCAAACGCTATTACATGGAACTGCGTCTGCAAAAGGCGCGGAACCTGTTGATGCAGACGGATATGAGCGTGATCAACGTGGCCTTGGCCTGCGGCTTTGCCTCGCCCTCGCATTTCTCCAAATGCTACCGGGTACATTATGAGACCACGCCCTACCGCGAGCGTGGCAGCCATGCGACCCGCGCGCCAGGCTAGGGTGTGATGCGGTAGACCGTGCCGTTGATCTCAGAGATGAACCAGATCGCCCCATCCGGCCCTTCGACCACATCGCGCACACGGGCTGTTTCGGCGGTTTTAATCTGCTGCACTTCTTCCAGCGGATCGCCAGAGAGCCGCGCGATGTAGTCGAACTTGAGCGAGCCGACGAAGATGTTGCCCTCCCATTCCGGAAACTGCGCACCGGAATAGACCATCAGCCCCGCAGGCGCGATGGACGGATCCCAGTAGAGTGCGGGCTGCTCCATCCCCTCTTTGGCCGTGCCCTCGCCGATCTTCTCGCCCGAGTAATGCTCGCCGAAAGAGATCACCGGCCAGCCGTAGTTTGCACCTTTGCTGATTCTATTGACCTCATCGCCGCCCTTGGCGCCGTGTTCCGACACCCAAAGCCGCCCCTCAAGGTCCAGTCCTGCGCCTTGCGGGTTGCGGTGACCGTATGACCAGATTTCGGGCAGTACGTCAGGCTCGTCCACAAAAGGGTTGTCGTCCGGCACGCTGCCATCGCGGTTCACGCGGATGATGCTGCCATTGTGGGTGCTGCGGTCTTGGGCAGCAGGCCGATCGCCGCGCTCACCTATGGTCATCAGGAGTGTTCCATCGGGGGCCTCGACCACGCGTGAGCCGAAATGCTGACCGCCGCTGCTGCCGGGTTTCATGGCGAAGAGCTCGGTAACATCCTCAAGCTGTTTGGCATCTTCCGACAGACGCGCGCTGGCCAAGGCCGTGCCAGCCCCGCCGCCCTCCTGCCGCTTGGCATAGGTCAGATAGAGCATCCGGCTCTGCTCAAAATCCCGCGCGAGGGTGATGTCGAGCAAGCCACCCTGCCCCACGACCGCGACCTCTGGCAGCCCGTCCACGCTATGGCGCGCACCGTCTTTTTGATAAATCAGCCGCCCGGCCTTTTCCGTCACCAACAGACCGCCTGTCGGCAAGGGTGCTACGCCCCATGGCCCTTCCAGCCCTTCGGCCACCGGCTCTATGGTCAGAGCGGCCGCGCTTGTTGCCAAACCTAGGGCGCTCAGGGCGGAAAGGCTGATCGCGGCGAGGGTGCGGGAGATAGACATGACGGCTCCTTTGGGATTGGACGCTGTAGCACAGGATGTAGCCACGGCCCGCGCCCTGTCCACCGCCGCCCGCAAAACCAAGCAACAAGCCGCCCGCATAACTGCGCGATAATGAGCACGCACAACTGCGCGATAAATCGCCTTTTCTTTTCCGAAACCACGACCTAACGTCCCTGCAGAACGAAAGTTCAACTAAGGGAGAGAACCAAATGAAAAAAATACTGATGGCCACAACGGCTGTTGCTCTGCTCGCCACTGGCGCGCATGCTGAAGACACGAAAATCGGCATTCTTCTGGGCTTCACCGGCCCGCTGGAATCGCTGGCCAATGACATGGCGGCTGGCGCTGAACTGGCGATTGCTGAAGTCAACGAATCCGGCAACTTCCTCGACGGCGCAACCGTGTCGTCCGAGCGTGGCGACACCGGCTGCATCGACGCCGGTCTGGCCGTGGCTTCTGCCGAGCGTCTGATCACGTCCGACCGCGTCAGCGGCATCGTTGGCGGCATGTGCTCGGGTGAGACCACTGCTTCGCTGCAGAACGTCGCCATTCCGAACGGCATCGTGATGATTTCGCCTTCCGCGACATCGCCTGCTCTCTCGACCGTCGAAGACAACGGCTTGTTCTTCCGCACATCGCCATCGGACGCGCGTCAGGGTCAGGTTATGGCCGACATCCTGAACGACCGTGGCATCAAAGAAGTCGCCGTCACCTATACCAATAACGACTATGGTAAAGGTCTGGCCGACAGCTTCGAGACCGCGTTCAAAGAATCCGGCGGCACGGTCACGATCAACACGTCGCATGAAGACGGCAAAGCGGACTACTCCGCCGAAGTCGGCGCGCTGGCCTCTGCCGGTGGTGAAGTGCTGATCGTGGCAGGCTACGTTGACCAAGGTGGTGCGGGCATCGTGAATGGTGCGCTGGACGCAGGCGCGTTCGACACCTTCATGTTCCCCGACGGCATGGTTTCCGACACGCTGGAAGAGAAGTTCGCCGAGATTGCGGACGGCTCCTTTGGTCAGCACCCAAGTGCAGCTGGCGAAGGCCCGGACAACTACAAGAAGCTGGGCAAAGAAGCCGGTTTCGAGCCGACCAACGCCTTCTCGCCCGAATCCTATGACGCGGCGGCTCTGATGCTGCTGGCGATGCAGGCCGCAGGGTCCAACGATCCGGCTGCCTATAAGGAAAAGGTCATGGAAGTGGCCAACGCACCGGGCGAGAAAATCCTGCCGGGTGAGCTGGGCAAAGCGCTGCAGATCCTCAAAGATGGCGGCGATGTCGACTATGTCGGTGCCTCGGCTGTTGAGCTGATCGGACCGGGCGAAAGCGCGGGCAACTACCGCGAGATCGAGATGAAAGACGGCAAGATGACAACGGTCGGCTACCGCTGATCTTTGATCTATCGAACCATGCAGGGCCCGGTCGCACAGCGATCGGGCCTTTGCTTTGGGAAATCGGCTTTTCTTTCGGGGACACTGCATCTAAAAGGCGCCCCGCGAGGATGTGGGAAACACGTCCCGTTAGGGAGAGACAGATGAAGAACTATGTGGTGGCCGCCAAGGCCATGGCTTTTTGCGCGGGAGGCGCAAAGGCCAAGACCCGCGTTAGGACGACCGCCCCCAATGGGACGCGGGCGCTCATTCATTGTCATATGACCGAAACGGTCGCTTCCAAAAGTCGCAACACGCTGTAATCATGTGCGCAGTCCGACAATCGGGCTGTTTGCCGCATTACGACCAATAAAAACCAGCCACAAGGTGGCGGACACGGGGATGGACATATGATCGTCGTAGACGACTTACACAAACATTTCGGCGGGTTTCACGCCGTGGACGGGGCCAGCCTGTCTATCGAGAAAGGATCGATCACCGGTTTGATCGGTCCCAATGGCGCGGGCAAGACCACGCTGTTCAACGTCATTGCTGGCGTGCTCAAACCCACTTCGGGCCGGGTCACGATGGACGGTGAAGACATCACCGGCCTGCCGCCGCATGAGCTTTTCCACAAGGGCCTGCTGCGCACCTTTCAGATCGCGCATGAGTTTTCGTCGATGTCGTGCCGCGAAAACCTGATGATGGTCCCCGGCGACCAATCGGGCGAGACGCTGTGGAACACATGGTTCGGCACCAAACGCATCGCCAACGAAGAACGCGCCCTGCGTGCCAAGGCCGATGAGGTCTTGGAATTCCTGACCATCGAACATCTGGCAGAGCAAAAGGCAGGCCAGATTTCGGGCGGTCAGAAAAAGCTGCTGGAACTGGGCCGCACCATGATGGTGGATGCCAAGATCGTCTTTCTTGATGAGGTCGGCGCGGGCGTGAACCGCACGCTGCTCAACACCATCGGCGACGCCATCATCCGGCTGAACCAAGAGCGCAATTACACATTCGTCGTCATCGAGCATGACATGGATTTTATCGGCCGCCTTTGCGACCCGGTGATCTGCATGGCCGAGGGCCGCGTGCTGGCCGAAGGCACGCTCGATGAGATCAAGGCGAACGAGCAGGTGATCGAGGCCTATCTCGGCACCGGCCTGAAAAACAAGGACAAGGTAGGCGCATGAGCAATGATCCCTACGGCGACCGCGGCAACAAAGATTGGTCGGTCGGCAACGCAAAAGGCCAAGGCAGCATCATGCCCAAGGCCAGCGGCAAAACCCACCCCGCCCCCGGCGGCCCCTTCCTGATCGGCGACAGCATGACAGCCGGCTACGGCGCTGGCCCTGACATTCTGCACGACTGCACCATCGCAGTGGACCGCGGCGAGATCGCTGTGATCGTCGGCCCCAATGGCGCGGGCAAATCTACCGGCATGAAGGCGGTCTTTGGCATGCTCGACATGCGCAAGGGCCATGTGCGGCTGGACGGTGAGGACATCACCGGCCTCAGCCCCCAAGACCGCGTGGCCAAGGGCATGGGCTTTGTGCCCCAGACCTCGAATATCTTTACGTCAATGACGGTGGAAGAGAACCTTGAAATGGGCGCTTTCATCCGGCGCGATGATTACAAAGACACGATGGCGCAGGTCTACGACCTGTTTCCGATCCTCAAGGAAAAGCGGCTGCAGGCCGCGGGCGAGTTGTCGGGCGGTCAGCGCCAGCAGGTCGCCGTGGGCCGGGCACTGATGACCCAGCCCAAGGTCTTGATGCTCGACGAGCCGACCGCGGGTGTGTCGCCCATCGTCATGGACGAGCTGTTCGACCGGATCATCGAGGTGGCCCGCACGGGCATCCCGATCCTGATGGTTGAACAAAACGCCCGTCAGGCGCTCGAGATCGCGGACAAGGGCTATGTGCTCGTGCAGGGGCGCAACGCCTTTACCGGCACGGGCAAAGAGCTTTTGGCCGATCCTGAAGTCCGCAAATCGTTTCTGGGGGGCTGAACATGGATCTGCTCAACGCATTTATTGCACTTTCGAACTATGTCCTGATCCCGGGCATCGCTTACGGCTCGCAACTGGCGCTTGGCGCGCTTGGGGTGACGCTGGTTTACGGCATCCTGCGGTTCTCCAACTTTGCGCATGGCGACACGATGGCCATGGGCACCATGGCCACGATCCTTGTGACATGGCTGTTCCAGTCCATGGGGCTGAGCCTCGGCTTCCTGCCCACGGCGCTTTTGGCCCTGCCCTTTGGCATCGCTTTTGCGATCCTGCTGCTTTTGGGCACAGATAAGGTCGTCTATAAGTTCTATCGCGAGCAAAAGGCCAAGCCGGTGATCCTCGTAATCGTCAGCCTTGGCGTGACCTTTATCTACAACGGCATCACCCGCTTCATCATTGGCGCGGATGATCAGAACTTCCTTGACGGTCAGCGCTTCATCATGTCGGCGCGGGATTTCAAAGAGATTACGGGCCTCAAGGAAGGTCTGGCCTTCAAGACCACCCAAGGCATCACCATCGTCACCGCGATCATCGTCGTGGTGCTGCTGTTTTGGTTCCTCAACAAGACCCGCGCGGGCAAATCCATGCGCGCCTATTCGGACAACGAGGATCTGGCACTGTTGTCGGGCATCAACCCCGAGCGTGTGGTGATGATCACTTGGATGATCGTGGCCGCTCTGGCGACCATCGCAGGCACGCTTTACGGTCTTGATAAGTCGTTCAAACCCTTCACTTACTTCCAGCTTTTGCTGCCGATCTTTGCGGCGGCTATTGTCGGCGGGCTTGGCTCTCCGGTCGGGGCCATCGCGGGCGGTTTTGTCATCGCGTTCAGCGAGGTCACGATCACCTATGCGTGGAAAAAGGTGCTGGGCTACGTCATGCCCGAGGGGCTGGAGCCTGACGGGCTCGTGCAGCTTATGAGCACGGATTACAAATTTGCGGTCAGCTTCGTCATTCTTCTGATCGTTCTGCTGATCAAGCCCACCGGGCTGTTCAAGGGGAAATCGGTATGACCCAGACTGTGAAAAACACGATCCTTTTCGCGATCATCGCCTTGATGATCATCTACACCGGCTTTGAGCAAAGCTGGAACTCCGCCCTGCTGATCATCGCCATGGGCCTGATCTCGTCGATCATGGCGCTTGGGGTGAACCTGCAGTGGGGTTTTGCCGGGCTCTTTAACGTCGGCATCATGGGCTTTGTGGCCCTTGGTGGTCTGGCGGCGGTGCTGGTCTCGATGAAACCCACCGAGGGCGCTTGGACCACGGGCGGTTTCGCCATCGTCGGAGCCCTCTTGCTGGGCGCCGCCACGGTGGTTGCGGCGGTCATGCTGATGAAACGCATGGCTCCGGGCATGGCGCGCACCCTTGCGGTGATCGCGGTGCTGGTCATCGGCTTCTTCGTCTTCCGCGCCGTTCTCGACCCTGCAGTCGAAGCGGTGGAGGCGATTAGTCCCGCGAAGACAGGCTACCTTGGTGGCCTTGGCCTGCCGGTCCTGATCTCCTGGCCTGTGGGCGGTCTATTTGCCGCCGGGGCGGCTTGGTTGATCGGGAAGACGGCCCTCGGTTTGCGCTCGGATTATCTGGCAATTGCGACGCTGGGCATTGCCGAGATCATCATCGCGGTGCTCAAGAACGAGGATTGGCTCAGCCGCGGCGTGAAGAACGTCATCGGCCTGCCCCGCCCTGTGCCTTATGAGATCGACCTGCAGAACGACCCGAGCTTTGTCGAACGTGCCGCCGGGTTTGGCTTTGACCCGGTCGAGGCGTCGACGCTCTGGGTGAAACTGCTGTATATCGCGCTCTTTGCCACCGTGCTGATCATCTTGCTGTGGATGAGTCAGCGTGCGCTCCATTCGCCATGGGGCCGGATGCTGCGGGCGATCCGTGACAACGAAGTCGCGGCCGAAGCGATGGGCAAGGACGTCACCGCGCGGCATTTGCAGGTCTTCATCCTCGGCTCTGCGATCTGCGGCATCGCCGGTGCGATGATGACAACGATGGACAGCCAGTTGACCCCCGGCACCTATCAGCCGCTGCGCTTTACCTTTTTGATCTGGGTGATGGTGATCGTCGGCGGGTCGGGCAATAACTTTGGCGCGATCTTGGGCGGCTTCCTGATCTGGTTCCTTTGGGTGCAGGTTGAGCCTATGGGTCTGTGGCTGATGAACCTCATCACCGCAGGCATGGCAGATACATCCGCGCTGAAGCAGCATCTCATCGAGAGTGCCGCGCATATGCGTTTGCTGACGATGGGGATGGTGCTGCTGCTGGTGCTGCGCTTTAGCCCGCGCGGGTTGATCCCGGAGCGGTAAGGCGCTGACCGTGCGCAAATGGCGCGGGAGCTTTTAAGTATTTATGGCCAAAAAGAGAGGGGCGCGGCGGTTTTACCGCGCCCCTTTTTGTTTGTTGCACAGGTCGTTAGCGGCCTTTGAACAGGCCACCCAAGATGCCGCGTACGATGCGGCGACCGGTGGTGCCTCTGAGCTCTTTGATTACCGCGCTGGCAATCGCATCGCCGAAACCGTCTGACTTGGCCTTTGTGGTTTTGCGGCTGCTGCTGCGTGCGCCCCCGTAGCGTCGGGCTTTTTGGAACTCGCGCGCGGCTTCGTCTTCGGCCTCGGCTTTTGCTTCAGCCTGTTCTGCTTCTTTTGCTGCCGCCTCGGCGCGGGCTTTGAGCATTTCATAAGCCGACTCACGGTCTTTTAGCGTGTCGTATTTCCCAGCGAGGTCCGACTCTGCCAGCACAGCTGCGCGCTGCCCTATGGAGATGGGGCCGAGCTGAGACGACGGGGGGCGGATTAGCGTGCGTTCCACGACGCCCGGGATGCCCTTGCGTTGCAGCATTGAGGTCACCGCTTCGCCAACACCGACCTCGCGGATCGCCTCTTCGGTATCGAAACGGGGGTTCTCACGGTAGGTCTGAGCGGCTTGGCGCAACTCCTTGCGGTCCCGTGCGGTGAAGGCGCGCAGCGCGTGTTGGATGCGGTTGCCAAGTTGGCCAAGAATGTCGTCGGGCACATCAGCGGGGTTCTGGGTCACGAAATAGACGCCGACGCCTTTCGAGCGAATGAGGCGTGCGACCTGTTCGACCTTGTCGACCAATGCCTTGGGCGCGTCGTCAAAGAGCAGGTGGGCTTCGTCGAAGAAGAACACCAGCTTAGGTTTGTCCGGGTCGCCGACTTCGGGCAGTTCCTCGAAAAGCTCGGACATGAGCCAGAGCAGGAAGGTCGCATAGAGTTTCGGGGCGGCCATGAGCTTGTCGGCCGCCAGAATGTTGATCCGCCCCCGCCCCTCGGCGTCGCAGCGCATCAGGTCTGATAGCGCCAGCGCAGGTTCGCCAAATAGCTGCGCGCCGCCTTGATTTTCAAGCACCAACAGGCGGCGCTGGATCGTGCCGACCGAAGCGGTTGAGACATTGCCATAGCGCAGCGCCAAATCCTTGGCGTTTTCGCCGACCCAGACCAGAAGTGCTTGTAGGTCTTTCAGGTCGAGCAGCGGCATCCCCTCCTCGTCAGCCACGCGAAAGGCGATGTTCAAAATGCCCTCCTGCGCTTCAGAGAGGCTTAGAAGTTGCGAGATCAGCAGCGGCCCCATCTCGGACACGGTGGTGCGCACGGGGTGGCCCTGTTCGCCAAAAAGATCCCAGAATGTCACCGGAAAGGATTGATAGGCGTAGTCGTCAAAGCCGATCTTGGTTGCGCGTTCGGTGAAGGGACCGTGCAATTTGGCTTCGGTGCTGCCCGCCACTGCGAGCCCCGAGAGGTCGCCTTTGACGTCTGACAGAAACACCGGGACGCCTGCGCTTGCAAAACCTTCGGCGAGGATCTGAAGCGTGACTGTCTTGCCGGTGCCCGTGGCCCCTGCAATCAGCCCATGCCGGTTGGCATATCCAAGGTCCAAAAATTGCTTTGTGCCATAGTCCGGCCCGCCGCCGCCGATAAAGATGTCTGTGCTCACGCCAAGGCCTTCCTGTCAATTTTAGTCATTCGTCCGTTCCACTTAAGCATACAAACTTAACCTTTGCGCGCCATAGTGATCCTGTCCTGCCCAACATGTCCTTCGGTGGCGGGACGACTTCCTCCCTGTCAGACTGGCCGCGCCTTCGGGTGCGGCCCTTTTTCTCTCCGGTTTAGGTCTGAAGAGAGTTTTTACAATCGATTCATATTTCTAGTTGACCGGGCATGCAGCCTTGCCTAACGTGGCATCAATAAGTCGGCCCAGTCCGACGGGGAGAGTGAACACGGAAGGGGGCGCCAAGCGTCCCCTTTTGCATTTGCGGCCCCTAACCCCCTGACATTCCTATTCTTGTTGGCCCACAGCGTCGGCATGAATTCGCGCGTAGTTCGGCCAAAATGCGGCCAGAGCCACTGACAATCCCTGCGTGTCGTGCTAAGGGGCGCTAACGCAACAAACGTGGATATGACATGAGCAAGTATTTGACCGCCCTGCCGCTTTGTGCAGCGCTTGCACTGACGGCACCGATGATGGCCTTTGCCCAGACCGCGACGCCTGAGACGGCGGCGGAAGAAAGCACCGATCAGGCTGAAGAAATCAAGCCGCAGCCTGGCACCAGCGGCAATGCCTCCGAGATCGAAGAGCAGTTGAGCCTTGGTGAGGATGCCGAGGGCGAAGCCGCTATGGGCAAACCCTATACCAAGAAAGAAATCGGATCTTGGGAGATGCGCTGCATCAAGACCGAGGAAGAGGTCGACCCCTGCCAGATGTACCAACTGCTCGCCGATGGCGAAGGTGCACCCGTGGCCGAAGTCTCGCTCTTCCGTCTGCCCGAAGGTGGCAAGGCTAAGGCTGGCGCGACCGTTGTCGTGCCGCTCGAAACCGCCCTGCCCGCGCAGATGACCCTCTCGGTCGATGGGGGCAAAGCCCGTCGCTATCCCTACGCCTTCTGCAACCCGGTGGGCTGTTATGTGCGCATGGGTCTGACCGATGCTGATATTGCGGCCTTTAAGCGTGGTAAGGAAGCGGTGATCACCATCGTTCCCGCGCTGGCGCCTGATCAGAAGGTCAACCTCGCGCTGTCGCTTGACGGGTTTACAGCCAGCTATGACGAAGTGTCGGTGATCGAGCAGTAAGACCTGCTATCGCGCTACCGGATCCATGCCGCACCCTTCGGGGGGCGGCATTTTTCGTTGGCTAGACTCTACGCAATGCCAGAACCGCGTTCATGCCGCCAAAGGCGAAGGCATTGCTCAGCGCCACGTCGACACTTGCATCGCGCGCCTCATTCGGCACGACGTCGAGCGCACATTCCGGGTCTGGTTCTTCATAGCCGATCGTCGGGGCCACGAAGCCGTCGCGCAGGGCCATGATGCAGGCCAAAAGTTCGACCGCACCGGTGCCGCCGATGACATGGCCGTGCATGGATTTGGTCGACGAGATCATCAGCTGGTCCGCATGGGCGCCGAAGACGTCCGCCACGGCGGCGCATTCGGTTTTGTCGTTCGCAGCGGTGCCGGTCCCATGGGCGTTGATATAGCCGACCTCTTCGCGGTTGATCCCGGCGTCCTTTAGCGCGCCCTGCATTGCCCGAGCAGCGCCGGCTTTGGAGGGCATGACGATGTCGCTGGCGTCCGAGGTCATGGCGAACCCCGCGACTTCGCAAAGGATCTCCGCCCCACGTGCGCGGGCGTGGTCGTAGTCTTCGAAGACGAAGATCCCCGCCCCTTCGCCCTGCACCATACCGCTGCGGTTAGCCGAGAATGGACGGCAGGCGTCGCGGCTCATCACGCGCAGCCCTTCCCAAGCCTTGACCCCGCCAAAGCAGAGCATCGATTCCGAGCCGCCAGTAATCATCGCGGGCGCCATGCCGGAACGGACCATGGCAAAAGCCTGTGCCATCGCGTGGTTCGAGGATGCGCAGGCGGTGGAGACGGTAAAGGACGGGCCGCGCAGTTTCCATTCCATGCTCACGTGGCTGGCTGCGGCGTTGTTCATGAGCTTGGGCACGACAAAAGGGTGAACCCTGTTTTTGCCCTCTTCATAGACTGCGCGGTAGTTGTCGTCCCATGTCGAGACCCCGCCGCCTGCGGTGCCCAGCACGACACCAGTGCGATCGGCCAAATCGCCTGAGAAGGTCAGGCCGGATTGCTCGATCGCCTCACGCGCGGCGGCGAGGGTGAATTGGGTAAACCGGTCATAGAGGGCGATCTGCTGGCGGTTATAGCGGGCCTCGGATTCAAACCCATGCACCTGCGCGCCGATGCGGATCGAAAGGCGTTCGACGTCACGGAACTCCAGCGGGCCAATCCCGCATTTACCTGCGCGCATGGCGGCGAGTGTCGCGGGTACCGATAGACCAAGGGCGTTTATCGTGCCAGCGCCGGTGATGACCACGCGTTTCATGCGGTCAGCCTTGCTCGGCCTTCAGCCGCTCGACCCCGGCCACGATGCTGCGCACGGTGGAAATGTCAAAGTCGCTCTCAGCAGGGGTATTGGCATTGAAAGGCACTGTGATGTCGAAGGTTTCCTCAATCGCGAAGATGCTCTCGACGACTCCCATGCTATCGATGCCGATATCTTCTAGTGTGCTGTCGAACGTCACGTCCTGCGGCTCGATCATGGCCTGCTCGGCCAAAATTGCGATGACCTGATCCTGAATGCTCATATGCGTTGCGCCCCCATGGTTGAGGCAGATTTAGTCACCCTTCTCGGCTTTTGAAACCGTCTTTTGCAGCGCTGCGACATCGCGCAGCAGCTTAGGCAGGCGACGCAGCGCTTTGTAAATCTCGGTTTGTTTCGACATCTGCGTAGCGGGGTAGCCGAGCATAGTGCGGCCCTCTGGGACATTGGACAGCACGATGGTTCCGCCTCCTGCAATTACACGGTCTCCGATGGTAATGTTGTCGGCCAGACCCACCTGCCCGCCCAGTACCACATTGTCGCCAACGCGGGTCGAGCCGCCGACGCCAGCTTGCCCGCAGAGCAGGCAATTGCGGCCTACCACGGCGTTGTGGCCAATGTGCACGAGGTTGTCGATTTTGGTGCCGTCGCCCACCTGTGTGTCCCGGATGGTGCCATTGTCGATGGTCGAGCCCATCCCCATCTCTACATCTGCGCCGATGCTGACCGATCCAAGGGAATGAATACGCGTCCAAGGCTGCGGCGCGGCATCGCCTTGGTCGCCCAAGGTCTCACGCGCTTTTTCAACGGTAGACAGTTCCGCCGTGACGAAAGAGAACCCATCGCCGCCCAGACGGACACCCGACTGAGCGATAAAACGCGGCCCGATGGTGACCCGCGCGCCGATGCTGACATGTTCGCGGAGAAAGCTGCCCTCACCGATCTGCGCGTCGACACCGACGAAACACAGCGGCCCAATGACGCAGCCCGCCCCGATCCGTGCCCCGGCTGAGATCACCGCCAATGGCCCGACAGAAACGTCATCAGCCAAGACCGCGTCCGGATCGATGACGGCTGTGGGGTGAATGCCGGGGGCAAAGCCCTGCCCCTTGTCCAGCATGCGTGTCAGGCCGGACAGCGCATAGCGCGGACGGTTCGGCAGGATCGCAGCCTTGAGCCCCAAAGCGCGCCAGTCTGCACCCTGCCAGAGCATGGCCACCTCGGCGGAGCCTTCGGCAATGCTCTCGGCATAGCGCGGGTCCATCGCGAGGGCCATTTCGCCGCGTTTGGCGCTGGCAGGTTCGGCGACACCGCTTACTTCGATATCGGTGTCACCCTCGGCCTCGGCGCCGACGGCCTTGGCGATCTGCTGAACACTATGGGTCATCCCGGCCTCTTGCTTGTTGCGCCCTGAGGGTTACCCCTGAACGCCGCGCAAAGCCACCCCCGCCTTGGACAGCGCGTTCCAGATGCGCGCATCCCGGCCGTAAACGTCGTCACGGTATTCGGTGTGGCCCCGGGCATTGGTAACAGCTGTGCGGTAGATCAGATGCACCGGCACCGGCTCTTTCAAGACGACCTTGGTCTCACGCCCGCTGCGCAGCACGGCTTGAAACTCGCCTTCCGGGTCGGCCGACTGAGGCGCGAGCAGCGCATAGGCGAACTCAAAGGGTTCGGACAGACGCACACAACCGTGGCTGAAGGCGCGCACGTCGCGGTCAAACAGGCTCTTGGCCGGCGTGTCATGCAGGTAGATGTTGTATTTGTTTGGGAACATGAACTTCACCAGACCCAAAGCGTTCGAGCGGCTGGGCGGCTGGCGCATCGAAAACGGGAAACTGCGCGCCGTGTAGCGGCTAAAGTTCACCGAGCCGCGGTTGACCTTGCGGCCCCGGCTGTCGGTGATCTCAATGTGGTTCACCGCATAGGGGTTTCGCTTGAGCTGCGGCAGATATTCCTTGGTCACGATGGAGCGTGGCACATACCAGCTTGGGTTCACCACCATATGTTCCATGACGTCCGAGAACTCTGGCGTCGGACGGTCTTCGCGTGCGGCCCCTACGACGGAGCGGGTCTGGAAGGTTACTTTGCCATCGTCGATGATCTTGGCCGAGAAATCAGGAATGTTAACGAGCACATGGCGCTTGCCCCGGTCGGTGTTGAACCAACGTTCCCGCTCCATCGCCACAATCACCGACTGCAAACGCTTTTCGACGCCGATGTTTACCTGCTTCATGGTCGCAGGGCCTGCGACCCCGTCGGAGTTCAGCCCATGGGCCACCTGAAACTGGCGAACGGCCTCGGTCAGCGCGGCGTCATAGTCAACGGCATTGGACCGCTCAAGGTAGCCCATCGCGATAAGACGGTTGCGCAGGGCGATCACGTCGTTGCCGCGGTCACCCGGCTCAAGCTTGCCCGCCGGCACGGTCGGACCCCAACCGCCCTGAGACAGAAGCTGCTCCATCTCGATCTTCTCTTTCAGCAGCGCATTATACTCAAGGCTGCGCGGTGGCAGAGCGCGGAAGAAGGCGGTGGGCGAGGATTTGGTCAGGTCCTGAAGATAGGTCTTGCGGTCGCGATAGGGAATCTCACGCACGATCTGGCTAATAATGCGCTTGGGGATCAACATTCCGGTCTGGATGTCGCGGGCGTATTTCAGAAAGACCTTGCTCAACTCGACCTCAGCGGTCCCACGGTCGCGCGGGCTGCGCACATCGCGGAGCATGGCAAGAACCGCATCCGGATTGTAGCGCGAGACTGGCAGCCCATGCGCTTCGGCCCCGCTGATGGCGCGGAACAGTTCCGACCGACGGGCACGGTGCTCTTCGTCCGCTCCGGTCCAAAGCGCTTTATAGTCGTTCTCACGGTAAAAAGCGGCGATGTCTTCATCCTGCGCCGCAGCCTCGGCCACCGCTTGTTTAAAGGCCGTGACCTGCGCCGATGCCGGGCCGGTTTCCACCAGTACCGCGATCATCAGGGCAAACCCCGCGATCAGATTGGGCAGGTGCCGTGAGAGTCGCGCGCTGAATGCCATTTCTTTCCCCATGAATTAATGTTAGTCGAATAGAGAGCTAGAGTACCTGTCCCGTTTGCCAATATCTGCGTGGACAAGTCCATTCAATTTTCCGTTCGCGGCCAAATTGAATTTTAATCTGTGCAGCTCAGGCACCAACTTTCCTTGAAAACATTGGATATTTTAGGCGGGTTGCGCAAAAAATCGCCTAAATTTGCTTATGCATGGAACCTTTTCGATTCAGCACTTGGTCAGCTTTTGGGGCTATGCAATAACAATGTTGCATCTGGGGAAGAGATGAATGGTCCAGGTAACATCTTGGGCAAACAGGCAGAAGACGGGACAGACATATGACAGGCACTCGCCAATCGGGGATGACCCGACGCGCCCTCCTGGGCGCATTCGCAGCTACCACCGTAACAGCAGCACCGACATTCGCGAACGCAGCAGGTTTCCTGCGCGGCGCCGGCGACATTCGCCGCATTCGGATGTATTCGGGCCGCACCGGTGAACGGCTTGATATGATCTATTGGATTGAAGGCCAATACATCAAAGACGCCTTCAAGGAAATCAACCACTTCATGCGCGATTGGCGCACGGATGAGGTGATCAACATGGACCTGCGAACGGTGGACATCATGGCCGCGTCGCACAACCTGTTGGACGTGAACGAGCCCTATATGCTCCTGTCGGGTTACCGCAGCCCCAAGACCAACGCCATGTTGCGCTCGCGCTCCAGCGGTGTGGCCAAGAACTCCCTGCACCTCAAAGGTCAGGCCGCAGATCTTCGTCTCGCGTCGCGTTCGGTCACGCAGGTTGCCAAAGCGGCTATGGCCTGTGGCGGCGGCGGTGTTGGTCGCTACTCGGGCTCCAACTTCACCCATATGGATTGCGGAAACGTTCGCGCTTGGGGCCGGTAAGGCCTCAGCCCATGCGGGACGGCATGATTTGATCAAGGCACCTTCGGGTGCCTTTTTTGTTGCGCGGCGTTCAGCGGATGAACCGATCCCACGTGCCATAGCTGCTTGTGACGGACCCCAGCGGTATGCTGAGGCCGATCAGCGCGAAGCCCGAGAGCACTGAAAACGCAGTCGTGCCCCAACCGATCCCGGCGACGAAGGGTGCAAACAGCAACACAACGCCTAGCAGCGCGTTCAAGAACCGCGCCAAACGCGCCACCGGCGCCAGTGCTGCGACGGAAAAGGTAATGACCAGCGCCCCAACAATATGGTTGGTCGCAGCCGCACCGCTTCCCCATGGAATCAGCAGCGGTGAGAGCATGAGCAGTAGCCCCACCGCCATCGAAGCCAGCAGGTTCCACGGAAAGGTCATCCCGCCTGATACCATCTCCCCAATAATCTCGCGCGGGCTGCGCTCGAAATCGTCGATCCGCTTCTCATCCGGCCCTTCATCCGTATCGCCCGTAAAGAAAACCCGCAGCCAAGGCTGCCCCGCGCGGTGCCTGCGGCGCAGGAATTGATAGGTCGCGACAAGCTCGTCCAGCGAATAGGGAATCTGCCAGACCATCGCCGCCGCCGCGATCAGCGCCAACGTTGAATAGGTGCCGATCACGATGGGCTGGATCACGATAAAGAAGATCGACACCGCACCGAGCGGCACAATCATCACGCCGAACAGCACCACGAGCCATGGCATGGTCCGCCAGCGCCGCGCAGAGCCGATGGCCCCCACAAGGATCTCCAGCGCATAGGTCAAGGCTCCGATCCCGGCATCTGGGACTGGCCAAGCTTTTGAAACGGAAGATGTAATGATCTCTTCGGTGCCATTCTTTTCGGCCGTACTGCCGTCAAAGAAGGGTTCCCAGACGTGGTCGATGCTTTCCAGTTGATACCCCGTCAGATAGCGCGAGATCAGCAGCCCCACGACTGCGAGCATGATCACCGGCAAGCGTTGGAACCAGTCGGAGGGCGAATAGTCCCAGCCTTTGGGTATGGTCGGCCCCGTCTGCGTGGCCACTGGAGAGACGCCGGGTACGGGGGGAAAGCAGAGGGCAAAACCCACGGCCAGCATCCCGACTGCGGTATTGTTCAGGTAAGCGGCGCCGCTAGCCGTCCAAAAGGCCAGCGGGGCAAAGAGTATCCAGCACCCCAAGCCCGCCGTGGCAAAGCGCGCCCAGGGAAGTCGCCACGAGAGCGACAGCAACCCCAGCAGGGTCAGCAAGACCCCTGCCACGATGTTCGACCAGCCCAGCCAGGTGCCCGAATGTCCCAACAAAGGCGGCGCAGCGAGCAACCATAGCCCCAGCCCCGCATTCGCCCAGCCCGTCCAAAGATGCGCCCGATGCTGGGCGCGATACTCTTTCTCATGCGCAGCGCGCAGCGCTTCGGGATCGCTCACCCGGTCGTCTGCCGCTTCGAGCCACGGCGGTGGCGTGATTCCATTCGCGCGATACCAGCCTAAGGGGTCGCGTTTGAGCGCAGAGACCAAGACCGGCAGCTTGTCATTGATACGCTCTTGCGGAGACCAGCCCAGCAGGTCACGCGCTTTAGAGATATTGAGGGCAAAGTGATCCGAGGCCATGTCGATCATAAAGGGCCGGATAAAGGGCTTCTCTCCCTGATCAAGCGCATCAGGGACAACAGGCTCCGATTTCGTCTCCAGTGCCGCGCCGAGTTTGGCCACAGGACCGGGGACGACCAAAGTCTCCCATGTCTCTTCCCCATGTATCAACGTGCCAATACGGTCCTGCAACGCGCCATAGCTCATCGTATCCGGCTCGCCCGCGAGGATCACTTCGCCAGAGGGAACATCGGCGCGCCGGTCGACCGTGCGTTTGAACAGACGCACCATATCGTCGAGATGGATAAAGGCCTGACCGGCATCGGTATTCCCGGCAAAGACATGACCTTTGAGGTCACGTTCATAGATACGGGCAATCTGGTGACTGAGCGTAGGCACAGCCGTCTCATCGTCATAAAGCCCTGCCAGACGCAGAAAGACAGTCGCCATGTCGCTGGCCTCTTCTGCGATGATGTCTTCGGTGCGGGCCTTGGACTGGGGATAGGCCCAAGAGGGCGCGAGCGGGGTTTCTTCGGTGATCCGCGTCCCGGGGCGCCCGGCGGCATGAACCAGCATCGTGCCGGAATAGACGAATTGCGCCACGTCGACCTTTTTCAAAGCGCGCAGCAGGTTGCGCGTGCCCTCCTCATTCACCGCTTCGTATTGAGGCCGCTCCTCGCCACTGAAATCAAAATAGGCCGCGAGGTGGATGACCGAGGCAATGCGCCCCCCGGTGGTGTCCTTCAACTCTTCAATCGCCTGTTCCACCGACGCGCTATCAGTCAGATCAAAGGCGATCATGTCGTCTTGCCCATCGGCATTATGGGGCCGGTCCAGGCCAATGACGCGGTAGCTGCGAGAGAGTGCCTTGCGCAGAGCAGTGCCGATATTGCCTGCCGCCCCCGTAATTACGACCACTGGTTTGCTTTCGGTCATCGCTTTCCCCTTCAATCGAACTTTGAAAACAAACGGTTCAGCGCGTGATTTGTTCACCAGATGGGGTTTTCGCGCGCAAACACCCCGCATAGGGTGGCGTCGAGACCACGAGGCAGGACGATGATGACAACGCAGGCAGTGACGCGGATCGCCGTGATCGGCTTCGGCCCACGTGGGCTGGGGGCGCTGGAAGCCTTGGCCGACCGTTGTTCTGGTGAACGATTGGCATTTCAGGTCGACGTCTTTGACTCCTCCCCCTGCCCCGGTGCAGGCCCGAACTTCGACCCTGCCGAACCTGCGTTCTGCCTTTTGAACATTCCGCACCGTGATATCGCTATTCGCCCGCCGGAGTGGTCTAACGTGGGGCCCTTTGCGGAATGGCAGCGTGGAGAGATAGACCCCGATACTTTCCCGACCCGCGCAGACCTTGGACGTTACCTAGAAGCGCGCCGGGTCGATCTGTTTGCTCGGGGTTTTGAAGGATCGGACAGTTCGGTTCAGTTGATTTCAGCCTCCGCCACCGAAATCTCGCGCCGAGCGGAAGGCTGGAAGGTGCGGGCCGGTGGAGAGGTTTACGGCCCCTATGCGGAGGTTCTGTTAACCCTCGGACAGCCATCTGTTCATCCAGACGACCAACTCGCAGAGTGGCAGAACCATGCGGCGGCAACCGAGGCAGACCTCGTCCCAGCCTACCCGGCGCGGCATTTCGCGGAGGCTGCAACGCAGTGGCGGGGGAAAAGCGTCGCCATTCGGGGGCTCGGCCTGTCGACATTCGATGTGCTGCGCGGGCTGACGGTCGCGCAGGGTGGGGTTTTTGAAGGCTCCCGCTACCGCCCCTCGGGCGCCGAGCCCGCGCGTATCCTGCCTTTCTCCCTCAACGGCCAGCCGCCATATCCAAAGGCGGAAACCGACTTTCTGGACGCTATGTTCACCCCAACGGATGCAGAGACCGCAGGTTTTTCGGAGAAAGCCGCATTGGCTTCCAACGCCTACGCGCAAACTGCCGAACAATTGATCTCCGCTGCATTAATCCCGCCAGTCGCTCGTATCCTCGCGGAGCATGGGATAACGCAGTCCGCGATTGCTAATTGGCTAGAGCAAGAATGGTCGGAGCCCGGAACGCAGGATGCTGCGCCCCCACTGGAGACGCTTACAAACGGGATCGACATGGCGCGAGGGCACCTCCCGCCCAGCATCGGTTATGCGGTGGGACAGGTCTGGCGCAAATGGCAAGACGATTGGCGGGCTGCGTTTAACCCACGGCAGACGCGGCCCGAGACAGCAAAACGACTGATTGGTTTTGATGAAGGGCTCAAACGCTACTCATACGGCCCGCCCCTGTCTTCAGCGCGTGAGTTGTTGGCGCTGGTGGATGCCGGACTGGTTGACCTCGATTGTGCGAGCGACCCACAAATTACGACAATCCCCGGCGGCTGGGCTCTCACAACTGGAACGGCAGAAGCTGAGGTTGCCGTCATGATAGATGCCGTCCTACCGCAACCGGACCTCGGGGCTCTATCAGAACCGCCCCTGCCTGCCCTTATCGCTGCAGGTGACCTTACCCATGTCGCTTCAGGACTTGCCGCCGCGACCGCCCCCGACGGAAGTCTATACAATGAAGAAGGGCATCTTGTTTCCGGGCTGTGTCTGCTTGGTCGGCTTGCGCTCGGCAGCGTGACGGCGGTGGATTCCTTGCATGACTGCTTTGGCCGCTCCGCAGATCGTTGGGTTGAGGGCGTGTTGAGCCGCGCGGCAGAGTGATCTCTTCGGCGCCGACGGCAGCGTGTGAAATCTACAACAGATTGTGATCCCCCGACCTCAATGGAACGGACCCGCCACCAAGGGGTTTCTTCATCAATACAGAGTTTGAAAAATGGGGAAACACCATGAAGAGAAGACATTTCATGACCGGCGTAGCAGCCAGCGGCGCCGCTTTGACGAGCGGCATGGCAACAGCTGCGCTTGCGCATCCGCCAAAGGAAATGCCGAGCTACGACGTGCCTGAAGACATGATGCCGCAGATGGTACCTATCGCAAAGGGCGCCACACCCTATGAGATCCACGTCGATCCCGACAACTTCGCGCTCTACTGGACGCTGCCGGACGATATGGCCATGCGCTATACCGTTGGCGTCGGCCGTCCGGGTCTTTATGAGGCGGGCGAGTTCTATATCGGTGCAAAGAAGGAATGGCCAAGCTGGACGCCCACACCCGGCATGTTGGAACGCGAACCGGAGAAATACGGCAAATACCGTGACGGGATGCCCGGCGGCCTAGATAACCCGCTCGGTTCGCGGGCCTTGTACCTCTTTACCCCCGAAAAGGGCGACACGTTCCTGCGCATTCACGGCACTGACGATCCGAGCACATTGGGCAAACGGGTGTCGAACGGCTGCGCACGTCTGGTGAACGACCAGATGGCCGAGCTTTACGAAAAGGTTCCGATGGACACCCGAGTGGTACTTTACGAACCGCTGACCTGATTTGACGATCTGCCGAATACGATGGCCCGGAACGGAGATGATCCGTTCCGGGCCTTTTTTCGTCCAACGATTGAAACAATCGGTCACGGGTCGGGTAGCCAGCCCCGGACACGGCCCGTTCACCTTCGCGCGACCCCCATCTTTTCGATTTCTGGTGTTCAGAAGAGCATCGCTTGCGCGGCTAAAGAACTGCGGTAACCAACTATTCCTACGGCAAAATCCGGATTGTTACCGTCACTACACAACCGGTCTCACTCCGACACAGAGCGGTGAGCCGAGTTGCTTTGTCTCAGCACCCTTTCCCTCGGTAATATGAAGCTATCCAACGCGGTATCCCCGGTCCTCCCGGCGCTTACAGTCCTCTACCAAGGTCGACCGGCCCCGCTTCATAGAACCCCGAAAGGAAACACCATGACACGCCTCATCGCCATTGCAGCCGCCACCCTGTTCGCCACCACAGCTTTCGCAGGACAGTCAGATCGCTACCACGATCTCCGTCTCGATACCTCGCTGACCGGCATCATTTATGCACAGGACGCCGGTGCCACCCGCCCCGACAGCCGCCCTGCGGATCTTTGGCTTGAAACCTTTGACCAAGACGGCCGACCGACCCCCAACCTCTCCTCCCGCAGCGCGGCGAGCAGCCTTGGCGAAGGTTTCGCCTATGGTGGATTTGGTCCGCATAACGACAGCCGCTAATCAAAGCGCGGTAACACTGAAGAGGCTCGGCTGATGGCCGGGCCTCTGCGACGGCCAAGGACCACCCATACAGATCGATATATGATAAAATGGGGTCTATGGCGGAGCGACAGGGATTCGAACCCTGGAGACGGTCTCCCGCCTACACACTTTCCAGGCGTGCGCCTTCGACCACTCGGCCACCGCTCCGTTGATGCGGGGTTTAGCTTGGGGCGGGCGGGAGTTGCAAGAGCGAAATCCCCGCCTGACCCGGATAATTTTCCTCAAGCGTCGAGATGGGCATAGACCCGACGGTTGAGCCTGCCTTTTTTCTCGATTTTGCCCAAACGCAACGCGCCGATTTCCCCGGTGCGGGCCACATGGGTGCCGCCGCAGGGCTGCAGATCGATTGGCGCATCGGCCTCGCCAATCCGCACCAGACGAATGTCCCCCCGGCCCCGCGGCGGGGCCACGGACATTGTCTTGACCAGTTCTGGCGCCTCATCCAGTTCTTCTTCGGTGATCCAGTCCTCGCTGACCTTCGCATCGAGCGAAACATAGTGGTTCAGCGCCTCCTCCAGCGCCGCCCGGTCTTGCGGTGCATCAGGCATATTGAAATCCAACCGGCCGTGGGTCGCCGAAATCTGGCCGCCTGTTACCGGCTCTGGGATTACCACCGAGAGCAGATGCAGCGCCGTATGCACACGCATATGCTTGTGGCGGCGGTCCCAATCCAGTTCTTGCGTCACATGCGCCCCGACGGGGGGCAAAGCGCGGGGCTCGGCTGGCACCAGAACGATGCCGCCGGTATCACGGTCCCGCACTGTGGTCGCAATGCTGAGCTGTTGATTGTCCCAGCTCAGCCAGCCGCTATCGCCCGGCTGCCCGCCGCCCGTAGGGTAGAACAGGCTGCTGTCGAGAATGATACCGCCCTCGGGGGTAAGCTCCGCCACGCGGGCTTTGGCATCACGCTGATAGGCGTCTTCGCGGTAGAGTTCACGGGTCATTCCTGCGGCTCCGACTGTTGTGTCTTAAGAACTTCGGGGTTGCGCAGCCAAAGGTCACGCTGGGCAAAGGGAATCTCGATCCCTTCGGCCTTGAAGCGTTCGGCAATGGCGTGGTTGATGTCGTTCTTAACCTTCATCATCCAGTTCACATCGCGCAGATAGCAGCGCACTTCGAACTCCAGCGCATCGGCGCCGAAGTTGAGGAACAGGATCGCAGGCGCCGGATTGGCCAACACGATCGGCTGCGCCTCGGCGATCTCCTGCAAGATACCCTCGACCCGCTTGGTGTCGGTGCCATAAGCCACGCCCACAGGCACGATCAGACGGCCCACGGTATTGCCTCGCGTGAAGTTGGTCACCGTGCCACTGATCAGGTCCGCGTTGGGCACGATCACATCGGTACGGTCGAAGGTCTCGATCCGGGTGGAGCGCACAGAGATATCGCGCACATAGCCCATCTGGCCGCCCACCTCAATCCAGTCGCCTTCCGAAATGGGCCGTTCGATCAACAAGATGATGCCCGACACAAAGTTCGACACCACGTTTTGCAGACCGAAACCGATCCCAACGGACAGAGCACCAGCCACATAGGCAAGAGCCGAGAGGTCAATCCCCGCCCCGGTGATTGCCAAGAGCGCGGCGAGGAAGATACCGACATAGCCCAGCCCCGAGACAATGGCGTTCTGTCCGCCGATGTCCATGCGCGTCTTAGGCAGGACGTTGTTGCGCATCGCGCCCTGCACGGCCCGCGTGATCCCATAGCCGATCACAAAAATGATCGCGAAGGACAGGAAGTCAGTCGGGCGGATTTGGTTCTCACCGATTGCAAAGCCACGGCTGAACAGCGCCCAAAGCTCCGTGAGGTCCGTAACCCGCGCGCCCCAAGCCAGCGCCATAAGCGGGAGTGACAGAAGCAGCAGCACCAGACCAAAAAGCACCGGCATCAGCGCCTCGCGCGCCTGCACCCCCTGCCCGGTCACCGCGCCATACACATCCGCAAGGAAACGTTGCAGCGTCATCACCAAGCCCAGTAAGACCAGCGTGGTCACATAGGGCGGCAGCAGCGAGACCGCCGCGTTGTAATAGCCGGTGACCAGCAGCAGCGGGGCCACCACAGCAACAATCACTGCGCCGAGCCCCAGCCCGCGCACGACGCGACCAAAGGTCGAGGTCCGCATGTCTTCGCTCTCGGGCGTGTCGGTTTGCGGATCTGCATAGCTGCGCAGAATGCGCCCGATCCCATAGAGGGCAAAAGCGCTTAGCAACATGACTGGCAGACGCAGCACGGCCTCGGTGGTCTCTTCCGGGTCATTGCCCTCAAAGACCGCAGCGATCAGCGCGCCGAGGATGATGGTGACGGTGATGATACTGACGTAGAAGCGGATCGCCCTGCGCTGCTCCGGTGGCAGGAGGATGAGCGCTTCATCCTCATCGCGCGAGAAAACCCGCTCGGCCACCCAGCGGACGCCGAGCATGGCCCCACCAATCGCCGGGATGAGACGCACCAGCCCATTGCCGCGCGGGCCGAGCAGCCCCGTCGCCTGCACCGCCATCGCCAGCAGCACGAGACCGACGGTGGGTAGAATAATCCGCAGCAGCGACACCACGAAACGCCAGATGCCGAAACCGCGTGCGCCGAATTGCTGTAAGCGACTGACGATCATTGTCGACCAGTGATGGCCTTTGAAAATCAGCACCAAGCCGAGCAATGTGAGCAAAAGCACGGCAGGCAAAGAGCCCCGCAGGCTTTTGCGGGCGGCATCGGCCGTCCTCGGCGCTTCGGCCGCGATTTCTGACGCGGCGTTTGTCAGGTCAGCAAACGCCGTGCGCCAGTGGGCCGGGTTCAGGGGTGTGCCGACGACTTCAAGCAATTGCTCGGTCTGGCGGTCCCGCAATGTCGTGTCGATCTGGCCAATCAACGCATCGGCACGCAAGAAGGCCGCTTCGGCGCGCTGCACCGGGGCAAGCAGCGTGTTCAACTGCTGTGTCAGCTCAGCCCGATTGGCCGCCACTTCCGGCGCCTCAGGCTCGGCGCCTTCACCCTCGGGCGGTGTGCCCAAGGCCGCCAACTGCTCGCGCAGGGTCGCAATGCGCGTGGCGTTTGCCCCGCGCGCCGCGTCGAACTTCTCGCGGTAGTCCACCAGCCGGGCGCGCAGCACCTCGAGCATGTCTTCGGTGGTGTCTTCCGCATCCACCGCCTCTTCGGCGGTGGTGGCCACTGTGTCCCACTCGGTAAAATCGAGCGTTTGAGGTTCTTGGGCAAATACCGCGCCGGTCAGCCAGACCAACAGCGCGGCAAGGCCGAATAGACGTCGCATCATTAAGATCATGTATCCTCGAAAACGCCGGGGATGGATTGTGGCGCGCCATCGAGCCAATCCGGTGTGGGCAGGCCCTTTTCGCGCAGGAACTCGGGGTTAAAGAGTTTGGACTGATAGCGTGTGCCAAAGTCGCAGAGCACCGTCACGATGGTATGCCCCGGCCCCATGTCGCGCGCCATGCGGATTGCACCGGCCACGTTAACGCCCGAGGACGCGCCAAGGCAGAGCCCCTCATGTTCCAGCAGGTCAAAAACCACCGGCAGGGCTTCTTCGTCCGAGACGTTATAGCTGAAGTCTGGCGTGAAGCCTTCGAGGTTCGCGGTGATCCGCCCCTGCCCGATGCCTTCAGCGATGGAACTGCCGTCGGATTTTAACTCGCCTTCGGTGTAATAGCTGTGCAGCGCCGCCCCGTCGGGGTCCGCCAGCGCGATCTTCACACCCTTGGGCTGCAACGCCATCGCCACCCCGGCCAGCGTTCCGCCAGAGCCTACGGCACAACAGAACCCATCCACTTTGCCGCCGGTCTGGTCCCAGATTTCCGGTCCTGTGGTTTCAACATGCGCCTGACGGTTGGCGGTGTTGTCAAACTGGTTGGCCCAGATGACCCCCTCCGGCGTGGTCTTTGCCAGTTCCTTGGCCAGCCGTTCGGAATAGCGCACGAAGTTATTGGGGTTTTTGTAAGGCGCTGCGGGCACTTGCACGAGCTCTGCGCCTGCAAGCCGCAGCATATCCTTTTTCTCCTGAGACTGCGTCTCTGGGATAACAATGACGGTTTTAAACCCCATCGAGGCGCCAACCAGCGCGAGGCCAATGCCGGTGTTACCAGCGGTGCCTTCGACAATCGTGCCGCCCGGCTTCAACTCGCCGCGTGCAATGGCATCGCGGATGATGAACAGCGCGGCGCGGTCCTTGACCGACTGGCCAGGGTTCATGAACTCCGCCTTGCCCAGTATCTCGCAGCCGGTTTCCTCGCTCGCCCGGCGCAGCCGGATCAACGGCGTGTTTCCAATGGCCTCGGCCAGATCAGATGCAACAAGCATAATAGCCCCCAATATCAAGTTGCTTCTGGTGTAGCCTCCGCCACTTCGGACCTCAAGCGTTCGCGGTGGCGCGCCAGCCAATAGGCGCTTGCCACCAGCGGCGCATTGGCAAGCGCCTGCGCATCTGCCAGCGCCATCAGATCGTCAAAGGACATGAGGTGCGAGCGGATATCTTCATGCTCAGACGCCAGCCCGCCGGTGCCTGTCACCGCGTCCGGCAGATCGGCCAGCCCCACGAAGATGTGAAAAAACTCGGTCGCATTGCCGGGCGAGGCATAAACATTGCTGACCGGTTCCAACCGACCAAGCGCAATCCCCGCCTCCTCATGCGCCTCGCGCCGGGCAGCCTGCTCCGCGCTCTCGCCCACATCAATATGGCCCGCGATCGGCTCCAGCTGCCAGCAGGTGTTATCCCCTCGCGCCAGCGGCCCCATGCGCATCTGCTCCACCAGCAACACGCGGTCACGGATCGGATCATAGGGCAGCACCAGCGCCGCATCCGCGCTGACAAAAACGGCGCGTTCCATGGGCTCGGACATGCCACCAGCAAAGGTCTCATGGCGCAGTTTGAACTCATCCAGCGCAAAGAAATTCGCGTAAACGCGTTCGCGGCGGGCAATCTCGATTTTGCCGCTCAATGTCTCCGGATCATGCTGCCCCTGTGCTGCAAGCACCCGCTGATGTGCCCGCCGGCGGATCATCGGGAACATGGCATCCACCTCGGCCCGAGGCTTACGCCCCATATAGCCCATCACCTCGCGGGCTGCATGACAGGAAAGCGCGGCCCAATCGGCCTCCCACTGGGCGAGCGACCAAGGCCCATCGGCCTGCCACCGACCGGGCTGGGGCAAATAGACCTCGGCCCCTTGCCCATCCGCCAATGTGAGCGGAACAAGGTCATAGTCGAAGGCACCCTCGTAAAAATCTAACCGCGCGATGTCGGCGTCGCTCAAGCCTCGGATCAACAGGCCCCCGGCCTGCGCACCGTTCTCTGCCGCGATGGTCGGGAACGGGCCTTCTGCCGCCGCCGACACCCGGTAGCCGGGCAGCACGGCAGGGCTCAGTTCGATCTGAGACGCTTCGCGTCCGAGCACAATCTCAAGCAGCGGCAGATGCCGCAAGCTTCCGTAGATAAACAGCTTTCGCATGGATCAGGGCCAACGCCTATGAGCAAATTCAGTGAGCAGCCCCGAGATAACAGCGCCCACGACAATCGCAATGGCAATCGGAACCGTGGCGATCATTAGCCCGTATTCCGCTGCGATCTGAAACACGGCTACCAAAGCCTCAAACGGATCGTCATAGCGGTTGCGCATGGCCAGACGGAACATCTCGTAGCAGGCTTGCAGGCCGATGCCCCATAGCAATAGCACAAAGGCCCCGGCCATCCCGTTGTTGATCGACGCCGCCGTGGTGTCACCGCCCACGCGCGACCCCATCACTGTCCAGCCAATAACCAGACCCAGCAGGATGTTGAGCGGAACGAAATAGCCGAAATCCGTGCTCTCCGGCATCAAGGGCATGACCATGCCCGACAGGACAAAGGCCAGCACCGCCATACAGACGGCTCCCATAAGTCGTGCGGCACTCGGCATTTTCCGGCTCCTAGCGGTCGGCCCGCGGCGTCTAGGCGGGTCGCCGTACCGTAATCTGCGTCACGTCGCAATTTCCACTGTCAAATGTCGCTGCGCAGGAAGTGAGGTAAAAATTCCACATGCGTCGAAAGCGTTCGTCAAAGCCCAATTCGGTGATCCGGCCCCAGCGGCGGTTAAAGGTCTCATGCCAGCGGCGCAGCGTGATGTCATAGCTCTTGCCGAACTCAACCGAGCGGTCGATGACCAGCCCAGCCCGTTCCACCTGCGCACGCAACGCCGAAGGACTGGGCAACATGCCGCCCGGAAAGATGTATTTCTGGATGAAATCCACGCCGCGTTTATAGACCTCCCAGCGACTGTCATCGACGGTGATGATCTGCAATGTCGCGGCCCGGCCCGGCTTCAGCCGCTTGTGCAGCGTGTCGAAATAAACCGGCCAATATTGTTCACCCACGGCTTCGAACATCTCGATACTGGCGATACCGTCATAGCTGCCAACCTCGTCACGATAGTCTTGTAGCTTGAACTTCACTTTGTCAGAAAGTCCTGCCTTTTCAATCCGTTCACGGGCATAGTGGAACTGCGCCCGGCTGATCGTCAGTGCCGTCACCTTCAGCCCACGTTCGCGCGCCGCGTATTCCGCGAAGCCGCCCCAGCCGCAGCCGATCTCTAGCACATGGTCGCCGGGCTCGACCCCCATCTGATCGACCATCGATTTGTATTTGGCCCGCTGCGCCGCCTCCAGCGACATTTGCGCGCCATCCTCAAAAAGCGCCGAGGAATAGGTCATCGTCTCATCGAGCCAGAGTTTGTAGAACTCATTGCCCAGATCATAATGTTTGCTGATGTTGCGTTTGGCCTGCTTGCGGTTATTGCGCTGCAGCCAGAAGCGGAATTTCTCATAATGCCGTAGCAGCCCCTGCCCCGGAAAGCCGTCATAGACCATCTCATTGCCCGAATGCACAAGATCCATGAACGCCTGCAGATCGGGTGTCGACCACCATTCATCCAGATAGGCATCACAAAAACCCAAATCGCCCTCGCGGATCAGACGGGCAAAGAGATCGGGGTTGTGGATGCGCACCTCGGCCACCGGTCCGGGCTTGGCGCCGTCTGCACGAAAGCGGCGCCCGTCGGGCAGGATAAAATCCACCCGCCCGTTTTGCATCTGCTGGGCCATGGCAAAGACATGGGTGAAATAGCGCGGCAGGTGATGCTGCCCGTCGGTGGTGGTGAGATACATGCCCAAGCCCAGCTTTAATTATCGTGCAAAAGGAGTCTAACCCCCGCGCAAGAATTAACAAATATTTAAAATTCACGATTCCGATAGGCGTCGAGCGCGCGTTCCCGCCCTTCGGACAGGTCGACGATCGGATCGGGATAGTCGTCATCCGGTGACATCTTCCAGCTTTGCGGAATCGCCTCAAAATAGGCCAGTGCATCCTCGCTTGGATTGGTGCGCCCCTCAGCGATCCAACGGCGCGTGTAGTCGCCGTCCTTGTCAAAGCGATCCAGCTGGGTTTCAGGGTTAAAAACGCGAAAAAACGGCGAAGCATCCGGGCCGGACCCCGCCGCCCATTGCCAACCCATCGCGTTATTGGCCGGGTCCCAGTCGATCAGATGTTCTTCAAACCACTTCTGCCCAATCCGCCAATGGCACATCAGGTGTTTGGTCAGGTAGCTCGCCACGATCATCCGGCCCCGGTTGTGCATCCGTCCGGTGACCTGCAACTCCCGCATCGCGGCATCGACAAAAGGCACCCCGGTGCGCCCCTGTTTCCAAGCCAGCACCTCGGCACGGCGCTCGTCCTCGTTCCACGGAAAAGCGTCCCATTCCTCGCGCCAGTTCTTGTCCACGATCCGTGGGCTGTGGTGCATCAGGTGATAGGCAAACTCGCGCCACGCCAATTCCTTGAGAAAAGTCTCGGCCCCACGCTTGCCCTCCTGCATCGCACGTTGACCCGCGTGCCAGCACTGCATGGGGGTGATCTCGCCATAGGTCAGATGCTCTGACATGGCCGAGGTGCCGTCTTCGCCGGGCCGGTCACGACTGTCGTCATAGTCCTCGACGATATTGGCCATGAACGCCCCCAGCCGCGACTGCGCCGCCGCAGCGCCCACCCGCGCGAAGGGCCGCACCACATCGCGCCCGCGCTGCATCTCGGCATCCATTGCCCAATCGTCGAGGCTGTCGCTTTTGGGCCAAGACTTTGGCGTAGAAATGTTACTCGGCGTCGAGAGCGGCTCGGCCACATCGCGGCCCCGCACTGACTTCCAATAGGGGGTGAACACTTTGTAGTAGCCGCCCGTCTTGGTCTCGACCGTCCAAGGCCCGAACATCAGATGCCCCGAATAACTACAGGCGTCGATGCCGTCGTCCTTCAAGGCTTCCTTGATACGGCTGTCGCGATCCTTCGCCGCCGGATCATACAGGCGGCTCCAGTAAACGGCCCCTGCCCCGGTTTCCTCAATCACATCGCGCAGCACTTTTAGCGCATCACCCTCGCGCCGCAGGATCAACCGGCTGCCCTTGTCCTCCAGCGTCTCGCTCAAACACTCAAGCGCCAGCCCCAGCCGGAACTTCGGCGCAGCGCCCAAGGCCTCGGATTGCTCGTCATGTATAAACAACGGAATGACAGGACGCCCGGACTGGCACGCCGCTGTCAAAGCCGGGTGGTCGCTCAGCCGCAAATCGCGGCGGAGCCAGATGATAATCGGGGAAGTCTCGCTCACGGTCGGGTCAGGCTCCTGTGCTGATCCCGAAACATAGCGCCCCCGCGCCCGGGTCAAGGCTCAGAGCAGATCGTCAAGTGCGTTCAACAGCTTATCCATCTCCGCTTGCGTGGTGTAATGGGTGAAACTTAGGCGTAGCACGCCCTTGTCCTTTGGCACTTTCATCGCCTCCAGCGCCCGCCCGGCATAGAAGTCACCCCCCGCCGCCATGATGCCGCGCTCGGCCAAGGCCTGCGCCATCTCGGCCCCCGGTCGGTCCAGCGCCAGCGCCACCGTCGGCGCGCGCTCTGTCGCATCCGCCGGCCCGATCACACGCACCGAATTGCGCGCCGCCATGGCGTCAAGCAGCGGCTGCAAAAGCTTGGTCTCATGCGCCCGCATCGCGTCATGCACCGCCACGCCCCGCGCCAATCCATCCGCCTCTCCGCCGATGTGATGAGCGTGGAAAGCATCAATGTAATCGGCCATGCCCGCACTGGCCGCGACCTGCGCGTGGTCCGGCCCCGCCGGGGTGAAACGCTTATAGAGGACATCGCCGTTGAAGTGATGCGCCTGATTGGGCAACAGCTCGCCCAAAGCGCGGCGAATCACCATCAACCCTTGGTGCGGACCAAAGGTCTTATAGGCCGAGAACAGGTAAATATCCGGCCCCAAGGCCCCCACATCGGCAAAGCCATGCGGCGCGTAGGACACGCCGTCGACACAGACGAACGCCCCGGCCGCATGGGCCAATGCGGTAATCTCGGTCACCGGATTGATCTCGCCCACCACGTTTGAGCAATGCGGGAAGCAGACCAGGCGCACCTGTTCGTCCAGTAAATTCTCAAGGTCAGCCGGATCCAAATGCCCCGTCTCCGGATCAACCTGCCACTCGCGGATCTCAATCCCCCGGTCCGCCAAGCGCCGCCACGGGCCAGAGTTTGCCTCATGGTCCTGATTGGTCACGACAATCGCCTCGCCCGGCTGCATCATCTGGCCAAAGGCCTGCGCCAGCACATAGGTGTTTTGCGTGGTCGACGGGCCAAAGCTTAGCTCATCGCTTTCCACCCCAAGGATCGCCGCCATCCGGCTGCGCGCCTCGTCCATCTCGGCCCCGCCCGCTTGGCTCGCCGCATAGGCGCCATAGGGCTGCACCTTGCGCTCCCGGTAAAACCGCCCCAACCGGTCGATGACCTGCTGGCAGGTGTAAGAACCACCGGCGTTCTCGAAAAAAGCCTGCCCCTGAAGGCTCGGCTCGGCGAAGGCGGGAAACTGGGCGCGGACCCATTCGGAATCAATATTCATAGGCGCGAAGGTCCGACGCCGCGCCGCTAAGGTCAAGTGATGAAACGAAAACGGCGGCCCCGAAGAGCCGCCGGTTCCTGTGTCAAACTAACCGCCGTTAGCGAATGTTACGCTCGTCCTGTAGCCCGCGGAAAATGCAGTAGCACATGAAGAGCAGCAGTAACGTAAACAGCAACCCGGTGGAGATCACCATCGACTGCAAGGCCGCTAGGCCCCCGCCGATCAACAGCGCAATCGCCACGGCTCCTTCAAAGATGCACCAGAACACCCGCTGCGGCACCGGTGCGTCGACCTTGCCGCCTGCGGTGATCGTGTCAATCACGAGGCTGCCGGAGTCCGACGAGGTGACGAAGAACACCACCACCAGCACGATGCCGATGAAGGAGGTGATCGAGGCCAGCGGCAGTTGATCCAGCATCTTGAAGAGCTGCAATGGCAGACCGGCATCTTGGGCACCGGTGTAGCCATCGTTCAGCACCTGATGGATCGCGGTGCCGCCAAAGATCGACATCCACAGCACACAGACCATCGACGGGATCAGCAACACGCAGATGATGAACTCACGCACCGTCCGGCCCCGGCTCACGCGGGCGATAAACATGCCCACGAAAGGTGACCAGCTGATCCACCACGCCCAGTAGAACGCCGTCCAGCCTTGGCTAAAGTTCACGTCCTCACGGCCAAAGGGATTGGCCAGCGCGGGCAGATATTCGACGTAGGCCACCAACGAGTCCCAAAAGAACGTCAGCAGGAACACGGTCGGCCCTACGATCAGCGTGAACAGCGCCAGCAATGCCGCCAGCCCCATGTTGATCTCACTCAGCACCTTCACGCCGCCATCAAGGCCGCGCAGGACCGAGACCAGCGCCACAGCGGTGATCAGCGAAATCAGCACGATCTCAGACGTCTGCCCCATCGGCACACCAAATAGCTCATTCAAGCCCGCGTTCGCCTGCGTCGCACCCAGACCCAGCGATGTCGCCAGACCAAAGAGCGTGGCAAAAACCGCGATGATGTCGATGATATGACCGGGCCAACCCCAGACGCGCTCCCCCAACACAGGGTAGAACGCCGAACGGATCGTCAGCGGCAGACCTTTGTTATAGGTAAACAGCGCCAGCGCCAGCGCGACGACGGCATAGATCGCCCATGGGTGCAGACCCCAGTGATAGATCGTCGCCGCCATGCCAAGCCGCAGCGATTCCGCCTCGTTGCCTGTTGCGGCCCCCAAAGGTGCCCAATCGGTCCGAAGGCCGTTTTCTACCGATGTCTCGCCCAAGGACGTCGAGAAATGGGTCAGTGGCTCAGACACGCCATAGAACATCAGCCCGATGCCCATGCCAGCCGCGAACAGCATCGCGAACCAGCCCATGTAAGTGTAATCCGGCACCGCCTCGTTGCCGCCCAGACGGACCTTGCCATAAGGCGTCACGATCAGCAGCAGCGAGAAGATCACCACCAAATCAGCCGCGCCGATCAAGAACCAGTCAAAGTTCTTGGTGGTGAAGTTGAACATGGCCGAGAAGATCCCGGCAGCCTGCTCTGGCAGCGCAATTGTGTAGAAGACGAAGATCATCACAGCGATCCCGGAAATCACAAAAACCGGGTTGTGAATGTCCAGCCCAAAGGGGCCGATCTGCCGTTCGATATTGTCCTGACCGATCTCGTAATCGGTATCAATGACATCCGCTTTGCCTTCCGGCTCGGGGATGCCCTGCGTACCCGCATCGCTCATTTTCTGTTCCCTCTATGATGACGGATCGCCACGCGGCTGCATGGCATCCGTTCTTGTGATCAGTGGGCAACAGGATAGAGGCTTCAGTCTAATGGGCAAGCTTTTGCTGCCAAGTCTCAGTAGAAACTTAGAAATTCAGCTTTGCCGAGAGGCGCCTGATGGGGTCAATCCGTGCCAAGGGCCGCTTTGATCGCATCGGCTTGTTCACGGATTCGGTCCATGTCGCCCTGCACACCGGGCGGGCGCAGCTTGTCGCCCTCTTTGCGCGGCAGGATGTGGAAATGCAGGTGAAAGACCTCCTGCCCGCCCGCCGCTTCACTGAACTGCTGCAGCGTTATCCCATCCGCGCCAAAGGCCCGCAGACAGGCGTTCGACACCTTCTGCACCGTCGCCATACAGGCGGCGAGCTGCGACGGGCTTGCGTCCAGCATATTGCGGCAAGGGGTTTTGGGGATCACAAGACAATGCCCCTCGGCCCGCGGCATGATGTCCATAAAACAAAAGGTCTCGTCGTCTTCATAGACCTTAAAGCTCGGGATCTCTTCCCGCAGGATTTTGGCGAAGATATTGCTGTCGTCATAGGTGGCCATCATGCTCTCCTTTAGGCGCTGCGGGCGGCGGGCCTATTAACCACACCGCCCGCCCGTTCTGCAATATCAGGCGTTTACGTCAACAACCACACGGCCCTTGACCTGCCCGTTGAGGATATCGGCCCCCAGTTTCGGCAGATCGCTCAGCGTCGCGGGCTGGACCATCGCCTCCAGCTTGTCCATCGGCAGGTCTTTGGCCACGCGCTCCCAAGCGCGCAGGCGGTTGTCATAGGGCTGCATGACCGAGTCGATCCCCAATAGGTTCACGCCGCGCAGCAGGAAGGGAATAACCGTCGCTGGCAGCGCTGCACCGCCCGCAAGACCCACAGCCGCAACACTTGCGCCATATTCCATCTGCCCCAGAACCCGCGCCAGCATCGCGCCGCCCACAGCGTCCACGCAGCCGCCCCACGTCTCGCCCTCCAGCGGGCGTTTGACCGTCTCGTTGATCTCTTCGCGCGCCACGATCCGGCTGGCGCCTAAGTCCTTAAGATAGCCCTCTGTTTCAGGCCGCCCCGTCACCGCCGCGACCTCATAGCCCAGCTTGGCCAAGATCGCCGTCGCCACCGAGCCGACCCCGCCCGCAGCGCCCGTCACCAGAACCGGCCCCTGTTTGATCCCATGGTCTTCGAGCGCCATCACCGCCAGCATCGCGGTAAAGCCCGCCGTTCCCACCGCCATCGCCTGCCGCGTATCAAGCCCCTCCGGCAGCGGCACCAGCCAGTCAGCCTTGACCCGCGCCTTCTGGGAGTAACCGCCCCAATGCGCCTCGCCCACACGCCAGCCGGTCAGCACCACCTTGTCGCCGGGCTTGTAGCGGTCGTCATCCGAGCTCTCGACCGTCCCGGCAAAATCGATCCCCGGTATATGCGGATAGTTCCGCACCAAACCTCCGCCCGGCCCGATACAAAGCCCGTCCTTGTAGTTCACCGTGGAATATTCGACCGCGACCGTAACCTCGGCATTGGGCAGATCATCTTCGCTGATCTGCGTCACCTCAGCCTTTGTCTTCCCTTCATCGTTTTTGTTTACCATCAACGCGTTAAACGACATTCCTAATCTCCTATCTTAAGTTCACCCGAGCCTATCGGGCCCAAAACTTCTCACGCACCAGAACGTCAAACCGCCCCTCTGGCGTCTCGACCTGCAGCTTTGTCCCCGGCTCCCAATGCGTCATCCGCACCATGCCGATCGCCACATTGACCTCATAGTCCGGCGACCAGACCGCCGAGGTCACCTGCCCCACGCGTTTCTCCCCCGCCAGCAAACGCCAAGCCCGATCACAAAGCGGCACTTTGCCCCCGGTGATCTCCAGCGGCCTAATCTGCTGCACCGGCCCCGTCTGCGCCACCCGCAACAACGCGTCACGACCGATGCAGCCAATCGCGAACTCAGGCTTGCACAGCGCCTCCAGCCCGCATTCATAGGGCGTATTGTCGTCGGTCATGTCATTGCCATAACTCAACAATCCACCCTCGATCCGCTCAATGAGGTTTGGGCAGCCGGCCCGCACGTCCAGATCGGCACCTGCCTCGAACAGAGCCCGCCACAGCGGCATGGCAAGTTCTGTCCCCTCGACATAAATCTCGAAGCCACCCTGTTTGGAATAGCCTGACCGCGAAACCACCATCTCGCGTCCTTCGAACTCGAAGTGCCCGAAGCGAAAGAATTTCAGATCAGCAACTGCATCGCCAAAGACCCGCGCCATCAGCGTATTCGCCTTCGGCCCCTGCACTGCGAGCAGGTTCACATCCGACTCATCAATCAGTACATCCAGTCGAAAGCCGTTCGATAGGCCTTTGACCCACAACAATAAATCACTGTCGGCCACCGAAATCGACCAACGGTCCTCCGCCAACTTCACCGCCAACGGGTCGTTCAACATGCCCCCGGTCTCATCGGTGATCGGGACATAGACACATTGCCCCGGCACCACCCCGCTCAGGTCGCGCGGTGTCAGCATCTGCATCAACCGGCCCGCCTCCGGTCCGCGCAACTCTACCTGACGCTCACAGGCGACGTCCCAGACCTGCACGGCAGATTTCAGATGGTGGTAGTCAGCTTCCGTGCCTTCGAAAATAGTTGGCAATAACATGCGGTTATAAACGGTATATGCCTTCACCCCCGCCGCTTCGACGCCCTCTGAAAATGGGGTGCGTCTGATGCGTCGCGAAGGGGAAAGCTCTGCCACTAGAAGGTCTCCGGCATGAAGATCAGGTCTGTCACCGGGGCCTCATGTCCTGCGGCGGTCAGCATTGCATGAACCTGACCCCGGTGGTGGGTCTGATGGTTAAAGAAATGAAGGATGCACTCCGCCATCGGCTTTTCAACGTCGCGTTGCAAGATGCCGGAAAACCAGCATAAATCCGCTTCGACCTGCGCCTGTGTCAGGGTGTCGGCCCAATCCCGTATCACCCCATCACATGCCACCCGCGCCTCGCGCCAAGAGGCTCCGTCGGAGCAAAAAGTTACATCTGCTCCTTCAGGCACGGGCTGCGCAGCATCAAACCGCGACAGCCAGAGGAGGTCACACCAAAGCAAATGATTAAGCGTGCCAAGGATCGAGCCAAAGAAGGCGCCTCGATCCTAGGTTAACATTGCCTCAGGCATCGCTTCAACAATAGGCAGCAACTGGTTGTTTTGCCACGTATTATATTTGGCCATCGTCACTGCATATTGCGGCGTGATCACTTCGCAGCCCCCTGCCAGTCAATCGCGCAGACCTCGGCTGATTTCCCGCCGAAATCCCAGACCCGGCCATAATCACGCACCTTGGATTTCACCCCGCGCGCCGCGACGATATTCGGCCCCATCCAGTATTTCGAGTTGGTGATCGTCACCGGCTGGTCTGGCTCGGCCCCGGCAAGCAGCTCAATCTCACCGTTGATCTTGCGCCCGATGTTGATGACCCGACGGTTGCCGTCGCGGATGATCTCGACCGGTGCACGCTCCGCGCCGATGATCTCGCTCACCAGCATGGTAAACAGCCCTGTCGTGCCACCCGCCGCACCCGAGAAGATCTTCAGCAGCCCGTCATAAGCGGCCTCTGACGCGCGCTCATCCACATAAGCGGCGACCTTCCAGTTGCCCTCGCCCATACGGCCCGGAATATCGACCAGCAGACCGATGTTCAGCCCTGCCAGATCCTCGCCCTCAAAATGGCCTTCGTCTACCACGATGCCCATCCACGCATGGCAATGCCCTTCGGTCGGTAGATGCGCCCCAAGGCTCACCACACAGGGGCAGAAAACGTCGCAGGAACAGTTCAAAAAAAGCTCGCCTTTGATCGCCCAATCGGCGGGTGTCATCTCTCTGTTTGGCATATTAACCTCCTGTTATCATAGGCCAGCCCGCCACGGCGAAAGCGCCGAGGATCAGGGCGAAACCCATTGGTTTTGTGACGTAATGTCCGATTTGCGGCAGTTTCTCGACCACCATGAAAAGCGTTGCCAGACCCATCCAAGCAAGGTTCATCACCCCGCCCGCAAAGCCCAGCAGCATAAAGCCCCAACAGCAGCCCGCGCAGAAGGCGCCAAGGCCCAGCCCCATGCGAAAGCCGCCCGTCGCACCGGGCCGCCAGTTGCCCATGAAATACATCATCGGCGAATGGCACACCCCGTGGCAGACCTCCTTGGCGCGGGTGAGCTGGAACAGGCCGACAGCCAGCAGCAGCGCCGCCGCCGTCCAGCGCGACGTGGCGATTCCCAGCATGTCGATCACGCCCGCATGGAGCAGCAGCAGTTGCAGCCCGGCGATCCCGGCGGCAAAGGCCAGCCAGACCGCGAAATACCCCGCCAGCACCGCCAGCCAGCCCGTCCGCGTACCATTGGCCGAGGCGATCAGGTCTTCGTATGCGCGCAGCGTCGGCACCATCGTGGGCACCATCATCGCCGCCATCATCGCGCCCCACATAATGAAAAGCGGCCAGAACCGCGCCATGGGCATATACATATCCATGCCGGGGTCCATCTGGCGCATCCGCTCGCCCATCGCGCCGGGGCGGCCGAGCAGATCGACGTCCATCTGCATGGCCATGGAATACATCATCCACCACGCGCCAAGCACGAGGGCGAAAAACCCCAGCCACATTGTGGATCGCACCATCCCTGCCATCTTGCCCTCCCCTGCAAGTTCTTGCGAATTTAATGTCAGACATTTAAAGTCCCCGCAAACAATAAATGTAAGACATATGAAGATTGACCCGAAAAGCCCTGCCGATCTCTCCGCTCAGATCGCCGCTGCGATCCGCGATGCGATTGTCGAAGGCCGTCTGATCGTTGACCAGCGTTTGCCGTCTGAGGCGGAGCTGTCCGAGCAGTTTGAGGTCTCTCGTCCCACGGTGCGCGAAGCGCTGAAACGTCTTGCTGCCCAATCGCTGATCCGCACGCAACGCGGCGCCACCGGCGGCGCTTTCGTCAACCGGCTAAGCTTCCCTGACGCCTATGCCCAGCAGATCACCACTTCGACGCTGCTTCTGTCCATGAACGCCGTGAGCTTCGAGACCGCCTGCGAGGCCCGCTACGCGCTGGAGCGCGCCTGTGCGCCGCTCTCTGCCACGCGCCGCAGTGCGGACCACCTCGCCACCATGCGCGCCGAAATCCACCGCCAAGCCCAGCCGGGTCTAACCGATGAGGCCTTCTGCGCCTCTGACGTGGCTTTTCACCGGGCGTTGGTCGATGGCGCGGGCAATCCGGTGCTGAGCTATCAATTGGCCGGGGCGGTCGAGGCGATGCAGCCGCTGATGAATATGATCACCTTCACCGCCCGAGACCGCGCCCGCATTGTGGCTCTGCATAAAGACATCGCCGATGCGGCCGAGGCACGCGATGGGACCGGCGTAACCAACGGTCTCAGTGCGCTGGAAGCCGAGACCCAATCGCTGGCCCAAGCCGTCTTTGCTGCGCGCGCCGCTGCGCAGGCCCCCCGCACGGCGGATTAACCCGCTGCGGATTGGTGCAGACGAACAGCCTCACAGTACGGCCAGTGCACGCCTGGTGTACAGGATGTGACAATTAACGTCCCCTTAATTCCCAACCTTAACAGCGCCTTACACACCACAGCTCAAGCGCATTTTTCCGCGGCCCTAGCCCTTGCAATTTTACCCCTCTGGACCTATTTTGGAGATGTCCTTCGGGACTATGGACATAAACGCGCTCGTAATAAGCGGTTCGGACCCGGGGGCGGTACCCGGCGGCTCCACCAATCATCCTTCATTTGGGGATCATGGGGCCGAAATAGGATCGACGAACGTCTAAAGGGGTTGCTTTGTCTCGGTGAGTTACCACCGTTATCGGTACAAAATGTACAATTGCAAATGACAATCGTGCTCCAGTTGCGATGGCCGCGTAAGCGGTTTCAGCGACTGAAATCTAAGTCCTTAGGCTTTGCAGCTTAAGGCGGGGTTCGCAGGTACCTGGCAACAGAAACCTGCACTTACCCCCCCCTCTCAACGCTGATCATGAATTCCCCGGATGCTTGACCAAGCCGCGCTTGCGGTCTATCCCCAGATACATGGGGTCCGCGATTGCCCCGTGAGGCTCAGGCCCGAGGATCGCATCCTGTTACGAGAGCAAAGGATGCCCCATGCCTGCCCCAAATGAGATCACCCCCGCCCAGCTTCTGCGCCTGATCGGAACTCCCGATGCGCCGGTAACCGTGGATGTCTGCATTGATCCCGATTTCGCCGAAGACCCCTATCTAATCCCCGGCTCTTTCCGCCATTCCCATGACGATATGGAATCTTTGAAACAAAGACTTGCGGGCCGGTCGTGCATCGTTGTCTGCCAGCGCGGGCTAAAGCTGAGCCAAGGGCTTGCGGCACGGCTCCGCGCAGACGGTATCAGTGCAGAGTATCTCTCCGGCGGTATGTACGGCTGGCGGGATTTGCCGGAGGCGCCGCGCATTCCGTTCGACGCCCTGCCCCCGTTACAAGACGGCGCGAGGCTTTGGGTCACGCGCCACCGGCCAAAGATTGATCGCATCGCCTGCCCTTGGCTGATCCGGCGCTTTGTGGATACGGACGCGCGGTTCCTGTTCGTCGCGCCAGATCAGGTCCTGGCCGTCGCCGAAAAGTTCGACGCCACGCCTTTTGACATTGAGGACGTCCACTGGTCCCACCGCGGAGAGACATGTACATTTGACACCATGCTGACCGAATTTAACTTGCAAACCCAAGCGCTTGAACGACTTGCTACCGTTGTGCGTGGCGCAGATACCAACCGACATGACCTTACTCCAGAAGCAGCGGGCCTGCTCGCAATCTCGGTCGGCCTGTCCCGCCAATACCGCGATGACCTGGCACAGTTGGAGGCTGGCATGGTGCTTTACGACGCGCTCTACCGCTGGGCGCGGGATGGTGGGGGCGAGACCCATGATTGGCCCGCGGGCCGCGCACAATGAGCCAGCCCACATGGCCCGAAATGACCCGCGTCTTTGGACGGATCGGCCTCATGTCTTTCGGCGGGCCAGCCGCCCAGATTGCCGTGATGCACCGCGAGCTGGTCGAAGACCGACCTTGGCTGACCGAGCAAACCTACCTGCGGGCCCTGTCGCTCTGCATGCTGCTGCCGGGGCCCGAGGCCATGCAACTTGCAACCTATGCAGGGTGGCGCTTGCGGGGTGTTGCAGGCGGCTTGCTGGGTGGGCTGCTCTTTGTCGTGCCAGGAGCGATATTTATCGCTGTTCTGGCGCTGCTTTACGCGTGGTACGGGCAGCTGCCGCTGGTGCAGACGGCGTTTCTCGGGATCAAAGCCGCAGTGATTGTCGTCGTCTTTCAAGCGCTTATGAAGGTCGCGCGGAAGGCTCTGCACGGGCGGCTGGGATGGACGCTTGCGCTGGCCTCCTTCATAGCGCTCTTCATCTTTGGCCTGCCTTTCCCCCTCATCATCCTGACCGCCGGTGCCATTGGTATGGTCAGGGGGCAGGTCGACACCCATGAGCCAGAGGTTACACCTGCCCCAAAGGCGCGGAGCCTGCGCACCCTGCTGATCTGGGGCACACTATGGGCCATGCCGCTCGTCGTGCTGGCATTGCTCGGCAATGACTTCCTGCTACAACTTGGTCTGTTCTTCTCCAAACTCGCGGTGGTCACCTTTGGCGGCGCCTATGCCGTGCTTGCCTATATGACCCAAACTGTGGTGCAGGATTTTGGTTGGATCAATACCGATCAGATGATCGACGCGCTCGGCTTGGCCGAGACCACGCCCGGCCCCCTGATCCTTGTCACACAGTTCGTGGCCATGCTGGCCGGTTTTGCCGAAAGCGGACCCGTTGGAGCGCTTGCCGCGGGAATGGTGGCGCTTTGGGTAACCTTTACGCCCTGTTTTCTGTGGATATTCCTCGCAGGACCCTATCTCGAAGCCCTTTCTGCCCAGCCCCGGATCTCAGGCGCCCTGCGTGCGATCACCGCCGCTGTGGTTGGGGTGATCGCCAACCTCTCGGTTTGGTTCGCCCTGCATGTACTCTTTGATCGTGTGGACAGCAGCGGTTTTCTCTCCCTGCCCGCCCCGGACCCCGCGAGCTTTAACCTCACCGCCGCTTTGCTAACGGTCGTGGCCGCCGTCCTGATGCTCGGCCTGAGACGCGGATTTGTAGAGACCATGATCCTGCTCGCACTGCTCGCCCTCGGCGTTAACGCAATTTAGCATCGCGCCCCCTTTCACTCGCCTGTGAATGGGCTATGCTGCCCTTGCCTTACCCGGACGGAGAGAAGAATGAGCCGCAGCATCGATTACGGCAACCTGATGCACGAAGCCATGCGGGGACTGATCCGCAAGGTCTTGCTGGACGTGTCTGACAACGGCCTGCCGGGGAATCATCATTTCTTCATCACCTTCGACACCTCACACCCAGATGCCGAATTGGCCGACTGGTTGTCGGACCGTTATCCCGGCGAAATGACCGTGGTTATGCAGCATTGGTACGATGGGCTTGAGGTCTCTGAGGAGGGGTTCGCCGTCACGCTGAACTTCGGTGATGCGCCCGAGCCGCTTTACATTCCTTACGACGCGATCCGCACCTTTGTAGACCCCTCGGTCGAATTCGGCCTGCGGTTTGAACAGCAGGAAAGCGAAGAAGACGCGGAAGAGGATGACGTCGAGACGCTAAAGCAGACCGACGAGGCCGAGTTGGAAGTGGCCGAAGAGCCCGCCAAGGACGCCGAGATCGTCTCGCTCGACTCGTTCCGCAAGTAACCACAACGCCGTTAGCGCCAACCCTGCATTGCGCCGCCGTCGCGGCGCGGGTAAACCGCTGGGCAATAGATACGTCACAGCAGGAGCCGCATAATGGCCGATACCCGCACCGAAACCGACAGCTTTGGCCCGCTTGAGGTCCCTTCCGACAAATACTGGGGCGCGCAGACGCAGCGCTCGATCATCAATTTCCCGATTGGTTGGGAAAAGCAGCCCATCGCCATTGTGCGTGCGCTTGGCGTGATCAAGAAAGCCTGCGCGCAGGCCAATGTGGCCCAGGGCTCGCTGGACGAAGAACGCGGCAAGGCGATCATTCAGGCCGCTGGCGAAGTCTTTGAGGGCAAGTTCGACGACAACTTCCCGCTGGTGGTCTGGCAGACCGGCTCCGGCACCCAGTCCAACATGAACGCCAATGAAGTCATCGCCAACCGCGCGATCGAGCTCATGGGCGGCACCATCGGCAGCAAAGACCCGGTCCACCCCAACGACCACTGCAACATGGGCCAATCGTCCAACGACACTTTCCCAACCGCCATGCATATCGCCACCGCGATGACCGCCCGCGACGTGCTGCTGCCGGGGCTGGAAAAGCTGCACGGCGCGCTGCAACAAAAGGTCGAGGAATTCGACGGCATCATCAAGATTGGCCGCACCCACACCCAGGATGCGACGCCCCTGACGCTGAGCCAAGAGTTCTCTGGCTACACCCATCAGGTCGCCATGAGCATCGCCCGCGTGCGCGACGCGCTTGGCCGCATCTATGAGTTGGCGCAGGGCGGCACCGCCGTCGGCACCGGGCTCAACACCAAGAAAGGCTGGGCCGAAACCGTGGCGCATAACATGGCCGAGATCACCGGCCTGCCCTTCGTCACCGCGCCAAACAAGTTCGAAGCGCTCGCCGCCCATGACGCCATGGTCGAGATCTCGGGCGCGCTGAAAACGGTATCTGCCAGCCTGTTCAAAATTGCGAATGACATTCGCCTGCTGGGCTCCGGCCCGCGCTGCGGTTTGGGCGAATTGATCCTGCCCGAGAACGAGCCGGGCTCTTCCATCATGCCGGGCAAGGTGAACCCCACGCAGTGCGAGGCGCTGACGCAGGTCTGCATCCACGTCATGGGCAATGACGCCGCCGTCGGTTTCGCCGGATCGCAGGGCCATTTCGAGCTCAACGTCTACAAGCCGATGATGGCCTATAACGTGCTCCAGTCCATGCAACTGCTGGGTGACGCGGCCTCGGCCTTCACCGACAATCTGGTGGTTGACCTGAAAGCCGACGCGGACCGGATCGAAAAACTGATGCGCGAGTCGCTGATGTTGGTGACAGCACTGGCGCCCGAAATCGGCTATGACAATGCCACGAAGGTCGCCAAGACCGCGCATAAAAACGGCACCACGCTCAAAGAAGAAGCCATCGCACTGGGCTTCGTGGATGCCGAAACCTTTGAACGGGTCGTGCGGCCCGAGAATATGATCGGACCAAAATGAGTGCGCCCATCAACCTCAACAAGGTGAAGAAAGAGCGGGACCGTTCGTCCCGCAAAGCCCGCGCGAATGAAAATGCCGTGGGCTTTGGCCAGACCAAAGCGCAGAAAGACGCGCTCAAGGCCCGCGCCGAGCAGATCGCCCGCAATCTGGAAGCGCATAAGCGCGAGACATGAGCGCGCGGCCCCGCAAACATTCGGTGACCCTTCGGGGTCACCGGACCTCCATTTCGCTCGAAGATGAATTTTGGAATGAGTTCCGCGCCATCGCGGCTGCGCGAAACATGCCGATCAATGCGCTGGTCGCTGAAATTGACGCCGAACGCGGCCTCGACCTCGGCCTTGCCAGCGCGATCCGTCTCTTCGTGCTCCGTGCATTAAAAGAACGTTTACCAAGCTGACGCTAGGCTGCGAGTATGACCTACGCTTCGCCCCTCTGCCCTGCCATTTGGCTGAATGACATCTTTTCATCCCGCGCTGCCATCAAGGGGCAGGTCATTCGCCGCAAGGCGCGGGATATTGAAAAGTTCGTTGGCCGCGGCGCGTTCGAGGCAGAATTGAAGCGCCGCGGCTATCAAGCGGTTGAGAACGCCGGACAGGTCATCATATTCTGCAACCGTGAGCCCATCCGCCGCCTCGCCTAGCCGTTTTCTTGAAAAGAAAACGGCCCCGGAATTTTCAAAAAATTCCGTTCAAGCGATCGAGGCTTGATAAATCTTGTCGATATTCTGACCGAGCGCATCGTTAAACTCTTGGTCAGACATCTTAACGTTCAACCCTTCCGTCAAGGCCCGCGAGAAGCTGGCGATCATCTTCGGGTTCTTGCCCAAAAGCTCACAAGCCTCAGCCGTCGAATAGCCGCCCGACAGCGCCACAACGCGCAGCACATTGTCATGGTCGGCCAAATCGTCATAAAGCCCGGCCTTGCTCGGCAGGGTCAGCTTCAGCATGACCATCTCACCCTCAGGCAGCGCATCAAGGTTCTTTTGCAACTCGGCGAACAGAATGTCTTCTGCTTCGGCCTTGCTGTCAGAATGGATGTTCACCTCAGGCTCAATGATCGGCACCAGACCTGCGGCACAGACCTGACGGGCAAGCTCGAACTGCTGCGCCACCACGGCGGCGATCCCGTTCTCATTGGCCTCGTGGATGACTGAACGCTCCTTGGTGCCAAAGATGCCCTTCTTCACCGCACGCGCCAGCAGATCGTCGATCTCCATGATCGGCTTCAGCATTTGAACGCCGTTGTTGGTCTCTTCCAAGCCCTTGTCAATCTTCAAAAAAGGCACGACGCCACGGTCTTCCCACAGCAACTGTGCGACGGGCTTGCCGTTGATCTCATCATCCATGGTCCGCTCAAAAAGGATCGCGCCAATCACCTTTTCCGAGGTGAAATCATCCGCCAGAATGATCCGTGCGCGCATGTCATGCACGGCTTTGAACATTTCTTCATCGCCGTTGTAATCGCCCGGCTCCACGCCATAAAGGCTCAGCGCCTTGGGGGTGGACCCGCCCGATTGATCAAGCGCCGCGATGAAGCCCTTGCCGTTGCCCATTTGGTCAAATTGCGCCTTGTCGTAGCCCATGTGATCCACATCCTGTTTCTGATTCCGTTTGCAGCGTTTCTAATTGAAAGCCAACGGCGATGATAGAAGCTAGCGCTTTGATAGCGCTAACCAAATGCCCTTATCTGACCGCACGGTCAGATGTGCCACCGGGACCGGCACGCGGTCCGACTGCGCAGTCACTTGAAAGTCCCGCAAGATACGCGAGAGGATCAACGGCCCTTCCACCATGGCAAAGCCCGCCCCGGTGCAGACGCGTGGGCCAGAGGAAAACGGAATGTAAGCCTCGCGCTGACATTTCTTGCCATTTTCACTTTGCCAACGTGTGGGGTCGAACCCATCCGGATTGTCCCAGAGCCGTTCATGCCGATGCAGGTGCCACGGGCTCAGGACCAGTTGCGCGCCCGGTTTAACTTCGCGGTCACGAAACTGCTCCGGACAGGTGGTTTCGCGCACCATCATCGGCACCGGGGGATAAAGCCGCAGCGCCTCCCGGAATACATCGCGGCTGAGCTTAAGCTTTGACATCACGGCAAAATCGCAATCGTCGAGCGCCTGAGCCTCCTCGGCCAAACGCTCCTGCCACTCGGGATGCGTCGCGACCAGATAGAGCGCCCAAGCAAGCGCCGAGGCGCTGGTCTCATGCCCGGCGAGGAAAAAGATCGCCACTTGGTCGACCATCTCTTCAGTGTCGAAAGTCTCGCCCGTCACCGGATCGGCCTGCGTCATGATCTTGGTCGCGAGGTCATCCGGCGCGGTGCCTGCTTCGATCTGCGCCATGCGGTCACGTGTCAGCTCGGTAATAAGCGCCCTGATCCGCGCAGCGCTGGCACGGGTGTCCTTCCGGAACAGCCGAGGCATCCAGCGCGGAAGCGGCAGAAAGGCTCCGAGGTTCAAGATCGGCTGGCTGCGCTGGTAGTTACGGAACTCGTCGAAAACGGCCCGGGCGACTTCATGCTCGATGGGCAGCGAGAACAGCGTCCGAAAAATTACATCCGCTGCCGCATGGCTGGTCTCGGCCTCGATCTCGATAACCTGCCCTGCTTGTCCTTCGAGCCGTGCAGCGGTGGCCTCTGCAGCGTCCCACATCGCGGGAAAGGTCTCACGCAGACGACCACCCTCAAACGCCGGATCGATAATGCGTCGCTGGCGTTTCCACGTCTCACCATTGGTCAGGAAGACCGAGTTGCCGAGCAAGGGGCGCAGCCCCTCACCAATGCGATCAGACTTCGGGAAGTCATCAGGACGGTCCTTCAACACAGTCTTCACCAGCTCAGGCTGGTTCATCAAATAGCTGCGGAAGAACGGCGTCTTGAACTCAGCCATCCACGCCCGATAGAGCCGTGCGGGCTGCGCAGAGAGGATGTCTTCACGAAACAGCTTGGCATAGCGCCAGAGCGAGACGCGGTCAGGCCGCGCGGGAGGCTTGGGCGGCTGGCTCATGCGGCGACAGAGGTGAACTTGCTGACCGCATGGTCGATCCGCGATTTTGACGCAGGCCGCCCGTCGTAGCGGGCAGCCAGGGTCTGCGGGCCGGCTGTGATCTGAAAATAATCGTAGTCGCGGGGCCGGTCAAAGGCACAGAGATACTGGAAGTGCAGGCGAAAGAACCGCCAGCGCAGCGCCTTCCAGCGTTCGGGGCTGAGGGTCTGGGTGAAGGCTGCCGAGAAGACGAGCGGCCAGCGCTTGCCCTCTGGCGCGACACCGGACACCGAGACCGGATCGCATAGCGCAAAGGCGCAGCCATCGCCGGGCGCTGTGACGTCCACCCAGCAGGCCAGCTCGTCCCGTGCGGAGAGATAGGCCAGATCGGCGCGGAGCCGTGTGGCCTCAGACAGGAACGACACCATCGGCACCACCTGCCCCAAGGAAAGGAACCCCAACGCCGGCCCGTCCTCAGGCACCCTGCCCGCACGGATTAGATCAGCCAGAACCGACACGCCCAAATGCGCTCCCGAAGAATGGCCAACGACAAGAACTTCATCCACGTCCTCTGCCAAAGCCGCAGCGATATCATCGCCAAAGCGCGCCATCCGCTCTTCCAACTCCGGCGGGTTTGCGCCCCGCGTGGCCGCCGAATAGGCGTAGTCATGCATCAGATAGTAGGCGAAGAACTTTCCGTCCTTTCTCTTAAACCAACGCAACAGCATCACGACCAGCCCCACGCCCACGCCAGCAAAGAGCGCACGTGCCGTCCAATGATCGCTCAGCATTCCAAGCAAACGATAGGTCACCACCGCCACCATCAGCGCCAGCAATGCTTGCAAGATCAGCATGCCCACCGGATAAAGTGCCGCAATCACCGGTCCCTTGCGCAGCCGCATGAGCCGCCAAAGCGCACCGGAGCCGATATAGACCCAAGCCGTGCGCAGCAATTGCCAGTACGTCGCGGGGATCGAATTGCTCATGCTCTCGCGCACGATGTCAGACCAGACGAGCACCTCTACCTGAGAAGTCACTTCGGCCCCGTCGATCTTCGCCGCGACATTCCAGCCGTAGTTGCCCTTGCCCGCTTTCGGCTTCAGCCCGATCTCGTAGCCAGAGATCTCCGCCTGCGCTGCACCCTCTTTGCGGTAAAGCTCGCGGTAGCGGCGGGGGTGAATAGGGTCATAGCCGGGAATGTAGAACACCCGGCGTGTCTTTACCGCCCGCGCCTCACCTGTCTGCTCTGAATCGTTGCTCATGCCGAACCTCTTGTCCGGCACAGTCTAGCCGCAATTCAGGGCAAGAATAAGGCTTTACCCGACCATGGAAAGGATCGGGAAAGTCTCAAGCAGCCAGAAAGAAAAGGTGGTGAAGGCACCTGTCAACAGGGCCAGCCCGACGAGGATCAATAGCCCGCCCATAATCCGCTCGATAAGCTTCATATGCGGTTTGATCCGGTTCATCACGGTCATCGCGCGGGTGATGAACATCGCCGCCAGCAAGAAAGGAATGCCCAAACCCGCTGCATAAACACCCAGCAGAATCGTTCCGCGCGACACCGAAGCCTCGCTGGCCGCCAGCGACAGGATCGCGCCGAGTTGCGGACCGATACAGGGCGTCCAGCCAAATGCAAAAGCCAGCCCCAAGACATAGGCACCGAAGCTTGACCCGCCTTTGTCGCCCGCGTCCAACCGTGCTTCTTGGTCGAGGAAGGGAATGCGGAACAGGCCAACGAAATGCAGACCAAAGACGATGATAACGACCCCGGAAATCTTAGCGAAGAGCGCCTGATTCTGCAGGAAGAACATCCCGAATGCCGAGGCCGTGAAACCCAGCAGCACAAAGACCGTGCTCAGCCCCAACACGAAGAAGAGCGCGGCGACGATGGCCCGTCGCCGCGCGCTGCGCTGGCTGGACATATCATTGATCGACACTCCACCCATATAGGCCAGATAGGGCGGCACGATAGGCAGCACGCAGGGCGACAGAAAGCTGAACACCCCGGCGATCAGGGCGATGGTCATGGCGGGCAGAAGCCCCGCGTCGAGAAGGCTGATATCAAACATGCCCAAGTCCTAAACCGGCAGAGCAGCGACGTCACCTGCCATATTGTCACAAGATCGTGGACCTCGCGAAAGAGCTCGATTAAATGACCCTATGAAGATTGAGAAACTAGACGCCACCGGGCTGCTGTGCCCCCTGCCCGTCCTCAAAGCGCGCAAAAGGCTGGCCGCTTTGGCACCGGGCGATCAATTGCACATGCGCGCGGATGATCCCGCCGCCGTGATCGACGTGCCGCATTTCTGTTCCGAGGCCGGACATGAATTAACCGACAGCCGTGTCGAAGACGGGGCCGAGCTTTACGTCATCACAAAAGGCGCATGACCGCGCCCCGCTGAGCGAAGCCAACTCACATTTGCCAACACCAAACGCAAACGGCGGACCCAAAGGCCCGCCGTTTTTTCGTTTTCTAAGGGGGCTTAGCCGCCAAGCGACCACCAGCCCCGGCGCTTCGGCTTGGGCTTCTCAGCGGGTTCGCCCGTCCCCTGCTCAGCGGCAGGCTCTGGCGTGGTTTCAGCAGCAGGTGTCTCAGCCGCGGCGGGTTCCGGGGTTGGTTCCGGCTTGGCCTCTTCCGCAGCGGGGGCGCTCTCTTGCACCGGTGCTTCGGTCGTGGCCTCAGGCGTCGCTTCCGCGACCGGCTCTGCTGGCTTCGGCTTTGCCCGGCTACGACTCTTAGGCTTCGGCGCAGGCTCAGCGGCCTCTTCGGTCGTCGCAGCTTCTGCCGCAGTTTCCTCCGCAGGCGCATCGACAGCAGGCTTCTTGGCCCGGCTGGCCCGTTTACGCTTCGGCTTGGCCTTCGGCGCCTCTTCGGATTCAGCCTCAGAGGCAACTTTCGGCTCTTCACCCTCAGCTACTGCAAGCGCTTCCGGAGCCGGTTCAGCCTCGGGCGCCACATCAGCTTTAGGCTTGCGCGAGCGGCTGCGAGACTTGGGCTTCGGCTTTTCTTCGGCTGCCGGAGCGTTTTCGGTTTCAGCCTGAGCCGCTTCCGCACCCTCTGCCGGCTGATCCTTACCCGCTTCTTCCGAACCGGCTGTCTCCTGCTGCTGACCGTTGTTCTGGTCTTCCGCACCGTTCTGCTGATCGCCACCGTTCGAGCGGCCACGGCCACCGCGGCTGCGACGACGGCGACGGCGGCGCTTGGACTTGCCTTCGCCTTCCTCGCCATTTCCGTTAGCGTTGTTGGCATTGCCATTCTCGGAAACGCTGGCGTCCTCTGCCGCAGGCGCTTCTTCGCTCTCCGCCGCGGCTGCAGCGCTCTCGTCTTCGTCAATCTGATCCATCAGCGATGTATCGACCGAAACGACGTGATCCGACACAGGCGGCACAACCCGCGTGGCGGTCTTGAACTTCTCGATGCTGAAATCCGGGCTCACAAGCGCAGGATCGCCTTCGATCCGCACCGACATCCCGTAGCGCATTTCGATATTAGCGATATGCTCGCGTTTTTGGTTCATCAAGAAGTTGGCGATGCCGACAGGCGCACGCACCAGCACTTCGCGTGAACGGCGGCGGGTGCCTTCTTCTTCGATCTGGCGGATGATCGACAGCGCAAGGTTGTCGTCCGAACGGACCAGACCGGTGCCGTGGCAAGCATGGCACGGCTGGGTCGTCGCCTCGATCATGCCAGGACGCAGACGCTGGCGCGACATTTCCATCAGGCCAAAGCCCGAGATGCGGCCCACTTGAATGCGCGCACGGTCGGTCTTGAGCTTGTCTTTCATCATCTTTTCGACGGCGGCGTTGTTCTTGCGCTCGTCCATGTCGATGAAGTCGATGACAATCAGGCCCGCGAGGTCACGCAGACGCAGCTGGCGCGCCACTTCGGCGGCGGCCTCAAGGTTGGTCTTGGTCGCGGTCTGCTCGATCGAGCCTTCTTTGGTGGCCCGGCCCGAGTTCACGTCAATCGCCACCAGCGCTTCGGTCACGCCGATTACGATATAGCCGCCCGAGGGCAGTTGGACCGTCGGGTTGAACATGCCCGAGAGGTAGCTTTCAACCTGATAACGGGCGAAGAGCGGCAGGGTCTCATTGTAAAGCTTCACGTTCTTGGCGTGGGACGGCATGATCATTTTCATGAAGTCCTTGGCGATGCGGTAGCCGCGCTCGCCCTCGACGTGGATTTCGTCAATCTCGCGGTTGTAGAGGTCGCGGATCGAGCGTTTGATCAGGTCGCCTTCTTCGTAAATCTTGGCAGGCGCGATGGACTTCAGCGTCAGCTCGCGGATCTGCTCCCAAAGACGCTGGAGATATTCGTAGTCGCGCTTGATCTCGGCCTTAGTGCGTTTGGCACCCGCCGTGCGCACAATGAGGCCCGCGCCCTTCGGCACTTCGATCTCAGTCGCAATTTCTTTGAGTTTCTTACGGTCCGCTGCGTTGGTGATCTTGCGAGAGATGCCACCGCCGCGCGCGGTATTTGGCATCAACACGCAGTAACGGCCAGCGAGGCTCAGGTATGTGGTCAGCGCCGCACCCTTGTTGCCGCGTTCTTCTTTAACAACCTGCACCAGCAGGATCTGGCGGACCTTGATAACTTCTTGGATCTTATAGCGACGCGGGCGCGGTTTGCGCACTGGGCGGATGTCTTCGCTGTCATCCTCATCGGCGACGGATTCGATGGAATCGTCCTTCGCCGTGGCATCACTGCTCTCGGCGTCGTCGCTGTCGTCATCATTGCTGTCGTCCGAAGTGTCAGACGCAGGAGCATCGGAAGCCGCACTGGCTTCATCATTCGTTTCGGGCTCCTCAACCGGAGTTTCCGCAACCCGCTCCATGGGCGAGCTGCCTTCCTCACTGTCGAGGTCAACCGTCTCCATACCCGCGATTTGATCGCTGGTCTCGTCAGCTACTTCGGCTGTCGCTACAGCGTCATCGCGCTTGGTCTCAGCCGCTTGGCTCTTGGACCGGCTACGCGAACGCGAACGGGAGCGCTTGGGCTTCTCGTCTTCTTCATCCTTGGCGGCCTGTGCCTCAGCATAGGCGCGCTCTTCTTCCAGCAGCGCCTGACGGTCGGCTACGGGAATCTGATAGTAATCGGGGTGAATTTCCGAAAAGGCGAGGAAACCGTGGCGGTTGCCGCCGTAGTCCACAAAAGCTGCCTGAAGCGACGGCTCAACGCGGGTAACCTTAGCGAGATAGATATTGCCAGCTAGCTGGCGTTTGTTCTCAGACTCAAAATCGAATTCTTCGACCTTGTTTCCATCCACGACCACGACGCGAGTTTCCTCGGCGTGGGTGGCATCGATAAGCATTTTCTTAGACATAGATCCATTATGCACAGCACCCGCGCACGGAGGGCCCCGGGGGGCGCCTCGGGCTGAGAACTGTGTCTTGTCAGGGCGATGGAGGACGCGGCAACAGCGGGGCCAATCGTGGTCCCGGTCTGTCTGCTCTGAGCATCTGCGCGCGTCATCGCGGTTCTTCTCCGATACAAGGCAGGCATGCTGCTTGCATCCATTAATTTAGCTGCGTTCCGTCCGGGCAAACCCTCGCGAAGATCAGCGGTTCTTTGGCCGTTGCCGGCCCAATCGGTCTGCCTGCCCCCCGGTGTCGGAGTGGCGCGGCAGCGAAACTGTCAAAGTCCCTACGGGCCTGTCGGGCGGCGCGAGACTTATCTGCCTAGTTAAGGGCTTTTGGGGGTGAAACACAATGGTCAATCGAAAGGGCAACACTCAAATGCGCGATAGTCTGGGTCGGTTGACAAGGCGCATGGGCTTGGAAACATTCAACCTGTCGCGCAAGGCCTGCTGCCACGTGATACCGATACATTGCCCGGCGCCGTGTTGTGGCCGCCAGTTCCAAAGGACCGTGACCTATGAAATACCTCCTGCGCCCCGCGCTCTGCCTTGCCCTTTTAGGCGTTGCCGCCTGTGACGAGATCGCGGTCGCGGATGATCCGACCGCATTGGCCGATCTCCGGGGTCAGAAAAGCTGTCTGGCGGCTGTGGGTAAGGAAACTGGCGTCTCAGGCGTGACGATCAATAAAACGCGGCCAGTGGTCGAGCTCTACCGCCATATCGTCGATGTGCCGGGTGGCGGAAGCTGGGCGTGCATTACCGATCAAAGTGGTAAGGCGATTGAGATCGTAGAGCAGCGCAGCGGCTAAGCACCGCGCTGCCTCCGGCGGTCAGAGGTAATCTGACCGCTGTAAACCGTATTTCGCCATTTTTTCGTTCAGCGTCCGGCGCGGTAGACAAAGCTCGTCCATCACGCTTGCGATGGAGCCCTTGTGTCGGCGCATGGTGTTGTCGATCAACATGCGCTCGAAAGCTTCGACATATTCCTTGAGCGGCTTGCCCTCGGTGGTCATCACCGGCTGCATCTCGTCATGATCGCTCATGAGCAGCGAGGCGATGGTCCCCGACCCCCGGCGCGACTGTAGCACCGCGCGTTCAGCGACATTAATCAGCTGACGCACATTGCCGGGCCATGGGGCCTGCAACAATTGAGCCGCTTCTTGCGCCGACACCTGTGGCGCGTCGCAGCCGTATTCGTCTGCAAACTGATCACTGAGGCGGGTGAAGAGCGTCAGAATGTCTTCGCCGCGTTGGCGCAGAGGCGGCACGGTGATCCGCAGGGCCGCGAGGCGATAGAACAGGTCGGAGCGCAGCGCGTCTTCCGACGTGCGGCCCGCTTCTTGCAGGTTTGAGATCGCTACAATCCGCGTCTCTGCCGGGGTGCCCTGTTCGTTGATCGCACTGAGCAAACGCGCCTGAAGGCTCTCGGAAAGGGCTTCGATGTCTTCCAACACCAACGTACCGCCCCGCGCTTCTTCGATCGCGGGCAGTTGCGCGTCTTCGGGCTGCATCGGGCCAAAAAGCCGCTTGGCCAGCGCGTCTTCTTCCAAGGCGCCACAGGAGACAAGCACGAACTTCTTCCCTGCCCGGCTGCCAACGGCGTGCAACGCGTGAGCAACAAGCGTCTTGCCCGTGCCTGTCTCACCGTCGATTAGCACATGCCCATCGGCCTGCCCAAGATCAAGGATATCCTCACGCAGCCGTTCCATCACGGGCGACTGGCCGATCAGCTTTTTCATCAGCTGACCACCATCCGACAACTCACGCCGCAAGGCGCGGTTGTCCATCACCAGACGGCGTGCATTGGTGGCTTTCTTGGCCAACTCACTCATGCGGTCTGGGTTGAAGGGCTTTTCAAGAAAATCAAACGCACCGACCCGCATCGCTTCCACCGCCATCGGCACATCGCCATGGCCAGTAATCATGATGACCGGCAGGGCCGAGTCGCTCCCCATCAGTTTCTTCAGGAACTGCATCCCGTCCATGCCCGGCATTTTGATGTCCGAGATGACGATACCCGGATAATCGGGACCAAGAGTCTTCAGCGCATCTTCGGCGCTACCAAAGGTTTCCGTGTCATAGCCTGACAGGGCCAGCCACTGGCTGATGGACTGCCGCATGTCCTGTTCGTCGTCCACAATCGCGATTTTCATTGCCTGAGCCATGCGTTCACTCCGCCGCTTCAATCTTCGTTTCATCTGCCAATATAGGCAGTTGCATTTCAAATACAGCGCCACCGTTCTGGCCGTTGCGCGCTGTTAGCCGTCCGCCGAGGTCGTTCACGATCCCCGAAGAAATAGCAAGACCCAGCCCAACACCATCGCCGGGCTGCTTGGTCGTGTAGAAAGGTTCGAACAGCGCATCCAGATCCTCGATCCCCGGGCCATTGTCGCGCACCGTCAATGTCGCCGTCTCCCCCGCTGATAGTATAATGTTTACCTGAGGGTTTCGTTCCGATTTCGTTGCATCTAGCGCGTTCCGCAGCAAATTCACCAAAACCTGTTCAATTCGCATCCGGTCCCCCATCACCATCACGGGGATATCGGGCAGAATGCGGCTGATCTCAACCTGACGCTGGCGCAGCTGCGGCTCCATCATCGACAGGGACGAGGCCAGCGCGGCCCCCATGTCCACTGGCGAAAAAGCCTCCTGCCCCTTGCGGGCATAGGATTTTAGCTGCCGGGTGATTGCGCCCATACGCTCAATCAGATCGTCGATACGGCCAAAGGAAGACAGCGCTTCTTCCTGCCGATTGCGGTGCAAAAGCAGCCGTGCGCCAGCGAGATAGGTCTTCATCGCGGCGAGAGGCTGGTTCAACTCATGGCTCACAGCGGCAGACATCTCTCCCAAGGCCGCAAGTTTCGAGGACTGCTCAAGTGTCTGTTCCGCGACCTTAAGCGTCTGCTGGACCCGTTTGCGCTCCGCAATCTCGCGCTGCAACGCGAGGTTCAACGCCCGAAGCTTGGCCGATTCCCGCTGGAAAATTGCCAAACGTCCTGCTGTGCGGCGGCTGAGGAAATAGAACGCGAGCGCCAACAGGATCGCAAAACCCATCACCTCTAACGCCAGCACCCCATTCACACGCTCTCGGACCGAGGCATAGGTGGTGTAGCTGCTCATGCGCCAACCACGGAAGGGAATGCGGCTTTCCAAGCGCATCACGGCCTCGCCTTGCAGATAGGCGTCAGGCGGCAGTGCGGTCCAATCGGTAGTCGCCTGAATGGCGCGTTCAATGGCGCTTTGGGGCGTGTGATTGGAAAGGGCCTCGGGTTCCGTCAAGCCGCGCCAGCGGGGTTCGGTGGCGAGAATGATCTCACCAGTGCTGTTCATTACAATCACGGCGTCGGAAATGCCCGCCCAAGCACGTTCGAACTTTTGAAGATCGACTTCGACGGCGATCACCCCGAGGGTCGTGCCGCCCGACTGAATGCGTCGGGAGTAAAGAAAACGATAGCCGCCCTGCTCCCGCTCAATCGTTGAAAATATGGTCGCGTTTGAACGGATCGCATCTACGAAATAGGGTTCCGACTTATGCGCCGAGCCCAGTTTGTTGCGGTCGGTTGCCGCCACCGTGCGCCCGTCGATGTCATACAGCATCAAAGAGGCCGCGCCGATCTCCTCGACAAAAGAGATAAGACGTTGTGTCGAAAGCGAATAATCCGCGGATTGCAGGGCGCCGATCAGCGTGGGATCGCGCGCGAGCAGTTGCGGCACGATGGCGTTCTGGCGCAATTCAGCCAGCAGGTTACCGCTATAAAGCGCGATCCGCAGTTCGGCCCGGTTGCGGGTGCTTTCAGTAAAACGGTCAGTCAGTAGCTTATTGGTGACCGAAATTGTCACCACGGCAAGCACCATCAGCAGGCCAATAGCAATCCGCACCCGCCAGGATACGGCCATGCTGCTGCGAAGATTGCGGGATGCCTCGGTCATCCGCACAGACTACGCCCTGCGGCCAACGCACTCAAGTCACGCGGTTTCCAGTGCCCCGGTCAATGCGCGGAAGAGCGCCGCTCCGGCCGTTCCGCCATGCACCGGATCAGCCGCCCGCTCGGGATGCGGCATCATCCCCAGCACGCGCCGGTTCTCGGACAAGATGCCAGCAATGTCGTCCTGCGCGCCATTGGGATTCTCGGCATAGCTAAAGGCCACACGGTCTTCGCCGCGCAGCTGCGCAATGGTGTCGGCATCGGCAAAGTAGTTACCGTCGTGGTGGGCGATTGGAATATCGATCACCTCACCTGCAGTATAGCCGCTGGTATAATCGCTAGCGGTGGTCTCGACTGTGAGCCCCACGGTCTTGCAGATATACTTCAGCCCCGCATTGCGCAGCAGCGCCCCCGGCAGCAGGCCGGTTTCGGTCAAGACCTGAAAACCATTGCAGATGCCGAGCACATAGCCGCCCCGGTTCGCATGCGCCGCCACGCTGCGGCAGATCGGCGAATTGGCGGCAATGGCGCCGCAGCGCAGGTAGTCGCCATAGGAGAATCCACCGGGAACCCCCACGATGTCGACGCCCTCGGGCAGTTCACTGTCTTTGTGCCAGACCATCGACACTTTGGCACCCGCAGCCTCAAAGGCCACGGCAAGGTCTCGGTCACAGTTAGACCCCGGAAAGACGACTACCGCTGCATGCATCAGCCCAGCTCCACCGTATAGGATTCGATCACCGTATTGGCCAAAAGCTTTTCGCACATGGCAGTCACATCGGCCTCTGTCGTGCCTTCGGCAAGGTCAAGGTCGATCACCTTGCCCTGACGCACACCGTTCACCCCGTCAAAGCCCATGGCTCCGAGCGCGTGGCGCACCGCTTCACCCTGAGGGTCGAGCACCCCGTTCTTCAGCATCACATGCACCCGTGCTTTCATGGCGCGACACCCCCTTGTAACATCTGCAATTGAACGGCGAAGCCGCGTTAGTTGATCAACGTCGGCTTGGTCACCGGCGCATTGTTTTTGGGCATAACGCCCAGACGTTTGGCGACTTCTGTATAGGCATCGGTGAGCGAGCCCAGATCGCGGCGGAACACGTCTTTGTCGAGCTTCTGGCCCGTCTCGATGTCCCACAAACGGCAGCTGTCAGGGCTGATCTCATCGGCCACGATCAGACGCTGGAAGTCACCGTCATAGACGCGACCGATCTCGATCTTGAAGTCCACCAGCTTGATGCCCACGGCCATCATCACGCCGGACATGAAGTCATTGACCCGCAGCGCAAGGCTTAGGATGTCGTCCATATCTTGCTGGCTGGCCCAGCCAAAGGCGGCGATATGCTCTTCGGTGACCAACGGATCACCAAGCGCATCGTCTTTGTAGCAATACTCAACAATCGGGCGCGGCAGCTGCGTGCCTTCTTCGATCCCCAGCCGCTTGGACATGGAGCCCGCGGCGTAGTTGCGCACGATCACTTCCAGCGGAATGATCTCCACCTGACGCACCAACTGCTCACGCATGTTCAGACGTTTGATGAAATGCGTCGGCACGCCGATGTTGTTCAGCCCGGTCATAAAGAACTCGGACAGGCGGTTGTTCAACACGCCCTTGCCCTCGATCGTGGCTTTCTTCTCGGCGTTAAAGGCGGTGGCATCGTCTTTGAAATACTGAACGATCGTACCAGGCTCGGGACCTTCATAGAGGATCTTTGCCTTGCCTTCGTAGATCTTGTTGCGCCGGGCCATGGGCATCCTTTCCAACAGGGGGCCGGGAACATCCCCGCCGCTTGCGCTCCTCATAGTGCAAGCACCCTGCTGCTGCAAGCACGGGCGGCAACCATTGCCGCATCCCTTGTGGAAAGGTTAGCGTGGTCACATATCGATAGGACATTACCAACAAGCGGAGCCCAGCATGAGCAACTTTGATGATCGCGAAAACGCATTTGAAAGCAAATTCGCCCACGACGCCGAAATGCAGTTTCGCGCCGAAGCGCGGCGCAACAAACTGCTGGGCCTCTGGGCCGCTGACCTTTTGGGCAAATCCGGCAGCGATGCTGAGGACTACGCCAAGGAGGTCGTGAAATCGGATTTCGAAGAGGCCGGGGATGAAGATGTTTACCGGAAGGTCTCTGGCGATCTGGGTGACAAAGCTGATGAGGCAACCATCCGGACCAAGATGCAGTCTTTGATGGCGGAAGCCAAAGCACAGTTGCTGAAAGAAACCGACCGCTAAGAGCGGTTTCCCACATTCGTTTCTTCAAATTGAACAGAGTTTGCCCATCGTTCCCCCATAGAACGGCGGGTTTTCCGCTTTAAGAACGCTGCGTCTTAACCGTTTGAACGCCCCAACCTCCTAGTTTGTCCCGATGCGCAGGCTGGGGGTGAATATGGGTTATGCGAATGTGCCGGGGCCGCGGGTGGTTGCCCGGTGTCTGAGGTGGGGACTTCCGTTTGGCGTCAGCGTTGTGACTTTGTGGTTGCTGGCTGGCCAGATTGATCCGGCCGACATCCGTAGCATCGCCGCAACCGTGCAACAGGTTTCATCATTTCAAATACTGGGCGCCGTGGTGCTGAGCGCGCTAAGCTTCTGGGCTGTCGGTCGCTATGATGTCGTTGCCCATCGGCATTTTCAAACGGGCGTAGAGGCGAAATCCGCCCGGAACAGCGGAATCGCGGCTGTGGCGCTGGCGCAGACCCTTGGCTTTGGGTTGCTAACAGGGGCGCTGGTGCGCTGGCGCATGCTGCCGGGGCTTACCATGCCGATGGCGCTGCGCCTGTCTGCGTTTGTGTGTCTGTCGTTCCTTGGCGCGCTGGCCTTCCTGCTCGCTGTCGCATGTCTTGCCCTCCCCGCACCCTCCGGTGCTGCTCTCCCCGCGATGACCGTTCTGGCGGCTGCTCTGCTCTTCCTATGGGTTCTGTTTCGCTCCCCGGTTCTGCGGTTCGGTCGAATGACATTTGCGCTGCCGACCCTTCCAGCGGTTGCAGGCATAGTCCTTTGGGCGGCGCTGGACACTGTGGCTGCCGCTGGGGCGTTCTATTTGCTGCTCCCAAACGACGGCCTCGGCTTTGGCGCGTTCTTTCCGCTCTTTCTTATTGCACTCGGCGCGGCGCTCCTGTCCGGAGCACCCGGCGGTGTGGGACCGTTTGAACTTTCCCTACTCGCGCTCCTGCCGCACGTTCCCGCGCCCGACCTGCTTGCCACGATTTTGCTCTACCGGGCGGTTTACTACGCCCTGCCTGCGATTTTGGCCCTCGCGCTTTGCGCCTTCCCCCAACCTAGGCCGTTCAACAGGACGCAATGGCGGGCCCCACGCGAGGCAGATCTGCAGGCTGCCCCGCGGAGCGAAGTGGGCGTGATCCGTCAGAATGGCGGCGCGTTGTTACAGGTGGCCGAGGCCACGCTCGCCACATGGCCGGCAGGTCAAACACGCGTGGGCCTATTTGATCCTCTGTCAGGGAGCGTAACGCCTTTGCTCCCCGCCCTGCGGCAAGCTGCGCGCAAAGAGAACCGGCTGGCTTGCCTTTACAAGATCACCGCCCGCACAGCAATTTCAGCGCGGCTGGCACATTGGCACGTTTTGCGGTTCGCGCAAGAGGCGGTGCTCTCACCGATGGATTTTGACCTCAACATTCCCTCACGCCGCGGCCTGCGGCGCAAGCTGCGCCAGGCAGAGAAATCCGGCATCACCACATGCAGAGCAACAAGACTGCCCCTAGCTGCAATGACTGAGATCGACGCCGCGTGGCAGGAAGAGCGCGGCGGTGCTCGGGCTGGAACGATGGGATGTTTCTGCCCCGACTACATTGCCGCCCAGAATGTCTTTCTGGCCTATCGCGCCGATGACCTATTGGGGTTCGTGAGTTTCCACGTCTCCCGGCAAGAATGGTGCCTCGACTTGATGCGCAGCACCCTTAATGCGCCAGACGGGACCATGCACGTCTTAGTGCAGCAAGCCATCCGCGCCGCCGCCGAGGCCCGTGTTCCTCGGCTCAGCCTCGCAGCTGTGCCGGAGGTGCCAGCACTGCAACGGGGCCTTCTCGGACGTATCTGGCGGGTCCTCACGAAACGCCACAACGCCGCGGGTCTGCGCCAGTTCAAAGCCAGCTTTGCCCCCCGCTGGCAACCGCTCTACGCCGCGGCCCCGAGCCGTACCGCACTGTGGCTATCGCTGCTGGACATCGCCCGTGCGGTGCATCGCCCTAGCCTACCCGCCAATACTCATAATGAAGATGAATATAATGAGGTTGCCCCCATAATAGCATCGTGACATGAGGCGAAATCTAACACCCCTTTCAGGAGCACCCTATGAGCAACGCATTCACCGATCTTCTTGCAGAGAAAGGTACGTTGCTCGCCGACGGTGCTACCGGAACGAACCTGTTCAACATGGGGCTGATGTCGGGCGATGCGCCGGAATTGTGGAACACGGACGAGCCGCAGAAGATCACCAAACTCTACCGTTTCGCAGTGGATTCCGGAAGCGACCTGTTCCTGACCAACTCCTTCGGCGCCAACGCATCCCGGCTCAAACTGCATGACGCGCAAGCGCGGGTGCACGAACTTAGCCGCGTTTCCGCCGAACTTGCCCGCGAAGTCGCAGACACCGCCGGGCGCAAAGTGCTCGTAGCGGGCTCTGTTGGCCCCACCGGTGAGATCATGGAGCCTGTCGGCACGCTGACCCATGCGCTGGCGGTTGAGATGTTCCACGAGACCGCCGATGGCCTCAAGGCCGGTGGCGCGGACATCGGTTGGCTCGAGACGATCAGCGCGCCCGAAGAATACCGCGCCGCGGCCGAAGGCTTTGCGCTGGCCGGGCTTGATTGGTGCGGCACGATGAGCTTTGATACCGCCGGGCGGACCATGATGGGGCTGACCTCCGAAGGCATGGTCGATCTGGTGCACGGGTTGGACAATACGCCAATGGCTTACGGCGCCAATTGCGGCACCGGCGCGTCGGACCTGCTGCGCACCGTGCTCGGCTTCGCGGCCAAGGGTGGCACGCTGCCGATCATTTCCAAGGGCAACGCGGGCATTCCGAAGTATGTCGAAGGCCACATTCACTATGACGGCACGCCTGAACTGATGGCACGCTATGCCACAATGGCCCGCGACGCAGGCGCCAGCATTATCGGCGGCTGCTGTGGCACCCTGCCCGAGCACCTCGTTGCGATGCGCGAAGCCCTCGACAGCACTGAAAAAGGCCCCGCGCCAACCTTGGAGCAAATCGCCGAAGAGATCGGCCCCTTCTCCTCGGAAAGCGACGGCACGGATGGCAACGGCCCAACCCGCGCGCCGCGCCGGGGCCGCCGCCGGGGCTAAGCCTCAGAACAGGCTCAGCTGGTCCGTCTCAATCTCGGGCGGGCGAAAAAGATCACAGCGCAGCGGCATCCCGCTGCGCGACAGTCCCAAACGTTTTACCGCCAGATTAAACCGCTGTGCGACCATCTGCGCATAAGGCCCTTCGCCTCGCATCCGACGGTGCCACGCAGCGTCATATTCCTTGCCCCCATGCATATCGCGGAGTCGCGCCATGATCCGCTCGGCCCGGTCGGGATAGTGCGCGGCCAGCCAATCCTGCACCAAGGGCGAAACCTCTCGCGGCAGGCGCAGCATGATCCAACTGGCATGGCGCGCGCCTGCATCGCGCCCCGCGGTCAGGATCGCTTCCAACTCCGGATCGGTCAGCGCGGGGATCATCGGCGAGGCCATGATCCGCACCGGGATACCCGCCTCTGTCAAACGCCGGATCATCTGCAAACGCCGCTGCGGCGCCGGGGCGCGGGGTTCCATCAACCGGCTCAACTTGGCGTCCAAAGTGGTGACGGAAATGCCCACGGCGGCCAACCCGCGTGCCGCCATATCCCCCAGAATGTCGATGTCGCGTTCAATCAAACTGCCCTTGGTGACAATGGCGACCGGGTGGTTGGCCGCAGACAAAACCTCAAGACAGCGGCGCATGATCTCATGCGTCTTTTCGATAGGCTGATAGGGATCGGTATTGGTGCCAATCGCGATGGGCGCGACGGCGTAGCGTTTGGACCGCAACTCACGGGCCAGTACCTCCGGCGCGTCGGGCCGTGCGACCAGCCGGGTCTCGAAATCCAACCCCGGCGAGAGCCCCAGATAGGCATGGCTGGGCCGGGCGAAACAATAGACACAGCCATGTTCACATCCCCTGTACGGGTTGATTGACCGATCAAACGGCAGATCGGGCGAGCGGTTATAGGTAATCAACCGGCGCGGCACCTCGATGCTGGTCTGCGTGCGCAGCACCGGCAGATCGTCTTCGCGCGCCCATCCATCTTCTTCGCCAACCCGTGCATGACGCTCAAACCGGCCCGCATCATTGCTGCCCGCTGCCCGGCCCAACACCTTAAATCGCTGATCCTCTTTATCCATGAAAGAAGGTTAGAACATTACGGGAACACCCGCAAGTATCGGCGCTCAAACCCTTGTCCTTTCACCGCAAAAAGCGGTAGTTTACAGGCAAATGCGTCGCGCAAGGCGTGGACCATGTCGCAAACCGTGGTCCCGCCCCATCCGATCCGTGAGACAAGGGCTCAAGTGCCAAGCACCTGCATGCCCAGCAGAAGGAAATACCATGTCCGAAGAAGACGATATCATCCTCTCCGAGTTGGACGACGAAGAGCTTGTTCAGCAGATGTTCGACGACCTCTACGACGGTCTAAAGGAAGAGATCGAAGAAGGGGTGAACATCCTGCTGGAACGCAAGTGGGAGCCCTACGACATCCTGACCAAAGCGCTGGTCGGCGGCATGACGATTGTCGGCGCAGACTTCCGCGATGGCATCCTCTTCGTGCCCGAAGTGCTGCTGGCCGCCAACGCGATGAAGGGCGGCATGGCGATCCTGAAACCGCTGTTGGTTGAGACCGGTGCGCCGCGTGTGGGCAAGATGGTGATCGGCACGGTCAAAGGCGACATTCACGACATCGGCAAGAACCTCGTCGGCATGATGATGGAAGGCGCGGGCTTCGAAGTGGTGGATCTTGGCATTAACAACTCGGTTGAGGCTTACCTTGAAGCGATGGAGGCCGAAGGCCCTGATATCCTTGGCATGTCGGCTTTGCTGACCACCACGATGCCCTACATGAAGGTGGTCATTGACACGCTGATCGAACAAGGCATCCGCGATGACTATATCGTTCTCGTGGGCGGTGCGCCGTTGAACGAAGAATTTGGTAAGGCGATTGGCGCCGATGCCTATTGCCGGGACGCCGCTGTCGCGGTGGAAACGGCAAAGGAATGGATGGGGCGCAAGCACAACTCCGCCGCCACCGCCTAAGCCAGCGCCCCTGTGACTGTCCCCGCTGGCCACGGCGGGGACCAGATGCAAAGGTAGGGCCATGACGCAAACTTCAGTGCCAGATGACCGGACCCTGACGGACGAAGGGCTCGCCCCTGCCCGTGCGGGTCGGATTTTGCTCATCGCCTGCGGGGCCTTGGCGCGGGAGATCCTTGATCTGAAAAAGGCGAATGGTTGGAACCACTTGGACCTGACCTGCCTGCCCGCGAAATACCACCTTTACCCGGAAAAGATCACCGACGCCGTCCGTGAAACGGTGGCAAAGCACCGCGCTGAATATGAGGATTTCTTCGTCGTCTACGCGGATTGCGGCACCGGGGGCGGATTAGAGCGGGCCTGCAAAGAGCTAGGCGTTCAGATGGTCGCCGGGCCGCATTGCTACAGCTTTTTTCAGGGCAACGAGAGCTTCGCTAAGACCGCAGAGGACGAGATCACGACCTTCTATCTCACCGATTTTCTGGTGCGGCAGTTCGAGGCTTTTATCATCAAACCCATGGGGCTCGACCGTCACCCAGAGCTGCGCGACATGTATTTCGGCAATTACGAAAAGCTGGTCTATCAAGCGCAGACCGATGATCCCGCACTGACCGAGAAAGCACGCGCCTGTGCGCGCCGTTTGGGGCTGGAATTTGAGCGCCGCTTCACCGGGTATGGTGATCTGGAAGCGACGCTAAAAACGCTCTGACCGCTCAGGCCTCTTGCGCCGCCGTCTCGCGCACACGCTCGATCATCGCCCGCAACCCGTTGGAGCGTTGCGCAGAGAGGTGATCGTTCAACCCCAACCGTGCCAATTCCGCCTTGGCGTCCACGCGGCCAACCTCGGCAGGCGTTAAGCCGTTGAACAAGCGTCGCAAAACCGCGATGAGCCCGGACACGATCATCGCATCGCTCGCCCCGTCAAAATGCAGCGTGCCGTCGTCAAACTGGGCGTGCAGCCAAACCTGGCTGGCACAACCGTCGACCTTCGTTGCGGGCACACGCAATGCTTCTGGCAAAGGCTCCATCGATTTGCCGAGGTCGATCACATGGCGGTAGCGGTCTTCCCAATCGTCCAGAAACTCGAAATCCTCGACCAGTTCTTCAAAGGCGGGCGTGGCCATGGGCGTCTCTCTTTGGTCAGTTGCTCTGGCAGACAGGTAGGATGCCGATGCGCAAAGGTCCACCCCCTTCCCAAGGCCGACGTGATGGGTTAGCAAAAGACAACTCGAATTAACGGCGGACCTTATGCGCAAGACATTATTGGCTCTATTGGCTTCGACCCTTCTGGTATCCGCCTGTGGCTTTAGAGACAGCCGCGTCAATCCGATGAATTGGTTTGGTCCTGCACGGGCCGAGGCGGTTACGCCAGAGGCGAATGATAACCCCCTGATTCCAAAGCGAAGCGGTCTGTTTGCCAAGCGCCGCGCAGAGGTGGAAACCTACGAAGGCCGCCCCTTTGAGCAGATCACCGATTTGACGGTCGAACCTGTGCCTGGCGGTGCCATCATCCGCGCCACTGGGCTGGCTGCGCGGCAGGGCATCTATTCGGTGCGCCTGACGCCCGCGAATGAAGAAGAACTGCCGGTGAACGGCGTGCTGACCTACCGGCTGGAGGGGGTTCGTCCCGATCGGTCAACCCGTCAGGGCACCCAGCCCACCCGCGAGGTCATCGCAGGCCGCCGTCTGACCGAACAAGACCTGCGCGGCGTGCGTGAAATCCGGGTCGAAGGTGAGTTGAACGCGCTGGTTTCGCGCCGTTAAGACAGCGCTTGATGGACGGGCCACCCCGAACAGGATGGCCCGTTTTCTTTAGACTTTAACCGTTTTTACGTCATTGCCGTCTGCTGCGAGTGCAATCTTACCCTCGCAAAGCAATAGCGCGTCGGCCCCAAAGACCTCATGGCGCCAACCGCGCAACGCTTGCACATCGCGCTCCCCGGCAGAGAGCAGATCGAGGTCGCTGGCAGAAGCGATCAGTTTCGCCGCAACGCCCGCGCTTTCGGTCTTCGCCTTCAGCAACACCCGCAGCAAATCCGCCAATGCCGGGTTCACCTGTAGTTTGTCCCGTTTCCGGTCGGGTTGCGGCATATCAGCGGGCTTGCAGGAGACACCCGCCGCGATGGCCTTCAGAATACCCTCAGCAATGTCGCCCCGTCGCGCTTCACGCAGGAGCAGACGGGCGCGGTTCAGTTCCTCGCCATTGGTCGGCTTCAGGCTCGCCAACTCAACCAGCGCGTCATCCTTGAACACACGGTTCCGGGGGATGTTGCGGCTGCGGGCGTAGTCCTCTCGGAAGGCTGCCAATTCCCGCACAATGGCGAGAAACTTAGGAGAGTTGGTGCGGGTTTTGACCCGTTTCCACGCATCCTGCGGCTGCGTCACGTAAGTGTCGGGGCTTAGTAGGGTTTCCAACTCTTCCTCAACCCAACGGGCGCGACCGGTTTCAGCGAGCTTCGCGGCAAGGAATTCGTAGATCTGCCGCAGATGGGTTACATCGGCCAGCGCATAGGTCTTCTGCGCGTCTGTCAGCGGGCGGCGCGACCAATCGGTGAAGCGCGAGGTCTTGTCGAGCGACTGATGCGCGATCTTGCGGACCAGAGTTTCATAGCCCACCTGCTCGCCAAAGCCGCAGACCATGGCCGCGACTTGCGTGTCGAACAATGGTTCGGGGAAAACTTCTGCATCGACGTAGAAAATCTCAAGATCCTGCCGCGCGGCGTGAAAGACTTTCACCACCGATGTGTCGCGGAATAGCTCGTAGAGCGGCTCAAGCGAGATGCCTTCGGCCATTGGGTCAACCAGAACAGCATTGCTGTCGTCCGTGCCTGGCATGGCCAACTGCACAAGGCAGAGTTTGGAATAATAGGTGCGTTCGCGCAGGAACTCAGTGTCGACGGTCACATAGTCATGGCGGGCCGCCTCTTCACAAAATTGCGCGAGGTCGGCGGTGGTGGTGATGGTTTTCATAAATGCTCTTTGACAAGTTGCACGCCCGGTCATCGGGCCTTGCGCCAAGAGGTACATCACGCACAGAGGTTTGACCAGCGTCAGCCCGTAAGCATGACCGGTTGCCGCTCACCCGCCGCGAAACGACGCAGCACGGCGGGATAAAGCCGGTGTTCTTGCACCAATACGCGCTCGGCCAGCATCTCGGGCGTGTCGCCCGGCCGCACGGGAATGCGCGCTTGGCCAAGGATCGGCCCGTCGTCGAGCGCCGCTGTCACCTCATGCACCGTGCAGCCGTGCTCTGTATCACCAGCTTCAAGCGCGCGGGCATGGGTGTGCAGCCCGCGGTATTTCGGCAGCAGCGACGGGTGGATGTTGATCATCCGCCCGGCCCAAGCATCGGTAAAGCCTTCGGTCAGCTTGCGCATGAATCCGGCGAGGCAGATGATGTCAGGCGCATGGGCCTTCAAAGCCGCACTTAACGCCGCCTCAAAAGCCGGGCGGTCTTTGCCGTAAGGGCGGTGATCGACGACCTCGGTCGCAATCCCCTGCCCCTGCGCCCAGGCAATTCCGCCAGCGTCCGCGTTATTGGACAGCACCAAACAGGGCCGTCCCGCATGATCGCCGGTCATATCCTCAACCAGCGCCCGCATGTTGGAGCCACCGCCCGAGATGAAAATCGCAACCCGTTTGGTCAAAGCAGCGCGCCGCTATAGCTGACGCCGTCACCTTCGGTGATCCGCCCGATTTCGATTGCTGCATGGCCATCTTCCGCAAAGGCGGCTTTGGCTGCGTCCAGTTTATCAGCAGGAACCACAGCGACCATGCCGATGCCGGCGTTAAAGGTCTTGAGCATCTCGGCCTCGGCCATACCACCCTGCGCGGCCAACCATTTGAAGACCGGCGGCAGTTCCCAAGCGTTCAGATCAATCACGGCTCCCAGCCCTTCAGGCAGCACACGTGGCAGGTTTTCCGTCAGCCCGCCGCCGGTGATATGCGCGAGTGCGGAAACTGCATCGGCCCGCAGCGCCGCGACCGCGCCTTTAACGTAAAGGCGCGTAGGCGTGAGCAGCGCGCTGCCCAGATCGCCTTCACCCCAAGGGCAGTCGTCGCCCCAGCCCAAACCACTGCGCTCAACGATCTTGCGCACGAGACTGTAGCCGTTGGAATGCACACCGTCGCTGGGCAGACCGAGGAGTACGTCTCCGGCTTTGACGTCACGCGGCAGTTCCGTGCCGCGCTCCATCGCGCCCACCGAGAAACCCGCCAGATCGAAATCGCCCGCGTGGTACATGCCCGGCATTTCAGCGGTCTCGCCGCCGATCAGGGCACAACCGGAATCCGCGCAGCCCTTAGCGATCCCCTCAATGATGCGCGCCGCGCTGTCGAGTTCCAGCTTTCCGGTTGCGAAGTAATCAAGGAAAAAGAGCGGCTCGGCGCCCTGACACACCAGATCGTTGACGCACATGGCAACCAGATCGACGCCGATGCTATCGACATTGCCGGTGTCGATGGCGATCCGCAGCTTGGTGCCAACACCATCGGTTGCGGCGACGAGCACCGGATCGGTAAAGCCCGCGCCTTTCAAATCAAACAACGCGCCAAAGCCACCGAGCCCCGACATAACCCCCGGACGCGCCGTGGATTTTGCTGCGGGTTTGATCCGCTCGACCAGTGCGTTGCCAGCGTCGATATCGACGCCTGCCTCGGCATAGGTGATTCCGTTATCCGATTTCGTCATCGCATGGCCCCCGGCGCAGATTTCCCTTGCGCGCGGAGTTAGAGTATTGCGGCACAAGCTGCAATGATTTGGTGCAGCTAATGTCTTGACGCCCCGGCTGCGCCGTCATACCCAAACGCCATGGCGGGCCTGTAGCTCAATTGGTTAGAGCAGAGCGCTCATAACGCTTTGGTTGCGGGTTCAAGTCCTGCCGGGCCTACCATACTTCCAGATAGTTCGCTGGAACCGCCGTCAGCTTCTGTCGTTCGCTGACTTGAGGAAAGCTAGCGCCGCGGTTGCAGGCGCTTGCCCCCCATCCTATCGCAGTTTAGGCCGTCACTTTCGCAAGGCCATCGGCGAGCATTTCCCAAACTCTACGCAGCCGTGGTGTGTGGCGCATTGCTTCATGGGTGGTTAGCCATACCGGAAGCCTTGGCAAGAGAAGGTCCAGTTCCACCTCTTCCATGCCGGGCCAGCCCCTGCCAACGCCGGCATGCACAAAGCCGAGACCGCAGCCCGCGCGAACCAGCTCCCAATAGACCGCGTCGTTATCGCAGCGCGTGGCAAACCACTGGCGTGAGAGCTTGATCCCGGCTGTGCGGAACCCGTCGAGTATCTCAGGCTTGGTGTCATAGCCAACGAAGTCATGGGAGAGCAGATCTTCTAGGGTTTCCGGCCTGCCGCGACGCTCAAAATAGTCCTGCGACCCGAAGATGCCGAGTTCGATATCACCGAGATGCCGTGTCACGAGGTCGAGCTGACGCGGTCGATACATCCGCACGGCAATATCCGCTTCCCGAAACAGCAGATTGCTGGTGCTGTCCGAAGGAACAAGGTCGATCTGAATATCCGGCTCGGCTCTACGAATATCAGCGACGACATCAGGCAGGTGATACATCGACATCGCAAGGCTGGCCGTGATGCGGACGGTCCCGCTGAGGCCAGCGCTTCGGCCCGAGGCTGTCAGTGCAATGCGATGGGCAGCCTCTTGCATTGCCCGCGCAGGTTCGATCAATGCCGCGCCTGTTTCGGTCAGTTCAAACCCCTTCGGGCGGCGGTGGAAAAGCTCCACGCCAAGCTGTGCCTCTACCGTCTTTACCTGTCGCCCCAGTGTAGGCTGGGAGATGCCGAGCAGCCGCGCGGCGCCGGACAACGACCCGGTATCCGCCACGGCGAGAAACCCGCGAACCAAGGACCAGTCAAGCGAGATGAGCGAACCCTCCATTCAATAATGAATACATGATGTTCGATCTTGGGCAATTCCTATTCGCAATTGAAAGGATAAAACTTCAGATGGAAACATGAAGGAGACGACGATGCCCACTGTCCTGATACTCGGCGCCAACGGTAAGATTGGCAGCCATTCCGCGATCGCTTTTGCCGATGCCGGCTGGTCCGTCCGCCGCTATGTGCGTGGAACAGATATGACCGCTGCAGCACTGGGATGTGATGTGCTCATCAACGGGCTAAACCCGCCCGCCTATCACGACTGGGACCGGATCGTACCAGCGATCACCAAACAGGTTATCGCTGCAGCACAGGCCTCTGGCGCGACTGTGATCATACCTGGAAACCTCTATAACTTCGGCGATCAAGCTGGGGTGTGGTCCGAAAACACGCCGCAGCGTCCCGCGGCGCGAAAAGGGCAAATCAGAGTGGAAATGGAAGAAGCCTACCGCGCCGCCGGTGTACGCACTGTGATCCTACGCGCTGGCAATTTTATCGACCCCAATCACAACGAAGACGTCATGTCCTCGGTATTGCTCCGAAACATCAAGCGAGGCGTAATCACACTGCCGGGGGACGCCAGCGTTATGCAGGCATATGCTTATGTGCCGGATTGGGCGCGTGCGGCGCTAATGCTCGCTGAAAAGAGAGACAGCCTCGCGACATTCGAAGACGTGCCCTTCCCCGGGCACGCGTTCACCGCGGAGGATCTGAGACATGCGCTAGAGGGTATCATGGGCCAGCACCTTAAGTTCAAACGGTTTCCATGGTGGGCGATGGCACTTCTGTCGCCGGTATGGGAATTGGCGCAGGAATTGAGTGAGATGCGCTATCTCTACAACACAGCGCATCGCCTTTGTTCCAAGAAGTTCGATGCGCTTTTGCCAGATTTCCGCCCGACCGAAACGTTGACCGTCATGCGCTCTGGCTTGCCAAAAGATATCGTGACCGAAGGCCACAGTGTCGGCGCAGGGTATTCTGCCGCACAATAGGGGATGACCCGAAAGTCGGTGGTTCGGCAGAACGACGAACCACCTGCCCCCAAACTATTCCGTCACCGCTTGGCGCTGACATGCCAGTTCATCGTCATTTCGACCACGGTGTCGCCTGCCTCGTTGCGGATGTCGACCGTCACGTCGAAGGCAACTTTGCCCTCGTCCTGCAATGCGATCAGCAATTCCGCACCGGGGCGAGAGGTTTGCGCATGGGCGGTCAGCGTCCCTTCGGCGATGCGTTTGAAGGCAATCTGCCCCATCGCCGCGACGGGGCGCATGTCCATAATGACGGGCGCGATCGCTCCCGCCATTGCAGCACCCGAAGCCGATTCGCCCAAGGTAAACATCGCGCCTGCGTGTTGGGTGCCGATGTGGTTCGAGGTTTCATGCCTTTGCACCAGTTCGGCGCTGGCAGTGCCGTCGCCAATTTCAAGCAATTTGACACCCACATGATTGGCGAATGGAACAGCGGTATCAAGGTGGGATTTGATCATGTCGTAAGGGGTCATGGGGGCGCTCCGATTAAGATTTGGCCCACTGTGACAAATGGCCCTTTGCCAAGCAATCCTGCCGCCGGGTCACCGCGCGATGACGATATCTGCCCGCAGCCCGCCGAGCCGCGTCGATTCGCCCAGCCGCAGCACACCGCCATGCGCCCGCGCGATGTCCGTCGCGATAGCGAGGCCGAGCCCGACACCACCGCCCTTGTCCTGATTGCGCGAAGGATCGAGGCGCGAGAAGGGTCGCGTGGCTTCTTCGCGGCGATTTTCGGGAATCCCTGGACCGTCGTCTTCGACCCGAATGCGCAGCGTGCGATCGCTGAGCATGACCGACACCTCCGCCCGCGCACCATAGCGCACGGCGTTGGAGATAAGATTGTCCACGGCCCGACGCATCGCCACGCGGCGCAACTTGACCGTGCCTTCGCCCTCGCCCTCCGGCGGAAGGAGAACCACCGCCCGCCCGGCCCGCTGGGCGTCTTCAACGATCTCGGTCACAAAATCGAGCGGGGCCACACGTTCCGGCTCCCCTTCGGCAGCACCTTTGGCGAAGTTGAGAAATTCATCCAGCATCCGCTGCATGTCATCGACGTCGGCCAAAAGCGGCGCCGCGTCTTCATCGTCGATCATCGACAGGCCAAGCCGCATCCGCGTCAGCGGTGTGCGTAGGTCATGGCTCACGCCGGAGAGCATAAGCGTGCGCTGCTCAATTTGCCGTTCAATCCGGGCGCGCATGTCGACAAAGGCATTGCCCGCTGCGCGTACCTCAACCGCACCCGCAGGTGTGTATGGTTCATGCCGGCCTCGGCCAAAGGCTTCGGCCGCGCGGGCCAGTCGCTTGATCGGGCGCAATTGGTTGCGCAGATAGATCGACGCGACGAAAGAAAGTAAAACCCCGAAAAAGAGTGTATAAACAAACAGCTGATGTGGGTTCGACGCCGAAATACGCCGCCGCTCGAACTGTATCCGCAGTGGCCCCTTTGAGCTTTCGAGATAGAGCACCACAAAATCATCATCGCTGAGGTCCACCGATTGCAGCCCGGGCATGGCTGCTTTCAGCCGGGGGGTGAGCACCCTCCCGGAATAATCGTACCACAGCATGCTGTCGTCTTGCGGCAAGGGGCGGTTCACAGGTGTCACGATAAAATCAAGGGGTCCGGCGCGTTCCTCAACCGCCTCGGGAACCGTTTCCGCATCAGGCGCCGCGTCCACCGCTAGCATGACCAGTTCCAACTCGCGCAGGACGACGTCGGTCATCTGGTCGGTGACTCCCTCGAAATGCCGATGTGCAAAGACCAGTATGACGACCAGTTGCAACAGCAAGATCGGCAAGAGCAAGATCAGCGCGGCGCGTCCGTAGATGCCGCGCGGCACATATCGTTTGAGCCAGGCAAAATTCATAGCTAGACCTTAGCCAGCCCCCTGCCCCTGCGAAAGGTGAAACCATGCTGCCGCCCGATGACTTTGACCCCGAGATCGGCCAAGCCGACTTGCTTGAGCCCGGGCTGCGCCGGATTGTGGCACCAAACCCTTCGCCGATGACCTATCGCGGGACCAATACCTATCTTATCGGCACCACGGATATCGCCGTCATTGACCCCGGCCCCGACAGTCCTGCTCATCTGGAAGCGATCCTTGCGGCCATTGAGCCCGGTCAACGCATCAGCCATGTCATTGTCACCCATACACATCTTGATCATTCGCCGCTCGCGCGTCCCTTGGCAGACTGCTCCGGCGCGCCTGTCTACGCCTTCGGAGACGCCACCGCAGGACGCTCACCGATCATGGACGAATTGGCCAGTGCCGGTCTGATGGGGGGGGGCGAAGGCGTCGATCACGACTTTGAGCCGGACCACTTGATCGCAGACGGCGCTGTCATAGAGGGCGACGGCTGGGCCTTAGAGGCGCTGCACACGCCGGGACATATCGGCAACCACCTCTCTCTGGCCTTTGGCGACGCCTGCCTGACAGCAGACCACGTGATGGGCTGGGCGACCTCGCTGGTTTCACCTCCGGACGGCGACCTGACCGACTTCATGGCCTCCTGCGAACGTTTAATAGAACGGGATTGGCGGGTGTTTTACCCCGGCCACGGTGCGCCGATTACGGAGCCCCATGCACGGCTTTCATGGCTGGTTGCCCACCGGAAGTCCCGCGAAGCCTCGATACTCGAAGCACTGCGCAACCAAGACGCAACCGCTGCCGAACTCGCCGCGGCCATCTACACAGAAACCCCGCCGGCGCTGCTGGGCGCGGCTATGCGAAACGTCCTTGCCCATCTCGTCGATCTGACCGGGCGGGGACTGGTGTCGCCTATGGGAGCCTTACACGCAGAAGTTCGCTTTCAGCACAACTCATAGGCGAAGCGGCCCGAATCCGTCGCAAAATCGCAACGAAAGACGCATTCTCGGCACAATTCAGCCCTGTTTTGGACCTTTACGGCGCTCAAGCTCGTTTCATGGGTGAAGCAACTCACCCACCGAGCAGCAAAGGAGCTACCCGATGGCCCGTCTCGACAGAACCTCGCAAGAGCAGAAACCTGCGCCTAAGCCGCAGCCGACACCCAAGTCCACCTCGGCCCGCCCGCCGCAGAAGCCGACACCGATCTTTACCGACTACGCGAGCATCTGACGCCGGTTGACCTGATGCCGGATGGGGCCGGCAGGACGGCGGAACCCTATGCCCTCATTTCGCGTTTATGCTTCAGTGCAACAACGCAGGTATCCTATGTCCGCCCATCCCCACACCCACGAAGCTGACCTCGCCCGCCTGCGCCGCTTGGCGCAGAATATGGACAGTGCTTTCAAGCTTCCCGTCGTCGGCGTGCGCATGGGCTGGGATTCGATCCTTGGCCTTGTACCGGTGGTTGGCGATACGCTGGCCTTGCTCCCCTCCGCCTATATCATGAAAGAATCGCACCGAATGGGCGCGCCAAATAGCGTCCTTGCGCGGATGGCTGTGAATGCAGGCATCGACTATGTGATCGGGTCGGTGCCGCTTGTAGGTGACCTGTTCGATATCGGCTGGAAGTCAAAACTGCGCAATGTGGACCTTCTTGAAAAGCATCTTCAGAAAGAAGCCGCGAAGGTCCCGCCGACGGGTGAAGTTGAGGGTCGCATGTCCTCACATCATCCCACGCTGAACAACTGAACACGCGGAAACGAAAAAGGGCTGCCCGAGAGCAGCCCTTTCGCATGTCGTGTAAGCCCGTGGCCTAGCCGACCAGTTCAAGACCGGAGAAGAAGTAAGCGATCTCAACAGCCGCTGTTTCCGGCGCATCGGAACCGTGCACGGAGTTTTCGCCAACGCTTTCAGCGAATTCGGCGCGGATGGTGCCTTCGGCGGCGTCCGCAGGATTGGTCGCGCCCATGACTTCGCGGTTCTTCGCGATGGCGTCTTCACCTTCGAGAACCTGTGCAACGATTGGCGCGGAGGCCATAAACTCGCACAGTTCGTCATAGAAGGGACGCTCGGCGTGCACCTTGTAGAATTCGCCCGCCTGGGCCTTGGTCAGGTGGATGCGCTTTTGCGCCACGACGCGCAGGCCGGCGTCTTCGAATTTCTTGACGATGGCACCGGTCAGGTTGCGGCGGGTTGCGTCGGGCTTGATGATCGAGAAGGTCCGTTCGAGGGCCATTGGCTGTACTCCATAGCGGGTGTTGATTTGCGCGCTCCCTAGCATGGGGTCTGACCCATGAAAAGCCGTGATTGACCTTCCGCCCCGCTTGCGCCAAACGGCGTCCATGTTACGCATTTCAGAAATCAACTACTCCGTCGAAGGCCGCCCCCTGTTCGAGGAAGCCTCCGCTGTGATCCCCGAGGGGCACAAGGTCGGCATCGTCGGGCGCAATGGCGCGGGCAAGACGACGCTGTTCAAGATCATCCGCGGCGAGCTGACGCTCGACGGCGGCGACATCTCCCTGCCCTCGCGCGCCAAGATCGGCGGCGTGGCGCAGGAGGTGCCCTCGTCCGAGACCTCGCTTATCGACACGGTGCTGGAAGCCGACGTCGAACGCGCGCGTCTTATGAAGGAGTCCGAGTCCGCCGAGGACCCGACCCGCATCGCTGACATCCAGACCCGTCTGGCCGATATCGATGCATGGTCCGCCGAGGGCCGCGCCGCGTCGATCCTCAAGGGTCTGGGCTTTGACGACGAAGAGCAACTGATGCCCTGCTCGGCTTTCTCGGGCGGTTGGCGGATGCGTGTGGCGCTGGCGGCGGTGCTCTTTGCCCAGCCCGATCTGCTGCTGCTCGATGAGCCGACCAACTACCTCGACCTTGAAGGCGCGCTCTGGCTCGAAAACTATCTGGCGAAATACCCCCACACCGTGCTGATCATCAGCCACGACCGCGGGTTGTTGAACCGCGCCGTGGGCGGCATCTTGCACCTCGAAGACCGCAAGCTGACCTTTTACCAAGGCCCCTACGATCAATTCGCCCGCCAGCGCGCTGAGAAACGTGCGCTGCAAACCGCCATGGCCAAGAAACAGCAGGCCCGGCGCGATCACATGCAGGCCTTTGTTGACCGCTTCAAGGCCAAGGCCAGCAAGGCCAAACAGGCGCAGTCGCGTGTGAAGATGATCGAGAAGATGGACATGATCACCGCGCCCGAGGATGTCGCGCGCAAGGTCTTCACCTTCCCCGAGCCCGAGGAACTGTCGCCGCCGATCATTAATATCGAAAACGGCTCCGTGGGCTATAGCGACGGCAACCCGGTGCTGACGCGGCTGAACCTGCGCATTGACCAAGACGACCGCATCGCGCTTTTGGGCAAGAACGGTCAGGGTAAATCGACCTTGGCCAAGCTCCTGTCAAACCGTCTGCCGCTGATGGCGGGCAAACAGGTCAACTCCAGCAAGCTGCGGGTGGGCTTCTTTGCCCAGCACCAAGTCGATGAACTGATCGTCGAAGAAACGCCGCTGCAGCATATGATCGCGGCCCGTCCGGGCGTTATGCAGTCCAAGCTGCGCGCCCAATTGGCGGGCTTTGGCCTTGGCCCTGAACAGGCCGAGACCGAGGTCGGGCGGCTGTCGGGCGGGCAAAAGGCGCGTCTGTCGCTGCTCTTGGCGACGCTACACGCGCCGCATCTGCTGATCCTCGATGAGCCGACCAACCACCTTGATATCGAAAGCCGCGAAGCACTGGTCGAGGCGCTGACGCGCTATTCTGGTGCGGTGATCCTCGTCAGCCACGACATGCACCTTTTGTCGTTGGTTGCCGACCGGCTGTGGCTGGTGTCGAACGGCACGGTGAAGCCCTACGAGGACGATCTCGAGGCCTACCGCAAAATGCTGCTGACGCCAGAAAAGCCGGTCAGCAAGAATCCGTCGAAACAGCCCAAGCAGGCCCCCAAGCCCAAACGCGCCAGCCGCGACGAGGTGCTGGCCCTGCGCTCTGAAGTCCGCAAGGCTGAGGCGCGGATGGAAAAGATCAACGAGATGCGCGACAAGCTGGCAAAGAAACTGGCCGACCCTGCCCTCTATGAAGACACCAAGACCGGCGAGCTTGAGGTCTGGAACAAGAAATACGCCGAAGTGATGGAGGCGCTGGACCGCGCTGAAATACTTTGGATGGGCGCGCAGGAAAAGCTGGAAAAGGCCACGGCCTAGGCAGCTTGCCCTGACCAATCGCCCTATGCGGGCAAAATTTACCAAAGAGGGGTCGCTTGTTCGGCCCCTCTTGTGCAATCTGACGGCGCTTAGCCCCGCAAAGGACAGCAGATGACCTTCGACACCGCCTATATGATCACCGCCCTTGTCACGATGTTCGTGGTGATCGACCCCATCGCCATCGCGCCTGTCTTCCTTGCCCTCACCCGAGGCATGAGCAAAGCGCAGCGCCGCCTGATCGCGTGGCGTGCTGTGGGCGTAGCCGGGATTATTCTGCTGGTGTTTGCCGCCTTTGGCGAAGCGGTGCTGAATTTTATCGGGATCTCCATGCCCGCCTTCCGCGTCGCCGGGGGCATCTTGCTGTTCATCACCGCCCTCGACATGCTCTTTGACCGCCGCACCAAACGGCGCGAGGACCGGGCGGACGAAGACGACCACGACGATCCGTCGGTCTTCCCCATGGCCATTCCGCTGATCGCGGGCCCCGGCTCCATCGCCTCGGTTATCCTGCTGACGGGCGAGAAACCCGGTGGCGAAGGCTTGATCACGATTATCGTCATCAGCGCCCTGACCCTGATCGTCATGGCCCTGACCATGCAGGTCAGCAGCGCGCTCGAGCGAGCGATGGGCAAAACTGGGATCAACATCGTGACCCGCCTACTGGGCATGCTGCTGGCGGCGCTTTCGGTGCAGTTCGTGCTCGACGGACTTGCTGCCTTCGGCTTTGGGCCCGGCCCCACGCCCGGCTGACAAATCGCCTGACGCTCCCTATATCTGTCCTACAAGGGGGCAGTATGGCCAATATCGACACCGCACATCTGATCTATCTCATCGTCCTGCTGGCCATGCTGGCGGGGTGGTTCTTTTTGCAAAACCGCCCCTCCATGAACAAGACGCTGCAACAGGCCGCTGTGTGGGGGCTGATCTTTACCGGCGCGGCTGCGGGCGTGGGCCTGTGGCAGGACATCAGCCGCGATTCCGCGCGTCAGCAGATCAGTGTCACGGAACAGGGCCAAATCATCCTACCGCGCAGCCGCGACGGGCATTACTACCTCACGGCCCGGGTTAACGACACGCCGGTCCGCTTTGTCGTGGACACCGGGGCGACGGACATCGTGCTGACCAAGAGTGACGCCGCGCGCATCGGGATCGACCCTGAGGGTCTCGATTACCTCGGTCGCGCGGGCACGGCGAATGGCGAGACCCGCACGGCCTATGTGCGGCTGGACGAGGTCGTTGTCGGTGATGCGGTGGACCGCGATGTGCCTGCCGTGGTGAACGATGGAATCATGTCTCAATCGTTGCTCGGTATGGGGTATCTCCAACGCTGGGGACGCATCGAAATCAGCCAAGGCGAGTTGCGATTGACGCGCTGATGGCAACAGTAAGTTACATCCAAAAAGATTAGGCGAAATAAAGCCATTTGCCTCAAATTCACGCCGCATTTGACAGTATTTGACCTAATTCACGCCTTTTTTCGTCACTAGCCGCTCCTCAGTACCCACATTTATGTAGGAGTTTTATCAATGCTATTGACCAATGTTCTGACCCCGAGCCAACCGAGCCGGAACCAAACCCCGCCCCCTGAGAGCCAGCCAACGGAGCCGGCGCAGGAGGAGCAGACGCAGTCTGAAACCACATCCACCGGATCGGGCAGTGCGGCCCAGCCGAGCGCCTCTTCCGAAAGCACGACAACTGTCGCAGCTGTGCAAGAAGGCGAATTGGCGAAACCTGTCGTACAGGAAGCGAAACTGTCGGATGCTGAGAACGAAGCTTTCGCTCGGGCCGCCGCACAGCGCAACGTCGACAGCATCCGCACGCGCGCGCTGATCGACGGTATCTCGCCCGTGAACAACAACGCGCTGCAGGCTGCCAAATCCTACCTTACGCCGGTAGAGCCGAAAGAGGCGATGGCCGAGGCTGATAGCCAAACCCCGGCCCGTAGCGAGGCCGCTTCGCTCGACAAAGCCGCCTGACCCAAGCGGGAAGCGGGGGCCCTCAGCCCTTGCTTCCTGCCTGTTCGCTGAGAAACTAGGTCTGCGCCTTCATTTCCCAGCGGCCACTTTCCTCGGACCAATATTGCGCCGAAGCACCTTGAGCCTTTAGCCGCTTCCACTGGCCTCGCGCTTGATCCAGCGCCGCCGGGTCATGGCCATCAAAGAGCACACAGACCCTCTCCATCTCCGCGACTTCACTGGCCGAGACCTCTGCACCGTGAACGGCCATTATGCAGTCGGGCTTGTTCGGCGCGCTATCTTCCAGGGTCAGCAGCACCGGTTGGTGCGCATCCTGCGGCCCGCCGACCAGACCGTGAGGTAGGAAACTGTCTTCGGAGAAGGTCCAGAGCGCCTGATCCAGTGCCGCGAGACCTTCACGGTCGGTCCCCCGCAGCGCCACGCGCCAGCCGTTGGCGAGCGACTTTTCCAGCAGCATCGACAGCGTTTCGACCAGAGGTCGCTGGGTCAGATGATAGAAATAGGCCGCCCCCATGTCCGGTTCAGTCCTTCTCGAACTGATCCGCGACCAGCCGGTTCAGCGCCGCAACGCCCCAGCCCGTGGCCCCTGCGGGTGCGAGGGTGGTTTCGGATTTCATCGAAGCGACCCCGGCGATGTCGAGGTGGATCCACGCAGTGTCTTCTTTGACAAAACGCTTCAGGAATTGCGCCGCGGTGATCGATCCAGCAGGCCGCCCGCCAATGTTCTTCATGTCGGCAATGCGGCTCTTCAACTGATCGTCATAGCCCTGCCCCAGCGGCATCCGCCAAGCGCCTTCGCCCTCGGCCTTGGCGGCCTTCAGGAAGGCGTCGCAAAGCTTGTCGCTGTTCGAAAAGACCCCTGCGTTTTCATGACCCAGCCCGATGATGATCGCGCCGGTGAGGGTCGCGAGATCGATCATCGCCTCCGGTTTGAACCGTTCCTGCGCGTACCACATCACGTCGCAGAGCACCAAACGGCCTTCGGCGTCGGTGTTGATCACCTCAACTGTGTCGCCCTTCATGGATTTAATCACGTCGCCCGGGCGGATCGCATTGCCCGAAGGCATGTTCTCAACAATGCCGACAAGCCCCACGACATTCGCCTTGGCCTTGCGCCGCGCCAGCGTGCGCATCACGCCCGAGACCACGCCAGCGCCGCCCATGTCCATGGTCATGTCTTCCATGCCAGCGCCGGGCTTGAGGCTGATGCCGCCGGTGTCGAAAACAACGCCCTTGCCAACCAGCGCCAGAGGCGCCGCGTCCTCCGCGCCGCCCTCCCACCGCATAACAACGACTTTCGATGGGCTGTCGGACCCCTGACCGACGGACAAAAGCGTGCGCATGCCGAGGCTTGCAAGCTCTTCTTCGTCCAGCACTTCAACCTTGAGGCCGAGGCTTTCCATCTCGACCAGTTGCTCGGCAAAGCTGGTGGTGGTCAGCACGTTGGCCGGGGAATTGGTCAGATCGCGCGTCATAAAGGCACCCTCGGCCACGGCCAGCAAGGGGGCGGCGGCTGCAGTCGCATCCTCGGGTTTGGAGCACATGACCTCGACGCTGCCTTTGCGCGGCTTCGGGGCGGATTTCTGATCTTGGAAAGCGTAGTCACGCATCGCCAGACCAAACGCCACTTCCGCTACGCGGCGCGTGCCTGCAGCCAGCATCAGCACATCGCTATCGCCCCGCAGTTTCGCCAAGGCCGCACCGGCCTTGCGCGCCTCCTGCACATCTGCCTGCCGTGGCAAATGCACCACGTCAACGGCGTCAGCAGCCATGCCAGACGGATACGTGAGGCTGAGCGCTTCGCCCGGTTTCAGATCGGCAAAACGCTTGCCTTCGATCAGCCGGGCCAAAGCACCTTTAGTCAGTTTGTTGACCCGCCGCGCCCCCGCGTCCAGCCGGCCAGAAGGCTCAAGAAACACCGCAAGCCGCCCCGCGTGGCCCGCGATCCGGTCGATGTCTGTTTCGGCAAAGGTGATGGGGGTCAGGTCTGTCATTGCGTGCCTCTTATTTGGTTTGGCCCAGACCTAGCCTGCTTGAGACCGCATGACCAGATAGCAGTTTTCCCGCCCTCAGAATTGCTTTAACGTCAGGGCAAACGCCGTCAGAGCATCTTGGGGGATCGCAGTGGCACGAATTGACCGCTACATGCTGTCGCAACTTCTGGTGATGTTCGGGTTCTTCTCCCTCGTACTGGTCGCGCTGTTCTGGATTAACCGTGCGGTGGTCTTGTTTGACCGGCTGATCGGAGATGGCCAGTCTGCGCTGGTGTTTCTTGAGTTCACCGCGCTCGGCCTGCCCAAGCTCATTGTCACCGTCCTGCCAATCGCGACCTTTGCTGCCTCGGTCTATGTAACCAATCGCATGTCGGCCGAATCTGAATTGACAGTATTGCAGGCTGCGGGCTCCGGCCCTTGGCGCTTGGCCCGTCCGGTTTTTATCTTTGGGCTTTGTGTGGCGTTGATGATGACGGTGCTTAGCCATTTCCTCGTTCCTATGGCGCAGGCTCAATTGAAAGAACGCGAGGTTGAGGTGTCGCAGAACCTGACCGCGCGGTTGCTGACCGAAGGCACCTTTTTGCATCCCACAGACGATGTGACCTTCTATACCCGCGCGATCGACACAGACGGAGTTCTGCGGGACGTGTTCCTGTCGGACCGACGGGATCAGGCAGAGGGCATCATCTACACCGCCGCGGAAGCCTATCTTACGCGCAATGGTGAGGCCACGACGTTAATCATGGTCGATGGCATGGCCCAGCGGCTCAATATGGTGAACAAACGTCTGGCCACGGCCAAGTTCAGCGATTTCTCCTTCGACATCACACCGCTGGTGGGCAGTTCTGATGATATCAACCAATCCGCTGCCGCGATGATCACTCCGGCGCTGCTCTATAATTGGAAGGCAATTGCCGAGCGGACGGGCGCGAGCGAAGGCGATGTCGCTGAGGAATTGCACGGGCGTTTCGCACAGCCGCTGTTCTGCATTGTCGCTGCGATGATCGGCTTTGCGACCCTGATCCTCGGCGGTTTTTCCCGGTTTGGCGTTTGGCGCGAGGCGGTCATCGCCTTTGCTCTTCTGATCGCCATTGACGGGACACGGGGCACGCTGGTCGCGCAGGTGCGGGAAACTGCGGCGCTTTGGCCCTTGGTCTACCTGCCGTCTCTGATCGGCGCCGTGCTGGCCATCACCATGCTCTGGCAAGCCGCGCATCCGCGCTGGTCACGCCGTCTGCGCAATCGGGGGGCCGCGGTATGATTTTGCACTTCTACTTTGCCCGCCGCTTTATGATCAGCTTTCTGGTGATCACTGCGGTGCTTGCGGCACTTGTCATATTGGTCGACGGGGTCGATCAAGCGCGGCGCTTTGCCAATGACGATGTGAGCTGGGGCCAGATCTTTGGCATGACGCTGCTGAACCTCCCACAGAGCCTGAACCTAATCCTGCCGCTCATCATGATCCTCGCCACCGTGGCGCTGTTTCTCGGCCTCGCCCGGTCGTCCGAACTGGTGGTGACCCGTGCCGCGGGGCGTTCGGCCTTGCGCGCGTTGCTGGCGCCCGTTGGAGTTGCGCTGATTATCGGTGTGCTGGCCGTGGCGATGCTGAACCCGATTGTCGCGGCGACGAGCGAACGAGTCGAGCAGTTGACGCAAAGTTACCAGTCGAATGGACGCTCTGCGTTATCGGTCAGCGATGAAGGTCTGTGGTTGCGGCAAGGCGATGCGGATGGGCAATCCGTGATCCGGGCATGGCGCACCAACAGCGATGCCTCGGTGCTCTACAACGTCACGATCATCACCTATGAACCAGACGCGGGTCCAACGCGGCGGATCGAGGCCGAAAATGCACGGTTGGTTGACGGCGAATGGCGCCTGCGCGGGGCCAAGGTTTGGCCCTTGATCAGCGGAGTGAACGCTGAAGGGGCGTCTGAAGAGCACGAGAGCCTCGTCCTTCCTTCCTCACTAACAGTTGAGCAGATCCGCGAGAGCATCGGCAGCGCCGGAGCCGTGTCGATCTACGCGCTGCCAGACTTCATTCGCCAGCTTGAACAGGCTGGTTTCAGCAGTCGTCAGCATAAGGTTTGGCTGCAGGCCGAATTGGCCCGTCCCCTATTTCTTGTAGCGATGGTTCTGGTTGCGAGCGCATTCACCATGCGCCATACCCGTTTTGGGGGGACCGGTGTTGCGGTCCTGGCGTCGATTTTGCTGGGGTTCGGTTTGTATTTCATTCGCAGTTTCGCTCAGATCCTTGGGGAAAACGGACAAATCCCGGTGGTCCTCGCCGCCTGGGCCCCGCCAATCGCCGCGATCTTCCTAGCGCTCGGCCTTTTGCTACATGCGGAGGACGGCTGATATGCGCGCCGCCCTCTTTGGCTTTGCCCTCGCCCTAGCTCCGATCCCGCTGGCTGCCCAAACCGCGCCCACGGAGGACCGACCCGCCGTTCTGGTGGCAGATCAGGTCTTTATCACGCGCAACAATGTCTTGGTCGCACAGGGCAATGTCGAAGCCTTCCAAGGCGAGACCCGCCTGCGCGCCACAGCCATTCGCTATGACCAGTCCAGCGGTTCGCTTAATATCGAAGGCCCCATCGTCCTGTCCGAAGGGGAAAACACGACCATTCTTGCCGACGCGGCAATGTTGGACGCCGAATTGCAGTCAGGGCTCCTGCGCGGCGCGCGGATGATCCTTGAACAGCAATTGCAACTGGCCGCTGTGCAACTCAACCGGGTCGAAGGGCGCTATAGCCAACTTTACAAAGCCGCTGTCACCTCCTGCAAAGTCTGTGAAGACGGCGAAGCGCCGCTTTGGCAGATCCGCGCAAAACGTGTGGTGCATGACCAGCTTGAGCAACAGCTCTATTTTGACGAGGCACAGTTCTACATCAAGAACGTGCCGGTCTTTTACCTTCCGCGTCTGCGTCTGCCGGACCCGACAGTTGACCGCGCAACAGGGTTTTTGGCGCCCACCTTCCGTTCCACCTCGCAGTTGAGCGTAGGGCTAAAACTGCCCTATTTCATCAAGATCGGTGATCACCGCGATCTCACCCTCACCCCCTATCTATCCAGCAAGACGCGCACGTTAGAATTCCGCTACCGTCAGGCCTTTACCACGGGGCGCATTGAGTTCGACGGTGCCTTCACCCGCGATGATCTGGATCCGGGCGAGAGCCGCGGTTATCTCTTTGGTACCGGCAACTTCGACCTCAGGCGCGATTACAAACTGTATTTCGACATTGAGACGACGAGCGACCGCTCTTACCTCAGCGACTACGGCTATTCTGACGAAGACCGTCTGACGAGCGAATTGACCGTCAGCCGAGCGCGGCGAGACGAATACACCCGCGCCAGCCTGCTTAACTACCAATCTCTGCGCGATGGCGAGGTTAACGATTTCCTGCCGACACTTGTGCTCGATGGCGAGTATCAAAAACGGTATTTCCCCACCCGTATCGGAGGCGAGATCCGGCTTTCGCTAGAAGCTCATAGCCATCGCCGTGCCTCGGACACAAGCGCCGGAGGCCTCGGTCGGGACGTGTCGCGTCTGAACGGCGATATCGACTGGATGCGCAGGCTGACCTTTGCCAATGGTTTGGTTAGCGATGTCCAAGCGGGTACGAGTTTCAGCGCATTTAACATCGCCCAAGATGACGGCTACACCCCGCGCCATGGCGATGCCGTACCAAAGGTATCAGTCGCACTGCGCTATCCCCTGCAGAGGCGGGAAGCCGATGGCGCGGTTCAGCAGTTTGAGCCGATCGTCCAATTGGGTTGGACCGGAGGCAATCGCCTGGACATTCCCAACGAAGAAAGCACTTTGGTCGAATACGACGAAGGCAACCTCCTCGCGCTCAGCCGTTTTCCGCGCCCGGATCGCCGGGAACGTGGAACTGTGGCCGCTCTTGGCGTCAACTGGGCGCGTATTGATCCGAATGGTTGGGACGCCAATCTGTCACTGGGCCAAATCATCCGCCAAGAAGAAGACCCCGATTTCTCCCTTAGCTCGGGCTTGCAGGGAACGCGGTCGGATTTCTTGATCGCCGGGCAGTTGCGCAACGATAACGGGCTTGCGCTCATCGGGCGCGGATTGATCGATGACGACTTCAACGTCGCCAAAGCGGAGCTGCGCGGCGTTTGGGATTTCAAGCGCGGTCAGATCGCTGGCAGCTATGTCTGGCTGAATGCAGACCCGGCCGAAGACCGCGCCGACAACGTGTCCGAGATCACATTCGACGGCAGCTATGCCATCAACAGCCAGTGGCAGGCCACCGCCGATTGGCGCTTTGACGTGGCCGACGAACGCGCCGCGACGGCGGGTTTGGGCCTGAGCTACAACAACGAATGCGTACAGGTCGACGTTTCGGTCAGCCGGCGCTATTCCTCCTCAACAAGTGTTGAGCCCTCGACCGATTTCGGATTTAACATCGGCCTGAGAGGCTTTGCCGCCAACACCGGAACAGAAAGATACGTGCGCTCATGTGGGAAGTAACGAAACAGAAATTCCGTGCTGTGATGCGGGGGGCCGCGGGCCTTGCCTTGGCTTTGATGATCGGCCAGCCCGTGGCGGCGCAGAACCTCTTTGCCCCCGCCGCGCGGGTCGATGATGCGGTCATTACGGAATACGAAGTTCAGCAACGTCAGCGGTTTATGCAGATCCTTGGTGCGCCGGGGACAGATCGCGACAGCGTGCTCGACAGTCTGATTGAGGACCGCCTGCGCGGGCAAATCCTCAAGCAAGCCGGTTTCCAAGCCTCGCCGGATGCGATCCGCGCGGGAATGGCAGAGTTTGCCGGACGTGCAGACCTGTCGACCGAGGAATTCCTCAAAGCACTGGCACAGGCGCAGGTGTCGGAAGAGACCTTTCGCGATTTCATCGTTATCAGCTCCGGCTGGCGAGACCTGATCCGCGCCCGCTACAACAGCCGGGTGAATATCACCGACGCCGAAGTCGACCGCGCGCTTGGCAGCAGCCGGGGGAGCACCGGCATCCGCGTGCTCTTGTCCGAGATCATCATTCCCGCACCGCCGCAGAACGCCGATCAGGTAAACGCATTGGCCGAACGAATTGCGCAGAGCCAGACAGAGGCTGAGTTCTCCGCCTACGCGCGCCAGTATTCCGCCACCGCATCGCGCGGTCGGGGCGGCCAGATGCCGTGGACCGACCTTGAAAAGCTTCCGCCGGCTCTGCATTCGATCCTGCTTGGTCTCGCGCCCGGCGAGGTGACGGCCCCACTGCCCATCCCCAACGCTGTGGCACTGTTCCAACTGCGCGGCATCGAAGAGACCGCCAAGCCAGCGGTCGAGTATTCAGAGATCGATTATGCCGCCTACTACATCCCCGGTGGGCGTTCCGAAGCCGCGTTGTCGCGCGCGGCCAAGCTGCGCGGTGAGGTGGATCAATGTGACGACCTTTATGCCACGGCCAAAGGCCAGCCCGAGCACGTGCTGGACCGTGGGGCCAAAGCGCCCGGCGAAATCCCGCAGGATGTTGCGATCGAACTGGCCAAACTTGACCCCGGTGAGGTATCGACGGCCCTGACCCGCGCGAATGGGCAAACGCTCGTTTTCCTGATGCTTTGCAAGCGGACAACGGTCGAGAATGCCGACACCAGCCGCGAAGCGGTGATCAGCTCGATCCGCCAGCGCAAGCTGCAGGGCTATGCGCAACTGCTGGTCGACCAAGCCCGCGCCGACGCCCGCATCTCCCGCCAATGAGCACGGCTGCCCGGCCGGTGGCCATTACCTGCGGTGAGCCTGCAGGGATCGGCCCCGAAATCGCTGCCCGCGCTTGGGCGGCGCTGGCCTCTGACATCCCGATGTTCTGGATCGGTGACCCGCGCCATCTGCCCGAGGACGTCCCGCACCGCGTGATTGACACGCCCGAAGCGGCCAGTATGCCGAGCGCGGATGCGCTGCCGGTTTTGCCCCATGACTTCGGCAGCGCCGCCCTGCCTGGTGTGGCCCAACCCGGCCATGCGCAGGGGGTGATCGACGTAATCGCCCGCGCCGTTGATCTGGTGCAGCAAGGGGCCGCCTCAGCGGTTTGCACCGCGCCGATCCACAAAAAAGCACTGCAAGATGGCGCGGGCTTTGCCTACCCCGGCCACACGGAATACCTCGCGGCCCTTGCGGGCGTTGATGATGTCGTGATGATGCTGGCGTCTGAGCAGCTGCGCGTGGTGCCAGCGACCATTCACATCGCCCTCGACCAAGTGCCTCAGATGCTGACACCGACGGGCCTCCGGCGCACCATTGAGATTACGGCAGAAAGCCTGCGAGATCGCTTCGGCATTGCCCGGCCTCGGATCGCCGTCGCAGGGTTGAACCCACACGCGGGCGAAGGCGGCAGCATGGGACGGCAGGAGATCGACTGGATCGCGCCGCTGATCCTCGAGATGCAGGGCGAAGGCTATGCCCTTGCCGGTCCCCTGCCCGCCGATACGATGTTCCACGCCGCAGCACGGCAAAGCTACGACGCCGCCATCGCCATGTACCACGACCAAGCGCTGATCCCGATCAAGACGCTGGATTTCGACCGCGGCGTAAACGTGACATTGGGCCTGCCTTTCGTGCGCACCTCGCCCGACCACGGCACCGCCTTTGACATCGCAGGCCAAGGCCGCGCCAATCCGACGAGCATGATTGAAGCGATCAAACTCGCATGGCGTATGGGGAGCAGCACATGAGCGCGATCGACAATCTACCGCCCCTGCGCGAAGTCATCCAAACGCATGAACTTGCCGCGCGCAAATCGCTGGGCCAGAACTTCCTGCTCGACCTGAACCTCACGGCCAAGATTGCCCGACAGGCGGGCGATATGGCCGATTGTGATGTGCTCGAGATCGGCCCCGGCCCCGGTGGCCTGACCCGCGGGCTGCTTTCCGAAGGTGCACGCCATGTGCTCGCCATCGAAAAAGACCGCCGCTGCCTGCCCGCACTGGCCGAGATTGCCGATCACTACCCCGGACGTTTGACGGTGATTGAAGGCGATGCGCTCAAGATCGACCCGCTGGCCCATTTGACCCCGCCGATCCGTGTGGCGGCGAACCTGCCCTATAATGTCGGCACCGAACTGCTGGTGCGCTGGCTGACCCCGCCAGAGTGGCCGCCGTTCTGGCAAAGCCTTACGCTGATGTTTCAGCGCGAAGTCGCAGAACGGATTGTCGCCACCCCCGGCTCCAAAGCCTACGGACGGCTTGCGGTTTTGGCACAGTGGCGCAGCGACGCGCGCATCGTGCTGCAACTGCCGCCGGGTGCCTTCACCCCGCCGCCCAAAGTCTCGTCAAGCGTCGTGCATCTCACCGCCCTGCCCGAACCGCGCTTTCCCGCCGACCCGGAAGTGCTGAGCCGTGTAGTCGCGATGGCCTTTAACCAACGCCGCAAGATGCTCCGCTCGGCGCTCAAAGGGGCTGCCCCCGATATTGAAGACCGCCTAAATGCGGCGGGGCTCAGCCCCACTGACCGCGCTGAGCAGATCCCGCTCGAAGGGTTCTGCGCCTTGGCCCGCGAAATCGCCAAAGGGTGACCATGTTCCACCGTTTCCTGCTGCTCTTTGCCCTGCTCTTGGGCCTCACCGCCTGTGCCCTGCCGAGGAACGGACCGCCCCCGCCGGGGACCGAAGCGGAGATCGCGGCCTTGGCACGCGCCATCAAAGAGCTGTCGCCCGCCGTTGACCGCGAAGAGGCCGCGCGGGCGGCGCGCATTGCCTACCGCTACACCCATGAACTCGCCCTCGCCTATCAGATCACCGATCCACCGCTCATTCACAACGCCAAGGTCAACAGCGGCCGCAAACCGCGTGGGCTCTGCTGGCATTGGGCGGAAGATCTGGAGAAACGGCTGAAGGCTGAAGGTTTCGCCACGCTCGATCTGCACCGCGCCATCGCCAATGGGGATACGCGGCTGCTGATTGACCATTCGACGGCGATCATCTCGGCCGCTGGCGCGCCAATGGAAGCAGGCCTTGTGCTTGATCCGTGGCGCAAGGGCGGCGTGCTGTTCTGGTCGCCGGTGCTCAGCGATCCGCGCTATACGTGGGAGCCGCGGGAAGAGGTACTTCGCCGGAACGGGCGGATCCGCTATGTTCAGGCAGGCATGGACGACAGCTAAGCCCTGAAATCACCCCGCCCAAAGAAAAAGCCCCGCGATTTGCGGGGCTTTCTTTTATTCTGCGGCCTTGGCCGGGTCGCCGTTGCTGCCGTTGTCATCCGGCTGTTGCGCCTCTGCCGGTTTCGGCTTGGGCTTGCGGCGCGGGGCGCGTTTGGGCTTGGGCTTGCTTTCCGGGGTCTCAACAAGGTTGCTTTGCTCATCCTGGCTGGACGGGGCATCGCCCTGCGGCTGTTGGGCCTGTTCGGGGGCGTTGTTTTGCTCGGGCTGATCACCCTGCTGTTGGCCACCCTGATTGCCTTCGCGCTCCTGCCGCTCGGCGCGCTCTCGGTCACGCTCGGCTTGGCGTTCACGGTTCTGGCGCTCCTGCTCTTCGCGGCGCTGGTCAACTTCCCGCTGCGCTTCGCTTAGCAAGCGCAGGTAATGCTCGGCGTGCTGCTGAAAGTTCTCTGCCGCGACACGGTCGTTGCTCAACTGTGCGTCACGGGCCAACTGGTTGTATTTCTCGATAACCTGCTGCGGGGTGCCGCGCACCTTACCCTCGGGGCCGGAACTGTCGAACACGCGGTTCACGACGTTGCCGCCGCCGCCACCATGGGAAGAGCGTTTGCGATTGTTCTTGGACCGGGAGCGTGATCTGGGAGAATTCATGGAATGATGTCAGCCTTGTGTGCTGTGTGTCGTTTACCGGGGGTGCAAAGCACGTCATCGTCCCGGCCTAAGCGATATGTTGGGCATAATGCCGCGCGGGACCGCCCAAAGGCATCCACCGCTGCAACATCTCTGACTAACCATGCCAGCCGCGCTACGGCAAGAAGAAACTGCAAATTACCGGGTTTAAGCTGTGGTTTTCCGCGTATTCATGCCGGTTTTCCGGCGCAAACCACCCGCGGGCGGCCATCGAGATCCTCGGCCAAAGTGACCTGCCCCCAGCCTGCGCGGGTGAATATCTCTTGCACAGCAGCACCTTGTTGCCAGCCGATTTCCACCAGCACGCGGCCCTTGGGCGTCAGATACCCCTGCGCCTGCTCTGCGATGATGCGGTAAACGCTCAGCCCGTCCTGCCCGTCCGTCAGCGCCATTTCCGGCTCATGCTGGCGAAGTTCGGGGGCGACGGCGTCCATTTCTTCGGCGGCGAGATACGGCGGGTTGCTGACGATAAGGTCAAACCGGTCTGTAACCGCGCTGAACCAATCCGACTGCCAAATATCCGTCCGGGCCGCGACCCCGTGTTGCACGGCATTGGCGCTGGCTTGCAGGCAGGCCGCCTCGGACAGATCAACGCCAAGGCCCGTGGCCTCTTCCCGTTCGGCCAGGAGCGTCACCAGAATACAGCCCGACCCGGTGCCAAGATCGAGCACCCGTTTAAAACGGGCGCCCAAAGCCAGATCGATCAAGGTTTCCGTCTCAGGCCGCGGGTCCAGCACATCACGCGAAATCGCAAAATCGCGCCCGTAAAAGGCCCGACGTCCGACAAGCTGAGACACAGGCACCCGCACGGCCCGCAGGGAAACGAGGTGCTCAAAGCGCTCGGCGACTTCGGGGGCGATCTCTTCGGGCGCAATCAATGTCACGCGGGCGGCGTCGACAGCGGCGGCATGGGCCAAGAGCAGGCGCGCATCCCGCGCGGGGTCTGGCACGCCAGCGGCACGCAAGCGTCCAGCGGCAGCGGCCATCGCCTGGGCAGCGGTCTGCGGGCTCATCCTTCCATCTCCGCCAATTGCCGGGCTTGCGCGTCTGCGGTGAGCGCGTCCACGATTTCATCCAGATCGCCCTGCATCACGGCTTCAAGCCGATAGAGCGTCAAGTTGATCCGGTGGTCGGTCATTCGCCCTTGGGGGAAATTATAGGTCCGGATACGCTCGGAACGGTCGCCAGACCCCACCTGCGCTGCGCGGTCGGCAGAGCGTTCGCTGTCCATCCGGCTGCGCTCCATGTCATAGAGGCGGGCTTTGAGAACCTGCATCGCCTTGTCGCGGTTGCGGTGCTGGGATTTCTCGGACGAGGTCACCACGATCCCGGTCGGCAGGTGCGTGATACGCACGGCAGAATCGGTGGTGTTCACGTGCTGGCCGCCCGCGCCAGAGGAGCGCATCGTATCAATCCGCAGATCGTTGGGGTTGATGTCGATATCCACGTCCTCGGCCTCTGGCAACACGGCCACGGTGGCTGCTGAGGTATGAATACGCCCGCCGCTCTCGGTGCTGGGCACGCGCTGCACGCGGTGCACGCCGCTTTCAAACTTCAGACGGGCAAAGACGTTCTGCCCGGTGATATGCGCCACCACTTCCTTGACGCCGCCAAGCTCGGTCATCTGCTCTTCGATCAGATCAAAGCCCCAGCCCCGCGCTTCGGCATAGCGCTGGTACATGCGCAGCAAATCAGCGGCAAAGAGCGCGGCTTCGTCCCCGCCGGTACCGGGGCGAATCTCAAGCATCGCGGGTTTGGCATCCGCCGCGTCGCGGGGCAGCAGCGAAAGTTGCAAAGCGGCTTCGACTTCAGGCAGTCGCGCGCGCAGACGGGGCAACTCCTCCCGCGCAAGCTCGGCCATTTCTGGATCTTCGAGCATTGCCTCGGCTTCTTCTAAATCGCGCTGCAACTGCTGATACAATTCAATCTGATCCACCACCGGCTTCAGATCGCTGTATTCTTTGGCAAGTTTGGCAAAATCAGCCCCGTCGGAGCCCGCAGACATGCTGGCCTCCAGAAACTGGAAGCGTTGCGTGATTTGCGCGAGGCGAGGCATTGGGATCATGGGCTTCCTGTCGCCTATGCCAAGCCTTTGGTCAAGAGGGCGCATGTGCTATGATGGGGCATGACACAGGTGATGCTGCTCTCTTGTCTGCTGGTCCTGACGGGCCTCGCCCCTGCCCGCGCCGACGTCAAAGCGCCGGGCGGTAAGACGATTGACTGCTATTGCACAGACCGCCGGGGCGACCGTGTGGAATTGGGCGAAACGATCTGTTTGCAGGTGGATGGGCGCATGTTCATGGCTCAATGTCAGATGTCGCTGAACGTGCCGATGTGGCGCGAGGTTCAGAAAGGATGCCTGTCATCGCGTCTTGATCTCAGTGAGCCATCCTTCGACCCGCTTGGCGTTGACCCCCAGATCTGACTTGCCGAAACGCGAACGGGCGTAGATTTCGGCATAGCGCGGATCGTCGCCATAGATGCCGATGGTGGTGAAATCCGGGTAGCCCATGAGTGCTGAGCGGGTCACATAGGTGATCTGGCCGTCTGCGAGAGAGCCGGCGACTACATCTGTGCGCGGTGTTTTCCGAATGACCTCGTCCAAGCTCTTCAGCAGACCCTCTTCATAAGGCGCGCGCCAGATCAAAGAATTCGCACCGCGCGTTTCCCCCAGAGCATCCCCCGGAGCTGCGCTGTGCCACTGTGCCGCCTCAACCGGGGCAATCGCACATAAGCCAGCAGCGCCACGAGTGCGATGGCAATTATCCAAAACAGCATTTTCAAAACCTTTATCAACGATAGGTCACGCCGGGCAGCACGCAGAGCAGTTCGAACAGGATGTTCGCCCCGGTCAGCGCAGTATTGCCCGAGGTGTCATAGGGTGGCGAGACCTCAACCAGATCAGCGCCAACAATATTAGCCCCTTTTAGGCTCCGGACCAGTTCCAGCGCCTGGGGCGTCGTCAGCCCGCCAATTTCGGGCGTGCCGGTGCCGGGGGCGAAAGCGGGGTCGAGGCTGTCGATATCGAAGGTGACATAGACCGGCAGATCGCCAATGTCCCGGCGGATTTCCGCACCGAGGTCGGCAAGGCTGCGGTGCCATAGCTCATGCGCGGGGAACTGCTGGAAGCCCCAGCCCGCGGCTTCGCTGAAATCCTCCGCCGAATAGCCGGAGCCCCGCAGCCCGATCTGGTAGGTTTTCTGAGGGTTTACGAGCCCTTCTTCATAGGCCCGGCGCAGGAAGGTGCCATGGGTTTCACGTTCGCCAAACATCTCATCGTTCACATCCGCATGGGCATCCACATGGATCAATGCCACTGGCCCGTGCCTCCGCGCCATTGCGCGCAGGATCGGGAGGGTCATGGAGTGATCCCCGCCAATCGCCAACGGCATCGCGTCGTAGTTTAGGATCGCGTCGTAACTATCGGATATAATGCGAAAAGAATCCGAAAGCGAAAAAGTATTGATCGCTAGATCGCCAATATCGGCCACCTGTAGCCCGTCGAATGGCGCGGCCCCGGTCGCAAGGTTATAGGGCCGGATCATCGCGCTTTGGCTGCGCACTTCCTTGGGGCCAAAGCGACAGCCTGAGCGCCAAGAGGTGCCGATATCCATCGGCACCCCCAGAACTGCAACGTCCAACCCCTTGAGTTCATTGGCCACAGGCAGGCGCATATAGGTGTTCGGCCCCGAGAACCGCGCCAGATCATTGCCGCTGATCGGTTGGTTCTTGGCGCTCATGCCGTCCTCATGCGGTAGCCCAAGAGAGACAGGATCTCGGTCGCCACATGAGCGCCTGCAATGGCCGTGGCCCCTGTGGTGTCGAAGGGCGGCGAAACCTCGACCACATCCCCGCCCATAATGTTGATTCCGGCAAGATCGCGCAGCATGATCGAGGCTTGGGCAGAGGTCAGCCCGCCCCAGACCGGGGTGCCGGTGCCGGGGGCAAAGGCCGGGTCCAATGCGTCGATGTCAAAGGTCAGGTAACAGGGCCGATCCCCGAGGATTTCCTTGATCTGAGCCACCGTGGCCTGCGGTCCTCGCTCATGTACCTTGCGCGCATCGATGATGTTAACGCCCATGGTGTCTTCGTTCGTGGTACGGATGCCGACCTGCACGCTGGTCGTGGGGTCGACGATGCCGGACTTTACTGCCTTGTAGAACATCGTGCCGTGGTCGATCCGGTCCATGTCGTCATCTTGCCACGTGTCTGTATGAGCATCGAACTGTAACAAACTGATAGGACCGTATTTTTCGGCATAGGCTTTGAGGATCGGGAAGGAGATATAGTGGTCCCCGCCCAGCACGACCGAGGCCGCGCCTGCGTCGAGGATCGTTTTGATATGGGCGGTCAGGGCCGCGGGGAACTGGCTGACATGGCCATAATCAAAGGCCAGATCACCGTAGTCTGCGATGGCAAACTCGCTCAGCACATCGAAATCCCAACCATAGGGCGCATCGGGCGCTTGCAACGCGCTGGCTTCGCGGATGGCTCGAGGACCAAGGCGCGTGCCGGGGCGGTTGGTGACGGCCTGATCGAAAGGCACGCCGGTGACGGCGATGTCCACGCCGGTCAGGTCTTTTGTGTATTTACGTCGCAGGAAAGATGTCGCCCCGCCAAAGGTCAACTCATAGCTCGGCCCTTTGAGGTCCTCGCGGGTAAAGGCCATATCCATCTGTTTGGCCGCGTCTTCCAGTGCCATTACTTGCCTCCTGCTGGCTGTGCCCGCTCAACGATACGGGCGAAAAAGGATGCGCCCAAGGGGGCGATCTCGTCGTTGAAGTCATACTCCGGGTGGTGCAGCCCCGCACCGTCGCCCGCGCCGAGGAACAGGTAGGAGCCGGGGCGTTTTTCGAGCATATAGCTAAAATCTTCCGCCCCCATCTCGCGGCCATAGTCGGGATGCACCTGGGCCTCGCCCACCACGTCCTGCGCCACTGCGACGGCAAAGTCTGTCTTGGCCGCATCGTTGATCGTCGGCGGATAGCCCTCGTCATAGACCAGTTCGACGCCGACGTCGTAGCTCGCCGCCTGCCCGTCCACGATCTGCTGCATCCGGCGTTTGACCATGGCGCGCACTTCAGAGGTGAAGCTGCGCACGGTGCCGTTGATATAGGCGGTTTCGGGGATCACATTATCGGCCGATCCGGTGTGGATTTGCGTGACCGAGACGACGAGGTCTTCGGTCGCAACATGATTGCGGCTGACGATGGTCTGGATCGCCTGCGCCATGCCGCAAGCCGCCATGATCGGATCGCGGGTCTCATGTGGCATCGCGCCGTGGCCGCCCTTGCCGTTGATGTAAATGTGAAAGGTATCCACCGCGGCCATGATCGGCCCCGGCGTGGTGAAGAACGCGCCCTCGTCAAAGCCCGGCGCATTGTGCAGCGCATAGACCTCGCTAATGTCGAACCGATCCATGATGCCTTCTTCGACCATCACCTCGGCCCCGCCACCTGTTTCTTCAGCCGGTTGAAAGATCAGCGCTACACGGCCTGCGAAATTCCGCGTCTCCGCAAGGTAACGCGCCGCGCCGAGCAGCATCGTCGTATGCCCGTCATGCCCGCAGGCGTGCATTTTGCCGATCCGGGTGCTCTCATATTCCTTACCCGTCGCCTCATGAATGGGCAGCGCGTCCATATCGGCGCGCAGGCCGATAGTTTGGCCTTCTCCTTGCCCGTTGATGATGGCGACGAGACCGGTTGTCGCAAATCCCTCATGCAGCTCATCCACCCCAAATTCGCGCAGCCGTTCGGCCACAAAGGCCGCGGTGTCATGACATTCCACGCCCAATTCCGGGATCGTATGCAAATGCCGGCGCCAAGCGGTCATGTCCTCGGCAAAAGCGGCGATACGGTTAACCACGGGCATGGGCTGGACTCCTTGGGGCTCATTTGGTCAGGGTGCATCTGACACCAGACATGCGGAGCCTGCAATGCCGGACAACACGAAAGCCGATCTCATTCACGATTCCGACGCCGGGATTGAACGGCTCTTGGAGATCATGCGCCGCCTGCGCGATCCGGACACGGGATGCCCGTGGGATATCGAGCAAGATTTCGACAGCATCGCGCCCTATACCATTGAAGAGGCTTACGAAGTCGCCGATGCCATCGCCCGGCGCGATTGGGCGGAGTTGGAGGGCGAGTTGGGCGATCTGTTGCTGCAATCAGTCTATCACACGGCGATGGGCGAAGAAGCGGGGCATTTCACCTTTCAATCCGTGGTGCGCAATATCAGTGACAAGATGGTCGCTCGGCATCCGCATGTGTTTGGCGATGAATCCCGCGACAAGAGCGCCGCGCAGCAGACGAAGGATTGGGAGGCGATCAAGGCCGCTGAACGCGCAGGCAAGGCGCAGGGCGGCACTCTGGACGGGGTCGCCATCGGCCTGCCCGCGCTCTTACGGGCGTTGAAGTTGCAGAAACGTGCGGCACGGGTTGGGTTTGACTGGCCGGAAACGACACAAGTGCTCGATAAAATTACGGAAGAAGCCGCGGAATTGGTCGAAGCCCGGGACGAACTGACCCCCGATAAGGTCGAGGAAGAATACGGTGATCTGCTGTTTGTTATGGCCAATCTCGGGCGCCACTTGGGGCTCGACCCCGAAGCCGCCTTGCGCCGCGCCAATGCCAAATTCACCCGGCGGTTTGAAGGCATTGAGGCGCGGCTGGCAGCGCAGGGCAAAACCCCGCAAGACAGCGACCTTGCCGAAATGGACGCCCTCTGGAACGCGGTCAAAGCGGCGGAACGCGGCTAATCTCGGGGCTGATCGCTGGACAAACACCGCCCCCTCCGGCAAGGCTCTGGCGCAAGGAAATTGACGAAAGAACACCCCATGACCCCGCGCAAGATCATTATCGACACAGACCCCGGGCAAGACGATGCCGTGGCTATTCTGCTGGCCCTGGCCAGCCCGGAAGAGATCGAGGTGCTGGGGATCACTTGTGTCGCGGGCAATGTGCCGCTGGATCTGACATCGAAAAACGCCCGGATCGTCTGTGAATTGGCCGGGCAGCCTGAGATCAAGGTCTTCTCCGGCTGCGACCGTCCGCTGGGGCGCGACTTGGTGACGGCGGAGCATGTGCACGGCAAGACCGGCCTTGATGGCCCCAACCTGCCCGACCCGACCATGCCGCTGGCCGAAGGCCATGCCGTTGACTTCATTATCGAGCAGGTCCGCGCACATCCCGCGGGCAGTGTCACGCTTTGCCCGCTCGGTCCGCTGACCAATATCGCGACCGCCTTCCAGAAGGCGCCGGACATTGCGGAGAAGGTTCAAGAAATCGTACTCATGGGCGGCGGCTACTTTGAGGGGGGCAACATCACCCCTACCGCCGAGTTCAACATCTTCGTTGATCCGGAAGCGGCTGATATCGTGTTCAAATCCGGCATCCCGATCGTGGTGATGCCGCTTGATGTGACCCATAAGGCGCTGGTGACCAAACCGCGCAATGATGCTTTCCGCGCGCTTGGGACACCAGTTGGCATCGCGGTGGCCGAAATGACCGACTTCTTCGAGCGTTTCGACAAAGAGAAATACGGCTCCGAAGGCGCACCGCTGCACGACCCTTGCGTTACTGCCTACTTGATCAACCCCGACCTCTTCTCGGGGCGTCATATCAATGTGGAAATCGAAACCCAGTCTGACCTCACCATGGGCATGACCGTTGCCGATTGGTGGCGTGTGACCGACCGCGCGCCCAACGCGCTTTTCGTCGGCGATCTTGATGCTGACGGCTTCTTTACCCTGCTTACCGAAAGGCTGGCCCGCCTATGAGCGCTCATCTAACCCTCGGCGCGCCGGAGCATCTCGACAAGCTGGTGGGGCTGGTGGAAGCCTTTCACGCCGAAGCGGGGATTGAGATGACAGACGAGCAGCGCCGTACTGGTCTGGCCCCGCTGCTCGAAGGCATCCCGCATGGCGCGGCCTATCTGATCGGCCCGCCGCGTGCGCCTATCGGCTACGTGGTGATTTGCTTTGGTTGGTCTGTGGAGTTTGGCGGGCTGGACGCGATGATCGATGAAATCTATGTCCGCCCCGGCGTACGCAAACGCGGGATCGCGACCGAGGCGATGATCGCCCTGCCCCGTGCCTTGGCCCAAGGTGGGCTGCGCGCGGTTCACCTCGAAGTCGACCGCGAGAATACGGCGGCGCTGAAACTCTACCAACGTGCAGGGTTTCGTAGCCGCGAGAACTACATGCTCATGTCGCGGACCCTGTGATGAAAATTCCCTTCGACAACAGCTATGCCACCCTACCTGACGCCTTTTATGGGCGGCTTGACCCGACCCCGGTGAAAGACCCGAAGTTGCTGGCGTGGAATGCGGATCTGGCGGCTTTGCTGGGGATCGAAGGGGATGATCAAGACGAGCTGGCGCAGATCTTTGGTGGCAACCAAGTGCCTTCCGGCGCGGCGCCTCTGGCCCAGCTCTATGCCGGGCACCAGTTTGGCAATTTCAACCCGCAACTGGGCGATGGGCGCGCGATCCTTCTGGGTGAGGTGGTCGGCCGTGATGGCGTGCGCCGCGATATCCAGCTTAAAGGCTCCGGTCCGACACCCTATTCCCGGATGGGCGACGGCCGCGCTTGGCTTGGCCCAGTGCTGCGCGAGTATGTGATCAGCGAAGCCATGCATGCCCTCGGTGTGCCCACCACCCGCGCCTTGGCCGCGGTCAGCACAGGTGAGCCGGTCCTGCGGGAGACAGGACCCCTGCCCGGTGGCATCGTTACCCGCGTGGCACAGAGCCATCTTCGCGTTGGCACCTTTCAGGTCTTTGCCCATCGGGGTGAGACTGAGAACCTAAAAGCCCTCACCGATTATGCGATTGCACGCCATTACCCCGACGCCGACGGTCCGCTCGACCTGCTGCGTGCGGTCTGTGCCGCGCAGGCGGAGCTGATAGCCCAGTGGATGTCCTTTGGGTTTATTCACGGCGTGATGAACACCGACAATTGCAGCATCTCGGGCGAGACGATCGACTACGGCCCCTGCGCCTTTATGGACGCTTTTCACCAAGGTCGCGTTTTTAGCTCGATTGACCGTCAGGGTCGCTATGCCTATGGCAACCAGCCGCAGATCGCGGTGTGGAACATGGCCCAGCTGGCGACCTCACTCTTGCAGCAGATGGATGACAAAGAGGCCGCTGTCGAAGAGGCCACCGAGATTGTACACGGCATGCCCGACTTGCTGGAAGCCGCATGGCTGCGTCGCTTTACTGCGAAAATCGGAATATCTTCACCCAAGCCCGAAGATGTCGACCTGATCAATGAACTCCTGGGCCTTATGCAAAGTGATGGTGCTGATTTTGCAAACACCTTCCGGGCGCTTTGCAAAGACGATGCGCGCGATCAGTTTGCAAATCGCGAGGCCTACGATGCTTGGGCGCGGATATGGCGCCTCCGGATTGATAATGAGCCCGACCCGTTTGCAAATATGCAAAGTGCAAACCCTGCGGTGATCCCCCGCAACCACCGCATCGAGCAGATGATCGAAGCAGCCGTTGAGGGCGACATGGCCCCGTTCGAGCGTTTGACGGCAGCCCTGGCGACGCCCTTTGCAGAAACCGATCCGGAGTTGCAGCGTCCGCCGACCGAAGATGAAATCGTCCCGGCGACCTTCTGCGGCACGTGATCAGCCTAGCCGTGGTTTGCGGTTAATCAAATAGATCCCCGCCGCCACCAGCAATAGCGCGATCCAGACATTCAGGGCGATCTCTTCGGAGAGGATCAGCCAGCCCAGCAAGACCGCGAAAATTGGCGAAAGAAAGCTAAAGGACGCGACGGAAGCCGCAGGATAGACTGTCAGCAGCCAGAACCATGCGAGGAAGCCAAAGGTCGCGATGGCCAGTATCTGATAGGTCAGTCCGATCAGATGGATCAGCTCGACACTACGCAACAGGGGACCGAACAGTGGCGCAAGCAGCAGCAGGATGGGCGCAGAGATGACGAGCTGCATCATCAACTGCTGTGCGGGAGGCACCTTTGACAGCGGCGTGATGCGGACGCAAAGCGCGATCCCCGCCCAGCAAAAGGCCGCCAGCAAGGCCAGCAAATCCCCAGTCCATCGCGCTCCTTCGGAAGATGAATCGCTCAGCGCCAGAGCAACGCCGCCCATCGCCAGCGCCATGCCCAGCAAGCGTAGCCCGCTCATCCGTTCGCCAGGAATTAAAAGATGCGCCAGCAGCCCGAGCCAGACCGGCATGGAGTAGAGCATAATGGAAGCGCGACTGACCGTCGTAAGGTCGAGCGCGAGAAAGACGCAGATGAACTCGACGGTAAAGAACAGGCCAGCAGCAAGGCCGCCTGGTATGGCTGCACGTGGCAAGGAGATGGAAATCCCACGCAGACGCATCCAGAGGAAGAGAACAAGGACCGCGCCTGCTGAACGAAGTCCGGCCTGAAAAACCGGATTAAACCCGTCGCTGGTGACCTTGATGACCACCTGATTGAAGCCAAAATTAACCGCAAATAGCACTAGGGCGACTGTGCCGAACGTATCGATATGAGATTTGCGTTCCATCATGTCAGAAACGCCGACCACCCTGATAAGTCAATGGCGCGCCACGGTTTTCCGCAGCGCGCCATTTTGTCGTTTATTAAGCAGGTATCGGCTTAGGCCGCTTGCTTGCCGCCGCCGCCACCGCGCCGCCGACGGCGACCGCCGCTCGGCTTGGCAGCACCTTCGCCGCCACCGCCGCCGGGACGACCACCGCCACCCGGGCGACCGCCGCGACCACGACCACGGCCCTTAGGCTTCGGCTCTTCGATCACTTCCCACGGGCGGCCCGAGGCCACGGGGATCGAAATGCCCATGGTCTTTTGGATTGCTTTCAACTCGCCCATTTCGTCCGGCGCACAGAAGGCCACGGCAGCGCCGTCTTTGCCTGCGCGTGCAGTCCGGCCAATGCGGTGGACATAGTTGTCGGGCACATTCGGCAGGTCGAAGTTATAGACGTGTTTCACATCCGGAATGTCCAAGCCACGCGCCGCTACATCGGTGGCTACCAGCACGGTGATCTCGCCGCCTTTGAAGCCCGCAATCGCCCGGTCACGCTGACCTTGGCTTTTGTTGCCGTGGATCGAGGCCGCGTCAAATCCGGCTTTCACCAGCGTCTTCATCAACTTTTCAGAACCGTGCTTGGTGCGGCCAAAGACCAGTGCGCGCTCGCCTTTGTGCTTGGCCAGCAGTTCTTTCAGCAGTTCGGTCTTTTCCGCCTTGGCGATGAAGTGGACCTCTTGCGTCACCTTGTCCGCTGCCTTGCCCGGAGGCGAGACTTCGATGCGGATCGGACTGTTGAGATAGCTGTTGGCGATCTCATTCATCAGCTTGGGCATGGTCGCCGAGAACAGCATCGTCTGACGCTCTTTCGGGATCAGGTTCGAGATCTTGCGCAGGTCATGGATGAAACCCATGTCGAGCATCTGGTCGGCTTCGTCCAGCACGAGGAAGGTCGCCGTGTCGAGCTTGACCGCGCGACGGTCAAGCAGGTCCAGCAAGCGGCCCGGTGTCGCGATCAGCAGATCGACACCACGTTCCAGACGTTTGATCTGGGTGTTGATCGACTGGCCACCGACAACCATGGCCACCTTGATCGGCGTGCCTTCGGCATAGCCGCGCAGGTTCACGGCGATCTGTTGCGCCAATTCGCGGGTCGGGGCCAGCACCAGCCCGCGCACGGAACGCGGTGCGGGACGGCCTTCAAGCTCCATCATCTGTGCGATCAGCGGCACACCAAAGGCCGCCGTTTTGCCGGTGCCGGTCTGGGCAAGGCCCATCACGTCGCGGCCATTCATCGCTTGCGGAATTGCTTGGCGTTGGATCGGGGTCGGGTCTTTCAGACCCATTTCATTCAACCGGGCCACCAGTTTCTTCGGCAGGCCCATCATGTCAAAATCGCTCATTCGTTCACTTTCCGGCACGCGAGATGCGCGCCATCCTTAGTCGCCGCGCCCATTCAGGGGCGCCACGGGGTCGCGCAAGCCAGATCGCGGGCGTTGGCCACATGCCACACACCCGTCTGTTGCGCTTGGCCCCACGCGTGATTTTGGGAACACCGGCGGGCCTTGTCGTCAGCATCCAGTGGCCCCCTATGGGACTTGGCGCTGATACTGCTCACGCGGCAGAAGACTTCGCTCGGACCCCAGATGGGCGCTTTGCTGGGGAAAGTCAACCACTGGTCCTCAATTGCTGTGGCGCGTCGGTGCGCTAGAATGTTAGGAACGGGGTCCGACGGACGAAGGGCAAGACAATGCGCAACCCGATCATCAAACGCTGCGAGGCCATGGGCCTGCGCATGACCGGCCAGCGCCGGATCATCGCGCAGGTGATCCAAAACAGCGACGATCACCCCGATGCAGAAGAACTGCTCGCCCGCGCCAGTGCGATTGATGACGGCATTTCAATTGCCACGGTCTATCGGACGGTCAAGCTTTTTGAGGAGGCGGGCATTCTCGATAAGCTGGAGTTCGGCGACGGACGGGCACGCTATGAAGATGCGGAGCGCGAGCATCACGACCACCTGATTGATATGAACTCAGGCGCGGTGATCGAATTTGTCGATGCAGAGATCGAAGAATTGCAGGAACGGATCGCCCGCAAGCTGGGTTATGAACTGCGGGGGCACCGGATGGAGCTCTATGGCGTACCGTTGAAGAAGGACAAGACATGAGTGACCGAGATCGCCCGCTGCTGGCCGTATTGATCGATGCGGATAATGTACCGGCGAAGCATGCAGAGGCGATCATGCGCGAGGTCACGACGATCGGCGAGCCCGCCCTGCGGAGGGTCTATGGCGACTGGTCGAACGATCACCTGAAAGGCTGGAAGGCCCCGATCCGAGAGTTGGGTCTGGTGGCGCATCAGGAGACGGCCAATACCCGCGGCAAGAATGCGAGCGACATCGGTCTCGTCATTCAGGCCATGGACATCCTGCACAGCCGCCGCTTTGACATCATCGTGATCGTTTCCTCTGACAGCGATTTTACCGCGCTGGTCAATCGTCTGCGCGAAGACGGTGTGACCGTCATTGGCATTGGCGAGAAGAAGACGCATGATTCCCTGCGCAACGTCTATAACCGCTTTATCCTGATCGAGAACCTCGTCGGCGCCGAGCCCGACACCCCGGCCAAAGCCAGTGCCAAAGTGGGCGACGCCCTGCCCCTGTTCAAAGCGGCGATGGACAAGATCGACACCGAAGACGAGTGGTACAACCTCGGCCAGATTGGTCAGACCATTCAGGCGGCGCATCCGGATTTTGACAGCCGGACTTATGGCCATGGCAAGCTGAGTGCGCTTGCGGCCGACCTCAAAGCGTTGGAAACGCGCAAGACGGGCAACCGACTGATGGTACGGCTCAAGTCCTGACCCGCCGCCCTACTCGGCTGGCTTCTCCTGCCGGTTTAGCCGCGCCAGCATTGCGGGGAGCAAGACACTGAGAACCACCAGCCGCATGATATGGCAGGCAGCCACAAACCCCGGCACCACCGCCAGCACCGCACCGAGCGCAATCATCGTTTCTAACCCTCCGGGGGCGAAGGCCACCAGCACATGCCCCAGCGGCATGCCCAGAGCCCAAGCAACCGGGACCGCGCCCAAGCCTGCAAGACCCATGGCCACCCCGGTGATCGCGAGCCCTGCGCCAAGACCGCTGGCAAAACGCGCTGGCGTCATTCCAGAGAACCGTGTCCCGATGAGGCTGCCTAGCACCAGATAGGCAATCAGCGTCAGCCAACCGGGCAAAACGCCGGTCTCCAGTTGCGTAAGATGCGCGATGGCGGAGACCACCATCGCCCCCATCAACAGCGGCGCGGGCACGGATAGCTTGCTGAAGATCAAGCCCACCACCACGGCACCCGCCACCAATAGCACGATGGACAGGACGCCCATACCCGCGCCGGGGGGCGCGATATTACCCGTCATATCCACCCCCATCGCCAAGGCGGCAAAAGGCACAACGATGGTCAGGGCCAGCAACCGCACGGATTGGGTGATTGAGATACGCGCCACGTCAGAGCCGCCGTCACTGGCAATGGCCATGACAAAACTCAGATGCCCCGGCGCGGAGGCCAGCAGCGCCGAGCGCGCGTCGAAACCGAAATGGCGCGAGAGCATCCAGCGACAGACCGCCATGATCCCCCAGATCACCCCCGTCATAAAAACAAACGCAAGTGGCCAGCGGACCATGGCATTCACCGCATCATGGTTGAACCCTGCGCCCACGGCGATACCAAGTACCACGAAACACGCATCGCGCAGCCGTGGATCAACTGAGGTGCGCACCCCGCCCAGCCCCAGCACGCTCACCGCGATCACGGGCCCCAGCAGCATATAGACAGGCGCGTTCAGCCACCAGAAGACCAATGCGCCTACACCGCCTACGGCCAGGGTCATCAGCGTTTCGCGCGGGTTGTGGGGGAACTCGGGCCATCTCATGCCATAGGGCTAGCACTTGGCCGCGAAGGGCGCCAGAGGCCACACGCATGGCGCGTATTTTGGCCTCTTGCCCTTTACCGGCAAAAGGGTCATGGCCGAGACGTAAGTTTAAGGCGAAAGGACGGAAAGATGGACAACCTACGCGGCGCGATGCTGATGGTGCTGGCGATGGCAGGATTTGCCATTGAGGATATGTTCATCAAGCTGACCAGCGACGCCCTGCCCGTGGGGCAGATTATCGCGCTCTTGGGCGCGGGCGGCGGCGCGATCTTTGCGGTAATCCTGCGGGTTCAGGGGCGACGTTTGTTTTCCGCCGACATGCTGACCGCGCCGATCCTGCTGCGTGCTGTAGGTGAGGTGCTGGGCACGTTATGTTTCGTGACGGCTGTGGTGCTGACACCGCTGTCTTCGGCCTCCGCCATTTTGCAGGCCACGCCCCTTGCGGTCACCCTCGGCGCGGCTTTGTTTCTGGGGGAGCCGGTCGGCTGGCGCCGGTGGAGCGCGATCATCGTCGGTTTTTTCGGCGTTTTGCTCATCGTGCGGCCCGGATTGGAAGGGTTCAACGCCCTGTCGCTCTTTGCCGTTGCAGGTGTCATCGGTCTGGCCCTACGCGATCTGGCGACGCGCAAAGTGCCCAAAAGCATCAGTTCCATGCAGTTGAGCTTTCTGGCCTTCATCGTGCTCGTCCCGGCAGGCTCGTTGCTGGTGCTCGCTACCGGCACACCATTGGTCATGCCGGGCGGTGCCGAGACGATCTATCTCGCCGGGGCGATGGTGATTGGCGTGCTGGCCTATTACGCCATCGTCGCGGCAATGCGGGTAGGCGAAGTCAGTTTCGTCACCCCCTTCCGCTACACTCGCATGCTGTTTGCGCTGGTTGTCGGGATCATGGTCTTTGACGAATCTCCCGACAGTCTGACCTTGATCGGGGCTGCGATCATCATCGCCTCGGGCGTCTATACCCTCTGGCGCGAGCGCAAAATCACCCCCCGCCCCCGCCGCGGCCTTTCCAAGCCGGGCCTCCCGGGGTAAACCGCAGCAAATCCGAACATGAGGACATTGCCATGAGCACGATCATCGACATCCACGCCCGCGAAATCCTCGACAGCCGGGGCAACCCGACGGTCGAAGTCGACGTCATCCTCGAAGACGGCACGATGGGCCGCGCTGCTGTGCCATCGGGTGCGTCGACTGGCGCCTATGAAGCGAACGAACGCCGCGATGGTGACAAGTCCCGTTACATGGGCAAGGGCGTCTTGGAAGCCTGTGCCGCAGTCAACGGCGAGATCGCCGAAGCGCTGGTCGGGGTCGAGGCCACCGAGCAGGTCGAGATCGACGAGATGATGATCGAGATCGACGGCACTGAGAATAAATCCCGCTTGGGCGCCAACGCGATCTTGGGCGTGTCGATGGCCGCCGCCAAAGCCGCCGCCGACTACTGCGCGCAGCCGCTTTACCGCTACGTTGGCGGCACCACCGCTCGTGTTCTGCCTGTGCCGATGATGAATATCATCAATGGCGGTGAGCATGCCGACAACCCGATCGACATTCAGGAATTCATGATCATGCCGGTCGCTGCGGACAACATCCGCGAAGCCGTGCGCATGGGGGCCGAGGTATTTCACACGCTAAAGAAAGAACTGTCCGACGCAGGCCTGTCCACCGGGATCGGTGATGAAGGCGGCTTTGCCCCCAACATCAACTCTACCCGCGACGCGCTTGATTTCATCCTGAAGTCAATCGAAAAAGCAGGCTACAATCCGGGCGAAGACATCTACCTTGCGCTTGACTGCGCCGCGACCGAATACTTCAAAGACGGCAAATACGTCCTCTCGGGCGAAGGCAAAACCCTGTCGAGCGCCGAGAACGCCGACTACCTCGCAGCGCTCGTGGGCGATTACCCGATCATCTCTATCGAAGACGGCATGGCCGAGGACGATTGGGACGGCTGGAAAGCACTGACCGAACTGCTCGGCGACAAGGTGCAGTTGGTGGGCGACGATCTGTTCGTGACCAACCCCGCGCGTCTGGCCGACGGCATCAAGCGCGGCTGTGCGAACTCCATGCTGGTGAAGGTTAACCAGATCGGCACCCTGACCGAAACGCTGAAAGCCGTCGATATGGCCCACCGCGCGGGTTATACCAACGTGATGTCCCACCGCTCGGGCGAGACGGAGGACGCGACGATTGCAGACCTCGCCGTAGCAACCAACTGTGGCCAGATCAAAACCGGTTCGCTGGCACGGTCCGACAGACTGGCAAAGTACAACCAGTTGATCCGTATTGAAGAAATGCTGGGCGAGACCGCACAATACGCGGGTCGTTCGATCCTGCGGGATTAAACCCGAGGACGTTGAGATTGAACAAAGGGGCGGTGCAACCACACCGCCCCTTTCCTTATTCTTCAGTCCTCACCCGCTAAAGAGCTTTAGGAACTGGCCTTTCGAGTAGTCCAGCAGCAATGCGCCTTGGGCGCTTAGCTTGGGCGCGATGCGCATGCGTACCACGTCTTTATCCGTCTCGAGCGACGCATTCAGCCGCACGACGGTGTCGACCTTGCCATTCGGGCCATCCGCTACTTTTTCCACCATGCCCACCAGCACGCGGTCCCGGCTATAGACGGGCGCGCCGACCAATGCGCTGATCTGAAAGGACTTGGTTACAGGGGCGCCGTTATCTGCAGCAGCGCTGGCTGTGGCAGAGACGCTGGCCGCAGTGGAAGTGTCGCTGTTGCCCGTGTCGTCGCTGCTTCCACCATGCGATCCACCGCCGGTGCCAAGTCCGACATCCACCCCGACGCCTAATCCGCCATCGGAAGAACCACCGGAATCTCCATAGCTGCCAGATCCGTCTGAAGCGTCGGAGCCGCTGGAGTCGTGACCTCCGCCCAGCCCAACATCGACATCCGCATCTACACCGTCATGCCCGACGCTTACATCCGCACCAACGTCCGCGCCCCCGTGTCCATCGCGGCCGCCAATGCCGACACCGACCCCGATGCCCAACTCAGCATGTGCCGCGGGGCTAAGTAGAATGGCTGTTGCTGTCGCGGCCATGGTGGTTCTGAAATTCATGTTTCTGAAACAAGTCATTTATCGTCTCCTTCACAAAAGGCCGATGCTGCACTTTCGGGATATAAAGCATCCCCATCGGCGGTTCTCATGAAGGACACACGCTGAGCGGGTGTGTTTTGTTTCCGAATTGGGCGGAAACAGACTGTTGAACCACAACTTGCTGAAATGATGCAGAAAAACGCAATGATCCACCGCAGAGACGGCACATTCTAGGCGCAATCTGCGGCCCCCGGCATCTTTCCGATATGACGCAGAAACGCCCGAAGTTCAGACCCGGCTGACGGTGCCCCCGCCGACAGCGGCCCGCACACCAGTAGTTCCCGGACAGGACGTGGGCAGCCCCCGCGCCACCCGCACAGCGAGATAGGCAAAGGCCTGCGCTTCAAGCATGTCGCCGTCCAGACCAATCTCTTCAACCGGAGCCACCGGGCAATCAAGGCTTACGTCGAGCATGCGCATCAGGACCGGATTGTGCCGCCCGCCACCGGTCACAAAGACCCGCTCTGGGGGTGCCGGACAATGCTGCATGGCTTCGGCCACCCCAGCCGCGCACATGGCCGTTAACGTGGCGCAGGCATCGGCATCGGAGAGTTCACCGACGAGAGCGATCATTTCCGCAAAATCATTCCGGTCGAGCGATTTTGGCGGCATCCGCGCGAAATAGGGCTCGGCAAGAAACAACTCCAACGCGCCATGCTCGACCCGCCCCCGAGCCGCCAGTCTGCCACCTTCGTCAAAGGCTTGGCCAAGTCGTTCCTGCATCAGATCGTTGATCGGCGCATTGGCCGGTCCGGTGTCAAAGGCCAACAGCGCGCCCTCAGCCTCAGGCCGCTCAATGCCCGGATCAACCCATGTGAGGTTGCCCACGCCGCCAAGGTTGAGGAAGGCAACAGGCTCCTTCAAGCCCGCAAAACGAGCGCAGGCGTGGTGAAAGAACGGCGCCAAAGGCGCGCCCTCGCCGCCCAATTCGACATCGGCGCTGCGGAAGTCCCAGACCACGGGCAAGCCGATCTCACGTGCTAGGAGCGCGCCGTCCCCAACCTGCAAAGTGCCCTGCATACGTGGCGCATGAGCCAAGGTCTGCCCGTGAAAGCCGACCAATTCGACTGCCGCATCCTCATCTAGAATATCGCGCAGGAGCGCCAGATGCGCGGCCTCAACTGCCTCCGCCGCCGCCTCGACTTCGGGCCCATGCCATTTGCCGAATCCGGCGGCGATCATTGCCCGTTCCTGAGCGGAATAACTGCGGTAGGCGCTTTTGCCGAAACCCGTGATCTCCCGCCCGTCGGTGCGCAGAATGGCCGCATCGACCCCGTCCAAGGACGTCCCCGACATCATCCCCAGAGCCGTCACCACCCCGGTTCCGACATGCTGCCTGTGCATGGCCTTATTCATGGCCTTTTCCTTTGTCGCTCGTGCGCATATAGATTGCCCCGCAACACAGTTTTGAGGCAAGTCACCATGACATACCATCCCAAATCGGAGTTCATCCACACGATGATGCAGCGCGGCTTTCTGGCCGATTGCACCGATTATCAGGGATTGGACGAAGCCCTGCTGAAAGGCGCCGTACCCGCTTATGTCGGTTATGACGCCACCGCTAAATCGCTCCATGTCGGCCATCTGGTCAATATCATGATGCTGCGCTGGCTGCAGAAATGCGGCGGCAAGCCGATTACCTTGATGGGCGGCGGCACCACCAAGGTCGGCGATCCCTCGTTCCGCTCGGATGAGCGTCCCCTGCTGACGCCCGAAGCGATTGACGAGAACATCGAAGGCATCCGTCAGGTCTTTGCCCGCTACCTCGACTACGGCGATGGCCCAAGCGATGCGCTGATGCTGAACAACGCCGAATGGCTGGACGGGCTGAACTACCTTGAGTTCCTGCGCGACATCGGGCGGCATTTTTCGATCAACCGGATGCTCAGCTTTGAATCGGTGAAATCCCGGCTCGACCGGGAACAGTCGCTGTCGTTTCTTGAGTTCAACTACATGATTCTGCAGGCCTATGACTTCATGGAACTGCACCGCCGCTATGGCTGCTTGCTACAAATGGGCGGGTCGGATCAATGGGGCAACATCGTCAACGGGATCGACCTGACGCGCCGCGTGATTGATGGCGAAGTCTATGGCCTCACCTCGCCGTTGCTGACCACCAGTGATGGCAAGAAGATGGGAAAATCGGCAGGCGGTGCGGTCTGGCTGAATGGCGATATGCTGAGCCCCTACGAGTTCTGGCAGTTCTGGCGCAATTGCACCGACGCAGATGTGGGCCGCTTCCTCAAGCTCTATACCGAGTTGCCTGTTGAGGAATGCGACCGTCTAGGCGCGCTGGCTGGGTCCGAAATTAATGAGGCGAAGGTGCGTCTGGCCAATGAGGTTACCGCCCTGCTGCATGGCGAAGAGGCCGCACGGAATGCCGAAGCTACGGCGCGTGAGGTTTTTGAAAAAGGCGGTGTGGGCGATGACCTGCCAACTTTGACACTAAGCGCTGCGGATGTGGGTGACGGTATCTCGATCGTCCAGCTGATCGTGAAATCGGGTCTGGCCGGGTCTGGCAAGGAAGCCAAACGTCTGATCGCCGACAATGGTGCGCGGATCGACGACAAGCCGCTCACCGACGCAGGTATGATTCTGGACGCGAACGCTCTGGCGTCGCCGATCAAGCTGAGCGCTGGCAAGAAACGTCATGCTCTGGTGCAGGTCGGGTAAACCAAAGTAGCGGAGGCCTTACGGCCTTCGTTTGCCCTCCGGCGTTCTTAACCACTCATTAACCATGTTCGGCCTCAATGGCGGGATGTTCGATTCCGCCGCCTCTGCGCCTGCGAGCCTGATGCAAGACCCGGCATTCGCGGCGGCGTTGCGCCTGTGTGGCCAACACCCACGCCATCTGCCATGCGGTCTGATGGTCTTGCAGCGCCAGTTCCTCGGGCTGCAGGTCGCGATGCTGCCGCGGGCCGAGCCTCCGGCGGATCTCGCGGCGCAATTGCGTGCTGTTGGGCTGCACCGTGCGCCACTTATCCTATCGCCTCCACACCCCTGCCCTATGCCACCTGCTCTTCGGCTTCGGAAACCGCAATCTATCGCCATACTGGATCTAACCCCGCCAAAGTCGGAACGCCGCGCCGCGCTGCATCCGAAGTGGCGCAACCAACTGCGGCGGGCGGAGGAAGCAGGTCTGCGTGTTACCCATGCGCCTCTGCCGCCGGACCCGAATCATCCGCTGCTTCTGGCCGATGCCGCGCAAGCACGCCGGCGACGCTACGCGACTTGGCCCGCAGCCTTGACCGCAGCTTTCGCGAACACAGCGCCTGCCCAAACCCGGCTCTTCACAGCAAAGCGGGGGCGCAAACCTGTGGCCCATATGCTGTTCTTGCGTCATGGGCGCGGTGCGACCTACCACATCGGACATATCTGTACCGAGGGCAAAACCGCTCACGCGCATAATCTGCTTCTCTGGCAGGCTGCAAATTGGCTGGCTGACCAGGGCCATAGCCATCTCGATCTCGGCCCGCTGCACCCTGCCACACCAGGGCTTTCCCGGTTCAAACTCCGCTGCGGGGCCAAGCCGCAGGAGACCGGGGGCAGTTACCTCTACTGGCGACCTTGGGCTTAGCCACGCTTGCACCGCTTCGCTCTTCGTGTTGAACTGAACGAGCGTTCATATTTCGGGGGAGCCAGCACATGAAACTCGACACCACAGCCGCCATTATCACCGGAGGCGCCTCAGGCCTTGGCGAAGCAACCGCACGGTATTTCGCTTCCCAAGGGGCGCAGGTCACCTTGCTCGACCGCAATGCCGAACGGGGCGAAGCGGTTGCAAAGGAGATCGGCGGGTATTTCATTAAAACCGATGTCACAGACGAATCCTCGGTTCAGTCAGCAATCGATTTCGCGGTGGAGAAGATGGGCCGCATCACCGCTGCCGTGAACTGCGCAGGCATCGCGCTCGGGATCAAGACCATAGGCCGCGACGGCCCCCACCCGCTTGATGCCTTCCAGCGCACCGTGGACATCAACCTCGTCGGCAGCTTCAACGTCGCCCGCCTTGCAGCCGTGGCCATGGCGCGGAACGAGCCCGAGCCTGACGGCGCGCGCGGGGTGATTATCAACACCGCCTCTATCGCCGCCTTCGACGGGCAAAAGGGTCAGGCGGCCTATGCGGCCTCCAAGGGCGGGATCGTGGGCATGACCCTGCCCATGGCGCGCGATCTGGCCAAGGAAGGCATCCGTGTGATGACCATCGCTCCGGGCATTTTCAAGACACCGATGTTGGCTGGACTGCCCGAAGAGGTACAGGCCGAACTTGCGAAAGACGTGCCCAACCCGGCCCGTCTGGGTGATCCGTCCGAATATGGGCGGCTCGCCGGGTTCATTGTCGAGATGGGCTATCTCAATGGCGAGGTGATCCGCCTCGACGGGGCGCTACGGATGCGCTGATGCCCCTGCAGAACCGCGTTCAGCCTACGGGAGAGATCATCGCCCACCCCGCGCGGGGTGGGTTCATGGGGAACCGTGGTATTCTGCATGACGAGAATGGGCTGCACCCCAGACGCCGTTGGGTGCATCAGAACTGGGTCTGTTGTCGGCTCGAGTTCAAAGGGCGGCGACGGAAGCTCATGGCTCCGCGCTGCTATACCGAACTGTTCTTTCTCGATGAGGCCGTCGCCTTCGCAGCGGGTCATCGCCCCTGTGCGGAATGTCGACGCGCGGATTACGAGGCTTTTCGGAATTGCTGCGAGATCGGTGGACCGGCTGCTGCTCTCGACAAGGTGCTACATGTGGAACGTGCTGTTGCCCGTCGGTTTTTGCAAAAACGACACGCGGGCTTTGCTGCGGCGGACTTACCCGAGGGCAGTTTTATCCTGGATGAAAGCGGCCAATGCGGAGTGATCGCTGGTGACACCTTTCACCCTTACCGACCAGACGGCTACGCCGCCCCGAAACCGCGCCCGCTGGGTGAGGTAACCTTGCTCACACCACCGAGCATCATCAACGCATTCCGAGCAGGCTATCGCCCGCAAATCCTAGTAGGCGCAGGTGGTTAACCGCCCGCCTTTTCTTCCAAAGCCATCCACTCTTCTTCGGCGTTCGAGAGCTTCTCATGCCGCTGCACCAGCGCATCAGTCGCCTTTTGGAACTTCACCGGCTCGCGGGTGAATAGCTCAGCATCGCTCAGCAGTTCTTCGAGTTTGGCGATCTCTGCTTCCAGCCGTTCAATCTCACCCGGCAGCGCTTCGAGACGGTGTTTTTCCGTGAAGCTTAACCCGTTAGACTGTTGCTTTTTTTCGGCCTTCGGCTCGGACTTGCTCGGCTTGGCTTTGACCACACTCTCCGAAAAATCATCCTGTCCGCGCTGTGCCAGATAGTCGCTCCAGCCCCCGGCATAGACCGTAGCACGGCCGTCGCCTTCCATTGCAATGGTCGTGGCGGCCACGCGGTCGAGGAAGTCGCGGTCGTGGCTCACCAGCAGAACCGTGCCGTCGTAATTGCCCAAGAGTTCTTGCATCAGATCAAGCGTTTCGACATCTAGATCGTTGGTCGGCTCATCGAGGACCAAAAGGTTCGAGGACCGCGCCATGATCTTGGCCAGCAACAGCCGCGCCTTTTCGCCGCCCGAGAGCGAACGCACGGGCGCGCGGGCTTGGGCTTCGTCGAAGAGGAACTCTTTAAGGTAGCCGACCACATGTTTTGGCTGGCCGCGGACCAGCACCTGATCGGCTTTGCCTGAGACGCGCATGTCTGGATCGCCCGTCAGGCTGTCCCAAAGCGTCATATCGCCATCCAACTGCGCGCGGGCCTGATCAAACAGCGCCAGTTCGAGGTTGGTGCCGAGTTTGATCTCACCCTGATCGGGCTCTTCCTTGCCAATCAGCATATTGAGCAGCGTGGTTTTGCCCACACCGTTCGGCCCTACAAGCGCGATCCGGTCGCCGCGCTGCACGGTGATCGAAAAATCGCACAGGATTTGTTTGTCGGCGAATTTCTTGGCCACGCCAGTCGCTTCGATCACCTTGCGGCCAGACTTCGGCCCGGCCTCCAGCGCCATGGCGGCGGTGCCTTGGCGGGTGATCTGCGCGGAGCGTTCGGCGCGCAGCTCTTGCAGGGCGCGCACGCGGCCTTGATTGCGCTTGCGGCGGGCCGAGATGCCCTCAACCGCCCAACGCGCTTCGGCCTTGATCTTGCGGTTCAGCTTGTGGCGCTGTGTGTCTTCTTCTTCCCAAATCTGGTCGCGCCAAGCTTCAAAGCCTTCAAACCCGATCTCCTGACGGCGCACGGCGCCGCGGTCGATCCAGAGGGTCGCGCGGGTCAGATTGCGCAGGAAGGCGCGGTCGTGGCTGATGATGACAAAGGCGGTGCGGGTGCTTTTCAGCTCAGCTTCGAGCCAAGCGATGGCTTCGATGTCGAGGTGGTTGGTCGGCTCGTCGAGCAGCATCAGTTCCGGCGCTTCGGCCATCAGGCGTGCCAAGGCGGCGCGGCGGCGTTCGCCGCCCGAAGCGGTGGCGACGGGGCGGTCGGGGTCGAATTTAAGCCCCTCGCCTGCCCGCTCGACCTTGTACATCTCGCCCGGGTCCAGCCCATGGGCGGCGAACTCGCCCAAGGTCTCGAACCCCGAGAGGTCCGGCTCCTGCTCCATATAGCCGACCGAAACGCCGGGGCCTGCGACAACGCCGCCGCTGTCAGGCTCGACCAGTCCGGCCATGACCTTCATCAGCGTGGATTTACCGGAGCCATTGCGGCCCACTAGGGCCAGCCGGTCGCCGGTCTGGACCACCAGTGAGAGGTCTTCGAAAACAGGATCGCCGCCAAAGGTCAGCGAAATGTCGGTGAGTTGTAAAAGGGGTGCGCGTGCCATGGCTGCCAGCTATCCCCCGGCGCGGGTAAGGTCAATGTCCCGCAGCGTGTTTCGGCGCGGCCAGGGCGCGTAACAGGCGCTTGCGGCCTGCCGGGATCGCCGCGATCTCGAGCCCCGTGAAAACGTGCAGCGTATTCATCGCGCGGTCGACCACGGCATGATCGCTGACCCAGCCCCCCATGGCGAGATAGCTGCGCAGCAGCGGCGGTAGGGCCTGCAGACCGGCGCGTGGGTCGGAGGATGGTAGCGCGGCGAAGCGGACCACCTCGGGGGCTTTGACACCGGGGCGCCAAGCCTCGGGGGCGAGGTGGCGAGCGTTGAGCAGGGCAAAGGCGTTGCAGTAGGTCTCGGCTGCGATCCCGGCAAAGGACGAGCAACCAAAGAGCAGTTCGGCCTTTAACGCGTCTACCTCCCCCGCCAACCGTCCCCATGCCAGCCGTAGGATGTCCGGATCGTGCCAGTCGGGGTGGACGCAGAAGCGGCCCAACTCCAGCATCGCGCCCGGAAACCGGTCGAGCGCAGAGAGATCGTAGAATTGGGCAGAATAGCTTCGATGTAAGTTGCTTGCGTCGAATGCCGTTAGCCGGAAGCTGCACACCGGCTCTGCACCCTCTCGCGGTTCGATCAGGAACTGCCGCGCTGCGGTGTCGAAGGGGTCGGCCTCGTGCAAAGTCGCGTTGCCAAAGCAAAGCGCCCGCAGCGCACGGACACGGGCAAGGTCGGACGGCGTCTCGGCCCCTCGGACAAGATACCGCCCCGAATGGGGTTCTGTCATCGCTGTGGCCACAGGCGCTTAGCGGGCAGCGCCGTCATCGCTTAGCTGCCAAAGGCTGTGGGGCTAAAGCGTCCTAGGTTGCCCATCAGCTGACGCAGGAAGGATTTATCCTTTACTGGCGAAGAGGTAACGCGCCGTGACAGGGGGACAACTTGGCCCTTTTCCAATCCGAAGCGTTCGACATTCTCCACGACACCCGCGTTGTTGAAACTGATCGCCACCACTTCGCGGTTAATCTCTTTCGGAGCAAGGAAGCCGAGCGCGCGTTTGCGCATCTTCACATAGTAGTAGCTGTCATCATTCAGCAGCCCGCCCGCAGTCGGCACACCGATTTTCTCGGCCACGCTTTCCTTGGTGTCATTGCCAACAACAACTTGCTCAAGCTGGTCCGCAGGGGGCACATAGCCGTGGTTCTCGTACTGAGGTGCACAGGCACCGAGCAGCAGCAAAAGGCCCAAAGATCCGGCCCGCAAGCTGGTTGTACCGGTCGGTTTCGTGATGCGCATTTGGTCTGCCCTCTTGCCCTGACGGATTATGGCTTTTATTTCGCATACACTAAGGCACCCTAAGTGTTCAAGAAACGAAAGTCGGTTCTCATGTCGCGCACACCCCCTTCTGCCACTGCTCTGCGGGTTTCTGACCTGTCACAGACAGAGGCCAACAGTTTTGCCCTGCGCCCGGAGGCGGACGTATTGGCCAGTATTGCCGAGGAGCTGGAAATCTCGGCCCTGCGCAAGCTCAGCTTTGCCGGAGCGGTCACGCCACTCGGTAAGCAGGACTGGCAACTCAACGGTAAACTGGGGGCCACAGTCGTACAGCCCTGCGTTGTTACGCTAGAACCGGTGACCACGCGCATCGACGTGCCCGTCACGCGCCACTTTGTCCGCGACTTCGAAGAGCCGGACGAAGAAGAGATCGAAATGCCCGAGGACGACAACAGCGAGCCACTGGGCAAATGGATTGACCCCGCACAGGTGATGATTGAGGCGCTGGCGCTCGAAGTTCCGGAATACCCCCGCAAGGACGACGCCGAACTCGGCTCTATGATCTTGACCGAACCCGGTCAGAAACCGATGACCGATGAAGACGCGCGGCCCTTTGCGGGGCTCGGAGCGCTGCGCGATGCGCTAAAGAACGACGAAAGCTAAGGAAACGGGCGGAAAACCGCGGAATTACTTGCTTGCATCGGCTCGTATTCGCGTTATTTTGCCGCCCTCACCCGAATTAAGGTTGGACATTGCGCGGCTGCGGCCCTAAAGCGTCGTCACGCCCGAAACGGGGTCCGAATTGAAACACGGTTGCGGCACGCCAAGTGCAGGTCAGCAACCCCGAAGGCAAAGGCACCAGACATGGCTGTCCAACAGAATAAAGTATCCAAATCGCGTCGCAACAACCGCCGCGCTCACGATTCGCTGACAGCAGCGAACCCGAACGAATGTTCGAACTGTGGCGAGTTGAAGCGCCCGCACCACATCTGTGCTGCCTGCGGTCATTATGACGACACCGAAGTTGTCGCCCTGACCGAAGAAGTAGACCTGGAAGACGACGCAGCCTAAGCTGGCGTCGTTATTCAAGTTTTTCAAAGGCAAGTGAGGCATTCGCACCGATGACGGCCCAGCCCGATCACCCAGACGCGAAAGCCGGTCACACCCTGATCTCGGTTGATGCGATGGGCGGTGACGAAGGCCCGGCAGCGGTTGTTGCCGGGTGTGCGCTTTCTGCGCAGGCGAACCCTGACATCGGTTTCATCCTGCATGGCCCGCAAGAGCAACTGGATCCGCTGATCGCGAAACATCGCGAATTGGCGGGCCGTTGTGACGTGCACCATGCGACCGAAGTCGTCACGATGGACGACAAGCCCAGTCAGGTTGTCCGCACCGGCAAGAACACCTCCATGTGGTCGGCCATCGAATCTGTGCGCAGTGGCGAAGCCGCTGTGGCGGTGTCCTGTGGCAATACCGGCGCGCTGATGGCGATGTCGATGATCCGGCTGCGCAAGCTGCCGGGCGTCAACCGTCCTGCGATCGCGGTGCTCTACCCCTCGTCCAATCCCCAAGGCTTTAACGTCATGCTCGACGTGGGCGCCGATGTGCGTGCCGACGCCGACGATCTGTTGCGCTTTGCCCTGATGGGGACATCCTATGCCCGCAACGGCATGGATCTACAGCGGCCGCGGGTCGGCCTGTTGAACGTCGGCACCGAAGAGCACAAGGGCCGCACAGAGCTTAAAGAAGCCTATGACCTGATTCGTGCCCAGGGCGAGTCCACCGGTTTCGATTTTGTAGGGTTTGTTGAGGGTGGCGACATCTCTGGCAACCGCGCCGATGTGATCGTGACGGACGGGTTCACCGGCAATGTCGCGATCAAGACTGGCGAAGGCACTGCCAGCATGATCGGCAACCGTCTGCGCGAGGCGTTCAAATACTCGCCGCTGTCGCGTCTTGCGTCGCTGCTGGCTTACACCTCCCTGCGCCGTCTCAGCAAAAAGATCGATCCGCGTCGTGTAAACGGCGGCGTCTTTTTGGGCTTGAACGGCACTGTGGTTAAATCGCATGGTTCGGCGGACGCTACGGGCATTTCGGCTGCGATCAAACTTGCAGCCCAACTGTCCGAGAACAAATTTAACGACAAGCTGGCCGCCCGCGTCGCCGCGACGCTGCCGGCCGAGGAGTCCCCTTCATGAGCCTGCGCGCCGTTGTCACTGGCTGTGGCCACTACCTGCCCTCCCGTGTCGTCGAGAATGCCGAGTTCGAAGCCACGCTCGACACCAACGACGAATGGATTCGCTCGCGGTCGGGGATCGAACGCCGCCATTTCGCTGCCGAAGGTGAAAATACGTCCTCCATGGCCAGCGCCGCTGCGCGCAAAGCTCTGGAAGACGCAGGCTGCGACGTTTCGGACGTCGATGCGATCATCGTCGCGACGTCCACGCCTGACCTGACCTTCCCCTCTGCCGCCACGATGGTGCAGGCCGAACTTGGCATGACCAACGGCTTTGCCTTTGACGTGCAGGCGGTTTGTGCCGGCTTCGTTTATGCGCTCGCGAATGCCAACGCGCTGATCGTCTCTGGCCAAGCCAAACGGGCATTGGTCATCGGCGCGGAAACCTTTAGCCGCATCATGGACTGGACCGACCGCTCCACCTGCGTGCTCTTTGGCGACGGTGCTGGCGCGCTGCTGCTGGAAGCACAAGAGGCCGACGGTACGCCCCAGGACCGGGGCATTCTGGCAACCGACCTGAACTCCGACGGGCGTTACCGCGATCTGCTCTACGTCGACGGTGGCGTTTCTACAGGTACGACGGGCTATTTGCGTATGCAGGGCAACCAAGTCTTCCGCCATGCGGTCGAAAAGCTCGCGGCGACAGCGAACACGGCGATGGAACGCGCCGGTGTCTCCGCCGATGACGTCGATTGGATCGTGCCGCATCAGGCCAATATCCGCATCATTCAAGGCACGGCGAAGAAGCTGAACCTGCCGATGGAACAGGTCGTCGTCACCGTTCAAGATCACGGCAATACCTCTGCCGCATCGATCCCTCTGGCGCTCTCAGTGGGCCGCGATCGGGGTCAAATCAAGCAAGGTGACCTTGTCGTGACTGAGGCTATTGGTGGTGGTCTGGCTTGGGGCGCTGTCGTTCTGCGCTGGTAAGTAATTGACGCGACGCGGAAATTTGCCGCCGAAATGCACGCAATTCGGGCATAAATGTTGACTCTAAAAAATCCTGCAGCATATGCTATCGCAAAGCATGGGGGATAATATGCCGAATAAGACATTGACGCGCATGGATCTTAGCGAAGCGGTTTTCCGCGAAGTCGGCCTCTCGCGCAACGAAAGCGCCCAGCTTGTCGAAGCGGTGTTGGAACATATGTCCGACGCGCTGGTAAGTGGTGAACAGGTCAAAATATCGTCCTTCGGCACTTTCTCGGTGCGTGACAAGACCGCCCGCGTGGGCCGCAATCCCAAGACTGGCGAAGAGGTTCCGATCAACCCCCGCCGCGTGCTGACATTCCGCCCGTCGCATCTGATGAAAGACCGCGTCGCCGAAGGCAACAAGTCCTGATCTATGGTCAAATCGCCGGACGCTTTCCGCACCATTTCTGAAGTCGCTGATTGGTTGGGCATCCAAGCCCATGTGTTGCGATTCTGGGAAAGCAAATTTACTCAAGTGAAGCCGATCAAACGGGCTGGCGGGAGGCGCTATTATCGCCCTGCCGATATGCTGCTCTTGGGTGGGATCAAGAAACTTTTGCATGATGATGGGCTGACGATCAAAGGCGTGCAGAAGATCCTGCGCGAAGATGGCATGACCCATGTTTCTTCCCTCTCTGCGCCCTTGGACGAGTTAGGCCCAGCCGACACCGACAGCACACAGTCTCTGCCCACCGAGCGGGAGACTGGCGTCGTGCTGAAATTCGGCAGCACTGCATCTGAACCTGCCGAAGAACCCGAAGCGCGCAGTGCAACGCCGGATTTCGAAGCCGAACCCCCGGCGCAAGACGCCACTCCGACTGAGGCACCGCAAGCCGAAGATCCAGCACCTTCGGAAACGCAGGCCGCTTCCGCCCTGCCCGATCCGGCACCGATTCCGTCTGAATCCGCAGCGCCCGAGGAGCCGCGCCGGATGGCAGAGCCGAAACCCTATTCCCCCATTCCGCCCGCCGACGACCATCCCCGCGCAACCCCCGATCCGCTTGCCCCCTCCGATCAATCAACCGAGGATGCGCCGCGTTTGGATGCCGCAGAGGCGCCGTCAGAGCAGGACGAACCATCGGAGCCAGCAGACGCAGAAACCACCGCACAGGGCAGCCTGCCCGGCTTCCTACAGCGTCCTTTGGGTGAAACGACGGAAGACACAGTGTCCGAGCCTGAACCGGTCGTGGAAGACCAGTCGGCTACTGCGTCCGAACCACAAGCTGAACCGGCGGACGATAACCTCTCCGATGATACGCCCAAACCGGCGATTATCGACCTGTCCGACTTTACACCCGAAGCAGACTTTCCCGCGTACCCTGGCCTGCTCACCCGCATCGCCCGCGTGCAGCGGTTGCCGCGTGACGTGCAGCCCGAGGTGGCAGGTCTGCTGCTGCAGCTTGCCGATCTGCGGGGCCGGATGGACGCGAACAGCGGCGTGAAAAGTAATTTCTGATCCCAATGGAAACTTCGGCAATTCCCTCTTGCACCGCCTGTGAGATCGGGTATGAAGCCCACGTAGTCGGGCTATGGCGCAGCCTGGTAGCGCGTCCGTCTGGGGGACGGAAGGTCGCAGGTTCGAGTCCTGCTAGCCCGACCAACCGACTACATCAAACCGCCCGTGCCTGTCAGGCGCGGGCGTTTGTCATTTGAAAGGCCCCCCGATGCCCAACGCGATGAACGGCGTGCTCCCCAATCAGCAAATCGCAGCCATGGTCGAAAGCGGCGCGATCCGTGCCGAGCCGATGGTTACAGACGCGCAGATCCAGCCGGCCAGTCTTGATCTTCGTTTGGGCACAGTCGCTTACCGCGTCCGCGCCTCATTCCTCGCCGGTCAGGGCGCCAAGGTTTCTGACCGCCTCACCGAGTTCGAGATGCACCGCGTGGACCTCAGCGAAGGCGCTGTGCTGGAAAAAGGCTGCGTCTATGTCGTGCCGCTGATGGAAGGGCTCGCGCTGCCTGAAGGCATCTCCGCCGTTGCCAACGCGAAGAGCTCCACCGGGCGGCTTGATCTGCTGACACGGACCATCACCGATGGCGGTACCGAGTTCGACCGGATCGCGCCGGGCTACACCGGGCCGCTCTACGCTGAAATCTGTCCTCGCTCCTTTTCGGTGCTCGTCCGTCCCGGAATGCGGCTCAATCAAATCCGCTTTGGCAGCGGCGATGCGACGCTTGATGATGACACTTTGCGCGCACTCCACGCGGAGACGCCGCTGGTCGATGGCAACGCGGTGATTGACGAAGGTTTGGGCTTTTCCGTCGATCTCAAACTCCCCGGCACCTGTCTTGTCGGCTACCGCGCCAAACCGCATACTGGAGTGATCGACCTCGACAAAATCGGCCATTACGATCCGGCAGCCTACTGGGAAGAGGTGCACAGCACCAACGGACAAATTATTCTCGATCCCGGCGCCTTTTATATTCTGGTAAGCCGCGAAGCGGTGACCATTCCGCCTGCCTATGCCGCTGAAATGGCGCCCTATTTGGCGATGGTTGGTGAGTTCCGCGTGCATTACGCGGGCTTCTTTGACCCCGGCTTTGGCCATGCTGCTGCTGGCGGCGCAGGATCACGCGGTGTGTTGGAAGTGCGCTGCCACGAGGCCCCGTTTGTGCTGGAGCACGGGCAGGTTGTGGGCCGTCTGGTCTACGAGCATATGGCCCAGATCCCCAGCCAGCTTTACGGCGCAGACATTGCGTCGAACTATCAAGGTCAGGGCCTTAAACTGTCGAAGCATTTCGCCGCCGTTTGAGCAGCTTTACAAAACGCGGTTTAGAATCGCGTAAATCGACGCAGCATGCGAATCCGTTGCCGCGCTTGCTTTGCGTCCAGCTTTGAACCTTTCGCGCTGCCGCCTTTACTGGCCTGACGCATCCCCGCATTCACGCCACGTGATACCAGCCGACGCATCAGCTGTCGCAGTACCATATTAACGATCCGATTCATGAACTTCCCTCTCGCATTCGCAGGCTCGATATATAGGCATTGCGGCATTTTACAGCCCCTGCGATCAATCCTCGAAGAGTTCGCTTTGGCCCTCGGTGGTTTCCGGCTCATCTTCACCATCTCCCACAACCGGAGTTAGGCTCGGCGGCGGACGGTTTTCTAGCAATCCGGCCGAGCGCAACTCTTTCAGCCCCGGCAGATCGCGTGCACTTTCGAGCCCGAAATGGTCGAGAAACTCCTCCGTCACGACCAATGTCACCGGCCGGCCCGGCGTCATCTTGCGGCGACCGAAGCGGATCCATTCCATCTCGAGCAATTGGTCCACCGTACCGCGGGAGACAGACACGCCACGGATCTCTTCGATCTCGGCCCGCGTCACCGGCTGGTGATAGGCGATGATCGCCAAGGTTTCGATCGCAGCCCTGCTCAGCTTGCGGGTCTCGATGGTTTCTTTGTGCATGAGAAACCCAAGGTCGGGCGCGGTGCGGAAGGCATAGGCGTCGCCCACTTTCATCACCTGCACGCCGCGCCCCTGATAGCGGTGGCGCAGAAAAGCCATCGCCTCCCCCACATCCGACCCGCGTGGCAAACGGTCTTCCAATTCGCGCAGCGTAATCGGCTCGGAACTGGCGAAGAGCACTGCCTCGATCATGCGTTCCTGTTCGGCCAACGAGGGCGCATCGAATAGTTTTTTCTCTTGGTATTCAGTATCTTCCGACACGCATTAATCCTTCTTGCGCAGTTGGATGGGGGCGAAAATCTCTTTCTGGCGGATTTCCAGATGCCCCTCTTTGACCAGTTCGAGGGAGGCGGCAAAGGTCGCCGCTGTTGCAGAGCGGCGCCGTTGCGGATCGCTTTCCCAGCCTTCGGGCAGATAGCTCGTCAGATCGCCCCAGTCACCCGCATAGCCGATCAGCCCGCGCATGCGCTCAAGCGCCTGTTCCATCGTAAAGACTGCATCCCGGTCCATCACGAAGGGGCGGAAATCGTCGCGGGTCCGGGTACGCGCGTAGCCTTGCATTAGGTCCAGCAGCGTCGCGGTATAGGTCACCTTTTTGACCCGCGTGATCTCATGGGTTTGGCCACGCGCAAAGAAGTCGCGCCCCAGTTGGTCACGCGCCATCAGCCGGGCTGCGGCATCGCGCATGGCTTGCAGACGCTCTAGCTGAAACGCCAGATGCGCGGCCATTTCTTCGCCGGACGGGCCTTCTTCGGTCGGGTCCGGCGGCAGGAGCAAACGGGATTTCAGGAACGCGAGCCAAGCCGCCATGACGAGATAGTCTGCCGCCAACTCCAGCCGCAACGCCTTCGCGCGTTCCACAAAAGCAAGGTATTGCCGCGCCAGTTGCAGAACTGAAATTTTGCGCAGGTCGACCTTTTGCGTGCGGCTCAGCGACAGCAGCAGGTCGAGCGGCCCTTCATAGCCGTCGACATCCACGATCAGCGCTTCGGCAGCCAGCCGCTCGGCCACGGAGCCGCCAGCCCCGTCCCCGACTTCCTCAAAAGCTGTGTCAGCCATGCAGCACTCCGCCCGAAAGCGTCTCAAACTGGGCGCTGAGGGCGTCGATGTCAATCTCGTCAGGGGTGCGTCGTGCGTCCATTGCCCGCAGGGCCCGGGTCTGGGCGGCGGGGGTCATCCCTCCTGCCGCTTCGGCAACGGCCTGGCGTTCGGTCAGCGGCCCGTTGCAATAGAGCGCCACGTCGCAGCCTGCCGCAAGGGCGGCGCGGGTGCTCTCCGCAGGCGACTGGCGCAGGGCCTTCATCGAGATGTCATCGGTCATTACTAGATTGTCGAAGCCAATGTCTTCGCGAATGATGCGCATGACCTCGGGCGACAGAGTTGCGGGGCCTTCGGCCAGCGCGTCATAGACCAGATGCGCCGTCATCCCCATCGGCAGGTCGCGTAGTGCCCGGAAAGGGGCGAAATCAACGGCTTCGAGATCGATCCGCCGGGCGTCGACACGCGGCAGATCATGGTGGCTATCCAGTGTCGCCCGCCCGTGGCCGGGCATATGTTTCATCACCGGTAAAACACCGCCTGCCAGCAGACCGTCCGACACAGCCCGACCAATCTCGGCCACCTGCCCCGGCGTTTCCCCATAGCAGCGGTTGCGCAGAAAGCGGTGCGTTTGGGCCGAAGCCACATCAATCAAGGGCGCGCAGTTGCTGTCGATCCCGACTGAAGCAAGTTCATGCGCGATAATGCGGTACATCAGGTAGAAAGCTTCGGGCGCGCGGTCACCTGTGCGTTCGGCCAATGCTAAAGGCGGGGTCCAGTCGCGCCAATAGGGGGCCGACATGCGCTGTACGCGGCCGCCTTCCTGATCGATGGTGATCACGGCTTCATGTCCCGCGGCCTCGCGGAACTCGTCACAAAGCGCGCGGACCTGATCGGGGGTGTCGATATTGCGCGCAAAAAGGATAAAGCCGAAGGGCCGCACGTCGCGAAAGAACGCTTTCTCGTCGACGCTCAGCCGGAGGCCGGTTGCGTCGAGGATCGTGGCCCCAAAAGGCTGCATCAGCGCATTACCACCGGAATGCAGTCTGCGTTTTCAGCGACCAGTGCCGAACAGAAACGGCGCGCGTCGGCGATGTCTTCAAAGCCCAGAGCGCGGAGACGGTAGAACACCCGACCGCCGCTCGTGGCTTTCTGAACGACGCGGTCCTTGCCTTGGAGATAAGGGCCGAATTGACCTTGCAGGCGGTCCCATTGCTCTCGCGCCACTTCGGGGCTGTCGAAAGCACCAAGCTGCGCCATACGGGTGCCGGCAGGCAATGTGGCGGGGTCAACTTCGCTGGCGCTGGCTTTTACAGGTGCTGTTTGCAAAGCGGCCTGCGTGACGACTGCTCCGCCCGCGGGACGGTTGCGTGGGCGCAAGGAGTTGCGGACGCCAGGTGCATTCAACACCGCTTTGACGACTTTGGGTTTGACGGAAGTATCGGCCATCGCCATTGCCACCGCAGCATCCACCGGGTCAGCCGCCGCTTTGGCCTCTGTGCCCGCGCCGCTGAGGGGGGCGACTCCATCGGTCAGTTGCGCCACGAGATCTTGGACATTGCCCGAGCGAATTGCTTCGGACGCATCAATCAACGGGGCCTCGGCTTCCTGTGACTTTGCGGCAACCATCGCGACCTGAACCGGCTGATCTTCGGCCTCTAGTTCCACGGGTTTCGGCGCAAGGCGGAGCTGATCCGCGGGGCGACCGGCACTGCCTTCGGCAGCGACCACGTTCACCGAGAGGCCCTGATGGCGGGCCAATTCGCCGCCCGGCTCTTCTGGGCGAACCCGCATTTCGCCTTGCACGGCGCGGACAACGGGAATGCCCGTTACATCTCGAATAACGAGGTTGTATCCCCAGACACCAATGCCTGCGACCAGCGCCAGAGACACTGCGGCGCCTGCGATATTGGTCAGCGTTGTCAGTGTCTTAGGTGCGGTTCCTGCTGCGTATTCTTGCATGGAATCGGACGCAAAGCCCGCCGTCGTCTGGGAAGACGTGAAATCTGCCATCTCTGCCTCTTTGCCCGGCGTGATACATCGCCACGCGGGTCTGGTCATGGGGTTGCCTGTTTTCGGCGCGCTGGTGCGGTTACCGCATCTCCTGCGCCGGTGTGACCCCAAGAATACCAAGACCCGCCGCGATTACAATCGCAACGGCACGCGACAGGGCGATTTTTGCCTGTGACGTCGCAGCGTCGCCTTCCTGCAACGCGCGCAAGCTGTCTTCGGACCGGCCAAGATGGTAGAGGCTGTGGAAATCCGACGCCAATTCATAGAGGTAGAAGGCCACCCGATGTGGCTCGTTGCTCCGTGCGGCGGTCTCTACCAAACGCGGCCATTCGGCGAGTTTGCGCAACAGACCGATCTCGGCTTCGTGGTCCAGTTTGCTGAGGTCTGCGTCCCGCAATGTTGCATCAGCGACGTCGATGCCCGCCGCTTCGGCCTTGCGCAGGATCGATGCGACCCGAGCATGGGCGTATTGCACATAGAACACCGGGTTCTCGCGGCTCTGCTCAAGCACCTTGTCAAAGTCGAAGTCGAGCATCGCGTCGTTTTTCCGCGTCAGCATGACAAAACGGGTCACGTCTGGCCCGACCTGATCGACCACATCGCGCAGGGTAACGAAGGTCCCTGCCCGCTTGGACATTTTGAAGGGCTCGCCGTTCTTAAACAGCTTGACCAACTGCGTCAGCTTGATGTCGAGCGGCACATGGCCGTCGCTCAGCGCCGAAACAGCCGCCTTCATCCGCTTCACATAGCCGCCATGATCCGCGCCAAAGACGTCGATCAGCATGTCGAAGTCGCGGCTCACCTTGTCATAGTGATAAGCGATGTCGGGGGCGAAATAGGTCCAGGAGCCGTCGGACTTCTTGACCGGACGGTCGACGTCGTCGCCATGCTCCGTCGATTTGAACAGCGTCTGCTCGCGTGGCTCCCAGTCTTCGGGTTTTTTGCCCTTTGGTGGCTCCAGCACGCCTTCGTAGATCAGCCCTTTGGATTCGAGCGAAGCGATGGCCGCCTCAATCTGGCCGGTGCCGTAGAGTGATTTTTCGCTGTAGAAAACGTCCATCTCCACGCCAAGCGCGGCCAAATCGTCGCGGATCAGGTTCATCATCGCGTCGGTGGCAAACTCGCGGATGTCGTCCAGCCATTCGCTCTCTGGCTGATCGACCAGCTTGTCGCCGTACATTTTGGCCAGTGCTTCGCCCAGTGGGATCAGATAGTCACCGGGGTATGTGCCATCGGGGAAGGCCACTTCCTTGCCATTGGCCTCGAGGTAGCGAAGATAGACCGAGCGCGCGAGCACATCGACCTGCGCGCCACCGTCGTTGATGTAATATTCGCGTGTTACGTCATAGCCCGCAAAATCAAGCAGGCTTGCCAGTGCATCGCCAAAGACCGCGCCGCGGGTGTGGCCGACGTGCAGCGGACCGGTGGGGTTCGCCGAGACATATTCCACGTTTACCCGCTGGCCAGCGCCGAGAATTGCCCGACCGAAATCGGTGCCTTGGGACAGCACCTGCCGGGCCATATTTTGCCAGACCGACGGCGCCAGCCGCAGGTTGAGGAAGCCCGGTCCAGCCACCTCGGCAGAAGTAATGCGCGGGTCGTGCAGCAGTTGCGCGGCCAATGCTTCGGCGATGTCGCGCGGCTTCATGCCCGCCGGTTTGGCCAGCACCATCGCGGCATTGGTCGCCATATCGCCATGCGCCGGATCGCGGGGCGGCTCGGCGGTGATCGGGTCAAAGTTCAGGGTCGACGGCAGAGCGTCCTGCGCGACCATGTTTTCGAGCGTGGTGATGATCAGATGGCGAATTTCGGCAAATAGGTTCATGTCGGGTATCCTTGTTCCCCGCCCGTTTATCATCTGCGGGGGGGCAGTCAATCAAGCAGAGGTGGAGGTGCCAAAGGCAGGCGCCGCGCGGAACGCTTAGTCCAGATCGATCCGGCCACTTCGGAGGCGTCGACCGGCTTTGGTCCCGAGAAAGAGCGCGGTATCGGCGGCGGCGTCCGGCTGCCCCTCAGGCACCGTCAACGTATAGAACCGTATCCCGCGGGCGGCAAATACCTCGGCGAGCGCTTTGTTAGCCGCCTCTATCGCCGCAATCAGACCACGCGCATTCAACGCCAGCGGTTCAGTTGGGCGCGGCAGAACAGTCACCACCGCCCCCTGCCCTGCAGCCAGCCCATGGCCGAAGGCGCGCATCGACGCGGACAGCCCGCGAATTTGCGCGTCGATCCCGTTGTCCGCCGTACCGTTCGCCTCAAAAGGAGTGAGGTTGAGCAAGAGATGCAGGGGCGACGCGCCCCATGCTTTGCGCAGTGGTTCCAGCCGCGCAACCGGGTTCCCCAGCACCGCCAGCCCCTCGATTTTGGCTGGTGACAGGCCAACAACCTTGGCCAGAGCCGCGGGGTTGCCGTCCATCGCCACAACATTAGCACCGAGCGTTGCGGCACGATCTGCAAACGCCGGACCCGGCCCCTGACCTGCCGAAAGAATGGCAAAGGTCGCGTCGTCAGCAAGGCTGTCTGGCAGAACCGGACTCTGAATCATGGGATCACCTGTTAATCTCTATTAACAGATAGCATGCGGCCCATATCGGCGAAAGGTTCACTCTAGCGGAAATCCCGCAGATCGCGGCCAAAGAGACGCGCGTGTTCCTGTAGGGCGAAACGGTCGGTCATCCCGGCGATATAGTCCGAGACCATTCGGGCCAAGGTCACTTCGTCCTGCGCCGCTGCGACTGCGTCAGCCCAGTGGCGCGGCAGCAGATCGGACTTCGAGAGGAATAGCGGGAAGAGGTCTTCCACCACTTTCGTAACCTTCTCGCGCTGCTCCATGACCGATGGCGCGCGATACATGCGGGTAAAGAGGAACTTGCGAATTTCCCGCAGATCGCGCCAGACTGGGTCGGAGAAGCGGATCACAGGACGGCCGAGGTGGCGAATGTCATCCGGTGATGTGGCCCCCGACTCCTTCAGCAGGTTCGCCGAGGTTTCGATCACATCCCCTACCATGACACCAAATACCCGGCGCAGCGCTTCGTGGCGGCGACGGTAGGAATCGGTATTGGGGTACAGACGATCAACCTCCGCATAGGCTGCGCCCACCATCGGCAAGTCTGCGATCTCGACCTCAGTAAAGAGCCCGGCGCGCAGCCCGTCGTGCAGATCGTGGTTGTTGTAAGCGATATCATCCGACAGCGCCGCCACCTGAGCCTCCGCACTGGCATGGGTGTGCAGTTCCAAATCGTGCCGCGCGTTGTACTCGGCCAGCGCATGAGGCAGATCGCCGGTCACCGGGCCGTTGTGTTTGGCGATGCCTTCCAGCGTGTCCCACGTCAGGTTCAGCCCGTTGAACTCGGCGTAGTGCCGTTCCAGCGCGGTGACGATCTTGATCGCCTGCGCGTTGTGGTCAAACCCGCCGTAAGGCTGCATCAGCGCATGCAGCGCGTCCTCGCCCGTATGGCCGAAGGGCGTGTGGCCCAGATCATGGGCCAGCGCCACGGCCTCAGTCAGCTCGCCGTTCAGGCGCAGCGCCCCGGCGATGGTGCGGGCCACCTGTGCCACCTCAATCGAATGGGTCAGACGGGTGCGGAAATAATCGCCCTCATGCTCCACAAAGACCTGCGTCTTGTGCTTGAGCCGCCGAAAGGCGGAGGCGTGAATGATACGGTCTCGGTCCCGCTGAAAGCAGGAGCGAAATGTGCTTTCCTCCTCGGGCACCAGCCGTCCCCTGGCGGTGTCCGGATCGGAGGCGAAATCTGCGCGCATTGCGGCTGGCCCTTATTGCGGTCCTTGTGACCTGTCCTTGTGGTTTCTATATGTTAGGTGAACACGGAAGAAAACCGATGCATCGGAGCTTGCAGATGAACCTGCCCCCCAAAGTGACCCCCCGCGCCTTTGAACGCCTTGCCGAGATCGGGGCCGCGGACGAAGGCAAAGCCCTGCGCATCGCCGTCGAAGGCGGCGGTTGTTCGGGGTTTCAGTATGAGATTGCGCTGGATGAGCCCGCCGAGGACGATCTGGTGCTTGAAGGCGCTGGCCAAAAGGTGGTGGTCGATAGTGTTTCCTTGCCATTTCTGGCCGATGCGGTGATCGATTTTACCGAAGAATTGATCGGTGCGCGCTTTACCATCGAGAACCCCAACGCGACGGCGGCTTGTGGCTGCGGCACGTCTTTCTCGATGTAAGAGCCCGCCTGCGCCTATTGCACACCCGCGCGGGCAAAACCTTCAAAGAAATCCTCAAACCGGGGGCTGGAGCGTTCGGCCTCGACCAATACCGCATGCGTGTCGGGCCCGAGGTAGGACAGCACATGCGGGCGCATCCGTCCCCAGTCCGCGCTACGTGCACCGCCCATGTCGCGCAGACAAACAGCCAAAGGCCGCAATGCACCGCCCGATACGCGGTCCCGATGAAAGCGAAGCGCGCCTGTAGGCACCGGGTGGCATAGCGCCGGGCGCCCGGCAATCTTTGCGGCCCACCCTGTTACCAACCATTCATGAAAGTCGTCATGCAGTGGCGCACCTTGATCCGCGCAGATCAGGTGTTCGCCATGCGCGGTCGCAACGGCGGCCTCCCAAAGTGGACTAGGCTGCACGCCCGCAAAACGCTGCGCGGCGCAGACTTCGGCCAGCAGGTCCATGTCTTGATCGAGAAAGGCCAGCAGGCCGGTGTATTCCAGACTGACCAGCACTTCGGGCGCGAGGGACGGGTCTCTGCGCCCGTAATCCGAAAGATAATAAACGATATGGGTTAGCTCATAAGCCGCCTTGCGATTTGGCAGTGCGAAGGTATCGGTCCGCCCGATAAAGCGCCGCAACCGTGCACCCAGAGCGCCATCATCCACCTGAGGACCGATGCCACGACGCTGCATCAGACGCCGCGCTTCCGCCCGCTGAAGGTCTGACAGTTCCGCCTCAACCAAACCCGCCCGCGCGACCCGCTCGCACAGTTCAGTGCCGTAGAGTTCGGGGAGTCCGAGGTCTTCAAGATCGAGGCAAATCGACAGGATGAAACGGTAGTATTGTGGGAAATCGCAGAGGGTTTGGAGCACTTCGGCGTGGAAAGTTTCGAGAGGTTCTAAACCAGCTGGGCCAATATCGACGCCCAGGCTCGCCAATGCTCCGAGCAACTCTGCATTCTCTTTAAGCCAGAAAACGTCCCCCTGATGGCGCCGCTGGGTCGCGACTGCGTTGATAAGGCGCGGGAGCCGGGTGGTTTCGTCAGGCGCGTCAGCGGGTCTGAGGGGTACAACATTTGTCATGAGTGGCCTCCGGTGCTGAGAGCGGGCGCAGGAACCGCCCGCTCTGCGGTCAGTAATCCGTTACGCGTGCTGCGGGCTCAGGCCGGTTGTGAAAAGACCTGTGCCAGCGCCCTGCCCCATACGGGTTTCGCGGCACTGCAACCCGGTCGTAAACATCTCAACCCCGCCGCCAGTCAGATGGTCCCCTTCGCCATGGCAAAGACCCGTGGTGAAAAGCTCGGTACCGGCTCCGATTTCGAGGGCATTTTGGGCGGCTGGCATGGTTGTCAGGGGTGCTGTAATCTGTGCTGCTACTGCGGTCATATCCGTATCCTTTTTCGCTACATTGCAATTTAAAGATGTGGTGACTCATCTCATGCAGCTTAAACGTGTTTAGCCAAGATATTTTTGCGTTAACCATTTGTAATGCTTCATTTATCCACATTAGCTTCAACCCGTAGTTAGGCACTATGAAACTGCAGTTCGGAACTTTACTTCCGCCGAAATTTTTCTATCCACAGGGCTAGGGTAGGACAAAACACTTTCCCTCCATGCTCGCTATTCCCTTACTGCGTGTAATGACTAAGGCGAATCATCTAGGGGACGAGCGCGGTCGGCCCTTGCCCGAAGCTTTCGATTGCGCGATAGCGGAAGGAAGAACCTAAGGGGGCCGAGATGAAGATCGCTAGTTTCAACATTAATGGAATCAAAGCACGCGCCGCGGCACTGCCCGAATGGCTCGATGAAGCCCGGCCCGACGTTGTGGTTCTGCAAGAGATCAAATCGGTTGATGAGGCCTTCCCGCGCGACCTGTTCGAAGACCGCGGCTACAATGTCGAAACACATGGGCAGAAGTCGTTCAACGGGGTGGCAATCCTGTCGAAACTGCCGCTGGAAGATGTGACCCGCGGCCTGCCCGGTGATGACACTGATGAGCAGGCACGCTGGATCGAAGCCACGGTTGTCGGCGATGAGATGGCGGTGCGGGTTTGCGGGCTTTACTTGCCCAATGGCAACCCGGTGCCGGGCCCCAAATACGACTACAAACTGGCTTGGATGGAACGGCTTCAAACGCGCGCGGAGAGGTTGCTGGCTGAGGAAACACCTTTCCTCATGGCGGGCGATTACAACATCATCCCGCAGGCAGAGGACGCAGCAAAACCTGACAGCTGGCGCGAAGATGCGCTCTTTCGTCCTGAATCCCGCGCGGCATGGCGGCGGCTGGTGAACCTTGGGCTAACCGACGCGTTCCGCGCGCGCACTCAAGGGCCGGGCCATTATTCTTTCTGGGATTATCAGGCGGGCGCGTGGAACCGGAACAACGGCATTCGGATCGACCACTTTCTTCTGTCGCCAGCCTGCGCGGACCGCTTGCGCGACTGTCAGATTGATCGCGACGTGCGCGGGCGCTACAAACCGTCGGATCACGTGCCGATCTGGGTTGAGTTGGACATCTAATGCGGGGGGCTGTCTGCCCCCCGGACCCCCCGAAACTATTTTTGGCCAAAAAGAGTTAGGGGGTCAGGCTTCGAGCTCAGCGTCCCAATAGAGGAAGTCCATCCAGCTTTCGTGGAGATGGCCGGGTGGGAACTTACGGCCCATGTTGCGCAACTCTTCGGCCCCCGGTTGGCGCGGGGGCTTGCGGAGGGCAAGCCCTGTGCGGTGCAGCGGGCGCGAGCCTTTGCGCAGGTTGCAGGGGCTGCACGCGGCTACGACATTCTGCCAGCTGGTCACACCGCCTGCCGCGCGGGGCACCACGTGGTCAAAGGTCAGATCACCGCGGGCACCGCAGTACTGACAGCGGAATTCGTCTCTCAGAAATAAATTAAAGCGCGTGAAGGCCACGCGCTTTTGGGGTTTGACGTAATCTTTGAGGACGACAACAGAGGGGATCTTGATCACCGTTGACGGGCTGCGCACCACATCGTCGTATTCGGCGACGATCTCTACCCTGTCGAGCCATTTGGCTTTGACTGCTTCTTGCCAGGGCCAGAGTGACAGCGGGTAGTAGGACAAGGGCCGGTAATCCGCGTTGAGCACCAGCGCGGGGCGATGTTTGAGCGCCGCCGGGTGGCGGGTAAATTCGGTCCTGAAATCGCCGTCCATCTGGTCGCGTCCTCTGCCCGTTTCTTATCACTATATCTCGCGGTTTCTCTCTGGCAAGACAAAGGTGAACCACTAGATGTCGCCGATCTTAGGGCTGTGGTATGACAGGGCCGTGACAGGAGGCCGAAATTTGCTAGGCTGGGGGCATGACTGATGAAAGCCTGCCTGCCGCTCCTTCGCCCAAAGCCTTGCTTGAAGCCGCGCTCTATGTCGATGACCTGGACGCCGCGCGGCATTTCTACCGCGATCTGCTGGGGTTACCGCTGTTTCAGGAGGTGCCGGGGCGGCATATGTTCTTTGATCTGGGGGCTTCGGTCCTGCTGGTATTCAACCCGACTGCCACAGCCCAACCGCCGGGAAATCCTGATATGCCGGTCCCGCCGCATGGCGCGCAGGGACCCGGGCATGTGTGTTTTGCAATGGCGCGAGCGGAGATTGCGGCAATGCAGGACCGGTTGGCGGCAGCCAAGGTCCCGATCGACACCGTGTTCGATTGGCCGAACGGGGCGCGCTCGCTCTACGTGCGCGACCCGGCGGGCAATTCGGTTGAGTTCTCGGAGCCCTGGCTCTGGGATGCAATGAAGGGTTAGAGCCCCAGTTTGTCGCGCATAAAGGCCAGCGCCACGCTTAGCCCATCGGGCGCGATGCCGTGGGCGGTGCCTTTCATGACATGGGCATAGACGTCCTGCCATCCGGCCTCTTGCAGAGCTTCTGCGGCTTGCGGCAGGGATTGAGGCGGCACAACGTCATCAGAATCACCGTGCACCAGCAGCACCGGCGGTTTTACCTGCGCTTCGTCGGCCAGCGCTTCGGGGTTCAGCAGACGGCCTGAGAAGGCGACGATCCCGGCAACCGCGTCTTCACGGCGCGGGGCCACATGCAGGGCCATCATTGTGCCTTGGGAGAAGCCAAAGAGCACGACCTGTTCCGGCAGCACGTCTTCGTCCACCATCAGCGCGTCGAGGAAGGCGTCGAGGTCTTCGACCGCGCTTATCATGCCGCGCATGGATTCTTCCTCAGAGGAGCCGTCGATCCAAGGGATCGGGAACCACTGGAACCCCATCGGCGCACCGGCGCAGGCTTCGGGCGCATCCGGCGCAATGAAAAGCGTGTCTGGCAGATGCTCGCCCAGCGGATCGGCAAGGCCCAGCAGGTCCGCGCCGTTGGCCCCATAGCCATGCAGGAACACCACCACCGACCGTGTGGTGCCAGAGACCGGCTCGCGGCGCTCGGCTTTCAAAACCCGTGTCATGACAATCCTTCCTTTTGTTTCAGCACCCGGTAGTAGGCAAAGAGCAGCCGGGCCGCAACCGAGCGCCAAGGTGACCATGCGGTGGCCATTGCGTCGAGGTCTTTGGGGGCCGGACGGGCGGGCAAGTCAAATAGCATGCGTGCGGATTCTTGGAGCGCCAGGTCGCCTGCTGGGAAGATGTCCCGGCGGCCGAGACAGAACATGACATAGACCTGCGCCGTCCAAGGGCCGATGCCGGGCATCTCGGTCAGAGCAGTGATGGCTTCGGTATCTGGCAGGCTGTGAAGCGCATCGAAGTCGAAGTCCCGTTTGGCCAGTGCCAGCACATAGCGCGCTTTGGGGCGGCTCAGACCCGCGGCGCGCAAACCGTCTTCTCCTGCGGCAATCACGTTGTGTGGCTGATCGTATCCGGCGGCCATGAGCCGTGCGAGAATGGCCGTCGCGGAGGCGACGCTCACCTGCTGGCCGACGATAATATCAACCAGTCCCGCGAAGCCGGCGGGGCGAAGACGTAGAGGTAAGGGGCCGGTGCGCGCCAGAGCGGCGGCAAATGCCGGTTCTCTCTGCGCGAGCCAGGCCGCCCCTTCGGCGACATCAGCATCGCAGGTGATAACTGGATGTGAGGTCACAGATTGCGCACCCAGTCGAATATCGCGTCCAAATCGGATAGGCGCGGTGTATTCTGCGGCAGCGGTGGGCGGTCGATCAGGACCACCGGGATGCCAAGTGCGAGGGCGGCGTCGACTTTTGGGCGGCTCCCCTCCCCACCGAGGTTGCGGCAGATCAGCAGATCGACAGCAAGGTCGCGGAACAAGGCCATTTCCCCCTCTACGGTAAAAGGTGGCGTGTCAAAGATGAGATCGACGAAATCATAGGGCGCTGGCCGGTCGTGCCCGCTGGTCTGACGGAGCATGAGGCGGCTGCCGCGGAACGGCGTGAAGTCCGCAAGACTGGGCCAACCGGTCGCGGCGAAAACCCGTGCTCCCTGCTGAATGGACCGGGCGGCGCTAGCGACATCGGGGGCGGCTTGTAGGAGCGGATTGTCGATGGGCCAGGCGGGACGCTCGAAACTTACGAAGCGCAACCCGAGTTCGGAGGCCGCGGCATAACCCGCGTGGCTCAGCAGCGCGTCGAACCCGTGGCTGCAGTCCAGCACCGCATCGAAACCTGCCATATCCCGGCGCAGCGCGTCCTTGTCGCTCGGATCTCGCAACGCATAGGAGACGAGCATTGGCGTGTCGCCACGGGGCGGTTCGGTCAGCCATGCGGATAGGTCAAAGCCTTCGCCCAAAAGGCGTTCTGCCAGTTGCCGCGCTTCGGCGCTACCGGCGAGCAAAAGGAGCTTTGGAGAAGATCGGCTGCGCGTTGTCATTGGCACGATCATCGGCGAGCTTCCGGTCGGGCGCAAGCGCCAAGCAGTCCCTCAGACACCCTACCCGTTCCTATGAAAACTGGCGTCGGGCTTGCCCTTCCTCCGGCGCGGGGCTACCCCTTGGCGGCAAGCAAGGAATACCGACATGACCGACGATAGACGCGCGCGGCGCAATGTGGCGGTGCTGGTGGCAGCACAGGCCTTTCTCGGGGCGCAGATGCCGATGATCTTTCTCGTCGGGGGCCTTGCGGGGCAATCACTGGCGACCAATGTCTGTCTGGCGACCTTGCCGATCTCAATGATTGTTCTCGGCTCCATGCTCTCGGCAACTCCGGTCTCTGCAATCATGCAGCGTTTCGGACGCCGCGCGGGGTTTTTCCTAGGCGCTCTGGGCGGGGCTGCGGGCGCTGCGGTGGCCGCTTACGGGCTCTACCTCGCCTCCTTTCCGGTATTCCTCGCGGGGTCTTTACTGACTGGCGTCTATATGTCCGCGCAGGGGTTTTACCGTTTCGCTGCGGCGGACACCGCCTCGGATGACTTCCGGCCCAAGGCGATCTCCTATGTCATGGCGGGGGGGCTGATTTCAGCCGTGCTTGGGCCACAACTGGCCACGGCCACCTCCGAAAGCTTCGTTGTCCCGTTTCTGGGCACCTATATGGCTGTGGTCGCGGTGAATGTGATCGGGGCGCTGCTGTTTCTTTTCCTCGACATTCCCAAGCCGCCGATCCCTGCCCATGACGCGCCCAAAGGCCGCAGCCGCTGGGAGTTGCTGACTACCCCGCGCATCGCTGTCGCGGTGATCTGCGCCATGGTGTCCTATGCGCTGATGAACCTCGTTATGACCTCGACCCCGCTCGCGGTCGTGGGCTGTGGCTATAGCCAAGACAACGCGGGTTATGTGGTGACCGGGCATGTGCTGGCGATGTTCGCGCCGTCTTTCTTTACCGGCCATCTGATTTCCCGCTTTGGCGTGGAGCGGATCATGGGGCTGGGCATCGCGATCCTTGCGGGCGCGGGCTTGGTGGCCTTGCAAGGCGTTGAACTGGGCAACTTCTTTGTCGCTCTGATCTTGCTTGGTCTGGGCTGGAACTTTGGTTTCATTGGCGCGACCACGATGCTGGCGGGTGCGCATGAGCCGCATGAGCGCGGGCGTATGCAGGGGTTGAACGACCTGCTGGTCTTTGGCGGCGTGACGGTTGCCTCGCTGGCGTCGGGCGGGTTGATGAACTGTTCGGGCGGCACGGCGCAAGAAGGCTGGGCGGCGGTGAACATCGCGATGGTGCCGTTCTTGGTGCTCGCCGGTGGCTCACTGATCTGGCTGGTGATGCGCAATCGACGTGCGGCGCGGCTGACCTAAGCGGTACCTACCAACGCGAGACCAGCGCCCGCAGGACGAAATGGCGACGCGGGTCTGGCAAAGCGGCTTCCGAGACTTTTTCGGGATGCGCGGCCGCCGCCTTTAGCACTGGTCCGGCATGAGCGGCGGGCAGAAGGGCCGCTCGTGCGGCGGTGGGGATCTTGCCCCGTTTAGCGCGGGCGGATTGCAGTTTGCCGAGCGCTCCTTCAGCGAGACTGGCCACCCCTTGTGGCGTCCCATTCAGCAAAGGCACCCGCCCCGCTTCCACCAACGTCGGTATCGCGCAGAGCCATGCGGCGATGCCCGTGCCAAAGGCCGCATCGCGCACCACGGTCTCGTCTGTCGCGCCCAAGCGGCGCGCCGCGACCCACATCAAATGCCCGGCGGTCTGGTCGATGTAGCGCTCGAAATGGCCTTCGTCCTCAAAGGGGGCTTTGTAGATGTCCCAACGCCGTGCGGCGACGAGTTCATCTAGCAGGCGGGCGTCCTCGGGCGTGATCACACGGGCGAGCGGTGTGGTGACTTCGTGGCGCCGCACGGGCTTGCCTTCGGCAATTTCCTCAAGCGCGTCGCGCCACCATTGCAGGCGCATCTCGGCAATCATCGCCTCTTGCGTCACCCAAGGCGCGCGCGCCACTTCGACATTGAAGGCATAAAGCGGAAACAGCAGCTTACGCGTCTCCACGGGGGCGGCCATCGCGGCGCGAAAGCGCCATGGATCGGCGCGCTCTACAAGAGCGGCGCAGGCGTTGAGCTCGGCGTCAAAACTCATTTGGGGCGGGCGACTGTCAGCAGATAGCCGAACTCATCACGGTGCTCGCGCCAACAAGCGATTTCGGCCTCAGTGGCATCCAGAACCTCGGCCAGCGGGCCCTCGGCACCGGGGCGCAGGCGTTCGATGCGGGCCTCCAGCGGGGCGTAGTAGTTCTCCCAAGCCGCGTCGGACAGCAGCCGGGTGGCGATCACTTCGTAGCCAGCAGCCTCAACCCGTTCCTCGATCCCTGCGCCATCGCTCATGGCGGGGTATTCGGCCCATTGCGCGCGGGCCGCTTCGGATGGGTTGTCCGTCAGCCAGCAAGGCTCCGAGAAAGCCACGACACCCCCCTCGCGCAGCGATTTGCGCCAGCGGGTCAGCGCTTTGGTCACGCCAAGGAAATAGACCGCCCCGGCACACCAGATCAGGTCGTATTCATTGGCGATCACGGCCATATCGGCGCGCAGCAGGGTGACGTTTGCATCCGCCACGAAACGCCCGCGCGCGGTGTCGACGAAATGCGCTGTGGTGTCGAATGCCGTGACGTGGCCTTGCGGCAGCGCGGCGCGCAGGGCGCCGATGTCACTGCCCGGCCCGCAGGCGACGTCGGCAATCTCGGCCCGCGCAGGCAGGTCGACCTGCTCCACGGCCCAGGCCACATCGGCAGGCTCGCCCGGCCCTTCGCGTGGCAGGTCGCGGTGCAGGGTGAAAAAGGCTGTCATATCGTCCGTCATTGCGCGCGGTCCCGGATCAGTTTCCAACGAATTGCATCAAGCAGCGCCTCAAAGGAAGCATCAAGTATGTTTGCGCTGACCCCTACGGTGGACCAGCGCCGCCCCTGCCCGTCTTCGCTGTCGATGATGACGCGGGTGGTGGCTTCGGTGCCGCCTTGAGTGATGCGCACTTTGAAGTCAACCAGACGCATGTCATCGAGCAGGCTGCTGTATTTGCCGAGGTCTTTGACCAGCGCTTTGGACAACGCGTTGACCGGGCCACGGTCCGCGCCGTCCTCATCGAGAGACTCCGAGACCGAGAGGCGTTTTTCGCCGTCGACCTCAACCACTACAACCGCTTCCGACAGGCTGACCATCCGCCCTTCGGCATTGCGGCGGCGCTCGACCGTGACCCGGTAACGCTCGACTTCGAACAGCTGGGGGAGTTGGCCCATGACGTCGCGGGCGAGCAGTTCAAAGCTGGCCTGCGCGGTGTCATAGGCATAGCCCTGCGCCTCGCGGTCTTTCACGACTTCGAGGATCCGGCCCAGAGCCGGATCGCCCTTCTCTACCGCCAGCCCGGCATCGCTCAAGCGTTTGCGCAGGTTGGACTGCCCGGCTTGGTTCGACATCGGGATGATGCGGGCATTGCCGACCAGCGCGGGGTCGATATGCTCGTAGGTGCTGGGGTCTTTGGCGATGGCCGAGGCGTGCAGCCCCGCCTTATGGGCAAAAGCCGAGGAACCGACAAAACCGGCTTGTTTCATCGGCACCCGGTTCAGGATTTCGTCAAGCATCCTACTGGTGCGGGTCAAACCGCGCAGCGCGTCGTGGGTGACGCCGATTTCATAGCGGCTGGCGTAGGGTTCTTTCAGCAGCAAGATCGGGATCAGCGTCGTGAGGTTTGCATTGCCGCAACGCTCGCCCAGCCCGTTTAGCGTGCCTTGGATCTGGCGCACGCCTGCGTCGACAGCGGCCAGCGAGCACGCCACGGCGTTCTCGGTATCGTCATGGGTGTGGATGCCAAGCCGGTCACCGGGGATGCCTGCTTCTATGACCGCACGCGTGATCTCGGCAAGTTCCGCAGGCAGCGTGCCGCCGTTGGTGTCGCATAGGACGATCCAGCGCGCGCCGGCGTCAAAGGCGGCGCGGATGGTGGTGAGCGCGTAATCGGGGTTTGCCTTGTAGCCGTCAAAGAAATGTTCCGCATCAAACAACGCTTCGCGCCCTTGGGCGACCAGATGGGCGATAGATTTGGCGATGTTGTCGGTGTTTTCCTCCAGCGTGATGCCGAGGGCGGTTTTGACGTGGAAGTCATGGGCCTTGCCCACGATACAGACCGATTTGGTGCCCGCGTTCAGCACGGCGGCGAGGACGTCGTCATTTTCCGCTGACATGCCAGCGCGTTTGGTCATGCCAAAGGCGGTAAGCCGAGCCTGCGTGTCGGGCGCCGCGTCGAAGAAGGCGCTGTCGGTCGGGTTGGCGCCGGGCCAGCCGCCTTCGATGTAGTCCACCCCGAGCGCGTCGAGGGCGCTGGCGATCTGGCGTTTTTCATCGGTTGAGAATTGCACGCCTTGGGTCTGTTGCCCATCGCGGAGGGTGGTATCGTAGAGAGAGAGGCGTTCGCGGGTCATAGGCTGGCCCCGGGCTGACCGGCCTCACAGAAGGCGCGAAGGTGCCATGCCTGACCTCGGGAGGGCCGTGACGCTTGGGGCGACCGGTAATTCATGGCACTCTGATCACACCGGGCGTGACGGATGTTGCAGTATGCCCTCCCGTGGGGGAGGTCGGGCATGGCGCGTGCGCGCCGGGAAGCGGTTGCAGTCGCGGTCATAATACACCGTCCAATCTGCTGCGATCGAAACCGGGCGGCGGGGTTAGCTTCACGCCGTCCTTGCTCATCTGCACTTCGATACCCACCGAGGTCAGCGCCTTTTTGATCCGGTCGACTTCGGCAAAATCCTTGGTCTCCATCGCCGTGGCGCGGGCATCGCTGAGGAAGGCCTCGACATCGGTGAGGTCAAGCGCCTGTACCGCCGCCCATTCGGGGATGAGTTCGCCCATCAGCCCCAGAAGCGAGAGCGCGCCGCGCAGGCCGGCCGTATCGCCTGCGTTCGACAGGCGGTGACATTCGGTCAGCGCGCCGTGGGTGTTCAGGTCATCCGCCAGAAGCGCCACCAAATCCGCGCTAGGCGTAGCGTTCTCAGCCTCAGCGGCCTGCAAATACCACTTGCGCAACGTCTTCTCAGCCTCGTCGCGCTTTTTCTCCGTCCAATCCATCGGCTTGCGGTAATGTGTGCTCAGCATCACGAAACGGATCACCTCGCCCGGCACGCCTTGATCCAGCAAATCGCGCACAGTGAAGAAGTTGCCCAGAGACTTGGACATCTTCTTGCCCTCAACCTGCAGCATCTCATTATGCAGCCAGTAGTTCGCAAAACCATGGCCCGCGCATTTCGACTGGGCGATCTCATTTTCATGATGCGGAAATTGCAGATCGATGCCACCACCGTGGATGTCGAACCGCTCGCCCAAAAGATCATGCGCCATGGCAGAACATTCGATGTGCCAGCCCGGACGGCCCTGCCCCCACGGCGATTCCCAACCCGGCGTGCCTTCGTCCGACGGTTTCCACAGAACGAAATCCATCGGGTCTTCTTTGTAAGGGGCCACCTCAACCCGCGCCCCGGCGATCATATCATCGACCGACCGCCCCGACAGCGCGCCATACTCAGTATATTTGCGCACCCGGAACAGCACATGGCCCTCGGCCTCATAGGCGTACCCGTCTTCGATCAGCCCGCGGATCATGGCGACCATTTGCGGCACATATTGCGTGGCGCGGGGCATGTGGTCAGGCTCCAGCGCACCGACGGCGGCCATGTCGTCGAGATACCACTGGGTCGTCTCGGCTGTGATCTCGCCAATGCTGCGGCCACTTTCAGCGGCGCGTGCGTTGATCTTGTCGTCCACGTCGGTGAAATTGCGCACATAGGTGACGTGCTGCGGGCCATAGACATGGCGCAGCAAGCGGTAGAGCACGTCGAAAACGATCACAGGCCGTGCGTTGCCCAGATGCGCGCGGTCGTAAACCGTGGGGCCGCAGACATACATGCGCACGTTATCGGGGTCGATCGGTGTGAACACCTCTTTGCGGCGGGTGGCGGTGTTGTGCAGCTTGATCGTCAGATCACGGGTCTCGTCACGGGTCATTGGGCAGGCGTCCTTGCGCGGGTGTGACGCGGGCTTGGCATAGTTTTGTCAGAATGGGAATGACGTGAACAGCGGCCCGCGAGAATGTCTCAGCGGGTAATGCAGCAAATAAGGGGCGTTGCAGTGTTCATAGGAGGCTTGTAGCAAGCCCGGCCCCGTCCGCCAAGCCCCACGTGGCCTTCGATTTGCGCGAGGGACCACGAGTTGGGAAAAACAAAAAAGCCGGCCTCCTTTCGGAAGCCGGCCTTGGAGTTTCGCGAGATGTCCCGCAAAAACTGCTTAGAAGCGCATGGAACCGCGCAGCGAGATGGTTGTCGCGTCCAGGTCGTCGCCTGTGCCACCAACATCGTCAAACTTGTGCTGCAGCACTTCACCGCCAACGGTGTACTGCTCGGTCACTTTGTAAGTAACACCCAGACCCGCGAAGGAGCCGGATTCGTCACCAACGCTGGTGTCGGCTTGAGCCGCACCGGCTGTTGCATAAACCAGCGTGTTGCCGAAGTCGTAACCGGCTTTCAGCTTGGCACGTGCAACGGAGTCTACGTTTGCAGCACCGCCACCGAGTTCGATGTCAGTTTTGTCATAGTCCAGTTCACCACCCAGCACGAATGTACCGAAGTCGTAATCGTAACCGGCGTGCACACCGTAAGAGGCGTCGTCACCGTCCAGAGCGCCGGAATCGCTTTCAATGTCGGTCTGGCCGACCTGCAAACCGCCGTAGAACCCGGTCCAGTCACCGCCGGTCGCGACAGGTGTCGGCGCGGGGGTGTAGACAGGTGCTTCTACTGTGGTGTCCTGCAGCGAACCCGCTGTTGCAACACCGGCGAGGGCACCGGATGCGATCAGGGCAATGCTGGCGATTTTTGTAGTGCGTTTCATGTTCTGCTCCTTAATTACAGTAGATCGCCTACGCCCATTGGCGCAGGGTCACTCACGCAACGCCTCATGTAGGTTCGGGTTTCAGGAAATTCACTTCACGGAATTGCGATCAGCGTTTTGTCGCACATTTGCAACATGAGGCAGGCTGAGCCCTGCTCATAGAGAGTGCTGATCAATAGAATTAGCTTGCATTCTCCACCACAGTCCGTTGCCGCGCCCCATTTCGGAAACTTCAACAAAAAGGGTCCGCACCTTTCGGTACGGACCCGCCAGCGTCAATACAGACGCCAGTTCAAGCTGGAAGTACAGCTTACTCTTCTGCAGGTGCTTCAGGCATCAAGCCGGCTTCTGTCGCCCCCTGAACCTCGGCGTCGTCGAGCGCGCCGTCCGCATTGAGATCCATCATCGAAAACTGCTCGGCTGTGACATCGGGATAGACGGTCTGGACCTCGGTCACGCTCAGCATGCCATCGCCATTGGCATCAACCTCCACGGCGGCCTCATTGGCGAGGGCGAAGGAGGGCACGGCAAGGGTGGCTGCAACGAGGGCGGCGGTCTTGGTCAGTCGTGTCATTTGGATACTCCGTTTTTTCGTTGGTTAGGCGAAGGCCATTTGCGCCTTCACTAGGTTAGATGCACGAGACGGCCATCGCGTCCCGCCGGGAATTCCGCTGGCGGGGGTCTGCCGATCTCGCCTCTTTGGCTGGGCGAGTGCCTGCCTAACCTGCGGTTGGGCGGTCTTTCCCACGGGTTCGGGTCTGGATACGCATTAGAAAAAGCCCATTCTGCGCGCAAATTATAACGAGAGGCAGAAATGGCATCAGACCAACCAGACCCGCTTTCCCCCATATGGCCCCAGTTGCGCCGCCGCGCGAGACGGCTGTGCAACTCGGCTGAAGAGGCCGAAGACCTGCTTCAGGAAACCGCCATGCGCTTGATGCAGGCTCTTCGGGACGGGGCGGTGATCGACGCGCCGGACCGCTATGCCATGATCACGCTGCACAACCTGGCCCGGCAAAGCTGGAGACAGCGCCGCGAGCTTGAAGAACTCACCGAAGACACCCTGCTGACACCACCCGCGGCCCCTGCCCGACTGGCCTGTGCCGAGTTACAGGCGGCCATTGCGCGGCTCCCAGCTGATCAATTGCACCTGATGCAGTTGGTCCAGAAAGGGGAAAGCAGCCCCCGCGTCCTTGCCACGCTCACAGGCTTGCCCGTTGGCACTGTTATGTCCCGCCTTGCCCGCGCGCGGGCCCGCCTGCGCAGTGAGATGGACATGACGGCAGAGACACCCGTCAGCGATCTGTTGTGACTTAACCAAACAGCGCAGAAGTCCGGCTTGCTTTATGCAATAAAGCGTTATCTCCTTGATGTGGCAGACTTAAGGAGCAGGCCCCGGTTTATGTCTTGGATCACGACCCATCTGGAAATTGTCATTATCGTGGTGCTGACGCTGTTGGCTGCGATTGTGATCTTGCAGCAGCGCCGTACACCGCAATCCACGGCAGCTTGGTTGCTGTTTATCATCGTGCTGCCTTGGGTCGCGGTGCCGCTGTTCTTGGGTCTTGGCTTTCGCAAACATGCCTCGCGCTACGCGCCGGTGCATTTCCTTAAAGGAGACACCGGCGGCCCGCCGCCGCGCCCGGTGCATACCCTAGACGTAACGCTGCAGCACTTCGGACTGCCCGCGGCCGCACCGGGGCAAGACCTGCGTCTGCTGGGCGATCCGGTGGCCGCGCATGAGGCGGTCATGGCTCTGATTGCCGGGGCGGAAAAGACCATCGACGCACTGTTCTATATCGTCGGCAATGACGACACTGGACGCGCCTTTGTCGACGGCCTGACCGAGCGGGCCAAGGCCGGGGTCAAAGTCCGTCTGCTGATGGACCGGCTCGGCACCTTTCGCGGCCCGCCTGCCGCCCTGCGCCGCCTGCGCGCGGCAGGGGGTGAAGTGCGCTTTTATTCGCCTTTGCTGCAAATCCCCGGTTCCGGCCACCTGAACCTGCGCAACCACCGTAAAATGATCATCGCTGATGACGCCCGTGTCTTCTCTGGCGGTATGAACATCGGTGCGCATTACCTCGGGGCCGTAGCGCGCGAGGATGGCTGGGCCGATCTAGCCTATCTGCTCGAAGGTCGGGCGGTCCAGAGCTTTGGCGATGTCTTCCGCTCGGATTGGGAAGTGGCCAGCGGCGAGCGGCTTGATCCAGCGCCGTCTGTTCCCGCCCATACCGGGGGGAACGCCACTGTCCAACTGGTCCCCTCCGGCCCTGACATCTCGGAGGACCCGCTGCATGATGGCCTGATCCGCGCAGTGCATCTGGCCGAGTCGCGTATCTGGCTTGTCACCCCCTATTTTGTGCCCACCGAAGCCCTGGGGGCTGCGCTGACCACGGCGGCGCGGCGTGGTGTGGATGTGCGGGTCTTGGTGCCTGAGCGCTCGAACCAACGGCTCGCCGATTTCGCCCGCGGTGCCTATCTGCGCGATCTGCACGAAGCAGGCGGCCATATCCTCTACTACCAGCCGGGCATGATCCACGCGAAGGCTGGCATTATCGACGACATCGGGCTCGTCGGCACTGCCAATTTCGACGTGCGCAGCATGTTGTTGAATTTCGAGATTACGCTTTTTGTCTATGATGCAGGCACCGTGGCCAAGCTGCATGACTGGTTTGAGCATCTGTCAGAGCATTGTGCTATGGAGAAGCCGCCCACCGGCATGTTCCGCAAAGTCGCCGAGGGCCTGTTCCGACTGGGAGCGCCAGTGCTATGATCCCTGCCAAAGCCCCCCAAACGCTGCGCGTCGTCAGCTATAACATCCGCAAGGCAATGGGCACGGACCGTCGCCGCGACCCTGAGCGGATCATGCGTATTATCCGTGGCCTACATGCCGACGTTGTGGTCCTTCAAGAAGCCGACCGCCGCCGCGCGCCGCGGCCCTCGGCCCTGCCGCTCGACAAGGTTCAGGAGGTCACTGGCTTGCGTCCGGTGCCGACACCGAACGACATCAGCATTGGCTGGCATGGCAACGCCGTTCTGGTGCGCCCGTCCGCAGAGGTCGACAACGTCGACCATCTCACGCTGCCGGGGGTTGAGCCCCGTGGTGCTATGGTTGCCGACTTGCACCTCAGCGGGCGGCAACTCCGGGTCATTGCCTCGCATCTCGGCCTGCTGCGTCCTTCGCGCAAAGAGCAGTTGAGCGCGATGATCGCGCATCTCGACGACTGTGACGCATGCCCCACATTGATTGCCGGGGACCTTAACGAATGGTCGCAAAAGGTTGGGCTGGGCCGCTTGGCAAAACGGTTCACAATCCACGCGCCGGGCAAGAGCTACCACGCGCGGATGCCGGTTGCCTTTCTGGACCGGATCGCGCTGGATCAGCATCTAGAGGTGCGACAGGGCGGCGTCGTCGAGACCGCGCAGACGCGACAGGCGTCGGACCATCTGCCTATCTGGCTGGACGTGGCTTACCGGTAAGCGCTGAGCCCCGCTGCGAAAGCTTTACTTACGTTCATCCCCATCCGTCTTAATTTCGGGGTCATTGTAGTCGTTCGGATCAAAGTCGTCGGGGTCATAGGCCTCCTCGTCTTCCGCAATGCCGGTGACATGCGTGGTCCCAGTCTCTTCGTCATAGACCAGCCCGTAGGTCGCCTTACCTTCGGATTTATACCGCAGGTATTCGTGGATTCCCGCATAGATGAAGATCAGCATGATGGGCAGCAAGATCAGGGCGGCGATCAGTTGGGGGTCCATGGAATGGCTCCTTGGCGCGTTTGGTTAAGGCCGACACCTGCAAAGTTCGCTGGCGGCGCCTCAGGTTGGTCTGGGTTCCTGACAACAGATGGCACCTCAGGGCGCAGCGTCAACCACCTGCGATCTTTAGGCGATGCAGCAAGACTAGCAGATAGCGGTGTGGTGACACGGAAAAAGACGGGGCCGAAGCCCCGCCTGAAGTTTCGCCGCTCAGGCTCAATCGTTGACCGCTCGCTGTCTCTGCCTGTGGCCTAAGCGCCGTCTAGAGGCGAGCGCACCCGCCCCCTGTCTGGATTTCGGCGGGGCGGGCCTGATGGCCCTGCCCCTTCACACCCCTCGCGGGGCGCGTTCTGTTAGCTACAGCCGCTGGTGCCGCCGCAGGTGTTGCACTTCATGCAGGTGCCGTTACGCACCAGTGTGTAGTTGCCGCATTCCCCACAAGCCTCGCCCTCATAGCCCTGCATCTTGGCCTTGGCCCGGGCATCGATGCTCACGGCGCCGGAACTGACAGAGGTCGAGGATTTCACTGCCACTGCCATGTCACCACTGCCGCTTACTTCCGGCACGAGGGTTTCCAGCGCAACGCTTGCGTCCACACTTTGCCCGCCTTGCAACACGACCAGTTCTTGCGGAAGACGGTTACGCAGATAGCCGCTGGAGCTGATTTGCTTCAACACTTCCAAAGACTTATTGGCCGCAGTTTCGCTCAGTTCACTGACATTGGCGAGGTTCTCTTCTTCGCCGCGGCCGAGATCATCAAAGGTCGCGCCCTCAGGTTTCACATGCGCGAGATCGGTCCGGTCGAGGTAAGAGACGGCCAATTCGCGGAACACATAGTCAAGGATCGAGGTCGCCTGCTTGATGCTGTCATTGCCCTGCACCATGCCCGCAGGCTCGAATTTGGTGAAGGTGAAGGCGTCAACGAACTCTTCCAGCGGTACGCCGTATTGCAGACCGACCGACACCGCGATGGCAAAGTTATTCATCATCGCCCGGAAGCCCGCGCCTTCCTTGTGCATGTCGATGAAGATCTCACCCAGCTTGCCGTCTTCATACTCGCCGGTGCGCAGATAGACCTTGTGTCCGCCCACATTCGCCTTTTGGGTATAACCCTTGCGGCGCTGTGGCATCTTCTCGCGGTGCGATTTAATGATCTCTTTGACGATCACCTTTTCGACGATCTTTTCGGCCAGTACGGCGGCCTTCTCATGCGGCGAGCCTGATTCCAGCGTCTCGGCGGCATCTTCGTCGTCTTCGACGAGGGCAGCGGCCAGAGGCTGGCTGAGTTTCGAGCCATCGCGGTAGAGCGCATTGGCCTTGATGCCGAGCGACCAGCTCAGTTCGTACGCCTTCTGGCAATCCTCGATCGTCGCGTCATTCGGCATGTTGATCGTCTTTGAGATCGCCCCCGAGATGAAGCTTTGCGCCGCTGCCATCATGTAGATGTGGCTGTTGACCGAGAGGTAGCGCTTGCCCTTTTTGCCGCAGGGGTTGGCGCAGTCGAAGATGCCATAGTGCTCTTCGCGCAGATGTGGCGCGCCTTCGAGCGTCATGGTGCCGCAGACGTGGTCATTGGCCGCTTCGATATCCGCCTTGCTGAAGCCCAGCGAGCGCAGCAGGTCGAAGGTCGGGTCGTTCAGCTTTTCGGTCGGGATGCCCAAGACCTGCGTGCAGAACTCCTCGCCCAGCGTCCACTGGTTAAAGACAAAGCGGATATCAAACGCCTGCTTCAGCGCCGCATCGACCTTGGCCAACTCATTGGCGCCAAAACCGTGGCCCGCCAGCGTCGTATGGTTGATCGCAGGCGCATTGCCGATGGTGCCGTGGCCCACCGCGTAGCCGACGATCTCTTCGATCTGGGCCGACCCATATCCGAGCTTTTCGAGCGCCGCTGGCACCGATTGGTTGATGATCTTGAAGTAGCCACCACCTGCGAGTTTCTTGAACTTCACCAGCGCAAAGTCCGGCTCGATCCCCGTGGTGTCGCAGTCCATGACCAGACCGATGGTCCCGGTGGGCGCGATAACGGACGTCTGCGCGTTGCGGTAGCCATGGGCTTCGCCGAGTTTCAGCGCTTCGTCCCAGCAGGATTTGGCGATATCCACCAACCCGGCCTGCGGGCAGTTGGCGTGATCGAGCGGCACTGGCTTAACGGAGAGCTGCTCATAGCCATCGGCCTTGCCATAGGCGGCTGTGCGGTGGTTGCGGATGACGCGCAGCATGTGCTCGGCGTTCTTTGCGTAACCCGGGAAGGCCCCCAACTCGCCCGCCATCTCGGCGGATGTCGCATAGGCCACACCGGTCATGATCGCGGTCAAGGCACCGCCGAGTGCGCGGCCCTCGTCACTGTCATAGGAATAGCCCATATTCATCAGCAGCCCGCCGATGTTCGCATAGCCCAGACCCAGCGTGCGGAAGTCATAGGACCGCTGCGCAATTTCCTTGGACGGGAACTGCGCCATCATCACCGAGATTTCCAGCGTCACGGTCCAAAGGCGCGAGGCGTGCATATAGTCGTCGACTTGGAACTCGCCGTCCTTGAGGAAGGTCAGCAGGTTCATCGAAGCGAGGTTACAGGCCGTGTCGTCGAGGAACATATACTCGGAGCAGGGGTTCGAGCCGCGGATCGCGCCGTCTTCGGGGCAAGTGTGCCAGTCGTTAACGGTGTCGTGGTACTGGATGCCCGGATCGGCGCAGGCCCAAGCGGCGTGGCCGACTTGATCCCAGAGGTCACGCGCCCGGATGGTCTTGGTCACGCGGTTCTCGGTGCGGCTGATCAGCTCCCAGTCGGCGTCTTTTTCGACGGCCTTGAGGAAGGCATTGGTCACCCGGATCGAGTTGTTCGAGTTCTGGCCAGAGACCGAGTTATAGGCTTCCGAATCCCAGTCGGTGTCATAGGTCGGGAATTCGATGGAGGTGTGGCCCTGCTTGGCATAGTCCAAGACACGCTTGACATAAGTCTCGGGGATCGCGACCTTTTTGGCCTCGCGGATCGCCTGTTTCAACTGGTCGTTCTTGGCCGGATCATAAGCGTCTTCGGCCACGCCGTCCCATGCTTTGATCGCGTCAAAGAGCAGGTTCAGCTTCTGCTCGTGCATCTTGGAGCCAGCCACGATGCTCGCGACCTTTTGCTCTTCAAGCACCTTCCAGTTGATGAAGTCCTGAATATCGGGGTGGTCGGCGTCGACGATCACCATTTTGGCTGCGCGGCGGGTGGTGCCGCCGGATTTGATGGCGCCTGCGGCGCGGTCCCCGATCTTGAGGAACCCCATCAAACCCGACGACTTGCCGCCGCCCGACAGCTTCTCGCCCTCTCCGCGGAGCGATGAAAAGTTAGTGCCTGTGCCTGAGCCGTATTTGAAAAGTCGTGCTTCTCGCACCCAAAGGTCCATGATGCCGCCGTCGCCGACCAGATCGTCACCCACGGACTGGATGAAGCAGGCATGCGGCTGCGGATGCTCATAGGAGGACTTTGAGCGGGTCAGCTTGCCGGTCTTGTAGTCGACATAGTAATGCCCCTGCGCCGGGCCATCGATGCCATACGCCCAATGCAACCCGGTGTTGAACCACTGCGGCGAATTCGGGGCGGCGCGCTGGCTGGCGAGCATGTGACGCATTTCATCGTAGTACGCCTGCGCGTCGTCTTCGGTGGTGAAATAACCACCTTTCCAGCCCCAATAGGCCCAAGCCCCCGCCAGACGGTCGAACACCTGTTTGGACGAGGTCTCGCCGCCCATCTCCGCGCCCTCGGCTGGCACCGAGCGCCACAGGAACTCTGGCACGCCTTTTTCTTTCACTTTGCGCGTCTCGCTTGGCACACCGGCCTTGCGGAAGTATTTCTGCGCGATCACATCGCTGGCAACTTGGCTCCAAGCCTTGGGGACTTCGACGTTGTCGAGTTTGAACACCACCGACCCATCGGGATTGCGAATCTCAGACACCGTGGTGACAAAGTCCAAATCCGCATAGGCGTCCTGCCCGACCGTGGTAAATTTCCGTTCAATTTTCATCGTCGCTGCCCCATATCCAGCATTTGCAAAATCCGAGCCAACCTGCCCAACACGGGCTGCCTCGCCTCAATATTCTTCGGGCGCAAGAAACTGGCGCATTGCCCGGCCCTGCCCGACAACGGTCGTTCCGTTGAAACGAAGTGATCGCCTACCCTGTCCCTGTGCCGAGATGTGCCTTTGAGCGTTAACCACTACATATTGTGGCGATATCGTCGACCTCCACAAACTGACGTATGTCGCCCTATTGGGTCAACGGTTTTTTTACGAATTATTCGCCAAGTTTTGGTTGACCCAAGAGGTATTTTACGCGCCGTCACGTTAACCGTGATTCAGTCCCCGGATATCCCCAGAGATACCCGCAGGCGGCGATTTCGGACTGGACAGCAAATAATCGAATAGCTTGGCAGAGTTAGTCATTCAGAGGGACGCTGACGCGAAAACCATCCACAGCGCGGAGTGATTCAGGGCGCGGACTTGCCTATTCCGACAGCAGGATGACAATTATTGAGCCGGAAACCGCCCTTCGCACTGACTGGCGATAGAAACGCGACAGAATCGTCACGGTTCTTGGCACCTCGACGCAATCTGCTGAGGGGGCTGCGGGACGGAACCACTATATCTAGGGAAAGCAGTCGGCAGACGAACGCGCATTAGACGTGTTCTACTTCACCGAACTGAAAGAAGTGGTCGGAGCGAGAGGATTCGAACCTCCGACCCCCTGTACCCAAAACAGGTGCGCTACCAGGCTGCGCCACGCTCCGACTGCGGCCTCTTTAGCTATATCGCCGGGGATTGAAAAGCCCCGAAACGCGTTAAACCGACGCATTATTTTCCGGCGTCGCAAATTACTGTTCAGCAGGGCCACGCGGGATCGTTAGCCGCAAAGGCCGGGTGCCGGATTTGCGTGCCTTCGGTTATGCCAAGACGCCGGGCCAGACCGCCGTTGATCTCAAGCACAGATAGCAAGCCATCCCCGCCGGGAATCGGCGTCTCGTCCAAGGGTTTCGCAAGATGGTGAATATGCTGCACCACCCCCTGCGGATCGATGAACAGCAAGTCGAGCGGGATCAGCGTGTTGCGCATCCAAAAGCTGAGCGGCTGGGGGCGCTCATAGATGAAGAGCATTCCCGCGCTCATCGGCAGGCTTTCGCGATACATGAGCCCGCGTGACCGCTCGGCTTGGTCATCGGCGATTTCGACTGAGAAACGGGCCGTGCCCCACTCGCCGCGCAGGCTGACAGAATCATCGCGGCAGACGCCAGCGGCGGCCGCAGAGGCCACGAACAGGCTGGCAAAGACCGCTGCCGAGAGTTTCCCCAGTTTCATCGCTCGCGCGTGACGGTTTCCCATGCCCGGACCTCCGCTGCCAAATGGCCCCGATCCCCGTTAACCACCCGCATGGCCAATGCTTCCCCCGCCTGCAGATCTGCCAGGCCAGATTGGCGCAGGACATCTATATGGAGAAACACATCCTCCTGGCTGCCAAAGACGTTGGCAAAGCCAAAACCCTTCGTCTTGTCGAACCATTTGACCCGGGCAGGCTCCAACGCCATCTGGTCGAGTGTTTCGCGGTCGAAACCCGCGCGTTCAATAACGACGGGCGGCAAATCTTCTGGTGGGGCGATCGACAAAACCTCCGTCACCTGGGCGCCGCGGCTGGTTTCCTGCGTTCGAATTTCGACCCTCGCGCCGTCAGCAATCGAGCCCTGGCCGTAATTCCGCAGGATGTTGATATGAAGCAGGATGTCAGGCCCACCGCTGTCAGCAACAATGAAACCAAAACCCTTGCCGGGATCGAACCATTTGACGGTGCCAGAAAGGGTCTCGTCTCCTGTTTCCGGCGCGGCGTCCTGTATCCCCAACATTTCCATCATTCTTTGTCGTCCTTCAGGGGTTTAACCGAGTGACCTGCCAAGGCGCGTCCGGCCCGGCACGGCGCCATTGAAAGCGGTCGTGGAGGCGAAACTCGCCGTCCGCCCAGAACTCAATTTCCAGCGGTGTGATCCGGTAGCCGCCCCAGAACGGCGGGCGTTTGGGGTTCACCCCATGCTGCGCTGTGACCTTGGCCACTTCCGCCATCAACGCACCGCGCCCCGACAGGGGCTGCGATTGGCGCGAGGCCCAAGCCCCCAGCCGGCTTTTCAGCGACCGGGAGGCAAAATACTCATCGGCTTTCGGCCCGTCCTCGCGGCTCACCAGCCCGCGCACGCGGATCTGCCGCCGAAGCGACTTCCAATGCATGACAAAGGCTGCCTTGCCGGCGCCGTCCAATTCCTGCGCCTTGGCGCTTTCGTAATTGGTGTAGAAAACAAATGCCGCAGGTTCGATTTCTTTAAGAAGCACCATCCGCGCGTTCGGCATACCACTCGCGTCCACAGTGGTCAGGGCAATCGCATTAGGATCATTCGGCTCTGACGCCTCGGCCTCCGTCAGCCATCTTTGTGCGATGGCAAAGGGGTCATCGCCTGCAAAAATCCCCGTTCGCTTCTCCATCGAACACTCCTCCTGCGCCCTCTTCGGGGGCTTCTCGCTCTTTTGCTCGGCCCGATCGAAGCGGACGCGGTCAAGAGAGTCTGTTGTTTTTACACTTAATATCCGCCTCCGGATTAAAGCACAACTGTGGGTGAGCTTGCCAGCGCCTTACCGCGGGCACGGGTCTGCATGTACCATGCCTTACCCCCTTGCAGCCTTGCTGCGGCGCGCGCAATCGCCTAAACCATCGACAACAAAACAGAACATGGACAAGGCGCCGAAATGGGAAACGAATTGATGAAGGGCAAACGCGGGCTGATTATGGGCCTTGCGAATGACAAATCCATCGCCTGGGGCGTGGCCAAGGCGCTTGCAGATGCCGGTGCCGAGCTGGCGTTTTCCTATCAAGGCGAAGCCCTGAAAAAACGCGTCGGTCCACTAGCCGAGCAACTGGGCAGCGACATTGTCCTGCCCTGCGATGTGGGTGACGAAGCCTCTATCGACGCGCTGTTCGACGGGTTGAAAGACCGCTGGGACGGGTTGGACTTCATCGTCCACGCCATTGGCTTTTCCGACAAGGGTGAGCTGCGCGGGCGTTATGTCGACACCAGCCGCGGCAATTTCACCATGTCGATGGATATCTCCGTCTATTCCTTCACCGCCGTGATGCAACGCGCCGAAAAGATGATGTCGCCCGGTGCCAGCGCGCTGACGCTGACCTACTACGGTGCGGAAAAAGTCATGCCGCATTACAATGTCATGGGTGTCGCCAAAGCAGCACTCGAGGCTTCGGTCAAATACCTCGCCGAAGACCTCGGCAAAGACGGCATCCGCGTCAACGCGATCTCTGCCGGGCCGATCAAAACGCTGGCCGCCTCGGGCATCGGCGATTTCCGCTACATTATGAAGTGGAACGAGTACAACTCGCCCCTGCGCCGCAATGTCACCACCGAAGACGTTGGCAAAGCCGCGCTCTTCCTGCTCTCAGATCTGGGCAGCGGCACCACGGGTGAAAACCTGCATGTCGACGCGGGCTATCATGTTGTCGGCATGAAGGCGGTTGACGCGCCGGACATGTCCAAGGAATAACGCGCCTCAAATCCAATTTTGCGCGGACCCCCGCGCCAGCTGCTGCAAAGGAAGATCATGAGCACCCCAAAGGACGCCTCGCGCTTGCCCCACGAAAAGGGCTTTCACATCTCTTGGGATCAGATCCACCGCGACAGCCGTGCGCTGGCATGGCGGCTCGATGGTCTTGGCCCGGACAATGGCGCATGGCGTGCCGTGGTGGCGATCACCCGCGGCGGCATGGCCCCCGCGATGATCGTCGCGCGTGAGTTGGACATCCGCACCGTCGATACGATCTCGGTCATGTCCTACCACTCGGGCGGCGGTGCGGCCGACCAGCGGCGCGAGGCGAAAGTGCTAAAATCCCCCGACGCTGAGATCATGGGCGATGGCACCGGCATCCTGATCGTCGATGATCTCGTCGACAGCGGCAAAACCATCGAACTGGTGCGCGAGCTTTACCCCAACGCCCATTTCGCCACCGTCTATGCCAAACCCGAGGGCGAGCCGCAGGTCGACACCTTTATCACCGGTGTGAGCCAAGACACATGGATCTTCTTCCCATGGGACATGGCCCTGCAATATGTCGAGCCGTACCGCGGCAAGGACTAACGGTCTCTCTCTTTTTAGCCTTAAATATCCACCTGCCCTCTCATCCCGGACTGCCCCATGACGCTTTCGCGCACCGCCACGACCTTCTTCCCCCCGGTGATGGAGGCGCGGCGCTGGCTTGACGGCGTGACCTTCACGCCCGACCGCCCGCTGATCAACGTCAGCCAAGCCGCTCCGGTCGATCCGCCCCCCGAAGCGCTGCGCCGGGCGATGGCCGAGGTTACGCTGAGCAATGACGAAGCGCATCTCTATGGCCCGGTGCTGGGCCTGCCCGAACTGCGCGCCGAACTGGCGCGGCAGACGGCTGAGAAATATGCGGGTGTGGTGACTGACGAACAGGTCTGCATTACCTCGGGCTGCAACCAAGCCTTCGCCGCCGCCATCGCGACACTTTGCGGTGAAGGGGACGAGGTGATTCTGCCGACGCCATGGTACTTCAACCACAAGATGTGGCTCGACATGAGCGGCGTTGCTGCCGTTCCCCTGCCGGTCGAAGCTGACATGCTGCCAGACCCCGCGCGCGCCGAGGCGCTGATCACCCCGCGCACCCGCGCCATCACGCTGATTACGCCAAACAACCCGACGGGCGTCGAATATCCCGCCGCGCTGGTGCAAGCGTTTTTCGACCTCGCCCGCCGCCACGGCATTGCGCTGATCTTGGACGAAACTTACCGCGACTTTCACAGCCGCCCCGGCCCGCCCCATGCGCTCTTCAGCGACCCGGATTGGCACGACACGCTGATCCACCTCTATTCCTTCTCCAAAGCCTACCGTCTCACCGGCCACCGCGTCGGCGCGCTTATCGCCAGCAAGGCGCGGCTGGCCGAGGTCGAGAAATTCCTCGACACCGTGGCAATCTGCCCCGCGCAAATCGGCCAGCATGGTGCCCTCTGGGGCATGCAGAATCTCGGCCCTTGGCTCGCCGGAGAGCGCGAAGAGATCCTCGCCCGCCGTGCGGCGATCTCTGACCTGATGCCCAAGCTTGAACCGCTGGGCTGGGAGTTGCTCGGTCTGGGCGGCTATTTCGCCTATATGCGCCATCCGTTTGACATCTCATCTGCCGATCTCGCCCCGCAGTTGGTGCGCGATGCGGGCGTGCTGTCACTGCCCGGCACGATGTTCACGCCCGAGGGCGACAACAGCGGCGCGGCCCAGTTGCGCATCGCCTTTGCCAACCTTGACGCAGCCGGTCTTACCACCCTTTTCGACAGGCTTGCAGCCCTGCCACGCAACGCATAGACAGGTCCGAAATTAACGAGGGACCGTGTCATGGCCAAAAAAGGCTTCAGCTTTTCGAAAACCGCCGTTTGGGCCTTGATGGGCCTTCTGATCTTGGGTCTCGGCGGCTTTGGCGCGATCAATCTGAGCGGCAATTTACGCAGCATCGGCAGTGTGGGCGACAAGTCGATTTCGGTCGACCAATACGCCCGCCAGTTGCAGCAGGAAATCCGCGCCATTGAGGCGCAGACGGGTGAAAGCCTGTCCTTCGCCCGCGCACAGGAAATGGGCCTCGACCGCGCCGTGTTGCAGCGTATCGTGCGCAACCGCGCGCTCGACAATGAGGCCGATGAGATGGGCCTGTCCATCGGCGACGCGACCCTGCGCGATGAAGTCATGGCGATCTCCTCGTTCCAAGGCATCGACGGCAAGTTTGACCGCGAAGGCTATCGTTTCGCCCTCCAGCAAAGCGGCATGAGCGAGGCGGAGTTTGAAACCTCCCTGCGCGAAGAGGCCGCCCGCGGCCTGCTGCAACGCGCCGTTCTGGGCGGTGTGTCGATGCCCGACACATATGCCCGCACACTGGTTGATTACGTCAGCGAAGCGCGCAGCTTCACATGGGCTCGGCTCGATGCCGACAACCTCGACGCGCCTTTGCCCGAGCCCGCCGAGGAAGAGTTGAAAGCCTATTATGAGGCCAATCAGGACGACTTCATGCTGCCGTCGAGCAAAAGCATCACCTACGCGTGGCTCTCGCCCGAAGACTTGCTGGACGAAGTCGAAGTGCCCGAAGAAGAACTGCGCGCCGAGTATGAGGCCCGTAGCGATGAGTATGATCAACCCGAGCGTCGTCTTGTTGAGCGTTTGGTCTTTGCCAATGAAGAAGCCGCCGATCAGGCCGCTGCCGCGCTCGAAGTCGAAGGCACGACTTTCGAAGCCTTGGTCGAAGAGCGCGGTCTGGCATTGCAGGACGTCGACATGGGCGATGTGGCGAAATCCGATCTCGATGCGGCAGGCGACGCGGTCTTTGCCGCTGAAACGGGCGACATCGTCGGCCCCCTGCCCACCTCGCTTGGCCCGGCGCTCTTCCGTGTGAACGCCGTGCTGCCCGCGCAAAACGTGCCGTTCGAAGAAGCCCGTGTAGTGCTGGAAGAAACCCTCGCCATCTCCCGCGCCACCCGCGCTGTGGAGGCCCGCGCGCAGGAGATTGACGACCAGCTTGCAGGCGGCGCCACGCTGGAGAACCTCGCCGAAGAAACCAAAATGCGTTTGGGCACGATCGACTGGACCGAAGACAGCAGCGAAGGCATCGCCGCCTATGGCGCCTTCCGACAGGCCGCCGCGTCGCTGAGCGAAAACGACTTCCCACAAATCGACCAGCTTGAAGACGGCGGCATCTTTGCCATGCGTCTGGACGAGACCAAGCCCGAGCGCCCCAACCCCTTTGACGCCGCCCGCGCCGAGGTCGAAACCGCATGGCGCAATGCGCAGATCGTGGACGGTCTCACCGAGAAGACTTCGACACTGACCGCTGAACTGGCCCAAGAAGGTGGCTTTGAAGCCGCAGGCCTTGAGCCGCAGATTGGCGAAAACATGACCCGCGGTGCCTATGTCGACGGCACGCCCGAAGGTTTTATGGATCAGGTCTTTGACCTCGAAGAAGGCGGCGTGGCTGTTCTGCCCGCCGAGGATCACGTCGTCGTCCTGCGCCTCGACAGCGTCACCCCTGCGGGTGAGAGCGATGAGACCGAAGCGCTGATGGCGCGTCTGTCTGACCAGTTGGACCAAGCGCTGGCTGAGGACCTCTTTAGCATCTACAGCGATGCGGTCATGCGCCGTACCGCGCCGCAGATCGACCAACGTGCGGTGCAAGCCGTGCATGTGAACTTCCCCTGATAGGCACGCCCATGGCTCTGACACCGGATTTCGACAGCTTCGCCCGCGCCTATGACGCGGGTGAAAACCAGATCGTCTACACAAGGCTGGCCGCTGACCTCGACACGCCGGTGTCGCTGATGCTCAAATTGACCGGGGATGGCGAAAACGCCTTTGTGCTGGAATCGGTCACCGGTGGTGACGTGCGGGGCCGCTATTCAATCATCGGTATGAAGCCCGACCTGATCTGGCGCTGCCGGGGTGAGACAGCGGCGCTGAACCGCTCGGCCCGCTATGACGCGGATGCCTTTGAGGATATGGCGGGCAATCCGCTCGACTGGCTGCGCGAGGTGATCGCTGAATCGCGCATTACCCTGCCAGACGATCTGCCCCAAGCCGCCGCTGGTCTGTTTGGCTACCTCGGCTATGACATGATCCGGCTGGTGGAACATCTGCCGAATGTGAACCCCGACCCGCTGGGCCTGCCTGACGCGCTGATGCTGCGCCCCTCGGTCGTGGCGGTGCTGGACGGGGTGAAGGGCGAAGTCACCATCGTCTCGCCCGCTTGGGTGTCTGACGGACAATCCGCCCGCGCCGCCTATGCGCAGGCCGCTGAGCGCGTGATGGACGCGGTGCGCGATCTGGAACGCGCCATGCCGCAGACCTCGCGTGAGATTGGGCAAGCTGCAGACCTGCCGGACCCGGTGAGTAATTTCACCCATGAGGGCTATAAAGCGGCGGTCGAGAAAGCGCGTGACTATATCGTGGCGGGCGACATTTTTCAGGTGGTGCCGAGCCAACGCTGGGCGCAGGGGTTCACGCAACCGCCCTTCGCGCTCTACCGAAGCCTGCGGCGCACGAACCCGTCGCCGTTCATGTTCTACTTCAACTTCGGCGGCTTTCATGTCGTCGGCGCCTCGCCCGAGATCCTCGTGCGGGTCTTCGGCAATGAGGTCACCATCCGCCCGATCGCCGGCACCCGCAAACGCGGCGCGACGCCAGAAGAAGACCGCGCGCTTGAGGCTGACCTGCTCAGCGATCCGAAGGAATTGGCCGAACACCTCATGCTGCTCGATCTGGGCCGCAACGACGTGGGCCGTGTGGCTAAGATCGGCACCGTGCGCCCGACCGAAGAGTTCATCGTCGAGCGCTACAGCCATGTCATGCACATCGTCTCTAACGTGGTGGGCGAGTTGAAAGAAGGCTGCGACGCGCTTGACGCCTTCTTTGCCGGGATGCCCGCGGGCACCGTCTCGGGCGCGCCAAAGGTGCGTGCGATGGAGATCATCGACGAGTTGGAGCCGGAAAAACGAGGCGTCTATGGCGGCGGCGTGGGCTATTTCAGCGCAGGCGGCGACATGGACATGTGCATCGCCCTGCGGACCGCCGTGGTGAAGGACGAAACGCTCTACATCCAAGCTGGCGGCGGCGTGGTCTATGACAGCGACCCGGAGGCTGAGTTCATGGAAACCGTGCATAAATCCGGCGCGATCCGCCGGGCGGCGGCCGATGCAGCCCGCTTTGGCGGTAAAGGAAACAGCTGACCATGCCCCCCCGCGCCCCCTTTCAGATTGCGGGGCATTCCGTCGCCCCCGGCAGCAGCCTCGCCGTTGATTTGCCCGTCTCGATCCTGCCGGATCATACGCCGGTGCATCTGTCGCTTGAGATTTTCCACGGTAAGCGACCAGGGCCCACGATGTTCGTGTCGGCAGCCGTGCATGGCGATGAGGTCATCGGCGTCGAGATTCTACGCCGTCTACTCCGCGCCCCGCAGCTCAGCGCCCTGCGCGGCACGCTGATCGTGGTGCCGGTGGTGAACTCCTTTGGCTTTCTGAACCGCTCGCGCTACCTGCCGGACCGCCGCGACCTGAACCGCTGTTTTCCCGGCTCATCTTCGGGCAGCCTTGGCGCGCGGCTGGCCCATATCTTTTTGCAAGAGGTCGTCTTGCGCTGTGACTTAGGCGTAGATCTTCATTCAGCGGCGATCCACCGCACCAATTTGCCTCAGGTGCGGGTTTCTCCGGCGGATAAAGTCACCCAGAAAATGGCGCTGGATTTCGGCGCGCCGGTAGTGCTGACCTCACCCCTGCGCGATGGCTCGCTGCGGGCTGTGGCAGCCCGCGAAGGCACGCCGATCCTGCTTTACGAGGCGGGCGAAGGGCTGCGCTTTGATGAAATGGCCGTGCGGGCGGGTCTTGCTGGCATCTTGCGAGTGATGCGCGGGCAAGACATGCTGCCCGCCAAGGGTATCGCCCGCGCGCGGTCCGCGCCCTATATCTGCACCGCGTCCCATTGGCTCCGCGCCCCGGCGGGTGGGTTGCTGCGGACCTTCCGGGCCGAAGGCGAAACCGTCGCCGAGGGCGATCTGCTGGCCATCGTGTCCGACCCCTTTGGCAAGGAAGAGGCCGAACTGCTGGCCGACGCGCCGGGCATCTTGATCGGCCGCGCCATGTTGCCGGTCGTGAACGAAGGCGATGCGGTCTTTCACCTTGCCAAGCTCGGCCCCCGTGCGGCTGAGGCTACGGTGGACGAATTGGTCAGCCAATTGGAAGAAGACCCGCTCTTTGACGAAGATGAGATCATCTAAGCCGAGCCTATTCCTCGCGCAGCAACACTTGTGAGATTGGCACGAGGGCCACATCGTTGGCCCGATCCTGCAGACCCCAAAGCAGCAAGGCCGAAACTGTGTCGGGCCGCAGACGGCCTAGCATAATGACCGCGCCCTCCTGCCCGGCTTTGAAGGCGGCTTGGTCCAGAAAACGCCGGATCACCCGCGCAGTCTGGCCCTTGCTGTCGAAATCACGAAACACCGGATCGGCGGGCACACCATCTTTGCGCGCAAGCTTGGGCATCGTGTTGAGCCCTTTGTCCTGCGTCACCAGGCCAAGACCTGAGAGCTGAAGAATATCTGTCACCTGATCGGCCACGGCCCGGCTGTCCTGAAAGCCGCTTTCGGTGCCCTCCAAAACGCCGACCACACCATCGATCCGGTCCAGCGTCGCGGCAAAGGTGGTCTCGGCATCGCTCGGCTGGGCGCCCTCAGGTAAGTCGACCATCGCCAGCACCTCGAACCCTGCCCCGCGATAGGTCGCGATACGCTCGGACAGGTCTGGCAGGCTGGTGTCGACTGCAAAGCTCAGCGGATAGGGAAAGCTGCGCAGTGCGGCGAGGCCCGCGTCCCCTGTGATAACGGTGCTGCCATCGTCGATGAGGACGATTCCCATCAGCGGCTTGCCGTCGGCCACCTCTACAGGAACGCTATTGGTGACGACGGGCCGTGTATCCACCGGCGTGTCCGGAGTGACGACCTCTGTGCTTTCTTCCTCAACCTCAGCCGCGCCGGGGCGGTTGATGACCACACCGCTGTCACGCTCGGTCAGGCTGATCGCAGGCGTACCGATGGTAGGGCCTGTCGTCACAGCCTCAGGCCCAGCATCTGTAGCCTCAGGATTCTCGCCCCCTTCCTCGGACACACCCTCTTCCGCAAGGGTCTCTTCCGACGGCGGGCGCAGCGCGGTTTCGGGAGCCGGTTCAATGTCGACATCTGCTTCGACATCCACCTCGACTTCCGCCGTGGCCTCTTCGTCATCTGTCAAACCAGAACTTGTCTCGACCTCAGGCTGTTCCAGTTCGGCGACGGAAGTTGCGATTTCCTCAGGAACTTCCTCCTGCGCAGGCAGGGTGATCGCCTCATCCTCTACAACCATCGGCGCTTCCATCCCTGCGGGCGCATCAAAGGCGCCCTCAACCGCAGCGATCTCGGGGGCGGGAGGCTGTGCGGGTTCGGTGCTGATGGACAGCTCATCCGCGGGCTCGGGCGTGGCCGGAGCCACAGCTTGCGGGTTGGGCAAAACGGGCTCTTCCCCACCGGGCTGCGCCGGGCTGTCGCTCACAGGATCGGCGGGCGTGCTCAGCCCTTCGGCACCGCCGGTTTCGGGCAGACCAGCAGAAGTCTGGGCATCAGCGTCAACGGCAGCAAGGTCATCTTGCTCAGGCGCATCAGCCCGAGGGACCGCACGATTGGAGGCAGGCGGGGTCTCGGGCAAACGGTCCTGCTCGGCCACATCGGTCAGGCGTATCCGCGCCGGCGCCGGGCCGGAACCGGGCGCCGCGTCGCCCACCTGCGGCGGCAGCGGCAGCGGCATCATCAGCGACACCGCGCTGACCACGCCAATGCTCGCCACACCGCCCCAGATCAGCCCGCTTAGAAATCCGCGTGCCATGTCCCTTACTCCTGCTGCCTGCGCCTTGGGCCAAAAGGCCGTGGCGTTTCCCTCAATTGCCTTGGCCCGCACTCTTGACGATAGGGTCCAAGCCTGAACATGTATGCCCAAACCTATACCGCGCTCCGGCGGGGTTTCTCCAGTCCTAATACAAGAAATGGCTGCCCCTTGCTGCTGCTTATCGATAACTACGACAGCTTTACTTACAACCTTGTGCACTATCTCGGGAGTCTTGGCGCAGATGTGCAGGTGCACCGCAATGACGCGCTGAGCGTAGCCGATGCGATGGCGATGAACCCGGCGGGCATCCTGCTGTCTCCCGGCCCCTGTGACCCGGATCAGGCGGGGATTTGCCTCGAGCTCACCCACGCCGCCGCCGAAGCGCGCCTGCCGCTGCTCGGCGTTTGCTTGGGCCACCAAACGCTTGGGCAAGCCTTTGGTGGCAAGGTCGTACGTGCAGATGACATCGTGCATGGCAAGCTAGGCCAGATGCAGCATAAGGGGCGCGGTGTTTTTGCCGGTCTGCCTTCGCCTTTCGGGGCGACGCGCTACCACTCGCTGGTGGTGGAACGCGCAAGCCTGCCTGATTGCCTAGAGATCACGGCAGAACTGGAAGACGGCACGATCATGGGGCTGCAACACCGCGAACTGCCCTTGCACGGCGTGCAGTTTCACCCTGAATCGATCCGTTCCGAGCATGGCCACGCCCTGCTGCAAAACTTCCTGAACGAAATGAAGGTCCCGGCATGAGTAGCGCATTGAAACCCCTGCTGGATGCCGCGGCCAATGGGCCGCTGACCTCCGCGCAAGCGATTGAGGCTTTTGAGATCCTTTTTGACGGAGAAGCCACGCCCAGCCAGATCGGCGGCTTTCTCATGGCGCTGCGCACGCGGGGCGAGACGGTCACGGAATATGCCGCTGCAGCCCAAGTTATGCGCGGCAAATGCAATGCGGTGCACGCGCCCGACGGGGCGATCGACATTGTCGGCACGGGCGGCGATGGCAAAGGCACGCTCAACATCTCAACCGCTGCGGCCTTTGTGGTCGCGGGCGCCGGGACGGTGGTGGCCAAACACGGCAACCGCAACCTGAGTTCGAAATCCGGCGCATCGGACGCGCTGACGCAATTGGGCATCGACGTGATGGTCGGCCCCGCCGTGGTAGAGCGTGAATTGGCTGAGGCCGGTATCGGCTTCATGATGGCCCCCATGCACCACCCCGCCGTAGCTCATGTGATGCCGACACGGTCCGAGCTGGGCACACGCACAATCTTTAACATCCTCGGACCGCTGACCAACCCTGCCGGAGTGAAACGCCAACTGACAGGCGCCTATACCCGCGATCTGATCGAGCCCATGGCACTTACGCTCAAGCAATTGGGCTCCGAGAAAGCATGGCTGGTGCATGGCTCTGACGGTACGGACGAGCTGACGATCACCGGGGTGAGCTGGATTGCCGCCCTGGAAGACGGTGTCGTCAATCTGCGCGAGTTGCATCCCGAAGATGCCGGGCTTCCCGAACACCCATTCGAGGCAATCGCAGGCGGCGCGCCCGAAGAAAACACAAAGCATTTCAAGGCTCTGCTCGACGGTGCTCCCTCCGGTTATCGCGACGCGGTCCTCCTAAACGCTGCGGCTGCTCTTGTGGTGGCAGATGCCGCGCCCGACCTGAAGGCCGGTGTCGAGATGGCCCGCGAAAGCATCGACAGCGGTGCCGCGCGGGCAAAGATCGAAGCCGTGGCGCGGATCAGCCACGAGAAATGACGGACGACCCGACTGCTACGCTCGGCGCTTGGGGCACGCTTCCGTTCTTTACAGATGACTGGCCCCGGATCGCCCAAGCCTTGGCCGATGATCCGCGCCAAATCCTCCCGCCCGCGCCACAGAGATTTGCCGCCTTGGAACGGCTTCAACCTGATGCTGTAGAAGTCGTGATCCTCGGCCAAGACCCCTATCCGACCCCCGGTCATGCCCATGGCTTTGCCTTCTCCGCCGAGCCTGACACCCGGCCCCTACCCCGATCATTGGCTAATATTTACAAAGAGTTACAGTCTGATCTTGGCTCTGCCCCAGACAATGCCGACCTCCGCTTTTGGGCCGACCAAGGGGTTCTGTTGCTGAACAACGTGCTCACCGTCCCGGCAGGCCAAGCCAATGGCCATGCCAAACTCGGCTGGCAAAACCTAACCCGCGATGTGCTCGCGCGCCTTTCAGACCGCCCCCGCGCCTATCTGCTTTGGGGGGCTCACGCGCAAAAAGCTGCGCGCAGCGTTGATCCGCACCAAAACCTCAAGATCGAAACGCCGCACCCGTCACCGCTCTCAGCCCATCGCGGCTTCTTCGGGACACGCCCCTTCAGCCGGGTCAATGACTGGTTGCAGCGCCAAGGCAAGCCCGCCATACAATGGACAAAGCCGTGAGGATGCCATGACCGCCACCATTCTGGACAAGATCAAGACCTACAAACTCGAAGAGATCGCCGCTGCCAAGGCCGAACGGCCACTGGCCGAGGTTGAGGCCGCCGCGCGCAATGCCTCCCCTGTTCGGCACTTCGCAGAACGCTTGCACGAGGCCTCCCGCGAAGGCTACGGCCTCATCGCCGAGATCAAAAAGGCGAGCCCGTCCAAAGGCCTGATCCGCGAAGACTTCGCCCCCGCCGCCTTGGCCCAGGCCTATGCCGCCGGTGGCGCGACCTGTCTGTCAGTCCTAACCGACACACCCAGTTTCCAAGGCGCGAAAGAATTCCTCGTCGAAGCCCGCGCCGCCTGTGATCTGCCCGTCCTGCGCAAAGATTTTCTCTACGACCCCTATCAGGTCGCAGAAGCCCGCGCGCTCGGGGCGGATTGTATCCTCATCATCATGGCTTCCGTCTCAGACGCACAGGCCGCCGAGTTGGAACAAGCCGCACATGACTGGGATATGGATGTGCTGATCGAGGTCCATGACGCCGAAGAACTGACACGAGCCGAGAAGCTCAAGAGCCGTATGATCGGGATTAATAACCGCAACCTCAATACCTTCGAGACCTCTCTTGACGTAACACGTCAACTGTCCGAAGCGGTCCCGCCAGACCGGATGCTGGTTTGCGAGTCCGGTTTGAATACCCCCTCCGACCTCGCAGATATGGCGATCTACGGCGCACGGTGCTTTCTGATCGGCGAAAGCCTGATGCGGCAGGAGGACGTCGAACAAGCGACGCGCGACCTTCTCGCCAATCCCCTAATGCCCGGAGGCATGTGATGCCGCTGACCCATTTCGATGCCGAGGGCGATGCCCATATGGTGGATGTCTCGGAAAAGGCCATCACATCACGCATCGCCACCGCAGAAAGCCACATCAAGATGGCGCCAGAGACACTTGATATTATTACAGAAGGCCGTGCCAAAAAAGGCGACGTGCTCGGCGTCGCCCGGCTTGCCGGTATCATGGCAGCGAAGCGCACCTCAGACCTGATCCCACTTTGCCATCCCTTGCCCATTACGAAGGTCAGCGTTGATCTCACTCCTGATCCGGGACTGCCAGGCGTGCGGATCACCGCCACTGTCAAAACGACAGGCCAAACCGGCGTGGAGATGGAAGCACTGACCGCCGCTTCTGTCGCAGCGCTCACCGTATATGACATGGCCAAAGCGGTCGATAAGGCGATGGAGATCGGCGGCACGCGGGTTGTTTTAAAAGATGGCGGCAAATCAGGCCGTTACGAAGCCACATGATCAGTGTCGCTCAGGCGCTGGACGCCGTTCTAAGCCTCGTGGCGCCCTTATCGGTCGAAACCGTTCCCCTCCGTGCTGCCAATGGCCGCGTCCTTGCCCGCGCCTTAACAGCCCAACGCACACAACCACCTTTCGCCGCCTCCTCTATGGACGGCTATGCGCTCCGCCGCGCCGAAGTGGAACCTGACGCGATGTTCAAAGTCGTGGGGGAATCCGCCGCCGGCCACCGTTATGAGGGCACCCTGCGCGCCGGACAGGCCGTGCGTATCTTTACTGGCGCTCCGGTTCCGCAAGGTGCGGATTTCGTGGTTATTCAAGAGGATGTGACGCGACGCGGAGACCTAATCACGCTCGGTCATAAGGTAGGACCAAAGGACAACATCCGTCCGGCAGGTGGCGATTTTTGTGCAGGAGATAGCCTCAGCGCGCTCCGTTTGTTGCGTCCTGCTGATATTGCCCTACTGGCAGCGATGAACCACGCCAATATCCCGGTGACCCGCAAGCCAATCATCGCGATCCTCGCAACGGGCGACGAACTCGTGCAACCCGGTGAAGAACCCGGCCCAGATCAGATTATCGCATCCAACAGCTATGGTCTGGCTGCGATGCTGGAAAACGCAGGTGCAGAAGCCCGGCTGCTACCGATTGCACGGGATACTGAAGCGTCCTTGCGGCAGGCCTTCGCGCTGGCGAAGGGCGCCGATCTGATTGTGACAATTGGCGGCGCCTCGGTGGGGGATCTCGATTTGGTCGCACCGGTTGCTGCCGAGCTTGGCCTTGAACAATCTTTCTACAAGGTTGCGATGCGCCCCGGCAAACCGTTGATGGCCGGAAAGCTGAGCGATGCCGCCATGATCGGCCTGCCGGGAAATCCCGTGTCTGCAATGGTTTGCGGGGCAGTCTTTGTCCTCCCCATGGTGCGTCGAATGTTAGGCTTGGCGGAAACGACGGCCGAAGAATTGGAAGCGCCGCTTGGCCGGGACATTGGCGAAAACGGCCCCCGAGCCCACTACATGCGGGCGAACTTGCGCGACGGTAAAATTTACCCAGACGATCGGCAGGATTCCTCGCTCCTTTCAGTCTTGGCGACCGCCGATGCCCTGATGATCCGCCCCCCGCATGACCCTGCGCGTAAGGCGGGAGACTCGCAACGCTACATCACTCTCTGATTGAGGCTGTTGACACAAAACGAGAACACCAATAGAACAAACGGCATAAACGCTTCAGGGGGCGCGCATGCTGACTAAGAAACAACTCGATCTATTGGCTTTCATTCACAAGCGCGTGCAACGCGACGGCGTGCCGCCAAGTTTTGACGAAATGAAGCTCGCGCTCGACCTGCGTTCTAAATCCGGGATTCACCGTCTGATTACCGCTTTGGAAGAGCGCGGGTTTATCCGCCGCCTCGCCCACCGCGCGCGGGCGATCGAAGTGGTCAAACTGCCCGAGAGCCTCGGCGGTGCACCCGGTTTCGCCCCCAAAGTTATTGATGGTGATCGACCAGATAATGCGCCACCGTCAGCCGCGCAGAACGTTTCTGCCCAGCACGCATTTGACGTTCCTGTTATGGGGCGTATCGCTGCAGGTGTCCCGATCGAAGCTATTTCACAAATGTCCCACAGCGTTTCGGTGCCGGGCGGCATGATCGCGGGCCAAGGAGAGCACTATGCGCTTGAAGTGCATGGTGACTCGATGATCGACGCGGGCATCAACAATGGGGACATCGTCGTCATCCGCGAGACTTCAGTAGCGGACAATGGCGACATTGTCGTTGCGTTAGTCGAAGATCAGGAAGCCACGTTGAAGCGTTTCCGGAAACAGGGATCCTCGGTGGCTCTGGAAGCGGCGAACCCTGCATATGAAACGCGGGTTCTCCCCTCGGACAAGGTGAAGGTTCAAGGGCGGCTGGTCGGCTTGATCCGGACTTATTGATCTCGGCTTCTGCGGCGGGTTTTGCGATTCCATAATCGGTTTCCCACTCGGTCTTTCGCGGTAACGACTTGCCATCCTGTTGGTGCGGGAGACATCGCAATGGCGCCAGTCTCACGCAGCTTCGGCGGATCGTAGACCGCGCAGTTGGCGCTCATTTCAGGTGGCAGTGGAACCGATGCCACGACCACCTGCCCCGGAGCGCAGCCGCTGAACTGCGCCACCGCGGGTTTGCCTGACAAATGGACGATTGATCCGAACTCTGGAGAGCCTCCCCAGCGAGCCGCCGCTGCGGCTTGTTGGGCGCCGTCCCCGTCATTTTCCAGCCAATTCCTCGCGATGAACCCCGCGCCTCTTGACTTGCTGAGCGCTCGGCCCTGAGGCGTCATGACGCCGACCAAAGTTCCCGTATCTGCAATGAGCACCGTTGGGCGCTCCCCTGTTTGCCAAAGATAAAACGCCAGACAAATCATCGGAATGCCACTCCACCTTAGCCGCCCCTGCCAGAGCACCAGCGTGAGAAACCCAATGGCCAACAACGGCAGGACCCATCCACTTGGGCTTGCAACAAACCCGCGCGCATTGGGCAAGTCGGCGACGATGTCCGCCACCACGAGTATCCAGCGCAGGCCGAGCCCCATCGCCCAAAGCCCAAGTTCTTCAAGCCCGAAGGGCGCCAAGAGCAAGGCAGTCAGTGCGGCGGGAATAACCAGTAACCCCATCAGCGGCACCGATAGCAGGTTCGCCACAAGTCCGAAGTGCGCAACCGTATTAAAATGCGCAGCTGAGATCGGGGCGGTTGCAAGTCCGGCTACAGCCGATGACAGCACGACCGCCATGACCGGGCGCAGGGGGCGCGGGAGCGCTTCGGTTCTTACCTCGCGCAGCCAGCCAAAGACGGCTACCAATCCGGTTGTTGCTGCAAAGGACATCTGGAACCCCGGCCCCATGAGCGCTTCGGGCCGTAGAATGAGGACGATCAGCGCTGCCACGGCCACGGCGCGCAATGAGATCGCGCGCCGACCGATCATGAGGGCACATAGCGCCACAGCCACCATGATATAGGCGCGTTCGGTCGCGACATTGCCGCCCGACAAAGCCAGATATCCGCTCGCGGCGACCAAGGCGGCCCCGGCCGCGATGCTACGGCTCGGCCACCGCATCGCCGTGAGGGGATGGAGCGCAAGCAACAGGCGAACTGCCGAGAAGACCACGCCGCTTAAGAGCCCCATGTGCAAACCAGAGATGGCCAGCAGATGCGCGAGATTGCTATGGCGCAGATCTTGCAACGTTTCTTGCGACATCGCGCTGCGGTCGCCGGTGGTGATCGCAGCTGCAAATCCGCCGATATCTCCGGACAACGCCGCCCGCACCCGCGCCGAGGCTGCCATTCGCAGGCGAAACAGCGCCAACTCGCGATCTCCCTCTTCCGCAGGGGCCACTCCCATCAGCGGCACCCGGGTATAGCCCACTGCGCCGAGCCGCGCGAACCATGCATGTCGTTGGAAATCAAAGCCGCCGGGTTCTACCGGGCCCGAGGGCGGCGACAGATGGGCGGTTGTCATGACGCGCAGGCCCGGTTTGGGTGCAATGCCCTCAATCTTGCCATGCAGTGACACACGAACGCGTTGCGGCGTTTGGGTGGGCGGTACGTGCTCAAGCCTCACTTTGTCCAAGGTTATGCGTGGCGCGTCGGACTGGCTTCGGTCCATCGCCACGATCCGCCCCTCCACCGGCCCGTAGTAGCGCCAGCCTAAGATCGGACCTGCCACTGCGTGAGACCGCGCCGCGGCGAGGATGAGCCCCGCCATGATAAGCGCCACTCCAACAGCGACCGAGGCCACCGCTTCCGGCAACCACCACGCAAGGATCGCAAGGCAAAGGACAACCGCGCCTAACGCGATCAAGAACGGGACAGACGGCTCTTCCGACAGCGTAAAATACCAACCGATCCCAAGCGCAAGACAGACCGGCACCCAGTTGAACAGATGCCCGCGCTGGCGCAGCATCATATCAGGTAGCTGGTTCCCAAGGCCCATGCTTGCCCCCGCGGATCGCACTGGGTAGATAGACGGCAAATCCTAGGGGCACCGTGGTTATCAAATGGTAAACGCGGCCTTGCCCGATTCATACTTCTGACCGAAAGGCCTTGCCATGAACGCCCCCGTTGTGACCCGTTTCGCCCCTTCGCCCACCGGGTTCCTGCACATCGGCGGCGCGCGCACCGCATTGTTCAACTGGCTCTATGCGCGGGGCCGTGGCGGCAAGTTTCTGCTGCGTATCGAAGACACCGACCGCGCCCGTTCGACCCCCGAAGCGACCGAGGCGATTCTGAAAGGCATGGCTTGGCTCGGTCTTGATCACGACGGAGAAATCGTCAGCCAGTTCGAGAACGCCCCCCGCCACGCCGCCGTCGCGCGCGAGTTGCTGGAAGCGGGCAAGGCATACAAATGCTTCGCCACACAAGAAGAGATCGAAGCATTCCGCGAAGCCGCAAAGGCTGAGGGCCGCAGTACGCTTTATCGCTCGCCATGGCGCGACGCTGATCCGGCCAGCCATCCCGATGCGCCCTATGTGGTCCGGATCAAAGCGCCGCTCGAAGGCACAACCGTGATCCGCGATCAGGTGCAGGGCAATGTGACGATCCGCAATGACCAGCTCGATGATATGATCCTGCTGCGCTCGGACGGCACGCCGGTCTATATGCTCGCCGTGGTGGTGGATGATCACGACATGGGCGTGACCCATGTCGTGCGGGGCGATGATCATCTGAATAACGCGGCCCGCCAGATGATGATTTACGAGGCAATGGGCTGGGAGGTGCCGGTCTGGGCACATATCCCGCTGATCCACGGGGCGGATGGCAAAAAGCTTTCTAAACGTCACGGCGCGCTTGGCGCGCAGGAATATCAGGTCATGGGTTTCCCCGCCGCCGGCATGCGGAACTACCTCGCGCGGCTCGGGTGGAGCCACGGTGATGACGAATTCTTTACTGACGCGCAGGCCAAAGAGTGGTTCGATCTGAGCGGCATTCGCAAAAGCCCCGCCCAGTTTGACCTAAAAAAGCTCGAAAACCTATGCGGTCAGCATATTGCTCAGGCCGATGATGCCGCGCTGCGGCGCGAGATTGAGGCCTATTTGGACGCGGCTGGCAAAGCTGCCCTTACGGAAGCCCAAGCCGATGGGCTGGAGCGGGCGATGTATTGCCTTAAAGATCGCGCGAAGACATTTCCGGAACTCCTTGAAAAAGCATCATTTGTCTTGGTTGACCGCCCGATCCAACCGGATGAGAAGGCTGCCAAGAACCTCGATACGGTATCCCGTGGCATACTGTCGGAATTGACGCCGCATTTGCAAAATGCTAGCTGGAACAAGGAAACGCTGGAGGAGGTGCTGAACGGCTTTGCAGCCGCGAAGGACACCAAGTTCGGCAAGCTGGCAGGGCCGCTTCGTGCGGCGCTCGCTGGCAGGGCAGTCACCCCATCGGTTTTTGACATGATGTTGGTGCTGGGGCGCGATGAAACCCTTGCCCGACTGACAGACGCCGCCGCGTGAGTTTTGGTTAACCACTTCTCAAGCCGGCACGATATAACTGACCGGGACGGCCCCCTTTATGGGGCCTAGCCCAGACGGCGGGGCGCACCCCGCAGCCAACATTCGGGAAGGGACTTCATGACCAACAACAATAAAACAGCCACGCTTGCGATCGATGGCGAAAGCTACGATCTGCCGATCCACAGCCCCACCGACGGCCCCGACGTGGTCGACATCCGCAAGCTCTATGCCCAGGCTGGCGTCTTTACCTATGATCCGGGGTTCACCTCGACCGCGGCCTGCGACAGCACCATCACCTTTATCGATGGTGACAAGGGCGTTCTGCTGCACCGTGGCTATCCGATCGAACAGCTTGCCAGCAAGTCGCACTACCTCGAAGTCTGCTATCTGCTGCTTTACGGTGAGCTCCCTGCCCCCAAAGCGCTCGAAGATTTCGAGCATCTGGTGACCAACCACACCATGCTGCACGAGCAGATGATGTATTTCTTCCGTGGTTTCCGCCGCGACGCGCACCCGATGGCCGTTATGGTCGGCGTGGTCGGCGCGATGTCGGCCTTCTATCACGACAGCACCGACATCACGGACGAGCACCAGCGCGAGGTCGCCTCAATCCGCCTGATCGCCAAGATGCCGACGATTGCCGCGATGGCTTACAAATACACCATTGGGCAGCCGTTCGTGTATCCGCGTAACGATCTGGACTATGCGTCGAACTTCCTGCGCATGTGTTTCGCCGTTCCTGCCGAGGAATATGAGGTTAACCCGATCCTGAGCCGTGCGATGGACCGGATCTTTACCCTGCATGCGGATCACGAGCAGAACGCCTCGACCTCAACCGTGCGTCTAGCCTCTTCTTCGGGTGCGAACCCATTCGCCTGTATCGCTGCTGGCATCGCCTGCCTTTGGGGTCCGGCGCATGGGGGTGCGAACCAAGCATGTCTGGAAATGCTCAAAGAGATCGGCACGCCGGACCGCATTCCTGAGTTCATTGCCCGCGCCAAGGACAAGAACGATCCCTTCCGCCTGATGGGCTTTGGCCACCGCGTTTACAAAAACCACGACCCGCGCGCGACCGTGATGAAGGAAAGCGCCGACGAGGTTCTGGAACTGCTGGGCGTCGAAAATAACCCGATCCTGCAGGTTGCTAAAGAGCTTGAGAAAGCAGCGCTCGAAGATCCGTATTTCGCGGAGAAGAAGCTCTTCCCCAATGTGGACTTCTATTCCGGCATTATTCTCGAGGCGATGGGCTTCCCCACCTCGATGTTCACACCCATCTTTGCGCTGGCGCGGACCGTCGGTTGGATTTCGCAGTGGAAAGAGCAGATCAGCGACCCGCAGCTTAAGATTGGCCGCCCACGTCAGCTGTACCTTGGTGAAGATGCACGCGATTACGTGGACATCGAGAACCGCTAAGGCGGCCTTATAGCAAGATGGAAACGCCCCGCCAGTCGGGGCGTTTCGCGTTTCAGGGCTGCTCTGTTTGGCCATTCGCACCAGTTGTTGACGAATGCGGGACAATCTCTCCGCCTCAGGTTGCGCCGACGAATCGCGGCTTGGCAGAGATAGATGCATTGTCATGAGCAATTGGGCGGAGAATGGCCGAATGTTTCCAAGCGGTTTGCCGCTTTCGAAACACCGAAGCCCGAAATGAGGCCAAATTGCGGCATTGTTTCGGACCTCTGGACAATGCTTTTTGGACGCTTGACCCGTTTTACAAAACCCCGCTAGCCTATTTCTATCGCCCCATTCTGGGGGGCCATTGTTGCAGCCCTGTGCGCAATCACCCGGTGGCCCGCCAGAACCGATGAACCCACAGCGTTGCGCTATCGCGCAGCCCGACACCAAGGAACGCAGGATGGCCGTATTAGATCGGACAAAGGGGCTCCGCTGGGACCGCGCGACGGGTCTGATGTCTGGCGCGGGGAAGAACGCGCCCGCCCCCCACGGGGCCTTGGTGCCTGATACCCTCCATGACTGCGACCAGATCGCTGTGGTCTATGACAAGGGCCAAGCGCCCCCAGAGATTACAATCGCGCGGGTATCCGGCTCAGTTCACACCGTGCTGGCTGATGGTGTTGCCGTGGCTGTGGTGGCGCGGGCCAGTGGCCCGGCGCCCTCTGTTGATGACGTGATCTTGGTAGAGCGCAGCCGTTAAGGCTTAGCGGCCCTCGAACTTCGGCCCGCGTTTCTGCGTGAAGGCCGTGACCCCTTCAGCAAAGTCATGGGATCTGCCGCAGCGCCCCTGCGCTTCGGCTTCCAATGCCAGTTGATCTTCAAACCCGTTGTCCCAAGTCGCTCGGATTGCCTTTTTGGCTTCCGCATAGGCAGCAGTCGGACCTGTGGCCAGCTGGGCTGCCTTGGCCCGCCAATGCGCATCGAACTCTTCATCCGGCACCGCTTGCCAGATCATCCCCCAGTCATCCGCCTGTCGCGCTGTAATCTTGTCCGCAAAAAGCGCCGCGCCCATTGCCTTGGCCATGCCCATCTGCCGTGGCAGCGCATAGGTGCCGCCCGCGTCTGGGATCAGGCCGATGCGGGTGAAAGCCTGCATGAAATAAGCGCTCTCGCTGGCAAAAACGACATCCGCCGCCAGCGCGATATTTGCCCCCGCGCCCGCCGCGGGGCCGTTCACCGAGGCGATGGTCGGAACCGGGCAATTCACGATGGCGCGCAGCAGTGGCGCGTATTCTTCGCGCAGGGTCTGCTCCAGATCAATGGCAGCACCCCCTGCCCGATCCCCCAGATCCTGACCCGAGCAGAACGCACGCCCGGCCCCGGTCAGCACCACCACGCGGCCTTCGCGCCCCCCTTCGGTAACCGCATGGGTCAACTCGGCCCGCATTTGGGCGGTCAACGCGTTCATCTTGTCGGCACGATTGAGCGTGATCAGCGCGACACCGTCCGTCAGCGCATAGGTGATCGTTTCATAGTCCATCTCGGTATCCTCAATTGCTTGGCGGCAGCATAACAAAGCAGTCTGCTGCTGCCAGTACAACCGGGCGTCAGTTGTCGAGAATATCGCGCAGGCGGGCTTCTTCTTCGGGCGTCAACGGCGCCTCATTGGTGGCCTTGCCACGCGCGCGGCCACGCAGATAAACCGCGCCCAGCCCCCCGGCGAGGAGCAGCATCAAAGGCCCTGCGCCCCAGAGCAGCCAGTTCGCCCCGGTGGCCCGCGGGTTTAGCAGCACATATTCGCCATAGCGGTCGACGATAAAGTCCACCGCCTCTTCGTCACTGTCCCCGGCCACCAACCGCTCGCGCAGCAGAATGCGCAGATCGCGGGCAAGGCTTGCGTTGCTTTCGTCAATGCTTTCGTTCCGGCAGACCAGACAGCGCAGCCCTTGGCTCAATTCGCGCGCGCGGGATTCCAAAAGCGGATCGTCCAGCACCTCATCTGGCTGCACGGCCCATAGCGGGCTGGCCAGCAGGGTCAGGATCAGCAACAGACGCTTCATTCCGCAGGCACCCCTTGCGCCTGTTTGCGCGCGCCTGCGGCGACACGGAAACGGCGGTCGGTGAGGCTCAATACGCCGCCCAGAGCCATCAGAGCGCAGCCGATCCAGATCCAGTTGGTCATCGGTTTGATATAGGTCCGCACAGCCCAACCGCCGCCGTCCTGCGCATCACCAATCACCACATAGACGTCCCGCGCGAGGTTGTAATCAATCGCGGCTTCGGTCGTGGGCATCTGCGCCACCGGGTAGAAACGCTTTTCCGGGTAGAGCGTCGCGAGTGTTTCGCCATCCTGCGCCAAAGTCAGCTCAGCCATGGTTGTCAGATAGTTTGGCCCGCGCTCTTCACGCACGTCCTTTAGCGTGAGCGTGTAGCTGCCCACGTCAAAGGGTTCATCAATGCGCGCTACGCGGATGTCATCCACCGCCCAAGCCATCAGCCCCGCGATCCCGGCCATGGTCACACCAAGGCCCCCATGGGCCGTCGCCTTGCCCCAATCCGCCCGCGGCAGACGACGCAGCCGCCGCAGCTTGCCGGGCCCACGGCCCAATCGTTGCATTAGGTCCACCACGGTCCCCATGATCAGCCAAGCGCCGAGGAACATGCCCACCGGCCCCAAGAGCCCGCGCCCGGTCTGCATAGCAAAGGCCAGCCCACCAAGGGCCAGCGCCAAGACGAAGGCATAACGCAGCGGATAAAGCGCGCGCATGATCTTGGCCCGCTTCCACGGCATCGCGCTGCCGATCGGCAAGATCAGCCCAAGCGCGACCATAAAGGGGGTGAAGGCGGCGTTGAAGAATGGCGGCCCGACGCTGAGTTTCCGGTCAAGGAACATCTCGGCCACCAGCGGCCACATGGTGCCAACGAAGACAACGAAACAGGCCACGGCCAGCAACAGGTTGTTCACCACCAAAGCCGTCTCGCGGCTGATCAGGCCAAAGACGCCCTTCGCCTCCAGTACGGACGCCCGCATGGAATAGAGGACCAGTGCGCCGCCGGTGAAGAAACCAAGGATCGCGAGGATGAACACGCCACGCTCGGGGTCATTGGCAAAGGCATGGACCGAAGTCAGCAACCCGGAGCGCACGATAAATGTCCCGATCAGCGAGAAGCCAAAGGCGAGGATCGCCAGCAGGATGGTCCAGCTTTTCAGGCTCTCCCGCTTCTCCACCACGATGGCCGAGTGCAGGAGTGCCGCCGCCAATAGCCATGGCATGAAAGAGGCGTTCTCCACCGGATCCCAGAACCAGAAACCGCCCCAACCAAGTTCGTAATAGGCCCACCAAGAGCCGAGCGAGATGCCGATGGTGAGGAAAATCCAAGCCGCCAGCGTCCAAGGGCGCACCCAGCGACCCCAGGCCGCATCAACACGCCCCTCAATCAGCGCGGCTACGGCAAAGCTAAACGACATGCTCAGGCCGACATAGCCGAGATAGAGAAACGGCGGGTGGAATGCGAGACCGGGGTCTTGCAACAGCGGGTTCAGATCTTGCCCGTCAAAAGGTGGCGTGCCCATCCGCAAAAAGGGGTTCGAGGTGAAAAGGATAAACGCCAAAAACGCCACCCCAATCGCCGCCTGAACCGAGAGCACCCGCGCCCGCAGTGTTGGAGGCAAATTGCCGCCGAACCAAGCTGCCATCGCCCCGAAAAGCGCCACGATCAGCACCCAGAGCAGCATCGAGCCCTCATGGTTCCCCCATGTGCCGCTGATCTTATAGAGCATTGGCTTGGCAGAATGGCTGTTCGCCACCACCAGACGGAGGCTGAAATCCGAAGTGATAAAGGCCCACATCAGCGCGCCAAAGGACAGCGCAATCAGCGCAAACTGCGCCCCCGCTGCAGGTTCAGCCACCGCCATCCAACTGGCACGACCGCGCCAAGCGCCCCACATCGGCACCACCATCTGTACCAGTGCGACGCCAAAGGCGAGTACCAGCGCGAAATGTCCAAGCTCTGTAATCATAGCCCGGACTATAGGCGCCGCGCGGCCCCTAAGCCATGGGAAATTTAGCTTTGGGTGCGGTCATTCGGTCGCAGTCAGACGACGGCTTAGCCGCCATGCCTCGAGGGCTGGATTATTCGAAGGCTCAAGCGCGGCGAGGGTCAAGCGACTGTCTTCGCCCGTGTCCGCCACCTGCGGTGTATCGGCCCGCAGATTGCGCAGGGTCTCGATATTGCTGACCACCTGCGGCACCCGCGTGATCGTCCCGACAATTGCACGCTGGAACTCTTGCGCCTTGGCCTGTTGTCGTGCGCCGAAATAGAAGGACACGATGACACCCAACAGCCACCAAAGAGGTTCCGGCACCAGCGCGATGCCCTGCATCCGTTCGGCAAACCACAGCGGATTGACCATAGCCGTGATAAAGAGACCTAGCGTACCGAGTGCCAACATCGGGCGCGGCAGCCGGTTCACACCGTCCATGAATCGATCAAAGCCTCCCTGACGCGCTACCGCGAACTCTGCGCCATATTGTGCCATGGCTTGCCCCTGCACCACATGCGCGCGCTGTGCACCGGCCTCGGCATTCTCGCGAAATACCTCGACGGTTTCGCGCACCAGATTGCGGTCTCCGCCAAATACCGTCGAAAAAATGCGTTCAATCAACCCCATGCTGCCACCCTCTGCTCAAAAGCCGCTTTGCTCATGTGATACTGCGGCGAGATGAACTCCTCGGCCCTGCGGATCCAACCGCCTTTGCCCCCCGCTTGGTTGCGCGCGTATTTGCGGCTTGCGGGGCGGCGGTCGGCAAGACGGAAGTAATAGTTGCGACGCGCGATGCCGTAGGCGTCAACCAGATGATCAGGCGCGGCGCGCATCGCAGCATGGGCCGCGCGGATCGTTTGCGGCCCAATGGCGCCGTCAACCGCGATGTCTTGCCCCATCTCGCGCAGCAACTGCTGCAATATCTTCACCGCATTATTGCCAGCATTCACATACATATCGAACACGCTCGGCTGGAGCAGTTCTGGCAGTTCCGCAATCAGCGGCGCGTCGAAGTAATGTTTGATAAATATGTCCACGGCCTGCGCTTGGCTCAGGCTGCGCACGTCAGAAATATCGACTTGACCGTCTCCGGTCAGGTCCAGTCCCAAACGCCGCATCGTGTGGATCGTGACACCAAAGTTCGTCGCCCCGCCCGGATCATCCGGATCGTTCACAAAGCCGCCCTCGCGGGCCACGATGGCATTGGCAATTTCTCTGACTGACTGCATCTCGACCGCTCCTGTTCAGCGCTGGAACAGGCTCGGTCGGATTGGTTAACACAGTCTCAGAGTGCCGCGCGGTGGGGACAGCTCAGCTTTCAGGTTCGCGGTAGACGCCCTGCTCTTTCAGCGCGTCGGTGACTTCCTTGGGCATGTAAGTCTCATCATGTTTCGCAAGGATTTCAGAGGCTTCAAAGACGCCATCTATATATCGGCCCGTTCCCACCATGCCCTGATTCTCCTCAAACAGATCCGGCAGCACACCCGTAAAGACCACGGGCACCGACGCCCCGCCATCCGTCACCGAAAACCGAATCGCCTCGCCCTGCCCACGTTTGAGCGAGCCTTCCTCGACCAGCCCGCCAATGCGGAACACTTCAGCAGGTCCGGGCGGTTCGGCGATGACTTGGCTCGGCGCGCGGAAATAGTTGATCCCATCGCGCAGGGCATAGCCGATCAGCGCGGTAGAAAGCACCAGTGCCACCACCGCCACGGCGATGATCTGGATGCGGCGTTGTTTCTTAAGGCTTTTCATAGCGCCCTCATGGGAACAGCGGAGCCATCATAAGCCCCTCGGTTTCGTCCAGACCCAGCATCAGGTTGGCGTTCTGCAACGCTTGCCCGCTGGAGCCTTTGGTCAGGTTATCAAGCGCTACCACAACCGTGGCACGGCCCGTCTGGCGGTCAGCCACTACGCCGATATGGCAGAAGTTCGAGCCGCGCACATGCCGCGTGCTCGGCGCTTCGCCAAAGGGCAGCACTTCGATGAACGGCTCGTCCGCATACGCATTTTTCAGTGTATCATAAATGGTTTGCGCGTCACCTTTGACATAGCAGGTCGCAAGGATGCCACGGTTGGCAGGCACCAGATGCGGCGTGAACTGCACCTGCACAGGCCGCCCGGCAAGGGCCGAAAACTCCTGATCGAACTCACCCAGATGCCGATGCGTGCTGCCAAGCGCATAGGCGTGATAGCCCTCGCTCAACTCCGCGTGCAGCAGGTTTTCCTTCAGCGAGCGCCCTGCCCCCGACACGGCGCATTTGAGATCGAGAATGATGTCATCAAGATCAATCACCCCGGCTGCGATCAACGGGCGTAGGGCAAATTGCCCGGTCGCCGCGTTGCAGCCCGTGCCCGCCACCAGACGCGCGGCAGCGATTTCTTTGCGGTAGAACTCGGTCAGCCCGTAGACCGCCTCTTCCTGAATATCGACGGCGGCATGTTTGTTGCCGTACCATTTCTCATAAGCTTCAGGATCGCGCAGGCGGAAGTCTGCGGAGAGATCGACGATCTTGAGGTCTTTAGGCAGTGCCGAGATCACTTCCTGCGAGGTCTTATGCGGCAGGGCGCAAAAGCACAGATCGATCTGGGAAAAGTCGATTTCGTCGATCGTGACTAGTTCTGGCAGGTCCAAATGGCGCAGATGCGGAAAGACGTCGGCCACGCTTTGACCGGCTTTGGAGTTCGCCCCCAAAGCCTTGATCTGCATCGACGAATGGCCAGCAATCAGCCGGATGAGTTCTGCCCCGGTATAGCCGGAAGCGCCGAGAATGGCGATGTTCTGGGTCATGGTTTGCCCCTTGTTCGGACGGTATGTAATCTAGGTTCAGGCGGCGGTGAATGTGATCTGTCGTCGCAGGAACTGCGTCGCACGGTCGCTCACGCGGGCCGGATCGCCAGTGGTGAGGAAAGCCGCCTCGCCCTTGCCGAGCATCTCGGGCCGCCGCTCAAGGTAATCAGCGAGCGACTCGGCCACCAGTTCGGCTTGAGAGAAAACTTTCACCTGCGCGCCGAGTGCAGCCTGAAAGGCGTCCTGCATCAGCGGATAATGGGTGCAGCCCAAAATCGCCGCATCAGGCTGCGGCATCTTGCGTTTCAGCGCATCGACATGGCTGCGCACCAGCGCTTCGGCGAGGATCATGTCGCCTTCCTCAATGGCATCCACCACCCCGCCGCAGGCCTGCGCCTCGACATCGACGCCGATCGCCCGGAACGACAACTCGCGCTGGAAGGCGCGGCTTGAGACGGTCGCAGGCGTCGCAAAGAGCGCCACATGGTTCACCGCCACTTCGCGCGGCGGCGAGTTGTCGCCCCATTGCCGTTCGGTCATGGCTTCGATCAGTGGCACAAAGACACCGAGCACCCGTTTGCCCTCGGGGACCCAAGCCTCTTGCATCCGGCGCAATGCGGCGGCCGAGGCCGTGTTGCAGGCAAGGATCACCAGATCACAGCCCGCGTCGAACAGGCGCTGCACGGCGGCGCAGGTCAGATCATAGATGTCATCCGCATCGCGCACGCCATAAGGCGCATGGGCGCTGTCTGCGAGATAGACAAAGTCCACCTCCGGAAGACGTTCTTGCACCTTGGCCCAGACGGTCAGCCCGCCGAGACCGGAATCGAAAATACCAACTGCCATGGTCTGTTGTCACCTGCGCTAGGGGCCGGAGGTGTCCGGCGTTGAGAGACTCATAAGAGGCTTTGGCAGGGAAATCCATGGGCGGGTTTTGTTGTCGCGATGCGCCGGGCAGTGCTGGACCGGGGACTGGCGCTTATGCCCTCGCGGGATAGCAATCTCTGTTGGCCTCGCATGTGAGAGTTTGCAAGCCGCCCCGACAAACGCAAAAGCGCCAGACCGGGGGACGGTCTGGCGCTGCCCGGCGGCCTTGCGGCCTTGATTCCGGGCTGTTTCGCAATGGCGCCGAGGCTTACTCCGCCGCCTTAGCCGTAGAAGTCCCGCCCGCGCGGATCACCGCCAGCAGCTCCTCGCGGCGCTTTTCTGCTTTGGCTTCATTGCCCTGTTTCACCGGGCCAAAGCCACGGATTTGCAGCGGCAGTTCGGCCAGCGCGACAATCGCCTCGCGGGTCTGATCGGTGAGCTTGGGCAGCACCTCGGCCATGTCGGCCTCATACTGGGTAATCAGCGCGCGTTCCATCTTGCGCTCGGCGGTATAGCCGAAGGGATCAAACGGCGTGCCGCGCAGGCCTTTGAACTTCGCCATGACACGCAGCGGCCCTTCGAGCCACTGGCCAAACTCGCGCTTTTCCGGACGGCCATTCGGCCCCATTTTGGACAAGAGCGGCGGCGCCATGTGGAAGGTCATCTTGAAGTCACCGTCGAACTCGGCACGGGCCTTGTCACGGCTGGTGATGAGCAAACGGGCGACTTCGTATTCGTCCTTATAACTCAGAAGCTTGTGATAGCCCAAAGCCGCCGCCGCCTTGACGTCGCGGTCCGCAATACCGTCCAGCATCTTGGTGTAACGCTTAGCCAGCGCCTTGCCCTGATAAGCGGTCAGATGGTCGACGCGGAAGGCAATCTTCTCGTCCAGCGACTTGGGCAATTCCACCACCTTGCTGGGCTGGCTCACCTTCTGCGCGTCCTCGGGGTAAAGCACCGCCCAACGGCCAATCTCGAAGGCGCGCATGTTGCGTTCAACCGCAGCGCCATTCATGCGGATCGCTTCGTGTAGGCTCTCCAAAGTCAGCGGCAGCAAGCCCCGCTGCCAGGCCGCACCAAAGATCATCATGTTGGAGAAGATCGAATCGCCCAGAGCCGCCTTGGCCAGATCGGAGGCGTCGAACATCGCCACATCGTCTTTCAAACGCGCTTCCAGTGCCAGCGACAGACGGTCGTAGGGCATCTGGAACTCCGTATCGCGGGTAAAATCCCCGGTGATGATCTGATGCGAGTTCACCACTGCCCCGGTCCGGCCTGCGCGGGTCAGGCCCAGCGTTTTATGGCCAGCCGAGACCACCAGATCGCCGCCGATCAGCGCATGCGCCTCGCCCGTGGCCACACGGATCGCGCTGATGTCCTCGGGGCGCTCGGCCAGACGGCAGTGAATATGCACCGCGCCGCCTTTTTGCGCCAGACCAGCCATTTCCATCATGCCAGCACCCTTGCCATCCAACTGAGCCGCTTGGGCGAGCAGCGCGCCGATGGTCACCACGCCGGTGCCGCCGACGCCAGTGATCACGACGTTATGGGTGCCGTTGATTGTGGGCAGATCGGGCATCGGCAGGTCGGGGATGTTCAACTCAGTCGTCGGGTCCTTGCGCACCTTGGCACCTTCCAGCGTCAGGAAGGACGGGCAGAAGCCGTTGACGCAGGAGAAGTCCTTGTTGCAGGACGACTGGTCAATCGCGCGTTTGCGGCCCAGTTCGGTCTCGTTCGGCACCACGGCCACGCAGTTCGATTGCACACCACAATCGCCGCAGCCTTCGCAGACGTCTTCGTTGATGAAAACCCGCTTATCCGGGTCCGGGAACAGACCGCGCTTGCGGCGGCGGCGTTTTTCGGCGGCGCAGGTCTGGATATAGACAATCGCGCTGACGCCCTCATGCTCGCGGTAGGCCTTTTGCACATTGGGCATCTCGGCCCGCTCATGCACCTCGACGCCCATGAAGCGGGTGAGGTCGACGTCTTCTTTCTCGTCGTAAACCACGGCGATGTTCTTCACGCCCATCGCCTTTAGCTCATCGACGATGCGGTAGGAATCCAGATCACCCTCATTGTGCTGGCCTCCGGTCATGGCGACCGCATCATTGTAGAGGATCTTGTAGGTGATGTTGGTCCCCGCCGCGATGGCCGCCCGGATCGCCTGCACGCCGGAGTGGTTATAGGTGCCGTCGCCAAGATTCTGGAACACGTGCTTGGTGTTGGAAAACGGCGCTTCGCCGATCCAGTTCGCACCCTCGCCGCCCATATGGGTAAAGCCGGTGGTCTCGCGGTCCATCCATTGCACCATATAGTGACAGCCGATGCCCGCATAAGCGCGCGAGCCTTCGGGCACTTTGGTCGAAGAATTATGCGGGCAGCCCGCACAGTAATATGGCAGACGTGCCGCGATATCTTCGGCATTGTCCGACCGGCGTGCTTCGTTCAGCGCCTCCAGCCCGGCGCGGATACCATCAGTCTCGCGGCCTTCCTCTAGTAGGATGCCGCCAATCTTCTCGGCAATCAGAATGGGGTCGAGCGCGCCACGGGTCGGGAACAGCTCTTCGCCATGCTCCATGCCCGCGCCACCCTTGTGCCAGCCGTAGACCCGGCGGTGGGTGTCGTTAAAGAGCGCCTCTTTGATCTGCACTTCGATCAGCTTGCGCTTCTCTTCGACCACAACCACCAGATCGAGCCCTTCGGCCCATTCGTGGAAGCCCTGCATGTCGAGCGGGAAGGTCTGACCGATTTTATAGGTCGTGATCCCAAGCCGTTCGGCCTCGTTCTCATCAATGTTCAGCAGGCTCAGCGCATGCACCAGATCGAGCCAGTTCTTGCCCGCCGCGGCAAAGCCGATCTTGGCCCCACGCTTGCCCCACATGCGCTTGTCCATCTTGTTGGCGTGGGAGAATGCCTCCGCCGCGAAGCGCTTATAGTCAATCATCCGCGCCTCTTGCAGGTGCGGCGTGTCGCCCAGACGGATGCTGAGGCCCCCATCGGGCATGTCGAACTCAGGCGTGATCAGCTTCATCCGGTTTGGATCGCCATTGACGACGCTGGTCGCTTCCACGGTGTCCTTCATCGTCTTCAGGCCGACCCAAAGGCCCGAAAAGCGGCTCAGCGCCCAGCCATAGATGCCGTAGTCGAGAATTTCTTGCACACCAGCAGGCGACACCACCGGCATATAGGCATCCACCATGGCCCATTCGGATTGGTGCAATACGGTGGAGGATTCGCCGGTATGGTCATCGCCCATCGCCATCAGCACACCGCCATGGGGCGAGGTGCCCGCCATATTGGCATGGCGCATCACGTCGCCGGTGCGGTCCACGCCCGGCCCCTTGCCATACCACAGACCGTACACCCCGTCGTATTTGCCTTCGCCGCGCAGTTCCGCCTGCTGGCTGCCCCAGAGCATGGTCGCCGCGAGGTCTTCGTTCAAGCCCGGCTCAAAGCGCACGTTATGCTCGGCCAGTTTCTTTTCCGCCCGCTGCATCTGCAGATCAACCGCCCCCAGCGGACTGCCCCGATAGCCGGTGACATAACCCGCCGTATTCAGCCCCGCCGCCTTATCGCGGGCGGACTGCATCATCATCAGACGAACAAGCGCCTGCGTGCCGTTCAGCAGCACCGGGCTCTTCTCAAGGTCGAAACGGTCGTTGAGTGAAATCTTCTGCGTTGTCATGGCGGGCCTCCCTAGCACGTCAGTCTTGCGTCATTTGCCCCTATATAGGTCACAGATGCTGACCTGTATAGCAGGTTTTCCGCTGCGGCATCGAACGATGCGAAGCTTTGTGCTGTTTTCTCCCTGCTATTAAGGTAGGAGAAAGGCTGGGCAAGGAAAGTACGCGCCATGGATTGGGACAAATTGAGAATTTTTCACGCGGTTGCTGACGCGGGGTCGTTGACCCACGCGGGCGACAAGCTGAATCTGTCGCAATCTGCCGTAAGCCGCCAGATTCGCGGGCTGGAAGAGCAGTTGAACACCAACCTCTTCCACCGCCACGCGCGCGGGCTGATCCTGACCGAACAAGGTGAACTTCTGTTCGACGCGACCTCGGCGATGGCCAAACGCCTTGACGCCGCCGCCGCGCGCATCCGCGACAGCGAAGAAGAGGTCTTTGGCGAGTTGCGCGTGACCACCACCACGGGCTTCGGCACCCTCTGGCTCGCCCCCCGCCTGCCCAAACTCTATGAGCAGTACCCCGACCTCAAGGTTGATCTGATGCTCGAAGAACGCGTGCTCGACCTCCCCATGCGCGAGGCCGATGTCGCGATCCGCATGAAAGAGCCAAGCCAGGCCGATTTGATCCGCAAACGCCTGATGACGGTCCGAATGGGCATCTATGCAAGCCCTGAATACCTCGAGAAACACGGCACGCCCGAGCGTATGGAGGATATGGCCGATCACCGTCTGATCTGCCAGAACACCGACAGCGATCAGGTCGGCGCGGGCCTGCAACTCGTCAAAGAACTGATGATGTACGACCTGCGGTCTCTGCTTACGGTCAACAACTACTTCGGCGTCCTTCAAGGCGTGGTCCACCACCTCGGCCTCGGTGTGCTGCCCAACTATCTGATTCAGGACTTCCCCGACTTGGTGCATGTCATGCCAGACGTGGAATCCGCCGAAGTGCCGGTCTACCTCGCCTATCCCGAAGAGCTGCGCCAATCCAAACGCGTCGCAGCCTTCAAGGATTTCGTGCAGGAAGAGATCATTACCTACCGCAAGCAGTGGCGCGAACTGACAGGGCGCGAGAGCTAAGCCCAATCAGCCATGCGCCAAACGCATAGCGGCCATGATGTTCCACTGAACGAAATAGCCTTGATCCGGGCAGGCCTGCCTCCTATTTCATCGGTATGAAGATTGACAGCCCGAGGGCGCGTCGCTTCATACCTCCCTGTTGGACTTGGCCGAGCTTTTTAGCTCGGCCTTTTTTTTCGCACAACGCTGGCTTTCCCATGATGGAGGCGAAACCCCCTTCCCCCCCGGCACTCCCCCTTGTATGAGGGCGCAAACGCGCCAGCCGGGGACACTCCATGCAAGATCCAGCCATCACGCCTGACCTCATCGCCAGCCACGGGTTCACGCCCGAGGAATACGCAGAGGTCGTCAACATCCTCGGGCGCGAGCCGAACTACACCGAGATGGGCATTTTCTCGGCCATGTGGAACGAGCACTGCTCCTATAAGTCGTCCAAAAAATGGCTGCGCACCCTGCCAACGGACGGCCCCCAAGTGATCTGCGGCCCCGGCGAAAACGCAGGCGTGGTCGACATCGGCGACGGCCAAGCGCTGGTCTTTAAGATGGAAAGCCACAACCACCCTTCCTACATCGAGCCCTATCAAGGGGCTGCGACCGGCGTGGGCGGCATCCTGCGCGACGTCTTCACCATGGGCGCGCGCCCGATCGCTGCAATGAACGCGCTCAGCTTTGGCCGCCCCGAACACCCCAAAACGCGCCAGCTTGTGCACGGCGTCGTCGAAGGCGTCGGCGGCTATGGCAACTGTTTCGGCGTGCCGACTGTCGGCGGCGAAGTGCGTTTTGATGCGGCCTATGACGGCAACTGCTTGGTTAACGCCTTCGCGGCGGGCCTCGCGGATGCAGACAAAATCTTCTACTCCGCCGCCTCCGGTGTCGGCATGCCCGTGGTCTACCTCGGCGCCAAAACAGGCCGCGACGGTGTCGGCGGCGCAACCATGGCCAGTGCCGAATTCGATGACACCATCGAAGAGAAACGCCCCACCGTGCAGGTCGGCGACCCCTTCACCGAAAAACGCCTGATGGAAGCCACGCTGGAGTTGATGGCCACCGGTGCCGTGATCTCGATCCAAGACATGGGCGCTGCGGGCCTGACCTGCTCAGCCGTTGAGATGGGCGACAAAGGCGGCCTCGGCGTGCGTCTCGACCTTGAGAAAGTCCCGACGCGCGAACCCCACATGACCGCCTATGAAATGATGCTCAGCGAAAGCCAAGAGCGCATGCTCATGGTTCTGCGCCCCGAGCTTGAGGCCGAAGCCAAGGCCGTCTTCGACAAATGGGACCTCGATTTCGCCATCGTCGGCGAAACCCTCCCCGAAGACCGCTTCCTGATCTGCCTCAACGGCGAAGTCAAAGCAGACCTGCCCCTGTCGAAACTGGCCTCCACAGCCCCGGAATACGACCGCCCCTGGGTAGAAACCCCCGCCGCCACGCCGCTCGCCGACGCGCCTACCATCGACCCCATCGACGGCCTGCGCGCCCTCATAGGCTCCGTGAACCACAGCTCCAAAGCCTGGGTCTATGAGCAATATGACACCATGGTCATGGGCGACACCGTCCGCCTGCCCGGCCTTGGTGCGGGCATCGTGCGGGTGCATGGTACCGATAAGGCGCTGGCCTTCACCTCCGACGTGACCCCGCGCTATGTCAAAGCAAACCCCGTAGAGGGCGGCAAGCAAGCCGTGGCCGAAGCCTACCGCAACCTCTGCGCCGTGGGCGCCAAACCCTTGGCTACAACCGACAACCTGAACTTCGGCAACCCCGAAAAGCCCGAGATCATGGGCCAGTTGGTCGGTGCGATCAAAGGCATCGGCGAAGCCGTCGGCGCGCTCGACATGCCAATCGTGTCGGGCAACGTGTCGCTCTATAACGAAACCGACGGCAAAGGCATCCTGCCCACGCCCACAATCGGTGCTGTGGGCCTGATCGACCATGTCGACGGCATCATCCACAACCGCCTGCGCGAAGGCCATGTCGCCCTGCTGGTCGGCGATGCGGGCAGCCACCTCGGCCAATCCGCACTGCTGGCCGAGGCCTTCGCCCGCCGCGAGGGCGACGCGCCGCAGGTCGATCTGGACAAAGAGCGTCGCCACGGTGAGTTCATCCGCGCCCGAGCCGCGCATATCTCTGCCTGCACTGACCTCGGCGACGGCGGCCTCGCACTCGCCGCTTTCGAGCTGGCCGAAACAGCCGGCATTGGTGTCGAGGTTGAGAGCGACGACACCGCTACCCTCTTTGGCGAAGACCAAGCCCGTTACCTCGTGGCCTGCACCGCCGAAGCCGCCGAGACCCTGATCGCCGCTGGCAAAGACGCCTGCGTCCCGGTCACCCAAGTCGGCGCCTTCGGCGGCGAAAAGATCAGCTTCGGCAGCGCCTCGGCCCTCCTCGCCGACCTGCGCGCCACCTACCGCAGCACCTTCGCGCAGACCTTTGCCTAAGAAACTCTGGTTTCGGAGCCGCCCTTGCTTGGGACCAAACGGTCGCGTGCAGGGCGGCGGGGCAAGCTAAATCGCCGAGGGGCCCCTTCAGGGGATACGGCTATTTCGCTTGCGCCGACGACAGGCGGGTGACAGGCAGGGACCGAGCAAGGGTGGCTTTGAAACCTTCTGGTTTTGGAGAGACCCGCAGCCACCCCCCCCTGTCATCCTCCCTCGGACGCCATTCCTGCCATCATTCGCGCCTTCTCCCCCAGATCATCAGGCTTTGAGATCGCTTCGGCCAGCGCTTCCAAAGACGCAATCGAATGCCCCGCCCGAAAACTGTCGACATAGGGCATTATCGCCCGGATCCCCGCCGCCTTCGGCGCAAAGCCGTCCCACCTGAGCAGCGGGTTCAGCCAAATCACCCGGCCTGCGCTAAGCTGCAACCGCTGCATCTGCCGCGCCAGTTCCATCGGGTCATCCCGATCCAGCCCGTCGGTGATCAGCAGCACAACCGCCCCCTGCCCCATGACCCTGCGCGACCAGTCGCGATTAAAGGCGGCCAAGGCGCTGCCAATTCGGGTACCGCCCTCCCAATCCTGCGCCTGCGCTCCCGCCGCGGCTAAGGCTGCATCAACGTCCCGCGTGGTGAGATGGCGCGTGATATTTGTGAGCCGGGTGCCAAAGGTGAACCCATGCACCTGCGCCCAGCCCGCGCCTTTACGGTTCGCGACCGCATGCAGGAAATGCAGGATCACCCGGCTGTATTGGCTCATAGAACCCGAGATGTCGCAGAGCACGACGAGGTTGGGATAGCGCTCACGCGGCTTCATGCGATATAGCCGCTCCATCTCGCCCCCACGTCTGAGCGCGGCTTTCATTGAGCGGGGCACGTCGATCCGCCCACGTGCCGAAGCAATGCCACGACGGCTTGGCATGGGCGGCACAGGCAGTTCCAACCGCGCCAACATCCGCTTCGCCTCCGCCATCTCGGCTAGGCTCATCTGTTCGAAATCAAGGCTGCGCAACCGTTCGCGCGCGGACATTGTGAGGCTGGCATCAACCTCGACCAGCGTTTCCTCAGGTTCCAACTGGCCTTCGGCCTCTGGCGCTTCGGCCCCATCTAGCAAAGCCTCCGCCGCGCGTTTCTCCGCCGGGGTGGCAGGCCGGTCTTCCTGCACGCCCCGGATCGCAGGCAGCATGGCCGCCATCATATGCTCCAGATACCGCGGGTCCCGCCAATAGAGACGGAAGATCTGCGCGAAAACCCGTGCGTGCTCGGGGCGGCTGACAAAGCAGGCATGGAGCGTCCAGTAGAAATCGCGGCGGCTTGTAAAACCGACCGCAGCCACCGCCTGCACCGCCTCCACCACCCGGCCCGGCCCGATCGATAGGCCCGCACGGCGCAGGGCGCGGGCGAAATGGGTAATATTGCCGGCAAGTTTCGGATCGTCCGGCAAATCAAGGGGGAGTTGTTCAGCCATGAATGGCTGATTGGAGGCGCTGCCTCCAAACCTCCGAAGTATTTTTGGCCAAAAAGAGCATCATGCGGGGGCTAGAGAGGCACGGGCTTGCTCTAGAATGCGTGCGGCCTCGGACCCCTGTAGTTTGGCGATGTCGTCTTGGTATTTCAGCACAGCGCCGAGGGTGTCCGCGATCACTTCGGGGCTTAGGGTCGTGACGTCAAGCGCGAGCAGGCATTTGGCCCAGTCAATCGTTTCAGCCACGCCCGGTTTCTTAAATAGGTCTTCGGTGCGCAGTTGTTGGACGAATGCCACGACCTCTCGGCTGAGTGCCGTTGCTGCCTCCGGTGCGCGAGCGGACAGGATGGCCATTTCGCGTTCGGCATCGGGGTAGTCGACCCAGTGATACAGGCAACGTCGCTTGAGTGCGTCATGCACCTCCCGCGTGCGGTTAGAGGTCAGGATGACAATGGGCGGCTCAGGGGCGCTGATGGTGCCAAGCTCGGGGATCGTGACCTGAAAGTCGCTGAGCGCTTCGAGCAGGAAGGCTTCGAAGGGGGCATCGGTACGGTCCAGTTCGTCAATCAGCAACACCGGCGGGCCGGCGGGATCGGGGCGGAGGGCCTCCAACAGCGGGCGCTCGATAAGGTAGTCGTCGCTGAAGAGCTCTTGGGTCAGCGCCTTGCGGTCTGCGCCGCCGCCTGCCTCTGCCGTGCGGATCGCGACCATCTGCGCCGGGAAATTCCATTCATAGACGGCGCTGGAAGCGTCAAGCCCTTCGTAGCATTGCAGGCGGATCAGCCGTCGGCCCAGCCCAGAGGCGAGAGCTTTGGCGATCTCGGTCTTGCCCACGCCCGCCTCGCCTTCGAGAAATAGGGGGCGGCCTAGGGTGAGGCTGAGGAAGACCACCACGCCAAGTGCGCGGTCGCAGACATAGCCTTGCGCGCTTAGCATCTCTTGAACCGCGTCGATGGTATCAATGTTTTTCATGAGGCCAGTGGTGCATTCCCGTCTCCCGCCGTCAAGGGGGCAGACACGCGCCGCGCCAATTGACGCGAATTGCCCTCAATGCCATAGTCTTAACCAATAATTGACGGTCATCGAGAACAACGAGGCCACAGGGGCAGATATGGCACAGAGCAAGAGCACATGCCGCCGAGGCGCGGCCTGATATGCGCATCACGGCAGTAACCTGCGTGAAGAACGAAGGGCCCTTCCTGCTGGAATGGATCGCTTTCAACCGGGTGATCGGGGTGAGCGACTTTTTGTTTTATTCCAACGATTGCAGCGATGGGACGGACCAGTTGCTCGACCGTCTGCAAGAGCATGGCATTGTCACACATTTGCCGAACCCTGCCACCAATCGCAATTACCAGATGCAAGCGCTCAAGGATGCGCGGCGTCATGCGGTGGTGAAGGAGGCCGATTGGGCCTGGGTGGCTGACGTAGATGAGTTTCTGAACATCCATGTGGGCGACCATACGATCCCGGCGCTGATCAAAGCCTGTGGTCATCCGCAGGCGATCTCGGTCAGTTTCCAGTTCTTTGCCAATGGCGGAGTTGAAGAATTTGTCGACGCCCCGATTATCGCGCAGTTTCCCTACAGCCATAATCCTGACATCTGGGGTGCCGAGACAGCGATTGAGGTGAAGAGCCTTGTCCGACAGGATTTCCCGCTTGGCTACTATGGCGCGCATCGGCCCTTTCACGACGACAGCAAGCACCAACCGCATTGGACCGACGGTGCCGGACGGCAGGTGCCGCCCCGGTTCCAAAGTGCTGCCAACAAACGCCGCATCCGTGCCTTTCCCGCCCGTGGGGCGCGGCGTTTTGCGACGTTGAACCACTATGCGTTGCGCTCGCTCGACAGCTATCTGGTTAAAAACGACCGCGGCGATGTAAACCGCGAGCATCGCGCCTTTGACGACAGCTATTGGCGCGACCGCAATGATGCTGCTTGGCGCGATGAGAGCATTCTGCGCTATCTGCCCGCATTGAAAGAGGAAATGGCGCGGCTTGCGGAATTGCCGGGTATCGCCGACTTACATGCGGCTGCGGTCGCGGCCCACCGTGCGCGGCGGGATGCATTGCTCGCTGATCCGACCTACCGCGAGATGCGCGACCAGTTGCGCGCGGCCAGCCCATATGGCGCTGCCGAAGCCAATTTGCGCGAAGAGATCGGCCTGACATGACCGGTCCGCGTATCATTAATCTGGGTCTGCCCAAGACTGGCACCACCACGCTTACCGACGCGCTGCGCCATGCGGGGCTGACGGTGGCGGATTGGCGTATTCGCAAGGGGCAGAGCCGCCGCGAAGATATGCTAGGCGAGCATGTGGGGCGGATCATCTATGCGGATTACTTCGACAGCGGCGACCCTTTGGCGCGGCTGGGGGAGTTCGATGTGGTCAATGAGATGAGCGCCGTGCGCCATGACCGCAGCCTGTGGCCGCAGACCGACTACGGCGTGTTGAGTGCCATCCAGACCCATCACCCCGAGGTCAAATTTCTGCTGTCACACCGCGATCCGGCTAAGACGGCCAATAGTATGATGCGCTGGAACAATCTGGGCCGCCGGCGCTTGCCGGCCGCGGATGTGCCGGGCCTGCCCCGTGGCTTTGGCCGGTCGGAGGACGAACTCGCCCGCTGGATCGGGGCGCATTATGCGTTCTGCCGACGGGTCTTTCAGGGCTGTGACAACTTTCTGGAGTTTGACATCGAAGACCCCGGCGCGCGGGATCGGATCGCGGACTACCTAGGCATTGATCTGCCTTGGTGGGGCCAGAGCAACAGTGGTAAACCTGCTTCTGCGGAGGCTGGATAATGCGTCTGACCCTTCTGATCGGCCCGACTGAAAAGGGCGCGGCGCGGTTGCGCAATATGCTCAGCCAGCACCGGGAGGCGCTGCACAAACGCGGCATTCTTGCGGCGGAGTGGAACCATGTACGGCTTTATGCGGCCTGTGCTGAGCCGGACGCCGTAGGGTTGCTGCGCTATCGCCGGGGGCTGGACAGTGCGCTCGTAGGAGCGACACTGCGCGATGAATTCGCCGCGCTGATCCCACGTGATCTGGCAGACACGACAGCACAGCATGTGGTGTTCAGCGCCGCACAGCTTGGCAATCTCCTGTCGAGTCCAGCAGAGATCGAACGCCTGCATGCGCTGCTCGCACCTCATTTCGATGACATCCGCGTCGTCGCGCATGTGGATGAACAGGCCCGGCTGCTCGCGGCGCAATACGCCTTTGCGGTGACAGAAGGCCGCCGCCATACATTGCAACTAGAACTGGCGCTCGTGGGAACCGACGACTGGTGGCAGGCGTCGCTCGAAAAGCGCGACGGCGCCCCTGACTTTGGCCTCTTTCCAGATATCCAGAACGCGCCGTTCTGGCTTGATTACAGAGCCTTGCACCGCCATTGGGCTGAGGCCTTCGGCGCTGAGAAGTTATCGTTCCGCCCGCTCGATCTGGACCAACTTTACACGGCCCATGGCGCGGCAGAGCTCGACGATTTGCTCGAACTCGACTCCCCGCTCGGCCCTGTCGAACCGGGGCGGCTCCCCCCCGCCCTGCCCGACCCTTGGATTGCGCGGATGCGTCAGTTTAATGACGTGTTGATCCGCTACCTTCAGGTTCATGATATCTCCTGCCCGCGCAGCACGTGGAGCCAGATGTTGCAGGCTTTGCAGATCGACGGCGCGCCCCTTTCGCCGGGCAGCCTAGCCCCGATCTCGGACCATTTCGCAGCCGATAATGCTGAACTGGTTGCGCGCTTTCCCGCTTTGCAAGACGCGCTCACCCCCGACGCTGCTGCACCCACATGGGTGGAGCCTGACCCCGGTTTCGGGTTCCGTGCAACGCAGTATCTCACCGCATTTGCGCACCGGATCAGAACCACTGCGATACCGCTCGCCCAGAAACGTGCGGATGCGGAAACCGCGCGCCGCTCTGGGGCAAAGTTCGAGGCCATGCTGCTCGGGCCGGAAACCTCTGCTGACCGGCAGGCGGAGAATGCGCAATTGCTGAACCGGATCAAAGTGAACCACGAAATGATCCTGAGCAGCCCGTTCCGCCCTCACAACGGCGCGGCACCAGAAGGCGAAGACAAGCCTGCCGCGCCCTATGCCCCCGCCCCGCCGCGCAACCTCGCTCCGGGGCGCAGTGGCAATGTCATCGTCGGCTGTATGAAAGACGAGGCACCCTATATCATTGAATGGGTCGCCTATCACCGCGCCATCGGTTTCGACAATTTCCTAATCTACACCAATGGCTGCTCTGACGGCACGGATGCCTTGCTGGATCGGTTGCAAGAGATGGATATCCTTCAGCACCGCAATAATGACAATTGGAAAGGCAACTCCCCCCAGCAACATGCGCTGAACCGCTCGATGAAGGAGCCGTTGATCCAGAATGCCGACTGGTTCGCGCATATCGATGTGGATGAGTTCGTTAATATCCGCACCGGCAATGGCACGCTTGACGATTTCTTTGCCGCCGTGCCGGACGCCACCAATGTCGCGATGACTTGGCGGCTTTTTGGTCATAACGGCGTCACAGGGCTTTCTGATGCACCGGTGATCGAACAATTCGACAGTGCCGCGCCGAGCTTTTGCCCCAAACCCCATACGGTCTGGGGCTACAAAACCCTCTCGCGCAACATCGGCGCTTACGCCAAGATTTCCTGCCACCGCCCCAACAAACTTGATGAAGCCGCTGCGGCGTCGGTCAAATGGGTGAACGGCTCGGGTCAGGACATGACCAAGGACGCACTGAACAACGGCTGGCGGTCGTCCAAGAGCAACATTGGCTATGACCTGCTGCAACTCAATCACTATGCGCTGCGCTCGGCAGAGTCCTTTCTTATTAAACGGCAACGCGGACGGGCGTTGCATGTGGACCGCTCGATTGGACTGAATTACTGGATCCGCATGGATTGGAACGACCACCGCGATGTCTCGATCCAGCGCAACCTGCCTCGGTTGCGGGCCGAGATGGACCGCTTGTTCGCCGATACCCGCCTGCGCGGTTTGCATGACGCGGGCTGCGCTTGGCACCGCGCCAAAGCAGAAGAATTGCACCAGAACCCCGAGTTCCAAGACCTGTACCGCCAGTCTTTGGCCATCGACCTCACCGCGACAGAGCGCGTGGCCTATGCGCTCGCCCTCGATATGGAAAGCTGAGCCATGAGTGATCAAGCCACTGCGCCGAAAGAGAATTTCATATTCTCGCGCGGGATGAAGTTTCCGGACGATCCTGCCATCCTACGCGGTCGCTTGCGCAAGATGCTTCGGCAGAACAATTACGAGGCGAAAGAAAGCGAGGCCGCGCTCCGCGTGGTGCGCGAAGGTGACCGCGTCATCGAATTGGGCGCGGGGGTCGGCTATATGTCCACCTTGGTCGCGAGCAAGCGCAAGGTGGCCTCCGTCCATTCCTTCGAGGCAAACCCGGCTCTGATCCCCTATATCCGGCGCGTGCATCGGGCTAATGGGTTGGACAATGCCGAGGTCACCCATGCCATCCTCGGTGCCGAAGCGGGCCAGGTCGATTTCCATGTCCGTGATGATATTCTGTCTTCCTCCATGACCCGGTTTGAGGGGGAAGAGCCGCCACAGACGCACCAGATTGACGTGCTCGACGCCGATGCGGTCTTCGATGATCTTAAACCAAACGTCCTGATCTGCGACATCGAAGGGGCCGAGGTCGATCTCATCCCCGCGCTCAACCTATCAAACCTGCGCGCGGCAATCATCGAACTGCATCCGCAGTGGATCGGGCCCGAAGGTGTGAACAAAGTTTTCTCCGCCTTCATGTCTGCGGGACTCGCCTATTACCACCGCGGCTCGCAAAACAAAGTCGTCAGCTTCCGGCGAGATTGGTAGCTGCGTGACTCACCTCGCGATCCTCTGCGTGCGCAACGAAGCGGCCTTTCTGCTGGAATGGCTCGCCCATCACCGCGCCATTGGCTTTGACAATGTGCTGGTCTTTTCCAACGATTGCGACGATGGCACGGACAGCATGCTCGACCGGTTGCAGGAGTTGGGCCACGTTACCCATGTCCGTAACGACGGTCCTTACGACAAAGGGGGCATCCAGTTCACCGCGCTCAAAACTGCTGCGAAGATGGAGGTGGTGCGCGAGGCGCAGTGGATTCTGCCGCTGGACGTCGATGAATTCGTGAACATCCACTGCGGCGATCACAGTCTCACAGCGCTGCACACCGCCCTGCCCGAAGCCACAGCGATCACATTGACATGGCGGCTGTTCGGCAATGCCGGCCAAGTTCGCTATGAAGACCGCCCGGTGACAGAGACCTTCACCCGCGCCGCCCCCGCTGTCATGCACTGGCCATGGCGTGCGGCGATGTTCAAAACGCTTTACCGCAACGACGGCACCTACGCCAAACCGGGCGTCCACCGCCCCCGGGATCCTGACCCGGCACGCCTCGAACAGGCTCGATGGTTCGACAGCCATGGCCGCCCCCTGCCGGATGACTTTAAAACCAGACGCATTTTCTCCAACTTCGGGCGAGAGAACCACGGGCTGGCGCAGATCAACCACTACCCCTTAGGCGCGATGGAGACCTATGTCCTTAAAGCCGACCGAGGCCGCGCAGTGCATAGCGATCACATGCTCGGGCTGGATTATTGGGTCGAGCGGAACTTCAGCACTGAAAGCGACACGTCCATCATGGCCACGGCAGAGGCGCGGGGCCGTGCGTTAACTGCCCTCATGGCCGATTCCCAACTCGCTGAACTACACGCGCAGGCGGTCAATTGGCGTCGTGCCCGCTTTGATGCGCTCATGCAACGCGAACCCTTCCGCGCGCTCTTTGGCCGCCTGCTGATGACGCCGCCAAGCCGCCCGGTGACCGCGAAAGCCGCACGTTTCATGATCCGCCACGCCAATCTGGCCCGGCAATCCGAGGCGGGCGAAAGCTAAAGCGCAGCCCCGCGCCCCCGGCCTGCCGTCACATTCTCTTCAAATTCGCACGGATTTTCCGCATTTTTGCCCTATTATCCCTCTAGACCAAGCAGGAACAGGCGGGGTCTCCTCCGCCCGCAACAGTCGAGGGTGCCCAATGCCAAGCGAGACGCTGACGATCGAAAGCTCACTGGCAGATCTGCCGAAACGCAAATGGTTGCGCGCGATTGAGGCTGTCGCCGAAGAAGACGGCTATTTCCAATCGCTGGGCAAAAAGCACTTCTCCGCCTTTATCGAACGCGAAACCACTCTGCTCGTCACCTTTGAGACCTATCAGGGCATGCATGCTCTGTCGGACAAGGCGCAGCCTCTGGGCTGGGACATGGTGCGCAACCACGACTGGTCGCATCTTTGTATCGCAAGCGATGGCGACACATGGTTCCGCGCAGAAGAAGTCTATGCCTATTTCGACCGGCTGATTGACGACGGTTTCTTTGACGAATTCGACCAAGTGCTCTTCTACGGTGCTGGCCCCTGCGCCTATGCCGCCGCCGCCTATTCCGTCGCGGCCCCTGGCGCCGCCGTGGTCGCCGTCCAGCCGCAAGCGACGCTCGACCCGCGTATCACCGAATGGGACGACCGCTTCACGGACATGCGCATCCACGATTTCACATCGCGCTACGGCTATGCACCCGACATGCTCGATGCCGCCGCCCGCGCCTTTGTGCTCTATGATCCGAAAGAAACCCTCGACGCGATGCATGCGGCGCTCTTTACCCGACCCAATGTGACCAAGCTGCGGATGCCGCGGATGGGCGACGCGCTGCAGACCGATTTGCTGGAGCTTGATCAACTCGACCCGCTGCTGCAAGCCGCCGCCGATGACACGCTCGACACCACGCGCTTCGCCGCCCTTTACCGGGCCCGGCGCGATTACCTGCCCTATCTGCGCAACCTCGCTCACGCGCTTAACAGTGCGGGCCGCGAGGAACTGCTCGAAGCCCTCTATGCAAATGTCACCGCCCGCATGAACGCGCCGCGTTTCGCGCGACGTCTGGAGCGCATCCGCGCCCGCCGCGCCGCACGTCTCGAAGAAGCCCGCGCCGCCGCCGGCTAGGTTTTCAATCTGGCGCGCGGCCCCGCGCTGTGCTAGCCCCGCGCCCATGACCCAAAGCATCACGATCCGCCGTCCCGACGACTGGCACCTGCACCTGCGCGACGGCGACATGCTGCGCGCCGTGCTGCCCCATAGCGCCCGCGATTTCGCCCGCGCCATCATCATGCCAAATCTCGTGCCCCCCGTGGTCACCGGCGCCCAAGCCGCCGCCTACCGCGAGCGGATCATGGCAGCCCTGCCCGAAGGCGCGGATTTCACCCCGCTAATGACCCTCTACCTAACCGAGGACACGGACCCCGACGACGTCGCCCGCGCCCATGCCGAGGGTCTGATCCACGCCGTCAAACTCTACCCCGCCGGCGCCACCACCAATTCCGCCAGCGGCGTGTCCAACTTCGACAAAGTCGCCCCCGTGCTCGACCGCATGGCCGAGATCGGCTTGCCGCTCTGCACCCACGGCGAGGTTACCGACAGCGAAATCGACATCTTCGACCGCGAAGCCGTCTTCATCGACCGCGTCCTCGACCCGATCCGCCGCGCCCATCCCAACTTGCGCGTCATCATGGAACATATCACCACCGCCGACGCTGCTGACTACGTGCGCAGCGCCGACAGCGGCCTTGCGGCCACGATCACAACCCACCACCTCGTAATCAACCGCAACCACATCCTCGCCGGCGGCATCCGTCCGCATTACTACTGCCTGCCCGTCGCCAAACGCGAAACCCACCGCCTCGCCCTGCGCGTCGCTGCCACCTCCGGCGATGCCCGCTTCTTCCTCGGCACCGACAGCGCACCCCATACCGATGGCGCCAAACTGCAACCCTGCGGCTGCGCCGGCTGTTTCACCGCACCCAACACCCTATCGATCCTCGCCCAAGTCTTTGAAGACGACGGTGCCCTCGACAACCTCGAAGCCTTTACCTCGCTTAACGGCCCCGCCTTCTACGGCCTGCCGCCAAACGAGACGCGCATCACCATGCGCCGCGAAGCCCCCCAGCATCCCTCCAGCATCGACACCCCCGACGGCCCGGTCACGGTCTTCGACCCCGGTTTCGATCTGCACTGGACCTCCTAATCTTCATCCTTTCTTAAATACCTATCCGACCTCTCCCCAGCCAAGGACGCTTGAAATGATCCCCACCAGCCACCCCAGCCCCGAAGAAATGGCCCGCCTCACCGCGTGCATGTTGCTGGAGATCGGCGCGGTGCATTTCAACGCAGACGAGCCCTTCACGCTGGCCTCGGGCCTGCCCAGCCCGACCTATATCGACTGCCGCAAGCTGATCTCCTACCCGCGCATCCGCGCCACCCTGATGGATTTCCTCACCGTCACCGTGATGCGCAACGCGGGCTTCGAGGCCTTCGACAATATCGCGGGCGGCGAAACCGCAGGCATTCCCTTCGCTGCCATGGTGGCCGAGCGCATGGCCCTGCCAATGACCTATGTGCGCAAAAAGCCCAAAGGCTACGGCCGCAACGCCCGGATCGAAGGCGAGATGACCGAAGGCCAGCGCGTGCTGCTTGTTGAGGACCTGACCACCGACGGCGGCTCGAAACTCAGCTTCGTTGACGCGATTCGTGAAACCGGGGCCACCTGCGCGCATACCGCCGTGATCTTCCACTACGGCATTTTCCCGCAGACCGAAAAGACCCTTGGCGACCATGGCGTTAGCCTGCACACGCTCTGCACATGGTGGGACGTGCTGGCCGAAGCCCGCGCGCAGAACGCCTTCGATACGGCCACGCTGAGCGAAGTCGAAGCCTTCCTTAACGCCCCCCGCGAGTGGCAAGATTCCCGCAAAAATTAAACCCTTTTGCGCCAGATGTTGACGCAAGCGCCCGGCACAAGGCAAGATGTGGTGGGCGCATGTGTTTGCACAGATATCCACAGAAACATACAATTTGCGCCGCGCCGCCCCACTGGTTAAGACGACCCTCTGGGCAGATATGGGTGAGGTCATGAACGAGATTACATCGCTAAACGCGAACCAATTGGCTGTTCAGGCCGCTGAAACGATGCCGCATTCGATTGAGGCCGAGCAGCAGCTTTTGGGCGCGATTCTGACCAACAATGACGTCTACGACCGCGTCGCCTCTGTCATTGGCCCAAAGCATTTCTACGAGCCGGTCCACGCCCGCATCTTTGACATCGCCGCCCAGCGGATCGCCAAGAACAACCTTGCCTCGCCCGTCACCCTCAAAGCCTTCATGGAAGACGATGAAGGTCTGAAGGAGCTCGGCGGCCCGGCCTATCTCGCCCGCCTTGCGGGTGCCGCGATCAGTGCCTTTGCCGTGCGTGACTATGCGCAGATGATCTATGACCTCGCCGTGCGCCGTGACCTCATCCAACTGGGCCGCGATATCTCGTCAAAGGCGGCGCAGGTCGATGTGGCGTCAGAGCCACGCGAGCAGATCGTCGAGGCCGAGCAGGAGCTTTACAAGCTGGCCGAACAGGGGCAGGTCGAAAGCGGCTTTCAGTCCTTCCTCAAGGCTGTCACCGATGCGGTTAACGTGGCCAACGCGGCTTACCAGCGGGACGGTGGCCTGTCAGGTGTCTCGACCGGCTTGATCGACATGGACAAGAAACTAGGCGGTTTGCACCGCTCTGACCTTCTGATCCTCGCGGGGCGTCCGTCGATGGGGAAAACCTCGCTCGCGACCAATATTGCGTTCAACGTGGCAAAGGCTTACAAGCGCGGGATGAAGCCCGACGGGACTGAAGGCGCGATTGATGGCGGGGTCGTGGGTTTCTACAGCTTGGAAATGAGCGCCGAACAGCTCGCCGCGCGTATCCTTTCAGAAGCTGCCGAAATCCCTAGCCAGCAGATCCGCTCCGGTGACATGACCGAAACCGAGTTCCGCCGTTTTGTCGACGCCGCCAAGGCGCTGGAAGCCTGCCCGCTCTTCATCGACGACACACCCGCCCTGCCCATCAGCCAGCTCGCCGCCCGTGCGCGGCGGCTCAAGCGGACCCATGGGCTTGATGTGCTGATCATCGACTACCTTCAGCTGGTGCGCGGCACGGGCAAATCGGAAAACCGGGTGAACGAAATCTCGGAAATCACCATGGGGCTCAAGGCCATTGCCAAGGAACTCGACATCCCGGTGATCGCCCTGTCGCAGCTGTCGCGTCAGGTCGAAAGCCGCGAAGATAAGCGCCCGCAGCTCTCGGACCTGCGTGAATCGGGCTCGATCGAGCAGGATGCCGATGTGGTGATGTTTGTGTACCGCGAGGAATACTACAAGGAACGCGAGAAGCCGGGCGATCACGAGCTTGATAAGATGGCGGCTTGGCAGGAAGAAATGGAACGTCTGCACGGCCGCGCCGAGGTGGTGATCGGCAAGCAGCGTCACGGACCCATCGGCACCGTGGACCTCAGCTTTGAGGGCAAATTTACCCGCTTTGGCAACCTTGTACAGCCATGGCAGCAGGGTGGCGGCGACGATCAGGAGTTCTGATCCCGCCCGCCGGCGCGGTCAATCATGCCAATCCACGCATAAATTCGCATCTGTGAATAAAATCTTGGATTGCCACTCTCCTTTGATAAGCTGACAGGGTCGGTCGGACGCAGCGCGTCCGCACCTGCAGTCAACTTGGGAGGAACCACATGACAAACTTTATCCGCGCGCTTTGCGTTTTACTGGCCACCAGCCTCGCCTTTGCCGTTCAGGCCGAAGAGAGCGAGCGCTACGGCAAGCAAAAGGTCGTTTATCACATCAACTATGAAGGCGGCGAAGGGTCCAAAAAACACCTAGGGGCCATGCGCAATATCCAAAACCATATCAACGCCGTGGGTGCTGAGAATATGGAAATCAAAGTCGTTCTCCACGGCAATGGGGTCAGCTTGCTGGCAGACGCCAAGGGCAACGACAAAATGCAGACCAGCGTCTCATCGCTCAAAGGGCAAAACGTCAACTTCCACGTCTGCAACAACACCCTGAAGGGCCGCAAGATCAGCTACGAGAACGATCTCTACGACGTTTGGGAAGAAGACATCGTGCCCTCCGGCGTGGCAGAACTCTCGCGCCTGCAACAGATGGGTTACACCTACATCAAACCCTAAATGGCACCGCCCGGGGCTGGCCCCGGGCGATCCGCTGGTTATTCGCCCGCTGCGCGGGTCTCATACATCAGCCCTTTGGCCGTCCCCTCGGGGAACCCCCTCCAATAGCTGTGGTCTTCTTTGTCGGTCCCATCTTCGGCCTGAGACCAGACCCCGGCGTTCGAATCCTCAACCAGATCCAGATAACTGGCCTTTTCGGCTTCACCCTTCAGGTGATTATCAAGCCAAGCGGTCACGAAATGCTGTGCGATGTTGTTCATTCGCGCGGTGTCCCACACCGCATCCGTGTAGTGCTCGGAAATGTTAAAGCCCTTGTCTTCGTTGAAGTAATAGGACTCCTGAGGCGCGGGCATCGGCGCGCCTGCATTATGCCCTGCGTTCATATAGGTCAGCAAAGCGCGGTCGACGTTCGAGGTATTCTCCCAGATCGCCCGCACGCCTTTTTCATAAAGCGAGGTATCGTCCTGCGAGCCTGCGATAAAGAGCATCGGGATTTGCACCCCGGCCAGCCCTTCGGCGTCCCAAAAGCCCCGGTTCATCCCCCAAGGGCCAAAAGCCACGGCGGTCTTGATGCGCGGATCGGGCAGTTCGTTGTGGCTGTCAGAGCCTGCCTGATGAATGCCCAACGTGCCATGCGGCCCACCCCATGTGTAGCCGACAGAGGTTTCTGTCACTCCGCCCCCGGCGGTGATAATCGCGCCGTAGCCGCCCATCGAGTAGCCGATCAGCCCGGTGTTCTCAGCGTCATAAAGCCCGGCAAACTCAGCCCCCTCGGCGCTTTTCTGGGCCATCTGTTCCAGCACGAACAATTGGTCCAGCGACCGGTTCACCAGCGTCGAGCCAAAGGCGGCCTGCGTGCGGTAGGTGCTGTCGGTGTGATCAATTGAGGCCACGACATAGCCTTTGGACGCAAGGTTCTCAGTCAGATGCGACAGCAGATAGCGGTTGCCGGGGTAGCCATGGCTGATCAGCACCAGCGGGAAGGTCTCACCCGTCGCAGGGTCCACGTCGCGCATGGCCTGCCCCTCCAGCGTCACTTCGGTGGTGCCGTCACGCAGGAAGGTCTTGAAGGTCGTCTCGCCCTCGGCGCCCTCGGCAGCTGGGTAGTACATCTCAACCGTCAGCGGGCGGTCATAGCGCGGCATCTCGTCGGGCTTGTCCACGGCTGGATCAATGGCGAGGATGTCGATCTGATCGGGGTTGGTCATCTCCAAGGTGCGCATGCCCACGGCATGGTCGCCATAGGCCGCTAGCTCTGGCGCGTTTGGCAGTTGCCGATCAACACGGTTCTCCGCCGCGGCGGCGGTTCCCATAAGGCCAAGCGCCATGGCGCGCGCCGTCAGTCCCAAGTGCTTTTGCATGGTTTATCCTCTCCCTTTGTTCATTGGGATCAGCCTAAACCGGTCTTGGCCTCGCGCAAGCGTGCCGCAAGTGACGTTACGGCATTTTGCGCTTCAGGCGCGGGCCGCGCGGGTGATCTCGGCTTCAGTCAGCCCGTATTTTGGTGCAAATTTTGCGCGCGCTGCGACCAGCCGTGAGTCGTCTGGCTGCATGCCCAAGGTCCGGATGAACGCAACACGTTGCTGCTGTTTCAGCGCTTCGGCGTCGATGTCCGTCCCCATGGCCCGGTCGATGATCGCGCCGCCGGGGCTGACGTGGAACCACTTGTTGAAGTCGCGAAAGTGGTGCTGGTTGTGCAGCCGGGTCACGTGACGCTCCACAGCGGTTTTTGGCAGGGTCAGATGAGATATGGGCAAAAGTTGGTGATGCCTGATCAGGCGGCAGTTTGAAGCTGGCTGATCCCATCGCGGAACTCAACCCCTTGGATGATCTCGGGCAGACGGTTCTGTCCATCGAGTTTGCGCCATCTCTTCTGCGCTGACATCATTAGCTTGAAGGCCATGGCCAACCCGGTCGTGCGGCTGAGGCATCCTTTGGTGCGTTTCGTGCGGTGCCGGACGGTGGCGAAGGTGCTCTCGATCGGGTTTGACGTCCGGATGTGCTTCCAGTGTTCCGCCGGATAGTCGTAGAAGGTCAGCAGCGC
>NZ_FNBP01000022.1 GCF_900102535.1 Sulfitobacter delicatus | reverse complement strand
TTTGGAACATCGCCAAGTCAAGTATCTCAACAACGTCGTTGAGGCCGATCATGGCAAGCTAAAACAGCTGATCAAGCCGGTGCGAGGGTTCAAGACGATGAGGACGGCCTATGCGACAATCAAGGGATTTGAGGTGATGCGCGCCCTGCGAAAAGGCCAGGGGCGGGCTTTCAACCTGACACGCGATCCCATTGGCGAAAAGCGCATGATCGAGCGTGCCTTCGGTGTTGGACCTTGCGTGATGGCAGAGGCTGTCGCAATCATTGAGGAAAGCCTCGCCGCAGCATAACTGCGCCCAAAAGAGGGGCCCACGCGGCCTGAACAAAACTTTGCAACAGAGCCCCGACCAGTCGGCGACCTGCGCCTCTCCGCTGAGGCCCGGAAAACGATGCGCCGACTGCGCACTGTGCAGGGCTTCCGCAGCGCGGATCATCGTCTTGGAGGGCACGCAGCCCACGTTCACGCAGGTGCCGCCGATGGTCCCATGCCCGATCAGCGCGACGCGCTTGCCGCCCTCGGCGGCGGTGATCGCGGCGGAGAAGCCAGCCGATCCGGCGCCGATCACGGCGAGGTCGAAATCGCCCGTGGGCGCCTTGGTTTCGAATTTCATGAACTCATCCATTTTCTTGAGATGCCCTGCGCCGCTGCCGCCGCCAGACGGCATAGATGGTTAGGCCGATTAAAAACGCCAGCGCGGGCAGCAGCACATAGTCGAGCCAACCCAGCCAGGCCGACAGGCCCACGGCGCCGAGAAGAACGACCAGGATCGGCGTGAAGCAGCAGAGCGCTGCGATGACGGTGCCGACGACACCTGTTGCAATCAGCTTGCGGTCTGTCCGCTCGGTCATCCCGTCAACCCGAGACGCGCGCCGGGTAGCCTGCATTGGCCGACGCGGTGGCGATCGCCTCTGCGCTGGTCGCGGCGGTGTCGAAGACGACAGTAGCGGTGCGCGCCTCGAAGTCGATCTCGACCGCGTGCACGCCTTCGACGCCCTCCATCGCGCGCTTCACGGTGACCGGACACAGCGCACAGGTCATATTGTCCACCGCGAAGGTGAGGGTCTGCTCGGCGGCGACGGTTTGCGCGACGGCAGGGATGGCCGTGATGGGTGCTGTGGCGGTCAGGCCGAACAGAACAAGGGCAAGGATCGTCTTCATGAGGGTGTCCTTTCGAGATCAGTAGAGAAGCGGAGCCCACCAGTCGATGGTGAGTGCAGCGAGGACGAGGATCAGGGAGGTCCAGAGAGCGGACTTGGTGATGCGCGCCGAGGATGGGCGCGCGCAGTAGGAACCGGGCTCGCAGACGGTCGGTTTGCGGAAATAGACCTGCCGGAATCCCGCCCCGATGAAGCCGAGCGCAATCACGGCGAAGATCGGCTTGAAGGGCTCCAGCGCCGTCAGGTTGCCGATCCAGGCCCCCGAGATGCCGAGGGTCAGCAGCACCAATGGTCCGACACAGCAGGCCGAGGCGAGAAAGGCGCCCATCACCCCGCCCGCCGCAAGCCAGCCCTTTCGGGCGGGGCGATCCGCTGCTGAGGTGTCAGTTCTGTCGTCTGTCAGCGCCATGTCGCGCACCTTTCGTCTGTGGTTGACGATGGGTGTAGGGTCTGTAGTAGCTACAGGCTCAAGAGGAAAATCCCCATGATCGATCACGAAAGCGAGAGCAGCTTAACACGCGGCGACCTGGCCCGGGCGACCGGATGCAACATCGAGACGATCCGCTATTACGAGAAAACCGGCCTGTTGCCCGACCCGCCGCGCAGCGCCGCAGGCTACCGGATATATTCCGCCGCACACGCCACGCGCCTTCGCTTCATCCTGCGCGCCCGCAAGCTCGGGTTCTCGATGGAGGACATTCGCGGGCTGATGGGGCTCGACGATGGTGCCGCGCCGACCTGCGCCGAGGTCAAGGAGCGGACAGAACGTCACCTTGCGGACGTGCGGGCGAAGATCTCGGATCTCCGGCGGATCGAATCCGTCCTCGCTGCAACGGCATCCAGGTGTTCTGGCGCCGAAGTCCCCAACTGTCCGGTGCTCGACGCGATTTCTGGAAACTGAAAACTATGACACGAACTTCCCGAACTCTTGAAGCTCCCATGCATCGAACTGGAAGATTCAAGATCGTGCCGCTACCCATATCTTGAATCGCCCCTGGCCGGTCACCTCGCGGATCAAGCCTCGCGCTTCCATCCAGGCGAGATTGCGTTGAACGGCGGCACGGCTAGCGTTGGTCAGGACCTCGCCCATCGGGGCAGAGACAAGGGGCCATTCGGTAAGCACAGCGCGCAAGGCGCGCGGGGTCTTGCCCGAAAGCGGTGTCATTTCGGCTTCCGCCCGCGCTGACCATGCTTCAATATCGTCTAGGTGCCGCATTGCTGTCAGACATGCCGTCTCCATCCCCTCAAGCCAACGCGCCAAACGGTCAGCGGGTGGGCCGCCAGCGCGCAGCCCCCCTGCCCCACCCATGGCCAGAGGTGCAAAGACTGCTCCCTTGCCCTCGCTGGTCGCGATCCGCGCGGCCGTGACTGCCGCTTCCATTCGATCGCCCTGCTGCCCAAGGCCCGCAAGGCTCCAGAGGTGATAACCCGTGCAGGCACGGGTTATCGGGTGCAGCTCGGCGGCTTGCGCCATCAGGTTCAGCCAACCGCCCGCGCGATCCGCGAAAGGCTCGGCGTCATCGACCATGTTCTCGGGATCGCGACGATCGAGGAAGGCAGAAAGGTCCACCTCTGGGCCTGGTCCCCCTGTCAGACGACGTACCGCCCAACCGACACGCGCCAGTGCTGCGGGGTCCTCTTGAACGCCTGACAGGCGCATGGATATCCAAATAGCAATGCGATCCGGGCCAATGCGGTCACCCGCGAACCAGCTGAGGTCGGCAGCCTCGATCAGGGCAAGCCTGTGCCGCCATCCTTCCGGGCTGCGCTTCAGGCGGTCGTCCAGCGCGCCGACACGACCGGCCACACGGGCAAGACGCGCGGCATGACCCGCCTCTGCTTTCCGCCAATCGTCGAGGACCTCGGCTTCACGCGGTTCGGCCCGCGGTCCGGGCGGCAGATAATCCGGCTCCTCTTCCATGGGACCGGGCAGGAACCAATGATCGTCCTCGGACGACTGTTCCACCTCCTCAGCATCGAGAAAGAGAACGTCCGATTCATCATGAAAGGCAGGCGCTTGAGGCTTCATATGTGCAAAATACTGGGTTTTTGCTTTTTACCCAAGGGTTTTGTCGGAATGCGCCCGCGCTCCTTATATTGCACGCGCGCGGCACGGTCTGCCAGAATTCTCTGATCGCGCTCAGCCTATGCAAACGAAGGGGTTACTGATGAGCAGTGCCACAGAGCACGCCCTTGCATTCGTTTACAAACGGTCGTTTAGTAATGATATGCGAAACTGCAAAAAGACTGTTTTAATGCCCCTGATTGGTTATGCCCGCGTATCTACCGAGGATCAGACCCCCCTGCCCCAGTCGCAGACCCTGAAATCTGCGGGTTGCGCCGAAATCTATGAAGAGCACGCCTCAGGCGGCAATCGCGCGCGGCCGGTGCTTGGGCGTGTGCTCGAACGCATCCAGAGTGGCGATACGCTGGTCGTCGTGAGGATCGACCGGCTTGCGCGGTCTCTGTCGCATCTGCTGGAAGTGATCGAGCGGCTGGAGGCCAGGGGTGCGTTCTTTCGCTCGATCCAGGACCCGATCGACACTGGATCCCCGCAGGGCAAGTTCACGCTGCAGGTCTTGGGCGCTGCGGCCGAGTTCGAGCGCGCCCTGATCCGGGAGCGCACCAAGGCCGGCCTCGCCAGCGCGCGCACAAAGGGCCGCGTGGGCGGAAACCCTGGACTGCGGGCCAAAGACCCTGCCGCTCTTCGCAAGGTGCGGCTAGCGCGACAGGACGGCTACATGGAGCGTCTGAACGAAACGGCACAAGATTGGGTGCCCCATGTGCGCCGGTTGCGCCCCGACTTGGCCTGGGAAGACGTGGTGCGCATCATCAACGGCCCCTTGCCCGAGGCGCGTCGCTGGACCCAAAGCCGTCTCTTGCGCGCCGTGAAGGCCTATGTCCGCGACGGCTTTCTGCCCGAGACTGTGCTCGCCCGGGCTGGCCGCCGCGAGGCCGACGACCGCCTGCCCGCCATCGTCGCCGCCATCAAGGGCGCGGACCCCGACATCACGCTTCAGGCGATTTGCACCCGGCTGGAGGCGATGCGCGAGCGCACGCCCCGTGGGCGGACAAGCTGGCAACCCTCCTCGGTGAAGATGCTGCTGGAACGGGCTGAGAGACTGGGGCTGCTTGAGTAGTCGAGCTACCTCGCAAATCCTCCACGACATGGAAGGATTACAAGGTTGTGGTCAGTTCCACGCTCAGTAGCTGTCTGGTCATGTAAAGGGGTTGACGATGCGAAGCTGGCCTTCCACCAGCAGGCCATCTTGCATGTCCTCGCTCCACAGCGTGGTACACCCCGCAACCAAAGCGCTGGCCACGATCATCGCGTCGTAGATCGAGAAGCCGTAGCGTTCCGCCAAAGCGCGGCCGACGTCATGGGTCTGCACGGTGAGATCTTCGACGGGACACAAGGCGCGCACGCCTTCGAGAAAGGCCGCTGCTTCCTCCCAACCGAGGCCAGCTTTGCGGCGGCAGTTCACCAGTGACTCGTTTAGAACCTGAACGCTGATCCGGGGCCCCTGCCCCAGAATGACCTCGGCGCGATCGGCCTTTGGGCCGTCGTCGAGCAGGTAAAGAACGACATTCGTGTCCGCGAACTCAGCGCTCATGTGCGTCGTCGCGGCTCAGACGTTCTGCTGCGGACAACTTGCCCCGGAAGCGGCGCAGGCCGGTCAGCACCTCATCCGCACGAGCAAGGCGACGGACTCTGACCCGACCGTCGTCCTTGACCAGGTCGATCTGATCACCCTCCTTGAGACCAAGCTCTCGGACGAGCTCCGCGGGCAAACGGACGGCCAGCGAGTTACCCCATTTTGCGACCTGCATCGTGACCTCCCATGTGGATATACGTCTTATAATGTATATCCGAAGGGTTCCGAAGACAAGCCTGCCGCAAACCCTAGCTACTCTTGTGCATGACGCAGCGACTGACACCAAATCTAGAAAGAGCTTGCACGAATCTGATAGCTCGGGCAATAGTCTCGATAAATAACGCGCGATCACATAAAAAACGCGCCCACGAATCGAGGCAGAGATGAGCGAAGCTGAGCAGGACCTGGACATTGCCATCGGGCACTACGCAGAGCTTCTTGCGTCCAATCTTCATGCGCAACGTGCTGCCCACTTCCCTCCCGACGCCAAAAAAGTCATGCGCAGCCTGACCAGCGGCGAGGCGGCCGAGTTGCTTGGCGTCGATCATACCTACCTTCGCAAGCTTCATCGAGAAGGAAAGATCGCTGACGTCGAAACCACTGCGGGCAGCCACCGGCGATATACCCTCGATGATATCTGGGAGATTCGCCACGCCCTTGAGGCAAACGCGAAGAAGCCTGGAACTTACGTTCCGGGGCGTCGTGCCGGTGACGAGCTTCAGATTGTTTCTGTTGTGAACTTCAAAGGCGGGTCCGGGAAAACGACAACATCCGCTCACCTTGCACAGCGCTTGGCTCTCAAGGGATATCGTGTCCTTGCGATCGATCTGGACCCCCAGGCATCCCTTTCCGCGCTGCATGGCATCCAGCCTGAGCTGGACCTGATGGAGGGTGGCACGCTGTATGATGCGGTTCGCTACGATGAACCGGTCCCGATCTCGGATGTGATCCGCAAGACCTACATCCGTGGTCTTGACCTGATTCCCGGGAACCTCGAGCTCATGGAATTCGAACATGAGACGCCGGCAGCCATTCAGCGTGGCGGCGCCCGCGCATTCTTTGCCCGTGTGCGCGACGCGCTCGACAGTGTCGAAGCGGACTATGACGTCGTCGTCATCGACTGTCCGCCGCAGCTTGGTTTTTTAACCATGTCCGCCCTTTCAGCATCTTCAGGGGTGCTTGTTACCGTTCACCCCCAAATGCTCGATCTGATGTCCATGTCGCAGTTTCTGCGAATGACCGCTGATCTGCTTGGCGTCATCCGGGATGCTGGCGCAAACCTTCGCTTCGACTGGCTGCGCTTTCTGCCGACCCGCTACAAGGTGGGTGATGCCCCGCAGACCGAGGTCATTGCATTTATTCGGGGTCTGTTCGGCAGGTCAGTCCTGACCAACCACATGGTTGAGTCTACTGCGATCTCTGATGCAGGGCTGACGAAGCAGACGCTCTACGAGGCCGACAAGAAGGACTTCACGCGTCAGACTTTCGATCGTGCAATCGAATCCATGAACGCCGTCAACGACGAGATCGCGGCGATCATCCAGAACACGTGGGGACGCAATGGCAAGAAAGCCTAAACTGGGACTGCCACTGCAGACCCTGCGCAACGCGCCCGACGCTCTTGAAGGGCGCAGGCTGCGCGGCGGCGTTTTCGAAATCGAGCCTGACCAAATCGAAACCACAGGTCGGCTCGATGACCGGCTGCAGATCGAGACTGCGGGCCTCAAGGCGTCAATTTCCAAGAACGGACAGCGAGTACCAATCCTCGTCCGGCCGCTTGATGGTGATCGCTACAGCCTGATCTATGGCCGTCGTCGACTGGAAGCTTGCAGAGAACTTGGGATCAAGGTCCGCGCCATTGTCACAGAGATGGAGGGCGATCAGGCACTTCGTGATCAGCTGTTAGAGAACCAGGAGCGGCGGGATCTAAGCTTCATCGAACGAGCGCTTGTTGCCGCAGCCTTGCTCGACGGTGACCATCTGAGCGCATCCGAACGCACTAACAAGGGTGTCGCCGAGGTTCTCAATCTGACCGAGGCAGGAGTGTCGCAGCTGTTAAGCGTGGTCCGCACCGTTGGGGAGGACCTGGTCCTCGCCATCGGTGCCGCTCCAGGCATTGGTCGGCCCAGGTGGGAAGAGCTCAAGAAGTTGCTGGGGGCTACGGATGCCGATCGCGAACTGCTTGCAGCTTTGGCGGCTGAGGCCAAGACATCCTACCAAGGCGGTATTGACGAGAAATCCGATCATGCATTTTTGGCCGTCCTCTCTGCTGCAGGGAAGCCCGAACAGACCACATCCTCGTCTCGCCCTCGCGGGCGGCCCGGCACGGTGATTCCGGGGGTCGGTGCCGCCACTGTCACGACCGGACGTCGTGGAAAGCAACTCAAGCTCGAGTTGAAGGCCGAGGAGAGCGATTTTGTCAGCTGGCTTGAGGGCAACGCCCCGCAGCTGATCGCCGAGCTTCACGAGCGCTGGAAGCGTTCGGAAGACTGAGGAAGAGCAACAATCAAAAAGGAGGCACGAGACAGGCAGAAAAGAAAAAGGCCCCGAGAAGCAAGCTTCACGAGACCTTTCTTAGGTTTCGCACGGGACCAGCCCGCTACAAAACTTCAGTTTTCGCACCTCTGAATGTAGCGATCTGGCCCCTTTCCCGCAAGCGCAAAGCGATTCGCGGGCCAGGGAAATTTTGCCTTCGTGAATGACATCATGGATTACACACCGATTTCGCCGTTTATGCGGCCGATATCGCACGCCCATCTGCGCGTGGTCGAGCGTCCTGAGGCGTCTGTTCTCGGCAGGCCCGTCAACAAGTGGGAGCTCCTCCGCGAGCTGTCCAAGGCACAGGCGGCCTTTGGGGTTTCCGAGCGCGATCTGACCGTTCTTCAGGGACTTCTCAGCTTCTTTCCGGACGATGCGCTTGGCGGGAACACCGAAATGGTCGTCTTCCCATCCAACAAGGCGATCTGCGAGCGGCTGAACGGCATGCCTTGCTCGACGATGCGCCGTCACCTCGCCCGGTTGGTCGAGGCAGGCTTGCTCATGCGGCGCGATAGCCCCAATGGGAAGCGGTATGTGCGCAAGCGTGGCGAAGATCGGGTGGCCTTCGGCTTCGACCTCTCCCCGCTCTATTGCCGGGCAGAGGAAATTGCACGGGCCGCAGAGGCTGTGCGTGAGGCCGAGGACCGTGTGCGGCGACTGAGGGAGGTGGTGAGCCTTATGCGTCGCGACTTGGCCGCTCTGGCGGAGTTCGGCGAGGAGATCCAGCCTGGGCTTGGCCTATGGGACCAGCTCCGCGACAAGGCCGCCCTCACAGCCCGTGCTCTTCGCCGCAAACTCTCGCTTGAGGATCTGTCGGCATTTCGGACTGAACTGGAGACCCTTCTTGACCAGGCGCGCAATGTCATTGATGGCCCTGAAACAGAAGAAATGAACACCAATGATGCCCATTTTGAGCGTCACCATCATAATTCAAATAAAGAATCTATAGATCTTGAACCTGCCTTAGAAAAAGGCGGAGCGGCGGGACGCGCGCCTGATGATGATACGGGTGAGCCCGTGGCTGACCTTGAAGAGCCTGACACGAGGCGGGTGCCGAAAATCCCACTCCACCTGGTGATCGCCGGCTGTCCCTCGCTCAAGACTTTCTATCAGGGCGACGTTCGACACTGGCACCAGCTTTTCGACGCGGCTTGTCATGTACGGCCGGCCATGGGGATCAGTGTTTCCGCTTGGGAAGAAGCGCAACGCTGCATGGGACCAGAGCAAGCCTCGATCGTCGTCGCGGCTATGCTGGAACGTTTTTCCGACATCAGATCACCGGGTGGATACTTGCGGGCGCTGACGTCCAAGGCCGCGGCGGGCGAATTCTCTTGCGGTCCGATGGTCATGGCTTTGATCGGTCGGCGAAGTGCGGCTTAACAGCTGTTAAGTTTCAACGCCGCGGTGCTCAGTTGGCATGACTTAACAGCTGTTAAGTCGCCTCTTGGCAACCATACGATCATCGAGAGGGAAAGGAGTGTTGGTTTGAGGGTGACGGGAAGTGAGATCGGGAGAGTGGCTTCCGGCGCCCGTCGTGGAGAAGATCTGATGACGAAAGCTGTCCAGAAAATCACCCTGTTCCCGTCCCGGGATATCCCTTTTGACAAGCTGGTGCTGAGCCAGTCCAACGTGCGGCGCATCAAGGCTGGCGTGTCCGTCGAGGAACTGGCCGAAGACATCGCCCGCCGCGGTCTGTTGCAGAGCCTGAGCGTGCGGCCCGTGTTGGGCGACGATGGCAGCGAGACCGGCAAATTCGAGATCCCGGCTGGGGGCCGCCGGTTCCCAAGCATTGTCCTTGCTGGTAAAGCAAAAGCGTTTGGCAAAGACCACGCCCATTCCCTGCATTGTGCGCGATGCTACGTCCGACATCCTGGCCGAGGACGATTCCCTTGCAGAAAACATGCAGCGCGTCGCCCTGCACCCGCTCGACCAGTTCCGCGCGTTTGTGTCCCTGCGTGACAAGGGTCAGACCGATGCGGAGATTGCTGCCGCCTTCTTCGTGACGCCGCAGATCGTGAAGCAGCGCCTCAAACTTGCCTCCGTCGCCCCTGCCCTGCTTGAGATCTATGCCGAGGATGGCATGACGCTGGAGCAGCTCATGGCCTTCACTGTCAATCCTGATCATGACCGCCAGATGCAGGTCTGGGACGTGATCCATTCATCCTGGAACAAGGAGCCATTCCAGATCCGGCGCATGCTGACCGAGACCTCGGTCCGAGCGTCCGACCGGCGTGCGGTCTTTGTGGGTGTTGAGGACTATGAAGCGGCGGGCGGCACGATGCTGCATGACCTGTTCCAAGGCGATGATGGAGGTTGGCTCGAAGACCCTGCCCTGTTTGATCGGCTGGTGACAGAAAAACTCAAGGCCGAGGCTGAGACGGTTGCGGCTGAGGGCTGGAAATGGATCGAGGTCGCACTCGACCTGCCCTACGGCTACAGCCAAGGGCTGCGGTCGCTGTCCGGTGATCCGGCACCGATGACGGATGACGAAGGCGCGGCCCATGCCAAGCTTCTCGCCGAGTACCGGGCGCTGGAAGAAGAATACGCAGGTCAGGATGATATCCCTGAAGAGATCGATGCGCGGCTTGGCGTTTTGGAAACGGAGATGGAAAAGATCGAGACCCGGCCGTTGATCTTCGATCCCTTGGAAATCGGGCGGGCAGGGGCGTTCGTCACGCTCGACCGCTACGGCGCTCTGGCAGTTTATCGCGGGTATGTGCGTCCAGAGGATGAGCCCGTTGACGAGACAGCGGTCCAGGATGCTACTGATCCTGCGGAGGCGGGGCAGGGGGATGATCGTGATCTCACCGATGGCCATGCCAGTGCCGCTCATGTCGGAACCATCATCATGTCGGGTGGCCAGCCGATCGGAGCTGACCTGCCAGAGGATGAGGATGACGGGGGGGTGAAGCCGCTGCCCGAGCGGTTGGTCATGGAGTTGACGGCCCACCGGACGCTGGCGCTGCGTGAAGAGATCGGGCGCTCGCCCGACGTGGCGTTGATTCTGCTGCTGCTGAAGCTTGTGATGGATACCTTCCGCACTTCCTCTGCTTCGGGAAGCTGTCTCGAAGCCTCAGTGCGTCACGTCTACATGCCGGCGCAGGCGAGCGATCTGAAGGACAGCGTGGTGGCAAAGCTGGTCGACGAGCGTCATGCGCCGGAACGATCTCGTGGCGCTGGACGATGAGGACCATGCCGAAGGGCAGGGGGCGGATGCCGAAGCGGCTGACAGCGTCAGTGAAGCTGACCTTCCTGCATTTCTGACGGATGACCTGCCTGCTGAAGGCGCGTCGATGCTGGCCGCGGAATAACGTGATCCAGCGGGGGGCGGAGATTCCGCCCGCAATCACCCTATAGTGTAACAATATCAATGGGATGAGTGCGATTACTCGCATTCAGAATGAAGAATCATGTCTACAACAACCATCATCGACACCGCACCCCTCGGGGCGCTGCGACGTGAGACTTCAAGGCCAATGCTCCCGATCTTTCACATGGGCATTTGGAGCATCAGTTGGCAATCTGACGGATGCCTGAAATCCAGAAGTTTCACCGGGACGTGGTGACTGGAGCAAGAGAGAGGTTTCGATCCGTTCTGCGATGGCTGAGACGATAGCGAGGCCAAGCCCGCTACCATCAGTTTTTGCATCTGCCCTCTCGAAGCGCCCTGTCAGGCGTTCGAGTGTTTGGGTTGCTACCGCGGGGCCCTCGTTCGCCACGATCAACTGCCCGTCGCTCGTGAGTGTAACCTCGACTGGGGCATTCTGCGCCCCGTGGCGTAGGGCGTTTTCCACCAGATTCCGGCACAGAATTCCCAATGCGTCGGGGTCGATATCAGACAAGACAGGCGTGTCCGGCAAGTTCAACATAAGGCGCCCGTTCTCTGTGCTGCGCGCAATATCTTCCACCACGACCCGAGTGATGGTTCTGACATCAGCGCTCTGGTCCATCCGAAGTCTACCGCCTTCCGCCCGCGCAAGCTGCAGGAGACGTTCGGACAGCCGAGCGAGACGCTTGAGCGTCGCCTCGATCTCGGCGGCGCGCGCGTCGATGGTCGGATCTTTGGTCTCTGACCGCAGTCGCTGCGCTTGGGCGATAGCGCCCGCCAATGGTGTCCTTAGTTCATGAGCCGCATTGGCTGCAAAACTTCGCTCAGCCTCGAACGCGTCGCGCAACCGAGCCAAAAGGCTGTTCAAGGTTGCAGCCAGCGGTCGGATTTCTGTCGGCAGGTCGGCCGCGGGTACTTCTGACAGGTCGCGCACGCCGCGCGCTTCAAGCCGCGTACGGAACCGATGGAGAGGGGCGAGGCTAAAGCGCACAGCGAGAATAATCGACGCGAGCGCCAACGGCAGCACAACCAGCAGCGGCAGGCCGAGGCTCATCTGGATTTCCCGAGCAACCGAAGCGCGATGCGCCAACGGTTCGGCCACGGTGATGCTGATCGTCCCCTGGAGCGCCGCGTCGCTGTAGAGGCGATGTGTGGCGTTCTGCCCAAATCCCGGACCATCGTATGGAGGAAACACGGCAGGGTCCGCCGCATGGGATTGCAGCAAAATGCGTCCCTCGGCATCGCGTACGATGTAGGTGAAGAACTCGTCATGCTCCCGGATCGGCGCGAGGCGCTGCGTCACACCCTGATCTTCCCGCCCGACGATGTCGGTCACGGCCAGCGGCAGGATGCGCTCGGCGGTTTCGCGCAGGGCGCTGTCGAAGACCTCGTCCATCTCGCCCCGAACGATCACCGCAGTAACCGTGGCGGCGGCGAGCCAGAGGATCGTCAGCACAAGGCCGAGTGACAAGCCGAGCCGTACCTGAAGGCTGGAGGGCCACATCATGGTTTGCCCAGCCGGTAACCCATGCCGCGCTCGGTCTCGATGATGGCGCTCCCCAGTTTCTTGCGCAGGCGGCTCACGTGCACCTCGATGGTGTTGCTCTCGACTTCGGCGTCGAAAGCGTAGAGCTTCTCCTCCAACTGCGCCTTGGACAGGAGCTGCCCGGGACGCGCCAGGAAGGCCTCGAAGAGCGCCCATTCCCGCGCCGTCAGCGGCACATGTCTGCCATCCCGATGGACGCTGCGCGCGGCAAGGTCGATGTCGAGCGGTCCGTGGGTCAGGATCGGGTTGGGGTTGCCGCTGTAGCGCCGCGCGACCGATCCGATCCGTGCCGACAGTTCCGACAGGTCGAAGGGCTTCACAAGATAGTCGTCAGCGCCCGCATTGAGGCCTTCGATCCTATCGGACACCTGGTCGAGCGCCGTCAGGATGATGACCGGCGTCACGTCTCCACGCGTCCTGAGGCCCTTGAGGAACCCGATACCACGTCCGTCTGGCAGCATGAGGTCGAGCAGGAGCAGGTCGTAGGAGGTTGCGCTCATCGCGTCTGCCGCCGCGTCTAGCCGCGTGACCCAGTCTACTGACTGGCCATCAGCTGCGATCTGGTCGCGCACGGCAGCGCCAAGAGTCGTGTCGTCCTCGATCAGCAATATGCGCATGGTCGTACCCGTCCTTTCCTGATGTCCCTCCATGATCCGTCTGGCTGACACGAAGCTGAAGCTTGTGGGTCGAGCCCCTTCAGGCTGCCGTCAGCTTCGCGGCGCATGAATGGCATCAAGAGGCGAGCCACTAGGAGTGTGCCCCATGAAGAAGACATTGACAATTATCGGCTTTCTCGCGGTCTTTCCGGTCGGCGCGGCGCTGGCTGACGACGATTGCTTCGTGCCGATGGCCGACTGGCAGCCGCGCGATGCTGTTGCCATGCTGGCTGAGGAAAATGGTTGGACGGTGCGCCGGATCAAGATCGATGACGGCTGCTACGAGATCGATGGGAGGGATGCCGAGGGGCGTGCGATCGAGGTGACTGTCCACCCGGCCACGCTGGAGATAATCGAGTTCGAATACGAGGACGACGAGGATGATCGCCGCGAGCGGGATCACGAGAGACGCGACGATGACTGATGCAGCGCGTCGCGACGGTAATGTCCCGGTGCCGGGCCTGCCGCCACTCTCCCGGCTTTCCCTAAACTCTCCTCTAGCTCTGACGGGCCCGGTGCTGGTTGCGTTGCCATGCCTGCTGGCGGCACTGATCGGGTTCAACACCTATGCGCCCTATGGCGCGGATGCAGCACTTGGCATTGCCGTCGGGGCCGCGGCAGTTGTCGCGATGGCACAGACCCTGATCCTCGCCGCACGGCCGCCGCTGGTGGAACCATTGTTCGGCGGTCTCGATCGCATGTACCGTTTCCACAAGTGGCTTGGTATTTCCGCAATGGTCCTGATGATCCTGCACCAGCAGATCGAGCCGGATTTCGAGCGTTTGGTGCGTGAAACCTCCCTTGGTGAACTTGGTGAAGAGGCGGGCGAACTTGCCTTCAACGCGCTTCTCGCCCTGGTTGCTGTCAGCTGGTTCCGGAGATTGCCCTTCACCCCACTGGAAATCCCCTATCAGATCTGGCGGTTCAGCCATCGTTTCATGGGGGCCCTTTTTGCAATCGTGGTCTTTCACCAGTTCTTCGTCGACATGCCGACAGAGGTAGATCCATCGCTCTCGGTGCTACTGAACACATTCGGCATCGCCGGAGTGATCGCGTGGATATTTACCGAGCTTGTCGCCCCGTACCTGCGGCGTAGAGAATTCACCGTCACAGAGATCAGCCAGACCAAGGACACCACCACGCTAACCCTCCGCCCCGAGGGGCGGGCCATGCGGTGGCGGCCGGGGCAATTCGCCTTCTTCCGCGCGCCAGAGGCAGGACTGTCCGAGCCGCACCCCTTCACGATCGCCAGCGCCCCGCGCCCTGACGGCACCCTGACGTTCTCCATCCGGGGCTTGGGTGGCTGGACACGAAGCCTGCCCGCCATCTTGCGGACCGGAACGCGCGTGCAGGTCGAAGGGCCATATGGACGGTTCAATTTCCGCAAGGGCGGTGCGCGCCAGATATGGCTGGCGGGCGGCATCGGTATCACGCCGTTCCTCGCCTGGGCCGAAAGCCTGAGCGAAGCGGATAGCCGCGACATTCACCTCATCCACTGCGTTCGGACACAAGAGGAGGCGATTGGGGTAGAGACGCTGCGCGCTGCGGCTGCCCGCAACCCGAGGTTCAGTTTCGAGGTGGTCGTTACGACGCGCGATGGCAGGCTCACGGCCGAGCGCCTGATTGGCGCGGTCCCTTTCGCGATCCGGCAAGCCGATTTGTGGTTCTGCGGCCCAACCGGTCTGAAGGACGGGATTCTCAAGGGCTTGAAAGCACAAGGCCAAACGCCTCGCCGTGTCCGCTTCGAGCAGTTCGAATTCACCTGAACGCGGGGCAGGGCGCATAGCCATGCCAGCCCTGTAGCCTGCGCTCGCATCTTTTTTTGGCCCCGCCCTCATCGGCGGGGCCATTTTCCTGACGGCAAGCTGAAGCAGGAATCGCTGGGGCGTCAGGATGCCCTCAGGTCGGGGTGCCAGATTGGTCTCATCAAACGAAAGGACCCCTTGCCATGAAAAAGACTCTGACCGCCCTTGCCCTGATCGCACTTTTGCCCGCCGGCGCTGCGCTGGCCGACGACGATGATTGCAATGCGCCCCGTGACCAGTGGCAGCCGCGCGAGGCCGCCATGCAGATGGCCGAACAGAACGGTTGGACGGTGCGCGACTTCGAGATCGACGACGGCTGCTACGAAATCCAAGGCCGAGACCAGGATGGCCGCGAGATCGAGGTGAAGCTCGATCCGGCGACGCTGCAGATCGTCGAGATGGACTACGAGGATGATGACGACGACCGCGGTGGCGCCCGCAATCCCGCGCCCGCTGGAACGGTCGCTCCTCCGCAGAACGGCCTCTTCGGAAACGGCGCCCCTCCGCAGGTTCAGGTGAACTGAACAGCTCCGAAGCACCCTGAACAAGGATCATTCCCATGAAATCACTTCTCGCAACGCTCGCGCTGACCACCGCACTCACGCTTCCCGGCCTCGCTATGGCACGGCCCGTGACGCTCACAACCACCCTCAACAACTATGGCGGCGACGGCGCTTACCTCGCGCTTTACGTTACCGACGCCTCGGGCGCCTATGTCGGCAGTCTCTGGATGGCTGGTGGCAAGTCCAAGTACTACGAGCATCTGAGCGATTGGTACCGTGCCACGGGCGGCGATACCACGCAGGTAAACGGTATCACCGGCGCCAGCGTCGGCGCGGGCCGCAGTCTCGAGATCACGCTCGATCTGGCCGATGCGCTGTTCGATGCGGGCTACACGCTTCACATAGACGCGGCGGTCGAGGATATGCGCGACAGCCCGAACGAGGTGGCCGTGCCGCTGACGACGGCGGGCGCGGGTACGCCGGTGACCGGCCGGCGCTACATCGCCAACTTCTCCTACGACATGTGAGGGGCAGGGCCATGATCCGTACACTCCATCGCTGGCCGGGTCTACTGGCACTCGCGCTCGTCACGATCCTGAGCCTGAGCGGCGCTGCGCTCTCGGTCTTTCCGGCAGTCGAGCGCATCACCGCGCCGCAGGTGGAGACTGGTCAGACAGTCGCCACCCTCGCGGACCGCATCCAGGCCGTCTATCCGGGCGTCGAGCAGATCCGGCGGTCGCCCTCCGGTCGGATCACCGCCTATTGGTTCGATCAGGGCGCGCCGGGTGCTGCCGTGATCGACCCGGCGACGGGCGCGGGCGTTGCCTCGGCCGACCCGAACCAGGCCCTTCGCTGGCTCACCAACTTTCATCGCTCGCTCTTCCTCGGGGATGGCGGGCGCATCGCCATGGCCGCCGGGGCCGCGGCGATGCTGGTCCTCTCGCTCTCGGGTGCTATGCTGGTCGCGCGACGGGCGGGCGGATGGCGGCACTGGTTCGCGTCCTTGCGCGGTCCGTTCGCGGGCAGGCTGCATGTCGAGATCGCCCGGATCGCCGTCATCGGCCTCGTTCTGTCCTCCACCACCGCCCTCTGGATGACAGCCTCCACCTTCGATCTTTTGCCGGACGGTGGCGTCCTGCCGACTGATCCCACCGAAGTGAGCGGAGAGATTGGGTTCGCTCTCGATCAGATGGCCACGCTGCTGCAGACGCCCGTCGCCGAGCTGCGCGAACTGAGCTTTCCCTATCCCGGCGATGCGACGGACGTGTTCACACTGAAGACCGACCGGGGCACCGGCTATCTTGACCAGGGAACCGGCGCGCTCGTGGCATGGGCCGACCTGACCGGGTGGGAGCGCGTCTCGGAAACCATTTACATGCTGCACACGGGGCAGGGGGCCGCGACGCTCGGCCTTGTGCTCGGGATGATGGCGCTCGGAGTGCCGGCGATGGGCGTGACCGGCGTCCTGATCTGGTTTGCCGGGCGGCGCGGGCGGCCGCGCATCCGCGGCAACCAGCCCGCGGGCCGTGCCGAGACGATCCTTCTTGTCGGCAGCGAGGGTGGCAGCACCTGGGGCTTCGCCGCGACCCTGCATGCCTCGCTGACGGTAGCGGGGCAGGGCGTCCATGTTGGCCCGATGTCGGGCTTCGCGCCAGAGCGCTACGCCCGAGCCGAGCGCATCATCGTGCTCGCCGCGACCTATGGCGACGGGGCTGCGCCGGCCTCGGCGAAGGGCTTCCTCGACCGGTTGAACGCCCTCGACGGAGCGCCGGATATTCCCATGGCTGTGCTTGGTTTCGGAGATCGGAGTTTTCCGGCCTATTGCGCCTTTGCCAAGGACGTTGCGGCAGCAGCGCAAGCGAAGGACTGGCCGGAGCTTCTGCCGCTTGACGCAATCGACCGCCAGTCCCCGCAGGATTTCGCGCGCTGGGGCCGCGCTCTTGGCGAGGCGCTTAGCATCTCTCTCGAGCTTTCTCACCAGCCCGTCTCGCCGCGCACCGAAACATTGACCCTCGTCTCGCGGCGCAACTACGGGGCCGAGATGCAGGCGGGGGCCGCGATCCTGCGCTTCGCCTTGCCGCGCGCGACGCTGTGGCAGCGGCTGACCGGGGCGGGTTTCGCACGGTTTCAGGCGGGCGACCTGATCGGTGTCCTGCCGCAGGGCAGCGCCGTGCCACGTCTCTACTCGCTGGCCTCGGGTCGCCGCGGGCTCTGTTGCAAAGTTTTCTTGATGAGGTCACTTTCGAGCGTGGTCAGGCAGGAGAGCGGTTGTCATGAACGATTTCAAAGGGCGTCATTTCACGGGTGAGGTCGTGCTTTGGGCGGTGCGATGGTATTGCCGTTATGGGATCAGCTATCGTGACCTTGAAACCATGATGGCGGAGCGGGGTGTTCGGGTTGATCACTCAACGATTTACCGTTGGGTTCAAAAATACGCCCCTGAAATGGAGCGTCTGATGCGTTGGCAGTGGCGGCGGCCGATGTCTGGCAGTTGGCGGGTTGACGAGACTTACATCAAGGTGCGGGGGAAATGG
>NZ_FNBP01000005.1 GCF_900102535.1 Sulfitobacter delicatus | reverse complement strand
TGTCAACGGCGGAGTAAAACCCGACCAAAGGGCGGCGCAAAAGTAGGCCACTTTGGGGTTGGGCGTGAAGGGTGCATAGAGTGCTGGCGGCCAGTCGACCGCGCTCCCCAAATAGCTGTCGGTTGACTAGCCGCCTTGGCCCGTGAGGGCCAAGGCATGGATTGTCGATCAGGAGGTTTTGGTGGCTTTTCGCGCTTGGCTTTGGGCCAAGCGATAGCTTTCGCCGTTCATCTCGAGGATGTTGACGTGGTGGGTCAGCCGGTCGAGGAGCGCCCCGGTCAGGCGCTCGGTTCCGAAGGTTTCCGTCCATTCATCGAAGGGCAAGTTGCTCGTGATCAGCGTAGCCCCGCGCTCGTAGCGCTGCGAGATCAATTCAAAGAGCAGCTCGGCCCCGGTTTTGGAGAGAGGGACGAAGCCCAATTCGTCGATGATCAGCAGCTTGGCGTTGGCCATCTGTTTTTGGACCCGCAGCAAGCGACGCTCGTCGCGCGCCTCCATCAGTTCGTTGACCAAGGCCGCGGCGGTGGTGAAGCTGACCATCATCCCTTTCTGGCAAGCAGCGAGCCCCAGGCCGAGTGCGACGTGGGTTTTGCCGGTGCCGCTTGGGCCGAGGGCAATCACGTTCTCGCGCCGTTCGATCCAGTCGCAGCGCGCCAGCTCAAGCACCTGCATTTTGTTGAGCTTGGGGATTGCCTTGAAGTCGAAGCTGTCGAGGCTTTTGGTGGCCGGGAACTTGGCCGCCTTGATGCGGCGCTCGACCATCCGTCGCTCGCGATCGATCAGCTCCAGTTCGACCAAGCGCGTCAGGAACTGGACATGGTCCAAGCCCTCGGCGGCGCATTGGCGCGCCACCTTCTGATACTCACGCAGGAATGTCGGAAGCTTCAGCCTCTTGAGGTGATGCTCCAGCAGGATTTCGGGGGCATGGGTCATTTCGCAGCCTCCGACATCAGGGACATGTAGCTGGCCGCTGAGGTCGTCTCGACCCGCGCCCGTGGCAGGTAGGGGTACACGTCGAGGTCGAGCCGTGGTGGCCGCTTCTCGACCTGACACAGCACCAGATGCTTCACAGCATCAAAGCCGACCGCGCCCATCTTCAGGGCCTGCTTTACGGCGGCGTGTAGCTCATCCATGCCGAAGGTCTCCAGGAGGCGCAGCACCTGAACATACTCGCGGCGCCCTATCTTCAGCATGCGCGCTTCCATCAGGCGGCGCAGCGTGTCGAACTCTTTTGGCAAGTCCCACCCCGCAAGGGGCGCGGCCTGATCCAAAGCATTGATCTTGCGTTCGATCAGCGGGAGGTAGTGGATCGGGTCGAACACCATGTCCTCGCGCGCGTAGCACCGCGGATGGCGTGCGATCACGTCCCCACGGCAGCCAATCACCACCTGATCAACATAGGCCCGCACCCAGACATCCTGATGGCCATAGGCCACGGGGACCGAGTAATCGTTGGTGCCGTAGCGGACCAACGATTGGGAGCTCACCCGGCCGCTGGCCTGTGCGCAGGCCTCAAAGGGAGCGGCTGGCAAGGGGCGCATCTCGGCCAGATCCCGCTGCACGCGCGCGCCGATCGTCTCCGTGTGCCCACGGAGTGTATCAGTCTGACGGGCGCGACACTGCTCTTCAAGATAGGTGTTGAAGCTCTCCCAATCCGGGAAGTGGGGGATCGGCACCATGTGGTTGCGGCGGACATAGCCCACCATCCCCTCGACATTGCCCTTGTCATTCCCTTTGCCCGGCCGTCCGTAGCGGTCTCGGAACAAGTAATGCGACAGCAGCCCGCTGAACAGCGTCGCGCGGACCCGTGTACCATCCGGCTGGATCTTCGAGACCAGACAACGGTCGTTGTCGTAGAGAACCGACAGAGGCACCCCGCCAAAGAAGGCAAAGGCATGCACATGCCCGTCCATCCAGGCCTCCGCCGTCGCCGCCGGGTAGGCTCGCACGAAGTAGGCATCGCTGTGGGGCAAATCCAGGACGAAGAAGTGGGCCTTTTGTTCGACACCCCCGATCACAACCAACGCTTCGCCAAAATCAGCTTGCGCATGGCCCGGCGGATGCGCCAGCGGCACGAACATCTCACGGGTGCGTCGTTCACGCTGCCGAACGTAGTCCTTAATGATCGTATAGCCGCCGGTGAACTCGTGTTCCGTCCTGAGCCGCTCGTGGATCCGCTTCGCCGTGTGGCGCTGCTTGCGAGGCAACTTCCTGTCCTCTTCAAGCCAGCCATCGATGATCTCGGTAAACCCATCAAGCTTGGGACGCTTGATCTCCTTCGTGCGCCGGTAGCCCGGCGGCGACGAGAACGCCAACATTTTGCGAACGCTGTCGCGCGATATGTTGAAATGGCGCGCCAGATCCCGCTGGCTCATCCCCTCGCTGCGCGCCAGCCTCACCTTCAGATAAAGTTCCACGGTGTAAATCTCCTCACCCTCCCTGCTGCCGCAAGAAGGGAAAAAGTGGACGAATTTTACGCCGCCCGCACCGCCAATACGACGGCGCTACCGTGGTCTAATTTTGCACCGCCGTTCTCACCCATAGTGCAACCGCGATAAGTACGATGCTGAGGATCAGGCGTAGCAACTTCATGCGTTATCTCCAGTATAGCCAATATTCTACGTTGGATTGTATTTCTGCAGCAGCCGCAAGGCGACTTTGACCAACGCGCAGCAAGTTGAATCTTAAAGGGAGAAAGTGGCGATTATATGCCTTCGCGCCATGCAATTTGCGCCAAAAGCGCAAGCGTATCAGCGTAATAGCTTTGACCAGGGCGCGGCTTTGCAGGGGGATTTTTGGCGGCAAGGTCGGCCACCGCCCGAAAACCCGCCGCGTCGCTTTGCGCAATTAACTGTCCCGACGGGGCCGTAACAGTCGCGACATGCTCGGCCAAGGTTGCGCTCGCGAAGCGGGTGCTGGCCGCCCCTAATGCCGGATGGTCATGGCGCCCTGACCAGAACAAATAGAGCGGTATGCGCAGCGCGTCCCAGCCAAAGGCATTGGACAAGTCTGTTGCTGCCTTCATGCCACTCGGGGTGACATTGATCCAATCGCGCAGGGCTGCGGGATCACGCAGCAGCTGTTCGCCATGCGCGGCAGTGCGCAGTAGATCAACCAGTCCGAAAGCCTCCCCCAGTTCGATCAGCGCACGGCTCATGTAATAAGACGGGTTCACGATCACCGACTGGTCGGTTGCCGTCATATGGCTGGCTGGTTTGAGCAAGAACTCATTCGCCACCCGAGGGTCAGGCGCAAGGCAGGTCTCAACAAGTCCGCGGCAGATTTGCGCGGCCTTACCCTCATATTCGCCCCATCCGGAATCTCGCGCGGCACGCAGCAGCGCCCAAGCGCGCAGGAGGTCGCCGTCCGTGGCGTTTCGAAGGTCGGCCACTCCGTCGGCTTGCCACTTCCATGCCATCAGCCCGTCAGGCCGGATCGCGAGCTTGCTCTGGGTCCATCCCTCAATACGCCTGAACGCGTCCCGATCCCCAAAGGCCTGCGCAAGGAGCAGGCCATAGGCTTGCCCTTCAGAATGGCTGATCCCGTCGTTACCATCGTCGATGACCCGTCCACTCTCGTTAAGATACGCCGCTTTCCAAGCGCTCCAATTGTCCAACGTGAGATCTTGCCCCCAAGCAGAGGACGCCATGGCGATGCAGGGTAAGGTCATCAGCAGTTGGCGCCTATTCATTGCTCACCTTGTTATAGCGGAACATTCTTTTTAACCCTCTGCTGCACCGGTTTGTTCGTGGGCGATTTCAGAAGAAACCGTATAATGCGCGTACCATAAGGGTCGATTGGTCATGCAATTGCAAATATCCCGACTCAACAGCGTCGCCAGATGTTATTTGGCGTATGCGCTTGGCAGTTCTCAGTTGGTATGGGAGCCCTTTCCACTCGCGCGTTAGTGAGAAAATTCGCGTGGGCTGCTCTTCGAGTTGTCGTCCATTCCAAGGCACCGCATGCCACACTTTAACGTCTTGATGGACATGTCCGATTGGAGCCTATTCTTCACCAGAAACTGCAGGCGTGACCATCGGATGGAAATGGAAAGACGCTTACAGCGTACGCTACCCGACCTATAACCATTCGTATAGGCGCCGTACAAGTCGACTTGAAGCGTCATTATATAACCAAGGCGTCAGCAGCGTCGGGTAATCAATCGACCATCCGGAAGTATGGCGCGCGGTATACGTCTTCCATCCCGGAGTTTTGGCAGTACCCCATATCCATATTGCTCGTTCCATCAATCTGACCATAGGAGACGAACGACGCTCCTTTCACTCCACCGGCATTCGCGGCGAAATCGATGTCCCCCATAGCTAGGATTTGTCCGTTGTGAACGCTTAAGGAAGATGCGGCACTAAAGCCGCCGAGGGTCATGAGAGTGGCACCTCCTCCGGGAGCGCAATTGTCGTGCCGGCCAATTTGTAAGCCCTGAGGGGAATTGAGTGAACTCGCACCCGTATCCGTTGTCGCGATGACGACATCTTCAAGAATAACACCGTTGGAAAATTTCACTTCGCAATCAGAGATGAAAACAAACTGCTCGTATAAACCCGCGTCCATTGTAATTTTTCCAGAACCTCCACACGACATCCGGTTCACCGTATTAGGCTCAAAATGATACGGATTTAAGGAATTGGTGTTTCCTTTGGGCTTTGGCTCGTCCGGCGGTAATCCGGGAAACTCCTTTAGATCGACATCATAGTAATATCCGGAGCTTACATAAGGCGGAAGGTGCTCAGCCTTTGCGCTCCAAAAGCTCTCGATAATGTCGGGCAACTGGTTCAGAAGGCGCAGGCGATAGCTGCCCGAGCGCAAAGCAGTCTGCAGGCCATCGTTCTTATCAAACCCAGATTTAGGAATATCTAGATCTTCGACGTTCGGCATCGAAACCACAGTTCCAGGTTCGAAGTAGTTGTTCTGATTCATGCTGACGTATTGGTTCGAATGGATACAAAATCCGTCCGTGAAACTATTGTTCGACTGTATATCCACTACGCCCTCAGCGACGAAACCTTCGGTAAAGCACCCAGGGAAGTAGGTAGAATAGACGGACTCCACGCTTACGTCGAAAGTGTCTTGTCCAATTAGTCGCAACAAAATATTTCGCGATGCGTTGTCACGCTCCTGCTTCATCATGGCTTGAACGCGAACGGCTGTCGTGGAGTCGGCGTTCTCCGAAAAAGTGAGCTCGCTTTTGTTCCATTCTCCGAAGTTAACGTCCGTGGTCATCAGCGCTGTGCTTCCGAACTGGCTTTCGGGGAGCATATCGGTAACTGTTTCCAGTGCCTTTGCGACGGCGGCCTCGGAGCCATCTCGCTCGCGGGTATAAAGGGCAGCATGGGCGGCACTATCGGCAGCTACCTGCAACTGGGTGCGTTCAGAGACTACTTTGTTGAAATCAATTGCAAGCCCGCCGAGGACAAGCGCAATCATGAATAAAAAAAGTGAAAGGATCGTCGTCGAGCCGTCTTCGTCAGTCACCCAATCGAACTGTTTGCTGCGAACCATCCTAAAACTCCACTATATGCTGAGCGCTGACGCGAATTTTCACGTTATTGAATGCACTGCGGGCCATACTAAGGGGCATAAGATCGCCGGCGGGTGCTATAAGATCGGTTCGGACGAAGCCGCCTGAGATCGTCGTGGCCACGGAGATGTCAGCGTCCAGATGTGTAAGCTGACCAAGAATATACTCTTGTACTGCGTCCCCATCAGCGAGGCGTCCCAAGGAAAACGCACGATTACCATCTTGAACTATTCGCGTCATTTGAGACTCAAAGAAGTACACCATGGAAACGTTCATAATGAGCGCGAGTGCGAAGGCGAAAATCGGTAGCCAGATCACGGACTCAATTGTGGCGGACCCGCTGTCCTCTTCGCAGAAGCTGCGCACCCGCTTAAATCTAACCTTCGAAAGCTGCATAAATTCTCTAAAACGCCGATCCATGATCCCGCACCACTAAAATCTACTTACTAAGTCAATCTTTTAATGACCTAAGGAAATGGCCGAATTAAGGCCAATGAACGGTGATTCGATGAGAAAACCCGTTAGTCTGTTGCTTTTTTAGGCGTATTGTCAGACTTGAAGCGCCAAAGCTCGCTCACTCCACCTCGGCTAGTTCGCTCTACATGACGCCAACGGCAAGCGGCAAACCACCTGCCGTTCGCTCAATTCACACCGCTCGCCGGCGTTGCAGCGTCGCGATCACATAGCCGATCACCATCGCCATCCCGACATGCCCGATAAAGGATGATTGCGTATAGGCGCCAAACCCCATCATAAAGCTGCGTCCTACCAGCGTCGCCAGAAACCCTTGCGCGATAAACCAAAGCGCAAAGCCCGATAGCGCGCCCGACAGGACCGGCCCCAGCCGCGTCAAACGATGCACCAGCCAGACGAAAACGGAAAAGCCGAAGATCCCAACCGCGATATGCAGCGCGAACCCAAGCCAATAGGGCAGGGTGATCCCCAGAAAGATCTTTCCGAGTGCGACCACGAGGTTCGCCGGGGCGAGGGCTACGCCAAAGAGGATGGGGGACAGGAGCCAAGCGTAGAGTTCAAAGGCGATTTCACCGGCAAGCCCAGCAAGAGCTAGGGTGCGAAGGGTCTGTGTGAGAGGCATGGGTTAGGTCTCTTGAAGAAGGACAGCAGCTTTGGTCCACCAGATGCCTATAGCTCTGGTGGGCAGAGATTTGTCAGCTAAGGAAGAAGTTGGCGGGGCGTCAGAAGCCCGCGCGCATGAAAAAAGGCGCGCCGCTTATGGGCGCGCCTGTCGGTTTATGCAGCGAGCGGCTTGTCACCTCGGCGCCATGCCAGCGGTTGAAAGACCTCATCCACCGGCGTCTCGGCCACGTGGTTGATATAGTTCGACATGGTTTTCTGGGCGAGGCCAAGGATCACGTCGAGCACGGCGCGGTGGCCATAGCCTGCGCCAAAAAACGCCTGCATCTGACCTTCAGACACATTGCCCCGGCTGCGCACCATCTGAACGGTGAAGCTCCGCAGCGCCTCAAGCTTCGGCGTGGGCAGGGGGGTCTCATTGCGGAGCGCTTCGGAAATCTCGTCCGAGACCTTCATCATCTTCGCAATGCCGGTATGGGCCGGAACACAGTAGTGGCACTCATGCTCAACGTTGATCGACTGCCAGACCACGGTGAGTTCCTCGGCATCGAAATCCGTTTCGGTGAAGAGCTTGTGCAGCACTTGGTAGCCCTCATAGGCCTGCGGGCTTTCGGCAAGCACTTTGTGGAGACCGGGCAGACGGCCAAAGGCCTTTTGCGACGCGGCCAGCAGTGGCTTGGAGGCTTCGGGCGCGGTGGTTTCGTCGTGCGAAGGGAATTTCATCGGGTTTTCCTTTGTTAAGCAACTATATCTGTCATTTAGGCTTTCTTGAGCGATCACTCAAGTATATATTTGAGTGATCGTTCAACATATGGTGATCCCATGCCCCGCAAACCCAACTACGACCGCGCCGACCTTATCGCCCGCGCCCGCGATCTGTTCTGGCGGCAGGGCTGGGCTGGTACGTCGCTTAAAGACCTCGAAGAGGTGCTGAAGATGAAGCCGGGCAGTTTCTACGCGGCCTTCGGGTCGAAAGAGGCGCTGTTCGAAATCGCTTTGGACAAATATGCCGAAGATGGTGCCGCGCGCCTCGCCGATCTGGTCGCGCAGCATGGCGCGATGGAGGCCCTCAAACGCTACCCGGAACTGGCGATTTGCAATGCGGAGGCGCCGGCCAAAGCCTGCATGCTCTCAAAAACCTTGCTGGAGTTGCAAACCCACGGCCACCCGCTGGCAAAACGGGCCAGCGCGCATCTCATGGGTATGGAAGAGCAGTTTGCCGCACTCTTCGCGCAGTTGCAGAGCGAAGGTGTGATTGGGGCAGACCATGACCCTATGGCACTGGCACGGCGCTATCAGAGCGATCTGTTGGGGCTGCGGGTGTCGGCTGAACGAGAGGGGATCGACGCCCATGCCATCGCGCGGGAAATCTCGGAGAGCCTGTCGCGGTTGTAAGAGTGGAAGTTGTGTGAGCCTATCAACCAAGCGCAGAATAAAAAACGGCAGGGCCCGTCGCTTGGCCCTGCCGCTTAGATTTCACATTCAGATCGGGATCAGTCGTTCGCCCAGCCGGAAACCGCTTTGACTTCGCAGAAGTCTTCGATCCCCCAGACCCCGCCTTCGCGGCCATTGCCGGAACGCTTCATGCCACCAAAGGGCGCGCCCGCGCCACGGCTTTCGCCGTTCATCTCAACCATGCCGGACCGCAGCTTTTGCGCCAAACGGTTGCGGCGCGCGCCGTCCTGGGACTGCACGTAGTTGGTCAGACCGTAGACCGTGTCATTCGCCATCTCGACCGCCTGGTCTTCGCTCTCGAACTTCATGATCGACAGCACGGGGCCAAAGATTTCCTCACGCGCGATGGTCATATCGGGCGTAACATCGGCAAAGACCGTGGGTTTGACATAGAAGCCGCGGTTTAGGTTTTCGGGACGGCCGGTGCCGCCAGCCACCAGCCGCGCGCCTTCGTCGATGCCCTTCTGGATCAGATCTTGGATCTTGCCCCACTGGCTTTCGTTCACCACCGGACCGATATGCCGGCCTTCTTCGCTGGCCGGGCCGACGGTGATCTTGGAGGCAACTTCAGCAGCAATCTCAACCGCTTGGTCATAGACGCTGGCCTCAACCATCATCCGGCTCGGCGCGTTACAGCTCTGGCCGGAGTTGTTCATCATATGCAGCACACCGCGTTTCACGGCTTTCTCGTCAGCGTCCGCAAAGACGAGGTTGGCGCCTTTGCCACCCAGCTCAAGGTGAACCTTCTTCAGCGTATCCGCCGCGTTTTTCGAGATCGCAATGCCCGCGCGGGTGGAACCGGTAAAGCTCACCATATCCACGTCTTCATGGCCGGTCAGCGCAGTGCCCACACCCATGCCGTCGCCGTTAACAAGGTTGAAGACACCGGCGGGGAAGCCTGCCTCATCCATCATCTCGGCAAAGATCATCGCGCTGAGCGGGCTTTCCTCGGAGGGTTTCAGCACCATGGTGCAACCTGCGGCCACAGCGGCGCCCACTTTCAGCATCACCTGGTTCATTGGCCAGTTCCACGGCGTGATCATCGCCACGACTCCGACAGCTTCGTGAATGATCCGGTCGTTCGGGGCGTGGTCACCCAGCGGCTTGATAAAGTCGAAATCCTTGGCCGCTTTGATGAAGTTCTTCAGGTGGCTATAGCCCGCACCCCATTGCGAGGACCGTGCCAATTCAATCGGCGCGCCCATTTCGGTGCTGATCGCTTGGGCCATATCGTCGGCCCGCGCTTTGTAAACCTCGGCGAGCTTTTCCATCAGCGCGATACGGTCTTCGGGTGCGGTCGCCATCCAAGCGGGCAGGGCGGCTTTGGCAGCGGCCACGGCGGCATCGACGTCGGCCTGACCGCCAATCGAGATCACGGTGCAGGGCTCTTCGGTGGAGGGGTCGATGACCTGATGATCGCGGCCGTCTTGCGGGGCGACCCATTTGCCATCGATATAGAAATCACGTTTTTCGATCATGCTCGTCTCCGTTGCTGTCTAGGGGGCCGCGGGGGCCTGTCCTTGGTCCGGGAATTGCCGGCTCACGCTAGGCTTAGGACATATTTTACCGATGGAAAAGTTCAGCGTGTGTTTTTTGACCAAATATTTGTGCGGACAGCCGAGGCCGCAGAACTCAGCCGAGGGCATGGAAGCGGATTTCGACGCAGAGCCCGCCGTTGCTTGCCGTCGAAAGCGTTGCCTCATGCTGGAAGGTCAGCGTGCGGATCATACGCCAGCCGAGCGAATCCGACCGTTCAGGGCGGGGCGCATCATCGGGCAGGCCAACACCATCGTCATAGACCAGCAGCGTGAGCCCGCCGTCCTCCTCGCGTTGAACCTCAATCGTGATCAGCCCTTTAGCGCGCCCGGTAAAGGCATGTTTATAGGCATTGGTGATCAACTCGCCCACGATCAGCCCGATATCCACCGCCAGTTTGTTGTCCAAAGACAGGGGCGGGCAGACCAGTTTGATGCCGATGCTCTGGGTGTCGCCGGTAAAGGCCCGCTCCGCGTTCTTGGTGACCTCGCTCAGCATATCGGCAAGGTCGAGATCGGTGCTGTCGGTCGAGCGCTGCATCAACTCATGCGCTTTTGACAGCGAGCCGACGCGGGTCTCCAACTCGCGCAGCACCTGTTTGGTCTCATCGGCCTGGGCTTGCGATTTGCTCATGCGGATCAGCGCGACAATCAGCGCGAGGTTGTTGCCGGTGCGGTGGTGCAATTCTTGCATCAAGAGGTCACGGTCGGCGATGCTCTCGCTCAACTCACGGTTCTGCTCGGTCAGCGCGGCGGTCGGGTCCTTGGCGCTATAGGCCTCCAGTGCTTCCTGTGCATTGATCTTGATCCGCGCCATATCGGTCTGGCTTGCGGGCAAGAGGAAGTCCGCATGAACGCGCGTGCCTTCCTGTCCGGTGTCGACGTCAAACCGCGCCGCGATCCGCTGCACGCCGCGCAGGCCAAGGCCCATGCCGGTTTCCGAGACGATGTCGCGCGCGGGGTCGAGCTTTTCCTTCTCGATGCCACGGCCTTGGTCGATCACGGTCAACCCAAGCGCGGGCTTGCCCTCCAGATCGGTCAGCGAGAAACGCGCACGACCCTTTTGGCCATGCTCAATCGCATTGCGTGCCAGTTCCACGGCGGCAGTCACCGTGCGGGTGCGTTCGAATGAGGCAAAGCCCATCGCCTCGGTCAAGGTCAGCGCGATCTGGCGTAGGGTGGCGATATCGCTGCCTTTTTCGAGGTTCACCGAGGTCAGTTGGTTGGCTTTCATCGCAGCGTCTCCCGGGCCAGCCGCAGCACGACGATCGAGGCATCATCGCGCCCGCGAAAGGCACGGTCGAGCAGATAACCGGCGATCAGGAGGGGCGACTTATGCAGCAGGCCCTGCGGCAGGAAATTGTCGCGCAGGGTGCGCAGCCCGTCGCTGTGCAGGATCATCAAATCGCCCGGCTCCAGATCAAAGCTTTCCTCATAACCGCGCGTGGTCCGCGCACCGATGCGCCCGTCGCGAACCGGCAGGCGTTTGATCTCATCCCCGCGCACCCGCAGCGTGGCGATATTGCCAAGGGCCGCATAGCGCAGCGTCATCTCTGGCTGGGCGATATGGACCAAGGCCGCCACCGCGCCGCGTTTGCCGACCAGTTGCTCGGTTACTTCGCCCATGACCGCACCGGGTTCGCTGTTGCTGGCTCGGCTGTGCAACACCGCCTCGCGCACCTCTTGCCCCGCGGCATCGGCCTCAGGCCCATGGCCTAGCCCGTCGCAGATCAGCACATCGGTGGCTTTGGGGGTCTGGCGCAGAAGGAAATGATCGCCGCAAACCCGTTCGTTAGGGTGGCAGACCCGCAGACCAATCGCGTCGATCCCATAGCCCGGCGCCGCATCTCCCTTGGTAAAGCTACAGACAATCGTCGTGCCGGTTTCCGGTCCGCTGAAGATATCGAAACTGTTCGACAGCCGCTGGATCGCGCCAAGGCCGAGCCCGGCGGAATCGCCGCTGCTGACCCCGTCCTGAATCATATTGTCCAAGTCAGAAATGCCGGGACCGCGGTCGGTAAAGACCATGACGATCTGCTCGCCCTCGGGCTCCGGCATGGCGTTGATCAAAACGCGGCCCTTACCTGCATAGCGCAGGATGTTGGTCGTGGCCTCGGTCGCGACGATGGCCAGTTCATCGACCCGCAGCTTGGGCCAGCCGTGCCGGGTTGCCAAACGCTGCGCAAAGCGGCGTACCACGGCGATGGCGCTTTGATCCTGAACGTCGATCCATTGCTTCATAGGGTCACACTCATCAACACGCTGGTTCCCGCACCGACCGCGGTGCGAATTTCAAAACGGCCCGCCAAGCGCTGTGCGCCGCCAAGCCCCCGGCCCAGACCGCCGCCCGAGGTATAGCCGTCGCTCAGCGCCAGCTTTACATCCGCGATGCCCGGTCCCTTATCCCAGCAGACCACGGTCAGCTGTTTGCGGCCTCGGTCGACATAGATGGAAAACTCGCCGCCGCCAGCGTGGTTGATCGCATTTCTGGCGATTTCACTCACAGCAGTGGCAAAGCGGGTCACGCTCAGCGCTGACGCGCCGTTGTCTTTCATGTAGCGCGCCACGGCTTGGCGCGCGGTCACAGCATCGCCGCTGCTCTTCAGCTTATGCTGAGACAGCAAAACCTGCGCGCCAAGGTCGCTTTCATCAAACGCGGCGTAGCTGGGCAAGGGCATGGGTCAGGCTAAGGGCGGTGCGTATTTCGGGCAGATACATACCAAGCTCGACCAGCGTCACGGCCACGGTGGGCCGCATGCCGACAACATAGGTCTCGGCTGCCAGCAGCTTGGAGATTCCGGCGAGCTGCGCGATCACCCGCCCAACAAAAGTGTCCACGATCTCCAGCGCGGAGATGTCGAGGATCACCCCGTCGATGCGGTTCTGGGCGATCCTATTCGACAGCCGGTCCTGCAGTTCCAGAATCTCGGTGTCCGTGATGTCATCTTGAATCGAGACGAGCAGCGCCCGTTCAACAAGGTTTATCGATGTGACACCGGCCAACTCACTGGTCCCCGGTTTTCTTGATCACATAGCCGACCGTGAGCAGAGCGTCCGACAGTGCGGTGCGGATGCTGGAGCGGGTCGAGACGGTGCCCACATCGATGCCAAGCTGCACCATGGTCTGCGCGATCATCGGGCTGATGCCACTGATGATGCATTCGGCACCCATCAGGCGCACCGCAGCGGCGGCGCGCAGCAGGTGTTGCGCGACCTGCGTGTCCACGGTGCCGACGCCGGTGATGTCCATGATGACAACTTCGGCCTGACGCTCCAGGATGGTTTGCAGCAGGTTTTCCATAACCTCCTGCGCACGCGCGGAATCCAGCGTGCCGATCAGGGGCAGAGTCAGGACGCGGTCCCACAGTTCGACCACTGGGGTCGAGAGTTCCAGCATCTCTTGGCGCTGGCGGTCTATGATCTGCTCGCGCTCGTTGATGAAAATCTCGTTGGTGTAGATCGCGAAAGCATCGACCAGACGGGTGACCAGCATGACATCGCGGATCAGCACGCTGTGATCGGAGGTCTCCAAAGCTTCCAGTCGCTTGAACAGGGGTGCCTTGAGCGCCAGCACGAAAGTCGCCATTTCGGTCGGCGTCACACCCCGGCTCACGCGTTCGCGGCTGACATCGGCCAGCACGGCACGCAGGTCGTCCCATTGGTCGTCGTCGAGGTCGAAATCCTCGCCCGTCACGCCGTCGCGGATCCCTTTGGAAAATGCTTTGAGAAGTTCACGGTTCTGGGCCCGGCTTTCAGCGTCGGAAAAGAGGTCAGAACGCTTGACGCCTTCCTTAACCTGAGTGCCCAACCATTCCTCAATGATACCTTTAAAATCAGTGTCGAGAACCGTCAGTATGTTGGCCGTTGCGGATTGCGCCATCTTGAACCCCAGTGTCTATTGCTAATGGCCCATAGGCCAACCGCAGCGCGAAGTGTCAATAGGAACAGCGAAATTCGTCGGCGGCATGGCGCCGTCAAAGGCCGGGGACATCCCCACGCCGCAGCGTTGGTCGTCTGTTCCGTCTGCGCTAGGTTTAGTTCAGATCATTTATATCGGGAGGTTAAGATGAAACGACTGGCTTATGCAATCGGTCTGCTCTGCGCGGGCGGGGCGGCCTGGGCGGATGTCGCGGTGGGGATCACCAAGGATATGCCCAGCGTCACCGTGCCCACCGCCGAGGGCGAGGCCGAGATCAGCCGCATCCAGGACACGGACAACAAGCTGACCGGCGATTGGGCTAAGACCTCGCGGCCCTGTCCGGACTTCTGCATTCAGCCTTTTACGCCCGCCGAAGGGGTCACGACGATTGGCGAGTTGGAGCTGATCGAGATGCTGAAAGACCCTGAGGCGGTGGTCGTCGACAGCCGCACCAGTGATTGGTTCCAAGGCGGGACGATCCCCGGCGCGATCAACATTCCTTATAGCTTTGTGTTGGACCAGATGGACGAGCTGGGCTGCGAGGCGGATTTTGACGGGTGGGACTGTGCCGGGGCCAAGCCTGTGGCGTTGTTCTGCAATGGCATCTGGTGTGGGCAATCGCCGACCGCGATCCGCAATATGATCTCGGCGGGGTATCCGGCGGAGAAGATTTCCTATTATCGCGGCGGGATGCAGGTTTGGCGGATGCTTGGGCTGACGGTGACGGGGGAGTGATTACCGACCACACCTGCTCAAAAACCTCAGGTAACGACTGTTACCACCCCAGCCCGGAATCAAGCCGCAGGCGCCGGGCCATCGCCTGCCCGCCGCCCGGGTAGGCGATTTGGTGAGGCTGGGTGATACTTCGCGAACGGGCGTCACGGTTGAACCATAAAGTGCCACGAGGAAACGTTAGATCGCCAACCCGCGTGCAGGCGCTAGCCCTTGTGCCAAACTTTGATCGATACCACCCCAGCCCGGAACAAGCCGTAGGCGCCGGGCCATCGTCTGCCCGCCCCCCGGGTAGGCGATTTGGTGAGGCTTGGTGCGACTTCGCGACCGCACATTACGGTTGAACCATAAAGTGGCAAGATCTGCTGTTTGGTCGCCAACCCGCGGACAGACGCTGACCCTCGTGCGAAACGGCGACTGATACCACCCAGCCCGGAACAAGCCGTAGGCGCCGGGCCATCGCCTCCCGCCCCCCGGGTAGGCGATTTGGTGAGGCTTGGTGCGACTTCGCGGGCGCACATCTTGGCTGAACCATAAAGTGGCAAGATCATCCGTTAGATCGCCGACCCGCGGGCAGGCGCTGGCCCTCAGTGCATAGAAGCGCGCGGGCCGTAGACAGAAACGGCGCCACCCTTGGGGCAGCGCCGTTCTGCATACTCACTTAGCAAATCGCTTATGCCGCTTCCCCCGGATGCCGCGGCACCAAGGCCCGCACCAGATCACGCATGTGCAACACGCCAACCTGCTTGCCCTCGCGCATCACGCGGTAGTTGTTGGTCGTATCACCTTCAGACACCGCAATAATCGACTCCAGCGTGTCATCATAATCAACCTCACCCGCGATATCGGCAGGCATCACATCAGTCTTCTCCATGACCGACCGCACCCGCAACACCCGCGCGCGGTTGATGTCGCTGACAAAGGCTTCGATGTAGGGATCGTTCGGGTTCAACAGGATATGCTGCGGCTCACCCTGCTGGACGATAAACCCGTCCTTCAGGATCACCAGATGATCCGCCAGTTTCAGCGCCTCATCCAGATCGTGGGTGATAAAGATCACCGTCTTGTGCAACTCGGCCTGCAATTCAATCAGCAGGTCCTGCATGTCGGTCCGAATGAGCGGATCAAGCGCCGAAAACGCCTCGTCCATCAGCATCACATCAGAGTTCGACGTCAGCGCCCGCGCAATGCCCACACGCTGCTGCATCCCGCCCGAAAGCTGCGCCGGATATTGCTCGCCCTGGCCCTCAAGCCCCACACGGTTGAGCCATTTGGTCGCCTCCGCCGCGTATTTCTTGCGGTTCTTGCCTTCGATCTCCCAGCTCAGCCCGGCGTTTTCCAACACGGTCCGATGCGGTAGCAGGGCGAACTTCTGGAACACCATCGACATCTCGTGCTTGCGCATCTCGCGCAGGCGCCGCTCGTTATAGTCGAGGATGTTCTCGCCGTTCAGGATCACTTCGCCCGCCGTGGGATCAATCAGGCGGTTCAGGTGTCGGATCAAGGTGGATTTCCCCGACCCCGACAGGCCCATAATCACCGTGGTCTTGCCCGCAGGCATGTCCACGTTGATGTTATTGAGACCCAGCACATGGCCCGTCTCGGCCTGAAGATCGGCCTTGCTCATCCCGCCGCGCACCTTTTCCAAGGCGCCCTGAGGGTCATCGCCGAAAATCTTATACAGGTTGCGAACGCAGATTTTAATGTCGTCTGTCATGGCTGGCCTCATTTCTGCGATGCGTTGATCCGCGCAAGCGCGGCTTTGGTGACCCGGTCAAGGATGATCGCCAAAAGAACGATCCCCAAACCCGACAGAAGACCGACGCCCAACTCAAGGCTCCGGATACCACGCAGCACCAGCACACCGAGACCCGGCGCCGAGACCAGCGAGGCGATGACGACCATAGCGAGGCTCATCATGATGGTCTGGTTTACACCCGCCATGATGTTGGGCAGGGCCAGCGGGATCTGCACTTTGAACAGCTTCTGGCGGTTGGTCATGCCAAAGGCGTCGGCGGCTTCGATCACATCCTGATCAACCAAACGAATGCCCAGATCGGTCAGACGCACCACCGGGACGATGGCGTAAAGAATGATCGCGATGCCATAGAGTTTCGGCTCGGTCACCGAGAACAAGAAGATCAGCGGGATCAGATAGACGAAAGGCGGCAGGGTTTGCAGCATGTCCAAGATCGGAATCATGCTCCGCTGCACCCGGTCGCTGCGCGACATGGCGATGCCGATGGGCACGCCCAAAAGCACACATATGAAGGCACAGACAAAGATGATCGCCAGCGTCTGCATCGTGTGTTCGTAAAAGTCGATGAACGCGAGAAAGCCAAAGACCAGTGCCACCAGACCAACCAGCTTCATCGAGCGGCCCACGGCATAGGTGATCAGCATCAGCATCGGGATCATGATGAACCACGGCACGGTCTGCATCAGCCAAAGCGTATCTTCCAACGCCCAGCTCAGCGGTTGGGTCAGCGGATCAACGACGACCTTGAGGCTGTCTTTGATCGCCAGAAACCCTTGCTCCAGCCCTTGGGTCAGATCGCGCGACTGCGGGATCGCATCGCAACTGTCGTGGAGCGCGTCGAGCGACGGGAAGGGGGTGTCCCACACTGTCGTATCGGCGTCGCCCCCGGCTTGCCCCATAAGGTCGGCCATTGAGCTCAGCCCGCCGCCCGACGAGTCGCCGCACCAGCCGCGTAGGCCGAGCGTGTCAAAGAAGTTGTCGTAAGTTGCCATCTGTCGCTTTCCCGGCCGCTTGGGGCCGTTTGCTATTCGAGAGCGCCGTTCAACATGCGCGGAGCACGGAACAGCATGCCTCAAAGAGGGGCGGCAAATCTACACCTATGTCCTTGCAAAGAAACTGCGCGGCGCGGCGGGGCCGGGGCGCAGTGGGTGTGAAAAGACGTAAGTCTTGCCGCCAGTTCTAAAACAATCGGGCGGGAACCTCAGAAAGGTCCCCGCCCGAAAATCTGTCACGCTGTCTTACTGCTCAAGCAGTTTCGACAGGTTGCCACGGGCGTCTTCGCTCAGCCAGTCGGCCCAGACGTCCTTGTTGTTCTGCAAGAAGTAAACCGCCGCTTCCTCGTTGGAGGCGTTGTTTTCACCCTGCCAAGCGAGCAGCTTGCTCATCTCGTCGGTCTTGAAGGTGACGTTGCCGATGAATTCCGCGATCTCAGGATTGTTGTCGTGGAAATCCTTGGTCATCACGGTCAGAACCGGCGCCGTCGGGAAGGCCGAAGGCTTGGGCTCTGGGTTGTCGGCGTTCTGGTTGGCGCTATGCGCGGCTTCGTCATATTCGCCCATGTCGACGCTGGTCATGTCGAATTTGCCAAGCGGCGTGGTGGGGGCCCAGTAGTAGCCGAACCATGGCTCTTCGCTCTCATAGGCCGAGGCCATGGAGGTCGACAGCGTTTCGCCGGAGCCGTGGTTGAACACTTCGATGCCTTTGCCTTCGAGGTCATAGGCGCGCGACAGGTTGTCGTTCACGATGCGGCAGCCCCAGCCATCGGGGCAGTTGTTGAACATGCCGCCGACCAGTTCGGGGTTTTCCAAGATGCCTTCGATGGTCTTCAGCTCGGGGTGCTCTTCGGCAAGGTATGTTGGGATCCACCAGCCTTCGACGCCGCCGGGATCAAGCACGCTTGTCAGCTCGACGATCTTGCCGTTCTCTTTCAGCTTTTTATAAGCGTCACCGGCGGAGTTGATCCACATTTCCGGCACGATGTCCGGCTCGTTGTTTTCCGACAGCGATGTCACGGCGGGGGTGGTGTCGGACGGAACCACGGTTACGTCACAGGAATAGCCCTGCGTCAGCAGGAATTCGGTCACTGCTGTGACGATCTGAGCCGAGGCCCAGTTCATTTCCGCGATCGAGACTTCGCCGCAGTCCTGAGCGGCGGCAGCCATGGGTGTTGCGACGGCGAATACCGTACCAAGCAAAAAGCGTTTCATGTAATATCTCCTCTGTATTGTGCCGACTTGCCGAGGCACGCGCCTCGCCTTGTCGATCTAGTACCCGCTCGCAACAGAATGCAGCCGGTCGCGGCCATAGATAGCGCGACCCGCTGCCGGGGCGAGCGGAAGTGCTGGGGAGATAGAAAACAGGTTCGCCTGAGGAGTGCAACCAATCGCCGGTCGCTTTCCCGCGACCGGCTGTCGGATTTGTCCTCTGTGCCCGATGTTTAGCCTTAGCGGCGGCGGCTCACGTCGATGTCGGCCACATAGGAATGAATGTCATCCCGGCGCAGACCAATGTCGCTGAGCAGACGGTCGTCCATGCTGTTGAGCGTCGCCGTGGTGCGGTTCTCCAGCCAGCGGCGGGCGATCTTGCGCAGCATCGGGCGTAGGTTCGGCGCGCCGATGCCGGGGGCGGTGCGGCGGGGGATCGCAGGACCGGCAATCGCAGTGCGGGGCAGGACGGGGGCGAGCGGGGTGTCTTTCAGCAGGTGGAAATGCATGGCATGCTCCGGTTCAAAAGTGGCGATAGAGATGCCCACAGCGATCACGAACAGGCGCCGATGCGTCGGTCCGCGAGAGAGGTGGGTTTCATCCCGGGTAAGATCCAAAAGTCGGTGGAGCCCCCAAGGGTCGGGCAGGCGGATCGGCCTGTCCCGCCCGGGGTTACCGGCGGTTCAGTAGTCTGCCTGCACAGCGCAGGCGCCTCTTGTGAACAGCGTTGATCATGGGCCGCATTTGGCCCCCCGGCGCGGCCTTTGCAAGAGGCCAAATGCGGGTGCGACCTCCTGTCGCAATGACAACGGCCTCGGCCACCATAGCAGGGCGCTAAGCCGGGTAGACCACGCGGCCATCTAGCCGACGCTCGGCCCCGTCGCTGGGTTTGGCCGGATCAATGCGTCCGGGCGCCATTAGGTGCTGCACCTCATGCCCGTTCAGCAGCAGATAATCGGTGATGATCCGGCGATGACAACGCCACCAAACGGCCTCGGAACACATCATAGCGACGCGCTGCGTTTGGCCCATGTCCAGCAATTCGGCGAACGCCTCCTGAAACTCCGGCCCAAGCGCATAGTCCGCGTAGTTGTGAAAACTGCGCACCCGCCAAAAGTCATTCACATCGTCATCGACCTGCGGCTGTTTCTTGCGGCGGCCACCCAAGGCCAGCATATGGCGGTAGCCGATCTGCACCTCGGCGAGGCGGTCCGGAAAGCGGTCATCGTTAAAATCGGGGTTGCTGCGCGACTTGGGGAAAGATCGCACATCGACAAGCAGCCCGATCTGCGCCTCCCGCAGCATGTCGATCACCACTTCGGGCGCGCGGTTGGAATGTCCGATTGTATAGAAACCGCCACTCATGATTTCAGCTTGGTCAGCGCGTCTTCTCTGTGGGCGGCGATGTGATCGCTTTTGTCGCTTTCAATTTCGTACTGCGGGTCGTCTTTTGAGGCGCGGTGGGTATGGCCCTTATAGTCAAAGTCCGCCTCATGCACTTTGACGATCCGGCCCCGCACGCGTCCGGCTTCGGAATTCCAGCTGACGTGATCGCCTTTTGAAAACTTGGCCATCGTGGTTCCTCCTCTTCTATAGGGGACGAACGAAAGCCCGCTGAGCCATGTTCCACAGGGGGTGGGAAAACCGCTTCTGACAGGTTGAGATTGATTCGACATAAATATGGCAGGCTGTTCGGAATTGCGTCACCAGTGCGCGGGGTTTGCGCGCCATTGGTTCCGGTCTGAGAACAAGCCAAAGTTAAGGAAGGCGAGAATAAGGCGAAAATTGCAGGCCATCCGCTTTCGGGCATTGTTGCATTTCGAGAAACAATAGCGCCAATGCTGGTCCCACAATTCGGCGCGAAATTCCCGAAAACCCCAAGTTTCCTTAACGATTGGCGCTATCTGCCTGATCATAAAGGGAAACAATTAACCATGATTTGGGCAGCAAAGCGGATCAATTGCGGCCAAATCGCATATTGTTCCGCCCATTTTCAAACATTTTTCGCTTTGTTGGACCGGAATGCTTGGCTATGCATATAGGTGCCCACTGGGGGGCAAAGAAAGTCTGTAGGTCACGGGGGCGGCCGCATTGAGCGCATCGAGGATGCGGGAGATGTGTGTACGCTGCATAATTTGCGACCGTATTCACATAGCCGTCGGGAAGCTGCTTTTCCCGGCCTGAGCCGACTTGTGCCGGCTTCTCCCTCTTGGTGTCGCACCGATGCGTGTCGTCCGACCTGGATTTAATGCCAGCGGGCGCATGTGAACGAAGGGAGAGACGATGAACCAACTGCGACAGACCTGCCAAGCGTCCCAAACGCGCAATTGTGCTGCCCAGCCTGTTTCTTCCGGCGTTCCGCGCCCCATTCTACTTGAACCCGCATCCACATCCAAAACGGCCGCGTTGCGCGCCGCGTGCAACAAAGCTCAGGAGATTTTCCAATGATCAGAACACTTGATTTTAACGCCTTCGCCGCCGGTACCGTAATTGACGACGAATATGCCGCAATGGGTGTGACGGTCTCTGCCAGTGGCGGGTCCGGCGACGCGATGATCTTTGACAGCGCCAACCCCACGGGCGGCGACAATGATCTGGCCTCCGATACGCTCAAAGGTCTGCTGATCGTGTCCGAGGATGGCGACAGCAGCGATCCCGACGACAATGCCGGTGGCGGCAGCCTGTTCTTTGACTTCGACGATATGGTCCGCATGAAAGGCGTGACCTTTAAAGACATCGAAGAAACAAGCGGCGACGGCACGCGGGTCATCTTTTACGATGAGAACGGCGATGTGATCCAGAACCACTATGTTCAGCCCACCGGCGACGGCGGCGAGCGTTTCGTGCAGTTCAACATCGACGGTGTGTCGCGTTTCGAAGTGCGTTTCGAAGGCTCCGGTGCGATCGACAATCTGGTCTTTGACGACGGCAAGCCCGGCGGCGGTGGCGACAACGAAGCCCCGGTGACCGAAGACGACGTGCTGGTGCTCGACGAAGACACTTCCGGCACCGTCAACGTGTTGGACAACGACAGCGATCCCGATGGCGACGAACTGACCGTGACCGTGGCGACATGCCCGGCAGGCCCGGTTCTGATCGGCCCCGATGGCGAGCTGACCTTCACGCCGGACCCTGACTTCAACGGCGAAACCACCATCACCTATACCGTTGATGATGGTAACGGGAACACCACAGACGGCACCGTTCATGTCACCGTAAACCCGGTGAACGACGCACCTGTCGCCAATGACGACAGCGCCAGCACCACCGGCACCGACCCGGTCGTGATTGATGTGCTCGCCAATGATACCGATGTGGACGGCGACACGCTTAGCGTGGCCGATGCCGACAGCGACGACGGCACCGTCACCATCAATGGCGATGGCACCATCACCTTTGTGGCCAATGACGATTTCACCGGCGACGCGACCATCACCTACACCGTGTCCGATCCTTCCGGCGCGACCGACGAAGGTGTCGTGACCGTGACTGTCGGCGAAGGCGATCCGACCCGCGACGGCTATGTCGACGGCACCGCAGGCGCCGATCTGATCGACACCGCCTATACCGGCGACCCTGATGGCGACATGATCGACAATGACGATGCGCTTCTGCCCGGTGCAGAAGGCGATGACGACTATGTCCGCGCTGGCGACGGTGATGATACCGTTCTGGCAGGCGACGGCGACGACATCGTCGAAGGCGGCGCAGGTTCTGACGAAGTATATGGCGGCGACGGTGACGACATGATCGACACCGGCAACGGCGATATCGCGCCCGATCTGGGCTACCCGGAAAGCGACAGCGACTCGCTGAGCTTTGACCCCGACGCCGACCCCGAGAACGACCGCGACTATGTCGAAGGCGGCGCGGGCAACGACACCATCAGCACCGGCGACGACCGTGACACGATTTATGGCGGCACCGGCGACGACGTGATCGACGCAGGTATCGACGACGACTTCGTTGACGGTGGCGCAGGCGATGACCGTATCGTAGGCGGCGAAGGCAACGACAGCATCCTCGGCGGCGCTGGCAATGACACGATCTATGCCGGCAACGACCCCGATCTGGGCCTCGACGTGCTCGACATCCCTGATGACGCAGAACCGTCCAACCCCTTCACCCCTGACCGCGTGCCAAACAATGGCATGGACACGGTCGACGGTGGGTCCGGGGATGACATGATCTATGGTGCCGATGACGCGGACATGCTGCGCGGTGGGTCGGGCGACGATTACATCGACGGCCAGATCGACGATGACATTATCGAGGGCAACACCGGCAACGACACATTGATCGGCGGTCAGGGCGACGACAGCATCTCCGGCGGTCAGGGCAATGATGAGCTTGACGGCGGCACCGGCGACGACACGCTTCGCGGCAACCGTGACGATGACCTGCTGGTCGGCGGCGAAGGCGACGATGTGCTCGACGGCGGCGGCGAGAATGACACGCTGATCGGCGGCGAAGGCGACGACTCGCTGCAGGGCGGCCAGGGTGACGATCTGCTCGACGGTGGCGCAGGTGTTGACGTGATGACCGGCGGTGCCGATCAGGATACCTTCGTCAACGTCAACGCTGGCGACGATATCGACGGTGGCAGCGCAGGCGTGGACTTTGACACGCTCGATCTGCGCGACTCGGCGCCCGAGGGTGGTAGCTTTACCATCACATACACCTCGGAAGATCGCGAAGACGGCTATGTCGATTACCTCGACGCCGATGGCAACGATGCAGGCCGTCTCAACTTCGTCGAGATCGAGAACATCATCCCCTGTTTCACCCCCGGCACCAAGATCGCCACGCCGAAGGGCGAGATTTCGGTCGAGGCGCTTCAGGTCGGTGACCGGGTCATCACCCGCGACAACGGCATCCAGACAATCCGCTGGGTCGGTGCACGTGAGATGACCGGGGCCGAGTTCGAAATGGCCGCGCATCTCAAGCCGGTGCTGATCCGCAAGGGCGCGCTTGGCAACGATCTGCCCGAGCGTGACATGATGGTCAGCCCCAACCACCGTGTGTTGGTCGCCAATGACAAGACAGCGCTGTACTTCGAAGAGCGTGAAGTGCTGGTCGCGGCGAAACATCTGACCGGGATGGACGGCATCGACGTGGTTGAGGTGTCTAACACCACCTACATCCACGTCATGTTTGACCGTCACGAAGTGATCCTGTCCGACGGCACATGGACCGAGAGCTTCCAGCCTGGTGACATGTCGCTGGCCGGTATCGGTGAAGAGCAGCGGAACGAAATCTTGGAGCTTTTCCCAGAGCTTGCCACGCAGGACGGTATCGACAGCTACACCGCTGCACGCCGCTCGCTCAAGAAGCACGAAGCCAGCTTGCTGGTGAAATAAAGGAATTCCCGCAGGGGGGCGGGAAACGAATATGCAGCGATGAGACGGGGCGGGCGACCGCCCCGTCTTCTTTTGTGTGGAGCCTCATCTTATTGTTTGTGCTTTAGGACGATCGCAGGGGAAACCTCGTGGAGGCATTCGTGCAATAAGCTGATGCAAAACCCCCAAAAAAATGCCACTACAGAGGCAGTAAAAAGGGGGAGATTACATATGCTAGAGGCGGGGCTTGCGGCGTGGTTCAAGCAACATTGGTCGCACAACATGGGGGCGATTGATGGGCGCGACCTTGCTTTTCTGGCTGCGATGATTGAGCGACAGCGTCCTGCTCATATGATCGAAATTGGCTGCGCCAGTGGGTTGTCGACTGCTTTGATCGCACAGCTTATGGGGGCATATGGGCCCTCAAAGTTAGACAGTTTCGACTTGGCCGAAACCTTTTATGCAGATCCACGTAAGCCTGTGGGCTACCTACTTGACGACTTACCTCCGCCGCCGAACGTGCAGACACAGATACACACCAGCAGAACCAGCATGGATGTCCAGGGTCAGGTAAGTGAACCAATCGCGCTTTGTTTTATCGATGCGGCACATAAGCACCCTTGGCCCTTAATCGACACATTGGCAGTTTTACCGCTTATGGCACCGGACGGGGTGATCGTGCATCATGATCTACAAATGAGCGGCGGCTCTGGCCACTATGCACTTGGCCCAAAAGTGCTGTTCGATCAACTTTTGCAGGCAGAGCGCCTTGCCGTCCAGGACTGGATAAACGATGAAACTATTTCGGACCTGCCGCAACGGCACTTAAAGAACAATATTTATGGCATCGACCTGCCACAAGATCATGACGCTTTCGCGGTGCGTATTGCGGAAGCGTTCTACGTAGGCTGGGACCGCGATGCGGGCAAACGCGTGCCGGAAGAGTTCGCCGCACGCTTCTCGGATTTCTTAGGAAGAACCTACCCGCCAGCGGTAAAGGTCGCATTTGATATTGGGCTTAATCGATATAATCCAAAGCCGCCTCGCTCCCAGACGCCTTTGCCCCTGCGCGCTATCCGTCGTTTGCGCCGGCAGCTGACTGGCTAATCCTTCATCCGACAGCGCCACGCGGCCCAATCCTCCGGCGTGTCCAGATCAAGCCGTGCGCGGTCTCCGGGCAGGGGGACCAGACACACCCTATCCGCCGCGCTCTGCACCACGGCGCGGCCTCCGTCATCTCCGGTAAGCTGTGTTAGCTGCTCAAACAGCGCGGCAGCAAAGACAATCGGATGCCCCGGCGCGCCGCCCATGGTGGTGGCCCGCCAGATCAGCGTGTCACCGCCGGTATCGACAGCCTCGGCCAGACGGGCAAGGTCCTCGGCCTGTAGCTCTGGCATATCGGCCAGCATCACCATCGCCGCAGGCGTCTGCGCAGGAAGCGCTGCAAAAGCAGCCCGCAGACTGGCGCCCATGCCCTCTGTAGCGTCAGCCACCGGCAAGGCGGTGACTTCAAGCCCCGTGAGTGCGGTATAGCGCGGATGCGGGGCAGGCGGCAGCGCGACAATGACCGGGCCGACACCCTGCGCCAGCCGGGCCTGCCGACGCAGCAAGGGCTGGCCGTCCACCTCCTCAAGCAGTTTGTCTCGCCCGCGCATGCGGGAGGATGCGCCAGCGGCGAGCAGTATGACAGGCAGAGATGTCTCGGTCATCCCAGAAGCCTAGCCCTCTATCGCCCGCAAGATAAGCCCCCGCTTTGATACAGACCGAAACCGCTAAACCACCGTTGGCAGGGCGCTTTTCCGTGCTACCTTCGCCCCATGAACATCAAAGACATGATCCCCCACACCCTGCTGCGCAAAGCGCGCGAGTATTCCCGCAAACTTTGGGTACGGGTGGTCTTTATGGGCCTCTTGGCCTTTGTCGCCCTAGGCCTGACGCAATTGTTTGAGCCGCTGGTGCCCAAAGAAGTCGCCACGCGCCTTTCGGGCTCTGCCGCAGACCGTCTGTTGCAGATCATCGCGGACGCGATGCTGGCGGTGACGATTTTCTCGATCACCATCATGGTCACGGTCTACCGTTCCTCCTCGGCCCAGTTCACGCCGCGGGCGCATCGGCTGATCATCCAAGACAGGACAACGCAGAACACGCTCGCCGTCTTTATCGGGGCCTATGTCTATGCGCTGGTCGCGATCATCATGCGCGAGCTTGGGGTCTATGTGGACGAACGCTCCTTCGTGCTTTTCCTGACAACGGTGCTGGTGTTGGCGATCATCGTGATCTTCCTGATCCGCTGGGTGCTGCATCTGCAAAGCTTCGGCAGTCTGATCGACACCACCCGCCAGATCGAAACCGTGACCACCTCGCTCTTTAACGAGAGGCTCAAGACGCCCTGTATGGGAGGTCATCCGCTGACCAGCGACCCGCCCGACGACGCCCGCCCGCTGCGCGCCGAGAAGAGCGGCTATCTCCAGCATATCTACCCCGAAGCGCTGCAAGAGCATGCCGAGAACCATGGGGTGGATGTCTATCTGACACGGCGGATCGGGGATTTCGTCTTTGCCGAAGAACCGCTGCTCTACATCGCACGGCGCGGCACGCCCAAGGGCGAGGAGACCGAGGATAGAACGGTCGAAGAGGCGATCTGCAGTGCAGTCAAACTGGGCGATCTGCGGACCTTTGACCAAGACCCGCGTTTCGGCCTGCGGGTGCTGGGTGAAGTCGCGTCAAAAGCGCTGTCGCCCGGCGTGAACGATCCCGGCACGGCGATTGACGTCATCACCCGCGTGGGGCGGATCCTGTCCTATTACCGCGATGAGACCAAGCCCAATGGCGAGGTCGGGCTGCCCAATCTGCATATCGCCCCGATCGACGCGCAGGCGCTGGTGGAGGATGGTTTTGGCCCCTTGGCGCGGGACGGCGCGGGAGTGGTGGAGGTGCAGGTGACGCTGCAAGAAGTGCTCACCGGCCTGATGCGCCACCCTGACCCCGGCCTTGTCGTCGCGGTGCGCGAAGCGGCAGAGAACCACCTGCGCCGTGCCTTTGAGGAAGTGCCCTTTGGTCCCGACCGAGCCATGATCTGGCGCGCGGCTCGTGAGGATGTGCGCGGCGCGGTGGCAACGCCAGATTAAAGCGGACGAATTTTCAGCTGCGTGATGCGGTTGCCCTCGCGGGCCATGACCTCAAAGCGGAAACCGTGGAAAGAGAACACCTGACCCACGGTGGGGATCATCTGGGCTTCGTGGATCACCAACCCCGCGATGGTATTGGCCTCTTCATCCGGCAGGGACCAGTCCGTTGCGCGGTTGAGGTCGCGGATCGTCATTGCGCCTTCGACCATCAGATGCCCGTCTTCGGCTTGTTTCAAAGGATGGTCACCGTCGGGGTCAAACTCGTCGGTAATCTCGCCCACGATTTCTTCGAGAATGTCTTCGAGGGTGATCAGACCCTGCAGCGAGCCATATTCATCCACCACCAGTGCAAAATGCGTGCGGCGGCGCAGGAACTGGCGCATCTGCTCGTCGAGCGTGGTGGTCTCAGGCACGAAGTAAGGTTTCATCACCACCGAGGCCACGTTGAACTCTTTCAAGGCAGCCGCATCGCCTTCTGGCCCGCCGATCAGCTTATACATGGCGCGCAGCAGGTCTTTGGCATGGATCACGCCGATGATGTTCTCCGGATCGTCGCGGAAGACCGGCAGGCGAGTGTGGTTTGATTGCAGACATTGCTCGAGGATGGCCGAAGGGTCGTCTGCCGCGTTGACCATCTCAATACCGGAGCGGTGGAGCATGATCTCTTCGACCACCCGCTCGCGCAGATCGAGCGCGCCCAAGATACGGTCGCGGTCTTCTTTTTCGACGACACCTTCGGAATGGCCCAGTTGCAGCGCACCGGCGATCTCTTCGCGCACCGCCAGAATGTTGCTGTCGGGGTCAATCTGCACGCCAAAGAGCCGCAGCACCCCGCGCACGAAATAGCGCACCGCCGTCACGACGGGCGAAAACAGCAGCACGACAAGGCTGATTGGGCGCGAGACCAGGGCTGCGGCCTGCTCAGAGTTGGTAATCGCATAGGTTTTCGGCAGCACCTCGGCAAAGACCAGCACCAAGAGCGTCATCACCAGCGTCGCGAGTGCCACGCCGCTTTCGCCAAAGACCCGCGTGAACATCGCCGTGGCCATGGAAGCCGCGAGGATGTTGACGAGGTTATTGCCCAGAAGCACCGAGCCGATCAGGCGCTCGTTGTCTTCGGTGATTTTCAACGCCCGCGTCGCCCCGCGCGAGCCTTTGTCCGCCTGCGCGCGCAGCTTGCCACGCGAGGCGGCGGTCAGCGCGGTCTCAGAGCCGGAGAAGAAGCCCGAGAGCACCAGCAGGAACAAGATAATCCCGGTGCTGAGCCAGAAAGCGGCGTCAAAAAGGGCGGGGGCCGTTTCCATGAGGTTTGAATCCATCCATTATGTGTTGCAGATGTTATGGGCGCAGGGGCTGCGTCATTCAAGGGTCGCAACAGGGCAGGGTGGCGTGATGGCTGGTGAAATCAAGAGCACCGATCTAGGCAGGCTGGACGGGCCACTGCTGCTCTTTGGCGGGCCGTATTCGAACTTGCAGGCGATCACGGCGCTGGCGGGCTTCGCGCAGGCGCGGGGGATTGCGGGCGATCAGATGATCTGCACCGGGGATATCGTGGCCTATTGCGGCGCACCTGCGCGCTCGGTTGCAGCGGTGCGGGCGCTTGGCTGCGCGGTGGTGGCAGGCAATTGCGAAGCGCAACTGGCCAGCGGGGCCGAGGATTGCGGCTGCGGCTTTGCGCCCGGCAGCAGTTGCGACATGCTATCGGGTGCATGGTTTGCCTATGCGGCGGCGCAGGTGAGCGGGGCGGATAAGGCGTGGATGGGCGGGCTGCCGGATGTGGTCACGTTTCGGCATCAGGGGGAGCGCTACGGCGTGATCCATGGCGGGGTGCGCGATGTGGCGCGCTTTGTCTGGTCCGAAAGCCCGGCGCAGGTGTTTGAGCAAGAGTGGCAGGCGCTGGAAGGGATTGTCGGCCCGGTCGATCACATCATCGCGGGCCATTCCGGCCTGCCGTTCATCCGCGAGACTCCCCGCGGGCGCTGGATCAATGCGGGCGTGATCGGGATGCCGCCCCATGACGGCGGGCAGCAGACGCGGTTTGCGCTGCTGGACGGCAGCGAGGTGACGATCCATCGCCTGAGCTATGACATGGCAGGGGCCGTGGCGGATATGCAGGAGGCCGGCTTGCCCCGCGCCTATGCGGACGCGTTGCAAAGTGGTTATTGGCCGTCAGAGGACGTGCTGCCTCAGGCCTTGCGCTTGCCGTCTTTTGCCAGGGGGTGACGCTCTAGCACCAGATCAGACAGACGCTCTTCGAGCACATGGGTGTAGATCTCGGTCGTGGCGACATCGGCGTGGCCGAGCATGGTCTGGATCGCCCGCAGGTCTGCGCCATTGGCCAGCAGATGCGTCGCAAAGGCGTGGCGCAGCGTGTGGGGGGTGACCTTTTCGGGGGCCACACCGCCTGCGACGGCGAATTCCTTGATCAGCAGATAGAAGCGATGCCGTGTCAGATAACCCGTCACCCCGCGTGAGGGGAACAAGAAGCGGGCGGGCGGTTTGCCCTTGGCTTGGGCCGCCTCATCCGCCTTGTCGCGGGCCACCAGCCAAGCGGCCAGCGCGTCGCGGGCAGGCTCGGAGAGCGGCACCAGACGTTCCTTGCCGCCTTTGCCCGAGATCAACAGCAGCCGCGGATCGCCGCGGGCGGCGCTGACGGGCAGGCTGACCAATTCGCTGACCCGCATGCCGGTGGCATAGAGCAGTTCCATCAGGCAGGTGTTGCGCAACTGATCCGCGAGCGCGCGGCCCGAGTTGCGGGCGGCGTCGAGCAGGCGGTCAACCTCCTCCACCGAAAGGATCTTGGGCAGGCGTTTGTCCTGACCCGGTCCGGCGATTTGAATGGCCGGGTTGTCTTCGCGCAGCCCTTCTTCAAAGGCGAAACGGTAGAGCTGTTTGATCGCCGAGAGCCGCCGCGCGCGGGTGGATTTGGCCAAGCCCTGCGCGTCGCAATGGATCAGGTATTTTTCCACCTCGCCCCGGCTGGCGCTGAGGAAATCATGGTTATGATGCGCCAGAAAGACGTCGAAATCCTTGAGGTCGCGGCCATAGGCTAGCTGCGTGTTGGTGGCAGCCCCCTGTTCGGCGGCGGCGGCTTCCAGAAAGCTGGAAATCCAATGAAACGTTGGGGTTTGGGTCATGGTCATTGTTCAAGCAGCACTATCTGCAAAGCGGCACGGCGGGCGGTGTCTTCGAGGCCCAGAGCGCGGAGGGTGGCAAGGGCATCGCGCAGCGCGCTTGTGTCGCCGCTGGCGCCGTCATGGAGCATGGATAGGAGGCGTAGGATCGCCATGCCAAGCTGTTCGTCGCGCGCCATTTCCATCAGGTCTGCGCGCGGTGTGGGGTTGGAAAAGGCGTCATGCACGGCGGCGGCAAGATGGGCGTCAGGCGCGGGGCCGCTGGGCGTCTCCCCGCGTGCGACGGCCCGCAACAGTTGCTCTTCGGGCGCGTCGCCAAGAACCCGCGCGGCGGCGGCCTCGTAGTTGGGCGACAGCAGCGCCACGTCCCGCGCCAAACGGGATGCATGTCCGGCGAGAGGGATGGTCGAGAGCGGTTCGGAGAAGAGCGCCGCGAAGGAGACTTCGAGAGAGGCTTCGCGCATCGCTTCCCATGCAGGGGGCAGGGTTTTGGCGACGGCTTCGGCGCTGCCTGTGCTGAGGGCGGTCTCGAACCGTTGCAGGGCGGCGACCCGGTCCCATATGCCGCCAGAAGCGGCGGGCTGACGGTCGGTATAGAGACCCAAAAGCTGGTTGTCGGGCAGGGCGCCCGCGCGGGTCAGACGCTCGGCGGCTTCAAGCTGCGCTTTCCACCCGGCCAGATCGCGGAGGTCGGCGACGGCATAGGCGCGGGGCAGGATGTTGGAGGGCAGGGGTTCGCCAATCGTCTCGAACAGACGGAAGGTCATCGGGTCCATCCGGCGAGGGGCACGGAGCGGTTCGGCGCCTTCGAAATAATCGGGGTTGAGGAAACGGTCAAAGAGGTCGAGCTGCGTGTCTTCCAGCAGGCCCAGAGCCTGCGCCGAGCCGAAGGTCAGCGCGGCGTTTTCCCAATATCCGGTGCGCGCGCTGCAAAAGATACGGGTGCCGTAGTCGCGCGTCAGATGGGGGGCTTTCATCAGCCGGGCGCAGGCGCGGTCTTCGGTGCCGGTGAGCAGGGAAAGCTGCATCCACAGGTCGAAATGCGCGGTCGAGGTGGTGACCCCGGCCTGTTCAATGAGCGACAGCGCCGGGTCCAGCGCGCCCAGTTCCATCAGCTTTTCAACCCGCGCAAGTGCCAGCGTATCGCCGTTGCGGGCAAGCCCTTGGGGTGCTTCGGCTTCGGCCAGCAACACGGTGTAGAGCAGGGCCTGCGCGGCGGGCAGATGCAGGTCGGGCAGGTCTGCGATGCGGGCGGTGAGCATGCTCACCTCGCTGCCGGTCCAGATGTTGCTTGTCAGGCCCGTGACATTGCCCGGCACCAGCCCAATGCGGCGCGGGGCGCCGTCGCCCAGAGGCGTCACCGAAATATGCGGTGGCGCGGCGCTGGTGGCGACCGGCGGCTCTTCGCTGCGGGTGGTCTTGGGCGGGCGTTTGGCGGTGGGGGCAGACGGGGTTTGCTGACCAAGCCAGTCGATGACGGACAAAGGTTGGTCGTTCTTCTTGCTCTCCGCCTGCTGCTTTGCCTGACCTTTTTCCTCCGCGGTTTTCGTCCCGGCCTGCACATGCGGCACCGGGCCGCGGTCCTCGGCTGATTCGGCAAAGACGGATGTGGCCGTGATCGCGCAGATCAGCGCGCCCAGAGCAGCTAAGCTAGGGGTCGGCAGGGCAGCGGACATGGGCTTCAATCCGCTGTCAGGGTGACAGGTTGGCGGGTTTCAGTTTGCTCGGGCGAGAAATCGACGCCAAAGAAAGGGCCAACGTAGGCATAGCCCACAAGCCCGATGAACCCGATAATCGCTAGGAATATCAGAAGCTTGAAAAGTTTACCCATGATGACTGCCTGCCCGGAATTCTGCTGTTTTGCCAAAGTATATATGGCCTTTCGGGCAAGATCACGTCATTCAAAGAAAAATGAGCGGAATTAAGCACAACACCCCCGAAGGCGCCCAAACGCCGCGCTATCGTTTGAACAAAACGGTGGCACTGGTTGGTATGATGGGCGCAGGTAAGACAGCCGTGGGCCGCGCGGTGGCCGCCAAACTGGGCGCGCCCTTTCTCGATAGCGATGCCGAGATCGAAGCGGCGGCGAACCTGAGCGTGCCGGAGATTTTCACCCGCGATGGCGAGCCCTTCTTTCGACGGCGCGAGACCGAGGTGATCGCGCGGCTCTTGTCCGAGGAGCGCTGCATCCTCTCGACCGGCGGCGGGGCCTTTCTGGCCGAGGTGAACCGCGACAATATCGCGGCCTATGGCGTGGCGATGTGGCTGGATGCCGACCTCGATCTGCTGTGGAACCGGGTGCGCTACAAAGATAGCCGCCCGCTGTTGCGCACGAAAGACCCGAAGGCCACGCTCGCCGCGCTCTATCACGACCGAGTGCCGCTTTACCGACTGGCGGATCTGAGCGTGCGCTGCGACGCGCGTCTGTCGATTGATGCCATGGCCGAACGGGTGATCGACAAGCTGCTGACCCGGCCTGATGTATTGGAGAAATTGGATGCGTAAGACCGTTTCCGTCGCCCTGCCGGGGCGGGAGTATGATGTTATTATCGGCCCAGACCTGCTGGCCGAAGCGGGCGTATTGATCGCCCCCCTTCTGCGCCGCAAGCGGGTGGCCGTGATTACCGAGAGCCGTGTCGCGGCCCTGCATCTGGAGACTTTGCGAGAAGGATTGGCGGCTGCGGGGATCGAGATGGTGTCTCTCGAACTGCCACCGGGGGAAGGCACGAAGGATTGGGCCAACCTGCAACGCTGTGTGGGATGGCTGCTCGACGAACAGGTCGAGCGCGGCGACATCGTGGTGGCCTTTGGCGGTGGGGTGATCGGCGATCTTGTAGGCTTTGCCGCCGCCGTGCTGCGGCGCGGGGTGCGCTTTGTGCAGATACCGACCTCACTGCTCGCGCAGGTCGATAGCTCGGTTGGCGGCAAGACTGGGATCAACGCGGCGCAGGGCAAGAACCTGATCGGCGCCTTCCACCAGCCGAGCCTTGTGCTAGCCGATACCTCGGTACTCAAAACCATGCCCGCCCGCGATTTCCTTGCCGGCTATGGCGAGGTGGTGAAATACGGGCTGCTGGGCGATGCGGATTTCTTTGCCTGGCTCGAAGCGCAAGGCCCGGCCTTGGCGGCGGGCGATATGGAAGCGCGGGTCGAAGCGGTGCGCCACTCGGTGCAGATGAAAGCGGACATCGTGCAGCGCGATGAGACGGAGAAAGGCGACCGGGCTTTGCTGAACCTCGGTCATACCTTTGGGCATGCGCTGGAGGCAGCGACCGGCTATTCCGAACGGCTGTTTCATGGTGAAGGCGTGGCGATTGGCTGTGCGCTGGCGTTTGAACTGTCGGCGCGGCTGGGGCTCTGCGCGCAGGAAGACCCGAGCCGTTTGCGGGCGCATCTGGCCGCGATGGGGATGAAAACCGACCTGCGCGATATTCCGGGTGATCTGCCGGAGGCTGAGGAGCTTCTGAGGCTCATGGGGCAGGACAAAAAGGTTGTCGATGGTCGGCTGCGTTTTGTCCTGGCGCGGGGGATCGGGCAGGCTTTTGCCGGCGCCGAGGTCGACAACGCCGAGGTGCTGGCACTGCTGCGCGATGCGCTCAACGCAGGACGCTAGGCCGCAGCGGGCTTGGCCCGGCGGGTTTCATGCATCTATTGCTGTTTCGGAACCGTTAAAAAGGGCGGCGCCGCCAATTCGGATGTCTGAGACAGGCGTCACCCTGCATGTCTTGAGCTTTCGACATGGCCCGAGGGCCTCTGATCCTGTTGCCGAACGGGGTCGTCCGGCGGGTATCGCGATGGGGGAGGTTCTAGGCGCCAATCGTTAAAAGCGCGTCACGCCAGCGGGCGCAGCAGAAGGGCAGGGCGCAACGGCGCCCCGCCGAATGTCTTGGTCGTTCCGGCTTAGAACGGGATTTCGTCGTCGAGGTCACGGCTGCCGCCGCCACCACCACCACCGCTGCCGTAGTTGTTCCCGCCGCCTTGCGAGGGACCGCTGTCATAGCCGCCGCCGTAGTCATTGCCACCGGAGCCACCACCGTAGCCGCCGCCACCGCCGCCGCCCGAACCGCCACCAGGACCGTCGAGCATGGTCAGCGTGCCGCCGAAGCCTTGCAGCACGACTTCGGTCGAATAGCGGTCCGCGCCGGACTGGTCCTGCCATTTGCGGGTCTGCAACTGGCCTTCGATGTAAACCTTGGAGCCCTTCTTGAGGTACTGCTCGGCCACGCGCACCAGACCTTCTTGGAAGATCGCGACCGAATGCCATTCAGTCTTTTCGCGGCGCTCACCGGTGTTGCGGTCTTTCCACGTCTCCGAGGTGGCGATGCGCAGGTTGCACACTTTGCCGCCGTTCTGAAAGCTGCGCACTTCGGGGTCGCGCCCGAGGTTGCCGATAAGGATCACTTTGTTCACTGAGCCGGCCATCTTGCCCCCTCGTTTGTCAGTTCATGTCAGGTCGGGGCGCGAATCCGATCGCACCCGGTCCGGCAGGTTATATCGCGCTTGTCGGGCAGAGGACACCGAATTTCCCGCCTTGCGGCCCCTCCAATTCCGCGCTGGCATGGGGGCCCGTTTTTGCTATAGTCGCGCCAATGCAACGGTAAGGGGCAGGGACAGATGCGAAAGACGAGACTTGCGGCCAGCATGGTCGCGGTGGGGGTGATCGTTACACTGGCGGCACCCGCAACGGCAGAGATGTTTTCCTCGAAAAACCGGCGGGCGTTGTTTGCCACGCAGAAAAACATCCTCGATGACCGGGCGTCCAAACAATATTCGGCCTCCGTACGTCTGCAACCGCCCAAGGTGGTGACCCCGACAAAATGGGACGCGCCGAAATACAACGGCTCTTACAAAGGCGCCTATCTGGGTGTGGCCCGCGAAGCCGCATCGCGGCACGGTATACCGGTCGATCTGTTTTTGCGGCTGGTGCAGCAGGAGAGCGGGTGGAACCCGAAGGCGCTGTCGCATAAGGGCGCGATGGGACTGGCACAATTGATGCCCCAGACCGCACGGCTGTTGCGTGTCGATCCTGCTGATCCGGCGCAAAACCTCGAAGGCGGGGCGCGCTATCTCAAGATGCAATATGCGACCTTTGGCAGTTGGGAATTGGCGCTGGCTGCCTATAACGCAGGGCCGGGCGCCGTGAAGAAATACGGCGGTGTGCCGCCCTACAAAGAAACCCGCAACTACGTGAAGGTCATTTCCGGCAGCTAATCCGCTCCGGATCGACCTGTTGACGCCCTGCCACATTCGGCGGGGTATTTCCTATGAAACGCCGTTAGATGCGATACATGGGAACTAACTTGGGACTTCTGTCGTTCTCCGATCAGAACCTCTCGCGGGGGAATGGCCCACCGCGGGGAAAGGAAGATAGGAGTACGAACATGCTCAATAATTTCAAGACATTCGCCCTCGCGGCTGGTGTGAGCACAATGGCTTTGGCCGGTGCTGCATTTGCCGATGACGACATCCGCGTTTCCGCGATTGACGTCGAAACTTCTGTTGCCGCCGCAGCGGATGGCAACGCGTTGCAATTCTACCCTGACCTTGCCGAAGACATTCGTGCCGAAGTGGCAGAGCGCGTGCCTATGAGCAGCGATGACAGTGATCCGCAGATCAAGATCGACATCCGCAAAATCGCCCTGAACGGCGCGACCATGCTGCCGGATTCGATGGAATTCAACCAGTTGGAAGGCGTTGTTGATATCACCAGCCCGACCGGTGACAGCGCTGGTCTGAGCTTCCCGGTGAATATCGCGGCCCAAAGCGGCGACGGCATTGTGCCTGAAGGCTATGTCACCGTGCAGCCGTCTGAGACCGAGTTCTATGTCGCGATGGTTTCCAGCTTTGCCGATGTGGTCGCTGAAGGTCTGGCCAATGTGAACACTGCCGGCAGCCCTGTTGATCCTTAAGCGATCGTTGAGATTTTCCTCAGGCCTTCTCCCTCCCCGGATACTGCCATGAGGAAAGCGGCGCGGACCCTCCCCTGGTCCGCGCTTTTTCTATTCTGCCGCCGCGCTGACCTCGATAACCGGCTCCATCTCGGCAAATTGTTCGGCTGACAGATGACACTTTACCTGATGCCCCTCGGCCATCGTCACCATCGGTGGCACTTCGCGCTCGCAGAGATCACCCGGCACCTGTGATTTCCAACGGCACCGCGTTTGGAAGGGGCAGCCCGGCGGCGGGTTCATGGCCGAGGGCACATCGCCTTCGAGCACGATATGCTTCTTCTTCACCGAGGTATCGGCAATCGGCACCGCACTGAGCAACGCTTCGGTATAAGGGTGATAGGGCGGTGAGAAGACCTGATCGGTGCTGCCCAATTCGACCACATGGCCGAGATACATCACCATGACCCGGTCCGATAGATAGCGCACGATCGAGAGGTCATGGCTGATGAACAGCAGCGTGGTCTTCTGCTCGCGCTGGATTTCCATCAATAGATCGGTCACCGCCGCCTGCACAGAGACATCCAGCGCCGAGACCGGCTCATCCGCCACCACAATCCGCGCATCCCCGGCAAAGGCGCGGGCGATGCCGACGCGCTGCTTCTGCCCGCCGGAAAGCTGGCGCGGCATGCGAGTGGCGAATTCGCGCGGCAGTTTCACCAGATCGAGCAGCTCCAGCATGCGCTGGCGGCGCTCTTTCTCATTCTTACCGATCTGAAAGATTTCCAACGCCCGAATGATCTGCCGCCCCACGGTCATCGAAGGGTTCAGCGTGTCGAAGGGGTTCTGAAAGACCATCTGCACATCGGCAACATTCTTGGTCGTCCGGTTGTCAATCGGGACATCACCGATGTCTTTCCCGTCGAGGTAGATATGTCCCTCGGTCGCCGTTTCCAGCCCCATCAGCACCTTGGCAAAAGTGGATTTGCCACAGCCGGATTCGCCAACGATGGCGAGGGTCTCGCTTTCATGCGCCTCAAAGCTTAAGCTCTCATTGGCCTTGACCACCTTGGTATTGCCGCCCCCGAACATCGCATTGGCCGCAACTTTGTAGTACTTTTTGAGCCGGTCCATCTTGAGAACAACTTCGCCCACATCGCCCTTTTGTTTGACCTCGGCCAGTTCAAGTGGCGCTTGCCAGTCGATTTCCTGAAAGCGGATACAGCGGGTTTCATGGCGGTCATTGCCGGGCACAGATTCCATCGGAATCGGCGCCGCGTCGCAGCGCCCCGGCACGAAATAATCGCAACGCGGGCCAAAGTTACAGCCAGGCGGGCGCTCGTGGGGCAGGGGGAAGTTGCCGGGAATGGCCACCAAAGGCCGGGCGTTTTTGTCTGCGCCGGGCAAGGGGATCGACCGAAACAGCGCCTGCGTATAGGGGTGCTGCATCTCGTCAAATACGTCGTGGATTGAGCCTTTCTCGACCGCTTCGCCCGAATACATCACACAAATCCGGTCGCAGGTCTCCAGCACCAGCCCAAGGTTGTGCGAGATGAACAGCATCGAGGTGCCGTATTTCTTGCCCAGATCCTTCACCAATTCCACAACCGTCGCTTCCACCGTCACGTCCAGCGCGGTAGTCGGCTCATCAAGGATCAGCAAAGACGGCTCGGACATCAGCGCCATAGCGATGACGATGCGCTGTTGCTGCCCGCCGGAAAGCTGATGCGGATAGGCCTTCAAAATGCGCTCGGGGTCCGGCAGTTTAACATCCGTCACCACCTGCAAGGCACGGGCATGGGCTTCCTTTTCGGACATGCCCGCGTGGATCATGGGCACTTCCATCAACTGCTTGCCGATCCGCATGGCGGGGTTCAGGCTGGCCATCGGTTCTTGATAGATCATGGCAATTTCACTGCCACGAATGTCGCGCAACTCTTCGGCGCTCATCTCGCTCAGATCGCGCCCCTTGAACTTGATGCTGCCGCCAACAACCCGCCCATTGCGCCCCAGATCCTGCATTACGCCCAGCGCCACGGTGGATTTGCCGCAACCGCTTTCACCCACCAGCCCCACGGCCTCCCCGGGCTGGACCTTCACCGAAAAATCCATCACCGCAGGAATTTCTCGCAGGCGCGTGAAGAACGAAATCGACAGATTGTCGATCTCCAAAATGGGTCCGTCATAGTCAGTCTTTGGCATCATGCCTCTCCCATTCAGCGGGCGGTTAACGGGGCGCGCTGTCGCCCTCTCTCTTTTTGGCCCAAAATACTTCGGGGGTCCGGGGGCAGCGCCCCCGAACGACGTTGCTTAGTCGCGCAGGCTCTCCTCACGCAGACCATCGGCCAGCAGGTTTAAACCTAACACAAGGCTCAGAAGCGCCAGCGCAGGCGCAATGGCAGCGTGCGGATAAAGCGCCAGCAAGCGGCGGCCCGCGTTGATCGTGCTGCCCCAATCCGGGCTTTCGCTTTCCAGCCCAAGGCCGAAGAAGCCGAGCGTGCCCAAGAGGATCGTCGTATAGCCAATGCGCAGGCAGAAATCGACGATTAGCGGCCCGCGGGCATTGGGCAGGATTTCCCAGAGCATGATGTACCACGGCCCTTCGCCACGGGTCTGGGCGGCGGCCACATAGTCTCGGGTTTTAATGTCGAGTGCCAAACCGCGCACGATGCGGAAGACTGTGGGGGAGTTCACAAAGACCACCGAGACAAAGACCACCAGCACGCCGGCGTCGATGTCGAAAAGGTCAATCGCGCTTGGCAGGCCGGGGATGCGGTAGGTATCAGTCGCCACGATCGAGCCGTTGTTGGACACCAGCGACAGGTAGAGCCATCCCACAATCCCCAGCACCACGATCAGCAGTGGCGTGCGGAACGACGGCTGCGTGTAATAGCGCGAGTTCAGCAGTACGGCGAGGAAGACCAGCGGGAAGATGAACAGGAACACCGCCATATAGTTCGGGATGCCGGTGCGCACGATCTCGGGCGTGACCAGCAGGTAGAACAGCAAGATCACCGGGAAGGCGAGGATCAGGTTAGCCAGAAAGCTCAACAGCGTGTCGAGCCGCCCACCGTAGTAGCCTGCGGGCAGGCCCAGCGTGATGCCGACCATAAAGGCGAAAAGCGTCGCCAGCGGCGCGATCTGCACCACGACCCACGAGCCTTTGATCAGCCGCGAAAAGACGTCGCGGGCGAGGTTGTCGCCGCCCAAGAGGAACCACGGGTATTCGCCCTCTTCCGGTGCACGCAGGGGGGTGCCGGGCAGTTTGTTTTTCATACCAGAGACTTGGCTGAGGCTGTCGTGGGTCACCAGCATGTCGAACAGCCCGCCAAAGACGCCGGTAAAGACCCAAAACATCACGATGGCAAAGCCGATCATGCCGACGGTGCTGTCAAAAAGTTTGCCATAAAGGCCAAGGCGGCGTTTGAAGTGGATCGACAGGGCGAAGGTCACGATGAGGGCGATCCATACGGGCAGCATCTGTTGCGAAATGCCGCCGAAGATGCCTGCGTTGGCGCCCATAAAGGCCCCGGCGACGATGTAGACCAGCACCAGCAGCACCAGCAGAGCGAAGAGGTAAAAGACCGCTTTGTTCAGCGCGCCCGTCAGCCCGCCGGGGGCGGTCATTGTTCCGTCGGCGTTGACCCCTTGCGGCCCGTTTGAGGGCACGAAAGAGACCACGATCTGCGCCAGCACGGCGACGGCCAGCAGCGCGGTCAGCCCGAGGAAGATGATGTTGAGCCCGGCAAGAGACCCGGTCCATGTCAGTGGTTCCATGTCCATGCTCCCTTATGAAATGCGAATGCGCGGGTTGAGGAAAACGTAACCGATATCCGAAATCAGCTGCGTCACGAGGACAACGATGACCGACACGACCGAGACCGCGAGCAGCAGCTCGATGTCATTGTTCGCCGCCGCTTGGACCAGCAACCAGCCGAAGCCTTTGTAATTGAACAAAGTCTCGACGATCACCACGCCGTTCAGCAGCCACGGGATTTGCAGCATGATGACGGTGAAGGGCGCGATCAGCGCATTGCGGAGCGCGTGTTTCAGGACGATTTCGGAGAACTTTACGCCCTTGAGCCGCGCCGTGCGGATGTATTGCGCGGTCATCACCTCGGTCATGCTGGCCCGCGTCATTCGGGCAATATAGCCCATGCCGTAGAGCGAGATGGTCAGCACCGGCAGGAAGAAGTTCCAGAAATTGGCGTCCTTCATGGCGGAGGTGGCCGAACCCAAAAACAGCGTCTTGCTGTCGATCCAGCCCCAGTCGGCCAAAAGCGGCGAGAGGCCGAAGCGCGAGGAGGCCAGCACCGCGATGAAGATCACGCCCGAGACATATTCAGGAGTCGCGGTGGTGGCGATGGAGAAGGTCGAGAGCGAGCGATCGAGCTTGGAGCCTTCGCGCATGCCTGCGAGCACGCCGACGATCAGCGCCGAGGGGACCATGAGCATCAAGACCCAGAACATCAACTTGCCGGTGAGGGCGAGCCGGGTCAACACGGTGGCGCCGACGGGTTCTTTGAAGACGGTCGAAAAGCCCCAATCGCCTTGCAGGATGCCGCAGCGGGTGGGGCGGTCCTCAACCGGGGTGCCAGCGGCAAAACAGCGGCCGAATGTCTCGTCGGGGGTTTCCCCTTCCGTCACCCAGCCTGGCAGCACGCCGAGCCATTCGCCGAATTTATCGACCGTGGGCTGTAGGTAGCCGCGGTTTTCCAGATAGCTGGTCACGGCCTCGTCCGACATTCGGAAGTTGCCTTGGGTCTTGGCGAGTTTTTCGAGGTTCGGATAGAGATTGGTCAGCCAGAATACGATGAACGTCAGGCAGAGCGCCGTCAGCAACATCACACCCAGCCGGCGCAAAATGAATAGTCCCATATGGTCCCCTGTGGCATCGCCGGAGGTGACTGTTCCGGCTGTGCGGCCTTTTGGCCTTTTTTGCTTTGTGCGACGCCGATTTGGGGCGCCGGGTCTTGCTGCGGACGTGATGCCGCTTTGGTGAATTATGTCGCGCAGGCCGCCGGGCAAGTGCTTTTGGCGGGCGCTAATGCGTTGTTTTGCCTGTCTTGCGACGGTTGGTGCCGCCCATTGGGCATGGATTACGGCCCCACGTCAACGCTCGGCTGCGCTATGACGTGGGGTTTTTGCGACATGAGGGAGGTCTGAAAGCGACATCTTGGCGGGTCAAATGCGCTTAGCCGGGGGTGACGCGCTGCCAGTCCGACATTTTGCTGCGCATCCACGTCCGCTGCCGTTTTGCAAAACGCCGGGTGGCGATGACGGCCTCGGCGCGGGCTTGTTTCAGCGTCCACTCGCCGTCGACATAGCGGATCAGTTCCGGCACGCCGATGGCGCGATGTGCGGGCAGGGCAGGGTCGTAGCGGGGCCGTAGGGCAGCGATCTCGTCCAGCGCGCCTTGTTCCAGCATCAGATCGAAACGCCGTTCGATGCGGGCGTTGAGCCAGTCGCGGTCGACGTCGAAGACCACGGGCAGGCAGGCCGAGAGTGGCAGAAGCGGCGCGCCGGTGTTGGCCTGCCAAGCCGCCAGCCCGCGCCCGGTGGCAGTCCAGACTTCCCAAGCACGCTGCACCCGCGCGCGGTTGCGTTGGTCGAGGCCTGCGGCGGTCTGAGGGTCCAATGCCGCCAGTAGGTCTTCGAGTGGCATCTCGTCGCCTGCGGCGCGGACTTCGGGCGGTGTCGCGGGGATTTCAGCCAGCCCTTGGGTCAGCGCCGAGAAATACAGCCCGGTGCCGCCGGTGATGATCAACCGCTGGTCGCCCTGCATCAGCGCGGAGACCTCGCGCAGCCAGTGGCCGGTGGAATAGGGCGCGTCCTCGGGCAAATGGCCGTAGAGCGCATGGGGGGCGCGGGCCTCTTCCTCGGGCGAGGGGCGGGCGGAGATGATGCGAAAGCAGTTGTAGACTTGGCTGGCGTCGGCGTTGACGATTACGCCGCCCGCGGCCTCGGCAATGGCCAGCGCGAGGGCGGATTTGCCACTGGCAGTGGGGCCTGCGATCAAGACGGGGCGCTCGGGGGCGAGGCCACCCAACAGCGCATCCAACTGGGCTTGGGGAATATCCGGCATTTCTTTGCGTCTTCCTCTCGCCGCGCATTGAACCTTTGGCGTATTTGCGACATTTTACGCCGGAATGAAAACCCTTCACCGCCCGCGCGATTCAGATGGTCCGCCCGCCGTGAATGAAAAAGGTGCCCCCATGCCGCAAGACACCCCGCAAGTGACCTTCAACCGTGTGATGCTCAAGATTTCGGGGGAGGCGCTGATGGGGGATCAAAGCTACGGCCTGCATCCGCCCACCGTGGCGCGGATCGCCCGCGAAGTGCAATCGGTGCATGAACTGGGTGTCGAGATCTGCATGGTGATCGGCGGCGGCAATATCTTCCGCGGGCTGCAAGGCTCGGCGCAGGGGATGGAGCGGACCACGGCGGACTATATGGGCATGCTCGCCACGGTGATGAATGCGCTGGCAATGCAATCGGCGCTGGAAGATCTGGGCATCCACACCCGCGTGATCTCGGCCATCACGATGAACGAAGTGGCCGAGCCCTATATTCGCCGCCGCGCCGTTCGCCACCTTGAGAAGAAGCGGGTCTGCATCTTTGCCGCGGGCACCGGCAACCCCTATTTCACCACCGACACCGCCGCGACCCTGCGCGCCAATGAGATGTCTTGCGAGGCGATCTTTAAGGGCACCAAGGTGGATGGCGTCTATGACAAAGACCCGGCCAAGTTTGCTGATGCCAAACGCTATGAGACCGTTAGCTATGACGATGTGCTGCAAAAGCGGTTGGGCGTGATGGATGCCAGCGCCATCGCTTTGGCGCGCGACAACAACCTGCCGATCATCGTCTTCTCGCTGGACGAGCCGGATGGGTTCAAAGGCATCTTGGCCGGCCAAGGCACCAGCACGCGGGTGCAGGGCTGACCTTTCGTTTGTGCTGCGCGGGGCATCCTCGCGCAGGTGCGAGCGAATGCCCGCTGGCCTTTCGGCCCGCCGATGATTTATACCCACAGAAAAGCCGTGCCTTGGCACGACCACAGTCAGACCACAGGATGAGACCCCATGTCAGATGAATTCATGCTCGATACCGATGATCTTGAACGGCGGATGAACGGCGCCATCGCGTCGTTGCGGACGGAATTTGCCTCGCTGCGGACGGGCCGGGCCTCGGCCTCGATGCTGGAGCCGGTGATGGTTGACGCTTACGGTTCGATGACGCCGATCAACCAGGTGGGCACCGTGAACGTGCCAGAGCCTCGGATGGTGACGATCAATGTTTGGGACAAAGGCTTGGTCGGCAAGGTTGAGAAGGCCATTCGCGAAAGCGGTCTGGGCATCAACCCGCAGCTGAACGGCACGATCATCATGCTGCCGATCCCCGAGCTTAACGAAGAGCGCCGCACGCAACTGACCAAAGTGGCGGGCCAATATGCCGAACATGCCCGCGTCTCGATCCGCAACATCCGCCGTGACGGGATGGACCAGATCAAGAAGGCCAAGAATGACGGCCAGATGTCCGAGGACGACCAGAAAATCTGGGAAGACGAGGTGCAGGAGCTGACCAACCGTTTCATCACCACCATTGATGAGCAGCTTGAGACGAAACAGGCCGAGATCATGCAAGTTTAACCTCGCTCCGCTACGGCGGAATGAGGACGGAAACTTGAAGGAGAAGGCCCACAGATGAGCACCGCCGAAATCCAACCTGAAACGATTCCCGGTGGGCCACGTCACGTGGCGATCATCATGGACGGCAATGGCCGCTGGGCTACCCAACGCGGGCGGCCCCGGCTCTTTGGTCACCATGCGGGTGCCAAGCGGGTGCGCGAGATTGTCGAATGTTGCCCCGATGTGGGGGTCGAATATCTGACGATTTTTGCCTTCTCGACAGAGAACTGGAAGCGCACGCAGGTTGAAGTGGCAGGGCTTATGTCCCTGTTTCGGCGGTATATTTCCAAGGAAATGCGGGCGCTTAGCGAGTATGGCGCACGGGTGCGCTTTATCGGCGACCGGGATCGGCTGGACGATAAGCTGATCAAGCTAATGGGCGAGTTGGAGGAAACCACCGCCCACAACAGCCGCATCAATCTGACGATTGCGCTGAATTACGGTGGCCGGGACGAGGTCGCGCGGGCGACGCATCGCTTAGCCCAAGACGTGGCCAGTGGGAAACTCGATCCCGACTCTGTGGACGAAGAGACCTTGCCGCGCTACCTCGACACCCATGTCTTGCCGGACCCTGATCTGGTGATCCGCACCAGCGGCGAGGCACGGATTTCTAACTTTCTGCTCTGGCAATCGGCCTATGCGGAATATGAGTTTATTGACACGCTCTGGCCGGACTTCACCCGCGAGGAGTTCACCAAGCTCTGCACCGCTTATGGCGGGCGTGACAGGCGGTTCGGTGCGGTCAAGACCTGAGGAGACGGCGCGATGAAATCACCTGAACAATGGTCCGACCTGCGGGCGCGGATGCTCTCGGCCACGGCGATGATCCTTGTGGGTCTGCTGGGCATCTGGTTCGGGGGCGTGGTGTTTCACCTGCTGGTGGCGCTGGTCTGCGGCATGATGGTCTGGGAGTTGGTCGGCATGTTGCGCGGCTCGGGGCAGGCGGAGGCTTTGCAGTTGGGGCTGGTGACCGGGGTCGCTGTGCTGGCGTCGGTTTATTTGCCGGTGGGTTTTGGCTTGCCGTTGCTGCTGGCGCCCGCGCTGTTGGGCTTTGCGCTGCTGGGCGGCAACCGCACGATTTATATGAGTTTTACCGCGCTGATCTTGCTGGCGGGCTTTGGCCTGATCCAGTTGCGCGATGACATGGGCTTTGGCTGGCTGATGTGGCTGGTGCTTGTCGTGGTGGTCACCGATGTGGTTGGCTATTTCGCGGGGCGTGCGATTGGCGGGCCGAAGTTCTGGCCCAAGGTCAGCCCCAAGAAAACATGGTCCGGCACGGCGTCGGGCTGGGTTGGTGCGGCGCTGGTGGGCTTGCTGTTTTCCTTCAACACCGGCTTTGGGCTGCAACTCGTTGGCATTTCCATCGCGCTGTCGATGGCCTCGCAGATGGGTGATATGGCGGAATCGGGGATGAAGCGCAAAATGGGCGTCAAAGACAGCTCAGCGCTGATCCCCGGCCACGGCGGGCTGCTGGACCGCTTTGACGGGATGCTGGGGGCGGCGGTGTTCTTGCTGATCGTCGGGCCGCTGATCGGCTTTCCGCCGGGGCTGAACTAAGCTCTGATGTCGCGCAAAATCTCGATACTAGGTGCCACCGGGTCCATCGGTCAGAACACCATTGATCTGATCCGCCGCGATCCGGCGGGCTATGATGTGGTCGCACTGACCGGGGCGGGCAATATCGCGCAACTGGCCGAGGATGCGATTGCGCTGCGCGCCGATGTGGCCGTGACCGCCCGCGAAAACCTGTTGGACGATCTGCGCGACGCACTCGCGGGCAGCGGTGTTGAGGCCGCTGCGGGGGCCGAGGCGATCACCGAGGCTGCGACACGTCCGACAGATTGGGTCATGTCGGCCATCGTTGGTGCGGCGGGCTTGGCACCCGGACTGGCGGCGTTGCAGCAGGGCGGCACGCTGGCGCTGGCGAATAAGGAATCCTTGGTCTGTGCGGGTGCCTTGATGCTGGGCGAGGCCAAGCGTCACGGGGCCACGATCCTGCCGGTCGACAGTGAACATTCCGCCGTTTTTCAGGCGCTGGTGGGCGAGGATATGGCCGCTGTGGAGCGTATCATCATCACCGCCAGCGGTGGAGCCTTTCGCGATTGGCCGCTGGAAGATCTGCCGAATGCAACGCTGGATCAGGCGTCGAGCCATCCCAATTGGGACATGGGCCAGCGTATCACCATCGATTCCGCGTCGATGTTCAACAAGGCGATGGAAGTCATTGAAACGAGAGAGTTTTTCGGCGTCTCGCCTGAGAGCATCGAAGTGCTGGTGCATCCCCAGTCCATGATTCACGCGCTGGTCGGCTTTTGCGATGGCGGCTTGATGGCCCATGTCGGCCCCCCCGATATGCGCCTTGCGATTGGATATGCGTTGCACCATCCGCAGCGCGCGCATCTGCCGGTCGAGCGGCTTGATCTGGCCCGCATCGGCCAGTTGGATTTTACCGCGCCGGATGACGCCCGCTGGCCCGCGTTGCGGCTGGCGCGGGAGGTCATGGCGGCGGGCGGTCTCATGGGCGCGGTGTTTAACGCGGCCAAGGAAGTGGCGCTGGACGGGTTCATCGCCGGGCAGTTGTGTTTCACGCAGATGGCCGAGATCGTCGAAGAGGTGCTCGACGCGCGCGCTGAAGAGGCCGCGCAAGGCCGGGGGCGCGACGCTATGACACTTGATCTGGTGGCGCAGGCAGACCATCTCGCACGTAAGGCGGCAAAGGCCGCAATTCAAAAAAGGGCAGGGTAGTAGCTTGGACATTATGGGGTTTTTGCCGGAGTTCGGCGGGCTGATCTGGACGATACTGGCCTTTATCGTGGCGCTGTCGGTGATCGTGGCGGTGCATGAATACGGGCATTACATCGTGGGTCGCTGGACCGGGATCAAGGCCGATGTATTCAGTCTGGGTTTTGGCCCGGTGCTGTTTTCGCGGGTCGATAAACGCGGCACGCGTTGGCAGTTCGCACTGCTGCCCTTTGGCGGCTACGTCAAATTTGCAGGCGATTCCAACGCGGCCTCCGGCAAAGACGAGAGCGCGATGGAGGCGCTGGCCGAAGACCCCGAAGCGCTGCGCCACACCATGCACGGCGCGCCGCTCTATGCCCGCGCGCTGACCGTAGCGGCGGGGCCGGTGTTTAACTTTGTCATGTCGATCCTGATCTTCTTTGCCGTGGCCATGTCCGTTGGAACGGCGAGCGATCCGCTCACCGTGGGCCAAATTCGCGACCTGCCGGGCAATACCTCTGAGCTGCAAGAGGGCGATGTGCTGCGCGCGGTCGAAGGCACGCCGGTGCCGTCCCTTGATGATCCCGGCGCTTATGACAGCTTTGTCGGTGGCCTGCCACAGCAGCCGGTGCTGGAATATGACATCACCCGCGACAGCGACGAGTTGACCATCGACGGCCCCTATCTGCTGCCCGCGCTGGTCAGCAGCGTGGTGCCGCAGTCGGCGGCACAGGACGCGGGCCTGCAGGGCGGCGATGTTATCACGGCGGTCGACGGGCAGGAGATCTTTGCCTTTGGTCAGTTAAAAGAGGCGGTCGAAGCTTCCGAAGGGGCGGCATTGTTGCTTACCGTCTGGCGCGACGGTGAGACGCTGGAATTCACCCTGATCCCCAAAGCCACCGACGAGCCCCAGCCCGACGGCAGCTTCAAGCAAAACCTGCGCATCGGCATCGTTGGCGGCATGGCCTTTACCCCCGCGACCGAGACGCCGGGCGTGGGCGACGCCTTTGGCAGCGGGCTGGAAAACACGTGGCGCATCATCACCGGCTCGATCTCGGGCCTGCGTGAGATGATTGTCGGTAATATCAGCACCTGTAATCTGAGCGGCCCTGTGGGCATCGCCCAGACCTCCGGCGCGATGGCGAGCCAAGGGGCGCAGTCGTTCATCTATTTCATCGCGGTGCTGAGCACAGCGGTGGGGCTGCTGAACCTCTTCCCGATCCCGGCGTTGGATGGCGGGCATCTGGTGTTCTACGCTTATGAGGCCGTGACCGGCAAACCGCCAAGCGACGGGGCGCTGCGCGTGTTGATGACCATTGGGATCACACTCGTGCTGACCTTGATGCTCTTTGCGCTTGGGAATGACCTGTTCTGCCCGTGATGTGAGCACCTTAGACGCTACAGATAGAAAACCGGCGGTGAGGGGCCTCACCGCCGGTTTTTTGATGGGGCCATCGTTTGCGGTGGCTAGATCATTCGGAACAAAGACCCATAGAGTGATCTCATGCGTGTTTTCGTCATCGATACCCTTGCCACAATCGTCTTTTTCACCACGCTGGCGAGCTTTTCTGAACTCGTCATCGCGGGAATGGATCTGCCCGAAGTTCTGACGACGCGGCTTGTCATGGTTCCGGTGATGATCGTGACAGGGCGACCCTATACGCGGTGGCGGGATTGGCTGCTGTCTCGGATGCGCCCGCAAGGCCGGATCGGCTTGGCGCTGACAGACACTACAGCTTTCCTGCTGTTTCAGGTGCCGGTCTATGGGACGACGCTGTTGGTCGCGGGGGCGCGCCTGTCAGAGGCGCTGATTGCGATTGGGGCGGCTGTTGTCTTTATGATCCTACTCGCGCGTCCCTTTGGCCTGTTTGTCGATCTTGTTCGGCAGGCGTTTGGCATAAAATCTGCACCGTAGCGCTGGTCTCCGCCAGATTTCGTCGCATGTAGCTGCAACAATCAATGAAATCCCCACGCCGAAGAGGGTGGCGGGGCTTGGCGGGGCAGGGTAGCGTCTCCCTTAACTTATAGCGGTGAGGAATTTATGGCGACGGCAGAGACAGCTGGGCTGGCCCCGGTCTTGGCATTTGCCCTTGTGGGCGGGCTTGGCGTGGGGAGCCAATGGCTGGCGTGGCGGTTGCGGATGCCGTCGATCGTGCTGATGCTGCTGGCTGGCTTGATCGTTGGCCCGGTCCTCGGCCTGCTCGACCCTGCGGCGCAGTTCGGCGATATGCTGGCCCCGGTGATTGCTATCGCGGTGGCGATTATCCTCTTCGAAGGCGGTCTGACCCTGAACTTCCACACCCTGCGCGATGCCGCGACGGGGGTGAAACGGCTTGTAGTTCTGGGCGCGCCCCTTGGCTGGCTGGCCTCTGCGTTGACCTTGCATTTTGTGGCTGGGCTTAGCTGGGCGACCTCGGCGGTCTTTGGCGGGATTATGATCGTGACCGGGCCGACCGTCATTGCGCCGCTGCTGCGCCAAGCCAAGCTGCAAAAGCGGCCAGCGGCGTTGCTGCAATGGGAAGCCATCGTGAACGACCCGGTGGGGGCTTTGGCTGCGGTTCTCGCGTTCCAAGTGGTGATCGTGCTGGAAACCGCCAGTTCGGCGGGGGCCGCGGCGCAGGAATTGGCTGTGGGCATCGGTATCGCCACGCTTTTGGGCATCGCGGGCGGCTGGGGCATCGCGCGGGCGTTCCGCTTGGCCTATGTGCCCGAATACATGAAGGTGCCGGTGCTGTTCGTCGTCTTGCTGGGCGTTTTTGCCCTGTCTGACTACGTGCTGCACGAGTCCGGGTTGCTGGCGGTAACCATCATGGGCATCTGGATCGCCAACGCCCAGCTGCCCAGCTACACTGAGTTGCGCCGTTTCAAGGAGCATGCGACGGTGCTGTTGGTGTCGGGCGTGTTCATTCTCTTGGCAGCCAGCATGAGTTGGGCCTCGCTCCGCTCACTCGACGTGACGGCGCTGCTTTTTGTGCTGGCGGTGATCCTGATCGCCCGGCCTTTGCCGGTGCTGACCGCGCTCGCCTTTTCCGATGTGCCTTGGCGCGAACGGCTGCTCGTGGCCTTTACCGGGCCGCGGGGCGTGGTGCTGGTGGCTGTCGCGGGGCTCTTCGGCGAGCGGTTGGTCGAGATTGGCATCGCCGACGCCGACCGCATCGCGCCTCTGGCCTTTGCGCTGGTCGCGGCAACGGTGGTTCTGCACGGCTTTACCCTAACGCCGATGGCGCGGCTGCTTGGGCTGACGGCCTCGGCCGCGCCGGGGGTAATCATCGTTGGCGGGTCGCGCTGGTCAGTGGCGCTGGCCGAAGCGCTTCAGAAGATGGACCTGCAGGTGATCATCGCCGATCCGAACCATGCCCACCTGCGCAGCGCGCGGGATGCGGGGGTGCAGACGTTCTTTGGCGATATTCTGTCGAAAGCGGCGGAAGAGCGCCTTGATCTGGTGGCGTATGAAAAGCTGATCTCTGCCACGGATAACGACGCCTATAACACGCTTGTGGCGACCGATTTGGCGCCTGAGTTTGGCCGGGAGAATGTGTTCCAGCTGAAACGCGTGCGGGAGTCCAGTTCGCGCCACGCCTTGCCTGCCACGCTGGGAGGGCAGGTGATCGGCGGCGGCAAGACCTATTTCGAGGCCAACGCCCTGATCCGGGAGGGCTGGGAGTTTCGGGTAACCGGGCTTTCCGAGGAGTTCACGCTCGAGCAGTGGCGCGAGAAGAACCCCGAAGGGATCTTGATCGCGGAATTGGAGAAGGGCGGTAAGCTGCGCTTCTTGGGGCCAGATGCCGAGCCGAAAAACACCACGGATGTTGAGATCCTTTCGCTGATGCCGGGTAGGCCGCGTCAGGGAGAGGGCTAGTCCCGCTGGGGTTTCGATGCCCGTGCATGGTGCGCAGGTAGAGCAAAGGGAATGAAAATGCAGCAACAGATCGCGGTCGTCACGCTCGGGATATCTGACCTTGAACGATCGAAAGCGTTCTATCGGAACGGGTTCGGTTGGACCCCTGTGTTCGAGACCCCGGAAATCGCTTTTTACCAGATGAACGGTTTCGTTTTCGGCACCTGGCTAAAGTCTTCCCTTGAGCGAGATACCAAGCAAGAGGGGCTGTCGGGGCCAGCCCCGATGTCACTTGCGCATAACGTGCGAGAGGAACGCGACGTTCAGCCTGCCATCGACAGGTTGCTGGCGGCCGGCGGGACTTTACTGCGCGCGGCCGATAGCCCTCCCTATGGGGGTTTGCGCGGTTATGTTGCGGACCCTGACAAGCATATTTGGGAAATTGCGTTTAACCCGCTCTGGCCAATTGATAAAAACGGGCATGTTGCGTTTAAGCAGTCGTGACGTGAACGGCTGCAAAGCGGCTCACTCACAGCACAATGCCCCGAAAACGCCACAATTCAACAAAATCGTGCCGCAATCCTCAGCCATAAGAAAGGCTTGATAGGCGAGGATGTATCGATGCAAGCGATTCAAGGATCATACCGCGGGCTGGGCCTGCTGCTGGACCTCAACTGGGACCGTGCCTTTTTTGTGATGGCCATCGCCACGGCACTTTCCGCGGGCGCTTTCGTCGCCTCCTTCTGATCTCATCCCAGTACGAGCGCGACCCTGTACCGTCGGCGCTGCCGTATCCTGTCATGCTGGCCGCCCTTACCGCATGATATAGTGTAAATTTCCCCCCCGTTGCTTTTGACAAAGCCCCTTAACCTGCGTAGTCAGGTTGGCAATCAATGTCGTAAAAAACGGGTCGGTGTCATGGGACTGAGGAACGAGGGCAGAATGCCCATCGAGTGGGCGCAGCGCAGCAAAGTCAGCAAGACCCTCAGGGGCGCATCGCTTTGCGTCATGCTGTCGGTTGCATGGCTGGTGCCGGGCAGCGAAGCGCAGGCGCAGCAATATCAGTTCAACACTGTCGTCATTGAGGGCAACCAGCGCATCAATGACGGTGCGATCCTGACGCGGGCGGGCATCGGTCGCGGCCAGACGGTTTCGGGCGGGCAGTTGAACGACGCCTACCAGAACTTGCAGAACTCCGGCCTGTTCGAATCCGTGGCGATTGAGCCTCGGGGCGGCACTTTGGTCATCACCGTTGTGGAACTGCCAACGCTGAACCGCGTGAGCTTTGAGGGCAACCGGCGCATCAAGGACGAGATGCTTGAGGCACTGATCGGCTCCACCGAACGCCGCGTATTTAACCCGACTCAGGCCGAGGCGGATGCCGCCGCTATCGCAGAAGCCTACAGCAACGAAGGCCGTCTCTCGGCCCGTGTGCAGCCGCGTGTGATCCGCCGCGACCAGAACCGTGTCGATCTGGTGTTTGAAATTTTTGAAGGCGACAATGTCGAGATCGAGCGTCTCAGCTTTGTCGGCAACCGCGTTTATTCCGACCGCCGTTTGCGCCGCGTGTTGGGCACCAAGCAAGCAGGGCTGTTCCGCCGCCTGATCAAACGCGACACCTTTGTTGAGAGCCGCGTTGAGGCTGACAAGCAGATGCTGCGCGACTTCTACCAATCGCGCGGCTATGTCGACATGCGCACCGAGGCAGTGAATGCCGAACTGACCCGCGAGCGCGATGGCGTTTTTGTGGCCTATAACATCACCGAAGGTCAGCAGTTCCGTTTTGGAACAGTGTCGCTCGATAACGAAGTGCCGGGGCTTGATGCCGCGGCCTATCGTAAAATCCTCAAGATTCGCCCGGGCGTGATCTATTCACCGTCGCTGGTGGAAAATGACATCGCTCGGATCGAGCGACAGGCCATCCGCGACGGGATCGATTTCCTGCGTGTGGAGCCGGTGATTGAGCGCAATGACCGCGATCTGGCGCTGAATGTGACTTACAAGCTGACCCGCGGCGAGCGGATCTTTGTCGAGCGTATCGACATCGAAGGCAACACCACCACGCTGGACCGCGTGATCCGTCGCGAGTTCGACAGTGTTGAGGGCGACCCATTCAACCCGCGCGAAATTCGTCAGGCCGCAGAACGTATCCGCGCCTTGGGGTATTTCGAGGGGGCCGAGGTCAACGCCCGGCAGGGGTCGAGCTCCGAACAGGTTGTGGTTGACGTTGATGTCGTCGAGCAGCCGACTGGCTCGCTGAACTTTGGCGGGTCCTTCTCGAACAACGACGGGATCGGTGTCGCGGTCAGCTTCCAAGAAGACAACTTCATGGGCCGGGGGCAGTCGCTTAACCTGTCGATCTCGACCGCTGAAGACGCGACGCGTTATGGCATCAACTTTGTCGAGCCCAAGTTCCTGGGCCGCGATGTCGCGCTTGGGTTTAAGCTCGACTATGCCGAGACCAACTCGTCCTACACCAGCTATGACACCGAGCGGCTGATCTTGCAGCCCAGCCTGCGTTTCCCGGTGAGCGAGAATGGCCGTATGGCCGTGCGCTATACGCTCGAAGGTATTGAGATGATCGACCGCGACGAAGCGCCCGATCAGACCAATAGCGCGACGATCCAAAACGAGATCGACGCCGGAGCGCTGTTCTCTTCGTCCGTGGGTTACACCTATACCTACGACACCCGCCGCACTGGTTTGGACCCGACGCAGGGCATGTTGTTCGAGTTCGGTCAGGATTTCGCCGGTCTCGGTGGCGACAATAGCTTTATCAAGACCTCGGCCAAGATCGCGGGCGAGAAGCGCATCTTCAACGAGGAAGTGACCCTGCGGGCCACGCTCGAAGGCGGTGCGTTGGCGTGGAACAGCGGCACCAACCGCGCGGTGGACCGGTTCATTCTTGGCCCGTCGATCATGCGTGGATTTGAGCCCGGCGGCATCGGCCCGCGGGACCAGAGCAACGGCGCTGACGATCCTCTGGGCGGCAACCTTTATGCCGTGGCACGTTTCGAAGCGGAATTCCCCCTTGGTCTGCCCGAGGAATACGGGATCTCCGGCGGTGTCTTCTATGACGTCGGCAATCTTTGGGACCTGAGCGATGTGAACACGACTGGCGGCACGATCGTCGGCGAAGGCGGTTCGTTCCGGCACGTTGTCGGCGTCTCGGTCTTCTGGGACACGCCGCTGGGACCGCTGCAGTTCAACGTCTCCGAAGCGCTGAAGAAAGAGAGCTTCGACAAGGAGCAGAGCTTTGAGATCACGTTGCGGACAACCTTCTAAAGCGATGCCCCGCGCGCTTGTCGTTCTTGCATTTGTGTTGGCCGGGGTCACTCCCGGCCACGCGCAACAACGCCCCCCCGCTGAAACACCGAAGGCCGAAGGGGCAGAGGTCGATGCGCCGACTGCCGAGCCGTCGCGGGCGGTGATCAGCCCGGTACTGACCATCGATTCAGAGCGGATGTTCCGCGAGAGTGCTTTCGGCCAGCGGGTCAACCGCGAGATCGAAGAGCAGAGCACCGCTCTGGCCACGGAAAATCGCGAGATCGAAGCCGCGCTTGAGGCCGAGGAGCGCAGTCTTACCGAAAAACGCGCGACGATGGAGTTGGAAGACTTCCGCAAGCTGGCGGATGCTTTCGACCAAAAGGTCCAGCGCACCCGCAGCGAGCAGGCGGCCAAGAACCGCGCCTTGAGCGAGCGGCTTGAGGTTGAGCGCGAACGGTTCCTGACGGCTGCGGCTCCCGTGTTGGAGCAGCTTATGCGCAATTCCGACGCTGCCGTGATCCTTGAGCGGCGCCGCGTGTTTGTTTCCTCGGCGGCGATTGAGGTGACGGGGCAGGCCATCGCCTTGCTGGATGAGACCCTCGGCACCGGGTTAGACGAGAGCGAAGAGTAGGCGGCAACCGCCCTGCGCTGCTTGCCCCTTTGCGCGCGAATTGGTAGCCATTCGGGTAGCCCCTGAGACAAAGGACAGTCCATGACCGAAGAGTTGCTGCGCGCCGATATTCAATTGATCCAGCGCATTCTGCCGCACCGTTACCCGTTTTTGCTGGTCGACAAGGTTGAAGAAATCAACGGCACCACATCGGCTGTTGGTTATAAAAACGTCACCATGAACGAGCCGCATTTTCAGGGTCACTTCCCCGGCACGCCGATCATGCCGGGTGTGACCATTGTTGAAGCGATGGCCCAGACCGCAGGCGTCATGGTTGGTGCCGCCCTTGGCATGGAAGACCGCAACATGTTGATTTACTTCATGTCGATCGACAAATGTAAGTTCCGCCGCAAGGTCGGCCCCGGCGATGTGCTGCGGATGGATCTCAAGACCCTGCGCGGTAAACCCGGTGCGAAGATCTGGAAATTTGGCGGTGTGGCCACGGTTGAGGGCGAAATGGCCGCCGAGGCCGAGTTCATGGCGATGATGGACCTGCCACAGGACGCGGCATGAGCAATATCCACCCCAGTGCCGTGGTCGAGGAGGGCGCGCAGGTCGACCCTTCGGCGAAGGTTGGTCCTTTCTGTCTGGTCGGCCCGGAGGTCGTGCTGAAAGCCGATGTGGAGTTGAAATCCCATGTCGTCGTCACGGGCCGGACTGAGGTTGGCGCGGGCACGGTGATCTTTCCTTTCGCGGTGATTGGCGAGATCCCGCAGGACCTGAAGTTCAAGGGCGAGGCCAGCCGTCTGGTCATTGGCGAGCGCAATCGCATCCGCGAGCATGTCACGATGAACTGCGGCACCGAGGGCGGTGGCGGCGTGACCCGTGTGGGCGACGACGGGCTGTTCATGGCGGGCTGCCACATTGCCCATGATGCGATTGTGGGCGACCGGGTGATTGTGGTGAATAGCGCCGCCGTGGCCGGGCATTGTGTGCTTGAGGATGACGTCATCATCGGCGGTTTGTCGGGCATTCACCAGTGGGTGCGCATCGGGCAGGGCGCGATTATTGGTGCCGTCACGATGGTGACCAATGATGTGATCCCCTACGGGCTGGTGCAGGCGCCGCGGGGCGATCTGGATGGGCTGAACCTTGTGGGCCTTAAGCGTGCAGGCGTGTCGCGGGCAGATATCACCGCGCTGCGGGCCGCGTTTCAGATGTTGGCGCAGGGCGAGGGGACATTCTCGGACCGGGCGAAACGTTTGGCGGATGAAACCCAGAGCGACTATGTGCGCCAGATCACCGATTTCGTCATGGCCGACACGGGTCGCCATTTTCTGACCCCGAAATGACCCTCGCGCTGATCGCCGGGCGCGGGTCTTTGCCCGCGCGGGTGGCGGCGGCGCAGGCCGAGCCGCCTTTGGTTTGCGTCTATGAAGGGTGTGACCCTAAGGGGCTGAAGGCGGACCTGACGTTCCGGTTGGAGACCTTGGGCAGCCTGCTCGCGCATCTGACCGCTGCCGGGATTAATGAGGTCTGCCTCTGCGGCGCGATTGACCGCCCGCAGTTGGACCCGGCCCGGCTGGATGCACGCACCGCGCCGCTGGTGCCGCAGTTTCAGGCCGCGCTGGCGTCAGGCGACAATGGTGCGCTTGAGGTGATCAAGACGATATTCGAAGAGCATGGGCTGACGGTAGTTGGTGCCGATGCGCTGGTGCCGGGGCTGGTGGTCACCGCCGGGGTGCTCTCGGCTGCCCAGCCTGACGACCAGATGCGCCGGGACGCCGCGCGCGGGGCGGCGGTGCTGGGGGGGCTTGCGGCGCTCGACATCGGGCAGGCCTGTGTGATCGGCGGTGAGCAGGTCTATGGGATCGAGGCCATCGGTGGCACGGATCACCTGCTGGCAAGTCTGCCTGAGCGCGTGCGCGGGGCGCGTGCGGTGCTGTGCAAAGGGCCAAAGACCGGCCAGTTGCGCGAGATTGATTTGCCGACCATCGGGCCGGACACGCTGCGCGCCGCCCATGCGGCGGGGCTTGCCGGGGTTGTGGTGGCCGCTGAGGGGGTCATCGTGCTGGAGCAAGAGCGTTGCGCGGCGCTGGCGGATGAATTGGGGCTGGTCCTTTGGGTGCGGGGAGACGTGGCATGAAGGTGTTTATCCTCGCCGGAGAGCCGTCGGGCGACCGTTTGGGCGGCGCTTTGATGGCGGGGTTGAAGGAATTGCGCCCCGATTTGACCTTCGACGGCATTGGCGGGCCGCAGATGATGGCGCAGGGGCTGGAAAGCCGCTTTGACATGGACGAGTTGAGCGTCATGGGTCTGGCCGAGATCCTGCCGAAATACCGCGCGCTCATGGCCCGGATCAACGAGACCGCGCAGGCGGTGATCGACACCGCGCCGGATGTGCTGATCACCATCGACAGCCCGGATTTTTCGCTGCGCGTGGCGCGGAAGGTGAAGGAGAAATCCAACATCCGCACCGTGCATTACGTAGCCCCCACCGTTTGGGCTTGGCGCCCCGGCCGGGCCGAGAAGATGGCGCGCTACGTCGATCATGTGTTGGCGCTTTTCCCCTTCGAGCCGCCCTATATGGAAGCTGCGGGCATGGCCTGCGATTTTGTCGGGCACCCGGTGGTGGCCGAACCTTTGGCCGATGATGCCGAGGCCGCAGCCTTTCGCGCGGAACATCACCTGAGCGACGCGCCCATGTTGCTGGTTTTGCCCGGTTCACGTCGGGGTGAAGTCACCCGGTTGGCCCCGGTGTTCCAACAGGTCGTGGCGCGGTTGGTCGAGGCGGAGCCGTCGCTGCGCGTGGTGGTGCCTGCGGCTTCCCCCGTGGCGGCGCTGGTCAAACAGGCGACACGCAATTGGGCGGGCAAGCCCGTGGTGCTGGACCCGCGTGAGCAGGAGGCGGACGTGTTCGCCGCGACCAAACGTGCGGCGTTTCGGGCGGCGGATGTGGCTTTGGCGGCGTCCGGGACGGTGTCATTGGAATTGGCCGCTGTGAGCACGCCGATGGTGATCGCTTATGACATGAGTTGGATCAGCCGTCAGATCATCGGACGGATGTTGCGGGTGGATACGGTGACGCTGGTTAATTTGGTGTCGGAAAGTCGCACCGTGCCGGAGTTCATCGGCGCGAATTGCCGGCCCGGTCCGATTGCGGAAGGCGTCTTACGTGTATTGCGCGCGCCCGGCGCGCAGAAGGACGCGATGGCACTGACGATGGAGCGTTTGGGGCAGGGCGGTGAGGCGCCGGGGCTTCGGGCGGCGCGGGCGGTCTTGGCGCGGCTTTGAAGGGGCGCGTACCGCGCATTTCTATATAAGATGATTGAGGGGCGTTGCCCCTCAAACTCCCCAAAGTATTTTTGGCCAAAAAGAGATCAGCCGCGGTGGATCCAGCCGCCGCCGAAGATGCGCGTGCTTTCGGGGTCGTAGAAGACGCAGGCTTGGCCGGGGGAGACGCCTTCTTCAGCAGTCAGCAGTTCGACCTCGGCTTCGGTCTCGGAGATCGGGCGCAGGATGGCATCGCGCGGCGGGCGGGTAGAGCGCACGCGCACGGCGATGGGCCATTCGGCCTGTGACATCAGTGGTGCGTCGCCCAGCCAGTTGATCTCGCGCACCGGGATTTTGCGGGTGGCGAGCATGGATTTCGGGCCGACGACGACTTCTTTGCGCTCGGCATCCAGTTTCACCACATAAAGCGGATCGGCCAGACCGCCGATGCCGAGGCCGCGGCGTTGGCCGATGGTGTAGTGGATCACGCCCTCATGTGTCGCCAGCACATTGCCGTCGGTATCGACGATATTGCCCGGATCGGCGGCCTCGGGGCGCAGTTTGCGGATCACGGAGGCATAGTCGCCATTGGGGACAAAGCAGATGTCTTGGCTGTCAGGTTTGTCGGCCACGACCAGCCCGTATTTCGCCGCCAAGGCGCGCGTGTCGTCCTTGCTCGGCAGATGGCCCAGCGGGAAGCGCAGGTAGGAGAGCTGCTCTTCGGTGGTGGAGAAGAGGAAATAGCTCTGGTCGCGGTTGCCGTCGGCGGCCGCGTGTAGTTCCGGGCCGTTTTCGCCCATCTTGCGCTGGATGTAATGGCCGGTGGCCATGCAGTCGGCCTCGAGATCCTTCGCGGTCTCAAGCAGGTCTTTGAACTTTACGCGTTCGTTGCAGCGGATGCAGGGCACGGGGGTTGCGCCGCCAAGGTAGCTGTCGGCAAATTCGTCGATCACCGCGTCTTTGAAGACGTTTTCATAGTCCAGTACATAGTGCGGAAAGCCCATTTCCTCGGCCACGCGGCGGGCGTCTTGGATGTCGACACCCGCACAGCAGGCGCCTTTTTTGGCCAGCGCGGCGCCGTGGTCATAGAGCTGAAGCGTGACGCCCACGACGTCATAGCCTTCGTCGGCCAGCATCGCGGCCACCACCGAGCTGTCCACACCGCCAGACATCGCCACGACCACCCGCGTATCGGCGGGGGCTTTGGCGAATCCAAGCGAATTGAGCGGCGGGGTCTGATCGAGGGGCATGGCGGTCTCCGGGGGTTTGTGGGGGAATATAGGAAAATGCGAGTTAGTCACAAGGGCCAGCTTCACCCCCCGTTAAGGCAGATGGGGGCATTAAGACGCCAAAGCAATGGCGGATAATGTGATGTACCTGAAAAAAGTCGACGGCCCGCGGTCCGTCACATTGGCGGACGGCAGCGTTATGTCGCGCGCCGATCTCCCGCCGCCGGAAACACGCCGCTGGGTCGCATCGCGCAAAGCGGCGGTGGTGCGCGGGGTGGTCTATGGGTTGATCACACAGTCCGAAGCACTGGAGCGTTATGGCATTAGCGATGGTGAATTTATGGAATGGTTGCGGGCAGTTACGGAGCATGGAGAGGCTGCGCTGAAGGCCACTGCGCTACAGAAGTATAGACAACTTTAGGTTGTTGTGATAGCTTGATCAGTATCGGTAACGGGTAGTTAACCTTTTTTGCTCAGGATCACGTTAATCGCCCCCTGTTGAGCCGGAGAACCCGAATGCGTGTACTGCTTGTTGAAGATGACCCTACGACCTCGCGCAGCATTGAACTGATGCTGACCCATGCGAATCTCAACGTCTACGCCACGGACCTCGGGGAAGAGGGGATCGATCTGGCGAAGCTTTATGACTATGATTTGATCCTGCTTGACCTCGATTTGCCGGATATGAACGGTCATGAGGTGCTGCGGCAGTTGCGGCTCAGCCGGATCGAGACACCGATTCTCATCCTGTCGGGCGCTGATGACACCGAGAACAAGATACGCGGCTTTGGCTTTGGTGCGGATGATTATTTGACGAAACCCTTCCACCGTGAAGAGCTGGTGGCGCGGATCCACGCGATTATTCGACGCTCCAAGGGGCATTCGCAGTCGGTGATTGAGACGGGGCAGATCGCCGTGAACCTTGATGCCAAGACGGTCAGCGTGAATGACAATCCGGTGCATCTGACCGGCAAGGAATATCAGATGTTGGAATTGTTGAGCCTGCGCAAGGGCACGACGCTGACCAAAGAGATGTTCCTCAACCACCTTTATGGCGGTATGGACGAGCCCGAGTTGAAGATCATCGATGTCTTTATTTGTAAGCTGCGTAAGAAGCTGAGCCTCGCGACCGGGGGCGAGAACTATATCGAAACGGTCTGGGGGCGGGGCTATGTGCTCCGTGATCCTGAGCCTGCGTCGATGAACCTCGCTGCAAGCGCCTGATGGCCTGAAATCGCTAGACCTGCCCCGGATGGCCACCTATCTAACCCCAAGGTGACAATATCCGAGGGCAGGTCGTGACATCTCAGATCGAAGTGGAAGCGTTGGACGAGGCCCAGGCGAAATCGGAGCTTGCGCGGCTGGCCGAGGTGCTGGCAGAAGCGAACGCGGCCTATCATACGGACGATGCCCCTGAGATTTCTGACGCAGAATATGACACGCTGAAACGGCGCAACGCGGAGATTGAGGCACGGTTTCCTCAACTTAAGCGCAGCGACAGCCCCTCGGAACAGGTCGGCGCGCCGGTGGCGGAGGGATTTTCGAAGGTCCGCCATGCCGTGTCGATGTTGTCTTTGGCGAATGCTTTTGATGCTGAAGAAGTCGCGGAATTCGATGCGCGGATCCGGAAATATCTTGGGCTCGGTCCGGAGGCGCATCTTGCCTATACCGCCGAGCCAAAGATCGACGGGCTTTCTTTGTCGTTGCGGTATGAGAAGGGCGTCTTGGTTCAGGCCGCAACGCGGGGCGATGGCGCGGTGGGTGAGAATGTCACCGCCAATGCCCGCACGATTGCTGATATTCCGCATGAGTTAAAAGACGCGCCGGACCTGCTTGAGGTGCGCGGCGAGGTCTATATGAGCCACGCCGATTTCGCTGCGGTGAACGAGCGGCAATCGGCGGCTGGTGGAAAGACTTTTGCCAACCCACGCAATGCCGCCGCCGGATCGCTGCGCCAGTTGGACGCCGAGATCACCCGCGCGCGGCCATTGCGCTTTTTTGCATATGCTTGGGGGGCGCTTTCGGCGCCTTTGGCCGAAACGCAGAAGGGCGCAATTGATCGGCTTGAAGCGCTTGGATTTGCGACCAACCCGTTGACCGCGCTGTGCGATGGCCCGGATGAGATGATCGCGCATTACGAAAAGATCGAAGAACAGCGCGCCACGCTTGGCTATGACATCGACGGCGTGGTCTACAAGGTCGACGATCTGGCGCTGCAGGACCGGCTCGGCTTCCGCTCGACCACGCCGCGTTGGGCCGTCGCGCATAAATTTGCCGCCGAATTGGCCTGGACCCGGCTTGAGTCGATCGACATTCAGGTGGGCCGCACCGGGGCGCTTTCGCCAGTGGCGCGATTGCAGCCGGTCACGGTGGGCGGGGTCGTGGTGTCGAACGCGACGCTGCACAATGAGGACTATATTAAGGGGCTGGACAGTAAGGGTGCCGAAATTCGCGGCGGCAAGGATGTGCGGGTCGGCGATTGGGTGCAGATTTACCGCGCGGGGGATGTGATTCCGAAAGTGGCGGACGTGGACCTGTCGAAGCGACCTGATGATGCGCAGCCTTTTATTTTTCCCACCACTTGCCCCGAATGCGGCTCGGACGCGATCCGCGAGCCGGGCGATGCGGTGCGGCGCTGTACGGGCGGTTTGATTTGCCCCGCGCAGGCAGTTGAGAAGCTGAAGCATTTCGTTGCCCGTGGTGCCTTTGATATCGAAGGGCTGGGCGCAAAGCAGGTTGAGCAATTTTATCAAGACGGCTGGATCGCGGAGCCTGCGGATATTTTTACCCTGAAAGATCGTTACGGGACTGGTGTGCAGCAGTTGAAGAACCGCGAAGGCTGGGGGCCGAAGTCGGCGGATAAGCTGTTTGAGGCCATTGATGATAAGCGTAAAATCCCGATGTCACGGCTGCTTTTCGCTCTTGGCATCCGTCATTTAGGCGAAGCAGCCTCGAACCTGATCGCGCTGCATTATGGCGATTGGGACAGTTTTGAGGCCGCAATGGCTGACGCACGCGGGCTTAGCGGTCCGGCTTGGGATGATTTGATCGGGGTCGACGGGGTTGGCAGCGTTATGGCGGGCTCGCTTGTGTCCACCTTCGCGCAAGAGGCGGAGCGTGCGTCTATCGACCGGTTGGTGGCCCATTTAACGGTCATTCCGGCGGAGCGGCCTGACACGGCGGACAGCCCGGTGGCGGGCAAGACGGTGGTCTTTACCGGTACGCTGGAGAAGATGAGCCGTGCCGAAGCCAAAGCGCGGGCCGAACGGTTAGGGGCGAAAGTCTCGGGCTCGGTGAGTGCCAAAACCGATCTGTTGGTCGCGGGGCCCGGGGCGGGGTCAAAGGCCAAGAAGGCTGCTGATCTGGGCATCGAGACTTTGGACGAGGACGGCTGGCTGGCCTTGATCGACGGCAAATGAGCGGTCGTCCGGAACAGTTGTTCCCGCTTTTCGCGGGGTTGGAGACTTTGGAAGGCGTGGGGCCGAAGACGGCGCAATTGCTTGGGCAGATGGGCATTCAGGCGCCGCGCGACTTGATCTTTACCCTGCCGCATTCCGGCATTGACCGGCGCCTGCGTGACACGGTGAAGGACGCGGTGCTGCCCGCGACGCTGACTGTGGCGGTGACGATCGGGCCGCACCGTCACGCCAAGAACCGCGGCGGGGCGTATCGGATCAATGTCGAAGACGCGCAGACCAGTTTTCAGCTCGTGTTTTTCCATGCGCGCGGCGATTATTGGCAAAAGCAACTGCCCGAAGGCAGCCGCCGCATTGTCTCGGGCCGGGTCGAGTTGTTTGATGGAATGGCGCAGATGGTGCATCCGGAATTCGCGCTGCCGGAGGATCAGGCAGGCGACATACCCGATTTCGAGCCGGTCTATCCGCTGACTGCGGGGCTGACCCAAAAGCTGATGTATAAAGCCACGCGCGGTGCGCTGACGCGGCTGCCGGTGGTGGCCGAATGGGCAGATCCGGGGCAAGTGGCGCAGGCAGGCTGGCCGGATTTTGCCGCGGCTGCGCAGGCGGCGCATGATCCGCAGAATGCCACTGATCTCACCGCAACAGCCCCCGCCCGCGAACGGCTCGCCTATGATGAGTTGCTGGCGCATCAGGTGACCTTGGCGCTGGCCCGTCAGCATGAGCGGCGTAAGAAAGGGCGTGTTAGCCTTGGCGACGGCGCGTTGCAGCGCAAGGTACTAAATGCTTTGCCCTACAGTCCCACCGGGGCGCAGCGGCGCGCGATTGAAGAGATCACCGCCGATATGGCGCAGGAGACGCGGATGAACCGTCTCCTGCAAGGCGATGTCGGCGCGGGGAAGACCTTGGTGGCCTTTATGGCGCTGCTGCGTGCGGTTGAGGCCGGTGGACAGGCGGTGCTGATGGCGCCGACGGAGATCCTCGCGCGCCAACATCTCATGGGGCTTCAACCGCTTGCGGAACAGGCGGGCGTGGTGCTGGAAATTCTGACCGGGCGCGACAAGGGTGGCGAGCGGCGGGCCAAACTCGAAGCGCTTGAGCGCGGCGATATTCAGGTTCTTGTCGGCACCCATGCGGTCTTTCAGGCGGATGTCGCCTTTGCCGATCTGCGGTTGGCGGTGGTGGACGAACAGCACCGCTTTGGCGTGCGGCAGCGGCTGGAGTTGGGTCGCAAGGGGCGTTTGGCCGATGTGCTGGTGATGACCGCGACGCCGATCCCGCGCAGTCTGGCCTTGGCGCAATATGGCGATATGGATGTTTCGGTGCTGGACGAAAAGCCGCCCGGGCGGCAGCCCATTCGCACGGCGCTGGTGTCGACCGGACGGATGGACGAAGTCATCGACCGGATGCGCCATGCGATCAGCGAGGGGCGGCAATGCTATTGGGTTTGCCCGCTGGTCGAGGAAAGCGAGGTCAGCGATCTGACCGCCGCGGAAGACCGGTTCAAACGTCTGCGTGCTGCGCTTGGTGAGGGGGTCGTAGGGCTGGTCCATGGTCAGATGCCTCCGGCGGACAAGGACGCGGCGATGCGCGCCTTTCAAGCGGGCGAGACCAAGGTGCTGGTTGCGACCACGGTGATCGAAGTTGGCGTCGATGTGCCCAATGCGACGATCATGGTGGTGGAACGGGCCGAGATTTTCGGCCTTGCGCAGTTGCACCAGTTGCGGGGCCGGGTCGGACGCGGGGAGGGGGCGTCGACCTGTTTGCTGATGTATCAAGCACCGCTCAGCGACACGGGGCGGCAGCGGCTGGAAGTGCTGCGCGAATCTGAGGATGGGTTCGTCATTGCCGAAACCGATCTGCAAATGCGCGGCACGGGCGATCTGATCGGCACGGCGCAGTCCGGCGTGCCGCGTTTTCGGGTGGCGGATCTGGAACGGCAGGCGGGGCTGATGGCGGTAGCACAATCAGATGCGCGCAAACTCTTGGCCGATGATCCCACGCTTGAGACAGCACGAGGCAAGGCCGTGCGTTTGCTTCTCTGGCTTATGCGGCAGGATGAGGCGATCCGTTTAATATCAGTAGGTTAGATGCTTTCCGTCCTTTTTGTTCGCGAATGTTCTCAAAAAGTTCTTTACTTAATACGTGGTAAATGAGAACAAAGGAGCAACAAAGAGGAGGTGAGCAGATGATGACATTCCAAACACTCAAATCCATCGCGGCACGGTCGCAGGATACATTGCTTCAGGACGCCGCAGGTGCGGCAGCTTTGATCGTAATGTTGGTGGTTGGCTTACATCTGCCCGCCTTTGTCTGAGTTGCCTCAGGCTCTCATGCCGCGTTGTCAGATTGCATCCGTCCCAATTTGATGCACCGACATGCCTGTCCGTCGGCTTTGCCGACAACGTGGGTCCCACATGAGTTATGCCGACTGACGCCGCCATCCCTTTGGATGTGCGGCGTTTTTTTGTGCAGTGGGATCAGCGGCTATAGGCCAGTCGCAACGCGCCCCAGTGCCGCCCGCCTGCACAGATCGGTGCAGAGAGGTCTTTCATCACACGGAACTCCCCGCCGCCCATATCACGGCGATAGACCTGCAAGAGGAAGGGCTCAGTGTTGCGCCCGGCCTTCAGCCCCACACGGTCATCAAAGATGCGACGGTTGCGGCAATGCGCGGTGTTCCAGACCACGTCGCTGCCTTGCGGCTGCGAAAAAACGCGATTGTGGGTGGGCAAATACCCGTTCACATCCACCGCGGCGCAAAAGACCACCTTGCTGTCGAAGTCCAGCGCAGGTTCCTGAAACTGCGGCAGCAGTTGGTCGAGAAAGCCAAGCGCGCGGGTGGTGAACTGCGCGGGGGCGCTGCCCCTGATTTCCTGATATTGTCGGTCGAACAACTGCGTGTCCGAAAGCTCCCCCCGGGCCATCGCGGCATCAAAGGCATCCGAGATCGCCTGCGCGGTCTTCTGCACATAGGCGATGAAAGGCGCATCGACCGATGTGCCGCCGAGGCTCGCCACTGATTGAACGATATGCTCGGAGGCGTCGATCAGCTTTAGCATCCGCGCATGGGCGGTCTCTATCCCGTCCGAGGTTTCGCGCACCGTGGCGTCGATGTCCTGCACGGCAGGCTGCAACTGAACCAAGGCCGACTGCGCGCGTTCTGCGCTGCTGGCAATGCGCAGGGTTTGCTCGTGCTCGCTTTGGATCGTGCTTTCCATTCTGCCAAGGGCGGTGTCGGTCTCCGCCGACGTATCCAGCACCTGACCCGCGTCATCGGCCACTGTCTCAGCCTCTTGCCCGAGATCGTCGATCCAGCCGGTGAGGGATTCGATGTTTTCGGAAATCTGCTTGGCTGCTGTCCGCGTCTTCTGCGACAGATCGTTGATCGCATCGGCCACCACGGCAAAGCCACGCCCTGCTTCCCCAGCCCGCGCCGCTTCGATTTTGGCGTTAATCGCCAAGGTGTTAACCTGCGTCGCAATCTGGGCGATCTGGCTGTTGTTGGCCTTGACCGCTTTTAAGGTTTCGCCCACCGCATCGGTGCGATCTGCCAGCGCCTTGACCCAAACCGCCACGTCCCGCGTTTTGCCACCCGCGGTGCGGACCATCCCGACCGAGGATTGCACCTCGCGCAGCGCCTGTTCCGAGGTCGCGCCCAAGGCCTCAACCCGTTGACGCACGTCGCCGTTGGCGGCGATGACATCCCCGGCGCTTTGCCCCAGCGTGCTCAGCAAGCCGCGCTGGTTGCGAGCGTGTAGTTCAACGAGGTCGAGAAAGCCGACGATGTCGACAATTTCGTAGCCCAGTGCGGCGGCGGAGTCTGCCAGACGGTCCAAATCCGGCGATGGGCGAAGCGGGCTGTGCAAAGTCATGGAAACCTCGGGAAAGAAAAGCTCCCAAAGCCTTTGTCACGATTTTGCTTACAATTCGCTAATGCCCGCCGGCGCTTCGGCCTGTTGCATCGCCTCATTTAGCGCCTCAAGGCTGAGCATGATCGAGGCATGGCGGTTTTTGTAGGCCGTGGCAGGGGTCAGGACCTCAAGCCCGTCGAAGGGCGCTTCGGGAGCGGGGCCTTCGCCCTTGAGCATGGCGCGCAACTGGTCGCGCGCACGGGTGACCTGAGCGGAGGTGCTGCCAGGCGCGGCGGCGCCCACGACGGCGGCAGCGGCCTGGCCCAAGGCACAGGCTTTCACGTCCTGCTTCATCTCGGCCAGATGGCCGTCTTCCATGCGCACGTCCACGGTCACCGTGGAGCCACAGAGCGGCGAGCGGCGCTTTACGCTGGCTTGAGGGTCTTCCATGCGGCCCAGATGCGGGATGTCTGCCGCCAGCGCCAGAATGCGCGCGGAGTAGAGCTTGATGAGGTCCGTCTCATCCGACATGGCTGTTCCTTTTCGTATCAAAACCCTACATAAGCGCCGCAGACGCAGATGCAAATATTTCTCAGGGGGTGCCCCATGCCATTCGATCCTGCAAGCCTGAAGTTCAACGATGCGGGCCTTATTCCTGCCATTGCGCAGGATGCCGAGACCCATGAAGTCTTGATGATGGCATGGATGAACGCCGAAAGCGTGGCGCGGACGCTAGAGAGCGGCAAGGTCACCTATTGGAGCCGCTCGCGGCAGGCCTTTTGGGTTAAAGGCGAGACCAGCGGGAATGTGCAGAAGCTGGTGGAGTTTCGGGTGGACTGTGACCGCGATTGCCTTCTGGTGCTGGTGGATCAAACCGGACCCGCCTGCCACACTGGGCGGCGCAGCTGCTTTTACACTGCGGTGGAAGGTGGCGAAGAAGTCGAACTGATGTCGCCAGAAGTTTAACGTCGCCGTCTAAAGGCCTATTATATCACGGATATCTCGCGGCGTCGAGCCATTCTCGCGATAGAGCGCGATGGCGCGGGCGTCGTCGCGTTTGGCCAGACGTTTGCCCGTCTCATCGCGGATCAATTGGTGGTGGTGATAGTGCGGGGTCGGCAGGCTGAGCAGTGCTTGCAGCAAGATGTGGATATAGGTTGCCTCAAAAAGGTCACGCCCACGGACGACATGGGTGACGGCCTGTGCGGCGTCATCGAGCACCACTGAGAGGTGATAGGACGTCCCCATGTCCCGCCGCGCCAAGACGACGTCGCCGACATGGTTGATCAGCAGGTCCTTTGAAACGGGAATAGCTCCGCTTTCTCCCTCGGGGCCGCTACCTCCTTCGACGAAGTTTAATTCTTTTCCCTCAAGTGTTTGTAGCGCCTTTCTAATGTCCAAACGCAAGGCGCCCGCCTCACGAGGGTGTCCTGCATGGCGGCAGGTTCCGGGGTAGACGATCCCATCGGGGCCAAACACCGGTTCCGCCCCTTCCTGCGGCGCGCTGCTGGCTGCAAGGATGTCGCGGCGTTTGCAGGCGCAGGCATAGAGCAAGCCACGGTCCCAGAGTGCGTCTAAGGCCGTCTGATAGGCGGCCATGCGATCTGATTGACGCATGACGGGCTGGGGCCATTCAAGGCCAAGCCAAGCGAGGTCATCGTAGATCTGCGCTTCCCAATGTGCGCGGGCGCGAGATTGGTCAATGTCTTCGATGCGAAGGAGGAACTGACCGCCCTCGGCCTTGGCCATCTCAAAGGCCAGCAGCGCAGAATAGGCGTGTCCGAGATGGAGCGGCCCGGTTGGCGATGGGGCAAAGCGTGTGGTAAAGGTCAATTCTTTTCAATAAGATATACGGTGGCGTTCAAGTCCATGCCGGGTAGGTGCGGGCCGTCTTCGCTAGAAAGCAGCAAGGCTGCGCCGCAGTCGGTCCATTCGTGGATCATGCCGAGGGTTCCACTATCGACCATCGCGTGATCGTTTAACGAAAACAGCAGCTTGCCGCCTTTGGTTAATTTATGCATGAGCGCGTCGAAAAGGGAGATCGGGGCCGCGCCGGGGCCGATCACACCGATGGCGGTAATTGCGGCATAATTGCCTGCTCTGAAGGGAAGATCTTCATCAGGTTCGACCTGTAAGAGATTGCGGTATATCGATTTTTTTCCTGCTTCCTGCAGCATCGCGGCTGAAGTGTCCGCCCCGTCAATCGTGGTGAAACCTGCCGCTTTTAGCGCGACCCCAGAAAGGCCGGTGCCGCAGCCCATGTCGAGGATGGGCGCATCTTTGTCCGCCATGAACTGGGCCAAGGTTTCCGCACCGCGCTCGGGCGTCGCATAGCCTTGCGCGGTAATGTCGCTCTCATAGGTGGCGGCCCAACCCTCGTAGATCTCTCGGATCTCTTCAGGGTCGCGGGCGGCGTAGGCTCTGTCGATGTATCGCTCTGTCATCCCCCTAAACTATGGGGGATGGGCCTGAGCGTCCAGCGTTAACCCTGATCGAGCCAGTTCTGCCACTCGGCCTTGGCGCGGTCGGTATAGGCCTTGTAGCGGTCCTTGCGCCCGCGACGGCCTGATTTCAGCCCTTCGACCGGGGGGAAGAGGCCGAAGTTCACGTTCATCGGTTGGAAGGTTTTCGCATCCGCGCCGCCGGTGATGTGGGTGATCAGCGCGCCCATGGCGGTGCTGTCAGGCGGGGTCGGCAGGCTGCCGCCTTTGATTTCGGCGGCGGCCATGCGGCCTGCGAGCATGCCCATGGCGGCGCTTTCGACATAGCCTTCGACGCCGGTGATCTGTCCGGCAAAACGAATGTTGGGCTGGCTGCGCAGGCGCATTTGGTCGTCGAGCAGTGTCGGCGAATTGATGAAAGAATTCCGGTGGATGCCGCCGAGGCGGGCAAAGCGGGCGTTCTCCAAGCCGGGAATACGTTTGAAAACATCAGTTTGCGCGCCGTACTTCATTTTGGTCTGAAAGCCGACGATGTTGTAGAGCGTGCCGAGCTTGTTGTCGCGGCGCAGCTGCACGACGGCATGGGCTTTGACGTCCGGCTGGTGCGGATTGGTCAGGCCCACTGGCTTCATCGGGCCGTGGCGCAGGGTCTCGCGGCCGCGTTCGGCCATGACTTCGATGGGCAGGCAGCCGTCGAAATAGCCCGCGGTTTCGCCTTCGCGGAACTCGGTTTTCTCGGCCTCGAGCAGCGCGTCGATGAAGTCGTCGTATTGTTGTTTGTCCATCGGGCAGTTGAGGTAGGCGGTGCGCTCTTCCTCGGTCTCGCCCTTGTCATAGCGCGACTGCATCCAGGCTTTGGACATGTCGATGCTGTCGAAATAGACGATGGGCGCGATGGCGTCGAAAAAGGCGAGCGCCTCGGCGCCGGTCTCGGCGGCGATGGCTTCGGCCAGTGCGCCAGAGGTCAGCGGGCCGGTGGCGATGATCCATTTGCCGTCTTTTGGCAGTTCGGTAATCTCGCCGTATTCGACGGTAATGTTGGGGTGCGTGAGCAGCGTGTCGGTGACGGTCTGCGCGAAGGGATCACGGTCCACCGCCAGCGCGCCGCCTGCGGGCAGGCGGTTTTTGTCGGCGCAGGCCATGATCAGGCCGTTGGCTGCACGCATTTCCCAATGCAGCAGGCCGACGGCGTTTTGCTCGTCATCGTCCGAGCGGAAGGAGTTGGAGCAGACCATCTCGCCCAGAAGCCCGGTTTGGTGGGCGAAGGTTTCGACCTTGGGGCGCATTTCGTGGATCACCACGTTGACGCCTGCGTTTGCGGCCTGCCAGGCGGCCTCTGATCCGGCCATGCCGCCGCCGATGATGTGCAATGTATCTGTCATGGGGGCGATGTAGGGCAGGGCAGCCGCGCGCGCAATGGGCAACAGGGGGCGGAGGGTGCTCAGGAGGGATGCTTTTGGGGTCGCCGCTGCGGGGATGGTCGGTCAGTGAGAGCTGACCCGGAGGGACCTTCCGCTGGCGGCGACCCAAAAGCATCAAGCCTGTGGCCTTGTCCTATCTTTGCCCCAATTTCGCCAGATTTGCCAGCAGTCAATTTGCAACAGTGCGCCGCGCTTTTGGAAACAATCACTGGGTCCATTCCGGGGGGCGCTTTTCCAGGAATGCGTCGATGCCTTCGCGGGTGTTGGCGTCGAGCATGTTTCGGACCATGACATCGCCGGTGAAGGCATAGGCTTCGGCGGTGGGCAGATTGAGTTGCTCGTAGAAAGCGCCCTTGCCGTGGGTGACGGCAGAGCCGAGTTTGGCGGCGATCTTTTCGGCGAGGGCTTGGGTTTCGGTCTCGAGTTGGTCACCGGGCACGGCGCGGTTGATCAGGCCCAGTTCCGCGGCGCGGGGGGCGGGGATGAACTCGCCGGTGGTGAGCATTTCGAAGGCTTGTTTGCGCGGGATGTTGCGTGTGAGGGCGACCATGGGGGTCGCGCAGAAAAGGCCTATGTTGACGCCGTTGACGCCAAAGCGCGTGTCCTCGGCGGCGATGGCCAGATCGCAAGTGGCGACCAATTGGCAGCCGGCGGCGGTGGCGATGCCATGAACTTGGGCGATGACGGGCTGGGGCAGGTTTTGGATGCGGGCCATCAGGGCGGCGCAGCGGTCGAAGAGGTCTTTGAAGGCCGCGGCGCCGCCATCTTCGGCTTGGCGCATGGCGGTCATTTGGCGCAGGTCGTGGCCCGCGCAGAAGGCTTTGCCCGCGCCCGAGAGGATGATGGCACGGGTGCTGCGGTCTTCGGCCAGTGTGTCGAGTTGACTGTGCAGGGCGGCGATCATTTCGTCCGAGAGGGCGTTCAACCGTTCGGGCGCGTTCATGCGCAGATGGGTGATCGGCCCTTGTGCCGTAACGTCAAGAATTGTCACCTTGCCCTCCCAAGCTGGTCACGCCAACGTTACGCGGAGGCAAGCAGGGAGAACAAGTATGGCCGTCAAGATGGATGCTAAGGCGTTGGAAGCGTTCATGCGCGAGGTCTTTGATCAGGTGGCGGATGATTTCGCGGTGGATCATGTGGCCGAGAATGAGATCACCATGCGTCTGCTCACCGGTCGGCGGCACCTGCGGCCCGGTGGGACGGTGTCGGGCCCGTCGATGTTCGCGCTGGCGGATGTGGCGGCTTATCTGGTGACGCTGGCGATGATCGGGCCGCAGGCACTGGCGGTGACGACGAATTGCTCGATCGATTTTATGCGCAAGCCGCTGGCGGATGTGCATTTGATTGCCAAGGCGAAGCTGTTGAAGCTGGGGCGGCAGTTGTCGGTGACGGATGTGCTGATCTATTCGGAAGGGTCGGATAAGCCGGTGGCGCGGGCGAGTCTGACCTATGCGATTCCGCCGGTGAAGGCGTAGCAACCCGGCCCGGAATCAAGCCGCAGGCGCCGGGCCATTGCCTGCCCGTTCGGGCGGGTAGGCGATTTGGCGAGGCTTGGCTCACCCTCGAAAGCGCACATCACAGTTGAGAGATAAAGTGGCAGCATCGGCTGGTGGATCGCCGACCCACGGGTAGGCGATGGCCCTCAGTGACCACAAAAAAAGGGCCGGGGAAAACCCGGCCCAAGGAAGAGGTCTGGCCTACGCCACAGGGAAGTTACGCCTGCCAGAACACACGGGACGCCTCCTCGGAGGCCTGTTCCGGTGTCAGTCCCGCATCCTGCAACTGCCATGGCTCAAGCGACGCGAGCGAGAGGCGGGTGCGGCGGCGGGTCGCCCATGTGGTCACGGCGGCCGCAAAGCGCAGGGCGATCATCGCAGGGACCGGCAACGCACGGTATGTCATTAAAGTCATCGCATCGGCGCTCAAGGGGCGTGCCTGTGTCATGGGGAATCTCCTGAATTGTATTGACACAATTTGTATAATATCTACAAGACTAAGGTACAAAGCGCGATACAATTTGACCATAGGAATATTGTAATGGGTACAATTTGGCAGCCAAAGCTTGGCGAAGGGCAGGGGCCGAAGTACAAGCTGGTGGCCCAGACCATCCGCGACGGGGTCGAGAGCGGGGCGCTGCAAGTGGGCGATAAGCTGCCCCCGGTGCGCGAGCTGGCTTGGCAGTTGGGCATCACGCCGGGCACCGTGGCGCGGGCCTATACGATCCTGACCGACGAGGGGCTGCTGGAAGCCGAAGTTGGGCGCGGTACTTTCGTGGCGCCGCCGCAGGCCGCCATTCGCGAGGACGTGTGGAACCGCGAGCAGGGCAATTGGATCAAGGAGCTTGAAGTCGCCGAGACCAATGCCGTGAGCCTCTTTAGCCCGCGATTGCCGGACATGGGTCAGATCGCCGTTATCCGCAACGCGCTGCGGCAGGTGGCGGATGGGCCGGGCGAGGACTTTATGAACTACCCGACCCGCGACGCCTATGCGCCCGTGCGGCAAGCGGTGATCGACTGGATGGCGCATCTGTCACTGGGTCCGGTGAGCGAGCGGGATGTTGTCCTGTCTCACGGCGGGCAGAGCGGCATTGTATTGGTTTTGCAAGCGATCCTGTCGGGGCCGAAGCCGGTAATGCTGGTCGAAGACCTCTCCTATGCCGGGTTCCGCCGCGCCGCCGAAGTGTTGCGCGCTGAGGTGGTCGGCGTGGCGATGGATGAGCACGGCGTCATCCCCGAAGCGTTGGACAAGGCTGCACGCGACAGCGGAGCGCAGGTCTTTTGCACGACGCCCGAGGTCCATAACCCGACAGGCAGCCACACCAGCCTTGCGCGGCGGCGCGAACTGCTGGAGGTGGCACAGCGGCATGGGTTGGAGATACTGGAAGACGATTGCTACCGTATGGGTGAAGCCCGCGCGCCGAGCTATCGCTCGCTTTGGCCAGAGCATGTCTGGCATGTCTCTTCGATCTCTAAAGAATTGACGCCTGCGCTGCGGGTGGGGTTCGCGCTGGCCCCGGCGGGGCGGTCGGCGGACCTGCGGCGGGTGGCGGAATATGGCTACTTTGGCCTGTCGCGCCCTCTGGCCGAAGCGACGCGCATCCTGCTGAGTGATCCGCGCATGAAACAGATCTGTGCCAATATCCGCGAACGGCTGGCGGAATATGTCCAGATCGCGGTGAACCACCTTGGCGGGCATGACTTGCGCTATTCGCGCGATGTGCCGTTCCTCTGGCTGCAACTGCCTCCCGGCTGGCGCGCTGCGGGCTTTTGCCGCGCGGCAGAGGCGCAGGGGGTGCAGATCCGGTCGGCTGATGAGTTTGCCTTGCGCGATGGCCGTGCGCCCCATGCGGTGCGGATTGCTGTGAACGCCCATGTCTCGCTCAAGTCCTTCGAGGCGGCGATGCAACGGCTGCGCTGCTTGCTGGACAACCCACCGGAGCAGATCAGCGTGTAAATTTTTGGGGTATTATTATACCTAAATCATAACTCTTTGTTTTTGCTGATATAATCGAATCTTACTGCGCTTGACCCGGCATTGCGCATCTATATAACCCCTCCATCAGATAGCGGGCGGGGGAATCCTCGTTCGACCAACCTCAAACGGGAATTCATCCATGAAAACCTTTTCTGCGACACCGGCAGATATCGACAAGAAATGGATCATCATCGACGCCGAAGGCGTCGTGCTGGGCCGTCTCGCCTCGATCATCGCCACGCGCCTGCGCGGCAAGCACAAGCCGTCCTTCACACCGCATATGGATTGCGGTGACAATGTGATCGTCATCAACGCCGAGAAGGTGCAGATGACCGGCAAGAAGCGCGAAGAGCACTTCTACTGGCACACCGGCCACCCCGGCGGGATCAAATCGCGCACCAAGGAACAGATCCTTGAAGGCGCGCACCCCGAGCGTGTGGTGACACAAGCCGTCAAGCGTATGCTGCCCGGCAACCGCCTGAGCCGCCAGATCATGACCAACCTGCGCGTCTATGCAGGTAGCGATCACCCCCATGAGGCCCAGAGCCCCGAAGTTCTGGACGTTAAGTCCATGAACAAGAAAAACACGCGGAGTGCATGAGCATGGCTGACGAAATCAAATCCCTCGACGGTCTCGAAGCAGCCGTGACCGAGAACATCGGCGGCGTGCAGGGCACCGAAACCGAAATGACGCCTCGTGAGCCGGTTCGTGACGAACTGGGCCGCGCCTATGCCACCGGCAAGCGGAAGGACGCGGTCGCCCGTGTCTGGATCAAGCCCGGCTCCGGCAAGGTGATCGTCAACGGCAAGCCGCAGAACGAATATTTTGCGCGCCCCGTGCAGCAGCTGATCCTGGCGCAGCCTTTCGGCATCACCAACACCGAAGGCCAGTTCGACGTGATCGCGACTGTCAAAGGCGGCGGCCTGTCCGGTCAAGCGGGCGCGGTCAAGCACGGCATCTCCAAAGCCCTGCAGCTGTACGATCCCTCCCTGCGCGGTGCGCTGAAAGCGGCAGGCTTCCTGACCCGTGACAGCCGCGTCGTCGAGCGGAAGAAATACGGTAAGGCCAAAGCGCGCCGGAGCTTCCAGTTCTCCAAGCGTTAAGCTTACCCATCACGACATCAGAAAGGGCCGCCCGGTTGGGTGGCCCTTTTTCGTTGAGGGTGGGAGGTTTGCATTCAGGGCAAACTTGAAGTTCTTCTCCAATGCATCGAATGTCGGCGCCACATGATTGGAGAAAAGACTTTGCAAATAATGTGCCTGAACGGTTGGGGCGGAAAACTTTATGAGGCGCTTTTGACCTATGTCGAAAGCGAAGGCCCCGATGTCCTGTGCCTTCAAGAAGTCATTCACAGCCCGAAGAGCCACAAAGACTGGCTGACCTACCGGGACGGGGATCACATTCTCCCACAGCGCGCGAATTTCTTTCGGGATGTTGCGCGTGTCTTGCCAAACCACGTGGCCGTGTTCTGTCCCGCGGCACAGGGGGTCTTGTGGGACGGCGATCAATCTGTCCCGGCGCAGTGGGGGCTGGCGACATTCGTTCGTCAATCCTTTCCGATCATCGGCCAAGCGCAGGGCTTTGTTCACAAAGGCTTTTCTCCGGATGGCTATGGCGACCATCCCCGTTCCCGCAGCGCTCATGGCGTTCGGGTCTATGACTATGCTGCGGGTCGGACTGTCAGCGTGACGCATATGCACGGCCTGCGCGATCTAAAGGGCAAGATGGATACGCCCGAGCGGGCGGAGCAGGCGCGCAAGTTGCTCGATCTATCCAATCGCGTGTCCGAGGCGGAGGATGTGGTCGTGGTCTGTGGCGATTTCAATGTCGAACCCGACAGTGAAACGCTCGCCATACTCGCAGAAGCCGGATTGACCGAGTTGGTGACAGGGCGTGGCTTCGAAAGCACCCGCAACACCCACTACAAGAAACCTGGCCGGTTTGCCGATTACATGCTCATCAATCGAGAAGAGGCCGTGCGGTCCTTCGATGTGATCCACGATCCCGAGGTATCGGATCACTGCCCGCTGATCCTGACGCTGTAACAGCGGTCAGAGCCGCGGTCATAGCTCTGAGAGGTGTCAGGGTTCGCTGCATGTTGACGGGCTAGACCCGCCCGATAACGGCTTCTGCATAGGCATTCTGTGCATGGAGCAGAAATGCCTTGGCCCGCGGTACAGCGCAGGCCGGGTGCCGCATCGCATCCTCTGACACCTCCTGCCCACGCGTGACGGGGGGGCAGGGCACAAAGAGGACATCTGGTCGGCAGCGGTCCAGATTGCTCGCGGTGACGCGGCATTTTTGGAAGGCCTCAACACCTGCCGCGTCTAGGTCAGACGGCCAGCAGTCTGTTACGATCAGATCCGCGTCTTCAATTCCGCGCATGTCGTCTGTGACATCGCAAGGGCCTCGGGCCTGTTCAGGTGCCTCGAATCCCTTTGGCGTGACTTGGAGCACGTCTAGGTCAAGAACCTGCGCCGCCTCGAACCACGACGAAGCTATGTTGCCAGCGGGGCCTACAACCGCCACCCGCAATCCCTGCCACGACCCACGAACGGACATCACATAGGCTAAGTCTCCGATCACTTCGCACGGATGGTTGTCGTTGGTTCGCAGATTCATTGCCGGGGCCTCTAGCGCATCGGCGAATGACTTTAGCGCGGCGAAGCGTGGCGTGCGCACTGCCATGAGGTCGAACCAGTTGTCCAAATATCCTGCGATGTCTTCGACCGTTTCCCCTCCTTCCAACTTTGCCGTGACGGGAACACAGGTGCCGCCCATTGCTGCGACACCTATGGAAAGGGCGGTCGGATTTCGCCAGCCGGGCAGTTCCTCAATCATCCCGACACGCCGGCCCTGCAACGTTTGAGGCATTGTTCGACTTTGCCAATGTCCGTCAAGCTGACAGGCTCGGGTAGCCAGCTTTTCAATCAGTTGGGCGTCAATTTCGGCGAGAGACAGGAGATCAAACTGTTCCAATTTGCGCTACCTAACTGTGCTCGGGATCAAAGATGCCTGTCTATCAGGTGGCGCAGGTTGTTAATAGGGACACTTCTCTTGCAAGTTGCTGGGCAGGTGTTTGGTGCGAAAGCTGGTTTTGTCCGCATAGCCGAGCGCGGAAACCGCTCCGGTAAAAAGGCCGCCGCGGTCTCCCGCAGCAGCCTTTCAGACGTTCTATGAAGAAGCCGGGCGGGCTCAGCCGCCGATCTCGTAGCTCACTGTGAAGCCCAGCACGCCGTCGCTGTCATTCGTGTCTTCGTACAGCGCTTCCAAGCTCACGCCGTCGCCGAAGTCATAAACAACACCTGCTTCGGCATAGACGTTGTCGTCACGGTCGCTGTTGCCCAAAAGGCCAACGGCGGTCCAGCGCTCGGGAAGGGGTGCCTCAAAGGCCACTTCTTGGTCGCTGTCACCTGTGTCGGGGTCGATGATCACGGCGAAAGCGCCAGTCACGTCGCGGCCAATGGGGAAGCCCAGCGTGGCGGTGATCTCTTCGCTGTCAGCGTCGGAATCGTCCAACCATGTGTAGGCGTAGCTCAGATCCCAGCTCAGGCCCCGGCCAAAGTCCGCGCCATAGCCCAGTTCGGCTTCGTATTCGGCGTCATCCGTGGCGTTCTGGTACAGGGAATTGACGCTAACGCCACCGTGCAAGCCACCGTAGGTGAGTTCGACAAAACCTTCGACTTCGTTTTCAATGTGGTCGAAATCATCGGAGGTGTTGAACTGCGTGGTGGCCGAAACGCCAGCCGACCAACCAATAACCGGCGCGGTTACGCGGTTCTCGATCACCGGATCAAAGCCCGTTGTGATGTTGTCCTGTGCGTAGGCAGCAGAAGAGAGCAGCCCGGCCGAGAGGCCGAGCCCGAAAAGAATTTTAGTTGTCATGGCAATTGCCTTGATTGCGACCCGCAGGTCTGGTTGAAAACGCCTAGCGGATATGCCCGCGGCGAGAGGGCCGCAACGTCCGAGTGCGCATATCAGCCATGCAATCGAACAAATATATGTGATGAACGAACCAATTCGAACGTTTCACTTTTTCGTTTTGTGGTGGTTTCGATATGCGCTGGGGCTGCATATATAGAGGTCAACACAGGAGCCCCAGATGCAGTATTCCGTTCTCGACCTCGCCCCGGTGCCCGAAGGGTCCGACACCGCCACCGCGATACGCAATTCGGTCGCTTTGGCGCAACTGGCCGAGGCTAAGGGCTATCACCGGTTCTGGATGGCGGAGCATCACAACATGCCCGGTATTGCCTCGGCGGCGACATCGGTGCTGCTGGGTCATGTGGCGGACCACACGCAGCGTATCCGCGTAGGCGCAGGAGGCGTAATGCTGCCCAACCACGCGCCGCTCGCGATTGCTGAGCAATTCGGCACCTTGGCTGCGATCCACGGCGACCGGATCGATCTGGGGCTGGGCCGCGCGCCGGGCGGAGATCAAGCTGTGATGCGCGCGCTGCGGCGTGGGATGTCTGGCGGAGATCGTTTTCCCGATGACGTGGCCGAACTGATGTCCTACCTCGGCGCGCCCGATGAGCGCGCCCCGGTGCGCGCGCATCCCGGCGAGGGGACGTATGTGCCGATCTGGATCTTGGGTTCCTCGCTCTATGGCGCGCAACTCGCGGCGCATTTCGGGCTGCCCTATGCCTTTGCATCACATTTTGCCCCCGACGCGCTGGAAGAGGCCACGGCGATCTACCGGCGTGATTTCCAGCCTTCACAAGCCTGCCCGAAGCCGCGGTTCATGCTGGCGGTAAATGTCTTTGCCGCTGACACAGATGAGGAAGGCGCCTATTTGCGGACCTCAATGCAGCAAGCCTTTGCGCGGCTCAGGACGGGCCGTCCGGGCAAGCTGCCGCGTCCGGTGAAGGACATCGATGCCGAGATTGGCGCAGGGCTGCGGCAGGGTGTCGATCATGCGCTGCGGATCACGGCGGCGGGCAGTCCGGAAACGGTGAAACGTCAGTTGGACGCTTTGATTGCCGAGCACCAACCTGATGAATTGATCCTGACGGGGCAGATTCACGATCACGCGTCACGGCTGCGCTCCTTCGAGATCGCGGCGGATGTTTTGCAGGAAATGGGCGTGGCTGCCTGAACAGGTCAGCCGCCGGCCACATACCAATCGTCAAAGCGCGAGATTTCGGGCAACACACGCTGATAGCCCTGTCGGGTGAGCAGGTCGTGTATCTGCGCGCGCTGAGGCGCATAGTTGTGCTCAATGCAGAAGGTGCCCACGCGCCACTTCTGAAAATCGAAGGCGTCGAGGATATCAAACTCGCTGCCTTCGGTGTCGATCGAGATAAAGTCAATTTCCTGCGGTGCGGCATGTTCGGTCAGCAGGTCGTTGAGGGAGATGGTCACGACCTCATAGTTGACGCCCCGCAAACGGCGCCGGGTTGGGGCGTAGCAGGAAATAGATGAATTCTCGCTGCGGGGGGCTTCGGTAAAGGACAGAACCTCCCCACTGCGGCTCCAGACGCAACGGTGCTCAATCGCGCAGTTGCGGTTGCGGGCAAGGTCCGCATGCCAGCCGCGTGCCGGTTCGGCCAGTATGCCGTTCCAATTGAACTGAGTTTCCAGCAGATGGCTGTTGTTCAGCTTGATGCCGTTGGTCGCGCCAAACTCGACAAAAAATCCTTCGGTCTTAAAACCGCTGCGCTGCAGGGCGAAGATATCCTGCCGGAGCTGTGATTGGGACGTTTCCATCAGCTCAAGACAGCGGTTGCGATCCTCGGCGGGCATGGCACGGAAGAATTGCAGATCAAAGTATCCACCTTCACGCGCCTGCAATTCAGCGAGGCGCTCTTTGCGTGTGAACGTGCGATTCTTAAAAAATTCTATCATTGCGCGAGCCTAGCCGAGCCGTGTCGGGCCACAAAGACAAAAGGCTCACTCGTCCGGACGCACCAGCCCCAAACCGCGCAGGTAAATGCCGATCCCGCTTTCCAGCAGGTCGTCCGCGGGGAAGGGCGAGGCGCGGCCCGGCGAGTTTCGGGCGAAAAGCTCGACGACGCCGTGGCTCATGGCCCAGATGTGGGCCGAGAACATCGACGCGGGCGGCCGTTTGTCTTCGGGGATGTGCTGGCTCAGGTCGGCGGCGGCGCGCTCCAACACAGCATTGGCGCGGTTGGCGGCGTGGGCCAGTTCCGGCGTGCGGTTCACCGAAATGCCGGATTCGAACATCGCGATGTAATGGCCGGGGTGTTTGCGCGCAAAAGCGAGATAGGCGCGGCCTGTGGCTTCAAAGGCTTTGAGGGCCGAGGGTTGGCCGGACTCGTAAGCAAACTCCATCAGATCGGCAAAAATGCCGTAGCCTTGATGCGCGGCTTCGGCGATGAGGTCTTCGCGGCCCTCAAAGTGGCGATACACGGCGGCGGGGGTGACGCCGGCGCGTTTGGCGGCCTCTGAGAGGGTAAATCCCGTGGGCCCGCGCTGCTCGATCAACTCGAGCGCCGCGTCGATGAGCGCTTGGCGCAGGTTGCCGTGGTGATAGCCGCGTTTAGGCATCCCAAAGGTCCGGCCCGCCACAGATCGTCGGGTCGATCTCGCCGAGCGTCTTGGTGTCTTTCTGCGGGTAGTCAAAGGCGTGCAGCACATAGCGCATCGCCGCCAGCCGGGCGCGGCGTTTGTCGTCTGAGCGGATGACGGTCCATGGCGTCTCAGGGCTGTGGCTGCGGGCTAATGTGTCTTGGATGGCGGCGGAATATTCCCCCCATTTCGACAGGCCCATCACGTCGATCTTGCTCAGCTTCCACTGTTTCAACGGATCGCTCTCGCGCGACAGCATGCGGCGGAGTTGCTCGGCACGGCCGACGTTGAGCCAGAATTTGAACAGGTGGATGCCGTCTTCGACCAGCATTTGCTCAAAGGGAGTCACTTGCTCAAAGAAATGTTCGCGTTGCTCATGGGTGCAAAAGCCAAAGACCGGCTCGACCACGCCGCGGTTGTACCAAGAGCGGTCATAGAAGACCATTTCGCCCTCGGTGGGCAGGTGTTTGATATAGCGTTGAAAATACCACTCGCCGCGCTCTTTTTCGGTGGGTTTGGACAGGGCCACCACCCGCGCGGCACGCTGGTTCAGGTTATCGCGCATGCGGCGGATCGTGCCGCCTTTGCCCGCAGCATCGCGGCCTTCAAATACCAGCACGACACGCTGCCCTTGGGCGCGGACCCAAGATTGCAGTTTGACCATTTCGATCTGCAACCGGTCATAGTCGCGCTCATAGGTTTTGCGCGAGAGGCGTTCGTCATGCGGGTAGGAAGGCGACAGGATGTCGTCTTTATCAGAACGGCGGATCGCTTGGCGGACGTCCTCGGGGGCGTCGTTCTCGAAAAAGGCGCTTATTGCGCCGTCAAAGGGCAGGTCCATGGGCGCTCCTGTCGGGCTGTTCTTGTTGTAATATGGGATGTTAATGGCCTTAACGCAAACCCGCACGGGCGGCGGCGCGGTCTATGGCATCAACCACCGCCTGCGGGTCGGCGTGGTGGGGCATATGGCCCATGCCGGGCATGCGGATGAGGTTGCCGTTGGGGACGTCGTTAATTAATTCTTCGGCGTGGATATGCATCGGCACGATGGTGTCTGCGTCGCCGTGCAGGATTTCGATAGGCATGGTCAGACTGTCATATTGCGCTGACATTTCAACGACATGGGGGCGGAGTTGATGCACCTGCTGCGCGTTGGCGCGGCTGGCGCTGCGGCGCAGGGTGAGGCCGGTGCCGATGTGCTCGGCATAGCCGTCGGGCGCGGATTGCGGGGCGAAGATGGCTTCAATGCTGCCTTCGACGATGCGTTCGGGGACAAAGGCGGTGACCGTTGGGATGAAGAGCGCACCGCCGAGGCGTGAGGCGCTGACGTTATAGATCCAGCCCAAGCCACCGGGCCAAGGCTCTGACACGGCAGAGACTAGCACCAACGCAGCGGTTTCCTTAGGCCGTGCGAGACCCCATGCCAGCGCCACGGCACCGCCGAAGGAATGGCCCATGACAATGGGGTTTTTGACGCCCAGTTGATCCGCCGCCTGTTGCAGCAAGGCGGCCTGCTCTTGCGGGGATTCGCCCAGCGGGTTCCATGCGCCACGGCTACCGGGCAGGCGGCCCGTATAGCCCATGCCGGGGCGGTCGAACATGATGACGCGGTAGCGGTCGCTCAGCCGTTCGGCAAATCCCATGGTGAATTCGCGCAGGTTGCCGCTAGCCCCGTGGATAAGCACAAGATCAGGTCCGCTGCCGGTGATCTTGGCATGAACCGGGATGCCGCTAACGTCGATGACTTCACCCACAGGTGGATGGCTGGCCTCGGCGGCCCGCTCATGGGCGCGGGCGCGCCATTGGGTGACGCCGACCAGCAGCGCCAGTGCTAACACGAGGTAGATCAGCAACTTAACGGCCAATTTCATTCATATCGAATGGTGTGGTCTGGTAGATCTCATTGATCCAGTTGCCATAAAGCAGATGCGCATGGCTGCGCCAGCGGTTGACCGGGGTGCGGTTGGGGTCGTCTTCGGGGTAGTAGTTGCAGGGCACGTTGATCGGCACGCCATTGTCGACGTCGCGGTCATATTCCTGCTTCAGCGTGTCGCGGTCATACTCGAAGTGGTTGAAAACATAGAGCGCGCGGTGCGCCGGGTCTTCTATCAGGCAGGGGCCGACTTCGTCGCTGCCCAAGAGCGTGGTCAGGCCGGGGTGTGTGTTCACTTCGTCTTGGCGGATTTCGGTCCAGCGCGAGACAGGCACTGTGCAATCGTCCGAAAAGCCGCGCAGATAGGGCGAGGCGGGCGCGAGGTTGCGGTGGCGGAAACAGCCGAAGGCTTTGGCGGGAAGCATGTGTTTTTTCACGCCGTGGAAATGGTTGATCATCGCCATGCCGCCCCAGCAGACGCCAAAGGTGGAGTGGACGTTGGTCTGTGTCCATTCCATGACTTCGCGCAGTTCGTCCCAATAAGTAACCTCGTCGAACTCCAGATGTTCGATCGGCGCGCCGGTGATGATGAGCCCGTCGAATTTCTCGTCCTGCATCTCTTCAAAGGGGCGATAGAAGCTTTCCATATGTTCGGCGGCGGTGTTGCGGGCTTGGTGGTCGGACATGCGGATGAGGCTCAACTCAATTTGCAAAGGTGTCGCACCGATGAGCCGGGCAAATTGGTTCTCGGTCTGGATCTTTTTCGGCATCAGGTTCAACAGCGCAATGCGCAGGGGGCGGATGTCTTGCCGCGATGCCAGTTCCTCGTCCAGCACCATGACGCCTTCGTTGCGCAGAACGTCAAAGGCGGGCAGGCGGGCGGGGATTTTGATGGGCATGGGACAGGTCTTTCAGGCGGCTAGAGCAGTCAGGTAATGTCGGACGTCTTGGGATCAACCGTTTGCGGGCAGGCGGTTGGCGATCAGGTCGGTAAAGTCTTGCGGCGCGCGCAGCGCGTCGATGTCGGCGGGCGTGATGGTGACACCCCATTTTGCCATCGCCGCATAGCGCGGCTGGCGGTGCGACAGGGCGGCGGCATAGGTCCAGCGGATGAAGTCGTCGGGGTTCACGGCGTCTTCGGTGATGTTTTTTTCGGCGAGATAGTCGGCCCAGGCGCGGGTAAGGAACTCGGGCTGGTAGGCCATGGGTTTCGGTGCTTTGTCAAAGCGGCGGATAAGTTCTTGGGTATGGGCCTCATCGCCTTTGATCCAGACCAGCAGGCATTCGTCGGCCAGTTGTTTCAGCAGCGGATCGTTCGGGTTTTCGGGATCGACCCATTCGCAGATCGACCCGCCCGTGTCGCAGATGAAATGCGGGTAGCCATAGAGCGCTTCGGCCCGGTTGGCGAAATAGGCGGTGTCTTTGAGCGCACTGATTTCGGCGCGGCGGAAGGCCTCTTGCCGCTTGGCGTATTCGGCCATGGGCAGGCCGCCGCGGTCCGGGTCGCCGGGTTTGCCGAGCCAAGTGGCCACGGGCGAGAGGTTGTCGAAGGTGATGTTGGAGCCGATGTAGATGCTGTCGCTGAGCAGCAGGTCTCTCAGAAACGGCACTTTCATCGCCTCGGCCTTGGCATTGTCGGCGATCAACTCGCCCAAGTAGCGGGTGCCGATGCGGTAATCGATGGAGTAGTGAAACCAATCGCCGCTGTCGCGCAGCATGCTCGACAGATGGGTTTTGCCCAAGCCCGACATGCCAAAGATCAGCACCTTGCGGCGCGGGGCGGCGCGCCAGTCTTCAGCCGTGGGATAGAGCATAGATCACCGAGGGTTACGAAGTGCGTTTCCCCTGAGTACCCCACAGTTTCACCAGACGCCAGATGCGGCCATCGAGCACCAGCAGGCCAAGCGCCAGCAGGGCGAAACCGCTATAGGCCGCGGGGCGCAGGGTCTCGTCGCGCAGCCATGCGCCGAGGAGGATTGCGACGGGGGCGACCAGCAGGGTCACCAGCATCAGGTTGCTGCTGCCCGCCATGCCCAGCACGCGGTAATAGAGCAGATAGGCCAGTGCGGTGGCCGGAACCGCGTAATAGGCGATCGCGGCGATGGTGGCGGGGGCGAGGTCCAGCGTGAGCGGGCCTTCGACAACCCACGCCAGCGGCAGCATGATCAGGGTCGCGCCGGTGAGCATCCCGGCGGCGGCGAGTTGTGGCGGCTGGCCCGAGAAATGTTTGCGCGCCCAGACGCCCGCCATGGCATAGGACATCGCGCCGCCCAGCACCGCGAGTTGCGCGAGGCTGCCGATGTCGAAGTTCTTGAGGTTTTCCAGACCGATGGCCGTGGTGACCCCGGCAAAGCCCAGACAGACGCCGAGCGCTTTGCGCGGGGTGATGCGCTCGTCAGCGAGAAAGACCGCGGCAGCCAGCACGCCGAAGATCGCGGTGGCGGCGTTAAGGATGGAGGTGAGGCCCGAGGGGATGTGCAACTGCCCCCATGCCATGAGCGAGAAGGGGATCACGTTGTTCAAAAGCCCCATGACCAGAAAGGCGCCCCAGATGCGCGGCTCTCGCGGTAGGGGCAGACGGATCAGCAGCACTGCGGCCCAGAGCACCAGCATCGCCCAGAAGACGCGGTGCGCGACCGAGGTCAGCGGCCCGATCTCGTCCAGCGCCACGCGCACGGCGACGAATGACGCACCCCAGAGGAGGGCGAGCAGGCCCATTTCGATCCAAGCGCGGGGGGAGATGGTTTTTTGCGTAATCATGGGGTGGGTTTAGGCGCAAACTTTGCGCCCCGCGACCCGAAAGATGCGCATGCATGAAAAACGCCGCCCGAAAGGCTTCGGGCGGCGTGTTCGTAGAGCGTTGCTTCGTTTAGAAAGTGAAGCCGACCTTTACGCCGAAGGCAACGGCGTCGTTGTCTTCAAAGTTCGCGGCTGGTGCGGCTGTGGGAATGGCGGTTTGCGCGTCGCCGATGTTCACATAGCGGATGCCGGAGGTGATCTTCATATTGTCGCGGGTGTAGACCGCCGCGAGCGCGAGGCTCTTGTTGCCGTCGGTCGGGCCGAGGTTGGAGGCAAAGCCGCCTTCAGACTTCTCGTATCCCACGGAGGCCGACACCGACCAGTTTTCGTTCAGCTTGCGGCCCACGCCCAAGGAGTAGGTGAAGACGTCGTTTTCGTAGCTTACCAGCGAAGCGCCACCGGTCGCCGTGGCATAGGCTGCGGGCGAAATATCAAAGGATGACCAATCCACCCAGCGGATGCCACCAAAGAGCAGCGTGTCTGCAGCGATGCCGGTCTGAAAGTCGAGGTTCACAGATTGCGGTGTTTCGATCTCGGTCGTGCTCATCACCGCGCCAAACTCGGTCGTGTCAACGTCGTGTTTGATCTTGGAGTTATAGGTCAGCGCGACGCGCATCGCGATGTCGGGACGCTCGTAAGCGACACCCGCCACATAGCCCACGCCCGTGTCGCGCTCGCCATCAACGGTATAGCCCCCGACGAAGGGCACGGCTGCGACCGCTTCGATGGTTTGCACGCGCACACCGCCATGGACACTGAAGTTGTCATTCATCCGGTAGCGCAACAGGCCTGTCAGCGCGTGGCTTTCCAGATCAGCTTGCGCGCCGGCGGCGTAGTAACCGGTGCCTGTCGGGTAATCCACATCCGCGCCAAAGGGCTGGTCATAGATCAACGCATAGGACAGACGGTCATTGATGTCGGCTTTATATGCCGCGCCGAACTGCAGGTAGCTCTCGGTGACATTGCCGGAGTTAAAGCCGCCCAGTGTCGCGACCGCGGTGCCGGATGTATCGGGCGAAATCGATCCGAGCGAAAACTCGGCGTAGCGGCCGCTTTCGAACAAGGCGTTGATTGACTGGCCCGAACGGTCGATGCCGCCCGCGGATACGGCTGCGGTTGATGCCAGCAAAGCTGACATGCTCAGAATGGTCGTTCTCATAGCTCTCCTCCCCAGAAGACGCGCGCCGATCCTCCCCGGCGCTTGTAGGGATAGAATGACGGGGGCGGTTCTCGGTCAACGGGTGACGCAGGGGCAGATCGGAGGGTGACTTAACGTCAGGCGGTTTGGGCGCGGGGTTTGCGGGTCTCGAACCATAAGTTGAGATAATTGCCTGCGAAAATTACGCCCGCTCCGACAAAGACCCAGATGTCGAGCGCTTCGGCATAGAGCAGCATGCCGATGATGGCGATGACCGGCAGGCGGACGAAGTCGATCGGCACCACCACCGTGGCAGGCGCGAGGGAAAGCGCATTGGTCAGGCAATAGTGGGCCAAAAGGCCACAGACACCGACAAGGGCGAGGAAGGGCAGGCTTGCTGCGTCGGGAAGCGCGATATCGCCGTCGTATCCAGCCGTTAGCAGGCCAAAGACCAATTGCGTGGTCGTCAGGTAGAAAAGGATCGTGGTGATGTCTTGCGTGCGGGTGAGCCGTTTGGTCAGCACATTGGTCAGGGCAAAGAACACCGCGCAACTGGCGGCGGCGACGATGCCGAGGTTCAGGTTGCCCATATCCGGACGGGCGACGATCAGTATGCCGATAAAGCCCATGAGCGCGGCAATCGCGCGGGTGGCCGTTAGCCGTTCGCCAAGAAGGAAGATCGACAGGACGACGACCCAAAGCGGCGAGGTGAACTCCATCGCGAAGACCTGCGCCAGCGGGATTAAGGTGACCGCGAGGAACCAGAGGTTCTGCCCTGTGAAATGTGCCATATTGCGCAGCAGTTGCAGGCCGAGGTTGCGGGTGTTGATCTGTCGCCAAGCGCCGGTGGCGGCAGCGAGGGACAAGACGACCACCACGCCAAAGGCACTGCGGTACATCATGATCTCAAAGGTGTCGTAGCGCCCGGACAACTCGCGCCCCGCCACTGCCATGGCTGAGAAGGAGGCAATGGAGCCGATCATCCAGAGGGCAGCGCGGACGGTCGGGGTCATGGGATCTCCGTAATCCCGTAATCGCGTTTGATCCCGGCGGTCAGCTTGGCCCAGTCAGACGCCCCGGCGCGGGCCTGATGGGCGTCAAAGGCGGCGCGGTCGGTGAAAAGCTCAGCGACATGCCAGACCAGCGGATCGTTTGTTGGGGTGACGTCGAAGCTGAGGCAGCCGGGCTCGGCGCGGGTCAGGCGTGTATGTGTCTCAAGCCCTGCCATCACACGGTCGGCTTCGGCCTGATCCGCGCAGCGAAGGTGGCCGGTAAGGGCCACCTTCATACTTATTCCCACTCGATGGTGCCCGGAGGTTTCGAGGTGATGTCATAGGTGACGCGGTTGATGCCCGGCACTTCGTTGATGATCCGCGTGGCGGTCTCGCCAAGGAAGTCATGGGTGAAGGGGTAATAGTCCGCTGTCATCCCATCGACCGAGGTCACCGCACGTAGGGCGCAGGCGAAATCATAGGTGCGGCCATCGCCCATCACGCCCACGGTGCGCACCGGCAGGATCGCAACGAATGCCTGCCAGATATCGTCATAAAGACCATGGCGGCGGATTTGGTCGATATAGACCGCATCGGCCTCGCGCAGGATGGCGAGTTTCTCGCGGGTGATCTCTCCGGGGCAGCGGATCGCAAGACCCGGCCCGGGGAAGGGGTGACGGCCAATGAAGCTCGGCGGCAGACCCAACTCGCGGCCCAACTCGCGCACTTCGTCTTTGAACAACTCGCGCAGAGGCTCGACCAGTTTCAGGCCCATCTTCTCGGGTAGGCCACCAACGTTGTGGTGGCTCTTGATGGTGACCGAGGGACCGCCAGAGAAGCTGACGCTTTCGATCACATCCGGGTAAAGCGTGCCTTGGGCCAAAAAGGTCGCATCGCCCACGTCTTTCGCATGTTTCTGGAACACGTCGATAAAGAGTTTGCCGATGATCTTGCGCTTGGTCTCTGGGTCCGACACGCCGTCGAGTTCACCAAGGAACAACTCCTGCTCATCGGCGTGGATCAGCGGCATGTTGTAATGGTCGCGGAACATGGTGACAACCTCTTCGGCCTCGCCCTTGCGCAGCAGACCGTGGTCAACAAAGACGCAAGTCAGCTGGTCACCAATTGCTTCGTGGATCAGCACAGCAGCGACGGAGCTATCAACGCCACCCGACAGACCACAGATCACCTTCTGGTCGCCGACCTGTTCCCGGATCGCGGCAATCGCCTCGTCGCGGTAAGCGCTCATGGTCCAGTCGCCCTTGAAGCCCGCAAGACGCACGAAGTTCTCATAAAGGCGCGGGCCATTGGGGGTGTGGTGCACCTCGGGGTGGAACTGCACCGCGTAGAAGTTGCGCGACACATCGCCGGTGATGGCGAAAGGCGCGTTGGGGGAGGTGCCATAGACCTCGAACCCCGGTGCGATTTTGCTGACGTGGTCGCCGTGGCTCATCCAGACCTGTTCGCGATCGGTGGCGAACCAGCCTTCGAGCAGTTCAAGCTGTTGGCCCGTGGGGGTCACGAAAGCCCGGCCAAACTCAGCCGTGCCATGCCCGCGCTCCACATGACCGCCAAGGCAGTGCATCATGACCTGCTGGCCATAGCAGATGCCAAGGATAGGCACGCCCAGCTCAAAGACCGACTGCGGCGGGAGCGGGGCGCCTTCGGCAAACACCGAAGACGGGCCGCCCGACAGGATCACCGCCTTGGGCGCGAAATCCTTGAGGAAAGCATCGTCCACCGTGTTGAACGGGTGAATTTCGCAATAGACATTCAGCTCTCGCAGGCGGCGCGCGATAAGCTGCGTGACCTGGCTGCCGAAGTCGATGATGAGAAGGCGGTCATGGGTGATATCTGTCATGGGGGTGTGATTAGGGCGGCACGGGGCCGCTGGCAAGCCTCAAGGGCGTTCTACGCAGGGGGCTGCGGCGAATAATCTTGCCCCTTGGCGCAACGGGAGGCCGCGATGTCGCTTTTTGCCGCTAGAGGGCGTTATCTGCGCGAAGGGGGCGCTGGGAATGGGGTAGTGACAGGCAAGAGTTGCGGGAAGGGATACAGCATGGCGGAATCAGCACGGCGGACGCGCGGCGGGGGCGGAGCGGCACGGCGGGCGGCACGCTCGGCGGTGTCATTCGAGACGGCACGCTACATCGAGCGCAATATCCCGAACTTCGAAGTGCTAAGCGAAGAGGCGCTGGAGATCATTGAGCATAACGCCGACACGGTGCTTGAAGAGATCGGTGTGAATTTCCCCGACAACCCCGATGCGCTGGCGCTGTGGCGTGAGGCCGGGGCCGATGTGCAGGGGGAGCGGGTGCGCATCCCGCGGGGGCTGGCACGCAAGCTCTGCGCCACGGCACCGTCCACGATCACCCAAGTGGCGCGCAACCGGGAGCGTGACGTCGTCATAGGGGGCAAGAGCCTTGTCCTCGCGCCTGTCTACGGCCCGCCCTTTGTGCGCGATGCCGCCGGGGGGCGCCGCTATGCCACGATGGCGGATTTCGAAAAGTTCGTGAAGCTGGGCTATATGTCAAAATGGCTGCACCACTCAGGCGGGACGGTTTGCGAGCCGACCGACATCCCGGTGAACAAACGCCACCTCGATATGCTGCATGCCCATATGACGCTGAGCGACAAGCCCTTCATGGGATCGGTGACCGAACCGTCGCGGGCGCAGGATTCTGTCGATATGTGTGGGGTGCTCTTTGGCGAGCAGTTTGTGCAAGACAACACGGTGATGACCTCGCTCATTAACATCAACTCACCGATGACGTTTGATGACGTGATGATGGGCGCGCTGAAGGTCTATGCCGAGAACAATCAGGCCTGCATCATCTCGCCGTTCATCGTCGGGGGGGCAATGGCGCCGGTGAGTGTCGCAGGTACGCTGACGCAGGTACTGGCAGAGACATTGGCCGGGATCGCCTATAGCCAGCTTGTCCGACCCGGTGCGCCGGTCATCATGGGGGCCTTTGTGACCTCCATCGACATGAACAGCGGGGCGCCGACCTTTGGCACGCCGGAGGCTGCGCATATCACCTATGGCGCTGGGCAACTGGCGCGGCGGCTCAACTTGCCGTATCGGAGCGCTGGGTCGTTCAATGGCTCGAAACTGCCCGATGCGCAGGCGGCTTATGAAACCTCGAACAGTTTGAACATGGGGCTGCTCTCGGGTGTGAACTTCATGCTGCATGCCTGTGGCTGGCTGGAAGGGGGGCTGGTGTCGTCTTTTGAGAAATTTGTCATGGACGCCGACCAGTTGGGCACCCTGCATCATCTTGCCCGGGGGGTGGAGATCGACGAGAACGCACAAGCCATGGATGCAATCCGCGAAGTTGGGCCGGGGGGGCATTACCTTGGCTGCGCCCATACGCAGAACAACTTCCGCGAGGCGTTCTGGAAGTCGGACCTGCTGGATTACAAACCTTTTGAGACATGGTCAGACGAAGGCGCGCGCGATACGCAAAGCCTCGCCACTGCACGGGTCGAGAAACTGTTGGGTGACTATCAGCAACCCGAGCTCGATCCGGCCATTCGTGAGGCGCTGGACGCCTTCGTGGCCGAACGCAAAGCCGCGGAACCTGACAGCTTTACCTAAGCGCTGGGCGGTTAGCCCTGCTGACGATCACTCCGCCGGTGCGAGGTCGGTTGCTGACTTCAGGAAGCGGGCCTCGCCCACCATGGCGATCAGCACATCGACGTGGCGCACGAGGCTGTAGCCTGCGTCGCCAATCTTGCGCTGGGCATTAAGCTCGGCCTCGATCTCCATCAGCTTGAACAGCGCCGTCCCGTGGCGCGGCAACACGCCAAAGCCGAGGATGCGCGGCAAATGGGTCGTGCGGCGGTACTCTTCCGCGCCGATCCGTGCAGCGCGCATCAGCAGGCGCGGGCGGTGCAGTTTGTTGAGCATGGAAAGCAGATCTTGCATGGCAAACACTCCGTTGCGGCAGGGTGGGGAATCACCCGTATCGACAAAGTCTGTCACAACCTTGCCGGGTGTTGCGCGATCGCCGCTCCCGCCGTACGGCAGTTTCACCGCTGTTTATCTTTTGGAAACAATCATGACCAAACCGAACAATTTTAACGAACGGGTAACCAAAGCGTTCATACTTTGTGAATAACTCTGGGGATAACTCCCCGGTTTGGGCCCGCCAAACATGGAAGTGGCAGTCAATTGAAGGCGCAATATCACACCGATCAGATCTCCCTGCCGGGATGGGTGCCGGATGGGGCGCTGCACTATCTGGCACATACCGAAGCGGGCGCTCCGATCCGGGCTTTGGCCCGGCAAGCGGGGTGTCATGCCTCGACGATCATGCGCCAAATCCGCCGCATCGAAACCCGGCGCGATGATCCGCTGGTAGATGCCGCGCTGCGTCGGCTCGGGGCGCTGCGCCCTGGGTGCCAAAAGACTGCCGTTCCCAAAGCAGGAAAGGCCGCCATGATGACCAAGACCTCCCCCAGACTTCCCGATGAAAAGACCTTTGCATTCGAAGCACTGCGTGTCTTGCGACGTCTGCGCGAGACCGGTGCGGTATTGGCCGTGGCAGAGGGCATGGAAAAGGCGGTGGTGGTGCGCGAGACCGAAAGCGGGCCCGGCGCACGTACGGCTGTAGTGGACGCCGCTGTCGCACAGGCGATGGCCTTGAAAGATTGGATCGCGCCCGGCCCGGCGGGGCGGGTTACCCGGTACCGGATTACCAATGCAGGCCGCGGAGCGCTGCGCCGTTTGGCTGAGGAGCAGGGCACGCCAGAGCGGGCGGGAGGCTTTGCCGAAGATCAAGCGGGTTTTGCCGGGCTGGACGCAGGTTGGGGAGGCACGGCTGAAGAAGTGGAGCCGGCGCGCGGGCGCAACCGCTATCACCTTTCGGACAGCCCGCTGACCGCCTTAGCCCGACGGCGCGATAAAAGCGGCGCGCCCTTTCTGGACGATGCCCTTGTCCACGCCGGGGAGCAGTTGCGCGAGGATTTCGAATTGGCTCAGATGGGCGCGCAGGTGGGGCAGAACTGGGATCATTTCCTGACGCCGGGGGCATCTACCCCTGCAAGGGGCGGTAATTCCGGTGCTATGGCAGCAGCCGAAGCGCGCAAACGGGTGGCCGATGCGATGGCAGAACTTGGCCCCGGGCTATCGGATGTGGTGCTGCGTTGCTGCTGCTATCTGGAAGGGCTGGAAACCACGGAAAAGCGGCTCGGCTGGTCGGCGCGATCAGGCAAGATCGTGCTGCGGATCGCGCTCATGCGGCTAAAGCGGCATTATGATGAGACCGTCGGGCCCGGCGGGCCGATGATCGGATAAGAACGGGGCGGCGGAGCCAAGAGCCCGCCGCCCCAAATGTATTATTCAGCGACTTTGGTTGGCGTTTCATCCGTCACGGAAATCGCCACCTCGTCCTTCTCGCAAGCAGCGCGGACCCCGGCGGCATAGTCGGGATGCACCTTCTCGAGCACTGCGTACCAGCGTTCCTTGACCGACTGCGAACAGGGAGCCATGGCACCGGCCATATTCGCGTGCAGCCGGTCGCGCTGGCCTTGGTCGAAAACCTCAAGGTAGAGCTTGCGCGGCTGGATATAATCGGCGTCCGACTCTTCTTGCACATAGCGGTCGGCATCGCCCGAAATGCGCAGCGGTGGTTCCATCACCGATGGGTCGGGGCGGGCCGATTCCTCATATTGGTTCGGCTCGTAATAGGCATCCGGGTGGCCGGTCTGCTGCGGGAAGAACCGCATGGTGCCGTCCTTGTGGTAGTGGTGCATTGGTGCCGCCTTTGGCGCATTGGCGGGCAGGGCCTCGTAATGCGTGCCTAAACGGTAGCGGTGCGCATCGGCATAGGAAAACACCCGTGCTTGCAACATCTTATCGGGTGAGAAACCGATGCCAGGGATCTTGTTAGACGGCGAATAGGCCGCGTTTTCGATGCTCTGGAAGTAGTTGTCGGGGTTGCGGTTGAACTCCAACATGCCGACCGGGATCAGCGGGTAGTCCCCGTGTGGCCAGACTTTGGTCAGATCAAATGGATTAAAGCCGCAGGTCTCGGCCTCTTCCTCGGGCATAACTTGGATGTTGAGTTCCCATTTCGGGTAATCGCCGCCCTCGATCGCGTTAAAGAGGTCCTCTTGGAAGTTCTCGCGTGTGGACCCGATCAGCTCTTCAGCTTCCTCGTTGCTGCGGTTGCGGATTTCCTGCTGACAGCGGAAGTGGAATTTCACCCAGTGACGCTCGCCCTTGGCGTTCCACATCGAATAGGTGTGACTGCCGTAGCCGTGCATATGCATCGGGTTCACCGGGATGCCACGGTCGGACATCAGGATGGTGACTTGGTGGACCGATTCAGGCTGCGCGGCCCAGAAGTCGAACATCGCCTCGGGTGAGCGCAGGTTGGTGCGCGGGTGGCGTTTCTGGGTGCGGATGAAGTCGGGGAACTTATAGGCGTCGCGGACAAAGAAGATCGGGGTGTTGTTGCCAACCACGTCCCAATTGCCTTCTTCGGTGTAGAATTTCACCGAAAAGCCGCGCACGTCGCGTTCGCTGTCTGCTGCGCCCAATTCGCCCGCAACGGTGGACCAGCGCGACAGGATTTCGCAGGTTTTGCCGACCTGAGAGAAAATCGCGGCACAGCTGTATTCGCTGATGTCATGGGTGACGGTAAAGGTGCCTTCGGCGCCCCAGCCTTTGGCATGAACGGCACGCTCGGGAATACGCTCGCGGTTCTGGTGGGCGAGCTTTTCGATCAACTGGTAATCGTCCAGCAGGATCGGGCCGCGGCTGCCTGCGGTCTTGCTGGTGTCATTGGTCGGCATCGGTGCGCCGGCGGTGGTGGTCAGACGTTTGCTCATCTCGGGGTCCCCTCTGGTTTGTCTGAGGGGAGGATGGCCGATTAGTGCGATAATTTCCAATTGCAGTTTTGTACCGCTTCGATAGGTAAAGGTTATGAATTTTACATTGAAACAACTGGAATACTTCCGCGCCCTCGCCACGCTCGGCAACTTTGGCCGCGCGGCGGAGGCCTGTCACATCTCGCAGCCCGCGCTGTCTGTGCAGATTCGCACGTTAGAACAAAGTCTTGGCGGGCGATTGATCGAACGGCAGAGCCGCGCCTCCGTCCTGACCCCACTTGGTCGAGAAGTGCTGGCCCGGGCGGAGGATATTTTGCGACAGGCGCGCTTGCTGGAGGCGTCTGCGCGGGCCCAAGTCGGTCTGGCAGGCACATTGAACCTCGGCCTGATCCCCACCGTCGCGCCCTATCTTCTGCCCGGCGTGCTCGCCGCGCTGCGGGCGCAGGACATCTCGCTGCGGGTGGAGGTGCGGGAGGCGCAGACCGAAGCGTTGCTGGCCGATCTGCGCAATGGCGCGCTGGATGCTGCCGTCATGGCCTTGCCAGCGGGGGAACAAGGCCTTGCTGAAACGCCGCTGTTTGAAGACCGGTTTCTGCTGGCAGGCTCGGCAGAGCGTATGGCGGGGCCGGTGGTGACGCGCCCGACGGATCTGAACCGCACACCACTGATGTTGCTTGAAGACGGGCATTGCCTAACGGATCAGGCGCTGGAGGTTTGCCAGCGCGACCGGACGCAGGCGGGCATTCACACAGGTGCTTCTTCGCTTGCGACCCTGTCGCGTTTGGTAGAGGCGGGGTTTGGCATGACGCTGATGCCCGAGATTGCAGCGCGGACAGAGCTGGATGCCGCGCCGGGGTTGCGGTTGCACCGCTTTACAGCGCCGGAACCTGCGCGGCAGATCGGATTGGTGCGCCGCGCGGGCACGCCAGAAGGGGGCTGGGTGACGCAGCTGGCCGAGACTTTAAAAGATGTGGGGGAAGGGCTGACGGGGCAGATGCGCAATTCACTGTAAAGCGCAGCCCGGTCGGGGGGGATCAGGCCTGTGCAGGCCTGATCCAATCGTCAAAGCAGGCTCATGCCGCTTCGGTTTTCTGCTCATTGGCAAGGTATTCCAGCACGTTTTCTGGGCTGGAAACACCGTAAGGGTCTTCGCTGTGGTTGTCGCAGATGCCGGGCTCTTCGAACCAAGCTTCGATTTTGCCGTCGTTGACGATGGCGGCATAGCGCCAGCTGCGCGCGCCGAAGCCCAAGTTGTCTTTGGCGACCAACATGCCCATGCGGCGGGTGAACTCGCCCGAACCGTCAGGGATCACGTCAATGTTCTTGACGTCCTGCATCTCTTTCCACTTGTTCATGACAAAGCTGTCATTCACCGACAGGCAATAGATCGCGTCGATGCCCTGCTCTTGGAATGCGGCAAAGTTGTTCTCGAAACCGGGCAGCTGGTAGGTGCTGCAAGTGGGCGTAAAGGCACCGGGGAGGGAGAACAGGACGACGCGTTTGCCCTTGAAGAAATCATCGCTGGTTTTGTCTTCCCAGCGGAAGGGGTTGGACCCCTCGATGCTTTCATCGCGCACGCGCGTTTTGAAGGTGACGTTGGGAACTTGAATACCGGGTTTCATTGCGTCTCTCTTTCTCGGATTAGATTCTTCGTGGGCTCCTAGCGGATATAAGAAGGCCAATCAACGGGCGCAATGCTGCAACTGCACGGTTCTTCGGGGTAAGGTTAATCTTATTTAGAAACAGCGGGGTAGACCGTTGCAGGCCATGCATGGCAGCCTTGCGGGGGCAAACAGCTAGGCTGGTGGTCATCGACGTGGTGACTATGCTAAGGAGAAGCGACACAATGATCAGAGGCCAGCCATGCGCGATCTGAAGATACCTGAACAGCGCCACCCCGAAAAAGCGCGCAAGCCTGACAATGCCCAGCCGAAAAAGCCGAGCTGGATCCGGGTCAAGGCACCGGGCGGCAAGGGCTATGCCGAGACGGCGCGGATCATGCGCGACAACAAGCTGACCACGGTTTGCGAAGAGGCGGGCTGCCCCAATGTCGGCGAGTGCTGGAGCCAAGGCCACGCCACGATGATGATCATGGGCGAAGTCTGCACCCGCGCCTGTACCTTCTGCAACATCGCCACCGGCAAGCCGCCCGAAGATCTGGATGTCTTCGAGCCCGGCCGCGTCGCCGATGCGGTGGCGAAACTGGGTCTGAACCATGTGGTCATCACCTCAGTGGACCGCGACGATATTGAGGATGGTGGGGCCGAGCATTTTGCCCAGACCATCCGCGCCGTGCGCCACCGCAGCCCCGAGACTACGATCGAAATCCTGACACCCGATTTCATCCGCTGCGGCCCCGAGGCGTTGGAAAAGGTCGTCGAAGCGCGCCCTGATGTGTTCAACCACAACCTTGAGACGGTGCCGGGTCTTTACCCCGAGGTGCGTCCCGGCGCGCGCTACTTCCATTCCTTGCGGCTGTTGCAGCGCGTGAAAGAACTCGATCCGTCGATGTTCACCAAATCGGGTATCATGGTGGGCTTGGGCGAAGACCGCCAAGCGGTCATTCAGGTCATGGAAGACATGCGCGCCGCCGACATCGATTTCCTGACCATCGGTCAGTATTTGCAGCCGACGCCAAAGCATCACGCGTTGGACCGTTTTGTGACGCCGGATGAATTCGCTTCTTACGAAAAAGCGGCCTATGGCAAAGGGTTCTTGATGGTTTCCTCGACGCCGCTCACGCGGTCGTCCTACCACGCAGGCGATGACTTTGCGCGTCTGCGCGAGGCGCGTAACCGAAAGCTGGGGCTGGCCTGATACGCGGCCCGGCGTCAGTCGCCGGGCAAGGCTTTCAGATAGGCGGCAATCGCGGCGCGGTCGCTTTCGGGCAGTTGCGACAGGTTTCTCACCACTTCGGCCATTTCACCCCCCGCGCTGTCATACTCTGGCGTGAAGCCGGAGGTGAAATACTCCACCAGATCGACCTTTGACCACTCCAGTTGCGCAGGCGTGATGCCGGGGATTTTGCCTTTTCCCGAGGGGTTCGGCGCGCCTGTCAACCACGCGCTGCGGTCCAACGCGCCCAGAGCGTTGCGTGGCGTATGACACTCGCCGCAATGGGCGAGCCCTTCGGCCAGATAGCGGCCGCGCAGCACCTCGGCATCATGATCGCCCGAGAGCACGTAGTCGTCGTCGGCAAAGAGCAGCTTCCACATGCCCAGACTGCGGCGGATGTTGAAAGGAAAGCCCACCTCATGCGCTTGGCTGGGCGTGTCACTGGCGGGCAGGCTCTGCATATAGGCAAAGAGGTTCGCCACGTCCTGCGGGGCGAGATGGCCATAGGCGGTATAGGGGAAGGCGGGGTAGTAATGCTGACCCTCAGGCGAGACGCCGCGGGTGACGGCGCGGGCGAACTGCGGCAGGGTCCAGGTGCCGATGCCCTGTTCGGGGTCGGGCGAGATATTGGGCGCGTAGAAGGTGCCGAACTTACTGGGGAAGGCCAGCCCGCCGGCCAAGACCAGTTGCGCTTCGTCTTCGCTTTTTGGCACCGCATGACAGGACACGCAGCCCCCGGCAGCAAAGATCAATGCGCCCGCTTGCGGGTCAGGCGTCAGACCTTGGGCGTAATTAGGCTCAAGCGGATCGGGCCGGGTCAGCACCCAGCCAAGGGCCGCGCCGAGAACGGCGCAGCCCAGCAGAATCAAGAGGGTACGGCGCAAGATTTAGTTCTTGGGAACGCGGTAATCATCGTGGCAGGCGCCACAGGCTTTGCCCAGATTGCCCATGCTCGCCTTAAGTGCATCCAGATCGGTCCCGGCGGCATCCATCATCGCTGCGCTGGCGGTTTGCAGGTTCTCCAGCTTGCTGGCGAAACCTTCGGCGTCGGTCCAGACCTCGGGCTTGGCATCCGACCCTTCGACCATGCCGTTCTCGGTGCCTTCAACCCACATGGTCGAGGGATCAAGCATGGCGGCGGCGTGGAGGTTGGACGCGGCAGCCTTTGCCTTCTCAGCGTCATACTCGGCTTCGCCTTTGGCCATGCCGCCCAAAATGCCGGTGTGATAGGCAATGATCTGCATCTGGGCATGGCGTGCGCCGACGGCGGCTTTGGCGGCCTTATCGCTATGGCTGGCGGCAAAACCCGTGGTGGCGATCAGCAGCGCGCCGAGGCTGATGGCAGAAATACTCTTGGTCAAATACATGATGTTCTCCCTTTGATTTCCGCAGGGTAACATGGCGACGATATGTCGCAAAAAACAAAAATGTGATCGGCGGATGAGGGCCTTAGAACCGGCGCGGGATGCGTTCGGCAGTGGCCCAATCGGGCCAATAGCCCAGCCATTCGACCAGCCCGATGGCCAGCGCGGCGGCGATGATGGCAAAGACGAGGATGACCCGTTTCAGCGATGGCGGGTTGCGCACCCAAAGGGACATGCGCAACAGCCAGCGCGGGTCCATCACGTAAAGCGGACCTTGCCGATGAAGGGCAGGTTGCGGTTGCGTTGGGCAAAGTCGATGCCGTAGCCGACCACGAATTCGTCGGGGATCTCGAAACCGGTCCAATCGGCCTTGAGGTCTACCTCGCGCCGCGTCGGTTTATCCAGCAAAGCAATGGATTTAAGCCGCTTAGGCTCGCGCGAGCGCAGCAAATTGGTGACATGGTGCAGCGTGTGGCCGGTGTCGACGATGTCTTCGACGACCAGCACATCGCGGCCTTCGATGGCGCCGCGCAGGTCTTTGAGGATACGCACTTCGCGGCTGCTCTCCATCGCGTCGCCATAGCTGGAGGCTTCGAGGAAATCGACTTCGATGGGCAAGTCCAACTCGCGCACCAAATCGGCGATGAACACGAAAGAGCCGCGCAGGAGCCCCACGACGATCAGCTTGTCGGTGCCGTCGAATTCATCGTGAATCTCGCGACAGAGGTCTTCGATCCGGGCCGCGATGGCCTTGGCCGAGATCATTTCATCGATGACGTAAGGCCGTTGTGCCATGGTTTTGCCCTTGAATCTGCGGGGTCGAACAGTGAGATAGGGGGTAACCTGCAACGCAACGGAACGCAATGCCCACCCATTCTGAGACCCGCCAACTGCCTTACACTGCGCAACAGATGTATGATCTGGTCGCCGACGTGGGCCGCTATCCTGAATTCCTGCCCTGGACCGCCGCTGCGCGCATTCGCAGCGACGAGGACCGGGGTGATCACCGTGTGATGGAGGCCGATCTGGTGATTTCCTTCAAGGTGTTCCGCGAGCGTTTTACCAGCCGCGTGGTGCTGTGGCCGGATGAAAAGAAGATCGATACAGAGTATTTGGACGGACCGTTTAAATACATGAAATCGAACTGGCATTTTGAGGATTCGCTCGACGGCTGTCAGGTGCATTTCTTTGTCGATTTCGAATTCAAGAACGCGATCCTGCAAAAGATCATTGGCGTGGTCTTTAATGAGGCGATGCAGCGGGTTGTGCGGGCGTTTGAGGCGCGGGCGAAAGCGCTTTACGGGCCGCAGGGATAAGATTCTGGACCGGACCAAAAATTTTTTCATTGCGGATCAATTTAATTTTCATTGATCCGCTTGTCGATCCAGTTTCATTCTTTCGGCTTTTCCGTCTCGATTGAGGTGGTGAAGCCCCCGCCGCTGATCTGGTGGCGGGCGCTTGTGACAGACCATAGACCACTCACCCCGACCCTAAAACCCAGGGCGATGATCTGACCCTCAGCCGCGACCGTTGGATCGCCTGGCATCGTGATGCTGAGGGTATCATCCCCGCGCTTAAACTCATCGAGTTTGGCCTTGGCGGCTTTCTCAGCCTCGGCCTTGGTGGAGTGGACGTGGCGCAAGCGCTTCACCGGCGATCCCTCACCAGCGGTCACGGTCTCTTTCTGGCCTGTTTCCTCATTGTGCCAGTGAGCCTCCACGGCCTTGAAGTTGCCACGGCTGGCCAGGGTCATAGACCAGCGCAGCTCACCGTTCCTGGTGATCGGGCGTGGGATCATCGGGATGCCGCTGGCGGTCTTGCCTTCACCCTTGCCAATAAAGAGGAGCGCCTCACCTTTCACGGTGGCGATGGCGTCATGATCCTTGGCGATCCTGGTGAGAAAGTTGATGTCGCTCTCATCGGTCTGATCGAGGTGCTCATATAGAAAAGGCTTGAGCTCCTCGGCCACCTTCGGCTCCAGGCCATGCTCGCCCGCGATGGTGCCCACGATGTCCTCGATAGTCTTATCATCCCAGTTGCGGGTCTTTTGCTCTTTGATCGATCCGCCCAGGTTCACGGCCTTGCCGCGAATTGTCACCCGATCTGGCGGGCCTTTGGCCACTACCTCATCCGCCGTGAAAACGCCCATTGGCGCAAGGAATGTCTCTTTGTACCCCATGAACACAATGAGCGGCGCACCAGGCAAGGGGAGCTCGATGGCGTTGTCGCGATCATCGAGGGTGATCTCCACCGTGTCAGACTTAAAGCCCGCCTCATCCTTCACCACCAGGCTGAGGAGGCGATCCTCGATCTGGCTGGTGATGTTGATGCCCGCCGCGATCACTTTGAAATCAGGGGTCATGCGATCAATCCCAGAGCCGGATTGTGGGTTTCTCCTGGGCGGTCTCCTCGACCGCTGGGAGCTCGATGAGGATGCCAGAGCTCAGGACCGGCCCATGCGCCGCCAGCCCAGGATTGGCCGCAAGGACCTCCTCGACACTATAAGGGGCATCGCCATAGTGCTTGGCGCATACCCGATCCAGGACATCGCCATCCTTGGTGCGATAGATCATGTCAGCCTCGCCAGTGTTGAGAGCGCCGCGAGAGCAAGGCCAAAGCCACCAAAACCACCCTCATCGCTGCCATATTCCTTGAGCGTGATCGAGAAGGTGATCACGCGGGGCGCACCATCGGCCTCCAGCTCGCTCTTGGTTTCCTCGATCTTGAGGATCACCCAATCGCCCAGGACAAAGCCGCCATAGCCCTCCAGGAGCACCAGAGGCTTGCCGCGATCCGCCTGGGCGCGCATGAGATCGAGCTGGCCATAGCCGCCTTTCCAATGGGGCAGGATTTCGCCTGAGAGGGTGATCTGATCAGCACCAGGCCCCACGAATTGCTGGCCAGGCTTGCGCCCGATCCGGTCTTGCTGTTTCCAGCGATAGGTCGAAACCCGCTTGAGCTGTTGATAGGCGGCGGTGTCCAGCATGAACGGATAAGCGCCGAGCATCATCATCACCTTAGTCATGCAAAAGCCCTCTCAATTCGACGCGCGCGCGGTCCTCGGCATCGCTCAGCTCGGCGCGCACAGTTGCCCGCACCTCATCAAGATCAACACCGCCCTCAAAGGCCAAAGGCATATTATATTGAGGCGAGAAGGTGATCGGGCCGCGCTGCATAGCCGATCCGCCCGCCGCCGCCACCGTTGCCATCGCGGGCATGGATGCGCCTGCAACGCCATCAAAACCAATGCCGCTCACCAGGTCACGGGTGCGAGTGGCCATGTCGAGCATGTTGCGCAGGGCACGGTTGTGGGCGATGAACCCGCCCTCGGTGCGATACTCCAGCTCTGGGCCTTCCTCGCCCGTTAGAAGCCAGCCAGGCCGAAACGCGCCACCCTTGGCGCGAGCTTGAACAGGGGAGCCGCTGGAGTTGGTGGCAGGGGCACCGCCTGGCAGGTTGCGCAATGATGCCGAGAGCCGCGCCACCTTGGCCAAGGCGGCATCCACCGAGGCGGTGTTGATCTCTGGTGTGGCCTCGGTCTCAGAGAGAACCTGGAGCGCCTGGCCGAGTTCATCGGACCTGGCGCGCGCATCCTTCAGCTCAGCCTCGGCCACCTCCAGATCGGCGGTGAGTGCGCGGATTTGGTCCTGGTAGGGCATAGCCATCGCGGCGGTCATTGGGCCCTCGCCAAGATTGGCGATGCCAGCTTGCGCCTCGGCGATCTGAGCATTGATGTCAGCGATGCCCAACTCCAGCTCCTCGATGTGCGCCGGGGTGGGCAATGGTCCAGACGCCACAACATTCTCGACAACCCGCGCCACATCCTGTTGATGGTATGGCAAGGCATCAAAGCCCGCACTCTCTGAGGCTTTGGGCGGGGCTACATCAACTACCTCCTGGCCCATCAGGCGTTTCCACCAATCGGGCGGCTCAGGCCACTTGATCACGTCTGTGAGGTCAAAATCGCTGATAAAGCCCCAATCCCAATCTGGGAGCACATCCGCCCAGGTGATGTCAGTGAATTTGGTTTTGACCCGCTCCCAAAGCGATCCAAACCAATCGGCCACACCCGCCCAGGTTGCCTCGATCAGGGCAGCGGGGCCGAACTCGCCGAGCTTTGTCTTGATTGCGTCCCAGCCTGTTGCAACCCCATCTTTAATAGAGGTCCAGTAGCCCGCGAAAGTGTCGGCAATGGTGCTCCAGTTGGAAATGATCAAGCCGAGCGGGTGATAGTCCAGAAAGAGCGCTTTGATGGCTTCCCAGCCCGTCGAAACGCCGGTCTTGATGCTCTCCCAATAGCCCGCGAAGGTCTCTGAGATGCCATCCCAATTCGACAGGATCAAGCCCACTGGATGATAGTTGAGGAACGTGGATTTGATCAGCTCCCAGCCAGCGCTCACACCGCCCTTGATGCGGTCCCAGAGCCGCCCAAAGAAGCCCGCCACACCTTGCCAGGCGTTAGTGATTATGTCGCGCGGGTTGTATCGATCAAAGAGCCCCTGCATGTAACTCCAAGCCGAGCTTACCGCATCGGTGACGCGCCCCCACACATCGGCAAAGAAACCGGCGATTGGCTCCCAATTCTGATAGATCAGATAGGCCGCGCCCGCGATGGCCGCGATGATGAGGCCGATAGGGTTGGCGATGAGCGCACGACCCAGAAAGAGCACGGCTTTGCCCACCAAGGGGAGCACGGTGCGACCGAGCCACAAGAGACCCTTGACAGCACCCAACACCCACTTGGCCATCCCCGCCAAGCTGAGCACTAGCTTAGTGGCCCCAAAGCTCATCATTGCCCAGCCGCTCACCAGCGCCCCCGCGCCGATCAGGATGGGCGCGATCACCGCCGCCAATGCCCCCAGCCCCACGACCACCGCGCCGATCCCCGTGATCAGCTCTGGGTTGGCGTCGATCCAGTCAAAGGCGGTAGCAATGAAAGCATCGATATAGGGCACCAAGCGTTGCACCACGGGCAAGAGGCGCTCGCCAATCTTTTGGCTGATCACATCCATCTTTTGGGACATCAGCACCATCGTGGCATCCCAGTTGTTATCAGCGGCAGCGGCCATCGCTGAGGTGAACTCAGAGCCTTGCTGGGCCGCGTCACCGAGCGCATCTGCATTGGCGCGCACCGCCGCCTCCTGGCCATAGAGGGCATTGATCATTTTCATGGCCTCATCAGTGCCAAAGGCCTCTTTGATCTCAGCCGCCTCAAAGGCATCGAGCGTCTCGCCATAGCGCGCCTGGAGATCGGCCAGGATGTCAGGCATGTCCCTCAATCCGCCATTCTCATCCAGGATGCGCACCCGCACAGGGCGATCCGCGCTTACTTGCATCTTGCCAAAGGCCTCGTGCGCCTTGGCCGCGTTGGTCGCAAAGGCGCGCAGGGCCGTGCCAGCCTCACCGGCCTGCATCTGTTGTTGCATCATGCCCAGGAGGGTCAGTTGCTCGGTCATATCCATGCCGAGATTGACCGCACCCGCGCCAGCGCTCTCGATGGCCTGTTGCATCGCCGCGCCATCAGTTTTGAACTGTTGCACCGAGGCAGAAAGAGCCGCGCCAAATTGCTCGCCAAATTCCGCGTCAGTGAGGTCCTCCATCTGCTTTTTGAAGATCCCGTAAGAGGTCGCAAAAAGGGAGGTCATTTGCTCGGCTTGGCCCTTGGTTGCCTTGGCCACCAGCATTGCCGAGGCGGTCATATCGGCCACGCCCTGATCGGTGAGTGAGCTAATCCCAGACTTGATGTCGTAGGAGGCGCGCACAAAGGCATCCGCCGTGACACCCGCGAGCTGCATTTGCATCTCCTGGCCACGGCGCACCACGGCATCGAGATCGCGCACACCCAAGGTGGCCAGCTCGCCCTTGGCGCGCTCGACATCGCGGATACTATCGGTGAAGCCCGTGACCAAGCGTTGCGCACCGTAGGCGATCCCAGCGGCGGCGGCACCACCGCCCGCCAGCTTCATGGACAAGGCCAGGCGCTTTTGCATGCGCTCACTGGCCTTGGCCACGGTATCCTCGGCATTCCTGAGAGGGGCTGTGAGCCTGTCTGCCAGGCTCACAAGGACATCGACGCCAACACTTGTAGGGATCATGAGTTCTGCGCCTCCGCCTCAATTCTCAGGTAGTCTTTTGCATCCTCGAAGGCATCGAGGAGCTCCTCCACTGGCAACGCATCAATCTCGGACGGTTGCCAGTGGAAATGTCGGCTCATGAAGAGGGAAATTGCCCTGAAATCTTTTGGATTTCCTCCTCCGATACGCCCAAAAAACCCGCGATCATCACCGAGGCCGCATTGAAATCAACGGGGTCCAGCTCCTCCACGGTATCGGGGCCGATCTCGGCAAGATCAGAAAGCATGGTGAAGCTCTTTTTCATCTTGTCCTTGATGGCCTCGAATTTCTTGAGGTCACGCATCTTGGGGCGGCGGATGGTCAGTTCGGTGACCTCCTCACCCTTGTGGGTGAAGGGGTATTCGAGCGTATAGGTCTCAGTATGTGCCATGTCTCAGCCTTCTATCCTTGAGTTGTGCGCTACCGCTTCGCTACTTGAGCGCGCTCAGCGGCCAATATTGGCGCGGTGCTCGGCCAGGAGGTCCTTGCCCTTGACGCGGAAAATCATGTTTTCCTGGTCAATCTCAAAGAGCTCGATGCCATCGCGCTCGCGCTTGTAGTAACGCAAGCTCAGGTCCAGCTTGAGCGGGACGTTTTCACCGTCTTTCCACTCACCCTCATCGAGGACTTTGACGAAACCGCGCATCGTGACCGAGTGCGCATGAGTTGCCCCATCACCGTCCTCGGTGGAGCCCTTGCAGGTGAAGGGGATCAGCGATCCCTCAGTGATGTCCAGCGTCTCATAGAGATGCGGGTCAAAGCCCTCAAAGGTCATTTTGCACATCAGTGCATTGGCCAGGCGCGCCATGCGCACCTCGATGGGGCCAGCCATGCCCGCCGCCGTGAAATCGCGGGTTGCGACCTCGATCTTGGGCACCTCGACCGACGAGGCAACACCGGCAAAGCCGTAGCCATCGACAAAGGCATTCATGAATTTCAGAAGATCACGCATTGGAATAAGCCCTCCTTAGGCCGTTGGCAGGACCTCAGACAGGTAGCCATTGTTGATCATGGAACGGAAAGTGATGTGCTCGGCGGTGGGCGTCTCCACCCAGTCATAGTCAAAGTAGACTTTGCCAGCCTCAAGAGCCTCAGGCGTGTTGAGATCGGGATCGGCCCAGCACTTGAACCCCACCAAGGCACCCACGGTGATCATGCGCCGCCCGTAGGCGTTCACGCCCTCGATCACGTCCTCGAAATAGGTGCGATCCGCATTGCGATCCACCGCCCAGAAATGGGCTTGCATGATGCTCTCATTGATCATGTCAGCCACGCGGCGGCGCTTGATCATTGCCCACTTGGGATCAGCAGAAAGCCCGCGATTGCCCCAAAGGCGATAGCCATCGCGCTGGATGATGGTGGTGACCTCATTCTCATTGAGAATGTTGGCCCGCGATGTGGCATCACCCAGGGTGAAGTCGATGGCACGGGCGGTGCCGGTGATCCCATCGATCAAGCGATTGGATGGGGAGTGCCAGAAACCACGCTCAGCATCGGATTTGGCGATCACACCAGCAACACGGGCCGAGGCGGGACGCACGATCTCAGTGCTTGTCGCGGTATCCCAGACCTTGACCCACGGATCGATGAGATAGATGCGATCAGAGCCGAAGTTTTCACGGTAGGTGATGGCATCGGCATCGGTTGAATTGGGACCATCGGCGATGATGATGGCGCGCAGCTTGGTGGCAATTGAGACCAGCTCAGAGACCACCGCTTGCTCCTGGGAGAACTCCGGCACCACGATAAGGCGCGGGGCAACCTTGACGACGCTCTCAGCAGAGAGAAGCACCTGGAGGCCTTCCGGCGCGCCTGTCACGGCATCGGTGCCGCCGATAATGTTGCTCAGCGTGGCGGCATCGTCAGCGCCTTCCTCAACGCGGATCACAACCACAACGGCCCCAACCTGGTCAAAGATGTCATCGATGGCCGGTGCCAAGGTGCCGGCAGCACCAAGACCAGCGGCATCAGATCGCTTGCCAGCTACCAGAACGGGGGTATTCAGCGGCCACTTGTCGGCGTCGGCATCGGGGGCAGTGCCCACAAGGCCAATGACCGAGGAGCGCACGGTGCGGATTGGGCGTGTGCCGGTGTCGATCTCGACAACCTCGACGCCGTGAAGAAATTGCTCAGGCATATTGGGCCTCCTTTATTGAGCGTTGGTGAGCGCCGCGTCGAATGCGGCTTGGATGTCGATGGCGCGTAGGTCTTCGACGGTGGCGGCTGCTGCAATCTGGGCAGCTACCGTTTCTTCGGCTGCGAAACACGCGGCCACGTGGCCGGTGACAGCGGTGGCGATAGCCGTGATTTCGGGGCCAGACAGGGTGACAAAGCCAGTATCCAGCTTCCAGCGCACCTCAGAAAGCACACCAGCCTGCACCTGCACCACAGCCGCTGTGAGTTGGGATTGGGTGTGCCTGTCAGTGCGCACGGGCGTACCGTCGGGCAAGGTAATCCCACCCGTCTCCCTCTGCCATCGCAAATCCGCCAAGCCATCCAAAAGATGCGCACGCAAGAGGGGTTCACGGTCGCTTTCATTTCCAAATGAAACCGGCGTTCGCACCCAATTCTGCACCCATGCTTTGTCTGCATCTTGCTCAACCGGGGCCTGCTCAACATATTCAAAGAACGGGTCACTTGAGACCGGACGGGGTTTCTCGACAAACGGCGCGAAACCCAAACTCGCCACATCATCGTACTGGAGGTGGCGATCCGGTAAATGCTGATGATAGAGCCGCAGATTACCGGCGTAGAGTGGCGGACCAGAAGGGGCTTCATCAGAAATTGGAATGAGTAACTGTTGCATTTGGGTCTCTCCAATCAAACATCTGCTGTATTGCTAGAAGGAAACTGGCGCGTGTTGCCGGGCCAGATGATCCGCAAAGCACCATTCCCTCCGGCAAATCCGACAGTGCTGCGACCACCGCCGCCACCGCCGCCGAAAGCACCACCAGAGGAAGTTCCCTGGTCACCGCCACTTCCACCACGCCCAGCCGGGGCGCTGTAACCCCATTGAGTGAGAGATGAAGCGTCATTCCCATTTGCGCTGCTGCCTTGACCATAGATGCCAACGCCACCGCCACCTTTGCCTTCTTGAACATTCGCGGCTGTGGCGTTCATATCGCCTCCACCACCACCGCCGCCGGAGCCACCAGAACCGGGCGTGTTGCTGCTCGAATTTGGCGCAGCGTCATTACCGTTGCCGCCAGAGCCTGCATAGCCAGCGGCCCCGCCGCCGCCACCGCCAGCCCCTTCGGACCCCGCACCAACTTTCCCGTCACCGCCGTTGCCGCCCGAAAACCCAGTGCCCGACAAGACCGCACCGCCCGAGCCGCCCGCACCACCGGCACCAGAACTGCCCCCTGAGCCACGCGCCCCAGCACCGCCGCCAGATGCGCCAACAAGCGTTGCGCCGCCTCGTTTTAGCCGTGTCTCCTGTCCAGCGATGCCTTGCTGCATCACAGCAGTTGCGCCGCCCGCTCCAACCTCGACTGTCAAAACCTCGCCCGGAGTAACGGTGATGTCATTTTCAAATGCCAAGGCACCGCCACCGCCGCCACCGCCACCGTTGGGCCAATTCTGCTCGGCTGCTGCCCCTGAGCCACCACCGCCGACTGTCACAGCCGAAATCGACGTAACCCCAGCCGGAACAATGAACGAATAGGTGCCCGGCTCTGTGAACTCTTGTTGACCCGCCAAAGGCGCTGTGTCGAATTGCACCGCATCTGACCAAGCGCTGACCTGTCCCGACGCGCCGCGATGGCGCACTCTGACCCAATAGGTTTCAGAATAGTCCAATGCACCCGACGACACTGTGTGTGATGTGAGGTCGGTGGACGCACTGACATCACTGATGATGTTGGCAAACTCGGCATCTGCTGCAATTTGCCAATCCGAGGTCGCATGCGTGTCTGCTCCCGCATCCGTGGCAAAGGCGCTGGATGTGAAGGGGCCTGTTGGAGCGACGCCCGTCGCACCTGCTTCTGGCGAGGTGATAGAAGGCACAGCGATGAACGTCGAAGCCGTCGAGAAGCTAACGCTATCTGACCAGTTTGACGCCCCAAGCGAGCCACCTCTGTGACGCACACGCGCATAGTAGGTGGTGCTGACAGAAAGTGTACCTGCCGGGACATCTACGGATGTCAGATTGGCAATATCCGCAGAACTGGACCAGACGACATTAGTGAACCCAGCATCATCAGCGATTTCCCAATCGCTTTCCGAATGTGTGTCAGCGCCATTTGGGTAGGTTACAAACGCGCCAGTTGTCAAAAGAAGCCCAGAACTCAATCCCGAGGCACCGCCGGCTGGCGACAAGAAACTTGGTTGCGCCACGGACTGCGCGCCGATGGCGATCTGGAAAATCGCCGTTGCGCCATTGCGGGTCACCGACAGATTGAGATTGCCTGCCGACGCACCGCCCGGAATGTCCAATGTGATCGTGGCCCCAGACAGGCTGGCGGTGCCGACATCAGTCGCAACGGCATAGGTGCTGAAGCTGTCATGGTTGGTGATAGTCAACGTGTTGCTGGAACCGGGAAACACCAGAGAGGGGCCATCCAGAGTGACCATAGAACCACCACCAGCGCCCGCGCCAACTTCCTCATTATTTACAAACTCGACCTTCTGGCCTGCTGTTAGCGCGGCGTCCAAACGCACCTGTGTTGCGTTTAGTGCGTCCCATTCATCAGTGCGCAGGCGCAAGCCGTCAACATAGACCGCAAGCCCGCTGGTGATCGTTTGGGAGAGGTTGAAGACGCTTTGCCCTTCGACCGCTGTGCGCACCTCAGACACAGACGCGATACGCAGGTCATAGCCCTCCGATGGGTCAAACCATTCGGCATCACCTTCTGCATTGGTGGCCTTGCGCAGCATCTGCCCAACGGTGCCAGCGGCGGGGATGATGTAGGGGCGCAATTCATCTACATCGGCCTTGGTAGCGATGGTGATAAAATCATCGATAAGCGCGGTCACGTTCTGTACGGTGCCTACCACTGTGATCAGGTCAAAGATTTGCTCGACCACGGTGGCCCCACCTTCGGCGGGCAGGAAATCCGACTGCGCCCCGGAATTGGAATAGCTGTAAAGATGTTCTTGCAGGGTGTCGGGATCACGCGCAAAGACACCGATCTCGGTGACAAAGAAGCCTTCTGTCACGCCTTGGTTTGTCAGAATGACGCGCATCTTGGAAGTGCCATCACCCAGCACCTCGAAAGACTGGATCGAGAGGCTTTTCTCCTCATCGACCATTGCGGTCAGCGCTTCGGGCTGGGCGGGTGTTGCGCCCGATCCAAGCGCCACGCGGGTGAAGGTCAAAGCCTGACCGATCTGCGCCTTGGCTTGAAGCTGGCGACCGGCGGCGGTCAGGATCATTCCGGGAAAGTCTGCCATATCAGGCCCTCATTGGATGGATGGTTGTGGTGGACGCGCGGTGCAAAGCCGATGCCGCTATGGCGGGTGCATCAGGGATATTCAGAGCGATGCGAGACGGCGCGATGCGCAGGGTGGATGAAACGTGCTGGGCCGTCGCGAAGCGCGGACGGCGAGGCGCAAGCGCCGGTGCAAAGCGCAGGCCAACTTGCGTTGTAAGCGCATGCTGGTGAGCGGTTCCGATGGCAAACTCGGCGCGCCCATTTCGCTTGACCTGGATTGATTTTAGGTGAGACCGGACTGGCTTCGTGTTTGCGATGACTTTCAACACGCTCGAATAGGCGTGATCTGAGGGCAATGAGCCCGATACAACCACTTTGAACTCATGAGGGGCGAGGTCACCGGCCCGCTCGATGATCTCAATGTCGTCAAGAATGCTCTCAACCGCACGACGTACCGAGCCAGGTGTGCCTTTCATGCGATGCACTTGGATCGAGTTGCGGATCACGTTGCGCTTGATGGTCTCAGGCCAAGCATGATCCCAAACCTCGACAGAGAAGGCCCATGCCATCCAAGGCAAGAGCGCCTCTGGGCATGTGTCCACATTCCAGAGCGTGGCGATTGGGGCCTCAATTCCGATGGTGCGTTCAGCGATCACGGTCTCGATGGCGCGCTCTGAGGTTGTGGCGCTTGGGGGCAAAAGGCGATTAATATCAGACATCGCGGCCCCCCACTGTCACGGTGATCTCAGTGCAATGCGCGGCGGTATCACTCCCGATCTCAAGGGTCGCGGCGGGCGAGATAATGTTGATGTCCTGGACGCCATCGCGATAAAGCGCTGCATGCAAGCCAGCAATGGTGATGTCATGACCGAGGCGGTGATGCTCATCGACAAAGGCTTGAACGGCTGCGACGGATGCCTGGCGCACGAGCTCAGCATCCGGCCCATCATACAGGATCAGCTCGGCCTCAATGTTATATGCCTGGATATTCGCGGCCTCCACCAGGACCTCATCGGTCAACGGGCGGCGGGGGTCAGTGGTCTCATCCACCAGGGCCAGGAGCGCCGCATCAGGCACCCCGTTGCCCTGGGTGGACAGCACAACGATGCGCACTTGGCCAGCGGTGACGGTCTCCAGGATCGCAACGTCCTTTATCTCAGCCGAGGCGCTCAATGCCCAGAACGTATAAGAGCCAATAGAGCCAGCCGTGGTGAACCCCTCAGGCGCAAGCTGGACGCGGGCGCGCAAGCGGGCATCATCCTCCAGGACCTTATCTATGGGCGGGCTCACCGATGCATCGGCCTCTTGGATCACCAATCGCTCGACGCCATAGAAGGCCGCGAGGTGGTCAAGAACCGCGCCAGAGGCATAGGCCAATAGGTTACCAGCGCCCGCATCTTGAACGGCGGCGCGCAAGATGAGCTCGCGATAACTATCCTCTTGGAGGAGCTTGACCAGCGGCTCGCTTTCCAGCTCCAGAGATGGCGCAAGGTGCGGCGCAAGCTCGATCAGGCGGGCCTTGCGGGCGGCAAAGATGGTCTCAAAATCAGGTTGCTCGATAATCTGCGGCGCAGGCAAGCGGTCAAGATTGATGGCGGTGAAACTCATAGCACCACCCCATCGAGCCGGATTTCCTCACCGCTGGGCAGATATTGGCCATCAAGGGTGATCGAGATGCGCCCACCTTCCAGCTCCTCAGGCAAGGCCTCAGCCTGGACGCGGGTGACGCGTAAGCGCGGCTCCCACTTGCGCAGGGCATCGACAGTGGCCGCATAGATCAGCGCCAGGGTGAGCGGTGTCAGGTTGGCATCGATGAGCTCAAAGAGCCCAGACCCATAGTCACGGCGCATGACGCGCGAGCCCAGGGGCGTGATCAGGATGTCGCGCACCGATTGGCGCAAGTGATCCAGGCCATCGATGGCGCGCCCGTTGTTTGCGTTAAGGCCAATGACACTCATTTGGGTTTCCCCGTATCGGCCGGGCCAGGCGCGATGCCGCCGTGGACGTGATTGATCAGGCTGATCCCGTTGGCGATCACGTCGCCATTCACGATCACATTGCCAGGCGCGGTTATGGTCACGACGCCGCCAGCGATCTCGATGATCTCGCCGCCTGGGTAGGTTGTTTTGAACTTACCCGCCGCCGCTTGGGCCACATTGGCCCCGTTGGCCAAGCTGCACACAATGACGCCCTGGGCCATATTGCCGGATGTCGAGACCACCAGGACCTCCTCGCCAACGCTATAGGCCCAGCTCTCATGCGCATCGCCAGCGCGGCGCACCCCCATGCGTAGCCAGCCAGTTAGCAGCTCGCCCACGCGCACCCGCGCCTTGGGCGGGTTGGAATACTTGACCTGCTCGACCACGCCCATCTGGGCGATATTGGCGAGGCGACGGTCATTCTCGGTTGTGTCAAAATCGCTCATGCATCACCGCCAATCGGTGCCACATAGGCATCCTCATTGCCTGGGCCGATGTCAGGGGCTTGCCCCACTAAGAGCTCAGGGCGCACTGCTGGGCCATGATAGGCCGCGATGGTGCCGGTGACGGTGAAGCGCAAGGCGCTGGCCACATCCTGATCGCGGAAGGTGTCACGCCACTCGGCCAGCACGATGCGGGCCTTTTCGCTGATCTGATCGACCTCAGGCTCAGCCTTAAAATTCAGAAACACGGGATCGGCCACCAGGTATGTGATGAGCGGCTCGACCTCCAGACTATCGATGCCATCGGCGCGCAGCTCGGCGCGCACTACACCCTCGAATTGGGTGCGGCGCTCCCAGTCACCCTCCAGCCCACCGGCTGAGGTGAATTTGAGTTGCTCGACCATCACCACAACGGCAACGTGATCCCACACCGTCTCCACCGCCTCAGGCAAGGTGGCGATCAGGCGGGCTTTGAGCTCCTCAGAAAGGCGGGTTCGCAGGCGCATAAAAGGTCCTCAGATTGCGCCGAGCCAAGCGGTGTCAGCGCTGGCTTGGCCTTGTGTTTCGTCAGCCGGATCGGCGGGGGTGACCTTGGCCACCAGTTCCTCGAAACGGCTCATCAATCCTTTGACTTTCGCATCGACCTCATCGGCATCGAGGAAACGGTATTCGACCGATCCCTCCAAACGCCCCACCTTGGCCGCGCCATCGAGCGCGAAGGTGTTGAGCCAGGGAAAGACACTGGCCAAGGCGCGCACGGTGAGCGCCTCGATCCATTCTTGCTCCAGGCCATCAGGTGCACCCGCCACACCGGCGGCACTTGCGAGAGCGCGCTCGGCGATCTCGATATGCTTGGTGAGGAGAGCCTCTGGCACCTCGCTTGGGAGGTTAGCAAAGGCTCTGATCTCAGCCGGTGTGACGTTTGCGACCTCAGGCATGGTTTACTCGCCCAGGACAGCGGCTTGCTTGACCGCCACCTCGTAATCCACCGCCATGTCGAAGGTGTATTCGAGGACCCGCTTACGCGAGTGATAGGAACGATCACGGCGCACATCAGTGCTCACGCCATAGACCAGGTTTTTCAGCGGCGTGAACGCCACCGAGCCGCGCGGCATATCGGGGTGGGCCTCGATGGGCTTGCCCTCGAAGCGGCGCAACGGGCTATCGGCATTCATCGCCGTGCCGGTGATCGGCGCATTGAGCTCGCGCGCATACTCATCGGCATCGGCCTCATTCATGAGGAACACCGAGGAGCTGCGGAACCGAGTGTCAGACGCATCCATGATGGCGCGCAGGGACGCGATCCAGCCATCGGTCGCGGGATCGATGGCGATCTTGGGCGTGTTGGCCGCATCGCGCATGATCTGGAGCCAGCCCTTATTGAGCCGGATGAACTTGGCAGCGCGATCCGCGCCCGCCGCATCATCTGCGATGCCGTTGAAACCCAGATCGACCAGATCGGTGGTCAGGCGAGTGTTGAAGCCTGTTTCGATCTCTTTGAGCAGGTTGGGGTTGTCCTTGTTTTCGCGCAGGAAATCCAAGGTCAGGGTTGGGAAAAGCTGCACATCGAGGGCGGTCAGCTTACAGCCGAACTCAGCAGCATCGCCGAATTGGCCCGCATCAGGATCGGTGCCCTGAGGAACGCGCACCAGTTGGCGGCGCATGATGTCCAGCACATCCACATCCTTAGTCAGACGTGTCATGCGCTCGGTTGTGATCTTGGTCAGGAACGTGTCCTGAAACAGCATCGAGATCAGGCGGGATGCGGCCTGGGGTTTCAGCTCGCCGCCATTGCGCAGGTCCTCGGCATCGATCATGCCCTTGGAAACAGCGACAATATCGTCGATCTGTTGGCCGTTGATGGTGATCAGGCTCATGCGAAGCTCTCCTCGGTCGCGCCCGCAGTGGGGTCAGTTTCGGTCACGCCCTTGGCCAGCGCCTTGGTCACCGCATCATCGATCTTTTGGTCGATGCTCTTTTCGGTACCCTTGGTGGTGCCAACGGCTTTCTCCACGGCCTTGGCGATCTTGGCATCCAGATCATCCTCATCCGCTTTTGGGGCAGGGTCAGGCACATCGATGCCGTTTGCCTTCAAAAGCTCTTTGGCCTTTTCCAGCTCAGCCGCATCGGCCTTGGGGGCAGGATCGCCAGCCGGTTGGCTTGCGTCCTTGAGCGCATCGGGCAGAACGCTTTTCAGCGTTTCGGCCACCAGCGCTTGGACCTCATCTTTGGTCATGTCAGTCTCCTCGACAGGTTCTTGGTGGGGCGCGCCGGTCAGCGCTTTAATGAGACGTGCGATCAGGCCGATCTCAGCGTCTTTCTCGGTGTACCGAGGGTGGGCAGGATCATCCGGCCCAGGCTCCATGCGAGCGATCCCAGCCAATGAGATGCCAGTCAGCTCGCCGGATTTCAGTTGCTTCCAGAGGTCGGGATCGCCGATCTGGATGCCTACGGCCCAGGAGCCCTCTGGCTCATCAGGGAAAAGCGGATCACCTTTGCGCACCAGCCAGCTCTCGGCCACATAGGCCATCTCGCTGGTGAATGAGTGTTCGGTGTCGATGTTCTTGAGGCGACCCTCGCGCATGAACTCGGCTTGAGCTTTGCGGATGGTGTCAGCATCGGCGGTGTCGCCGTGCGCGTCCTCTTGGTCAGGCGCATAGACCACGCCATAGGCGCGCATCATGTCGTCATTTTTGACCACCAGATCGAAGGCGGCGGGGCGCTCACCATCGGCGGCTTTCAGGGTCAGACCCTTGCCCGTGGCCGGTGTTTTGACCAGGGACAAAAAGCTAACCGATAGGTCTGTGAGCTTAGCCAATGGCTTGCCTCCTCAGCGTTTCAAAAAATTCCTGAAATCACTCTTGCCCGATCAGTTAATGCCGTGCCAGATAGGTGGGTGGGTTCTGGTTTATAACTAAACTTTCAAAGGCTTAGGGGGATATTGCTACCCAATTTTGCGCGGTATCTCTTTGCTCATGAGCAAAGATGAAACCCCACCCGCAGGCTCCGAAACAGAGGCCCAATCCACCGCTGAGGCGGTCACCATCTCGGTGCATAAATCTGAGATCGACGGCTTGCTCGCGTCACGGGCCGAGGTCGGCTTGGATGGTGAGTTTCTTTGGCCGATCCCCGTGCGCAATCTCTCGGCCCTTTACCGCGCCAGCGCCGAGCATAGCCGTGCGATCCATGTGAAAGCTGAGGGCGCGTTTGGTGGTGGTCTTCTTGGCGAGGCCGAGCGGATCGAGGAGCTTTGCGATACCGGCGCGACTGAGCTTTTCATGTTGCTCGATCTCGACCTCGGCACCTATGGCAACGCTTTCCTCCAGGTGATCCGGTCCAGCGATGGCGAGCGCATCATTGGGTTGCGGCGCTTGCCCGCGATCACAATGAGCCGCTTTCGCGATGGTTACCTCCAGCGCATCGGCAAACCCAATGGCGACACCCGCAAGGTGACATTCACCGCCCGCGAGATTGTCCACTTGCGCGAGCCATGCCCAATGGGGCGGCGCTACGCCTTGCCCACATGGATCGGCGCTGAGGGCATGCTGGAGTTGGCGCTGGCCGCGACCCGCTACAACGCCTCGTTTTTCAAGAATAACGCGATCCCAGAGTATGCGATCACGTTCAAAGGTTTGACCCCATCCGCCGCTCAGAAAAAGGCGATCCAGGACTTTTTCCGCAATGAGCACCAGGGGCTCGACAACGCCCACCGCACACTGGTCATGACCACTGGCGAGGAGGGCGAGATCGACATCAAGCGCCTCACGGCTGAGGTCAAGGATGGTGATTTCCTCAAGCTGATCGATGCCGCGCGGGATCGCATCCCTGTGGCGCACGGCACCCCGCCGCGCGTCCTGGGCATCATAACCGCTGGCCAGCTCGGTGGCGGTGGCGAGGTCAGTGGCCAGCTTTTCACCTTTGAGCACCTGACCCTCAAGCCCAAGCGGCGGCGCATGCTGGACCAGCTCCGCCCGCTCCTCAAAGAGTTGGGCCTCAAGCCAGGCAATGCCGAGGAAACGCTTGGCCCTGGCGAGGTTACATTCCGCCCGCTTGATCTGACCCCGCCAAGCGACGATGCCGAGGACCTGCCAGGGCTGGTCAGCGCCGGGATCATCACCGCCGAGGAGGCACGTGTGCTCATGCCCGCTTTGGCCAATTCCTCTCAGAGCGGCTCAGCGGCCCCAGGAGCGCCAGTTGAGCGCTCGGCACCCTCAGGGTCGATGGATGCCCTTGTGGCCCTCCTGGCGCGGTCCTGAGGGGTGTGAGCGGCAATGGCAAAGCAACCTGTTTCCAAAAGAGCCACAGAGAGCGCCACTGAGGGGCATTGTCCACCTCTCGGCACCACTCACCCAAAAAAGAAAGACTTGACGCATTCTGGGTCCTCTCAGCGGCTCTCAGCCACATCCAAGCGCCCAGGACGCCCACCCAAATTCACCGAGGCTCAAAAAGAGGATGCCTTAGCTCGATACCTGGCTGGTGACAGCACCAGCGAGATCGCGGCGGTGATCGGGTGCTCTGAGCGCACGGTGCGCGCCTGGGCCTCTAAAGGCGATTGGGGCAGCGACTTGCGCAAGCGCCGCGAGACATCGGACGGGATCGAGGCTCAAATTCACCGGCTCAGCCGCATCAAGAACCCCAGCAACGCCCAGGCGCAACGCCTTGCCATGCTCACCAAGTCATTGGATCGGGTGAAGAAATCGCAACCCAAGCCCAAGCCTCGGCCAACGGTTTCCAATGCGGTCTCAGCCGAGGCTTTGGCCCGCGTCCTCGATCCTGAATATGGGCTCTATGAGTATCAAACCGAGTTTCTCCAGGATGAGGGGCGGTTCCGCATCATCCTCAAGGCGCGTCAGATCGGTTTCTCCTACGTTGTCGGGCTTGCCGTGCTCCTCGGCGCGATGGCTGGACGCCCTCAGATTGTGGTCTCAGCATCCGAGCGCCAAGCCCAGATCATCCTTGCCTATGTGCGCCACCACGCCGCGCGCCTGGAGGTCCTGATCGATGAGGACAAGGCCAACAAACTCAAGGTGATGGGCACTGAAATCGTGGCCATGTCCACCAACTTCCGCACCGCCCAGGGTTGGCCTGGCGATGTCTGGCTCGATGAGTTTGCCTGGGTGCGCAATCAGCGGATGCTTTGGGCGGCGGTGATCCCATCGATCACCGCAATGGGTGGGCGCGTCACGGTGTTTTCCACACCGTTCTTGCCTGGGTCTTTGTTCTGGGAGATCGCCACCAATCACAAAAACAAGCACGGCCATTGGTCGCGCAAAACCATCACCATCGAGGACGCGATCAGCCAGGGCATGCCATTGCCTGGCGGTCTCGATGAGCTGCGCATGCTCTTTGATAGCGAGAGCTGGGCGATGTTCTATGAGTGCCAGTGGGCTGAGAATGGCTCCGCGCTCTTGTCCTGGGAGCTCCTGCACTCGCTTACCGAGGAGCGCATCTTGCTGCATCGCTTTGGCCGCTTGCGCGGTGGTGTCGATGTGGGCCGGATCAATGACCGCACGGCCATCGCGCTGGTGGGCCAGGAGGTCGATGGGAAAAAGTGGAAAGATCGCTTTGCTCTGATCCACCACGAAATGCACAAGGGCATGAAATTCGATGCGCAAAAGGCCACCATTCATGAGGTTGACGGGCGTTTCGATATTGAGAGCTGGAAGATCGACAAGACGGGCCTCGGTATGCAGCTCGCCGAGGAGCTCCACACCGCCAGCCCTGAGCGCTTTGAGGGCGTTTGGTTCTCAGCTCAGCGCAAGTCAAAGCTCGCTTTGAACGTGCTCAAGCTGGCCGAGGAGCGCCGCCTCCTGTTGCCCAATGATCCCGATGTCCTGGCGCAAATGCACTCGATCCAAAAGATCACCAGCGGCACCTCGATCAAGTATGACGCCGAGCGCAATGATGAGGGGCATGGTGACCTTTTCTGGGCCGTTGCGCTCGCCGCCGATGGGCGCGCAAAGCCAGGCGGTGGCGGCGGCGGGCTGGGCATCGAGGTGCTCTCATGAACCTCCAGCGCATCAGCCTCCAGGTGGCAGAAAAGCTACGCGAGATCGCAACACGTCAAGACAATGTGCCCTTTGATAAGGGCGATTTGCGCAAGGCGCATGTGGTCGAGCCATCCGGCACCGAGGACGCGATCCTGGCGGCCAACACGCCCTATGCGCGCGCGGTTCACGATGGCAGGCCCGCGCTCACCATCAAACCAAAACGCAAGAAAGCACTCGCCTGGAAGGGCGGGAGACACCCCGCAAAATCGGTCAAGCAACCCGCCCGCAAGGGAAACCCTTGGCTGGCGCGAGCGGTGGATGAGCTGGAGCGCGAGGGTCTCGACTTTCTCGCTCCAGAGCTTGGCCAAGATGTGGCCGATGAGCTCACAGATGCATTGCGCGCCCGTGGGCTGGCGGTGCGCCAAAGGTAGGCGATCCCGTTCAACTTCAACCCAGCCAGAGGAGAAACTCACATGGCAACACAGACCCAAGCCCAGAAGAAAGCCGCCGCCAAAAAGGCCGCTGAGGCAAAGGCGAAACCCGCCGAAACCACAACGCAACCGGCCACCACGGCTACCGCTGAGGCGCAAACCCAAACCACGGCCCAAGGCGACATCAATGCCCAGGCGCAAGCCGGTGTTGGTGAAACGCAAGGCGCTGGCGATCCGCAGACAAGCGGCGATCAGGACCAAGCGCAACCGATCCCCACCGTCTTTGATCAGGCCGTGCAATTCTCGATGAGCGGCCATGCCAGCGGGCGCACCGCACCCAATGCCGGTGAGCTTTGGGATGCTTTCGCATGCGAGGCCATGCCGCCTGAGCTGGCCGTGGCCGTGTTTGATTGCGCCGTGCATCAAGGGGCCAAGATCACCGCAATTCTCTTGAGCAAGGTGGGCATCACCTCTGAGGATGGCCAGGTCGATCCTGAGAGCATCGAGGCCCTCGCGGATCGCGATGCGGGCGAGCTGGTGATCGACTTCCTGGCTTGGCGTTTGCGACGCTACGCCTTCACCGCCAATGCGCCATCCAACATGCGCGAGTGGTCGCAACACATCCTCCAGCTCCAGGCCTTTGTCCTGAGCGATCTGCAAACCGGCTAAGCCCCAAACCTCGAAAGGAATGACCGATGAAACTCATCGCGAATTGGAAATCAGTGGCCAAAACTGCGCATAGCATGTGGGCCTTTTACGCCAGCCTCTTTTGCCTCCTCTTGCCTGAGGTGATCTTTTGGGGCTTTGAGATCGACACCAATCCCCGCATCTGGTGGGTGCTGGGTGTGGCGCTCCTGATCTATGGCATCATCGGGCGGCTCTGGGATCAGGGCATTGATCGCACCAAGATGCGCTCGCCCTGGGTTGTTGGGGTTATGGCCCTTGGCCTGGTGGTGGTGCTGGCCATGCAACATGGCACCAGCCTCACCAATACGGTGACCGGCACCAGCGAGCCCAGCGTGACGGCCGAGATCGCGACACCGGCATCAGCGCCAGCGGCCACCGCATCCAGCGATACCTCCTTTCTGGAGATCGCGGTGCCCTTTGTTGGGCGTTGGGAGGGCCTCCGTTTGGAGGCGTATCTCGACATCGTGGGCGTCCCTACGGTCTGCTATGGCGAGACCAAGCGGGTGCGGCTGGGTGACAGCTACACCAAGGCCGAGTGCGATGAGATGCTCGCCCGCGAGATCATCTCATATCGTGACCGATTGCGGCCCGCCTTTACCTCCCAAACCCTCGCAAACCGGCTCCCCATCCCGCGTGACGTGGCATTCACCAGCCTCGCCTACAACGTGGGGGTGTCAGGCACCTCAAAGAGCACCGCAGTGCGGCGCTTGAATGAGGGTAACATTGCGGGGGCATGCACCGCGCTTGGCTGGTGGAACAAGGCTGGCGGGCGCGTTGTGCGCGGGCTGGTCAACCGGCGCAGCGAGGAGACCGAGCTTTGCATGCGCGGGGTCGCGTGATGGCCAGAATTATCGCACTCCTGATTAAGGTCGGCTTTGGCGGGATGATCGAAAAGGCCCTCTATCACATGGAGCGGCGCGCCGAACTCGAAAACGACCGCGAGCGCCTGAAATCCCAAACCGCCGTAGCGCTGGCCCGTCATGCCGTGAATGAGGCCAAGATCATGGCCGATTACAACAAGTCCAAGCTGGCATTTCCGTGGTTCTGGGTGTTTGCGGGGCTCTTCATTGTTCCGCTGGCGCTTTGGTGGTCGGCTGTCATTCTCGATAGCATCTTTGGTTTTTCCTGGTCGGTAGCCGATCTGCCCACCCCTCAAATGCAGGAATGGGCGGGAGATATGATCCGATGGCTGTTTTATGTCGGCTCTGGCGTGGGTGCCTTGCGCGCCCTGCGCCGATGAGGGAGGGGCGGTATGTCTAGCTTTACAGATCGTCTTATCATCATGGCCGTACCGAACACGGCAATCGGTCTGGCACGGCTTCTCCCGCCTGGCTTTCAGCGCCCCCGCTGGGAGGTGCTGGAGGGTTTCCGCTATGCCGTGGGAAGCCTCGACCATCCCGATCAGGTGATCGAGGTGCCCGATGGGTTCCATTTCGATGGCGCATCAGTGCCTTTGCCGTTTCGGATGCTGGTGCCGATGGCGCACCCAGACTACATCCAGGCGGCGGCGCTGCATGACTGGATGCTGGAAAGCGGCCTCTATACGCGGCGGCGGTGTGATCAGGTATTCTATGAGGCGCTTGGCGTCTTGGGCATGCCTGAGCTCTGGCGCGCCGCTATGTTTGGGGCCGTGCGCCTTGGTGCATTGCGCTGGCATGCGCGCAAGCTGATTGCGAGGGTGTCGTGATGGAAGTGAACCTCAAGGACATCCTCACATGGGGTGGCATGGCGATTGGCCTGGTCGCCCAATGGTTCCACCTCAAGGGGCGCGTGGCGATCCTGGAGACCAAACAGGAAATCCAGAAAGAGCATCACGAGGAAAGCATGAGCAGGATCACCCGCTCACTGGAACGGATCGAGCGCAAGCTGGATGATAAAGCGGATAAATGAAAAGGCCCCGCTGGGCTGGCGGGGCCTTGAGAAAATGCGTGAGCGGTAGCCTTACTGCGATAATAAGATATGCCCGATAATTGCGTGGCTATATCCTTGCGCCAGCGCGACATTAGACACATCCGACAGCACGATTTTAACCTCACTGCGGCGTGCCAAGTCATATGCCTTTGTTGTTTGCACAGGAATAGCCCTACCATCAGCGTAGACGTCCGACAGATGAAGCTTGGCGGCACCTTTGAGGTCGTTCTGAATTGTCGCGCTCAACAAGGGCTCCACATCTTTCCCGCCAAAGCGCGTCAACTCCTCTGGAATAGCACCGCGAAAGCTGGCAACACCCTCAGCGCTTTGAAAAAATGCTATTGTCACTACATTTTCCACATCGGAATAGACACCAATAAAGATTGGCTGTGCACTATCTGCCTTCTGATTTTTAACCTCATGCACAATCTCCACCGGCACCCGAAATAGGGCGACACTATCAAAGCCGCGTTGCTCACAGCCAAGGCTTTCCGCACCGCCGTACGCCTCTGAAAGGGCAGGCAAAAGGCCTGCGTTAACCTTCTCACACTCACCCTTGCTGCCGATTTCAAACGCCAGCTCAAGTGGTGTGGTCAGCGGCTCCCCAGTCTCCTGTACACTCAGCAGATCAGATGTGAACAAATCAGCATCAGCCCACATTTTGCACCCTGTGAGCGTTCCAGCAAATACTAGTATAATAGCAATTCTTCTCATATTTATTCTCCCTAAAATTGAACTGACAAAACCAATCGCTCGATTTTTGGCACTTTATTTGCCTATCCGAAATAGGCAACCGTGATGGTTCGGCACCGGAAGTGATAGGGCGGACTGGCTATGTCGCTGGGGAGGTCCTCATCCGCGATCTCGCCGAGGTCCACATCATCACCGCCATTCATAGCCCAAGCGGCCTTGGCGCGGGGCTCATCGCGCTTACTCATGGCGTCCAGATACTCGGTTGTCTGGGCGCGCATCTTGGTCACCTCGATGATCCGGCCATGCATCTGGCGGCATATCTCGCTGGTGTTCTCATCCATCTGCGCGCGCACCTGGACGCGCTCGATGCCCGCCCGCTCATAGCCAGACACCCGCCCGATCTCGCGCGTCTTGGTTGCGGTGTGATCGGCCAGCATCTCCCAATAATGGCGGCTCCTATCCGTCATGCCCGCAAAGTCCTCGGCGAAACGCTGGGTCAACCCCTCGCGGGTCATGCCCTCGGTGAAATAGTCCTCAAGGATTTTGGCGATGGTGTTCTGGGTGCGGATATTCCAGCTATTGCCCACCCAATACAGATTGCCGGTCTTGAGCACATCGAGGGCATCGAGATCGGGGCGGGCAAAGGCGATGGCAACACCCGCCGCCTGGCCAACCTCCTCAGCGCCCGTGCGAAATAGCGCATCGGTCAAGTTGATCACCGGCTCGCGCATGGCGGCGGCAATCGCCTCAGGCCCCACCGAGGCCTCCAGGACGCGCATGATGGCGTCACCGTCCTCGCGGGTGAACTTGCCTGGCCCAAGGTCTCTCAGGCGGTCCAGGGCGGCGGCTATGCCCTCGCGCATGGCCTCAGACCAGGCATTGGTCATGCCCGTCTGGAGCTCACCATAGAGGCGCTGATAGGCCTCAGCATCCTTGATCACCACTGAGCGCGCCAGGCGGCGCGTGGCGGCGCTTTTGATTGCATCCTCAGCCAGGCTCATGCGTCACCTCGATCCGCAAGAGGGCGGCAATCGGTTACCTCATCAACGGATAGGTTGATAAAACGGCCATCAAAGAACTCGGCCACGGGACGCACCCAGACCTGACCATCCCAGAGAGAGCGATAAATCGCCGCCTGGACTACACCATCCTCGATGAGGGCCGTGTCGGTTTCTAAGCGGTAAAGCCCGCCCGATTTGACGTGTTGCCAGATTTCAGATTGTCGCTGGGCAGCGCTCAGCGCGATGGGTTTGGTCATGATTGGTCCTTTCGTTTGGAAGTCTGTGGAAGTCTCTGGAAGGCCAGCCCAATTCCAGATCGGCCAGATCGGGCTGAGATGGGGCGGGCTAATGCACGGTGGGCCGCTTTCGCTGATTTGGCACCTCCTGCATGGTCAGGATGAAATCGATGCCCTCGACCTCAACCACTATGCCGATCAGGTTGCCATCATCGGTGAGGCTAATGATCTCTTGGGGCAGTTGGCCGGTGCCAAGAGGCTTGAGCGCCTCAGCAATTTTGACCGCTTTGGGGAGGTGTTTCATGGAGTTTCCTACTCTTTGCCATCAGCTCGGCGCATGCGCCGGATGTTTCTGTTCATGATCCGCTTGCGCTCAGCCTTGAGCTCTTTGATCGCTTGCTCACGGCGGACGATGCGAGCCTGGAGCGTTCCGAGGCGCATGAGCTCCTCCTCGGTCGCATAGGCTGTCCAGGGCGCGCCGCATTCAAACGGCTCGATCTCCAGATCGGCGCGAGGACCGATCACCTCAAAGAGGCGCATGGCCAGATCATCGAGAGTGAGCGCCACATCATCGGGGGCACCATTGTGGCCGATCCCCGCCAAGGGTTGTGCAGCGGGTGCCGCTACACGGCCCTTGCCTCTCGCCCCCATTTTAACTGGCTTTCGAGGTGTTAGCGGTTTCAAAGAGATCGGGCGCAGGTGCCTTTTTCGAGCTCTCATATCCGCGCAATTCGCGATCCTCGATCTCCTCCCAGGTGGAGAAGCGATGGCCGCATATGCGGCATTGGCGATAGCGTTGCTTGAGGGTTCCGGCTGGCTTGGTCGCATAGACGTAGGCGCGGCCACCGCATTTAGGACACTGCATTGCCGCCCCCCTCATTGGTGTCCTGGCGCTCGTCCACCCAGACCTCCAGGCCCATGATAACCTTGCTCGCCTGGGTGCGGCTCAGGAACTTTGTGGAGCTCACCTTGGCCGTGCGTTGCACAAAGGACCGCAAGCGCTCATCCTCCAGGCCTTGCGCCCAGCCCATTGCACGGCCAAGCGCGGCGATCTTGGCCCATTGGGATGATGTGGGGCGCTCCTCGCCACTGGCCGTGGGGCCTTTGCCGCCAATGGATCGATCAGGGATCAGGCCATCCTTGCGCATCATCTTGATCAGATCGATGCGCTGGCCGGTGCTCAGCTTACCCGCCGAGCGTTTGCCGGTGTGGCGCTCCAGCCAATCCTCATAGGCCTCGCGACCATCGCCCCCTTTTGAGACATCACCAAAGAGCCGCTTGACTCCGATGTGGATCATGGCCAGATCGCTATTGCGGCGCTGTGGGGATGTCTTTGGGTTGCTCATATCAAGTCCTCATCGATGGCGAACTCAGCGCCATTCCAGTTTAATTTGTGCTCAAGCGATCCCTGGGAGCGGGAGCTCCTCTTGGTCCATCATTACGAAAGCCTCGCGGATGTGGTCCGGCAGAGTGGCAAATTCGACTGACCATTCACCTTTTGCGGGAGTGGTCAAGCGCATGTCAGCACCGTACCAGGAGCGGCCCTGGCTGGCGCGATAGGCCATGCGGCGCACATGCTTGCGCGTGAGGCCTGAGACCTTGGCGATCTCAGTGATGGTGACGTGTTGCGGGGTCATGGGCTTTCTCCAGGAGCGGGCAACGCAAGCCTCGGCGCTTTCTCGATCTGCTTTGGTTTCGCCGTTGACTTTGGTCTCGCGCGGCTGGCCTTTGCGGCCTCTTTCTGGGCGGTAGCGATGGCGTCGAGGCTCTCCACATCCATCGCCATATCGAGGGCACGACTATACTCGACCTCGATCTTGAGGATGTGTTTGCCCGCGCGCGATGTGCCGGAATACGTTTTGAGTTTTTGACCTTCACGGTCGGACAGAAAGAACATTCTGAGGCTCCTGGATGGTGCCACCGCGCTGAGCGAGGATCAGCGCGGTGGCGACTGGTTAGGCGACGTGATCAGCCAGGCCCTTGAGGACCTTTACCGAAACAACGGTCTTGGCGGCGATGTCGATCTCCTCACCAGTCTTGGGGTTGCGGCCTTTGCGGGCGGCGCGCTCTTTGGTGTCGAGCTTGAGCAAGCCAGGGATGGTCACATCCTCACCCTCGCCGAGCGCCTTGGATGTGACGTTGGCCAGGGAAGTCAGGACCGCATCAACGGTTGCGGCGCTCTCACCGGCATCGGCTGAGATGGCTTTCAAAAGGTCTGCTTTTGTCATGGTTTCTTACCTTGTATTGTGGCCGTTTTGGCCGTTGGGTTGTGGCTCGGTTAGACCGATGCCAGGTCCAGAGGGATCGCCTTGCGGCCCCCCTCAAGATCGGTTTCATAGAAGCGGATGTAGCTGCGCGATCCGGTCACCCGAACGGCATCAGAGATCGCATCCATCGCCTTGGTCCAGATCGGATCATCGATCTCCAGGCGGCGAAGGCCGAGCACTCGGCCCGTGTCGATGTTGCGCTCTTTGTTGACGCGGAAAGCGTCATTCACCAGCACCTTGATGTTGTTATTGGAGCCCTTGGACCATTTGCCGATGCACTCATCGATCAGCTCTTTGGCCGCTTGCAGCTCGACGCCGAAATCGATGGTCTCAGAGACTTGGACCTGGACCATCATCTCACCATCATAGGAGCGCAGGGTCATGTTGCCCTTGGCACCGCCCTTGGTGGCACCGTATTGCTCGGCGATCATGGCGCGGAATGCCTGGGCATCGCCCATCGCATCGGCCTTGAACTTGGCAAGCTGGGCGCTCAAGGCCTTGGCCTGATCGATCAGGCGGCGCACCGTCTTATCCTCTTGGATATGGGCGGGCTTCACCTTGTTGATGGGCATCAGAGCGCCCTCGGCGTTCTTCATATAACCCTTTGGGATTTCATCGTTTTGCATTGTATTTCCTTTGGCTAGACGTGGGTTGCGGTTTGGTTTTGGGGTTGGGAGGTCAGACCTCCCCACATCCTCGGCCAATCGATCCGGCGTTGTCCTTGGCAACAAAATCGCGCCAGTGGACCCAGCCTTGGGGGCATGCAAAGCCCCACTCTCGGATGCGCGGGCCGGTGATGAATACGGTAATCGCTGGTGCGCCTGGGAGCATGAGGCGGTGCAGGAACTTAGCCCCGCGCCAGACCCACTCACCCTCAGACAAGCGGCGCACGATGTGATCCCCATTGCGGGCGCGATAGGCCTCATCGATCTGGCCCTCGACCATCAGCGAAAGCGACGGCCAAGGATGATCATGCAAGGCGCGATCATCATCATCGCGCATGATCACATGCACATAGATGTTGAGGAGCCGATTGCGGGGTATCCACCACCACCGCAGCATGTAAGGCTCATCAGCGCTCGGCCCGATTACAAAGTCAGGCTTGCGGTTCTCGATTAGCGCCTTGGCGCGTTTGGCGATTACACTGTTAATCATGACCGGCCTGCCATCCAAGCGGCGGCGGTCTCGACCACGCGCTCATCGATCTTGGTGATGCCCTCATTGGACATCAGGCGCTCGCATGCATCGGCAAGCTCCAGCGCTGAGCGCCACTGGCCCTGGGTCAGGATGCGGAACCGCTTGGCGGTGCCTTTGGTGACCTGGCCAAAACGTGGCGCAATCACATAGGCGGCGAGCTCGGCATCATCGGTGATGGGCTTCATCAGTACCTTTTTGGCCCCGATCCGCTGGCGAAGCTGGGCAAGATACACCCGCACCCGCGCCTCGATCAGGCGCTTGGCCAGAATGTCAGTGCCCGCCAGGATCAGACCTGCGCCGCCGATGTCAGACAGGCCGCGCAGCTTTTCGAGGGTGGCCCATTTGAGCTGATTGGCCTCATCGATGATGATCAGCTTGCCAGCGCACTCGCCCTTGATCTTGCGGAATAAGGTGGGTGCGGTGCCGCTCACATCGAGGCTTGCGCCACGGGCGTTCAAGCCCATTGCGATCTCCTCCAGGAGCGCCTTGTCACCCATGTCCATCCAGCACTCGACCCGCACCCCTTCAAACTCATCCGCGAGCCAGTTGGTTAGGGTGGATTTTCCGGTTCCTGGATCGCCGGTGATCTGGCCGATCTTGCTATATGGCCGAGCCTTGAGCACGGTTCGACACATCTCAAACGCTTGCTCGGCCTGGGCGGTCTTAATGAAATCGCTCATTCCTCATCCTCTGCAAATTGGAACCCAGCCAGGACCTCATTGGGGCCTGTTTTCCATTGCTCGACTGGGCCTTTGGGTTTCTTGTTTTCGGCCTCATCCAAGAGCGCCTTGCGGCTCTCCCCTTGCATGCGGGCCATGCGGTCGATGATCCCAGCGTCCACAATCGCGGCGATGGGAGCCTCTGGAGCATCGGGCATATGGGCGATGTGGCGCTCGGTTTCCTCGGTGAGGCTGAGGAGGGCCACATGCTTGCGCTTTTCGGCGATCTGGCGGCGGAATGCCTTGCCGCGCCGGTTGACCTCCTGAGCGCCAGCGCCATCTAGGACGCCAAAGGTTTGCTCAGGGAAGGCTTGGCAAATCAGCTCACCACCGGCGAAACAGAACACAAATTCGGGATTGAACGCGGGCACCCTGAGCGTGATCTTGTGATCGAGGCCGAGGAGCTCATCCGCATAGAAATACATGGTCTCGCCGCGCCGTGGGGTGTAGCTGACACGCCCGCGATCCGGCATGCGCTCGACCTCCTCAGCAAAGGCCAGGGCAAGGACCTCAGGGCGCGAGAGCGTGGTCTTACCCCATCCCCGATCAATGAAATTGCGCAAGGCCTCATTGGGGCTCATGCCCGCAAGCCGCCCATGCTGAGGGCGCTTGTGATACCACTCCAGAGCGGTGCCAGCGGTCTCAAGGAATGCATGCGCATCCCCATCAAATGCCACTGGGTCCTTGCCCTTGGCGTGGGTCTTTTTGTTCATGCGGTCGCCAGCGGTCCAGCCAGGGATTGTGGCGAAAAAGACTTGCTCGATGTTGCCAAAGGCACCCTCGATGCCTGGCTTGCCTTTCGCGTTGTAAGGCATCGAGCGCACAACCGCCTCACGGCCATTGGCAACGCGCTTGGCGACATTGGGATCACCATCAAGATCAAAGACTTTGAGACCGCCCTGGGTGAGCTTTGAGAGCTGGGTGAAACCGCCGATCATGGCATCCCAGGAATACTCTGACCCGTTGTCGAGATAGAGCATCTCTGGGAGGCCCCACTCATCGACCATCGCCTCAAAGCTCTGGGCCACATGCTCGCGCCGGATGCCCTCACCAGGCTCGCAAAGCACAAACGTCATATGAATTTCATTGGTGGCCACATCATACCAGGCAATCGCCTTGGGATAGACCACCGTGCCATCCTCTCGGCGCATCATGATGTCCACGGGGTGAACGTCACCCACGACAATCTGGCGCGGTAAGAGACTGGAATAGTCACGCCGGATCGAGGGCATATAGTTGTCCTGGAACGTGGCGTTGTCTTTGTCCTTGATCGCCAGGAGCGCATATTCGCGGTGATGCTCCACCTGGCGGCGGTTCACGTTGCAAAGGCCAAACTGGGTGCCCTTGGCGTTGGTGTCGCCACATCGGCCCAGCTCAAGCGCATCAAAGGCCAGCACATTTAGGCCTCGGCTCATCTCGATCAGGCGGGTGGTGGATTTTTCAGTGACCGAGCGCCAGCCGCGCTCACCCGCCGCCCAAAGAGATCGGATATAGGTGGTCAGTTCATCGCTGATCTCGGCATGCTTGGCCGCATCGATATGCGCCTCAAAGAACGCATCCCAGGCACGGGTGACCTTTTGGCGCTTCGCACCTGTATCGGCGCGGCGCTTGCGGATCAGGCCATTCAAGCCCTCGGCCTCGAAATCGCGCACCCAGTTATATAGTGAGCGTTTGGTGAGCGTCTTGCGCTTGCCGTTTGGGAATAGGCGGGGGGTCTGGGCCAGCTCCTCGATCAGCTCAGCGCGCGCGGGCGAGCCTTTCTCAAGGATCAAGATGGGCCGGATCACCTCTTGCCGCCACCGCGCCAAGGCCAGATCGGCCTCAAAGCGCGCATCATTCTGATAGGTTTGCTCTGGCACCAAGACCGTTTTACCGGTCTCGGTGTCAGGCTTTTCATGGAGCGTGATGCCGTGGCCGATATACCAGCTCTCGCGCAGATCGGAGGGGAGGCTATCAACATGCACCTGGAGGGCCTTGCCGCCAGCACCGCCGCGCCCGATTTGGACCTCTTGGACCAGGAGATCAGCACCGCGCCAGCGGCGCGACATCATAGCCTTGCGAGCCATCCGATCTGACACACCAGCCAGATCGGCCAGAGCATCGGCGGTGAGCCACTTTTCGAGGTTCCGCAATGGTTCCGCAATAGGTTCCGCAATGCGGTCTAGCGTCAGGATTGCGGAACCCTCAGCGCTGGACCCTTGAAGGTCTGATTTTCGCAAAGCCTGCCCCATCGCCTCTACACCGCACCATCAAAGATGGCGCTCGCCCCTGAGCGGCACTTGGCGCACATTCTGTGTTGCGCTCCCTCGCTCATGAATTGGTCATTGCACGTCATGCACTTTCGGCGCTTTCGGCGCGCCTGGCGCTCCAGCGTGTCGCGCTTGTTCTCGGCCTGGGCGATTGGCCCAGGCCCCCAGACCTCGACACCATCCCTGGTGACGACCGCGAGCGCGCCAAAGCGCTCAACCTCAATAACGGCGGCACGTTGGGCGCACTCGGCGCGCTTGATGTTTGTGATCAAGCTCATGCCGCCGCCTCATTGCAGCGTTTGGCCTCAGCCTCGATGCGGGCGCGGTAGCTGATCGAGACCACCTCGCGGCCTGCGTCATTGATCATGCGCGAGAGGAGCTCTTTGCCGCGATCACCGCCAGATTGGCCATAAGTAGCCTGGCGCGCGGTAGTGCGGTTCACGTTGTTCTCGACGCACCAGGCGTCAAAACTGGACCCACTCGCCTTGAAAGCGCCTGCGATAACCTCATGCAGGATCACTCCAGGCTGGAAGATGTTGTCAGAAAGTGTCATATGTTGCCTCATGTCTCGATGTGCCGTGGGGGCATGAGCCAGAATATGACCAATAGTTACACTCCAAGCAAGGGGATATTGACCAATATGGGCAATAAATCTGTAAATGCCTGAATTTAACGATAATATTTCCCAGATTAGGCGCAACATGGGTCTATCACGCGAAGCATTTGCCGAGCCGTTGGGAGTTTCGGCTGACAAAATTCGCCATATCGAAACGGGAAAGCAGCGCGCCGATCACGAAGTCTTGGGAGCGCTGAGGACTGTTTACGGGGTGGACCTCAATGAGCTCTTTGAGGGTGAGATTGGTTCCGAAACCGGCACGGCGAGCGCCCCATCATTTGTGACGGTTCCGAAATACACCGTTTCCGCAAGCGCCGGTAATGGCGGCTCTTTCGTCTCTGATCCCCTGGAGATCACGCACTATGCGTTTCAAGAGAGCTGGATCAAAGGCAAGGGCCTCGACCCCAAGATGCTCCACATCGTGCGGGTCAAGGGTGACAGTATGGAACCCAAGCTGATCGATGGTGATCTGATTTTGGTGGATCGAGCCCAAGCCATGCCATCCGATGGCAGCACATACGTGGTGCGAATATGGGATGAGCTGGTGGTCAAGCACGTCCAGAGGACGGGCAAGGATAGCATCTCATTGATTAGCGCCAATAAGGTTTACCCACCGCGCGAGCTCGACCTTCCGTTGGATGAGGCCAGTTTTGAGATCATCGGGCGAGTGGTCGCATCGATGCATGAATGGCCATAGTTGATGCCGCGTTTGGTGAGTTGCGGCATCAGGTGGCGCTAATGCAAAATAAAACGTACCGTTTTCGACAATCGGCCAATTTTGCCCGCGTTTATCGGATCGCCTGTAAACAAAGGCCTTTCAGAGATGAGCCCTCTTGCCCAATGCAATTTACACCGTGCTCACCAATGCACTTTATTCCGATCCCCCCCAATTCCTGCCTCCGGCGGAAGTATTTTTAGCCAAAAAGAGCGGGGGGTGCGTTCAGTTTGCGAGGGTCGTGTAACCTTGCAGGAGGAGCGCCATAGCGTGGTCGCGGGCGGCGCGGCGGACGGCGTCGCGGCCTTGGGCACCGAACTCTACGATTTCTGTTTGAACGCCGGTTGCGGTGGCGAGGCCAAAGCAGACGCGGCCTTCGGGTTTGTGCTCTGATCCGCCGGGTCCAGCGATGCCAGTAATAGAGACGGCGATTTGTGCGTCAGAGTGCTGCAATGCGCCGCGGGCCATTTCCTCGGCGACCTGTTCTGACACCGCGCCGTGTTGCTTGAGCGTTTCGGGACTAACGCCGAGCATCGCGATCTTAGCCGCATTGGTATAGGTGACAAAGCCGCGATCCAGCAGCGCCGAAGAGCCGGGCAGGTCGGTCAATGCGGCGGCGAGCATACCACCGGTGCAGCTTTCCGCACAGGCGACCATTGCGCCAGTTTCCTTGGCACGGTCAAGCAGTTGCGCCGCAAGCGACATTTACAGGACTCCGTGATAAAGTGCGGCGAGCGCCATGACGCCAAGCGCGGCAAATATCCCGGCAAAGACATCGTCCAGCATCACGCCCAGCGGGCCGCCTTGGCGGTCGGCCCAGCCGACGATCAGGGGTTTCCAGATGTCGAACAGCCGGAACAGGGCGAAAGCGGCGATCCAACCGGGCCACATGGCGAGGATCGAGATTTGCATCGACCAAGCGGCATAGGACAGCGGGAGCAGCGCGATCCATTGGCCGACCAATTCGTCGATGACAACTTCGGACGGGTCATAATCGGCGCTGCCTGCGGTGTAACGCGCCGTTGCCCACCAGCCCAGCGGGAAGGCGAGGGCGAGGCCGATCACCAGCAGGGGAAAACCGCCTAGCACATGCAGCATCCAGGCATAGGGCAGGGCGATCAGCGACCCCCAGGTGCCGGGGGCAGGGCGGATGTGGCCGACGCCAAGCAGAGTCGCGATCAGATGGGCTGGGGTCATGTTTTCACCAATGTTGCTGTGGCCATACAGGCGATGCCTTCGCTGCGTCCGGTAAAACCGAGGCGTTCGCTGGTGGTGGCTTTGACGGACACGCGGTCGATTTCGATCCCCAGCATCTCGGCCATGGCGGCGCGCATCGGGGCGACGTGGGGCCCGATCTTAGGCGTTTCGCAGATCAGCGTGCAATCGACATGGGTGAGGGTGAACCCCATCTCGCGGGCGAGGTCTGCTGCATGGCGCAGGAAGATGTCGCTGCGCGCCCCCTTCCATTCGGGGTCGCTGGGGGGGAAGTGTTGGCCAATGTCGCCTCGTGCCAGCGCGCCATAGATTGCATCGGTGACGGTATGCAGCGCCACATCGGCGTCGGAATGGCCAACAAGCCCGTGGGTATGGGGAATGTCGACGCCGCAGAGGGTCACATGATCGCCGGGGCCAAAGGCGTGAACGTCAAATCCGTTGCCGGTGCGAATATCCATGCGGGTCTCCAAAAGGCGGGCGGCGCGGGCAAAATCCTCGGGCCGGGTGATTTTCAGGTTATCGGCGCTGCCTTGGGTGATGGCAACCTGTAGCCCGGCGGCGCGGGCGACTTCGACATCATCGGCGGCGGGGCCGTCATAGGCGGCGTGGGCAGCGCGGATCGCGGCGAGGTCAAAGCCCTGCGGGGTTTGGGCGGCGAACAAGTTGCTGCGGTCTTGGGTGCCGGTGACCGTGCCGTCGGCTCCGCGCCATAGGGCGTCGGTGACGGGCAGGCCGGGGGCGGCGGCTTGGTGGCCGGTCAGCGCATCGATCACACCGCTGATGACCTCGGCACTGACGCATGGGCGGGCGGCGTCATGGATCAGCACTTTGTCGGCGGTCTTGATCGCCGCCAACCCGCGCTGGACGGAAGCTGCGCGTTCGGCTCCGCCGGTAGTTACAGTGATACCCTTGGCCGTAAACGCCGGCGCATGGTCCATGTCATCTTGATGCAGCACGAGCACGATCTCGGTGATCTTCGGCATGGCCTCGAACGCCGCCAGTGTATGGTCGATCACCCGCGCCCCGGCGAGCGGTTGCCATTGCTTTGGCTGCGGACCACCTGCGCGGCTGCCTCGGCCTGCGGCGACGATCAGGGCGGCGATGCTCATCGCGGATATCTCGGTAGGACAGTGGACATGGCTCTGTCTAGGCAAAGCGGCGGGGCGGCGCAATCTGGGGGCGCTGCTTAAAAATTAGGCAGTTCCGTGGCGCATAGCTGGTTTTCAGGCTAGTTTTATTGAGGTCCCCCCGCCGCAGGGCTACACAGCCAGAGACCGCACAAGGATTAATCATGTGACCGCCGACCCTCTGAAATTTACCCCTCCGGTTTTGCTGGCCCCGATGGCCGGGATCACCGACCTGCCGTACCGCAGCCTTGTGGCGCGATTCGGCGCGGGGTTGGTCGTCTCCGAAATGGTCGCCAGTCAGGAACTGCTGAGCCGCCGCCCCGGCACGCGCGAGAAAGCGGAGCTTGGGCTTGGCGTGGTTGGCACCTCGGTGCAGCTTGCGGGGCGTGAGGCCGAACCAATGGCCGAAGCCGCGCGGATGGTGGAGGCGATGGGGGCCGAGATCATCGACATCAATATGGGCTGCCCGGCCAAGAAGGTTACGCAGGGGGCCTCAGGCTCAGCGCTGATGAAAACGCCGGACCACGCGCTGCGGCTGATTGAGGCGGTGGTGGGCGCGGTCAATGTGCCGGTTACGCTGAAGACCCGACTGGGTTGGGACGACAATATGCTCAACGCCGCTCCGATCGCCAAACGGGCAGTGGACGCGGGCGTGCAGATGATTACGATCCACGGGCGCACGCGCTGTCAGTTCTATAAAGGTCACGCCGATTGGGCCGCGATCCGGGCGGTGAAAGAGGCGGTTTCGGTCCCGGTCATCGCCAATGGCGACATCACCAGCAGCCAAAACGCGCGTCAGGCCTTGGCGCTTTCAGGGGCGGATGGGGTGATGATCGGGCGCGGGGCGCAGGGGCGGCCATGGTTGCTCGCGCAGATCGCCCATGATCTTTACGGTTATCCGGCGCCGGAGGTGCCCACCGGCGCGGCTTTTGCCGATATGGTGGCCGAGCACTTTGAGGCCATTTTGCAATTCTATGGCCGCGACCTCGGAGGCCGTGTCGCACGAAAGCATCTGGGCTGGTACATGGACCACGCAGGCACGCCCGCCGATCTGCGCCGCGCTTTGTTGACGGCGCGTGAGGTCGATACGACATTCGCCCTAATCGCCGCTGCCATGACCCCCGAGCATGCGGTCGCTGCATGAGCCCGGTCGTCGAAGAGCAGCAGGTTTGGACGTCCTTGCCGGTGCCTGCCTTCATCGTCGGAGCAGATGATCGGGTCACGAACATTAACCCCGCCGCCGAAGGCTTCTTGAACACGTCAGCTCGGACCGCGCGGGGTGTGCCGCTGTGGAAGCTGATCGCCGTGGACCATCCGCTTGAAGCTGCCTTTGCCCGTGCCCGCGCGCAGGGCACCCCGCTTTTTGTGAATGACGTGGACGTAGGCGCGATGCAGCGTGCGCCCTTGCAATGCGGGCTTCAAATCGCGCCCCTGTCAGGGGGGGCAGGGCAGATGATCCTGATGATCACCCCGCGCGAATTGGCCGGGCGGGTGACGCAGGACCACAGCGTCAAATCTGCCGCCAAATCCGCTATCGGCATGGCTGAGATGCTGGCCCATGAGATCAAAAATCCTCTCGCCGGGATCACCGGCGCCGCGCAGCTTTTGTCGATGAACCTTGGGCCGGATGATCTGGAACTGACCGATCTGATCGTCGCCGAAAGCCGCCGCATCGTGAAACTACTGGGGCAGGTTGAGCAATTCGGCAATCTTACGGCGCCAGAGCGCAAACCGGTGAACCTGCATGACGTGCTGGACCGCGCGCGGCGCTCGGCCTTGCTGGGCTTTGGGTCGAATATGAAGATTATTGAGGATTACGATCCCTCGCTGCCGCCTGCGCTTGGCGACAAAGACCAGCTCTTGCAGGTCCTGTCGAACCTGATCCGCAACGCCTCTGAAGCGGCGGGCGAGGCGGGCGGCACGATCCGTCTGCGCAGTTTTTACGAACATGGCTTTCAACTTCGCCGTGCCGATGGCGATGGCCAGCCGCTGCCCTTGCAGATCGAAGTTATTGATGACGGCCCCGGCCTGCCGGAACAGATCCGCACAGATGTTTTCGACCCCTTCGTTTCGGGCCGCGAGAACGGCACCGGCTTGGGGTTGGCACTGGTGAGCAAGATTATTTCAGATCACGGCGGCTGGATTTCCGTCGCCTCCGCCCCCGGGCGCACTGTTTTTCGCATTTCGCTGCCGCGTGCTTCGGCGGCTGACCTTCAGGAGAATTGATATGGACGGGACCATCCTCGTCGCCGATGACGACCGCACGATCCGCACTGTTTTAACCCAAGCGCTCACCCGCGCGGGCTGCAAGGTGCATGCGACCTCGAGCCTGACCACGCTGATGCGGTGGGTTGGCGAGGGTAAAGGCGATGCGGTGATCTCCGATGTGATTATGCCGGACGGTAACGGGTTAGAAATGCTGCCGAAAATTGCGCAGGATCGGCCCGGCCTGCCGGTCATCGTGATTTCGGCCCAAAACACGATCATGACGGCGATCAAGGCGAATGAAGCTGAGGCTTTCGACTATTTGCCCAAGCCGTTTGACCTGCCTGATCTGATGAAACGCACCGCCCGCGCGCTGGAGCAAAGCGCGAACCTGCCGCGCCGGGGCGGTAGTGCGCCGGATGAAGCGAGTGCTGAGGGGGACGACTTGCCGATGATCGGGCGCACCCCGGTCATGCAGGCGCTCTACCGCGCAGTGGCGCAGGTCCTGAACAGCGATCTGCCGGTCTTGATCCGCGGCGAGAGCGGCACCGGGAAATCGCTGATCGGGCGGGCGATCCATGATCTGTCGGATCGACGCAGCCTGCCGTTCATTACTTTGACCGAGATGGACCTTGTCGAAGTCGACGGCCCGGCGCAACTCTTGGCGCGGCTGCGCGGCGGCACGCTGATGATCGACGAAGTGGCTGATCTGCCGCTGGAGCACCAAGCGCGGCTGGTCCGCATGCTGGACATGCCCGGCGCGAAGGGCGAGGGCGGTGATGCGCCAAGCTTTATCGCCACCAGCCAAGCTGATCTCGAAGCCGCGATTGAAGATGGCAGTCTGCGCCGCGACCTCTATTTCCGCCTGACGGGGGCGACGATTGACGTGCCTGCTTTGCGTGACCGGGTTGAAGACATCCCGCTTTTGGCCGAGCATTTCTTGAGCAAGGACAACGGAGCGTCCCATGCCGTCACCCTGTCGGACGCTGCTGCACGGGCGCTGCAGAAAGCGCCTTGGCCCGGCAATGTGCGCCAGTTGGAACACACGATCCGGCAGTTGGCCCAAGCCAGCCTAGGCGGTGAGGTAACAGAGAGCGACGTGACCCGCTTGCTTGGTGCGCAATCGAGCCGTGCGCCCTTGCAGAAAGAGGCCGACAATGAGCGCATGGGCGCATCGGTCGAACGGCATCTGCGGCGCTATTTCGACCTGCATGGGGCCATGTTGCCCCCGCCCGGTCTCTACGCCCGCATCCTGCGCGAAGTCGAATTGCCGCTCATCGAAATCGCGCTTGCCGCCACGGCAGGCAATCAGGCGAAATGTGCGGCTTTACTGGGAATTAACCGAAATACCCTGCGGAAAAAGATCACCGACCTCGATATTGAGGTGACACGGGGCCGCAAGATGATGTAAAAGAGCCACATAACCGTGGCCATCGGGGAACTATCCCGGTCAGGACCACATAATATGGCGGTAGATGCAGCAATGCATCACAACATCGGTGAGGTATGCGGGTGGCAACCCGGTCACGCAGGTTCAAACTTGAGCGTTTGGGACGGCTGAGGCGCGTCAAACGGGTGCGCAACTGGTCCACTTTTGGACTGGTCGTGCTCGGCCCCGTCCTTGCACTCGCCACCTACCTCGCGCTCGGGCCGCTGGGGCAGGGGACGGACACTTTTAACCTTCGGCTCATTTTGCTGACCGATCTGGTCTATGTGCTGCTCGTCGCAGCGCTGGTGCTGATCCAAGTCGGGCGGCTGATCTCGGCCCGCCGCGCCAAATCGGCAGGCTCACGGCTGCACCTGCGCTTGACGGGTGTCTTCGCACTAATGGCGCTGATCCCGACGGTAACCGTGGCGATCTTTGCGGGGCTGACAGTGAATGTCGGGCTTGAAGGATGGTTCTCGGACCGAGTCAGCGGCGTGGTCGGCTCCTCGCTCGCGGCAGCGGAAGCCTATGAGGCCGAACAGCGCGAAGACCTGATCGCCGATGCCCAGACCCTCGCACGCAGCATCGACAACGCGCGGGCGCAGGGGATTGCACTGTCCGACAGCGAATTGTTGGGCGAGGGTCAACGACAGATCCAACGCGGGCTGCGCGAGGCCTTTCTGATCGACAGCACGGCCCAAATCCGCGCCCGCGGGGACCGTTCCTACCTCTTTGACTTTGAAGCCCCCACCGAAGAGCAGATCGCCGAGGCCACCGAAGAGGGGCTGTTGGTGATCGAGGACTGGCCCAACAACGAATTTCGCGCATTGGTGCCGATGGACGCCTATGTCGACCGTTACCTCTATATTTCCCGCGCGGTAGATGGGGAAATCCTGTCGCTACTGGATGAGACCAAGGAAACCGTGCGGCTCTACCAACAGCTCGAGTCCGAGCGTGGGCGGCTTCTGTTTGAATTCGCCCTTGTTTATCTGGGGTTTGCGGTCATTCTGATCCTTGCCGCGGTCTGGCTTGGCCTGTGGTTTGCCGAGCGTCTGTCCGGCCCGGTTGGGCGGCTCACCGGGGCGGCGCAACAGGTCGGCGCGGGTGACCTGAACGTACAGGTGCGCGAAGAAGAGGGTGACGACGAGATCGCCATGCTCGGGCGCTACTTCAACCAGATGACCCGCCAGCTCAAAGGCCAACGGGAGACTCTGCTGGAGAACACTGACCAAATTGAGCGCCGCCGCCGGTTGTTCGACTCTGTCTTGAGTTCCGTGACCTCAGGGGTTGTCGGGCTGGACCCAGAAGGGCGCGTCACTTTCGTGAACCGCTCGGCCATGCGCCTGCTGGACTGGTCCGAGGAGCAGCAAAGCCTCCCGTTGACCGTGGCGGTGCCGGAGTTCGGCCCGCTTTTTGAAACGGTCAAAACCGCATCCGGCGAGGTCGCGCAGGCCGAAGTCAAAGTCTCCCGCCAAGGGGAAATGGAAAACCTGCTGGTGCGCATGGCCACGCGGCGCGCCCAAGACGGCGCACTTGAAGGCTATGTTGTCGCCTTCGACGACGTCACTGATCTGGTCAGCGCACAGCGGATGGCTGCATGGGGCGACGTGGCGCGGCGGATCGCCCATGAGATCAAGAACCCGCTGACGCCGATCCAGCTCAGCGCCGAGCGGATCAAGCGCAAGTTCGGCCCGAAAATGGCCGAGGGCGACGACGCCGCGTTGGAGCAGATGACCGGCGTTATCATCCGCCAGACCGGCGACCTGCGCCGCATCGTCGATGAATTCTCCAAATTCGCCCGCATGCCAGAGCCGGAAACCAGCCGCCAGAACATCACCGATCTGCTGCGCGACGCCGTGCTGCTCCAGCAAACGCGGGAAGAAGGTGTGACCATCGACATGGACCTGCCCAAGACGCCCGTTATGGCCGATATCGACGCAACCATGATCTCCCAAGCGCTCACCAACTTGGTCAAGAACGCCGGCGAAGCGATTGAAACGCTTAAAGAAAAAGGTGCGCCGGACAACCTCAAGCCGGAGATCCGCGTCGCCTTGACTACCAAGGACCAACAGCTGCGCATCACCATCGCAGACAACGGCATCGGCCTGCCCGAAGACCGCGCGCGGCTGTTTGAGCCCTATGTCACAACCCGCAGTGAAGGCACCGGCCTCGGCCTGCCGATCGTGAAAAAGATTATCGAGGAACATGGCGGCAGCCTGACGCTCGAAACCGCGCCTGCCTTTGACGGGCAGGACCACCATGGGGCGATGGCGGTGATCACACTGCCACTGGCCGCCGACACAACAGCACAGCAAGGGGACAAGGCAGATGAGTGACATCCTGATTGTAGATGACGAACGCGACATCCGTGAGTTGATCTCGGATATTCTGCAGGACGAAGGCTTTGCCACCCGGCTGGCTGGAAACTCGGACGAGGCGATGGGCGAGATCAACACCGAAGCCCCTGCGCTGATCATTCTCGACATCTGGCTCAAAGACAGCCGGATGGACGGGATCGACATCCTGAAAACCGTGAAACGCGACAACCCGGATGTGCCGGTGGTCATCATCTCAGGCCATGGCAATATTGAGATTGCCGTGGCAGCAATCAAACAGGGCGCCTACGACTTCATCGAAAAGCCTTTTAATATCGATCAGTTGCTCGTCGTAATCCGCCGCGCCATGGAAACCTCGCGCCTGCGCCGCGAGAACCTGACCCTCAAACGCCGGGATACGACCACCGCCGAGATGATCGGCACCTCCGCCCCCTACCGCGCCTTGCTGAGCCAACTCGACAAGGTCACCAAATCCAATGGTCGCGTGATGCTGACCGGTCCCGCAGGCTCGGGCAAGGAAGTGGCCGCACGCTACATCCACGCCAATTCCGCCCGCGCTTCGGCGCCCTTCGTCACCGTGAACTGCGCCGGTGTGGCCCCGGACCGGATGGAAGAAGTCCTCTTTGGCCGCGAAACCCCGGACCGCGGTGTGGAACCCGGTCTGCTAGAGCAGGCCCATGGCGGGGTGATCTATTTTGACGAGGTCGCGGACATGCCGCTTGGCACCCAGTCGAAAATCCTGCGCGTGCTCGTGGACCAGCAATTCACCCGGGTCGGCGGCACGGACAAGGTGCGCGTTGACCTGCGCGTGATTTCCTCCACCAACCGCGATCTCGATCAGGCGATCAAGGCCGATACCTTCCGGCAAGAACTCTATCACCGCCTGAACGTCGTCCCTATCGCCGTGCCCTCGCTGGAAGAACGCCGCGAAGACATCCCGCTTCTCGCCGAGCATTTCATCGCCGAGTTCAACGCGTCCCAAGGCCTGCCTCAGCGCAGCCTGACAGAAGACGCCGTGGCGCTGATGCAAACGATGGTCTGGCCAGGCAATGTGCGGCAACTCAAGAACCTTGTGGAACGGGTGCTGATCCTCGGCGACGGCTCCGGCCCGATCGAAGCGCGCGAATTGCCGGGCGAAGAAGACGGCGGCGGCGAAGAAGGCCGCGTAGTCCTCTCCGGTGCACTGGCAACCCTGCCACTGCGCGAGGCGCGTGAGGCCTTTGAGCGGGAATATCTCCTGACCCAGATAAACCGTTTCGGCGGCAACATCAGCCGCACCGCAAATTTCGTCGGCATGGAACGCTCAGCGCTTCACCGCAAACTGAAATCGCTCGGCGTGGTCACCTCTGCCAAGGCCGGCGTCCGCGTAGCACATGTTGATGAAGAAGCCGAAGCGACCGGCTAACCCTAATTCTTTTTGGCCAAAAACACTTCGGGGAGCGCGAGGGGCCGGCCCCTCGCTTTCCCGCCCTCAGCCGCGCGTGACGATCTGAAAAGACCCGCCGTCATTGCGGATCACACAAGAGTTCTCGTTCAACGCGGGCAGTGTCGTGGTCGCGCGCGCCGGCGCGGCGCGGGCCACGCTGGCGGGGCATGCCGGGATCGACACAGGCGCAAAACCGCGGTCAGCCATACATTGTGTCTCCACCCGTTTGCGCAGAGCGACATTGGGATCAAAAGTCACCAGCTCGCCGGGCACGTAAAATCCGCCCTTTGTGACGCAATTGTTGTTGGCATCACAAATCTGGCGCGGCGGGATATAGCGCGGCGGCTCACGGCGCACTTGGGTTGAGACTGGCACATCGCGCAACGCCTGCACTTCGCAAGCGGTTGTCGCGCGGCTCACCTGAGCAACATTCGCGCCTGGTTTGTAATAGGTGTTCAGTGGCGCACAGGCCGCGGCCCCGAGGGCTGCGAGGCTGAGCCATAAAGCGGGGCGGGGCAGGCGATTGAGGATCTGTTTCATCCCCACATCATGCGCCCCTTGCCCTGCAAAGACAATTGATTTGACCCTTGCCATACCATCTGTCATGCCATCTAACCGACCTGATATGACCGCGGCCGCAAGGTAAGGCCAAGGGTAAGGAAGCCTTTATGAAGATCATCATTTGCGGCGCAGGGCAGGTGGGCTGGCAGATCGCCCGGCACCTCAGCGGGGAACGCAACGATGTCACGGTGGTCGACAGCAACGCCGAACTGATCCGCCGCGCCACAGATACGCTGGATGTGCAGGGCATCGCGGGTTTTGCGAGCTACCCCGATGTGCTTGACCGCGCCGGGGCGCGGGATGCTGAGATGATCATCGCCGCGACCCATTCGGACGAGGTCAATATGGTGACCTGTCAGGTCGCGCATTCGGTTTTTGGCATCAACCGCAAGATCGCCCGTCTGCGCAGCCAGTCCTATCTCGACGCGATTTACTCTGACCTCTACCGCCGCGATCACATGCCCATCGACGTGGTGATTAGCCCTGAAATGGAAGTCGCCACTGCCGCCCTGCAGCGGCTCAGTGCGCCTGCATCTTTCGACACCGAGACTTTCATGGACGGACAGGCGCAGCTTCTGGGCATCACTATCGACGAAGCCTGTCCTGTAGTGAACACGCCGCTGCGGCAGTTGACCGACCTGTTCTCCACCCTGCGCGCCGTGGTCGTGGGCGTACGCCGCGATGGCACGCTGTTCGCGCCCGAGGCAAAGGACCAGCTTTTCCCCGGTGACGACTGCTATGTCTTTTCGCATCACGAAGACATCGCCCGCACGATGGAGATTTTCGGCAAGCAGACCACCAAACAGGAACGTGTCGTGCTGGTCGGTGGCGGCAATGTCGGGTTGACTGTCGCGCAGCACCTTGAGGCTGGGCCGCTGCGCGTGCGCACCAAGATGATTGAGAAGAACCGCAAGAGCGCCGAACGGGCCGCCGAGGCGTTGGAGCGGACGATTGTCTTGAACGGCGACGGGCTGGACGCGGCCTTGCTGGCCGAAGCGGGAATCAGCCGGGCCGATGCGATGCTAGCGGTGACCGACGATGACAAGACCAATATGCTCGCCTGTGTACGGGCCAAGGCCGAAGGATGCGATTACGTTATCGCGCTGATCAATGACCCGACGCTGGTGCCGCTGATGACGCCCTTGGGCATCGACGCCTATATCAACCCGCGCGCCACTACCGTCAGCTCAATCCTGCGCCATATCCGCCATGGCCGTGTGCGGGCCGTCTATTCCATCGGTGATGCTGAGGCCGAGGTGATTGAAGCCGAAGTGCTGTCGACCTCGCCGCTGGCGGGCAAGAAAGTCTCAGAGATCGACTTCCCCGAAGGCGTGTTGATCGGCATGTTACGTAAAGAGGGCAAGGTGATCCGTCCCATGGGCAGCACCCGCATCGACGAGGGCGATGTGGTGGCGCTCTTTGCGCTGGCCGAGGATGTCCCACGGGTCGAACAGTTGCTACAGGTCTCGATCGACTTCTTCTAAACCCGGGGGGCCAAGGGTGCCGCAATCGATCACCATTCGCCGCGAGATTACCCAGCTGCCGCTGTTTCTGCAGTTGTTTGGTGTATCTGCGGTCTCGATGATTGTGCCGTCGATGCATGGGCTGGTGGCGAATGACCATCTGGCCAGCCGCGCTTTCCTCTACGCGGGGGTGCTGGGACTTGTAGCCTTTACGCTGATCGCCATCGCCCATGCCGGTCGCAAACCGCTGGACGGCGCGCTTGGGCCGCTTTTGTCGCTGCTGTCTGCCTTTGTTTTCCTGCCCGTCTTCTTTGCCGTGCCTTTTATCGAAGCGCTGCCGACCACGCGCTTCGTGAATGTCTACTTCGAGATGGTCAGCGCTCTGACCACAACCGGCGCGACGGTCTTTGACGACCCGAACCGTCTGAGCGACACGTTGCATCTCTGGCGTGCGCAGGTTGGCTGGATGGGGGGGCTCCTAATGTGGGTCACGGCATCTGCGATCCTTGCGCCCCTACACCTCGGCGGTTTTGAGGTGACGGCCCAAGCCGAACCGGGGCGGGCCGATGAGGGCTCCGGGGTGCGCGTGGGCCGCATCACACCGCGCCAACGCCTGCTGCGCACCACGCAAGCGCTCTTGCCGATTTATGTCGGGCTGACGCTGCTGCTCTGGCTTTTGCTGGTAATTGGCGGAGAGACCGCGCTCGTCGCCCTTTGTCATGCCATGTCCGTGCTGGCGACCTCAGGGATTTCACCGATCGGGGGGATCGAAGAGGCGCAGATCAATGTCTCCGGCGAGGCGGTGATGATGCTGTTTATGTTCTTCGCCCTGTCGCGGCTGACCTTCTCAAAGGACACGGTCACGGCGACCCAAGGCGGACTGATGACCGACCCCGAGTTCCGTATCGGCATCTTGGTCGTGGTCGGCGTGCCGCTTCTGCTTTTCGCCCGCCATTGGATCGGGGCCTTTGAAGTGGAGTTGGAAGTCGACGGCGTGCGCGCCCTGCATGCGCTGTGGGGCGCGATTTTTACGGTGATGTCCTTCCTCACTACCACCGGCTTTGTCTCGGAGCATTGGATCGAGGCGCAGGGCTGGTCTGGGCTGCGCACGCCGGGACTGGTGCTCATGGGCCTTGCGCTCATCGGCGGCGGGGTGGCCACCACGGCGGGCGGGGTGAAGCTCCTGCGAGTCTTTGCGCTTTATCAAAATGGTGTGCGCGAGATGGACCGGCTTGTTTATCCGAACTCCGTCAGCGGTGCGGGCACGGCGGGGCGGCGGTTGCAACGCAATGGCGCTTTCATCGCCTGGATCTTCTTTATGCTCTTCGCCATGTCACTGGCCGGTGTTACCTTGCTCCTTACGCTGACCGGTGCGCCATTTGACGCAGCAATGGTCATGTCGGTGGCGACTCTCTCGACCACCGGGCCGCTGATCGAACACGCTGCCGACGCGCCGATCCGGTTGATCGAACTGGGGATCGCGGCCAAGGCGATCCTTTGCGGTGCAATGGTGCTAGGGAGGCTCGAAACCTTGGCGATTATTGCGCTGCTGAGCCCCAATTTGTGGCGCGCTTGACACGATCCACCCTCAGTCACCCCTAGTTCGCTGATATTTAGTCTGGAAACTCGCGCCCGCCCACTCCATACTTGGGCGCAATGGGGGGGTCCGGTACGCGGACGCCAGCAAGAACAAAGGCGAGACTACGATGGCGTCAGACAGACAGAACCTACAGGATGCGTTCCTCAATCACGTGCGCAAGACCAAGGTCCCGGTGACGATCTTTTTGATCAACGGGGTCAAGCTGCAGGGCGTGATTACGTGGTTCGACAACTTCTGCGTTCTGCTGCGCCGCGATGGTCAGAGCCAGCTTGTCTACAAGCACGCGATCTCGACCATTATGCCGAGCCAGCCGATCAGCCTTTATGAGGGCGAAGACGCTTCTTGAGCCGTCCAACTTTTCAGATCGACAACAGCGACGGGCCCCGCGTAACACGCGCTTGGGTGCTGCATCCTGACATCAAGTCCGACAACGACCGGCGCGCGCCCGAGCCCGCGCTGGCTGAAGCCGTGGCCTTGGCCGAGGCGCTGCCTGAGTTGGAGGTTGTCGGCTCCGAAGTCGTGCCGCTGCGCACGGTTCAGGCCGGTATGCTTTTCGGCAAGGGCAAGATCGAAGAACTTGAGCAGCGCATGAAGGCGGCTGAGGTCGAGCTTGTGCTGGTAGACGGGCCGGTCACGCCTGTGCAACAGCGCAACTTGGAGAAGGCTTGGGGCGTCAAACTGCTCGACCGCACCGGGCTGATTCTCGAAATCTTTAGCGACCGCGCCGCCACCCGCGAAGGTGTGTTGCAGGTCGAGATGGCCGCGCTGAATTATCAGCGCACGCGGCTGGTGCGGGCTTGGACCCACCTTGAACGCCAGCGGGGCGGTTTGGGCTTTGTTGGTGGTCCGGGTGAAACGCAGATCGAGGCCGACCGCCGCGCCATTGACGACCAATTGGTGCGCCTGCGCCGACAGTTGGAAAAGGTCGTGAAAACCCGTGCTCTGCACCGCGCCGCACGGGCCAAGGTGCCTTTCCCGATCGTGGCGCTGGTGGGCTATACCAACGCCGGGAAATCCACGCTTTTCAACCGTTTGACCGGGGCCGAGGTCATGGCCAAAGACATGCTCTTTGCCACGCTCGACCCGACCATGCGCAGCCTCGTGCTGCCCGATGGGCCAGAGATCATTCTTAGCGACACCGTTGGCTTTATCTCAGACCTGCCGACCGAACTGGTCGCCGCTTTCCGCGCCACTTTGGAAGAGGTGCTGGCCGCTGACATCATCTGCCACGTGCGCGATGTGTCCCATGCCGAGACCGAAGAGCAGGCGCAGAACGTGCGCGATATCCTTGCATCCTTGGGCGTGCCGAAAGAGACCCGCAGTTTCGAGGTTTGGAACAAGCTAGACCTGCTGCCCGAAGACCGCGCCGACGCCATGCGCGCCCGTGCGGCGCGCAACGAAGACGTGCTGGCAATCTCGGCCATCACCGGCGAAGGGTTGGACAACCTGCAAGAAGTCATCGCCGAAGCGCTGCAAGGTGCCGTGCGCGAGGCGGTGCTGACGCTTGACTTTGCAGACGGTAAAAAGCGCGCTTGGCTCTTTGCACAGGATGTTGTCGAAGGCGAGCGCCAGACCGAGGACGGGTTTGAGATCACCGTGCGCTGGTCGGCCCGGCAAGAAGCCGAATTCCAACAGCTTTAAACGTCACTCTTCGGGGAAGGGTCGCCGGTTGGTGACCTGCTCGGGGCGGCGCTTTTCATAAAAGGCGTTGCCGCCCGCTGTCACGACGTAGTGCATGTTATTGTAATTCGCCCGGTACCACGCGGCGTGAAAAAACTTGGCGCGGGACACTTTGGGATGCCGCTCGCCGCTAAGCACGGCCACCGCCATCTGTCGCGCAAGGCCTGCACCCTTGTTCATCGGTTTGGTCATCACCCCCGGCGCAAATTGATTGCGCTGACCAACGACGCCGCAGACGGTGTTGGGGAAACTGTCAGAGTGGACGCGGTTCATCACCACACTGCCGACCGCCAGCATCCCGTTAGGGCTGGAACGGTTGGATTCGAAATACATCGCCCGCGCCATACATTCGACCTCCGCCGCAGCCGGGCGCGGTTTGGGCTCTTCTCGCGATCCGCCGCAGGCGGTCAGTACGGTGAGGCCGATCAAGGCGAGGGTGATTTTCGAATGTTGTGTCGTGATGCGCAAAGTCCGGACCTCCTGAAACCCCCGTCTATGTGCTTTCGATTGCGGGTGGGAATCCAGCAGAAATTGGTCTGGGCGCGGGAAACTGGCTCCTATCCGCTGCTCGGTTGCGCTTTTGGACGCATAAATCGCGCCAATTGGTCGCAATCGTGTCGCAGCGCTTCATATCAACTTCAAACAAACCGGAGCCGCCATGACCCTCGTGATCCTCTACCTCGCCACTTTCATCCTGTTTATGGGGCTCGACTACCTCGGGCTGACTTACATTATCAAACCCGTGTTCGAGCGCGACATCGGGGACTGGCTCTTGGATGATTTCCGAATTGCGCCCGCCGGGGTGTTCTATGCCTTTTACGTCGGCGTGTTGCTCTACTTCGTGGCTTGGCCCGCGATGACCCAAGACCAGTCGCTGCTTTGGGTCTTTGGCAATGGCGTGCTGATCGGCGCCATGGCCTACGGCACCTATGAGTTCACCAATCTCGCGACGCTGAAAGACTGGACCTATGCCATGGTGGCGCGGGACTTCACCTGGGGCTCGCTGCTGACCGGCACGTCTGCGACACTTGGCGTGGCGATCACGCGGGCGCTGACCTAACGGCCATCCTCACTCGACCAGCGCCACATGCCGGGCTTTAGCCCGGCCAAGGCCCAATCGCCGACGCTTTCGCGGATCAGCCTCAGCGTCGGCAGCCCCACATGCGCCGTCATGCGCCGCACTTGACGGTTGCGGCCCTCGCGGATGGTGAGGCGCAGCCAAGCCTCCGGCACCGTCTTGCGAAAGCGCACCGGCGGGTCGCGGGGCCAGAGGTCTTGCGGTTCGTCGATCTGCGCGACCTCGGCGGGTTTGGTCATGCCGTCTTTCAGCATCACGCCTTTGCGCAGCGCTTCCAGCATCTTGTCATCCGGTGTGCCTTCGACCTGCACGAGATAGGTCTTGGGGCGTTTGTATTTCGGATGCGCGATGCGGGCCTGAAGCGGGCCATGATCTGTCAGCACCATCAGCCCCTCGCTGTCGCGGTCAAGCCGCCCTGCGGGGTAAAACCCCTTTTCATCGATATAGGCCGAAAGGGTCGGGCGGCTGCTGCCCTCGGTCCCCTTATCGGTGAATTGCGAGAGCACGCCGTAGGGTTTGTTCAGCAGGATCACACGGGCACTCATTGCGCAGGCTCCAGCCGCGTGACACCCACGGCGGCGGCGCGGGCGAGGTCTTCGTCCAGCGACATCGGAATATATTCGCCGCGCCGCCAGAGTTGGGCCATGTCGTCATAATGCCGGGACAGGAAATGCCCCGATTGGCCAGTGGAGGTGACAAAGACCGAACTGTCGGGATCGGCGAAATCATAGACCCCGCGATAGCCCGCGCCATGCACGTTGAAGAACGGATCTTTTCCGGTGCCCCGCGTGAGACCGCGCTGCAGCGTATTGTCGCCGCCAGAGGTCGACTGGCGGATGTTCACGAAATAACGCAGCAAGGGCACTTCGCCCAAGACGGGGTGGTCATGCGTCGCCTGATGCGCGTCGCCCCAGCGGAGGGATTCAAGCTGCGTGCCCCAAGTCTCATTGATCCACAGCAGCGCGTCGTCGAGCGCAAGGCGGGCCATGTCGTGGCAGGTCTCAACCGGCGCGGATTGGCGCACGTCGCACCATTTTGCCGCACCGTCGACATCGCGAAAGGCGCGTTCGATGAAGAGCGGCTGCACATGGGTGAACTCTTCGGCCAAGGGGCCAAGCTCGTCGCGGATCAGACGGTCCTGCAAGGCACGCACCCATGCGGCGTAGATCAGCGGCTCTGGCAAATGTTCGTTCATCTCGCCCGACCAACCCGCAAGCAGGTCCAGCGCACGTTGGCGTTGGCGCTCAGGCGTGCCGTCGGGCGCGGCCTCTCCGGTGAACCACAGTTCTGTGCCGATCAGAGGCAGAAGGGCGCGGGCGGTGGGGCTGACCGTATCAAGCTGCGCTTCGATGAAGCTGTCGCGGGTGTGGACCTCTCTGTTCTGCATCAGCCGCTGCCAGCGTTTTACCCGCTGGGTGTCCCCCCAGACAAAGGAGACATGGTTCGGAAAAGGCCGGTCGACGGTCTTGTTGTTGGTATTGCCTAAAATGCCGCCCGCGGGTGCAATGAACTCAGGATTGGCGGTATAGGGTAGCATCCCGTCCCAACGGTTCGCCGCGATCCAGCCGGGGCTGGGCATGCGGCCTTGGCTCTGGTGCTGGGCGTCGCGGCGCGGCAGGGCGCCGATGGTCTTCATCGCGATGGTATCGCGGTCCACCAGTGTGAGGTTCTGGGCGGGGGCGACATAGTCCGTCGCGGCGTTGATCGCCTGTTGCACGGACTTTGCCCGCATTACCTTCATCGCAGCGGCGAGCGAGGTGTCATCGTCGCGCAGCACGGTCGCGGCGACGGAGGCCACATGGCCCGCTGGTGTGATCTCACCGAGGTTGTAGTGGCTGCCGGGCATGACGGGGCCATTGTCTGTCCAGCGCAGGGTGACGGTGACGGGGTCGGCGTCTTTGATGTTGATGATCGAGGACCGTTTGCGGAATTTTTTAAAACCGTCGGGGGTGCGGTATTCCTCGCTGTTGTCGGGGTTCAGCTCTTCGATATAGACGTCTTGGTCGTCGACATAGGCGGTGGTCAGCCCCCAGCCGAGGTCAGCGCTGCGGCCCGTGAGCACCACCGGCATGCCGGGGATCGTACCCCCGATGACGCCGCCGCTCTCAAGCTCCAGCCGGGCCAGATACCAGATCGCCGGGGCGCTGAAGCCGAGATGCGGGTCATTAGCAAGGAGGGTGCCGCCTGCCGCCGAGCGTGAGGGGGCGGCGGCCCAAGCGTTCGAGGCCCCCGCGAAGGCCTGCGATTTGAAGGGGGAGAGGGGGTGGCTGTTGACCGTCTGGCTGCCCGCGAAGCGCGTGGCATTTGGGAAAAGCGCAGCATATTCCGGCAGTGCTGCGACGCCGGAGCCCGGCACATCTGGCAGAATGTCGTTCAGCCGCTTTTCATCCGTCAGCGCCAGCGACACCCGCGCACGCAGCACTTCGGCTTCAAGATGGCCGGACATTTGCAGCCCCATCAGCTTGGCAATCGCCAGCGAATCCGCCGGGCGCCAAGGGGCCATGGGGGCGTTAAAGAGCCACATTTCGGGCGCGCCACGGCCAAGCGCTTCGGTGTTGATCTGGTCGAGCCGGGCATTGATCCCGGCGGCATAGGCTTCCAAAGCGGCGTCGGTTTCGGGGTCCAACTGCTCGGCTGAGCGGGTGGCTAGACGGTAAATATCATAGCGCCGCATCAGCTTGTCAGTGGTCAGCGTGGCGGTGCCAAAGACCTCCGAGAGCCGCCCCTGAGCCGTGCGGCGTAGGGTGATGAGTTGCCACAGCCGGTCCTGCGCATGGGCGAAGCCGAGGCCAAAGAAGACGTCTGCATCCGTTTCGCCAAAGATATGGGGCACATTGGCGTTGTCGCGCACGACCTCGACTGGTGCTGTGACGCCGCGGACCTGTACCGTATCGTCATAGTCGGGCAGGGAGCGTGCGGCGAACCAATAGACCAGCAGTAGAACCACCACGCTCAATGTGATCAGAGCCACCGCCAATCGGACAAGCCAGCGAAACATCAGTGCCATCGGAAAGTCCTCGACTGGCGCGCAGATTGACCGGGGCGCGCAGGGTGGTAGGTGTAGTCACAGGCAATAACGCAACTGAATGACAAGGAAAAGCACATGGCAAAGCTCGCATTTCTGGGACTGGGTGTCATGGGCGCCCCGATGGCAGGGCACCTGCAAAAAGCCGGCCACGAGGTGACCGTCTATAACCGTACTGAGAGCAAAGCGCAGGACTGGGTAAAGACCTATGGCGGTGCCATGGCCAAGACCCCGCGTGAAGCGGCGAAGGATGCGGATTTTGTCATGGCCTGTGTGGGCAATGACGACGATCTGCGCTCGGTCTGTCTGGGCGATGACGGTGCCTTTGGCGGCATGACGGCAGGGGCGATCTTTGTGGATCACACAACCGTTTCTGCCGCCGTGACGCGGGAGCTTTATGCCGCCGCTGATGCGGCACAGGTCAGCTTTATCGACGCGCCGATCTCGGGCGGTCAGGCGGGGGCGGAAAACGGCCAATTGTCGATCATGTGTGGCGGTGACGCGGGGGCGTTCGACCGGGCGCAGCCGGTAATGGAGGTCTATGCCAAGATTTGCCGTCGGATCGGAGACAGCGGCGCGGGCCAGATGACCAAGATGTGCAACCAGATCGCCATTGCCGGGCTGGTGCAGGGTCTGTCCGAGGCGCTGCACTTCGCCGAGAAGGCGGGCCTTGATGGCCGTGCAGTGGTTGAGGTGATCAGTCAAGGCGCCGCGGGCTCTTGGCAGATGGAGAACCGTTACGAGACCATGCTGGACGATGAGTTCAACCACGGGTTTGCGGTGGATTGGATGCGTAAGGATCTTGGCATCTGTCTGGACGCGGCGGATGAAACCGGAGCGAGCCTGCCGGTGACGGCGCTTGTCGATCAGTTTTATAAGGATGTGCAGAAGCTTGGTGGGGCGCGGTGGGATACGTCGAGCCTTATCAAGCGCTTGCGGGCGATGGGCTAAGGTCTAGCACGAAGGTCAGCGCCGACACGCGGGGTGGCGCAAAAGCGCCGCCCCAGGGGGGCGGGTCGGCGCTGCCCGGCCTGAGGCCGGGCGGTACTTTAGATAGGTATGTTCTGCTGCCGAAACTTACGGAATGATCCGCGAGTACTTCGTGCCCTCTAGCGTCGCGCCAATCCGCAGGCCAGCGCGGCCAAAGACGGCGGCCAGAACCGGCGCCATAACGGTCGTGGTGTCAGCCGAAACACTGTCGCCTTTGTCAGAGATCACATATTCCAGCCCAGCCCCCGCAGCCCAACCCGGCGAGCGGCGGAACTCGCGCAGCGCAGGTTCGGTCATAAAGAACAACACATGCGCATACTGCTGCGCGCCGATCTGCAAGCCGCCCGAAGCTTTGGTGACCGAGTAGTAATCCACCGTCACGTCATTGACCCGCAGCGCGCCGCGCCCGTAAGCGCCGCCAAAGCCAAGGCCCGCTTCGGTGACCAGCGGCATGACCAACATGCCGTTTGCCTTTTCGGCCAACTGTCGCGTGTTGGGATAGCTGCGGTACATCTCTGCCAAGGTCGCGTCGACCCGTGCGTCGATCATCGCACTGCCGCGCCCGCCCACACCGTTGCCGCAGGCCGCTGTGACGCCAAGCGCGGAAAGCGCGCCGAGAGTCACGATGCGCCGTGTATATGTCTGATTGCTCATATCATCTGCCTGTAAATTGAATGTCTGCCTGATGTCGGTTTGCCCGACTTGATGCGCAGATTACGCATAATTAGGCGCCTTGTCATGTCGAATGGCCCTATTGCGCAGAAATACGCCCTTAGGTCACGCGCCTTTGCCCAACAAACGCGCCACTTCGGGGGCAAAATAGGTCAAAATCCCGTCACAGCCCGCCCGTTTGAAAGCCAAGAGGCTCTCCATCATCACCCGATCGCCATCGACCCAGCCCTGATCGGCAGCACCGCGGATCATGCTGTATTCGCCCGACACCTGATAGGCAAAGGTCGGTGCGCCAAAGGCGTCTTTCACGCGGTGGCAAATGTCGAGGTAAGGCATGCCGGGTTTGACCATGACCATATCCGCGCCCTCGGCGAGATCGCGGGCGACAAGGCGCAGGGCTTCGTCGCTGTTGGCCGGGTCCATCTGATAGGTCTTTTTGTCTCCGGTCAGCGCCGAGGACGCGCCGACGGCATCGCGGAACGGCCCGTAAAAGGCGCTGGCGTATTTCGCGGCGTAGCTCAGGATCATCACGTCGTGATGCCCGGCCTGCTCCAAGGCGTTGCGGATCGCGCCGATGCGGCCGTCCATCATGTCCGACGGCCCGATGATATCCGCGCCTGCCTCGGCCTGCGCCAATGCCATCTTGACCAGCGCCGCGACCGTGCGGTCATTGACGATGATGCCGTCTTCGACAAAGCCGTCGTGGCCGTTGATGTTATAGGTGTCCAGCGCCACATCGGTCATCACGACCATATCGGGCAGCGCCTGTTTAATCGCGGCAATCGCCCGGTTGGCGGCGTTCTGCGGATCCCAAGCGCGGGCGCAATCCTCGGTCCGGTCCTCGGGGCCGGTGTAAGGAAAGACGCAAACCGCGCCTATCCCGAGATCCGCCGCTTCGCGCACCGCTTCGACTAGCTTGTCGACCGAACGGCGCATAACGCCGGGCATGGAGGGGACGGGCTCTTCAATGCCGTCGCCTTCGCGCACGAAAACCGGCCAGATCAAGTCGCCCAAAACCAACGCGTTCTCACGCACCAGAGCGCGGATACCGGCATTGGCGCGGGTACGGCGCAGGCGGGTGGCGGGGAAGGGGGCGTTGATCGGTTGCATCAAAAATACCTCGGAAAGACCTCGCTAGGGCTTGCCATTTATTTCTCAACGCCTCAACCCTATGAATTAACATGCTGGCCCGCTAGAAGTGCCGGACGACAGACAGCGAACGAGCAGGCCTTGGACTGGTATCAGACCCTCTTTGAAATGATCGACATGCGATCCTTCTCGAACCTATGGTTCTGGATCATGCTGGCGGTGATGTGGTCCACGGCCAGCCATTGGGTGCTGGGCGTGCCCTTCGACATGGTGCTGCGCGCGCGGCGCTATGGCGGAGAGGCTGAGGCCGATCTGGAAGACATCGTGCGGATCAATGTGAACCGGCTGCTTTATATTGCGCAGGTTTCGGGGCTGTGGCTCTTGGGGCTAGGGTTCTTTGCGCTGACCTCACTGGTGCTGCTCGCCTTTGTCTATGACATCGAATTTGCCCAGGCCGTCCTTCTCTTGGGCTTCCCGATGTCGCTGGTTGGCATGCTGAGCCTCTCAACCGCCAAGTTAATCCGGGTCGAAGGCTCCACCGGCGAGGTGCTGCGCCGGCGTTTGATGCGGCACCGGCTTTATACCCAGATCATCGGCATGGTCTCGATCTTTGTCACGGCGGTCTGGGGAATGTACCAAAATCTGGCCGTTGGCCCGCTGGCGGGTTGACAGGCCCCTCAGCAGAGCCAATTGAGACCGGATGAACGATCCGCGCAATATCACCCTCTCCGGCGTTCCCGAAGGCTTTGATGCCCGCGCCATTCTCAATGAGGTCGCCAAGGGCGGCCAGCCGGTGGCCCATGTGGCGCGCGATGACAAGCGCATGGCCGCGATGCAGGCCGCGCTGCGGTTCTTCGCCCCCGACATGCCGGTCGTTACCTTCCCAAGCTGGGACTGTTTGCCTTACGATCGTGTCTCGCCCAATGCGGATATCTCCGCGCAGCGGATGGCGACCCTGGCGGCGCTGGTGCATGGGATGCCCGAGAAGTTCGTCCTGCTGACCACGCTCAACGCCGCGACCCAGCGTATCCCCGCCCGCGCCACCCTGCGCGATGCGGCCTTTGCGGCCCAAGTGGGCAGCCGGATCGACGAGAGCGCGCTGCGTAACTTCCTTGTGCGTATGGGTTTTGTGCAAAGCCCCACGGTGATGGAGCCGGGCGACTATGCCGTGCGCGGGGGCATTATCGACATTTATCCGCCGGGAGACCTTGGCCCCGTGCGGCTTGATCTCTTTGGCGATGTGCTCGATGGCGCGCGACGGTTCGACCCGGCAACGCAGCGCACCACCGAAAAGCTTGATATGATCGAACTGGCCCCGGTCAGCGAAGTCATTCTGGACGACGCCGCCATCACGCGCTTCCGACAGAACTACCGCATCGAATTTGGCGCCGCAGGCACAGACGATCCGCTTTACGAGGCGATCAGCGCGGGCCGCAAGCATCAGGGTGCGGAACATTGGCTGTCCTTCTTCCAGGACGATCTGGAAACGCTGTTCGACTACTTGCCCAATGCCACCGTCACGCTGGACGACCAACTGACCCCCATGCGCCTTGCGCGGTGGGACACAATCGCGGACCAATACGAAACCCGCCAACTGGCGATGAAGACCCGCTCCAAGATGGACAGCGTCTATAAACCCGCGCCGCCTGAGGGTCTCTATCTGACGGACGACGCCTGGCAGCAGGCGCTGCTGGGGCGGCGGGTGATCCAGTTCAACCCGTTGCCGCAGCCGACCGGGCCGGGAGTCTTGGACGCAGGCGCGCGGATCGGGCGCAACTTCGCGCCAGAGCGGCAGCAGGAATCTGTAAGCCTTTTCGGAGCGTTAGCATCGCACATTAAAGCGAAACTTGATGCCGGTCCGGTGTTGATTGCCAGTTACTCCGAAGGCGCACGCGAACGTCTGACAGGGCTCATTGAAGACGAAGGTTTGGCCGAGGCGATCCCGGTGACGGACGCCACGCGCATCGGCAAGCGCGGACTGCATCTGGCAGTTTGGGCGCTGGAACATGGTTTTGAAGCGCCGGGAATGACGGTGATTTCTGAGCAAGACGTGCTCGGCGACCGTTTGATCCGAGCACCGAAACGCAAACGCCGGGCCGAGAACTTCCTGACCGAAGCGCAAAGCCTCAGCCCCGGTGATCTGGTGGTCCATGTGGACCACGGGATCGGGCGCTATCACGGCATGGAGGTGGTGACGGCAGCAGGTGCGGCGCATGAATGTCTCGTGCTGGAATATGCCGAGCAATCAAAGCTTTATCTGCCGGTTGAGAATATCGAACTGCTGTCGCGCTATGGCCATGAAGAAGGGCTGCTCGACAAACTCGGCGGTGGTGCGTGGCAGTCGAAGAAGGCCAAGCTCAAAGAGCGCATCCGCGAGATGGCGGACAAGCTCATCCGCATCGCGGCAGAGCGGGCGCTGCGCAAAGCGCCCGTCCTCGACCCTCCGCCGGGCATGTGGGACGCCTTCTCGGCGCGCTTCCCCTATACTGAGACTGACGACCAGTTGCGCGCCATTGGCGATGTGATCGACGACCTGACAAGCGGCAACCCGATGGACCGTTTGGTCTGCGGCGACGTGGGTTTCGGCAAGACCGAGGTCGCCATGCGCGCGGCCTTTGTCGCCGCCATGTCCGGCGTGCAGGTGGCGGTGATCGCGCCAACGACCCTGCTGGCGCGGCAGCACTACAAGAGCTTCGCTGAACGCTTCCGAGGTTTCCCGATCGAGGTGCGCCAGTTAAGCCGTTTTGTCTCGGCCAAAGAGGCGGCGGCGACGCGGGACGGGATGGCGAAGGGCACGGTCGATATCGTCATCGGCACCCATGCGCTGCTCGCCAAGGGCATCCGGTTTAAAGACCTCGGTCTGTTGGTCATAGACGAAGAGCAGCACTTTGGCGTCGGGCACAAAGAGCGCCTCAAAGCGCTGCGCACGGACATTCACGTGCTGACCCTGACCGCGACGCCGATTCCGCGCACCCTGCAACTGTCGCTGACCGGGGTCCGCGATCTGTCGGTGATCGGCACGCCCCCCGTGGACCGTCTGTCGATCCGGACCTATGTCAGCGAGTTCGACGCGGTGACAATCCGCGAGGCGCTGCTGCGCGAACATTACCGGGGCGGGCAGAGTTTCTATGTTGTGCCGCGCCTAAGCGATCTGCGCGAAATCGAGGACTTCTTGCAGGCACAACTGCCGGAGCTGACCTATGTGGTGGCCCATGGGCAGATGGCGCCGGGCGAGTTGGACGATCGGATGAACGCCTTTTACGACGGCAAGTTTGACGTGTTGCTGGCGACCACGATTGTGGAATCCGGCCTCGACATTCCCACCGCCAATACGATGGTCGTGCACCGGGCGGATATGTTTGGTCTGGCACAGCTTTACCAAATCCGGGGCCGTGTGGGCCGTTCCAAGACGCGGGCCTATGCCTATCTGACGACGAAACCCCGCGCGAAACTCACTGATACCGCGCAGAAACGTCTGCGGGTGCTGGGCAGTCTCGACACGCTCGGCGCGGGCTTTACGCTGGCGTCCCAAGACCTCGACATTCGCGGGGCGGGCAACCTGCTGGGCGAAGAGCAATCCGGCCAGATGCGCGATGTGGGTTTTGAGCTGTACCAGTCGATGCTGGAGGAGGCGATTGCCAAGATCCGCACGGGCGAGATGGAAGGCCTCAGCGAGGCCGACGAGCAATGGGCGCCGCAGATCAACCTCGGCGTGCCTGTGCTGATCCCCGAGGACTACGTGCCTGATTTGGACGTGCGGCTTGGTCTCTATCGTCGTCTGAGTGAACTGTCGACCAAGGTGGAGCTTGAAGGCTTTGCTGCCGAGTTGATCGACCGCTTTGGCAAGCTGCCGAAAGAGGTCAACACGCTGATGCTGGTGGTGCGGATCAAGGCGATGTGCAAACGCGCCGGGATCGCCAAGCTCGACGGAGGGCCGAAGGGCGCGACGATCCAGTTCCACAATGACAAGTTCGCCTCGCCTGAGGGGTTGGTGCAGTTCATTCAAGACCAGCGCGGCTTGGCCAAGGTGAAAGACAACAAGATCGTCGTGCGCCGCGATTGGAAGTCGGATGCGGATAAGATCAAAGGCGCTTTTGCCATTGCCCGAGATCTGGCGGAGCATGTGGTGGCCAAGCAGAAGAAGGCGAAGAAGGCCAAAAAGGCGAAGGCCGAGGGCTAAGCCTTTGACAGGCGGCGGTTATTCCGCCGCTGCTGCCAACCGGTTTTCCACGCGCCCCATGTAGAGCATCAGCGCAAAGCCCGCCGCTGCCATGCAGAGCATCGCCAGCGCCAGCGGCTTGGTGGTGCCATCAAACATCAGCCCCACCGGCGAGGCGATGAATGCCGCCAGCACCGTGGAAATCGCACCAACGACCGAAGCCGCCATGCCCGCGATATGGCCCATCGGCTCCATCGCGATGGCGTTGAGGTTGCCCAAAGTCAGACCGGCTTGGAAGAACAGGCAGGTTTGGAAGAAGACAAAGGCCGCAAAGCCGTAAGGGTCGGGCAGGGCGCCGAGGTTCAAGAAATACATAGCGCCGGACAGGAATATCTGGACGCCAAGCGCAATGCTCACCAGCCGCCGCATGCCATAGCGCACGACCAGCAGGGCGTTGATCAGGCTCGCACTGGCCGCGACCACAGCGATACCGCCGAACCACAGGGGGAAGCTGTCGCCTCGGCCATAGACGCTGTCATAGATCGGCTGAACCAGCATCAGCATCGAAAACAGCATCGCCATGGCCAGAGACTGCACGAGGATCGACAGGCGCACCGACGGGTGGGTCAGCAACTCGCGCACCGCCCCCATAATCAGCCGCGCCCGGAGAGGGCGGCGGTTTGCGGGCGGATGGGTCTCGGGCAGGCGCAGGCCCATCCAGATGACGGTCAGGAGCGAAAACACGACAAAGGCCACGAAGATCGCCCGCCAGCCGGCGACGAGGATGATGCCTGCGCCCAGCATCGGGGCCAGCGCTGGCACGAGGGCAAAGACCATCATCACCACTGACATGATCCGGGCCATCTCGCGCCCGGCATAGAGGTCCCGGATAATCGCCACGGCCACCACGCGAGGGCCGGACGCGCCGAGGCCCTGGAACAGCCGCGCGACAAGCATCACTTCCAGCGAGTTGCTCATCCACGCGACAAAGGCCGAGAGCGCATAGAGCGCGGCCCCGCCAAAGACGACGTTACGGCGGCCATAGGCATCCGACAAAGGCCCGCTAAAGAATGTGCCAAGCCCCATGCCGAGCACAAAGGCCGTCAGGATCAGCGGCGCGCGGTGGGCCAGTTCGGGTGACAACTCGGCGGCGATCTCGGGCAGGGCGGGCAGCATGGCGTCGATCGAAAAGGCGATCGTGGCGAACATCATCGCAATGAGGCCGATAAACTCGATCCGGCCCATGGTGAATTCAGGGTTTTGGGTGGTCATGCCGCGCTCCGACGGTATCTCCTCGCGACAACGCAACGCGGGAGGGCTTCAGGAATCAAACTTGGTTGCGCTCTCGATAGTCGAGAGCGCTTAACTTAGCAATGATCGCGGCCGCGTTTAGCCTTGTTGCTTCGACAGATCGGCAATGACCTGCGCCCATAGCTCGGGCGGTTGCGCGCCGGGCACGGCATGGGTGTTGGCGACGATGAAGGTCGGCACCGAATTGATGCCCATCTTGCGGCTATGCGCATCGCGGTCGCGGATGTCTTGGGTGTCGACGTCCGATTTCAGCAGCCTTGTGACCACGGCGGCGTCCATCTCGATGCTGTCGGCGATATCGGCGAGCACCTCGATGTCGCCAATGTCGCGCGCGTCGACGAAATAGGCTTTGAAGAGCGCCGAGACGGCAGCCGTCTGGCGACCCTCGATGCCCGCCCAATGGATCAGACGGTGCGCGTCCAGCGTGTTGGGCGTGCGTTGCATCGCTTCAAAGTTGATGTTCAGCCCAGCCTTCTCTGCATGTTCCACCACAGGGGCATAGGCTTTCACCGCACCTTCTTTACCGCCGAACTTACCCTCAAGATAGGCGCGGCGGTCCATGCCTTCGCGGGGCATGTCGGGGTTCAGCTGGAACGGATGCCATTCGATGGCGAAGGGGTGATTGGGGTTGTCCATCAGCGCGCGGTCGAGATGGGCCTTGCCGATGTAGCACCACGGGCAGATCGGGTCTGACATGATATCGAGTTTGATTGCTTCGGCCATGCTGCGTCCCATCTGTTGCTGCGGGCAGGACATAGCGGGCTGGGGCGGCTATCGCAAGGCGGCTGGGACGTTGCAAGCGTCGGGGGGCAGGGCTATAGCACCTTCATGACAGACACGCCGCCGCCTTCCCTTATCCAGATCGCCCGCGCAAGCGGTGCGAACGAGACCGCCCCGCCGGTCGACCTTGGGGCGCGCGTGCGCGAGTTGCGTAAAGCCCGCAACTGGACGCTGGAACAGGCCGCACGGCAGGCTGGACTGGCCCGCTCTACGCTGAGCAAGATCGAAAACGGGCTGATGTCGCCCACCTATGACGCGCTGAAAAAGCTCGCCGTGGGGCTAGAGATCACCGTGCCGCAACTCTTCACGCCGCCCGCCGGGGAAAAGATCACAGGCCGCATGGCCGTGACCCGCGCCGACGAAGGGGCGGCCAAGGCGACCAGCACCTATGAACACGTCCTGCTGGCCGATGCGTTGCGCAAAAAGCAGATGCTGCCCTACCGCGCCCGTATCCGTGCGCGACGGATGGAAGAGTTCGACGGTTGGGTGCGTCATGACGGTGAGGAATTTCTCTATGTGCTGACGGGCATGGTGCGGCTGTTCACGGAGTTCTATGAACCCGTCGACATGCGCCGCGGCGATAGCGCCTATTATGACGCGACCATGGGGCACAATGTCGTCTCGCTCAGCGATGAGGATGCGACGATCCTTTGGGTGACCTCGCTGACTTGAGGTTTGGCCCGCTGGTCCGCCCGTAAAACCGTTTGAAGCTGCAGCCTCGGTGAGCGTGCACTCGCGATAGAGACTGAGCCGAGCGCTTGGCTATGCAAGCGCGCCGATCTGGGTCAGATGCGCTTGCAGCGCGGCCCGGTCCATCTCTTCCACAGGGGCTGCCAAGAAGGCTTCGGCGCGACGGCGCAAGATGGCATAGGCTTGGGTAAAGGCGGCGTCCTGTACCTCGGGGGCGGCGGCGGCAGGGTCTTCCACGCCCCAGTGGCCACGTAGGGGCGTGCCGGGCCAGAGCGGGCAGGTTTCGGCCGCGGCGGAGCCGCAGACGGTGATGACGATATCCATCTCTGGCGCGTCATCTGTGGCGAACTCATCCCAGCTTTTGGAGCGGAAGCCCTCAGTGTCATGCCCCCGCGCGGCCAGCAAAGCCAGCGCTCCGGGATGCACGCGCCCCACAGGCTGACTGCCCGCGGAGTGCACCGAAATGCGCCCCGCGCCGAGATCGCGCAGCAAAGCTTCGAGCAGAATGGAACGCGCGGAATTACCAGTGCAGAGGACGAGAATGTTCATAGGTCAAACCTTCAATTGATGCCAGCAGGGATAGAAAACGCCCCGCTGGGTCACAAGTGAAACTTTTATGACAAAGGGCCCGTCACTCCGCCGGCTTCCACCACCAGACTTCGGGCATGTAGTTCGGTCCGTCGCCATAGAGCGGGATCGTGTCAGGGTAGGCCATACGCGCGTCATGGGCGATGAGCCCTTCGTCGAACTGCCAGAACGGCACGACATAGCGACCTGCGGTTAGGATACGGTCCAGCGCGCGGGTGGCGGCGACGAATTCAGAGGTCTCGCGGGCCAGCAACATACGGTCAATCATTGCGTCCACGGCGGGGGATTTGACCCCCATCAGGTTCCGTGTGCCCGGAAGATCGGCCGCCTCAGACCCCCAGTAAAAACGCTGTTCGGTGCCGGGGCTGAGCGAAAGCGAGCGGCGGAAATAGGTCATGTCGAAATCATATTCGTTCTGGCGCGCAACGAACTGCGCATCATCAACGGTCTCGATCTGCACTTCGATGCCGAGCCGGGATAAGGCCCGCCCGTAAAGCTCTGCAATCGCGAGGTTTTCCCGGCTACCTTTGGAAAGAAGAATGGTAAAGGTCAGCGGTGTACCGTCGGCGCGTTGCATGGTGCCGCCCTCGGCCTCGAAGCCCGCAGCCGATAGCTGCTGCAGAGCTCTACGGATACCCGCACGATTGCGCGCCGAACCGTCTGCGACGGGCAGGGCGTAGCCGTCGATCGTGCCAGGGGGCAGCGTGTCGGCATATTCATTCAGCAGATCAAAGACTTGGCCGGTGGCCGGGCCGTCGCGCATCGCCAAATCGGAGTTCGAGAAGTAGGATGTGATCCGTGGCAGGGCCCCGCCGGTCAGCGTTTCATTAATATACTCAAAATTGAAGGCCGAGATCATCGCATCCCGCACCCGCCAGTCATCGAAAGGCGCGCGGCGGGTGTTCATCACGAAACCTGTCATCCCCGAAGGCTTGCTATGGGGGAAGGTGGATTTGACAATCTCGCCCCGGGTGATGGCCGGGAAGTCATATTGTGTGGCCCAGGTCTCGGCATTGAATTCGCGCACGGCTGAGATTTGACCGGCTTTGAAGGCTTCAAACAGCACATTGGCATCGCCGTAGAAGTCGATCTTGATCTCGTCGTAGTTATGCGTGCCCCGGCGGAAGGGGACATCTGTGCCCCAATAGTCCGGGTTGCGGGTGAGCGTCACCTGACGCCCGGCTTGATAATCACTGATCACATAGGGACCGGTGCCAAGCGGGACCGCATCGAGGGGTGCATTGGCGAAATCCTTGCCTTCCCACTGCGCTTTGCTGAGGATCGGGCGCATCCCGGCCAGCAGGGCCAGCTCGCGGTTGTCGCTGTCAAAGGTCATGCGCAGACTGCGCGGGCCGGTCTGCTCGATGCTCTCAATCTGTTTGCGCAGCCCGTGGTAGCGCGGGTGGCCCTCACTGCCCAGCAGGTCGAAGGAGAAGATCACGTCTTCTACCGTGACGGGGGTGCCGTCAGAGAACTGGGCTTCTTCGCGCAGGGTGAATTCTACCCAAGAGCGATCATCGGGCACCTCAATCGATTCGGCGAGCAGCCCGTACAGGGCGAAGGGTTCGTCCCACGAACGGCCCATCAAGGTCTCATGCGTGAAATGCGCCAACTGCCAAGGCGCCGTGCCTTTGCGCACGAAGGGGTTCAAGCTGTCGAATCCCCCGGTATTGCCCAAGACGATCTCGCCACCCTTGGGCGCGTCGGCGTTCACATAGGGCAGTGAGTCGAAATCTGGTGGCAATTCAGGCGCGCCATACATAGCGATTCCATGCTGGGGCTCGGCAAAAGCGGCCCCGGCGGCCAGAATCAGTGAAGAAAGCGCCGCAACACCCCGTCCTTTAGAGAAAAAATCCCAGCTCATTTTCGAAACAATCCCGCTCTGCCCTTATTTTCTTGAGTTTATGCTTACCTGCGGATTCCCGCCTTATCAAACTTTTAGCTTGGATTGTGACGGTAGATTGCGTATACAGAGGTCACTGCTCGATAGGTTTCTTGCCTGTATGAAACCTGCCTCAATAACTTACGCCCGCTTCGTGCGGGCGTTTTTTTTTGGCCAGTGGCCTGAACGAATTGCGGCCAGCTTTCGCCAAGATCCCCTTTCCCTTTGGTCGCTTCGCAGTACATGATGCAGCCGCAGCATGAACAAGGAGACGCGCCATGGCTTTCACCATCGATCTGTCCGGTAAGACCGCGGTCATCACGGGATCAAACTCAGGAATCGGTCTGGGCATCGCCTGGGAACTGGCGCGCGCCGGGTCCGACATTGTGTTGAACTCGTTTACCGATGACGAAGCCGACCACGCGCTGGCGCAGCAGATGGCGGATGAATGCAACGTAACGGCCCGCTACATCAAGGCCGATATGTCCCAGGGTGAGGAGTGTCGGCGCTTGATCGCCAAGGCGGGCAAATGCGACATTCTGGTGAACAACGCAGGCATCCAGCATGTCGCGCCGATCCCTGAATTTCCTGTTGAGAAATGGGATGCGATCATCGCGATTAACCTATCGTCCGCCTTTCACACCACCGCCGAAGCGCTGCCGATGATGCGCAAGGCGGGCTGGGGCCGGGTGATCAACATCGCCTCGGCGCATGGTCTGACGGCATCGCCCTATAAGTCCGCCTATATCGCCGCGAAACACGGGATTGTCGGCCTCAGCAAGACCACGGCGCTGGAGACGGCGAAGGAGCCGATCACCTGTAATGCGATCTGTCCGGGCTATGTGCTGACGCCGATCGTGGAAAAGCAGATTCCCGATACGATGAAAGAATACGACATGTCACGCGAGGAGGTGATCGAGCAGGTCATGCTGACCCGCCAGCCCAGTCGCGAGTTTGCTACCGTCGAGCAGATGGGCGGCACCGCGACTTTCCTGTGCTCGGACGCTGCGGCGCAGATCACCGGCACAACCATCAGCGTCGATGGCGGCTGGACGGCGTTGTAAATGGCCGCGAAGAAACGCATCAACCTCGCACTTCAGGGCGGCGGCGCGCATGGCGCCTTCACCTGGGGTGTGTTGGACCGTCTGTTGCAGCAGGACGATCTGGAAATCTGCGGAATATCAGGGACTTCGGCGGGGGCCTTAAACGGGGCCGCGCTGAAGTCTGGCATGATCGCCGGGGGGCGCGACGGCGCGGGCGAAAACCTCGCGTGGCTATGGGGGCAGGTCTCGGGCATCTCTGACTTGCGTCTGTCCCATTGGCTGGCGCCCTTTGGGTTAGACAAGCTCAGTCAGGCGATGGAGTATTCCTTGCCCGTCGCGATCTCGGATTCGATGACGCGGGTGATGTCGCCTTATGCCTACGGGCCGTTTTACCGCAACCCGCTGGAGGATGTGGTCAAGCGCTTTGACTATGGCCGGGTGGGGGCGAATGCAGCGCCTTACTTCTTTGTCTGCGCGACGCGGGTGCGCAACGGCAAGATCCGGGTCTTTGAGGGCGAAGAGATCGGGCCCGACGCGCTTTTGGCGTCCGCCTGTCTGCCGACGCTTTTCAAAGCGGTCGAGATCGACGACGCCCAGACCGGCCAGCGCGAGGCCTTTTGGGACGGTGGCTATACCGGCAACCCGGCGCTCTTCCCGCTGTTCCGCGAGGATCTACCCGAGGACATCGTGGTGGTAAATATCAACCCGCTGGAACGCGACGCCCTGCCAACCACGCCGCAACAAATTCAGAACCGGATCAATGAGATCAGCTTTAATTCCAGCCTGTTACGCGAGATGCGTGCGATTGACTTTGTGCAGCGTCTGATCGCGGATTGCACGCTGCCCGAGGGGCGGATGAAGCGGGTCCATATGCATATGATCGCGGATGATGAGCTGATGGCGAAGCTGTCGGTCGCGACCAAGCTGATGCCGAACCCGGCGGTGATCAAAGCGCTGCGCGAGGCCGGTGAAGCGGCGGCGGATCGGTTCTTGGCGGATCACTACGATGACCTAAACCAGCGCAGCAGCGTCGATCTGCCGGAAATGTTTGGCTGATTACTTCGGCTCTGACAACTCCAGCGCCTCGGGCAGGTCCGCACCGGGGCGAGGGGGATAGACAAGACCGGCGGAGATCACCAGCTTCGCTGCATCCTCAACGCTCATATCAAGCTCGATGACATCCTCGCGGGGGACAAAGAGCAAGAAGCCCGAGGTTGGGTTCGGCGTCGTGGGCAGGAAGATCGACATCATCTCGCCATTGCCCTTGGTTCGCGCCAGCACTTCGCCCTTGGCCTCGGTCGAGATAAAGCCAAGCGCCCAGATGCCGCGCCGGGGGTATTCGATCAGGCAGGCGGTCTCGAAACTGCGCTCGGACTGGGCAAAAATCGTCTCGGAGATCTGTTTGATGCCAGAATAGATCGTGCGCACCACCGGGGTGCGCTCGACCAGGCTTTCCGCAAAACGGATCATCGAGCGGCCAATCAGCCCTTTGGCCATCCAACCGACCATGATGGTGAAGATGAGAAAGATCACCACGCCGAGCCCGCGGATGTTGATCTGCATCGACGGGTCGAGGCCGAGCAGATCCTGCAACAGGCGGTCGGGGTGGTAGGCTTTGGGCACCAGCGGCAGCACGAAGCCGTCGATCCAGCCGACGACGCTCCAGATCAGCCAGATCGTTAGCCCCACAGGGGCAATGACCACCAACCCGGTCAGGAAGGAAGCGCGCAGCTTTGCCACGAGGCTGCGCCGGACCTGTGTCGGGTCAGGATCGAAAGGTGTGTTCATCTGGTCGTTTCCGAAGCGTTAGTCGCCTCATAGCTAAGGCGAATACCCCCCTCCGGCAATGGCACGACCGCGTTTTTCACTAATCAGCGCGGCAGCTTGGACAGATGTGCCGCGATTTTCGCCCCCAGCCGGGCATTGTTGCGTACCAAGGCGATATTGGCGGTGAGCGAGCGGCCCTCGGTCAGCTCAAAGATACGCTGCAAAAGGAAGGGGGTCACGCCCTTGCCATGCACGCCCTGTGCATCGGCCTCGGACTGTGCCTGCGCGATGATGGGGGCGAGTTCTTCGGCAGGGATTTCCGCATCTGCGGGGATCGGGTTGGCGACCAATTGGCCCCCCGGCAGGCCCATCGCGCTGCGGGTGCGCTGTGCTTTGGCGATTTGGGCGGGATCGTCGAGGCGCAGAGGCGATTGTAGCGGCGAACCGGCGCTCCAGAAGGCGGGGAAGCTGTCTTGCCCCACGGTGATAACCGGCACGCCTTGGGTTTCCAACACTTCCAGCGTTTTGGCCACGTCGAGGATGGCTTTCGCGCCCGCCGCGATGACGGTGACCGGGGTTTGGGCCAGTTCCAAGAGGTCTGCGGAGATGTCAAAGCTGTCTTCCGCGCCTTTGTGCACGCCGCCGATGCCACCGGTGGCAAAGACTTCGATGCCTGCCAGATGCGCGGCGATCATGGTGGCTGCGACAGTGGTCGCACCTGTGCCGCCCGATGCGATGCAAACGGCCATATCGGCGCGTGAAAGCTTCGCCACGTCCTTGGCCTGCGCCAAGGCGCTGAGTTCGTCGTCGTCCAGCCCGATGTGCAGCGCGCCATTGATGACAGCGATGGTGGCGGGCACGGCGCCAGCTTGGCGGATGTCATCCTCGACCTGCCGCGCGACCTCAAGGTTCTGCGGATAGGGCATGCCGTGGGTGATGATGGTGCTCTCCAACGCCACGATTGGCGCGCCGCTGTCGCGGACTTTGGAGACTTCGGCGCTAAAGGTCAGGGGCAGGGCGGTCGTCATATCTTGGTCTCTCCGGAAACATAGAGGGCGGCGGCGTCGAGCGCGGCCTTGAGGGCGGGTTGCGCAACCGCACCGCCGAGTTCAGCCGCCACATGAGCCGCCATGAAAGTATCGCCCGCGCCGGTGACACGCGCCACATGCACCTCGGGCGGGGTGAGGGTGATCAGACCGTCCGGCCCGCCCACGGTCGCAGGGTTGCCGCCATCGGTGACCACGGCGCGCAGCGCACCGCGTGCGAGCAGGGCTTCTGCGGCCTCGGGGGAGCTGTCAAAGGTGGACTGGCACAGCAGCCCGGCTTCTTCGAGGTTCACGTAAAGCGTCCCGCGTTTGGCTTGCAGGAACGGGGAAAGCCGCAGCGCCTTTCCGGGCGAGGCCGGGGCGACACGCAGATCGGCCTGCGCCAGCAGCGGGCTTTGCGCCATCTGGGCCAGCAGATCGACGGTCAGATTGCCATCCAGTGCCACGGCACCGGTATAGGGCGACGGCAGGCTGCCATCTTCCAGCGGGCGCAGGATCTTATCCCCCGCCGCTTCCAGCGAATGGGCATCGGCAATCGCGGCGATCAGACCGTTGGAGCCTTCGACGGCCATATAGCGGTCTGTCGGCAGGTCGTCCGAGCGGTAGACATGGTCGGTGATCAAGCCACGCAGCGCACAGGCGGCGATCAATTCATCGCCCTCCGCATCGCGGCCCACGGCCGAGAGCAGCGCCGGGGTCAGCCCGAACCGCGCCAGCGCCATGCCGATATTGAGCGCCACGCCACCCGGCAGGCGGGTGATCCGCCCCGGCATGTCAGAGCCTTGGCGCATGGCGTTTTCAGAGCGGCCAATCACGTCCCAAAGGACGGAGCCGATGCACAGAATATCAGGTGTGTTCTTCATCCCGCGCTTCTAGCCGCCAAGCCTTGCCGCGTGCAAGCCGCCTATTGCGGCACGCTGAAGGTTAGTGCGGCCCAGAGGGTTTCCCAGACCGGCTGATTGGCATCGACATCTTTGCCTGTACCAACCCCCTCAACAGGCCGCAGCACCACGGCATCAAAGAGGTATTCATGGCCTTTGGAGACGGGAATCACCGCTTCGCCCGCAGTGTCGGTGCGGTGCATGGTGATGGTGACATCGCCCTCCGGCCCACGGTCAAAGACTTCGATCTGCGCATCGGGGCGTGGTGCGTCTTGATAGCGCAGCGCGACCTTCATCTGCCCGTCGAACCCTTCGGCATAAGGATTGGTCAGCGCCACAAACTCCGTCGCCATCCCGGTTGGCGCGTCTTGCCCTTCACCGCTGCCGACGGCGATCAGGGTCTTGGCATGGCGGGTGTAACGCTCTTTAAAGCGGTCTTGCGGCCAGCCGTTTGCGATATGATCGGCCTCGGCCTGCGGAAAGTCCTTGTGGTTGGTGAACGACAGGAACTTGTCCCAGTCCTTATAAGTAACCGTGAGAGGCGAAGCTTCCATGATCGCGACCAGTAGCGCGTCCTCCGCCGGAGCGGAGACCGCGAGCGCCGGGGTGTCGCCTGCGCGTGCTTCGACGGGGTTTGCAACACCATCCACGATGACCTCGAACCGCGAGACGCGATTGGGCAGATAGGAATAGACCGATCCGACAAACTCCTCGCCATTGCGAAAGTTCACTGCGATGTTTTCGCCGCTTTCGACTTGATAACTTTGCGGAGACAGCCAGTATTCATGGCCAAGCACCGGGCCGAGCGGCAGGGCGCAGAACAAGACGAAACTCAGGCGGGACAAAGACATGCGGGCAACTTTCCTATTGGTCAGCTCAAAGCTGGCGCAACTGCTGGTCTTGTCAATGGCTTTGGTCTGGCTGACCACGAGTCTGCGTGCGCATGAGGTGCAGCCCACCATTGCCGATATGTCGGTTTCCGAGAACCAATTGCTGCTGGACCTGCGGGTCAACCTCGAAGCACTGCTGGCGGGTATTGATCTGGACGAGGTCGAAGATACCGACAACGCCGAGAACGCTGGCGACTATGATGACCTGCGCAGCCTGCCCGGGGACCGGATCGCCGACCGCGCGCCGGAACTGCTGGCCACGTGGAACGCGCTACCGGTGCTGAGCATCAACGGTGCGCCCGTGGCCTTGAGCAGTGTTGAGGTTTTGGTCCCTGATGACGTCGACCCCGAATTGCCCCGCGCCAGCACATGGCGGTTGGCAGCGGACCTGCCTGACCGCGCGACGCAGGTGCAGGTCTCCTGGCCGGACGGTGCCGGAGCACTGGTGCTGCGCCAGCAGGGGGTTGAGGACCCCTATACCGGATATCTCGCAGGGGGCGGAGCCAGCCCAGAGATCGAGATTTCGGGTGGGGATGCTCAGAGCGGTCTGCAAACCTTTGCAAGCTACATCCCCGTCGGGTTTGACCATATCCTGCCCAAAGGGTTGGACCATATCCTCTTTGTGCTGGGGCTGTTCTTTCTTTCGACCCATTTGCGCCCGCTGGTTTGGCAGGTGTCGGCCTTTACACTGGCGCATACGGTAACACTGGCGCTTGGGGCCATGGGCTGGGTCAATGTGCCGGGGGCGATTGTCGAGCCGCTGATTGCCGCGTCGATCGTCTATGTCGCGGTTGAGAATATCTTCCATTCCGGACTGAACCGCTGGCGCCCGCTGGTGATCTTTGGGTTTGGCCTGCTGCACGGCCTGGGTTTTGCCTCGGTGCTGGGCGATTTCGGCCTGCCGGCGGGGCAGTTTGTGCCTGCGTTGATCGGGTTCAACATTGGCGTCGAACTGGGACAGCTAACGGTGATCGCCATTGCCTTCGTCTTGGTCGGCTGGGCAATGAAACGCGATTGGTATCGCCGCGCAATCGCCGTGCCTGCATCCTGCGTGATTGCGGCGGTTGGGGCCTATTGGTTCATTGAGCGGGTCTTTTTGTAAGGCAGCCCATCTTCGGGCTGCCTAACTAGATGCTTAGCCCTGCATCGCGGCGATCAGAGTTGCCAGTTCCGCGACCGGGTCGTCTTTGTCCCAAATCTCAGCGCCAATGCCGAAGAAGTCGGTGCAGGGTGCTAGTGCGCGCACCATATTGATGTCAAGCGCACCTTCGGCAACCACGGGCACTTCGATCACTTCGGACCACCACTGGAACAACTCGGCCTCGGCAAAGCTGCCGTCGCCAAGGGTGCTGGCCTGAACTGGGCCAAAGCTCACGTAATCCGCGCCCGCTTCGCCCGCGGCCATGCCTTCGTGCCGCGAGGTGTTGCAAAAGCTGCCCACGATGGCGTCTTCGCCCAGTTCTTTGCGCGCGTGGCGCACGGTGCGGGCCGCATCGCTGAGGTGCACACCATCGAGGCCGAGCTTCTCTACCATCAACAGATGGTCCGAGATCACCAGTGCCACATCGCGCGCATGCGTCACTTCGCGCAGCGCGTCGCCTGCGCGGGACAGCCGATCTTCGTCGTGGGTGGAGAGCGCCATGCGTACGCAGGCCACGGGATGCGCGTCCAACACGGCGGCAAGCTGCGCCGGGAAGCGGCTGAGTTCAACTTCGGGTGGGGTGATAAGGTAAATCTGCGGCTGTTCTGGCGCGTCCATGGTCACTGTCCTTGCTCGGGTCTGGAGGTCTGAGTAGCGCAAGGCGTTGCAAAAGAAAACGGATATGCGTCTGCGGCGCAGGCTTTCTTGCGGTGTGGAGACGCAGGGGCTATGAGGCGCGCATGACAGAGACATCCGCACCCCCCGTTCTATCTGCCTCCATCCCGGCCATCGTGCTTGTGCGTCCCCAGATGGGCGAGAACATCGGTGCCGCGGCGCGGGCGATGTGGAACTTTGGCCTTGATCACATGCGTGTCGTGGCCCCTCGTGACGGCTGGCCAAACCCCTCGGCGGTGGCCATGGCGTCGGGGGCGGGGCGGCTCTTGGATGAGGCGCAGCATTGCACTGATTTGCCGAGCGCGCTTGCCGATTGTGATTTCACCTTTGCCACCACGGCGCGGGGGCGGGATTTGACCAAGCCGGTCTATAGTCCCGAGGCCGCGATGAAGCTGGCGGCGGAAAAGATCGTTTCAGGACAACGGGTTGCGGTGCTCTTTGGGCCAGAGCGGGCGGGGTTGGAGAATGAGGACATTGCGCAGGCCAATGCGATTGTGTCGGTGCCGGTGAACCCGCGCTTTGCTTCGCTGAACCTCGCGCAATGTGTGTTGCTGATGTCTTATGAATGGATGCGCGCGCAGGGTGAGGTGACCCATGAGGTGACCGAGATGGCGGGCACGGATTGGGCCAAGGGGGCCGAGATCGACCATTTGGCGCGGCATTATGAGGATCAGTTGGCCGAGGCGGGGTTCTTCTTTCCCGAGCATAAGACCGCCTCGATGAAGCTGAACCTGCGCAATATGTGGTCGCGGATGCCGCTGACGCGGGCGGATGTGCAGATGTTGCATGGTATCCTGCGGCAAATGGTCCGCTGGAAAGAGAAGGGCTGAGGGGAGGCTGAGGGCCAGCGCCTGCCCGTGGGGTGGCGATCCTGAGGTCTATCCACGCCACTTTATGGTGCAGCGTCAATGCTTTGTCTCAAAGTTGCACCCAGCCTCACCAAATCGCCTCCCCGTGGGGCGGGCAGGCGATGGCCCGGCGCCTGCGGCTTGATTCCGGGCGGGGCTGCCTCTGGCCCATTGGGAACATAACGCCCCCGCTAGACCTTTCCCATCCCATGGCATACCACTGCATCCAAACGGAAAATGAGGCGCGCCATGGCGGAAAAACGCAAACTTTTCGAAGAGGTCGGGACCGACCAACCCACCCGTGCCCCGGTTCAAACCGGCGGCATTGACAAAGGCCGGGGCGGCGCGCGTGGCGCGATCCGCATCTGGCTGATGATCCTCTTTGCGCTGGTCTTTGTCATGATCGCCGTGGGCGGGCTGACACGGCTGACCGACAGCGGGCTAAGCATCACCGAATGGCGCCCGGTCACCGGGGCCATGCCCCCGATGAACGACGCTGACTGGCAGTCCGAGTTCGATAAATACAAGCAGATCGACGAGTTCCAAGTCCAGAACAAATGGATGGAACTCTCTGATTTTAAACGCATCTACTGGTGGGAATGGGGCCACCGGCAGTTGGGTCGGGTCATCGGCCTCGTCTGGGCCTTGGGCTTTCTGTACTTCCTGATCCGCCGTCAAATTCCGGTGGGCTGGAATAAACGCCTGATCTTTATCGGCGCGCTTGGCGGCGCGCAGGGGGCGATTGGCTGGTGGATGGTCGCCTCGGGCGTGACCAGCGGGCAGGGGGTGACCGATGTGGCCTCCTACCGTTTGGCAACGCATCTGGGGCTGGCTTTTGTGATCCTCGGGTTCATCACGTGGTATGCGTTGCTGCTGGGCCGCCCTGAGCGCGACCTGATGCAAGCCCGCCGCGCCAAGGAGGCCAAACAGTTTGGCCTTGCCACCGGGTTGCTGCATTTTGCTTTTCTGCAAATCCTACTGGGCGCTTTGGTCGCCGGGATCGACGCGGGACGCTATTTTATCGACTGGCCGCTGATGCAGGGGCAGTTCTTCCCACCCGACGCGTTTGACATCACTCCGGCTTGGCGCAATTTCTTTGAAAACCCCGGTCTCGTGCAGTTCATGCACCGTATGGCGGGCTATCTTCTGGCAATCTTCGGCGTGGTGGTTTGGCTGCGCGGCCGTCGCTCGGCCCATGCGCGCACGCGCTTTGCCTTTAACGCCGTTATGGCGGCACTGGCGCTGCAGATCGTGCTGGGCATCACCACGGTCCTCTACGCCGCGCCCGTTCACATCGCCTTGGCGCACCAGGCGCTGGCTGTTCTGCTTTGGGTGCTGATCCTGCGGGCGCGTTTCCTCGCCGCCTATCCCATTGCCACATCGCTGAGAGGCTGAGACATGACTGCATATGATGATCTAATGGCCTTCCAGCGCGAGACCGAGGCACTGGCCCAAGTGGCAGGCCGTTTGGGCTGGGACCAAGAGACGGTCATGCCCCGTGGCGCAGCACCGCAGCGCGGCGAGGAAATGGCGGCAATGGAAAGCGTGCTACACGCCCGTCGGGTGGACCCGCGTATCGCCGATTGGTTAACGGCAATCGAACCCAGCAACCTTGACGACGTCGGACGCGCCAACCTGCGCCACATCAAACGCGACCATGACCGCGCCGCCCGCGTGCCGGCTGAACTTGCCGCCCGGATCGCCCGGGTCACATCTGCCGCACAGGGCACATGGGCCGAAGCCCGCGCCGCCGATGACTTCGCCGCATTTGCTCCCACGTTAGATGAGGTCATTGCCCTGAAACGTGAAGAGGGTGCCGCTCTGGCCGAGGGCCGCGGCATCGGTATCTACGACGCGATGCTTGAGGACTATGAGCCCGGAACCGCAGCAGCGGATCTCGAAGCGATGTTCGGAGCGTTGCGTCCAAAGCTCTCCGAGTTGCGCGCTGCTGTGCGCGAGGCCGAAGCCCCTCCGGTGCTGGAAGGCGTCTTTGATGAAGCGGCTCAAATGGCGCTGACAAGCAAACTTGCGCGCCATTTCGGCTATGACCTGACCACCGGGCGGATCGACAAAGCGGTGCATCCGTTCTCATCCGGCTCTGGTCTAGACGTCCGGATTACGACCCGCACCAATGCATTGGACCCGTTCAATTGCTTCTATTCCACAGTGCATGAGGTCGGCCATGCAGCCTATGAACAGGGCATCGACAGCGCCTATTTGCTGACCCCTCTGGGACGCGGCGTGTCGATGGGCGTGCATGAAAGCCAGAGCCGGATTTATGAGAATCAGATCGGTCGCAGTCGCGCTTTCACCGGCTGGCTGTTTGGCGAGATGAAAGACGCCTTTGGCGATTTCGGCGTGGCGGATGAGGATACCTTTTACCGCATCGTAAACAGGGTCTCTGATGGTTTCATCCGCACCGAGGCGGATGAGTTGCAGTATAACCTGCATGTGTTGCTGCGCTTTGATCTGGAACGCGCCCTGATGTCGGGTGACCTCCAGGTGTCTGACCTCGAAGCCGCTTGGAATGACCGGTTTGAAGCGGATTTCGGCTATAAAGTGGACCGTCCCTCGAATGGCGTTCTGCAAGACGTTCACTGGTCGGTTGGCCTGCTCGGGTATTTCCCGACTTATACGCTGGGCAATGTCTATGCCGGATGTCTGCACGAGGCAATGCGCGTGGCGTTACCTGACTTGGATGCTGACCTAGCGCGCGGCGATACAAGCGCGGCAACAGGCTGGCTGCGCAACAACGTCCAAAAACACGGCGGTCTCTACGCGCCGCGGGAGGTCATCGCGAAGGCCTGCGGCCAAGAGCCCGGCGAAGCGCCACTTCTTGCCTATCTAGAGAAAAAGTTTGCACAAATTTATGATATTTAGCTAGAAAGACAGGGAACGTGGCCAGATTTTAAGCGTTTGTGTCCGGAGCGCTTCGTACACGTCTAAATTAACTATGGATTAACAATTCGGCTTTGCGCGTATTGGAGAGATGTGCCATGATGCGATCAACCGGAATTTGAAATTATCACAGGAGTATCTTCGAGATGAAAATGTTTGCGACAGTTACAGCAGCGACAATCGCACTTGCAGGTGCGTCTTTCGCTCAGACGACCACTCAAGCTGGTGTGCTGGGTGCATCGGGCGATCCCGTTTATGAACTGCAAGTTCAGGGTGCAAATGGTATCATCTACAACTGCAAGCCTGAGCCAGTTGTGGTCGACGGTAACACTGCCCGCGTATGTGTGCGTGCTGATGATGCGAATCTCTTCGCGGTAGGTTCCGGCATTGGTAGCGGTGCAGCTGCGGCTGGCGCGGTTCTCGTGCTTATTGGCTTGGCCTCTGGTGGTTCTTCGTCCTCCACTACGACGACAACAACCAACTAAGTTGACCTAGCTTCTTAGCGTCAAAGTTCTAAAAAGCCCCTGCATTTGAAATGCAGGGGCTTTTTTTCGTTTGGCGAAATGTTCGCAGAAATTTTGAAGTTTTGCGCTGCTCCAGAAGGAGGGCGATACCCCCGATTACTCGGGAGTATCGCTAGCTTCGATGGCGTCGGCTTCTTCGTCGCCTTGGTCGGCGATCCAAGCGACGCTCACAACTTCTTCGTTCTTGCCAGTGCTAAAGACCTTCACCCCACCTGCGCTGCGCGAGCGGAAGGAGATGCCTTCGACGGGCACGCGGATCGACTGGCCCTTAGACGTCGCCAGCATCACCTGATCCGACATTTCAACCGGGAAACAGGCGACGATTGGCCCATGGGCCATGGCTTTGCTCCAGGCGGTGACGCCCATGCCGCCGCGGCCACGCACCGGGTAGTCATGTGCCGAAGACACTTTGCCCGCGCCCTTGGCAGTGATGGTCAGGATCAGATCTTCCGCCGCCGACATCTCTGCATAACGTTCGGTGCTAAGCTGCCCGGCCTGAACCTGCTCTTCCTCGTCATCGCTGCTATCGTCATCTGTCAACCCGGCCATCAGGCGGCGCTGCTTGAGATAGGCGACACGCTCTTCCGAAGCGGCCTCGAAGTGGCGAATGACGGACATGGACACGACGGTATCGTCCTTGCCGAGCCGGATGCCGCGTACCCCAACTGAGTTGCGCGAGTTGAAGACCCGCACGTCGGTGGCTGGAAAGCGGATCGCGCGGCCAGCATCGGTCACCAGCATGACATCGTCATCATTCGACGCGATGCGCGCATTGATCAACGTGGTGCCTTGGTGCTCGCCTTCGAACTTCATGGCGATCTTGCCGTTGGACTTCACATTGGTGAAATCCGACAGTTTGTTACGGCGGACTGTGCCCGCAGAGGTAGCAAAGACAACTTGCAAATCGTCCCATTCTTCCTCGTCCCGGTCGACGGGCATAATCGCCGCGATGGAGACGCCTGTGGGGATCGGCAGGATGTTGACGATGGCCTTGCCCTTGGCAATCCGCGCCCCTTGGGGGAGGCGCCAAGTTTTCAATTTGTAGACCATGCCGTCGGTGGTGAAGAACAAAAGCTGGGTGTGGGTGTTGGCGACGAAAAGGTTGGTGACGACATCCTCTTCCTTGGTCTGCATGCCAGAGACACCCTTGCCACCCCGGCGCTGCGCGCGGAAGTCGGCCAGTGGCGTGCGTTTGATGTAACCGCCGGAGGTCACGGTCACGACCATGTCCTCACGGGCGATCAGGTCTTCGTCGTCCATGTCGCCGGACCAGTCGACGATTTCGGTGCGGCGCGGCACGGCGAATTGGTCGCGGACCTCGCGCAGCTCGTCCGAGATGATGCCGAGGATGCGTTCGCGGCTGCCCAGAATTTCAAGGTATTCTTTGATCTTGCTGGCCAGCTCTTCGAGCTCGTCGGTGACTTCTTTCACACCGATCTGTGTCAGGCGCTGCAAGCGCAGTTCCAGAATCGCGCGGGCCTGCGCCTCGGACAGGTTGTAGGTGCCGTCATCATTGGCGGTATGGGTCGGATCATCGATTAGCGCGATATAGGGCAGGATGTCTTCGGCGGGCCAGCGCCGCGTCATCAGCTTTTCACGCGCCTCGGCGGCGTCTGCGGAGGAGCGGATCGTGGCGACGACTTCGTCGATATTGGTGACGGCCACGGCCAGACCACAGAGGATATGGCTGCGCTCGCGGGCCTTGCGCAGCAGAAAGGCGGTGCGGCGGGCCACAACGTCTTCGCGGAAGTCGATGAAATAGCTAAGGAATTTGCGCAAAGTGAGCTGCTCGGGGCGGCCGCCGTTCAGCGCCAGCATGTTACAGCCAAAATAGGTCTGCATCGGGGTGAAGCGGTAAAGCTGGTTCATCACCACCTCGGCGGTGGCGTCGCGCTTCAGCTCGACCACCACGCGCACGCCATTACGGTCGCTTTCGTCCTGAACGTGGGAAATGCCCTCGATCTTCTTGTCGCGGACCTGTTCGGCGATCTTTTCGATCATCGAGGCCTTGTTGACCTGATAGGGGATCTCGTCGATCACGATGGCCCAGCGGTCTTTGCGGATTTCCTCAACCCGCGTCTTGGCGCGGATCACCACGCTGCCACGCCCCTCAAGATAGGCTTTGCGCGCGCCGGAACGGCCCAGCATGATCCCGCCTGTGGGGAAATCGGGGCCGGGGACATAGTCGATCAATTGCTCGGAGGTCAGATCGGGGTCTTCGATCAGAGCCAATGTGGCGTCGACAACTTCGCCCAAGTTATGTGGCGGGATGTTAGTCGCCATGCCGACGGCAATGCCGCCCGCGCCATTGACCAGCATGTTGGGGAAGCGCGCGGGCAGAACCGTGGGTTCTTTCTGCTTGCCGTCGTAGTTGTCCTGAAAATCGACCGTGTCCTTGTCGATATCGGCCAGCAGATAGGCGGCGGGCTTGTCCATGCGCACTTCGGTATAGCGCATCGCCGCCGGGTTATCGCCGTCCATCGAGCCAAAGTTGCCCTGACCGTCCAAAAGCGGCAGCGACATGGAGAAATCCTGCGCCATCCGCACCAGCGCGTCATAGATCGCGCTATCGCCATGCGGGTGGTACTGGCCCATCACGTCGCCGACAGGACGCGCGGATTTGCGGTAGGATTTGTCGTGGGTGTTGCCGGTCTCATGCATGGCAAAAAGGATGCGGCGGTGTACCGGTTTCAGACCATCGCGCAGGTCGGGAATCGCCCGGCTGACGATCACCGACATCGCATAGTCCAGATAGGACGTGCGCATCTCGTGTTCGATTGTCACCGACGGCCCGTGGAAAATAGGCTTTTCGTCTGCGTTTTCAGGGGTATCCGGCGTATCGGTCACGTATCTTGCCCACCATTTTTATGGTTCTATATCTTGCGGTTTTCTATAGCAGACGGGGCATATCAGGTGCAATGGCTGTGGCCGAAACGCACTGGCAGCACTTGGGGCGAAGTGCCAACATACTGTTTTCATTGAAAAGTAAAAATTATCGGGCAAGCTTGTCTTACGCAGGCAGTCAAGGAGGCGCAACATGCCCCGCAGTGAAACCGAATTAATGCTCAAAGGCTATGGTCTGACCACGGCTGAATTCTTTTACCACATGCCCGACTATAGCCATGTGCTCAACAGCTATATCTGGCAGGACTATGACATCGCGCCGGACCATCCGCGTCTGTTTGAATTCGTTGAATTTTGGCGGGCGGAACTGGACGGGCCGTTGCATTCGGTGCGCTTTACGCACCGCAAGATGATCGGCCCCGGTGAATGGCAAAATCAGGTGGGCGAATTTACGCTACACTAAGGGGCAGGGGTCAGGCCGAACAGCTTGCCCCGCCCAGCACGCAGAATTTCGCGCAATGGGGGTGGTTGAGCGCCACGTCGCGCTCAGCTTCGGCCAAGGTGGTGCCGAGTTCAAACTCCGCGTCGTAGGGCAGCAGCGTGCAGGCGAGCACGGCAGGCTTTTCCGCGCCTTTGCGTTTGACCACCATGCGCGAGGACGAGCACATCACCGCGTCGGGGGATTTGTCCAATATGCTCCAGCAAGCGGTGGTGATCTCGGGCACTTCGACGGCCTCGTCCATCTCGGGGAAAAGCACCGTCATGCCGGGATCCTGCGCGTCGATGTCAAAGCCGTGTTCGGCATAAAACGCGGCGTAGCCTGCGCGGCTGTCGGCGTCACTGTCCGCAAAGATTGAGCGGCCCGCCACGGCCATACGGAACCCGTTGTCGCGCAGCCATTCCATGCCCAGAAGCGTCTTGTCGAAGGCGCCTTCGCCACGCTCCGCGTCATGCAAATCGCGGCGATAGTGGTCGACGGAGATGCGGAAGGTCATCTTACCCGGATAAGCATCGCGCAGGCGCAGCAACCCGTTTTGCACGGACTTGCGCATCATCGGGCGCATGGCGTTGGTCAGGATCAGTACGTCGTAGCCGCGTGCCAGTGACGCTTCGGTGATGTCGATCATCTGCGGGTTCATGAAGGGCTCGCCGCCGGTAAAGGCGATCTCGCGCACCGGCCATGCGCGTTCTTCGATCTGGTCGAGGTAGTCGCGTACCTCGTCCGCCGTGATATAGACCAGCGCGTCGTTGCTGGGGCTGGAGGCGATATAGCAATTCACGCATTCGATATTGCACAGCGTGCCGGTGTTGAACCACAACGTCTCGGCCCCGCGTAGCGCCACGGTGGCGCGCGGTTCCCCCTTGGCGGTGACCGCCGGGTTCTGGAACTTGCCCTCGTTTGCTTGCGCCATATCTTTCATCATTGGTCCTTGCGTGATCTGCTAAGTTCGCGTCCTGTCGTGCTAAGCTATTGCGGCCCTACCTAAAAGTCCAAGTCGCGGGGTGCACAGTCTTGTGAAGAAGGTGAGAATAGGTATGTTTGCGCTGACCAAACCATGTTGCACGGGCAAGGAATAATCTATGGTTTCGCGTGTCATTCCGGTCGATCCATTCGATCTGGTCATCTTCGGCGGCACGGGGGACCTTGCCCGGCGCAAGATTCTGCCCGGCCTTTATCGACGCTTTTGCGCAGGGCAGATGCCGGACGAGGCGCGTATCGTCGGTGCGGCCCGGACCGATATGGATGCGGAAGGCTACCGCGAGATGGTGGCCGAAGCGATTGAAGAGTTTGGCGGACAGGAAATCTGTGGGCAACTCGACACCTTTCTGAAGCTCATTGATTATATCGCCATTGATGCCAAGGGCGAAACCGGGTGGGCCGCTCTGCAAGAGACGATGGCTGCGAAAGAGCGGATCGAAGTCTATTACTTCTCCGTTGCCCCCTCGCTCTTTGGCGATCTGGCGGAGCGGTTACAGCACTGGGGCATGGCAGGGCCGGAGAGCCGTATTGTCGTCGAAAAGCCCTTTGGCCGTGATCTTGAGAGCGCGCGGGCCCTTAACGCAACGCTGGCGCATTATTTCAAAGAAGAGCAAATCTACCGGATCGACCACTACCTTGGCAAAGAGACGGTGCAGAACCTCATGGCCGTGCGGTTCGGCAATATGCTGTTCGAGCCTCTGTGGAACCGGCAGTATGTCGATCACATCCAAATCACGGTGGCCGAGACTGTGGGCGTCGGGGGGCGCGGCGAGTATTACGACAAATCGGGCGCCATGCGCGATATGGTTCAGAACCACCTGATGCAACTGTTGTGCCTCATCGCCATGGAGCCACCTGCGCGTTTTGATCCGGATGCAGTGCGTGATGAAAAGCTCAAAGTGATCCGCGCGCTTGACCCGGTGTTGCCACATCACCTGATCCGGGGACAGTATCTGGCTGAGCCGGGGGACGAAGAAAAGTACCCCAGCTACCGCGAAGCCGTGGGTGATCCGCGTTCGCGCACGGAAAGTTTTGTGGCGCTTAAGGCGCATATCAGCAACTGGCGCTGGCATGGTACGCCGTTCTATCTGCGCACCGGTAAACGCATGGTCGCGCGCTCCAGCGAAATCACGGTCGTGTTCAAGGACACGCCACACTCAATTTTTGCTGAGGACGCTGGCCGTCATCGCAATGTGTTGTCGATCCGCTTGCAGCCTAACGAAGGCATTACGCTGGGCGTGACGATCAAGGAACCGGGGCCGGGGGGTATGCGTCTTGTCGATGTGCCGCTTGATATGACCTTTGCCGAAGCGCTCGGGCCGGATGGCGGCGATCAGGTTGATGCTTATGAGCGGCTGATTATGGACGTGGTACGGGGCAACCAGACCCTGTTCATGCGCGACGATGAGGTCGAGGCCGCTTGGGCCTGGACCGATCCGATCATTCAGGGCTGGGAGGCGCGACATGACGTGCCGAAACCCTATGACAACGGCTCGGCAGGGCCAACGGATGCGATTGAAATGATGCGGCGCGATGGCCGTGAATGGCGAAAGGTATCCCCATGAACATCATCGAATATGCAGACCGCGAAATGCTGGTGATGAATGTCGCCAACAAGCTGGCGGGCAAGCTGAAATCTGCGCTTTCGGGCAATGATCGCGCGACGCTGGCAGTACCCGGCGGCTCGACCCCGGGGCCGATCTTCGAGATGCTCTCGGCCACGGACCTCGACTGGGCGCGGGTCGATGTGATGCTGACCGATGAACGCTGGGTGGGCGAGGATGATGAACGCTCCAATGCCCGCTTGGTCAAAGAACACCTTTTGACCGGCCATGCCGCCGCCGCGCGGTTCATCCCCTTTTACCGCGATGCGCTCACACCCGCCGAGGGGGCCGAGCAGGTTGCTCCGTCGCTGGCGGCCTATATGCCGCTGTCCGTGGCGCTGATGGGCATGGGGGATGACATGCACACCGCCTCGCTCTTCCCCGGCGATCCGGGTCTGCCTGCAGCACTTGCGAACGACGCGCCGCTACTGTGTCCCGTCTATCCTGAGAGCCAGTCTACTCCGCGTGTGACGTTGCCGGCCCATGTGCTGAACGGCGCATTGAACAAACATCTGGTGATCTTCGGGAGCGAGAAGCTTGCGGCGCTGAAGCGGGCGGAGAAGCTTTCGGTCAAGGAAGCCCCGATCTCGGCGTTGCTTGACGATCTGGAGGTCTACTGGGCGGAATGACCGAGATTTGGCAACAGTTAAATGACCGGGAGCGGGCGACTGCTGACCGTCGCATTACCAAGCTTTTCGATGCGCCGGATCGCGCGGCGGAGTTCTCGGTCCGGACCCAGCATATGCTTTTTGACTATGCCAAGACGAACATCGACGCGGAAATCCGCGCGATCCTGTTGGAACTGGTTGAGCAGGCTGACGTGGCCGCCCGCCGTGATGCCATGTTCAACGGTGACGCGATCAACGAGACCGAAGGCCGGGCGGTGCTGCATACGGCTCTGCGCAACCTTGATAGCGGGGCGGTCGAGGTTGCGGGCGAAGATGTGATGCCCGAGGTGCTGGACACTTTGGCCCGGATGCGTCGCTTTGCCGATGAGGTCCGCGAAAGTGGCATCACCGATGTGGTCAACATCGGCATCGGTGGATCCGACCTTGGCCCCGCCATGGCGACCCGTGCGCTGTCACCCTATCACGACGGGCCGCGCTGCCATTTTGTCTCCAACGTCGACGGCGCCCATATATCGGATACGTTGCGCGGGCTGGAGGCGAAAACGACGCTGGTGATCGTCGCGTCAAAGACCTTTACCACCATTGAGACCATGACCAACGCCCGCACCGCCCGCGCATGGATGCAGGATCATGGAGGCGACCCATCGCAACAGTTTGCCGCGCTGAGCAGCGCGGAAGAGAAGACGGCTGAGTTCGGCATCGACCCGTCGCGCGTCTTCGGGTTTGAAGATTGGGTCGGGGGGCGCTACTCGCTCTGGGGGCCGATTGGCCTGTCGCTGATGATCGCCATCGGGCCTAAGGCCTTTGACAACTTCCTGCGCGGCGGGCAGGAGATGGACCGCCACTTCCGCGCCGCCGCGCCGCATGAAAACATGCCGATGATGCTGGCCTTGGTTGGCGTCTGGCACAATCAAATCTGCGGCTACGCGACCCGCGCCGTGCTGCCCTATGACCAACGGCTGGAAATGCTGCCGGATTACCTTCAGCAGCTCGAGATGGAATCGAACGGCAAAAGCGTTTTGATGAACGGTGAGGGCAGCCCACGCGACACCGGTCCGATTGTTTGGGGCGCTGCGGGGACCAATGGACAGCATGCATTCTATCAGTTGATCCACCAGGGCACGCGCGTCGTGCCTTGCGAATTCCTCGTCGCGGCCAACGGACATGAGCCGGATCTGAAGCACCACCATGATCTGCTACTTGCCAACTGTCTGGCCCAATCCGAAGCGCTGATGCGCGGTCGCTCTCTGGACGAAGCCAGCGCCCTTATGCGCGACAAAGGGCTGGCGGGGGCGGAGCTAGAACGCCAAGCTCGCCACCGCGTGTTCCCCGGCAATCGCCCTTCGACCACGCTTATCTACCCGCGGCTTGATCCGTTCACGTTGGGCCAGATCGTTGCACTTTATGAGCATCGGGTCTTTGTCGAAGGTGTGATCCTCGGGATTAACTCCTTTGACCAATGGGGTGTGGAATTGGGCAAGGAACTCGCCAAAGCATTGCAGCCGCTGGTGGAAGGCGAAGCCTCTGCTGATGGCAAGGACGGCTCGACAGCAGGGTTGATCGATTACATCCACCGTCACCGCGACTGAGCAGCCACGCTGCGCAAGTTGGGCAACTTTGCGTAACGCAGCGTCCTACCGGCGCGGAGCCCTTGCAAGACCCCCGCCCTTTGGTCACGCTGCCGCCTGACACAGATCAAACGAGGAGGGGAGCCCAATATGCTTGGCCAAATGATGACGCAGCCGCTGCTGATTTCGAGCCTGATCGCCCATGCTGAACGCTATCATGCGGAAGGCGAGATCATTTCGGTCAACACCACTGGCGGGGTGGAGGAAACCAACTGGGGCACGGTGGCTGAGAACGCGCGGCGGCTTGCCTCGGCGCTGACCAATCTCGGGCTGCCCGCGCAGGCGCGCTGCGGCACAATTGCTTGGAACAACCGGCGGCATCTTGAGATCTACTTTGGCACCTCGGGCGCGGGCTTTGTCTGCCATACGATCAACCCGCGGCTGTTTCCTGAACAATTGGTCTATATCCTCAACCACGCCGCTGATGAGGTTCTCTTCATCGACAAGACCTTTGTGCCGCTGGTCGCTGCGATCCGTGACAAGCTGGAGCATCTCAAACATCTCGTACTCATGTCCGGGCCTGACGCGGAAGCCGCCGAAGCGGTGCCGGGGCTGATTTTTTATGATGAGCTGGTCGCCTCCGGCGATGCCGGGTTTGATTGGCCCGAACTGGATGAAAATACGGCGTCGAGTCTTTGCTACACTTCCGGCACCACGGGCAACCCAAAGGGCGTTCTCTATTCCCATCGCTCCACCGTGTTGCACTCCTTTGGCATCAACATGGCCGACAGTATCGCTATTTCCGCGCGGGATATCGTCATGGCCGTGGTGCCGATGTTCCACGTCAACGCTTGGGGCAGCCCCTATGCCAGCGCCATGACCGGCGCGCGGATGGTGCTGCCGGGGCCGAACCTTGACGGGGCGTCGCTGGTCGGGTTGATCGACGATTACCGCGTCTCCCTGGCGCTCGGGGTGCCGACGATCTGGCTGGGGCTTTTGGGCGCGGCCAAACAGTCGGGCAGCAAGCTGGAAAGCCTTGAGCGCACGGTTGTGGGCGGCTCGGCCTGTCCGCCGTCGATGATCAAGACCTTCCGCGAGGACTACGGTGTTGAGACGATCCACGCTTGGGGCATGACCGAGATGTCACCGGTGGGCAGCGTCAACAAGCCGCTGGCCAAACATGCCGATTTGCCTGAAGCGGAGCAGCACAAGCTGCGCGAAAACCAAGGCCGCCCGGTTTTTGGCGTCGAGTTGGACATTTGGAGCGATGACGGCAAACCGCTGCCCCATGACGGTGAAACCCAAGGCGCGCTGGTAACGCGGGGGCATTGGATTTTGGACGCCTATTACCGCTCGGACCGCGACAGCACCCTGCGCGATGGTTGGTTTGACACCGGCGATATCGCCACGATGGACGCCGACGGCTATGTCACCATCCGCGACCGGGCCAAGGACATCATCAAATCTGGAGGCGAATGGATCAGTTCGGTTGAGCTTGAGAACATTGCCATCGCCCATCCCGATCTGGCGGATGCCGCCGTGATCGGTGCAACCCATCCCAAATGGGATGAACGTCCCGTGCTGGTGGCGGTCAAGGCCGAGGGGGCCAACCCGTCTGAGGCCGATGTGCTTAAGGTCTTCGAAGATCAGATTGCGAAATGGCAGGTGCCGGACCGCGTGGTCTTTACCGACGCACTTCCGCGTAATGCGACGGGCAAAGTGCTCAAGCGTGACCTGCGGGATCAGTTTGGCGATGTGTTGATGGATGCAGAAGGCTAGGGCGCAAAGGCCTTAGTGGTCAAACGGCGGCAGCGGGGAAGGTTTCGCTGCCGCCCTCAGGGGGCAAGGAGCGCCGCAACCTCCTGTGCAAGCGCGCGCACCTCATCTGCCGCAGGGCCGGACTTTTTGGCTTCGATCACACCCAAACCACGTCCAAGCGCCTCGGCATAGATCACCCTATTGGCCAGCGCGGTCTGCAGCGGTGCAACGCCCAACTCGGCAACCGACGCCGCCACCTCGGCGCTGACGCGGGTGCCGGCGCGGGCGCGGTTCATTACGATATGGCGCGGTTTCCCCGCCCGTTCGGCAAGGTCCAGCACGTCATGGGTTGCCCAGACATCCGCTTGGCTGGTTGAGACTGGCACAAGCACCAGATCCGCTTCGCGCAGAACCCATCGCACGTCACTGTCGGCTTTGGGGGGCGTGTCGATCAGGATCACATCGACGGCGCTCATTTTCCGAATGGCGCGGGAGATGCCATAGGCGGTGGCGGTGGCAAACTGCAGCTTTGGGTCTTCCCCCAGCGTCTCTTCACGCACATCCAGCCATTTGCCGAGACTGCCCTGCGGATCGGTGTCGAACAGCGCCACGCTCTTGCCCTGCGCCAGATAGGCGGTGGCGAGGTTGGACACGAGGGTGGTCTTGCCAGCGCCCCCTTTCTGTTGGGCGATACAGATGATACGCGCGCTCATGGCTCAGGCCTCCAATGCTTCCTCTGCAGCGCAGCATACCGTGGTCGGATAAGCAAGCCTAAGAACCATCCGGGAGGTGTTTTGCCCCCCGCGCGGTTGGTTTTCGCGCAGGGGAGAGGATGTGCAGCGGTACGGCGTTAGACGATCCGCTGCCAATCAGAACGACAGCTGCGCCTTAGGCCGACTGGCGTACTTCGCAGTCCACCGCAGGGCGCGGGAGGGTCAGGCGGAAGGTGCTGCCGATTTCGACTTCGCTTTCCAACGCCAGCGCACCGCCGTGGAGCGAGGCCAATTGCTCGGCAATTGCCAAGCCCAGCCCAAGCCCGCCATTTTCGCGCGACATGGAGCCATCGACCTGCTGGAACCGCAGGAAGACACGGTCGAGGTTCTCAGGCGAGATGCCGCAACCGGTGTCGGTGACGCTAAAGGTGATCTCTTCCGCGTCCTGCACCATCGACAGGTGGATATTGCCGGTCTTGGTGAATTTGATCGCGTTGGAAATGAGGTTGTAGAGGATCTGGCGCAGGCGCACCGGGTCAGCATTAACGATAGCCGTGCCATTGTCGTCATAGGTCAGCGTCAGGCCCTTGGCTTCGGCATCAGGGCGCAGGTCTTCGGCGACGGAGCGGGCGATGTCGCTGGCTTCAATCTCTTGCAGGTCCAATTCCATCTTGCCGCGCGCAACTTTGGTCCAGTCGAGCAGGTCTTCGACCAGACGCAGCATATGTTTGGAAGACCCCGCGATGCCGCCTGCCTGTTCGGAAACGAAGGTCTGATAGTCTTCGACACCCCCGCGAATTTCCGGGGACGTGCCGGTGCTGTTGTCGAGCGCGGTCTGCAGACGGCGTGCCTGCGGCAGGCGCTCGGCATGTTGTAGGAAGGTGGCGCGGCCCGAGATCACCGTGAGCGGGGTGCGCAGCTCGTGGCTGACATTGTTGAGGAATTCGGTCTTCTCGCGGTCGGCGGCTTCAGCCGCGTCGATGGCCCGCTTTTCGGCGGTGATATTTGTCCAGATGCCAACGGTATAGCCATGGGGCGTCTTAGCCTCATTGACCTTGACCCAAAAGTCCTTGGTCACTTCGAGCAGGAAAGATCCGGTTGGATTGCGGAAGCGCGCCATGCGTTTGGCGATCCATTCCTCGCGTTCACTGATCTCAACGGGGAATTGGTTTTTCTCAACCCAGAGGCGGAGCAGTTCTTCCATCGTGCGGCCCGGAACCATGCCATCCGCGATCTTGGGATGATATTCGAGGAACTTCTGGTTCACAGATACCAGACGTTCCTTTTCATCAAAGGCGATAAAGCCTTCCTGAATGGTGTTAATCGCCTCCGTCAGCAGGGTGTGCGCTTCCTGTTTTTTCAGCGTCACCCGACGGAAGGCCCAGAGGCCAGCAAGCAGCGCGATCGTGGCGAAAAGGGCGAAGGCCACCAGATAGGGGCTTTGCGGCGAGTAGGGCGGCAGGCCGTGTGTAAGGCGTGCGGTGGCTTCCCATGTCTTGCCGTGCAACTCGAAACGGCTGCTGACGACATGGGAGTTGGCGGCCTCGGCCTCACTGGGCAGCGCGGCAGGGCTGTTGGCGGGCAGGGCGCTAAGGCCAAAAGTGTATTCGCCAGAAAGATGCGGGTTGTTCTGCTGCAGGTTAAAGAGCGTGTCGCAATCGAAGACGATGGAAATAACACCCCAGAACCTTGGCGCGCCAAGACCTTGCGGGCGTTCGAACACGGGGTAGTGCATGATGTAGCCCTTGCCGCCTTGGACCAGCGGCAGTGGGCCTTCGATCACCGGGGTTTGACGGCGGTAGGCATTGGCGACACCCGAGAGCTGAGCGGGTATGTTCTTGTATTCGAGGCCGACAACCTTGCTGTCAGGTGTCTCGGGGAAACTACGGGTGATCTTCAGCCCGGGCGCGAGCGCATAGGCGATGATTCCGGGATTTTGCTCAAGCAGATCATTGATCAGCAGTTCGATCTTCTTGTCCTTGAAAGACTCACTCGACAGCAGAATATTCTCGATATTCTTGGTCACCAGCACGGTTTCCTGAAACTGGTGTTGGACCTGATTGGTGACTTCATGCAGCGCCTGCCGCGCGTCTTGGCGCAGGCTGGCGATATGTTGTTCGTGATCCAGTTTGATGATCGAATAGGTAATGCCTGCGACACAGCACAGCACGATGATGTTCAGCACGATATATGCCTTAGATCTCGCGTTCTCCCGAAACGTGTTTGCCACGCTTTTATCCTTTTTCCTGGGCGCGGTGGTCGGTCTGTGCCGACTGCGCTGCCATTAAATGTCCTGCTCTGAGGTCACCTTTGTGCGAAAAAATGGCAGAATAAGGACAGAAAGCGGCTAATCCCGGGGTAAGGGCCGGATGACCTAGGGGAAACTAGCGAGAATTGCTTGGATATATTGGAGAGGAAAGCGCTGGAGCGGGTAACGAGAATCGAACTCGTAACTAAAGCTTGGGAAGCTGCCGTGATACCTTTTCACCATACCCGCGCGCTGAGGCTGAGATAATCGGCAGGGCCGGAAACGTCAAGTCAGGGTTTGGTCGCGGTGACGAAATTGATCTGTGCGGGCAGGTGGAATGTGTCGTTCTGGGCAAAGGGTTGCAGGGCATCCGCGATGGCTTGGCGAAGGTCCGCGATTTGCGCTTCGGTGGCGTCAAAATGCGTAATCGCACCGCCCGCCGGGCCGATGTCGCACATTTGGTCGGCGAGGTCGTCTGGGCCGCCAACCGGTGTGAGATTTAGCGCCACCACTTCGCAGGTGATCTCCTTCCATCCCGCATCATGTAGAACTTGCTCAATGCGCTCGGGATCTCGAAACGCGAAGGGGCCGGGCGCGTCCGGATCGCTTTTCGGCATTGCACCGAGCGTTTCACGCGCCGCGCGGGCGGGCAGGGTGAAGAACGGGTTTTCGGGGATCTGCCCCCATGCCGCAAAGCTGAGCTTTGCGCCGGGGTGCATTTGTCGCGCCAACTGGGCGAAGCTCGCAGCCGGGTTGGAGAAGAACATAACGCCGAAGCGGGAAATGAGCCGATGATAGGGTGGGTCGAGGTCTAACTCAGTGGCGTCCCCGTGGTGGAAGTTGACATGGGGCAGGTCGGCTGCCCGCTCGCGGGCGAGGTTTAGAAGTGGCGGAGACACATCGACCCCCAGCACCGCGCCCGCATCGCCCACCGCCTCTGCCGCCGCAAGACTGGCCGCTCCGGAGCCGCAACCAATGTCGAGCACCCTATGTCCGCTATGCAAATCCGCCCGCGCCAAGATGCCATCCAACACCGGTTGCATCAGAGCGTCCAAGCTTGTTTGCCGCCGGACCCATTTCTGACCGACGTGGCTGCTCCAGAACTCGACCTGATCGCGGTTTTCCTGGCTCATGTGCTCGCCTTTCTCCGCCGCCGACGCCCGCCGCGCTCGCCTCCTGCACCGCCGGACCCGCCGGTGTTGAAGTTCACATCCGGCAGCGCCACGAGACTGTTGAGAATTGGGAAGGGTTCGACGGCGTTGGGGATCGCGGAGGCATTGACGAAATGCTCCTGAAAGCGCGGCTCGACGGCGGTTTCGACCTTGTGGATCGCTTTCACAGTGGCTTCGATCTCGGCCCGCGCTTCGGTGTTCAAAAGCGCAATTCGCGCGCCGGTGCCTGCGGCGTTCCCTGCACTGGTGACCTTGTCGAGCGGGGCGTCGGGGATCATGCCCAGCACCATCGCATGGCGCGGGCTGATATGCGCACCAAATGCGCCTGCGAGCACCACGCGGTCCACCTTGTCGACGCCGAATTTGTCCATCAAGAGCCGCGCGCCGGAATAGAGCGCCGCTTTGGCCATCTGGATTTCGCGGATGTCGCGGTTGGTCACGGTGATCTTGGGGCCGCCCTTGTCGGTGCCGTCATAAACCAGATAGCTGTTGGTGCGGCCATCGGCAAAGACGGACGGTGAGCCCGTCTGTTCCGCCGTGCCGATCAGCCCCGGTGCGTCGACGATGCCATGAATGCGCATCTCGGCGACCATTTCGATAATGCCCGAGCCGCAGATGCCGGTAATGCCAGTACTGGCAACGGCCTCCTCAAAACCTTCGTCGTCGGACCAGATGTCACAGCCAATCACCTTGAACCGTGCGACCTTGGTTTCGGGGTCGATCTCTACCCGCTCAATGGCGCCGGGGGCCGCGCGCTGGCCGGAACTGATCTGCGCACCTTCAAACGCGGGGCCGGTGGGGGAGGAACAGGCCAGCACCTTTTCGCGGTTGCCCAGCAGGATTTCCGCATTGGTGCCCACATCGACGACCAACATCAGATCTTCGGACTTCTCTGGCGCCTCGGACAGCGCCACAGCTGCCGCATCCGCGCCCACGTGGCCCGCGATACAAGGCAGCATATAGACCCGCGCTGAGGGGTGAATGTTCAGGTCCAGATCATCCGCCCGCAAGCGCATCGCGCCGGAGGTCGCAAGCGCGAAGGGGGCTTGGCCGAGCTCGAACGGATCGATGCCCAAAAGCAGGTGGTGCATTACCGGGTTACAGACAAAGACCGCATCAACGATCAGGTTCTTGTCGACATTGCCCTCAGTGGCGATTTGGCTGAACAGCCCGTTCATGCCTTCACGCACGGCGCGGGTCATCTCGTCCGCGCCCTTGGGGTTCATCATCGAATAGCTGACCCGGCTCATCAGGTCTTCACCAAACCGGATCTGGGGGTTCATCACGCCAGAGGAGGCGACGACCTCGCCGGTTTGCAGATCGCACAGATGCGCCGCGATGGTTGTGGAGCCGAGGTCGACGGCCAGCCCGTAAACCGTGCCCTCATAATATCCCGGCCAAATGTTCATGATCCGGGCCGCGTTCTCTTGGTCGCCTAGATGAACAGCAACCGTTACCTTCCATGCGCCTTTGCGCAGAACAGGTTGCATCATTTGCAGAATGTGCAGATCAGCGGTGACCTTTTCCAACTCCCATTGTTCGGACAACGCCTTGCGCAGACGCTCAAGATCTCCGGAGGGTTCATGCATGTCGGGTTCTGTCACCTCGACGTAGAACAGCTTGACCGAAGGGTTCAGCACGATCTCCCGCGCCTCGGCGCGTTTGCGGACCACCTGTTTGTGCACCTGGCTCTCGGGCGGTACGTCGATCACCACATCGCCTTGCACCGTGGCCTGACAGCCCAGACGGCGGCCTTCTTTCAGGCCCCGCTTCTCGTCGTAGCGCGCTTCCACCGCGTTCCATTCGCTCAGCGCATCCGGTTCGACCGTGACCCCGTGCTTGGAGAAGTTTCCATAGCCCGGCGAGACCTGACATTTCGAGCAAATTCCGCGCCCGCCGCAGACAGAATCCAGATCGACTCCCAACTGCCGCGCCGCTGTTAGCACGGGGGTGCCTTTGGGAAAGCGCCCTCTCTTGCCGGAGGGCGTGAAAATCACGAGGGGATCACTGCTCATCGGGGCCGTCCTTTACTGCTTTGCGCCACCATAGCGTTCCGCGCGGCAGGGGAAAGGCGATGGGCGGCAATTAGTGCGCAGCCTGCGTCATTCCAGCTATGCAAGGGGCGCGGGGGAATAGGCCTTTCCAATCTGGACCATCCGTGAAATAGGAAACCGCCAAATGAACCCATCCAGACACGAGGTGTACCATGGAGATTCGTGAGGCCCTGACCTTTGATGACGTATTGCTGGTTCCCGGCGCATCCTCGGTGCTGCCGTCCACCGCAGATACCAGAACAAGGGTCACACAGAGTATCTCTCTGAACATCCCGCTGTTGAGTTCGGCCATGGACACGGTGACCGAAAGCCGCATGGCGATTGCGCTGGCACAGGCTGGCGGCATGGGGGTGGTGCACCGCAACCTCACAATCGAAGAACAGGCCCGCGAAGTGCGCCGGGTCAAACGTTTTGAGTCCGGCATCGTCTACAACCCAATCACCCTACGTCCGGACCAGACGCTCGCGGATGCCAAAGAACTGCAAGAGCGCTACCGCGTGACAGGCTTCCCGGTGGTCGATGAAAAGGGCCGCGTATTGGGTATTGTGACCAACCGCGACATGCGTTTCGCCAGCGATGACCGCACGCCGGTCTCGGTGATGATGACCTCGGACCGTTTGGCAATTCTGCACGAACCCGCAGACCGCGAAGAAGCAATCAGCCTGATGAAATCGCGCCGGATCGAGAAACTGCTCGTTACGGATGCCGAAGGCAAACTCACCGGCCTGTTGACCCTGCGCGATACCGAACAAGCTGTTTTGAACCCAACGGCTTGCAAGGACGACTTGGGCCGCCTCCGGGTCGCCGCGGCCACGACAGTGGGCGATGCGGGCTTTGAACGGTCTGAGGCGCTGGTGGATGCGGGCGTCGATATGATCGTGATCGACACGGCGCATGGGCACTCCGAAGGTGTGGCCCATGCGGTCACACGCGCCAAGAAACACTTCGGCGATGTGCAGGTCGTGGCAGGCAACGTCGCTACCGGTGCGGCCACCCGCGCACTGATCGACGCAGGCGCCGACGCGGTGAAAGTGGGCATTGGCCCCGGCTCCATCTGCACCACGCGGATGGTGGCAGGTGTCGGTGTTCCTCAATTGACTGCCATTATGGATTGCGCAGCGGCAGCGGGCGACGTGCCAATCATCGCGGACGGTGGCATCAAATTCTCAGGCGATTTCGCCAAGGCGATTGCGGCGGGCGCGTCCTGCGCGATGGTCGGCAGCATGATCGCTGGCACAGATGAAAGCCCCGGCGAAGTTGTGCTTTATCAAGGCCGTAGCTTCAAAAGCTACCGCGGCATGGGCAGCATGGGCGCCATGGCGCGCGGCTCGGCGGACCGGTATTTCCAGAAAGACGCGGCCAGTGACAAACTTGTGCCGGAAGGGATCGAAGGGCAGGTGCCTTACAAAGGCAGTGCGGGCAATGTGTTGCACCAACTGGTCGGCGGTTTGCGCGCCGCAATGGGCTATACCGGCTGTGCGACGGTCGAGGACATGCGCCGCGACTGTACGTTCGTGAAGATCACCGGCGCGGGGCTGAAGGAAAGTCACGTGCATGACGTGCAGATCACGCGGGAAAGCCCGAACTACCGTATCGGATAATTTTTCAGACGCACATCCAAGCATCTGCGGTCTTTTCGAAGGTCGCAGATGCAGCACAACTTCCTAAGGCTAGGGCGTTCCGGCCAATTCTTCGCCAGCCCCCTGCGGCGTGCTCTCAGCGTCGCCCGCCAATCGGACCCGCGGAATATGAGCCACCATGCGGAAACCACCCTCGGTGATTTCACGCTCAAACCGGCCCGCCAGTTGTTCTTCGATCATCACTTGCATCAGCGTTGTGCCAAAACCGCTGCGCTCGGGCAGCGTGGCGGCCTGTTGCGGACATTCCCCGGCGGTTTCTTCCCATTCGAGCACGACCTCATCCTTTGCCGGGTCTATCTGTGCATGAATGTTCAACTTTCCGCCCTGCCGATGCTTAAGCGTGTTCGTGGCGAGTTCGTTAAGTACTAGAGCCAGTGGCATCACACTGTCGCTCTGGACCATCATCTGCGGCACATCCACAGTGATGCCGTCGCGGTCAGGAAAGATGTCGATCGCAGCGTCCACCAGGTCCCGCAAGGGCGCGTCATGGCTGGCGTGGTCGAGCGCGAGCCGGCTCGCGCGCGCCACGGCTGTGATGCGGCTGAGGTAGAGCGCGTCGAGTTCGTCTTTGGTCTTTGCCGTGCGTGAACAGCTTCGGTAGATTGAGGACAACACAGCCAGAGAGTTGCCAACCCTGTGGCTCATTTCGCGCCGCAGCGTCTCACGGTATTCAGAATGTTCCTTGCGCCGGATGGCGACCCCGATCTGACTGCCGATGGTCTGGATCATACGCAGCACCTGCGGCTCAAGATGCGACTTCGCAGTGCCGAAAAACTCTAGTACGCCATAGACTTGGCTGCCTTGCCAAAGTGGAAGGGCCACGGCGCAGGACAGTCCGACGCTGGTAAAAATCTTGCGCCGCACGAAGACGGGAGCTGCCGCCACATTCTCCACGATCTGCAACTCGCCAGTTTCCCAAGCCCGACCGGGCACACCTTCGCCACGCCGGAACTTCAGGCGGTGGGTGAAATCGATGACCGGGGCATATTTCTCGTCAGAGAGATGCCAGACATTCGTCGGGTAAAGCCGCGCACCGTCGCCTTTTCCGCGCACAGTCTGCAGATGCCCCGCTTCCATCCCGGTCACCCGACAGATGGTAGCAAGACAGAACTGGGTGAAATCCTCAAGCGAGGTATCGTCGAGCAATTTTTCCGCCACGGCGAGCAGGGCTTTGCCTTCTTCAGCGCGCGCCTCTTGTTCGCGTTGTACCGCCTGTTCAAGCTGGAGGCTGCGGATAAAGGCATAAAAGCTGACGCTGCCTTCTGCGTCTAACATCGGAAAGATGGACAGCTCGATCGGAAGCTCTTGGCCATCCCGGTGCAGCGCCGTGATTGTCACCCGCTTTTCCAACACCGGACCTTCGCCGGTTTTCTTATAGTGTTCCAACCCCTTGGCATGATTTTCCCGATGCTGCAGCGGTACGATCAGATCGCCCATTGAACGCCCAAGCGCCTCATCCCGCGACCAGCCGAAAATCTCTTCGGCTGCCGCATTCCAGGCGATGACCATGCCTTGGTCATCCATGCCGACAACCGCATCGAGTGCGCGTTCAAAAAGGGATTCAAGATGCTTCAACCGTGCAACCTTCCAAGTGTTTCAGCGTCCCTATAGGGTAGCCTGCCGATCAAGGCCACAGTGTCAATATACTTGCAGCAGAGCGCTCAATTTATCCATATTTTTAAGGGCGATTGAGGCGGCAGTTAGGACCCCGAGCCGGGCGGTCGGCGCATTGCCGCCCATCATATTGCACCTTTTCGTGATCTTTTGGCGCGTTGAACCTTAAGAGTGGCCAGATTGGACACAATTCAAGGCGCCCGGCCTCTTGTTATTACAAGACAGGCCGTGCAGATCAGGATGGAATGTTGAGCCCCGCTGCATGCCCACTTCAGCGGTCGGCTCCGACCAGAATAATTACAAGGACGATGCCATGACCCCCGGCGCGCGCGTATCTGCTGCTATTGAAATACTTGATGCCATGTCGGAAGGCCTCGCCGCCGAACAAGCGCTGACGCGGTGGGCGCGGCAAAGCCGATTTGCCGGTTCAAAGGACCGAGCAGCCGTGCGCGACCATGTCTTTGATGTGCTGCGACGCCGCCGTACCGCGGCGTATTACGGGCAGGGGGAAAGCGGCCGCGCGCTGATGGCAGGATTGCTTTATGAACAGGATGCGGATTTAGACAACCTATTCAACGGCCAAGGCCACGCGCCGCAGCCCTTGACTGACCAAGAGCGCGCCTTTCCTTCAGCTCCCGCCGACCGCGCGACGCGGCTTAATTTGCCCGATTGGCTCGTACCGCTCTTCGACCAAGCTCTCGGAGAGAAGGCGGATGCAACCGCACTTGCCTTGCAGGATCGTGCGCCAATCTGTCTGCGGGTTAATCTGGCGCGGACGGATGTTGCGAAAGCTCAAGATTTGCTGCGTGAGGAAGGAGTAGAAACGCAACCTAATCCTCTGGCAGATGCGGCGTTAACCGTAACAGAAGGCGCGCGACGTATCCGCAATTCGCGTGCGTTTTCAGAGGGTTTTGTAGAGTTGCAGGATGCGGCCAGCCAAGCTGTCGTCGCTGCATTGCCCGGCGGCGGTCGCGTGCTGGACTACTGTGCCGGTGGCGGCGGGAAGGCTCTGGCGCTCGCCATGGATGGCACGCGGAAGATTACAGCACATGATATCGATCCCCGTCGCATGGGAGATCTGCCCGCGCGCGCGGCCCGTTCTGGAGTCCAGATCGATACGGCGGCTACGGCAGAGGTAAAGGCTGGTAGACCCTATGATCTGGTGCTTTGTGACGCCCCTTGTTCGGGGTCCGGGGCGTGGCGCCGGGCGGCAGAAGGCAAATGGACCCTTACCGCTGAACGGCTCATTGAACTAAACGGCATTCAAGATATCATCCTCGATGAGGCGGCGACATTGGTGGCGCCGAAGGGGACGCTCGCCTATGCCACTTGTTCGCTGTTACGCGAAGAGAATGAAGACCGCGTCGCCGCCTTTTTGGCGCGCCACGATGGCTGGAAAATTTCGCAAATGCAGCGTTTCGACGTAACCCCCGAAGGCGACGGGTTCTTTTCAACACAGTTGACGCGGGAGTAATTTTCGCCATACTCAATCATAACGTGCAATTAGAGATCGGGTTAAAGGCTGCTTAACCCTTCTTGCGCGTAATAGTCAGACGATTCGCGGATATCGGGGGACTTACGTGCAGCAAGGCGTCCAACATTCTACGGCCCCAAGCGCGCCAATCCTTCCGGGTGTCGGGCGGCTAAAAGTCCTTGTTTTGTTGGCGGTTTTTGCTGGCGGGCTGGCGCTGATCGCACCGCATCCTCTAGCGGTCAAAGGATTGTCCGCCGCCGCGGTTACGCTTGCCGTGATCGCAGGTATTGCTTTTGGCTTTCGGCAACGGTCCGGCCGCGAACAACAGTTGGCATCTGCAGGTGTGGTGGATTTTATCGCCAAAGACAGCACACCTAGCTTCATCACCACGGCCGAAGGTGCAATTCTCAGTCAAAACCAAGCGGCTGATGAACAATTTGGGATACCCCAAGAGGGAACCCTCGCATCGGCGCTCAGAGAGCGTTTCGCCAATCCCGTAGGGATTTTATACCGGCTCCAGTCGCGTGCGGCGGCCACCGGCAGCGCCCGAGAAGAGGTCATTACCCGCCGCGGTACCGTACGACTTCAGGTTCACGAGTTAGCGGAGAATAGTTTCGTCTGGCGGATTGAGGCCGCCTCTGCCCGGGAGGCTCCACGCGCGGCACAGGAGGGGGTAAATCTCCCGATGCTAATGGCCGGACGCAGCGGGGCAATTCTATTTATGAATGACGCGGCCCGCAGCCTCGCAGGCGGACGCATCAAATCTTTGGATCGTCTGTTCACCTCCATGCCGATCACGGCGGGCGCAGTTTCAGAGATCACCACAGCGGAAGGCAACAAACAGGTACTCGTCGCAGAGGTTTCGGCCGGGGCAGGACGTCGCGCGATTTACCTTTTGCCCCCTCCAGAAGGCGCGATGCCCACGGGCGAACAGGGATGGGAAGCCTTACAAGACCTGCCGGTGCCACTGATCAAAGTCGGACCGGACGGAACCGTTCAAACTTTCAACCGTATGGCCGCTAAATTGATCGGTGTGTCTTTGCGCCAAGACATTCAGTTGTCGCACCTCATGGAGGGGCTTGGGCGGTCGATATCAGATTGGTTGGACGACACGCTGGCCGGGCGGCTGGTGCAAAAGTCTGAATTTCTGCGGCTGACCCGAACCGATCGGGAAGTCTTTGTTCAAGTGACCCTCAATCGGATTACCGAAGACGGGCAACCTGCGCTAATCGCGGTGCTGCAGGATGCGACGGAGCTGAAATCCCTAGAGGCGCAGTTCGTGCAGAGCCAAAAAATGCAGGCCATTGGTCAACTGGCCGGCGGCGTGGCGCATGATTTCAATAACCTTTTGACCGCGATTTCCGGCCATTGCGATTTGCTGTTGTTGCGTCATGATCAAGGGGATCCGGATTACAGCGACCTCGTGCAGATTAACCAGAACGCCAACCGCGCGGCGGCTTTGGTCGGTCAATTGCTCGCCTTTTCGCGCAAGCAAACGCTACGCCCGGAAACGCTCGACATGCGCGATACGCTCGCCGACCTAACCCATCTGCTGAACCGTTTGGTGGGCGAGAAGGTAACTCTCACTCTCAGCCACGACCCAGTTCTAGCACCAATCCGGGCGGACAAACGTCAGTTGGAGCAGGTGTTGATGAACCTCGTGGTCAACGCCCGCGATGCGATGCCCGCTGGGGGCGAAATACGTATCGTCACCGAAGTCTGTGAGTTGGACAAACCGCTCGAGCGCGACCGCGTCAGCGTCCCTGCCGGGCAATATGTGACGGTGCAGGTAAGCGATGACGGCTCCGGCATCGCGCCAGATAAGCTGCAAAAGGTGTTTGAGCCGTTCTTTACCACCAAGCGTACTGGGGAGGGGACGGGGCTCGGCCTATCGACCGCTTATGGGATTGTGAAGCAGACCGGCGGTTTCATTTTCGTAGATAGCGTGCCGGGGCAGGGCACCTCCTTCACGCTCTACTTCCCTGTGCTCGAAGCGCAACCGGCTCCCACGCCGCGCGCCGCAGTCTCCCAACCTGAAAAAGGCCCAGCGGAACGCGCAGATGGCGTCATTCTGCTCGTTGAAGACGAAGCCCCAGTACGTGCATTTGCCAGTCGCGCTCTCCGGTTGCGGGGCTATACCGTGTTAGAAGCTGAATCTGCCGAGGCTGCTTTGAAGACTTTGGAAGACGAGAGTCTCGACATTGATGTTTTTGTGACTGATGTGGTGATGCCGGGCATGGACGGGCCCAGTTGGGTGCGCCAAGCGCTCAAAGACCGCCCAGGTGTTCGGGTGGTATTCGTCTCAGGCTACGCAGAAGACAATTTTGGCGAGGCGCAGGCCCGAATCCCCAATTCGGTCTTTCTGCCCAAACCGTTCTCGTTAACGGATTTAACCGATACGGTGCACAACCAGCTTCACTGAACATAAGCTCGGAGTTCTTACGGGATCGAGTCGTATAGTGCGAACTCATCCGCGAATTTGCGCCGGAACCGTTTTTCGACATTCGAGGACAGCTCTAAGTCCATTTCCGGGGATACATTTTCTCGACTGAGCGCAAGCTCCACTTCAAGCCGATCTTGCAGGAACTGCTGCAAGCGCGGCTGATCTTCATATCGAAAATGATGGGTGATCCCGGTCCCGTTGGGCTGGGTCTCCATGAACTTAAGCTGGCTGCCCACATCGGCAAATCCCGGCTTGTTGCCTTTCATATAGGCGAGGACAAACTCATCGAAGCTCACATCAAAGGTGTTGTTCGGCTTCCCCTCCATGAACGGGCGGCGGCGATAGCGATACCAGCTGCCCAACCATGAGATCGGTTCACGCATAACGGCCATCAGCTCAAGCTCTGCATCGCAAACCTTGAGGAACATCGGACGGATGAAGCGATTGTAGCGGTACACCGGCGCGTGTTTCAGCATCGGTGGGTCTGAAATGACCATATCAGCGCGCGGAGCGAGCGCCTTTTCATAGGCCGTGGTCCCAGTCTTTGGCACCGACAGGAAAGCCAGACGCTCTTTGAAGAAAACAATCACTTAAGGCCCATCCCTCGCTTCTTTGACGACATCTCTGACGGGTAAACTATTTCTTTACCCTTGGGGAGGAAAGATGATCTGCAAATAATTTGATTGAAATGTTCTCGCTTTTCCCCCATACGGAACATTAGAGGAACATGAGCGGCGTAACGCACAGGGGACCGCGCAGGCGATTGCCGCCGGGGCGCCACTGTGACACTAAGGGATAAACCTAATGGCAACGGCAGATCTTTTGACAATGGACAGCAAGAAAACCGCAGAAAAGCAAAAGGCGCTCGACAGTGCGCTGGCTCAGATCGAACGTCAGTTCGGCAAAGGGTCGATCATGAAGCTGGGCGCCGAAGGGGCGATCCAGGATATCAAGGCAAGCTCGACGGGCTCGCTTGGCCTCGACATCGCGCTTGGCATCGGCGGTCTGCCGATGGGGCGGATCATCGAGATCTACGGCCCTGAATCTTCGGGTAAGACAACGCTGACGCTGCACTGTGTGGCGGAACAGCAGAAGGCGGGCGGCGTCTGCGCTTTTGTGGATGCGGAACACGCGCTCGATCCGCAATACGCCAAGAAGCTTGGCGTTGATATTGACGAGTTGCTGATCTCGCAGCCCGACACGGGTGAGCAAGCGCTGGAAATCACCGATACATTGGTCCGCTCCGGCGCGGTCAACATGGTCATCGTCGACTCCGTGGCTGCGCTGACGCCGAAGTCCGAGCTAGAGGGCGAAATGGGCGACAGCAGCGTTGGTGTTCAGGCGCGTCTGATGAGCCAAGCGATGCGTAAGCTGACCGGTTCGATCAGCCGCTCAAACTGCATGGTGATCTTCATCAACCAAATCCGGATGAAGATCGGCGTCATGTTCGGCTCGCCTGAGACCACGACCGGCGGTAACGCATTGAAGTTCTACTCCTCTGTGCGTCTCGACATTCGCCGCATTGGCGCGCTGAAAGACCGCGACGAGGTTGTCGGCAACGCGACTAAGGTGAAGATCGTTAAGAACAAAGTCGCGCCGCCCTTCAAGCAGGTCGAGTTCGACATCATGTATGGCGAAGGTATTTCTAAGATGGGCGAGTTGCTCGATCTTGGGGTGAAAGCTGGTGTTGTCGATAAGTCCGGCTCTTGGTTCAGCTATGGCGATGAGCGGATCGGGCAGGGGCGTGAAAACGCTAAGAACTTCCTGAAAGAGAACACGGCGATGGCCTCGGAAATCGAAGATAAAATCCGTGCGGCGCATGGGTTGGATTTCGAAGGCTCAAACAGTGATGACGCGGATATTCTCGAAGCCTGATCCAGCTCAGGCTGGAACAGCTTAATGAAAGGGGGCGTGGCCATGGGCTGCGCCCCTTTTTCATGCGCCGTTGCGGTGGACAGCGCCGAGGCTGGCGGGTATTTGGGACCGATCCAATCTGCCCCGGAAGGCCTCGCCCATGAAGACGCTGAACGACATTCGCTCCACCTTTTTGAACTATTTTGATGCGCAGGGGCATCAGGTCGTGCCTTCCAGCCCGCTGGTGCCGCGCAATGACCCGACGCTGATGTTCACCGCGGCGGGCATGGTTCAGTTCAAAAACCTCTTCACCGGAGTCGAGACGCGCGACTACTCGCGCGCCGCTTCGGCGCAGAAATGTGTGCGCGCGGGCGGCAAGCATAACGACCTTGATAACGTCGGCTATACCGCTCGCCACCACACGTTTTTCGAAATGCTCGGCAATTTCAGCTTTGGCGATTACTTCAAAGCCGAGGCGATCCCTTTTGCGTGGGACCTGCTGACCAAGGAGTTCGGCATTGACCCGGATCGCCTGCTGGTCACGGTTTACCACACGGATGAAGAAGCTGTGAAAATCTGGAAGGCCCACACCGGTCTTTCGGACGATCGGATCATCCGGATTGCGACGGACGATAACTTCTGGTCCGCCGGCCCAACCGGCCCCTGCGGTCCTTGCACCGAGATTTTCTACGACCACGGCGACCACATCTGGGGCGGCCCTCCGGGATCGCCTGAGGAAGACGGCGACCGCTTTGTCGAGATATGGAACCTCGTCTTCATGCAATACGAGCAGTTCGAGGATGGCACCCGCCAGCCGCTGCCGAACCAGTCAATCGATACTGGCATGGGGATCGAGCGCGTTGCGGCGCTCTTGCAGGGCACCAACGACAACTATGCCACCGACCTCATGCGCAACCTGATCGAGGCCAGCGCCCATGCCTCCTCGACCGATCCCGACGGGCCGGGCAAGACCCATCACCGGGTGATCGCAGACCACCTGCGCTCGACGTCCTTCCTGATTGCCGATGGTGTCATGCCGTCCAACGAAGGGCGCGGCTACGTACTGCGCCGCATTATGCGCCGCGCGATGCGGCACGCGCATTTGTTGGGTGTTAAGGACCCGCTGATGCACCAACTGGTGCCGTCGCTGGTGCAGCAGATGGGGGCGGCTTACCCAGAGTTGGGGCAAGCGCAGTCGCTGATCCGTGAGACATTGCTTCTGGAAGAAACCCGTTTCCGTCAAACGCTTGACCGGGGCCTCAAGCTCTTGGACGACGAACTGCGCGACCTGCCCGAAGGTGCGACCCTGCCGGGCGAAGCAGCTTTCAAACTCTATGACACCTATGGCTTCCCGCTTGACCTCACGCAGGACGCGCTGCGCGAAAAGGGCCGCGCAGTGGATACCGAAGGCTTTGACACCGCGATGGAAGCGCAGAAGGCCAAAGCCCGCGCGGCATGGGCCGGCTCGGGCGAAGCTGCGGATGCGACCGTTTGGTTCGACGTGGCCGACAAACACGGCGTCACCGAGTTCCTCGGCTATGACACCGAAAGCGCCGAAGGCCAGATCGTGGCGCTGGTTCAGGGGAACAACCCGGTCGAAGTCGCGGCGATCGATAGCGAAGTTCAGGTCGCCCTGAACCAGACACCTTTCTACGCCGAAAGCGGCGGGCAGGTGGGAGACACCGGTCTCATCCGCACACAGACGGGCCGTGTTAAGGTGACAGACACGCGGAAATCGGCGGGCGTTTTCGTACATTTCGGCCATGTGGTCGAGGGCGAAGTGAAGCCTGGCCAGACCGCTGTGCTCGAAGTGGACGCCAGCCGCCGCACGGCGATCCGGGCCAATCACTCGGCGACGCACCTGTTGCACGAAGCGCTGCGGAATGCGCTTGGCGACCACGTCTCGCAGCGCGGCTCGCTGAACGCGCATGACCGGCTGCGGTTTGACTTTTCTCATGCCAAAGGGCTGTCGGAGGACGAACTGCGTCAGGTTGAGCGCGAGGTAAACGACTACATCCGCCAAAATACCCCCGTGGAGACCCGGATTATGACGCCGGACGACGCGCGGGCGATGGGCGCGCAGGCGCTCTTTGGTGAGAAATACGGGGACGAAGTGCGTGTCGTGTCGATGGGCCAGCTTGATGGTTCGGGCAAGGGCAGCGACAAATCGACCTATTCTCTAGAGCTTTGCGGCGGCACCCATGTGCGGCAGACGGGCGACATCGGTGCATTCGTTCTGCTCGGCGACAGCGCCAGCAGTGCGGGTGTGCGTCGCATCGAGGCATTGACCGGCACCGAAGCCTTAAACTGGCTGCGCGAGCAGGAAGCGGCGCTGAGCCGCGTCGCGGCGGAACTTAAGACGTCGACGAGTGATGTACCGGAGCGGGTGCGGGCGCTGATGGACGAACGCCGGAGCCTTGCCAATGAAGTGGCGCAGTTGCGCCGCGAATTGGCGATGTCGGGCGGCGGCGCCGCCGCGCCGGAAGCGCGCGAGGTCAATGGCGTAAAATTCGTCGCGCAAGTTCTCAACGGCGTCACGGGCAAGGATCTTCCGGGGTTGGTGGACGAACACAAGGCCAAGCTTGGCTCGGGCGCGGTGCTTCTGATTGCGGACACGGGCGGTAAAGCAGCGGTTGCAGGCGGCGTGACCAAGGATTTGACAGAGCGCGTTTCGGCAGTCGACATGGTCAAAGCGGCGGTGGCAGAACTGGGCGGCAAGGGCGGCGGCGGCCGGCCTGACATGGCACAGGGTGGCGGCGCATCGGCTGAAAACGCAGAGGCGGCGATTGCTGCCGCAGAGAATATTTTGAAAGGATAAGGCTCATGGGCGCACTTTGGATTGCACATGTCACCGTCACCGACGAGGAGGCATACAAGAAATACGCCGCGGGAGCTACCGAGGCGATCGCGGCTCATGGCGGCAAGTTTATCGCCCGCGGTGGCCGTTTTGTGCAGCTGGAAGGCAAGGAGCGTCCGCGCAATGTTGTTGCGCGGTTCCCGGATGTAGAGACAGCTGAAAAGTGCTATCATTCAGACGCTTATCAGGCTGCGCTAAGCCATGCGCGCGGCGCGTCGGAACGTGAGTTGATGATCGTCGAAACCGACGAATGATCCAATTCCCCGGGGGCCGCGCCTCCGGGGAACAACCCCTCGCATGTTGAGGTTGGTCCCCATGAACCTCACCCGCATATCAAACTTCGCTCGCTGGTGTCGCAAGCACATCGAAGTCACCACGCTGGTTTTGCTCAGCCTATCCATCGGCGCCGTTTGGACCTTGGCGGAACTGACCGAAGAAGTCGTCGCGGGTAGCACCAGCAGCCTGGACCGCGATATTTTGCTGCTTCTGCGTACACCGGGAGACCTCTCCGATCCGATCGGCCCTTGGTGGCTGGAAGAAATGGGGCGCGACCTCACGGCCTTGGGCGGGGTGGCGGTCTTAGTTCTCACCACTGTCGTTGTTTCGCTTTTTTTCCTGCTGCAGCGGCGTTGGTCGACCATGCTCTATATCCTCGTCACCGTGGGGGGCGGGATTGTTCTGAGCAGCATTGCCAAAGAGTTTTTCGATCGGCCCCGCCCGGATCTGGTGCCGCATGGCTCGCTGGTCCATACGGCGAGCTTTCCGTCGGGCCATTCGATGATGGCCGCCGTGGCCTATCTGACCCTTGGTGCCCTGATTGCCCGTGTGCAACCGCGATTGGCGCTAAAGATTTTCACGCTCTCGGTCGCGGTTCTACTAACACTGTTGGTTGGAATGAGCCGAATTTATATGGGGGTGCATTGGCCAACCGATGTCGCCGCGGGTTGGCTGGCTGGCGGGGCTTGGGCGGTTGCCTGCTTGCTCGCTGCGCGCCAGCTGGCCAAACGCGGGCATATTGAGGATGAGGCGAAGAACAGCGCAGGCTAATCTGCGCGATCTATCGTTCGGCACCTTTTCTAACTTTCTCCGACGGAAAGCCATCGGCCTTTCGTTGAATAAGGAGTTAGAAACGAGGAGGGATCCAATGCGGAATTCAATCAAACGCGGCGTGGCTATTTGTGCTTTGGCAATCGGAGTAGCGTCGATAGTACCGGTGGCGGCCATGGCGGACCGGGTTGTCGTCAAACGCGGGGCGCAGGTTCACACGTCCAAGGTGGTGGTGGTGAAGCAGCAACGTCACAAACATAAAGTGGGCCATCGCTTTCGGAAGCAGGATGTTGTGGTGGTGAAAAACTGGCGTGCGCGTGGTTTGGCAAAACCGGGGCGCAACGAAGTATATGTGGCGAATGGCGACAGTATTTACTTGGCAGCGGCGGCGACGCTCTTGGTGAAGGCTTTGGTGAACTGATCAGCGGGCTGAACTGCGCTAGGAGTCCGGGACCATCTTTACAGTCTTTAAGAACAAAAAAGCCCCCGCGGTGATCCGCGGGGGCTTTTGATTGTTTAGCCTGCTTTGGCCATCCGCTTACGCTCGTGCGGGTCGAGGAAGCGTTTGCGCAGACGGATCGCGTTGGGCGTGACTTCGACCAGCTCATCGTCGTCGATATAGGCAATCGCCTCTTCGAGGCTCAGCGTCATCGGCGTGGTCAGGCGGACCGCTTCGTCGGTGCCCGAGGCACGGACGTTGGTCAGCTTTTTGCCCTTCAGCGGGTTCACTTCGAGATCGTTCTCGCGGGAATGCTCGCCGATGATCATGCCGGTATAGACGTCAGCCTGAGCGCCGATCATCATCTTGCCACGCTCTTCGAGGTTCCACAGAGCGAAGGCCACCGAGGTGCCGTTTTCCATGGAGATCAGAACGCCAGCGCGACGGCCTGGGATCGGACCTTTGTGCGGCGCCCAAGAGTGGAAGACGCGGTTGATGACGCCTGTGCCGCGGGTGTCGGTCAGGAATTCGCCATGGTAGCCGATCAGGCCGCGCGAGGGCACATGGGCCACGATGCGGGTCTTGCCAGCACCGGCGGGCTTCATCTCGACCAGCTCGCCTTTGCGCGCGCCGGTGATCTTTTCGATGACCGCGCCGGAGTATTCGTCATCCACGTCAATCGTGGCTTCTTCGATCGGCTCGTGGCGGACGCCGTCGATTTCCTGAAACAGAACCTGCGGGCGGGAGATCGAAAGTTCAAACCCCTCGCGGCGCATGTTTTCGATCAGAACGCCCATCTGCAATTCGCCACGGCCCGCCACTTCGAAAGCGTCGCCGCCCGGCGTGTCGGAGATTTTGATCGCGACGTTGGATTCGGCTTCTTTCATCAGGCGCTCGCGGATCACGCGGGACTGAACTTTCTTGCCATCACGGCCAGCCAGTGGGCTGTCGTTGATGCCAAAGGTCACGGTGATGGTGGGCGGATCGATCGGCTGGGCCGGGATCGCTTCGCTGACGGAAGCCTCGGCCAGCGTGTCGGCCACGGTCGCCTTGGTCATGCCCGCGATAGAGACGATGTCACCCGCTTCGGCAAGCTCGATGGCCGTCTGCTCCAACCCGCGGAAGGCGAGGATTTTGGTGCAGCGGAAGTTCTCGATCAGCGTGCCGTCACGCGACATCGCCTTGATCGTCTGGCCCGCTTTCAGCGTGCCGGTTTCCACACGACCAGTCAGCAGGCGGCCCAAGAAGGGATCGCCGCCCAATGTGGTGGCCAGCATGGTGAAAGGCTTGTCGGCGTTTTCGATCTGCTTGGGGGCAGGGACGTGCTCAAGGATCAGATCAAACAGCGCGGTCAGGTCTTTGCGCGGGCCGTCAAGCTCGGCATCGGCCCAGCCGGAGCGGCCAGAGGCGTACATATGCGGGAATTCAAGCTGCTCATCGGTGGCGTCGAGGCTGGCGAAAAGGTCAAAGCATTCGTCGAGCGCGCGGTCGGGCTCGGCGTCGGGTTTGTCGACCTTGTTCAGCACAACAATGGGGCGCAGGCCCAGTTTCAGTGCTTTGGAGGTAACGAATTTGGTCTGGGGCATCGGGCCTTCAGCGGCGTCCACCAGCAGAACCACACCGTCGACCATCGACAGGATGCGCTCAACTTCACCGCCAAAGTCTGCGTGGCCGGGAGTGTCGACGATGTTGATGCGGGTGTTGTTCCAGACGACCGAGGTCGGCTTGGCAAAGATGGTGATGCCGCGCTCGCGCTCGAGATCGTTGCTGTCCATGGCCCGCTCGGTGGTGGCCTGGTTTTCACGGTAGGTGCCGGATTGCTTGAGAAGCTCGTCTACCAGCGTGGTTTTGCCGTGGTCAACGTGGGCGATAATTGCGATGTTGCGCAGATCCATTAAGTAAGCCTTTGGATAGGGGAGTGGCGCGCAGGCCAAAAGCCGCGCGAGAGATTGCGCCGCCAATAACGTGCCAAGGCGTTAATTGCTAGCCCTAATGGTGATACCGCAAAAGTTGCGCGGTCTTACGCCACAGTCTGATTGGGCTAATGGGTGCTGGATTGGGAAAACAGATGGATGATCAGAATGCCCGAAATGATCAGCGCCAGCCCCAATAGCGCAGGCCCGTCGAGCCGCTGGTCAAACAGCAGATAACCGATGGCGGCAATGCAGACGATCCCCAGCCCCGCCCAAAATGCATAGACGATCCCCACCGGCATGACCTTGAGCGCCAGCGACATGCAGTAAAAGGACACCAGATAAAAGGCCACGACTGCAACCGAGGGCCAAAGCCGGGTGAACTGCTGCGAGGCTTGCAGCGCGGTTGTGCCGAGAGTTTCCGCGACAATCGCGATGAACAGCCACAGGTAGTGCATGAGGGGTGACCTTATTCAGAGGGGCAGTTGCGTGGTTTCCTTGATCTCTTCCATGACGAAACTCGCCGAGACGTCCGAGAGCGGCACTTTGCGGATGAGATCTTGGTACAGTTGATCGTATCCCGCCATATCTGCAACCCGCGCGCGGATCAAATAGTCCAGATCGCCGGTCATGCGGTAAACGCCGAGGATTTCGGGCATGGCGGCGGTGGCTTTGGAGAATTTCTCGAGCCAGTCGGGGGCGTGGGCGTTGGTGCGCACTTGGATAAAGACGCTGAGTCCAAGGCCGAGCTTGGCGGCATCCAGCAGGGTGACGCGGCCTTTGATGATGCCCGCTGTCTCAAGCGCCCGGATGCGCCGCCAGGAGGCATTGCGCGAAAGGTTCACGCTCTCGCCGAGCGCCTCTAGCGATTGGGTGGCGTCGCGTTGCAGTTCTACCAGAATGCGGCGGTCTATGTCATCAAGCGTTGTCATTAAGGCAATCTGGCGGGAAGATTTCCCAAGGGCAAGCGAAACTGCGCAAGGAATTGAGAAAACGTCACAGGGCGCATGGGGTAGGCTGGGGGAAAGCAAGCTACAGGAGGTCTTTATGATCGCGCGCATTTTTCTGGATCACCCGGCCAAGGTCGATGAGTCGTTTTTCGAGCATATGGCTTTTGCTTTGAAGTTCTCGGGCTTGCTCTTCGCCGCTGCCGGCGCTGCGCTGGTGCATGCGCTGATCCCTTGTTTGTTTGAGAAGACGGCGAGCCGGATCATCGCGACGCTTTACGCGCGGACGCATAACCGGGGCCAGTAAGCCACAAGGGCCAGCGTCTGCCCGCGGGTCGGCGATCCAAAGTTTTGTTCCTGCCACTTTATGGCTCAGCCGTGACGTGACTTAGCCAAGTCTTACCCAGCCTCACCAAATCGCCTACCCGGGGGGCGGGCAGGCGATGGCCCGGCGCCTGCGGCTTGATTCCGGGCTGGGGTGGCGGACTGCACTTGTAAAAAAGGCCGCATCGCTACGGCCCTTTTACGTTCGACGGTCTCAAGGCTTAGCCTTGCAGCGCCTTGCTCAAGTTCTCATCGACCTTCTCAAGGAAGCCCATCGTGGTCAGCCACCCCTGGTCCGGACCAACCAAAAGCGCAAGGTCCTTGGTCATGTGACCCGATTCAACCGTATCGACGACCACCTTCTCCAGTGTCTCGGCAAAATTGATCAGTGCGGCGTTGTCGTCCAGCTTGCCCCGGTGCTTCAGACCCCCCGTCCAAGCATAGATCGAAGCGATAGAGTTGGTCGAGGTTTCCTCGCCCTTCTGGTGCTGGCGGTAGTGACGCGTCACGGTGCCATGCGCCGCCTCTGCCTCGACAATCCTGCCATCGGGGGTCATCAACTGGCTGGTCATCAGCCCGAGCGAGCCAAAGCCCTGCGCCACGGTGTCGGACTGCACGTCGCCATCGTAGTTCTTGCAGGCCCAGACATAGCCGCCGGACCATTTCATCGCCGAGGCCACCATGTCGTCGATCAGGCGATGCTCGTACCAGATGCCCTTTTTCTTGAAGTCTTCGGCAAACTCGGCCTCAAAGATCTCTTTAAACAGGTCTTTGAACCGCCCGTCATAGGCCTTGAGGATCGTGTTCTTGGTCGAGAGATACACCGGCCAGCCACGATTGAGGCCGTAGTTAAACGACGCCCGCGCAAAATCGCGGATCGAATCGTCGAGGTTATACATTGCCATGGTCACACCGGCCGAAGGCGCGTCAAAGACTTCTTTTTCGATGATCTCGCCGTCGTCCCCGACAAATTTGATCTTCAGCTTGCCCTTGCCGGGAAAACGGAAATCGGTCGCGCGGTACTGATCGCCATAGGCATGACGCCCCACGACGATCGGCTGAGTCCAGCCCGGCACAAGGCGCGGCACGTTCTTGCAGATGATCGGCTCGCGAAAGATCACGCCGCCAAGGATGTTGCGGATCGTGCCATTGGGGCTGCGGTACATGCGCTTAAGGCCGAATTCTTCGACGCGGGCCTCGTCGGGGGTGATGGTCGCGCATTTGACGCCGACGCCATATTCCTTAATCGCCTCCGCCGCATCGACGGTGATCTGGTCGTCGGTGGCGTCGCGGGACTCGATGCCCAGATCGTAATATTTCAGGTCCACATCGAGATAGGGCGTGATCAGCTTTTTCTTGATGAAATCCCAGATGATGCGGGTCATTTCATCGCCGTCGAGTTCGACGATGGGGTTTTCTACCTTGATCTTCGACATGGCGAGGTCCTTTGGCTGAGGCTGCGTTTGGCCGGGCTTTAGCCTATTTGGGGCTAAAGGGAAAGATCGTATACCATGGTATGCCGAAAGTCGCGCTTAGGCGCCGACCCCGGCGAAAAAGGCGCTAATCCGGGCGCGGGCATAGGTCCAAAGGGCCGGAGCACCGATGGCGATCTTGCGGCCGACCTTCTCTTCGATCTGCGCTTCGGAAACGTTGTAGTCGGTCCAGCTGCCGCCGCCCGACGCGAGGTTCTGCATCGGCGGCTGAAAGCGGTCCAGCGATTTGGCGAAACGGGCCGAAGGGCTTTCGGCCGCCTCGAACTCTTCCCAGATGCCACGCAACTCGTCACGGAGGTCCGCGGGCAGCAGGCCAAAGATACGGTCAGCGGCGATCTGTTCCTGAGCTTCCATATCCGCGGCGTCATAGTCGCCAAAAATTGGATTGTCGCCCGCATCGATCTCAACCAAATCGTGCAGGATCAGCATTTTGATCACGCGATTAATGTCGACTTCCGGCCCAGCCTGATCGGCCAGCACCAGTGCATAGAGCGTCAGATGCCACGAATGTTCAGCGGAATTTTCGGCGCGGCTGGCATCGCAGAGCGTCGTGCCGCGCAGGATCGATTTCAGCTTATCGGCCTCATTCAAAAAGGCGATCTGCTGGTCGAGCCGTGCCGTCATGCGCCAGCCTTGGCGCGGTGGTCGCGGATCTTGCGCGCCAAAAACGCGCGCGCCTTGTCATTGGCCATGCGCGTGCGCACAGCCGTTAGAAAGGCTTCTTCGAGGGTTTGTGACGAGGTGCCGAGCACCTCGCCGACTTCCATAAACAGGCGGTCATCCCCGATCTCGGCCTGAACGGCGAGACAGTCTTCGGCCAGCTTGTTGGCCAGTTCGAGAACAACCTGATCCGCCATTAGCGCGTGGATTCCGTCAGACGGCGTTTCACATAGTCGCTGGTCGAGGTGATCAGCGTGTCCATATGCGGCTCTTCAAAGAAGTGGCCTGCGCCTTCGACTTCCTTATGGGTGATCGTAATGCCCTTCTGCTCGTGCAGCTTGCTGACCAAATTGGTGGTGTCAGCAGGCGGCGCCACACGGTCGGCGGTGCCGTTGATCACAAGGCCGGAAGCCGGGCAGGGCGCGAGGAAGGAAAAGTCGTACATATTCGCGGGCGGGCTGACCGAGATAAAGCCGGTGATCTCGGGCCGGCGCATGAGCAACTGCATACCGATCCAAGCGCCGAAGGAGAAACCCGCAACCCAGCAATGCTTGGAGTTGTTGTTCATCGACTGCAAGTAATCCAATGCGGAGGCCGCATCCGACAATTCGCCGATGCCTTGGTCGTATTCACCTTGGCTGCGGCCCACGCCGCGGAAGTTAAAGCGCAACACGGTGAAACCCATGTTGTAGAACGCATAGTGCAGGTTATAGACGACCTTGTGGTTCATCGTCCCGCCGAACTGCGGGTGCGGATGCAGCACGATGGCAATCGGGGCGTCGCGTTCTTTTTGGGGGTGGTAGCGGCCTTCAAGGCGGCCTTCTGGTCCGGGAAAAATAACCTCGGGCATGGGTGTCCCTGTCTGGGGGTTCAAAGGTCGCCGCGAATAGTTGACGAATTCGCTAGGCCACCTTAGAACGGTTCTAAATCTGGTTCCGCGCCGTTTCGCGTGGATCAGTCTTTGGACTTAGGCATTTAAGCCGCCCGCGTCAATCAAATGGCGCGGGAGTGAGGGGTAGGACGATGAAGCTGTCAACCAAAGGGCGCTATGCCATGGTCGCTTTGGCCGATATTGCTTTGCAACCCGAAGGCGCGCTGGTTTCGCTGGGCGACATTGCCGAGCGGCAGTCGGTGTCCTTGCCCTATCTTGAGCAACTCTTTGTCAAACTGCGCCGCGCCGAGCTGGTCACTTCTGTACGCGGCCCGGGCGGCGGCTACCGTCTGGCACGCCCAGCGACCGACATTCGCGTGGTCGATGTGCTGGCGGCGGTCGATGAAACCGTGGACGCGATGCACAAGGGCGCGGGCGCTTCTGGCGGCCTCTCGGGCAGCCGTGCGCAATCGCTGACCAACCGGCTTTGGCAAGGCTTGAGCGCGCATGTCTATGTCTTCCTGCACCAGACGCGCCTGTCGGATGTGGTGCAGAACGAATTGGCCCCGTGTCCGGCGGTGCCGAACCTCTTTGCCGTGGTGGATGAGACGTGAGAACCTATCTCGATCATAATGCCACCACGCCGCTGCGGGCCGAGGCCCGCGAGGCGATGATCGCGGCGCTGGACCTGCCGGGCAATCCGTCTTCGGTCCATGGCGAGGGCCGTGCGGCGAAAGCCGTGGTGGAGAAGGCGCGGGGGCAGGTGGCGGCTTTGGTTGGCTGCGATCCAGTGGATGTGATCTTTACTTCTGGGGCGACCGAGGCGGCGGCACTTGCGGCCTCTGTTGGCGCGCGGGTCGTGACCTCGGCCGTGGAACATGACGCGGTTTTGTCATGGGGGCAGGCGGATCGGCTTGGTGTGGACGCGAATGGCATCTGGGACGGCGATCTGACCGCAGCGCAGGGCGCTGATGTGGTGGCGCTTCAGGCCGCCAATAGCGAGACCGGCGTCTTGCAGCAGACCATGCCACTGGCGCAGCAATGTTGGGCGATGAAGACTTCGCCCTACGTTCTGGTCGACGCGGTACAGGCGCTTGGCAAGACCAAGTTCAAGATGGCGACATCGGGCGCGGATTTCATCCTCGTCTCGGCCCATAAACTGGGCGGGCCAAAGGGCATCGGCGCGTTGATCGTCAAGCGCGGCATCGACGTGCAAGCGCTGCTGCGCGGGGGTGGGCAGGAGATGGGGCGGCGCTCTGGGACCGAAAACATCCCGGGCATCGCGGGCTTTGGCGCGGCGGCGGAAGCGGCGGCGGCGGATGTGGCCGCGGGGCGGTGGGAAGAAGTCGCCGAACACCGTGATTTGCTTGAAACAGCCCTTGCGGATGCAACAAAGCTGACTATTTTTGTAGGGAAAGCCGCGCCGCGTCTGCCGAACACATCCTGCATCATCACGCCCGGTTGGAAGGGCGAGACCCAAGTGATGCAGATGGACCTCGCAGGCTTTGCGATTTCGGCGGGCTCCGCCTGTTCCAGCGGCAAGGTCCGGGCCAGTGCCGTATTGCGCGCCATGGGCTTTGATGAAACACAGGCCGCCAGCGCGATCCGGGTGTCGCTGGGCCTGCAAACCACCCGGGAAGATGTCTTGCGGTTCGCGTCAAGCTGGACCGCAAAAATGAAAAAGCACGAAACGCGGGCCGCCTGAGCGCCCCCACGGAAAGGAACGAGACCTTGGATAATATGACCCTGAATGAAAAAGATGGCGTCAAGGAAGGCGTCGATCAGGAGACCGTGGACGCCGTGCGCGAAGTCGGCGGCAAGTACAAATACGGCTGGTCCACGGACATCGAGATGGAATATGCCCCCAAGGGGCTGACGCCGGACATCGTGCGTCTGATCTCGGAAAAGAACGAAGAGCCGGAGTGGATGCTCGAATGGCGCCTCGCGGCTTATGACCGTTGGTTGACCAAGAAAGAGCCCGACTGGGCGATGGTCGACTATCCTGAGATCGATTTTCAGGACCAGTATTACTATGCGCGTCCGAAAAGCATGGCGGAAAAGCCCAAGTCGCTTGATGACGTGGACCCCAAGCTCTTGGATACCTACAAGAAACTGGGCATTCCGCTGAAAGAGCAGATGATCTTGGCTGGCGTCGAAGGGGCTGAGGATGCACCCGCCGAGGGCCGCAAGGTGGCCGTCGATGCGGTATTTGATTCCGTCTCTGTCGGCACGACCTTTCAGGAAGAGTTGAAGAAGGCGGGCGTCATTTTCTGTTCGATTTCTGAGGCGATCCGCGAGCATCCCGAACTGGTGAAGAAGTACCTCGGCTCGGTCGTGCCGGTGTCGGATAACTTCTATGCGACGCTGAACTCCGCCGTCTTCTCCGACGGGTCCTTTGTCTATGTCCCGCCGGGTGTACGCTGCCCGATGGAGCTATCGACCTATTTCCGCATCAACGCCGAAAACACCGGCCAGTTCGAGCGGACGCTGATCATCGCGGACAAGGGTTCTTACGTCAGCTACCTCGAAGGCTGCACCGCACCGCAGCGCGACGAGAGCCAGCTGCACGCGGCGGTCGTTGAGATCATCATCGAAGAAGACGCCGAAGTGAAATACTCCACCGTTCAGAACTGGTACCCCGGTGATGAGAACGGCAAGGGCGGCATCTATAACTTTGTGACCAAACGCGCCGATTGCCGGGGCGACCGGGCCAAGGTGATGTGGACACAGGTCGAGACCGGCTCTGCCGTGACTTGGAAATACCCGTCCTGCATCCTGCGCGGCGACGACAGCCAGGGCGAGTTCTACTCCATCGCCATCGCCAACAACATGCAGCAGGCCGACACCGGCACCAAAATGATCCACCTCGGCAAGCGCACCAAGTCGCGCATCGTCTCCAAAGGGATCTCGGCGGGCAAGGCGCAGAACACCTACCGCGGTCTGGTGTCGATGCACCCCAAAGCCAAGGAATCGCGCAACTATACCCAGTGCGACAGCCTGTTGATCGGCTCGGAATGCGGGGCGCATACGGTGCCTTACATTGAGGTCAAGAACAACTCGAGCCGGGTTGAGCATGAGGCGACGACCTCAAAGGTCGATGATGACCAGATGTTCTACTGCCGCTCCCGTGGCATGGACGAGGAAGAGGCCGTGGCGCTGGTTGTGAACGGGTTCTGTAAGGACGTGTTGCAGGCGCTGCCGATGGAATTTGCCATGGAAGCACAAGCGCTTGTGGCGATTTCGCTCGAAGGCTCTGTCGGCTAATGAGCCTTGACGCGGCGCATACCCCCCTCCGCCTGCATTGGTGGAAGGCGCAGCCGAACTTCGGCGATGCGCTGAGCCCGCTGATCCTGAGCCATGTCTCGGGGCGGCGGGTGGTGCATGCGTCCGTGGATGAGGCTGACGTCTTTGCGCTTGGGTCGCTTTTGCAGATCGTGCGGCGCAATTTCGACACGCCGCGCGACGGCGGCAAGCCTGTGATCTGGGGCAGCGGTTTGCTGCGGCCCCCGGGCGGGCGCGGGTTTTTGAAGAACGTCGAGGTTGCGCTGCTGCGCGGCCCGGTGACAGCGGCGCTGCTGGGGATCGAGACTGACGTCTTTGGTGATCCGGGGCTGCTGGTGAACGCGGTGTTGCCCAGCGATGCACCGCGCAGCGATAAGATCGGCATCGTGCCGCATCACACGCTGGCGGATGACCCGGAGTTGCTGGAGCTTGCGGCGTCCGACAGCGCCTATGTTCTGATCGACCCGCGTGATCCAGCAGAGCAGGTCTGCGCCGCCATCGCCTCCTGCGCCCATGTCTTTGCCTCCTCCCTGCATGGGTTGATCACGGCAGATGCCTACGGCGTGGCGAATACTTGGGTCGCACCTGAAGGGCAGGGACGGCTCAAGTTCCACGACTACGCTGCCTCTCTGGGCCGTTCCATGCGCGCACCGATTGCTCTGGGCGACATCGCTAACGCCCCAAAACCAGACGCGGCGCCGATCTATCAGGACGGCATCGACGCTTGCCGCGCGGCGCTGGTTGAAACCTTTCCCGCCGCGCTATGCGCCCGTCAGGGGGCGGCATGAACTTTAACACGCAGGGGCAAGTCCCTGATAAAACACTGAAATAATGACAATTGCGGCGCGACCCGGCGCCAGAAGGAGACCGAAATGCTGAGCATCAAAAACCTGCACGTGAAACTGGAAGAAGAGGACAAGCAGATCCTCAAAGGCGTCGATCTGGAGGTCGAAGCTGGCAAGGTGCACGCCATCATGGGGCCGAACGGCTCGGGCAAGTCCACGCTGAGCTATGTGCTCTCGGGCAAGGACGGCTATGAGGTCACCGACGGCTCCGCCACGCTTGAAGGCGAAGACCTGCTGGATCTGGAGCCCGAAGAGCGCGCTGCGGCGGGCCTTTTCTTGGCGTTCCAGTATCCGGTCGAAATCCCCGGCGTCGGCAACATGACCTTCCTGCGCACCGCGGTGAACGCACAGCGCAAGGCGCGCGGCGAAGAGGAAATGTCGGCGGCTGACTTCCTCAAGGTGATCCGCGCCAAAGCGAAGGATCTGAAGATCGACGCTGATATGCTCAAGCGTCCCGTCAACATGGGCTTTTCGGGCGGTGAGAAAAAGCGCAACGAAATCTTGCAGATGGCAATGCTTGAGCCAAAGATGTGCATCTTGGACGAGACTGACTCGGGCCTTGATGTCGATGCGATGAAACTAGTTGCCGAAGGCGTGAACGCGCTGCGCACCGAAGGCCGCGGTTTCCTCGTGATCACCCACTACCAGCGTCTGCTCGATCACATCAAACCCGACGTTGTGCACATCATGTCCGATGGCCGCATCATCAAGACCGGCGGCCCTGAGCTGGCGCTCGAAGTTGAAAACAACGGTTACGCCGACATCCTCGCCGAGGTGGCGTAATGGCCGAAGCGAAACTGCAAGAAACCCCGACCGAGGCGATGATCGCGCGGCAAAGCATGCCGCAGGGTGGCTGGGCGCAGGCGGCACGCGAAGACGCGCTGGCGCGTTTGCGCACGATGGGCCTCCCGCAGCGGCGCGATGAATACTGGAAATTCACCCGCCCCGACACGCTGACACAGGCCGAACCGCTGCCCGCAGCGGTGTTTGACCACGGCGACGCGCCCTTGTTTGACGACACCGAGCGTCTGCGCATCGTTTTCGTTGACGGCGCGTTTGACGCCGAAGCCTCTGACGATCTGTCGCTCGAAGGTGTCAGCATCGAACGGCTGGCCACGGCCACAACCGATCTACATTGGGCGCGTGACCTCTATGGTACGCTGGAGAAGGCAGGCCAAAGCCCGGTCGTCCGCCCGCTTGCTGCGCTGAATACGGCTTTTGCGACGGATGGTGTTTTGATCCATGTGACCGGCAAGCCAAGCAAGCCGATCAACTTGGTTTATCAACATAAATCAGAGACTTCTGATGCGATGTTGCACCATGTGGTGAAGCTTGATGCCGGTGCCGAAGTGACGCTGCTGGAGAACGGCCCGGCGGCGGCACGTTTCAACACCGTCATGGAAGTCGACGTGGCCGACACAGCGCGCTTTCACCATGTCCGCGCGCAGGGCCGCGACCATGAACGCCGCGCGGCGACCCATGTGTTTACCCGTCTCGGAACGGAGTCGCTGTTCAAAAGCTTCACCGTCACCGTGAACGGCGCAATGACACGCAATGAGTGTGTGATCGAGTTGACCGGCGATGACGCTTCGGCCCATGTCGCTGGTGCTTGCGTGGGGGACGGCGATTTCCACCACGACGACACGGTCTTCATCACCCATGACGCGGTCAACTGCGAAAGCCGTCAGGTCTTCAAGAAGGTCCTGCGTAACGGCGCGACCGGCGTGTTCCAGGGTAAGATCCTTGTGAAAGAAGGCGCTCAGAAGACCGATGGCTATCAGATCAGCCAGTCGCTTCTCTTGGACGGCGACAGCCAGTTCCTCGCCAAGCCCGAGCTTGAGATTTACGCCGATGATGTGGCCTGTTCGCATGGCTCCACCTCCGGTGCGATCGACGAAGAGGCGCTCTTCTACCTGCGCGCGCGCGGCGTGTCTCACGCCGAGGCAACTGACCTGCTGACGCTCGCCTTCCTCGCCGAAGCAGTCGAGGAGATTGAGGCCGAAGGTCTACGTGAAGAGATCACCGGGCGCCTTAGCGCTTGGCTGGAGCGTCGTAGCGCCTGATGGCTGTCACCAGCGATATCGTTGCGACCTATCGTGGCCCCGGCAAAGTGGTGTCGGGGCTGCTTTCGCAGGGGCGCAACGAAGTGCGCGTGCTGATGTTCGCGCTGATGGCGGGGTTGCTGATCTTCGTGGCGCTCTCGCCCTATCAGGCACGCGCTGCGCATATTGACCCAGAAGGTCCGCTTTCGGTCCGCCAATACTGGAGCGCGTTCTTCTGGATCTTCGTGATGCCGCTGCTGCTCTATGTTTTCGCCGCGATGGTCTGGGCCGTTACACGCGTCTCGGGGCAGCGGGTAAGCGGCTATGCTGTGCGTCTCACTTTGGTGTGGTCGCTGCTGGCGTCATCGCCGTTGCTGCTGCTCATGGGCCTTGCGCTTGGTTTCATCGGACCGGGGCTGCAGGCGCAGATTGTTGGCGTGATCTGGCTGGGCGTTTTCTTTTGGTTCTGGCTTTCGGGCCTTTTGGCGGCGGTGCGGGGCTAAGATGGTTGCGCAGTCTCTCATGCCGCTTGTGCGTACCACGCTGCGCGACCCTCGGGCAGCTGCTGCGATGATCGCAGCGTTGCCGCTGGGCCGTGACGTCATCTGGACCGGTGTTGCTTTGATCGCAGCGCTGAACGCGCTTGTGATTTCGGGTGGCTTCGTGCTTGCCCCTCCGGCGATGGAGTTGCCGGGTTATTTCCAGATGCCGCTGGCGCTTTTTGTTCTGCTGGCGGGGCTGATGGTGCTCTACGTCCATGCGCTCTATTGGGTCGGACGCGCGATGGGTGGGCAGGGCCGGACCGAGACCCTCTTGGCCACGGTCGTCTGGCTCCAAGGTCTGCGTCTTGTGGCGCAAATCGGGGTGCTGGTGCTGACCCTCGTACTGCCGGCTGCGGCCCTCTTGGCATCGCTGGTGGTGACCTTTTGGGGGCTATGGATACTGCTCAACTTCGTGGCGGAAATCCTCAACCTGCCGGGCCTTTTTCATGCCGCTGCCGTCTTGGCGGGCGCGGCGCTTGGGGTTTTGCTGGGCCTCGGCTTTCTGCTGTCATTGATCGGGCTGACCGCCCAAGGAGTGTAAGTCATGTTCGACGTTGAAGCCGTCCGGGCGCAGTTTCCAATCCTGTCGCGGGAGGTCAATGGCAAGCCGCTGGTCTATCTCGACAACGGCGCCTCGGCGCAAAAACCGCAGGTGGTGATCGATGCGGTGACACAGGCCTATGCAATGGAATATTCCAATGTTCACCGTGGTTTGCACTATCTTTCTAATCTTGCGACCGACAAGTATGAGGGCGTCCGCGGTACTGTTGCACGCTTTCTGAACGCAGGGTCGGAGGATGAAATCGTCCTGAACACCGGCGCCACGATGGGCATTAACACTGTGGCCTATGGCTGGGCCATGCCGCGCATGGAAGCGGGCGATGAGATCGTGCTGTCGGTGATGGAGCATCACGCGAATATCGTGCCTTGGCATTTCCTGCGCGAACGGCAGGGGGTCGTCCTCAAATGGGTCGATGTGGACGCCAGTGGTGCGCTCGATCCGCAGGCGGTTATTGATGCGATTGGACCGAAGACGAAGCTTGTCGCAATTTCTCATCTTTCCAATGTGTTGGGCACCAAAGTTGACGTAAAGTCGATCACGAAAGCAGCGCATGAACGCGGCGTACCGGTATTGGTCGACGGGTCCCAGGCCGCGGTCCACATGCCGGTGGATGTGCAAGACCTCGGCTGTGATTTCTATGCAGTTACCGGTCATAAGCTTTATGGGCCTTCGGGGTCTGGCGCGATCTATATTAAGAAAGAGCGTATGGCCGAGATGCGTCCCTTCATCGGGGGCGGTGATATGATCCGCGACGTGAGCAAGGAAACGGTGACCTATAATGACCCACCGATGATGTTCGAAGCGGGTACGCCGGGAATCGTCGCGACCATCGGACTCGGCGTGGCGCTGGAGTTCATGATGGACCTCGGCATGGCCAATATCGCCGCTCATGAAGACGATCTGCGCGATTATGCCGTCTCGCGGCTCGGGGGGCTGAACTGGCTGAACCTTCAGGGCACCACGCCGGACAAAGCAGCGATCTTCAGCTTCACCCTCGACGGTGCCGCCCATGCGCATGACATTTCGACCGTGCTGGACAAAAAGGGCGTCGCCGTGCGTGCGGGGCACCATTGCGCGGGGCCGCTGATGGACCATCTGGGGGTCTCGGCCACCTGCCGTGCGTCCTTTGGCATGTATAACACCCGCGGCGAGGTCGATGTCTTGGTTGACGCCCTCGAACTGGCACACGACCTTTTCGCCTAAACTTCCCGGGGCCTGCGGTTTGATTTCCCATTGCAGGCCCTGCGCGGGCTGGCTATACCGCCCCTCAGTGGACCCTTAGCTCAGCTGGATAGAGCGCTGCCCTCCGAAGGCAGAAGTCAAGGCTGGTGATGCTTGGTTGTGTTGGAAGAAAGAAGTGACTAAACAACGGTTTGAGCGAATGTCGGGTTTGCTCTTCATGCCGACGAAATTCTCGCGTAAGCATAGCGTAAGCATCTCGCGAACGGTATGCACCCGTAGCTCAGCTGGATAGAGCGCTGCCCTCCGAAGGCAGAGGCCAGAGGTTCGAATCCTCTCGGGTGCGCCAAAAAACAATATAAATCAATAACTTACACTTCCGCGCATTTGTGGACCTAGTGCTTACGTGGGAAATTCGCGTAAGCAGTGCAATCGCGGCAGTGAGCTGAAGCTGTATCGATATCCCATCGAATCTTTAGCGCGGCCTCCTGGTCGAAGGCGCATGACTTCAGCGTTCCTGCTTGCATCGCCTTCTTTCATCTCGCCAAGCATCGCATCGAGAAAGACGGAGCTGCTGGTTCCGGCAGGCACTGCAGGGGATATGGCGGCAGACCACATTTTCGTGTGCACTGTGTGTGCAACGTGTCGTCGTAGAGGGGCAAATTCTGGCATACTGCGCCGTAATCCAGCGTAGTCATTTCCGCCGCCAGAATTCTGCCCGATAAAGAATATATACTATAAAACAATATGTTAGAACGAGAGGCGGCCCGATGATGGATGGTAGCGATTTGTCTTTCGAATCAGATAGTTGTTCGGATTCGTGTGCGGTTTATGTTCAAGTTTTGATCGAGTAACAGGCTGTTCTGGCGAGTCATGGCGAAGCCCGGTCTTGCGGGTGACGCGATTGGATCGACACATATTCCACAAAGTTGGGACGGCGCATGTACCATCGACGGCAGTTCAAAGGCTTCGAGGTCGCTTGTTCAAATGCCAATGGTTTACAAGTTGCCTTGGCGCTATGGGCTCTGCGTTGCATTTCCCTTTTCCGACAAGAGGATTACCCTACCGTTCGCAACCCGCTTATGCATGAAGGACCGGGCGACACACATGAACCGTAAATTCACAGTTGTTTTTGTTTGCACAGCGAACCGTCTGCGATCACCTACAGCGGAAGACATTTTCAGCGACTGGCCGGGCATCGACGTTGTTTCAGCAGGTACGGACAGCGCAGCGCCGCGAGTTTTGACGAAAGAACTCGTGGAGACCGCTGACGCGATCTTTACCATGGAGGCGCATCATCGCGAGAAGATCAGAAAGAAGTTCAAGAAACGCCCTCGGGACAATCGGATCATCGCTTTGTACATTCCGGACGAATTCGAACGCGGCGATCCAGAACTCGTCACTCTCCTTCGGAAGAAGGTTGAACCCAAGCTGAAGGAATGGGTCTGCCCCTGCTAGCATCGCGCCATACGCTCTTGGCGTATACAGGTCGTCGGACAGGTAAGTGCGGTTCAGTGTACATGCAGTGGATGCGGTTGCACGGTGAGGGCGCACGCAACTGGCGACAAAGGTAGCTTGGAGTGGACCAATGACGAAGACGAACGACTTGACGGCGCTTGCAATCCGGTTGACCGGGCCGGGCGGCGTGCAATTCTTTGATACGAAGATTCGAGAACGTCGTGCGCAGGCGTTCAGTGGCGCGCTTGACCCGGAGGCGGCGCGCGACTTGATGTGCCTGTCTGCACTTGAAAAGTTGCTTGACGGGCCTGATGCGCCACTCGAGGGGACGGATATTTTTCACGGGGGCCATATCCTGCGCCTTATGGACATTCATCACCGAAGCAATCGCCGGGTTAGCGACGTGTCGGCGGAGTATATCGCCAAGGGTGCGACCTTGCGTGTGCGGGATATTGATCGCTCCTCTCCGATGCTCGCGGCCTTCACCAGAACAGTGTCCCGGGTATACGCGGCAAAGTCGCAGATCAACCTCTATCTCACGCCCCCGGCGACTGCTGGCTTTCCGCCTCATTTCGACAATACCGACGTCTTCATTCTTCAGGTCGCCGGTTCCAAGAAATGGTCACTGTACCACGAGTACAGCAATCGCGTGCCGCTGCCAGATCCCGATGTCGCATGGGAACCAGAGCGTTTCCAACCGTTGGGAGAGGCCGAAACACATACCGTGAAGGTTGGCGATGTGCTGTATCTTCCACGCGGTGCGATGCATTCGGCGGTCTGTACCGATGAGGAATCGCTGCACCTTACCATCAGTCTGAAGCCCCTGACGGTGGCGGAATTACTGCAACGCGAACTGCACCGGCTTTCGCAGATCGAACCGGGCTTGCGTGAACGGGCCGTCTGGTCGGTCGACGGTGGCGAGGCGGAAGAAGACGACCTGCGCGAGACCATGCGCGGTTGGCTGGAACGACTGGCCGGGTGCCTTGACCCGGCGCGGACCATTGCCGCTGAACGCGAGGCCCTGAATGCGGCAGAGTTTGCATCGCGCTCTTCCGCCATTTCAGATGTGATCGACCGACTGAGACGTCGGACCGACCGATCCCGCGAGGTCCACGAAGACCGGTGAGCGGGTTAGTCAGTGTCGCCTTGCGCCCTCTCGATTGCATTCCTTGCCGCTTCGGCGATCTTCAGTCGATCCATCTGCTGATACCTGCTTTCCCAGTCGGCAGCGCTGATCCTGAACTGGCGAAAGCATTCCCGGGCGAGGCTTTCGGTTTCGACAAGGGCGGCGATACCGTCTTCGATCCTTCCGTTCTCGATGAGTGTCAAGCCATCCCGAAGCTTGTTGTCGAGGTCGCCGACGCGGCAATCCTCGTATCCCAGGATGCCCATTTCTTTCGTCCGTGCCTTCAGGGCCTCCGGCGAGCTGAGCAACGAATCCAATTCATGGACCGACCCGTTTTCGTCCGTGCCTTCGATCGTGAGGTCGTCGTCGAAAAAGAGATCGAAGCGCAGCGCGCCGGCCGTCTCTGGGTCTGTCAGGGTCAACCCGCAGGCCGTCGTGGCGTCCATCATCGGATTGCAGAAGACGTCGTTCCCGGGTGCCGAAAAATGCCCCGAAACCGGCAGGGACACGGCTGCGAGTTGCCGCGTGGCAGGCGAGTCACGCAGGAAAGCTTCCAGGATCTCGCCGCCTTCGGCTGCGTTCTCGACAGTGACCAGCCCGTCCCGGATCGTCAGGTCGAGACCGCTGACTCGCCTCCCGGCAAGCGTGAGCGGCCGGTTGATGTGGACATGGCCGTGGCTGCCGGGACGCGCGACTTGTGCCGACGTGCCGCCGACAGGAAAAGCGGTTTGAAAACCGAGGCCGTAGAAAGCGTACCGGGTCTTGCCAAGCCAGTCTCCCGAAGGTTCGAGAGCAATTTCCAGCTCGGTTCGCCTTCCCTTTAATGCGAGCGTTGTCAAACGTAGTCTCCTGATCTCGCCGATGACCCGATCCTTGAACCAAATTCGCCGCTTCCACGCCTCTCCAGGATCATCGAGGTGCAGAAGGAAGCTGCGCGCGAGCGCGTGCGACAGGCGGTCGAGCGCGTCTTTCGAACCAAGGCCGGGATAAACGCGAGTGGCCCATGCCTCGGTTGGGTAGGGAATGGACATGTCGACAGGTTGCCGACGCGACAGGGCTGTCACCGCTTCGTTGACGTCGGCCGCGACGGTGTCGTGCAGTCGCAGCAGCTCTTTGACCGGGACGCCGTCCAGCAAGTCGGGCCTGGGTGCGACGACACGCACCCGCGCGGCCACTCCGGCCAGCAGTTCCCGGGCTTCCTTTTGTTGCCTGCCCGGCGGTGGCGCGCCTTTTCCGTCCTTGAGCCGGGTGAGTATGGCGTCAGGATCGGTATCGACTCGCAGAATTCGGCGGGGCGACAACCTCAGGGCCTCCTGTTCCAGCGCGTCGGCCATCGCTTTCGCCTCGACCGGGGCTTCGATCACCAGCGGATGGCTGACCGAGGATAGATTTGCCCCCTCGGTCAACGCCAAGGCGGCGATCTTCTGCACCGGAAAGTCCATCACAGGAGCCCCTCGATCTGGCGAAGGGCGTCGGGTGACAGCATCTTGTGATGTTCCGCCTGAAGCGGAATCCGGATGACCCGCCCGCTTACGAACGGCCTCCAGAGCGCGGGGTTCGCAGCACTCCTGTCCAGATCGCCGGTCTGAAGCTCCGCCGTGATGAGCGTCATGTCACCCATGAAGGGAACAAGCCTTGCCGTCGGCAAAAGGCGGGTGTTTGTCCTGAGCTGATCGCGCAGCGCATTGAGTTGGTCTGGCGTGAACGCGCCGAGAAGATGCTCGGCCCGCCGCGCCTGTTCCCTGATGCGCTCTGCCGACAGGTTCCGCGTTCCGGGGGCCAGATGAAGCCCGGCGCCGAGGGCGACATCGCGCCACAGGGCGTCGATATCGCCGTAATCCGGTTCAGCCTCGCGCGGCATCGGGTAGCTGTCGAAAAGTATCAGGTTCTCGACGACGGCTCCCCGAGCCTGCAACTCCGTCGCTACGGAATGGGCGACGACTCCGCCGAAAGACCAACCCAGGATGCTGTAGGGTCCCTCGCTCTGTTGCGACAGCAGTGCATCGAGGCTCGTTGTCACGATCTCGTCGAAGCTCTCGGCGACGGGGCAGGCACCGGAGAGGGCTGGCGGTTGCAGGGCGATGACGGGACGCTCCGGCGGTATCGTCGATAGGAGGTTGGCGTATTGCCAACCGATGCCGAGCCCGGGGTAAAGGCAGAAAATGGGGGGCGCGTCGCCCTCGCCCCGCAGTGCCAGGATCGGCGAGAACGCGCTTGTGGCATCTTGGGCAAGGCCGATTGCCTTGCAGAGATCATCCAGCCGGGGGGACCGGAAGACCGCTTCGACAGGCAGGTCCTGCCCCATCCGGTCGCGCACCGCGGTGCAGAGGCGCGCAGCCGTCAGGGAATTTCCGCCGAGGTCGAAGAAATTCTCTGCAAGTCCCGGGGCAGGGATGTTCAGAAGGCGTCCGACGAGGTCGCACAGCATGCGTTGAAGCGGGGACAGGGGTGCGCCCGGCTCTGCGGTTCCGCTCGCGATGGGCGCGGGTGCGGGAATTGCCGCGCGGTCCACCTTGCCGGAGTTCGTCAACGGCAGGCGCGATACCGGCACGAAAACGCTCGGGATCATGTAGGCGGGCAGGCGCAGGGCGAGCCATTTCCTGATGCTCTGGGTGTCTGGCATGGCGTCGGGGCGGTCCCCCGGAAACTCGAGCCACGCCACCAGTTGGGCATGCGCCCCGTCGGCTGCGGGACGGATATCGGCGACGGCACCGGTGACGTCCGGCAAACCGGCAAGCGCGGCTTCGACCTCGCCCAGTTCGATACGGTAGCCGCGAAGCTTGACCTGCGCGTCAGTACGGCCGCGATACCGAAGCTGGCCGTCAGCGTCCCAGGCCGCCCTGTCGCCCGTGCGGTAAAGACGCGTGCCCGGCGGGCCGAAGGGATGCGCCACGAAACGCGTCGCCGTCAGGCCGGGTCGCTTCAGATAGCCGCGCGCAAGACCGACGCCGGCGAGATAAAGATCACCCGTCACCCCGATCGGACAAGGACGCAGACGACGGTCGAGAACGTAGGCCTGGGTGTTCGGAAGCGGCCAGCCGATGGCGGGATCGGTATCGACGCTGTCAAGCGGCTGGCCGAGGCTGGCGAAAATGGTGGCTTCGGTGGGGCCATAGACGTTGCGGAGGTCGAATCCCCCAAGGTTGCCCGCAATCCGATCCGGTGCCCATGCCTCGCCTCCGACGAGTGCGGTTCGCAGGGAGGGCGGGAGCGGTTGCTCGGGATGCCGTCGTTCCGAAACAAGCCGCGCGAAAACGGACGGTGTCATGCTCAGCACGTTCACCCTTTCGCGTGCGATGATCCCGCAAAACGCGTCGGGGTCTAGCACCTCGGCCCGCGACACGACAACAAGACGACCACCGGACAGGAGCGGCCCCCACAATTCCCAGACTGCGAAGTCGAAGGAGTAATCATGAACCATCGTCCAGACCTCGTCCGGGCCGAAGTCGAAGTCCATGCCCTTTGACGTGAAGAGCCGCATCACGTTCCGGTGCGAGGTTATGACGCCCTTCGGTTTGCCGGTACTGCCGGAGGTGAATATCAGATAGGCCGGGTTTTCGGGGGCGAGTGGACCGATGCGATCGGCGTCCCGGGGCGCGCGTTCGTCCATGGATGCAAGCATCGCATCCGTTTCGACGGTCCCCGGTCGGAACGTGACCGGCGCAAGCCCCAGCTCGACATCGGGGGCGCAGATCGCCGCGACCGGGGCCGCGTCGGCGACCATGGAGGCCACGCGATCGGCGGGCGCATCGGGTTCGATTGGCAGATAGCCGGCACCGGATTTCAGAACCGCGATCATGGCGACGATCCGTTCCATCCCGCGGTGCAAGCAAAGTGCCACGATCCGTTCGGGCCCCGCGCCGGAAGTGATCAGCGCCCACGCCATCCTGTTCGCGGCGCGATCCAGCTCGGCATAGCTGAGGTGAATGGTTCCCTGCGTCACGGCGATGCGGTCGGGTGTTTGCGCTACCTGCCGTTCGAAGACTTCTACGAGTGTCTTGTCCTCGAAGTCCGCCGGGGCCCCGGCGAAGTCCGACAGGATCTGCCGCCGCTCTTTGGCCGGAAGCAACTCCAGCGCGCCGGTCGCCACCCCGGGCCCTTTCACGACTGTCTCCAGCAAGCACTCCAGTTGTTCCAACACTCTGTCGCCGTCGACGAGCCCCCCTCGGAACTGGAGATGCAGCTCGAACGTCTCGCCCGGAACGACGGCGAGGGCGAGCGGATAGTGCGAAACGCTTTCAGTGTGCGCCACCGTCAGGGCTTTCGCCGTGACGGCAGTCTTTTTCATCGGAGTGTCGAAGCTTTCATAGGCAAAGAGCGTTTCGAAGAGCGGCCCGCCGACAGACTTGCCAATCTGGTCGAGGGGCAGGGTGCTGTGGGGTTGAAGTCGCGCGAGGTCTTCCTGTAGGCGGCGCGCCGTGTCGAAGAAACCGGCCTTCTGGGCGGCGGGAACGCGCAGGGGAGTCGTCGTGATCATGAACCCGACCATGCGGTCGATCCCGTCGACCGGTTCGTGCCGCCCGGATTGGACGACCCCCATGCAGAACTCCCCGAGATCAAAGGTCCTTTGCAGGATCATCGCCCAAGCGCCCTGGAGAACGGCCGCAAGCGTGACGCCCCTTGCCTTGGCCTCCCGTTCCAGGTGCTCGACGAGCCGAGGGGGAAGCCGGCGGCGGCTCTCTAGCGCCTCGCCCGTGGCGCCGAGCACCTCGGGGGGGTCGAACCCGTCAAGATATCTCTCCCAGGCTGCCCTGGCCGCCGAGATGTCAAGACCGGCGCGATGGACGATGAGCGGCTTCAGGGAAGGCGGCGAAGGCAGATTGGCCTCCTCTGCGGCCTCGTAGAGGTAGGTCAGTTCATCGAGCAGGATCGCCCCTGACCAGCCGTCGGCAAGGATATGGTGGAAGCTCCAGACGAGGCGGGCCCGCCTGGGTCCCAGGATCAGGAGATGCGCACGCATCAGCGGGGCCTTATCGAGCCGGAAGGCGGTGGCGCGGTCCGCCTGGGCGATCTCGGCGCTGCGGTTCTCGGCGTCCGATGGGTCGAGAGCCGACAGGTCGCTTATCTCGAGCGACAACCTCACGCCGGCTTGAAGCGCGAGAACCGATATGAGTTCGCGGGTATCCTGAAGTGAGAGGCGCAATGCCTCGTGCCGATCGAGGAGAGTCTGGAGTGCCTTTTCGAGTCGATCGGGATCGGCCGGGCCGTCTAGGTCGCAGATCACCTGCACATGGTAAGGGTCGGGCCCCACGAGTTCACGCGCGTGAAAGGCCAAGCCTTCCTGCAGACCCGACAGCGGCCAGATCTCGGTGAGATCCGGCACCCGACGTTCGAGATCCTCTATCGTCGATTGGGAAAGTGCCAGCCCCGGCACTTCGTGGCTGCATAGTCCGGGCAACGCCTTGTGCCCGCCAGCCCTGGACAGCGTGGTCAGGGTCCGGCTGAAGAAATGCACCAGACGCTCGGCGCGGGCGCGGTCCACCGCGGCGGGAGCGAAGCGAAGCGATGCCTCGAAGCGAGGCCCGTCGGGATCCGTGAGGATCATCGCGTTGATGTTCATGGCGTGTGGCAACGGCCAGTCGGCATCGGCCTCGCCGAAGAGGCCCGGGCGTTCCGGGGCGGGCTGCCAGGCACCATTCGCCGGGACAGGAACCAGACCGAGGTAGTTCCAACCGATCTCGGGGGCGGGATCCTCTCGGAAAACCTCGGCGCCGTCGGGGTCGAGCCAGCGCAGGGCTCCGTAACCGAGACCGCCATCGGGTACTGCCGCAAGGCACGTCTTGACCCGTTTCAGCGCCGTGACGACCGTGTCGGCATCCTCCGTGCCGAGCCGAGTCATGTCGCCGGGGTCGAGGCGCAGGGGGTAGAGCGCGGTGAACCACCCGAGAGTCGCGCTGATGTCGGGATCGCCCGGCTGCATGTCGCGGCCATGGCCCTCGATGGCTACGCGAAGCGGGGCCGCGTCGCCGTCGTGACAGGCATTCGCGGCGATCAGGAGGGCCGTGAGGAAAAGTTCGTTCGGCTTCGCACGCGCCGACCCGGCGATCCGATGCAGAAGGGCGGTCGTGACTTCGGTGGGCAGGACGATGTCGAGGTGGTCGGCAGCCGCAACGGTATCGCGCCGGGGGTCGAGAGGGGCAGCCAGCACGAGATCGAAATCGGACCTCATCTGGCTTTTCCAAAAGTCGCCTTGGGTCTGCCAGCGGGACAGGTCAGACGCGACCGTCCGCGCCCATCGACGGAAGGTTGCATGACTGCGGCGCGGCGGCATTGGCGCGCCGCGCAGGGCCGCAAGATAGGCCCGGGCAAGATCCTCGGACAGGATAGGCCATGACACTGCGTCCACTGCGATGTGGTGGGCGACCAGGAGGACCCGCGCGACCCCGCCTTCGGCACCGGGTAGAACAATCGCACGCAGGATGTCCCCGTCGGAAGGTGAGAGCGTCTCGGCCCCGAACACGGTTTCCACATCCATCCCGGAGGGCATGACCTTGACCGCGCGCCTCGCCGCTCCGGTGTCGAAAGGAGCGACATCGACCGTCCCGTCCGCCGCAAGGCGCGCGCGCAGCATGCCGTGCTTCTCGATCACATGCGCGACGGCCCGCTCGAAGGCCGCGAGGTTCAGGTCGGGCGGTGCCTGAAGCAGAATGGCCTGACGAAACTGGTCGATTGGACCACCGCGCCCGATCAGCCAGCGCAGCATGGGCGTGTCGGGGACCGGTCCGGTGTCCGGGTCGTCGGCGGCTGGCACAACCTCGGCGAGTTCATTTGCGGTGGCCGCGAGGGACCGGATGACAGGGTTCAGCACCACGTCGCGGGCCGTGATTTCGAACCCGCGCTGTCGAAGTAGGTTCACGAGACGTATCGCGCTGATGCTGTCGCCGCCGATGGTCAGGAAATTATCCTCGGGACCGACGCGAGAAAGTCCGAGTATCGTTGCCGCTGTCTCGCAGAAGACCTGCTCGCGCAGGCTTGCCGGACGTTCAACAGACCGACCATCCGCGGCCGTCCAGGGGTCCGGCAGCTTGCGACGGTCAAGTTTCCCGCTCGGCAATCTCGGCAGTTCGTCGACCACGACGATGCGCGCGGGGCGCATTGCCTCCGGCAGGTTCTTTTGGCAGAGCGCGTCGGCATGATCGCGGATTTCGCGAAGCAGGGCGGCTGCCAACGGATCGTTCGACACCGACCCGTACCGGGTTGCGGCTTTCCGGTGCCTGGTCCAGTCGATGCTCGGCAGTCTTGCGTGTGACCGCCGGAACACCGCGTCAAAACGCGCGTCTTCCGCACCAGGAACCAGGGACAGGTCAAGCCTGTAGCCCCGTGATCGCGCCAACTCGAAAAGAGCGGAGACATCGACGCCACCATCTGAAACCCAGGCGTTCCCAAGGTCGGATATTGCGAGGTTCGCCGGTTGTTTCGCAAGCGCCGAAGCGACATCGGCGAGGTTGGAAAGCCCATGGTCTTCCGCGCCATGCCATTCGAGCGCGTCGTCGCACAGGATCGCGCCCCCAGTCGTGATCACCGCATCGAAGCGGAACCGCGACAACTCGTTCCGGGTGATCATGGCCTTTGGCATGGCCTGCACCGCACGAATTCGGCCATGACGCGACCGCTGGGCGTGAAAGAAGCCCGGATCGAGTGCCAGTTCCCGGTCTTCGGTCAGGTCCGGCGGTGCAACGCCCGCCGTTCCGCAATGCAACAGTTCCGTGTTCAATGCCGACGACAATGGCAGGCTGCGGACGTCTCCGAAAAAGACCGAGCCTCCGGGAGAGAGCAGGTGTTTCATGAGACCGTCCACCACGGTCTGGAGGTAGTCGGCGTCGGGGAAATACTGCACCACCGAAGGCAGGATGATCGTGTCGAAACGCTCGCCTTCGATCTTCTGAAAGTCGTGCGCCGCGGCATGCCGGAAGCGCGCGCGGCCCAGGCCGGGAAAGCGATGCCGAAGTTCCGGGTCCGCCTGAAGCGCGTTCAGGCGCTCGATATTCCTGCCCGACGCGTCGGTGCCGACATAGCTTTCGACGAGACCGAGAAGCGGGAACATGATCAAACCCGCACCGCTCCCGATCTCGAGCACACGGCGCGGCTTCAGATCCGCTATCCGGGCGACCGTGGCGCTGACGTAGTCGCGCATGTCGGCGTCGGGAAGCCGCTGGCCGGTGAAGCTGCTCGTCCAGCCGCGGGTGTCGAAGGCCGGATCCTCGGTGAGAGCGTCCGGGTTTTCGAATGTCTCCTCCAGCTTCGCCCAGTCACCCAAGCGTTCCGCCCGCAGGGACGCCCGCATCCCGATGACGGCTTCAGAGCCACGCTCGGGGACGATCCAGGCGATCAGACGCGAATTGCCGTCGCTGTCGGGAAGCGTCGATACAGCGGCTTGCGCGATTGCATCGTTCGCGAGCAGGGCAGTCTCGATCTCGGCCGGTTCGATCCGGTGCCCCCGGATCTTCACCTGCTCGTCCTCTCGGCCCTCGAAACAGAGCTGACCTTCGGAATTCCAGACGGCCAAGTCGCCCGTCCGGTACATTCTCGCGCCCGGCGGCCCGAAGGGATCTGCCACGAACCTTTGGGCCGACAGGCCCGGCCGGCCGCGATACCCCCGGGCCAATCCCGGCCCGGCTAGGTAGAGCGCGCCTCTTTGGCCAGCGGGACAAAGCCGCAGCCGGTCGTCGAGCACGTAGGCGGAAACGTTGTCGATGGGCGTGCCGATCGGTGGCGGGCCGTCCGATGCGGTCACCTTGCCCATGGTTGCGCAGACCGTGGCCTCGGAGGGCCCGTAGGCGTTCAAGATCAGAGGTACGTCGCCCCAGGGCGCGATATGGGATCGCGCGACCGCCTCGCCCGCCACGACAAGAGCTTCGAGACCGTGGGACACCGGAGGCGTGACCGAAAGCGCCGTCGGAGTGATCGTAACATGCGTGATCGCCTGAGCCGAAAGAAAGTCCGCAAGCGGCTTGCCAGCCCGCGCCGTGTCCGGAACGATGACCAGGGCCGCACCCCGGGTCAAGGCCATGGCCACTTCGCTGATGGCGGCGTCAAAGCCCGCACTTGCAAGTTGCGCGACGCGACTTTCCGGTCCAATCCCCAGCCGTTCGGACTGGACCCTCGCAAGGTTGGGCAGGCCGCGGTGTGGCACTGCTACAGGCTTCGGCTGGCCTGTGCTGCCTGACGTGTAGATCAGATACGCCGTCTGATCGGGATGCCGGGCCGCGAGGCGCTCACGATCTTCAAGCGGACTGGACGAATGTGCGTCGAGGGCGTCCCGGATGTCCACCGCGTCGAGATCCAACCCGCCCATTCCGAGGATGATGTCAGGCGCGGCTGCGTCCAGGATCCACGTGCTTCGTTCCGAGGACTCGGCAGGATCGACCGGCAGGAACGCCGCCCCTGTCTTCATGACCCCGATCATCGCGACAATGAACCGACACGACCGGGGCAAGGCCACAGCCACGAGCTTCTCGGGACCGATGCCCCGGGCAATCAGGAGGCGGGCGAGTTGATTGGAGCGTGCGTCGAGATCCGCATATGTCAGCCGGTCCCGACCGCTGGCGACAGCCAGTGCCCGGGGCCGCGCTCCGGCCGCGGCCGCGAAGATGTCGACGAGATATGCCACCTCTTCAACGGTCCCTGCGCCACGCGATTGCGCCAGTATCCGCTCGGCCTCTCCCTCGAAGAGCGTCGGATAGTCCAGCACTGCCGCGTCGGGGTTCCGGATCAGCCAGGCCAGCACCGCGAGATATTGCGACATCAGGCGTTTGGCGCGGTGCGAGCCGATCAACGTCGGAGCGAAATGAAGCCTGAGGGTGGTTTCGTCGCCCGGGATCACGGCAAGGCTGAGCGGGTAGTGATTGCCGTTGCGGCCGCTGATCCCGGTGACCGGCAGTTCGCCGCCGGTCGCCGGGTCGGGGTTGGTCTGGAGTGGGTAGTTTTCGTAGGTGAAGAGCGTGTCGAAGAGGGCGGGCATCCCGAGCCGCTGGTGAATGTCCGCAAGCGGAACATGGGCCGCATCAAGAAGTTCGGCTTGCGATCTCTGGAGGTGCCGAATGACGCCGCCGGTGGTTTCGCCTTCCTGGACGGCCATCCGCACAGGAGTCGTCGTCAAGAGGAGCCCAAGCATGCCTTCGATACCGTCGACCGGCGCGTGGCGGCCCGAATTGACAGTACCGAAGCAGATATCCCGGCGACCGGTCACGCCGGCCAGCAACAGGCCCCAAGCCGTCTGGAAGATGCTGGCGCGGGTCACCCCGAGCGTCTGCGCGGCATGGGCGAGGTCTCTGTCGAGATCGGCGACGACGCTGCGTTCGATCTGGTCTTGTGAATAAAGCAGGTCGGCCCGAATCTTCGGGGCGACGAGCGTTGGTTCCTCCATGTGCTCGAGATACCGCGCCCAGGTCTCGATCAGGTGCACCTTGTTCTGGCGCGCGATCCAGGCCAGATACGCCTCGGGACTTGCGGCGGGTGGCAGCACCGTTGTGTCCGCCTCGTTCCGATAAAGGTCGAAGAGATCGCGCATGAATATCCCGCTGGACCAGCCATCGGCGAGAAGGTGGTGCTGGGTGATCAGCAGAACGTGGCCGGAGGTTCCGGTACGGAACAGAGTGGCGCGGATCAGCGATGGCCCGGAGGGCGATATGCGCTCTGACCGGTCCCGCTGCTCGATGTCGGCAATGGCCGCATCTTCCACCGTACCGGCTTTCCCGCGCAAATCCACCTCGCGCCAGTCGATGCGGCGGTCGCGATGGACGACCTGGACAGGCGCGTCCGCGTCATGCGCTGTCTCAAACGAGACCCTGAGACCCGGGTGGCGCGCCACGACCGCATCGAGGGCGTGTCGAAGACGGAGCGGGTCAAGCGACGCGCCGAGGTCGACCCGTATCTGCACAAGATAGGGATCGATGCTCTCTGGCGTGCATTGCGCGTGATACCACAGGCCCGCCTGCAAGGGCGTGAGCGGCCAGATCGCCTCGGCATCGGGGAACCGCGTGGCGATCGCCTGCCGGGCCGGTTCTTCCGTCGGCGAAAGCGTAGCGGATGCCGTGCGCGACCCCTCCTCGAAGCGGGTCCGACCTGCAATATCGCGCAGCACCGGTGTCAGGAATACGTCCCGGACCCTCAGCGTGGCGCCCGCCTCTCTCAGGCGATTGACCAGCCGTATCGCAAGGATGCTGTCGCCGCCGAGATGCAGGAAGTTCTCGTCGGGACCTACTTCGGAAAGTCCGATCAGTTCGGCGGCAACGGAACAGACGAGTGCCTCGGCGCGGGTCCCGGGCGAGATGGGCGCGCGGTTCCGCGCCGGAACGAGCCCTGACAGTGCCGCGCGGTCGAGTTTGCCGTTCGGCGTCAGGGGAAGTGCGTGCAGCACCACGTAATCTGCGGGGTGCATGTAGTCGGGTAGATGCGCATCAGACCATGTGCGCAAGTCGGTCTCGCTGGCGCCTCCCGTCACGAATGCGATGATTTTGCTTGGATTTTTTGTGATTATGGCGGCGGCGTTTTTGATTTTGGGGTGTTTTGCGAGGGTTTTTTCGATTTCGCCGAGTTCGATACGGAAGCCTCTGAGTTTGACCTGGTGGTCTTCGCGTCCGAGGAATTTGATTTCGCCGTTCGGCAGGCGCGTTCCGAGGTCGCCGGTATCGTAGAGGCGTTCTTGTGTCCCGGGATGATGGAAGAAGCTTTTTGCGGAGAGGTCCGGGTCGTTCCAGTAGCCCATGGCGAGGCCGTCGCCGGCGATGTGGAGTCGTCCTGTCGTGTGGACCGGGCAAGGGTCGAGGTCGTCGTTGAGGACGTGGATGCGCTGGTTTGCGAGGGGACGTCCGTAGGGGATGGATGTCCAGTCGGGGTCGATGCGGTTGATGGGATGGGCGATGGACCAGATGGCGGCTTCGGTTGCGCCGCCGAGGGAGATGCAGGCGGCGTCCGGAGCGGCTTTGGCGAGGGCGCCCGGCAGGCCCAGCGGGATCCAGTCTCCCGAAAGCAGGATGTGCCGCAGGCTGGTCAGGTCGGCGGTTGCGGGTGCGGCCTGGAGCATCAGTTCGGCGATGGCGGGAACGGAGTTCCAGACGGTGACGCGGTGGTCCTGGACGAGACGGGCGAAGCATTCCGGTGTGCGGGCGGCGTCTGGGGGCGGGATGACGAGGCTTCCGCCCTGGCCGAGAAGGCCGAAGATATCGAAGATGGAGAGGTCGAATTCGAATGACGAGGCCCAGAGCCCGCGGGCGGTCCGATCGATACGGAAGCGCCGGGTCACGTCGTCGAGCGTCGTGCGGGCGGCGCGGTGCGAGATGGCGACGCCCTTGGGGGCACCGGTGGATCCGGAGGTATAGATGACATAGGCCAGGTCGTCGGGGCCCGCCTGCGGACTGACCGGCAGGATGTCAGGCTCGGTGTCGGGCGGTCCACCGGGCACGTCGATCAGGAGGACGGCGCTCTGCCATCCGCGCCCGCGTTCGATGGCGGGCTGGGTGAGGGCGATGCGGACACCGGCGGCCTTGAGGATTGCGGCGATGCGGGTATCGGGCTGACCGGCGGAGATCGGCAGGAAGGCGCGTCCGGTGGCAAGGATGGCTAGGGCGGCGACGATCTGTTCGGGGCCTTTCTCCATGACCACGGCCACGAGGCGGTCGTCGGCGCAGAGGGTACGATGCAGCGCGTGGGCGGTGGCGCGGATGCGGGCGGCCAACTCGCGATAGCGGATGCTGGCGGTGCCGTGGACGAGGGCGATGCGCTCGGGATGGGCGGCGGCCGCGTCGAGGACGGGATCGTGCAGCAGCCCGTCGGCGCGGGGGGCTTTTGTGTCGTTTGCGCTGGCGATGAGCCGGGTCTCGGCCTCGGGCAGCAGCGGGGCCGGGGGCGTGTGCCACGCGGCCTCGTCACGGGCGAGGCGGCGTATGAGGCGCGTGTAGACATCGAACATGGCCGCGAGCAAGCCCTCGGGGAAGAGGGCGGGGGGGGCATCCCAGTCCAGCGTCAGGGCGGGGCCGTCGGCGGTGGCGATCTCGTAGACCTTGTTGTCCAGCCAAGTTTGCGGGGTCTGGGTGATGGCGTGGACGACCCGGGCCCCGTGGGCGGCCGGATCGAAGCCGGCCTCGCCGAGCAGGCTGGTGAAGACGACGGGCAGCAGCCCGGCGGCCGTTTCGCCCGCACGCTGCGCCAGCAGCCGCTGGACCTCGACACCGGAAAAGGCGCGGTGGTCCAGCGCCTGAGCGAGGTCGTGTTGCAGGCGGCGGGCGCGGGTCTCGAAGGCCGCGCTGCGGGCTGCCTTCATGCCGAGCGGCACGAGGCTTGTGAAGACGCCGAGCATGGTGTCGACCCCGGCGCCCAGATCGTGGCGGCGGTCACCGACGGTGAGGTTCAGGCTGAAGTCGGCTTCGCGGGTCCAGGTCGCCAGTGTCTGGGCATAGGCGGTGAGCAAAACCGCCGAAGGGGTCAGCCCGGCGCGGGCGGCGCGGGCGGCAAGGGCGGCCCAGTCGGCGGGATCGATCCGGTCGGTGAGGCGCGCGAAGCGGGGATCGTCGAGGCTTTCGGGATCGCAGGCGAGCGGCAGGGCGGGCGGCGGCGGCAGGTGATCCAGTCTGGCTTCCCACCAAGCCCGGTCGGCGGCGCGGTCGGCGGCGCGGGCGGGATCGCGGGCCTGGTTCAGCAGGTAGTCGCGGAAACTGGGGGCGTCGGCTGCGGGTGCGGCGGCGTCCCGGGAGGCGGGGTCGCGATAGAGCGCGAACAGGTCGTCCAGCATCAGCGCGGTGCTCTCGCCATCAAGGATCAACGCGTCGATCGACAGGTGCATGCGCCAGTCGTCGCGTGTCACGCGGGTCAGGCGCACATCGAACATCGGCCAGCGGCCCAAGGGCAGGATCTGGTGGGACATTGCCGCGCGTTGGGGCTCGGCCGGGCCTTCGGCGACGGGCAGGACAAAGGTCGCGGCGGTGTCCTCGACGGGCAGGATCTCCTGCGTGCCGTCGGCGGACACGCGGGCGCGCAGCATGGGGTGGCGGGCGATGAGGGTGCGCCAGGCGGCTTGCATGCGGGCGGGATCGAGGGTGTCGAAGGTCAGTTCGGTATAGGCATGGCAGGCGACGCGGCCCAGGGCTACGAGGTCCTGGCGCCCCAGCCAGTAGGCCTCTTGCACCGGGGAAAGCGGGAAGGGTTCGCCGCCGGCGTCGGGATCGGCGGTGAGCGGTTCGGTGCTGTCATCCGGCGCGATCCCGGCCAGACGGCGGGCCAGGTCGCGCAGGCGCGGTGCCTCGAAGACGGCGCGGATCGGCAGGGCGCGCCCGGTCTCCTGGCGCAACCGGGCGACCAGGCGGGCGGCCATCAGGGAATGCCCGCCAAGGTGGAAGAAATTGTCGTCGCGTCCCAATGCCTTTTGGCCGGTCAGTTCCTGCAGAATGGCGGCGATCTGGCGCTCCTGGGGGGTTTCGGGCGGGGCGAAGACCGGTGCGGTGCGGCCAAAGACCGGGGTCGGCAGGGCGGCGCGGTCGCGCTTGCCGTGGGCGGTGAGGGGCAAGCGGTCGAGGGGCGCCAGTGCCTCGGGCAGAAGGGCCTCGGGCAGGTGGCGGGCCAGCGCGGCGCGGAGCGTGTCGGGATCCGGGACGACGGAACCGTCCCTGTCCGGTTCGTCGGGGCGGTACCAGGCGGCGAGACGGGGGGTGCCATCGGGGCCGTCCACGGCGATGACCACGGCCTCGGCGACGCCATCGAGTGCGGACAGGGCGGCTTCGATCTCGCCCGGCTCGACCCGGTGGCCGCGGATCTTGACCTGGTCGTCTTCGCGTCCGAGGAAGCGCAGGCGCCCGTCGGCCCCCCAGAGCCCGCGATCGCCGGTCCGGTAGAGCCGTGCGCCGGCGGGGCCCGTGGGATCGGCGATGAAGCGTTCGGCGGTCAGCTCGGGGCGCCCGAAATAGCCCCGCGCAACACCCACTCCCCCCAGATAGAGCGCACCCGGCAGGCCCGGGGGGCAGGGGCGCAGTGCCTCGTCAAGCACATGGGCGGTGACGCCGGGATAGGGCCGGCCGATCGGCGTGCGTGTGCCATCGGCGGCGGTGACCCATCCCGCGACGGCGCCAATGGTGGCCTCGGTCGGGCCATACTCGTTCAGGACCCGTATCCCGGGCAGTCGGGCGGCGAGACGGTCGAGTTGGGCGGCGCTGAGCGCTTCGCCCCCGAGGATGACATGTTGGAGCGCGGGAGGCGGCACCGCATGGGGCAATGCGTCGAGAAGCGCCAGATGCGCCGGTGTCATCTTGACTGCGGTGACCTGGCTTGCGGCCCCGAATATGGCGGCAAGGGCGTCTTCGGGATGATCCGGATCATGGGGTTCGACAGCCCCCCCGGTGGCGAGCGGCACCAGCAGGCTGGTCAGGGTCAGATCGAAGCTCGGGGCCGTGAAAAGCGGCATCCTGGCCGTGTCGGGGCCGAGAAGCCCGGCCAAGGTCCGAACATATCCTGCGATCGCGCCCTGGGATATGGTGACGCCCTTCGGTGCGCCGGTGGAGCCCGAGGTGAACAGAACATAGGCCGCCTGATCGGGATGGATCGCTGGCCGGTCGGCGCGTGTGAGCGGGGCGTCGTCCAGGGCGGTGCGGGCCGCGGCCGAGGCGGGGCCATCGATGAGAAGCGGCCGGAGCGCCCCCGGCAGCCGCGCGGCCCCGCCGGCGTCGGCCAGGACCCGGACGGGGCGGGCGGCGTCCAGAAGCGCCGCGATACGAGCCTCGGGCGCGCCCATTGGCAGCGGCAGGAAAGCGGCACCCGCCTTCAGGACGGCGAGCGCCGCTTCTGGCAGCAGGGCGGTATCGGCGAGGCCGAGGGCGATGATGTCCTCGGTGCCGATGCCTTCGGCCAGAAGCCGTCGCGCAAGGCGGTTCGCCCGGCCATGGAGCGCACCGTGGCTGAGGGGGACGCCGGCGTCGGGTCCGGGATCGAGCGCAACGGCCCCGGCATGGGCGGCCCCCGCCGCGTCGATCATCTCGGTGAGCGTCGCCGCCGCATCGGCCGGGGTACCGACGGCCGATGGATCGGGCCATTCCCCGGGGTCGGCCCGTGCCAGGGCCCGGGCCTTCTCGGTCTCGCCCGGCAAGGTCAGGTCCAAGGCGTCGATGGCGCGGTCGGGCGCCGCGGCCCCGGCTTCGAGCAGCCTCAGATAGCGCTGCAGGATCTGCTCGGCGGTGGTGGCGTCGAACATCTGCGCGTCATGGACCAGCCGGGCCCGGAGGATGCCGCCGGGTCCCGGCGTGAACGCGAAATCCAGGTCGAACTTCGCGGCCTGGGGGGCGGGCTCGGAGAGGGCGACCGTCAACCCATTGAGCGTGAGGTCGGGCGGCGGCTGGTTGTGCAGCGCCAGCATGGTCTGGAACAGCGGATGCCGTCCGGCGCGGCGCGGCGGGGCCAGCGCTTCTACAAGCTGCTCGAAGGGCAGGTCCTGATGGGTCTGGGCGGCCAGGCAGACCGGGCGGGCGCGCCGCACCAATTTGGCAAGGCCGGGGGTGCCCGAGGCGTCCACCCGAAGGACGGCGGTATTGACGAAGAGCCCGACAAGCGGGTCGAGCGCGGCCTCCGTCCGCCCGGCAAGCGGCACGCCGACAGGGATATCATCGCCCGCGCCCAGGCGGCGACAAAGCCCCGCTAGCCCGGCCAGAAGCACCATGTAGAGGCTGCCCCCCAGGCGCGCAGCCAGCCCGGCAAGCTCTGACACCAGGGGCGCGGGCACGTCGATCGCGACCTGGCCCGCCGGGGCGGGGCCGTCGCGGCCCGGGCGTGCCCGATCCCGCGGCAGGGGCAACTCCTCGGGCAGCCCCGCGAGGACCTCGCGCCAATGCGCAAGCTGGCGGCCGAGGACGCTGTCGGCCTCTCCGGCCCGGCCGAGCGCCGCGTCGCGCCACAGCATATGGTCGGCCGGTTGCACGTCGAGAGGGGATCGGGCCGCCATCCGGGCCTGAACCTGCGCTGCCGTGTCTCCCTCGCGCCGCGCCTCGTAGGCGAGCGAAAGATCGGCCAGCAGCGGCCGCATCGACCAACCGTCGGCGGCATGGTGGTGCACCGCCAGCGCCAGAACGTGGCGCGCCGGGTCAAGCCCGAACAGCCGCGCCCGGATCGGCAGATCGCGACCCAGATCGAAACCCGTCCCGAAAAACCCGGCCATCCGGTCGGCCAGAGCCGCAGCCGCTACCGTCTCTTCCTCCAGCAACGTCCCGGCCGCACCCGGCGCGAGAATGCGCTGGTAGGGCACGCCCTCCTCAGCCTCGATCAGCGTCCGCAGCGCCTCGTGGCGGTCGACAAGATCGCCCAGGGCCGCCGAAAGCGCCGGGATGTCCAGCGCCCCCGAGAGATCGGCCGAAACCCCGATGACATAGGCTGATCCCGCGCCCGTTCCCGCGCCATCTTCAAACCAGAGCCGCGCCTGTGCCGGCGTGGCCGGCAGCCGCGCCGGACGCGCCTGCGCAACCAGCGGACGCCCGGCGCGCGGCGCTGCGCGCAAGACCTCTGCCAGATCCGCCAGAACCGGATGCTCAAACACCGCCCGGATCGGCAGATCCCGCCCCAGACGGGACCGGATCAGAGACACCAGACGCGTCGCAAGGAGCGAATGCCCCCCCAAGCGAAAAAAATGATCCTCAAAGCCGACAGTCGGAAGACCCAGTACCTCGGCAACCAGACCCAGAAGCGCATCGGATCCACCCAGGACAGACCCAGGATCCGAAAGGGATCCCGACCTGCCCCCCAGGTCCTCAGCAATCCTCAGCAACGCCTCGCGATCCAGCTTCCCGTTCGGCGTCAACGGAAAGGACTCCAGAACGAAAACCCGGGACGGGATCATATAAGACGGCAAAAACAGACCACAATACGACTCAAGAGCCTCGTCCGATAAAGACGTGCCAGACGTCGTGGCT
>NZ_FNBP01000006.1 GCF_900102535.1 Sulfitobacter delicatus | reverse complement strand
TTCTCGGCGATGTGGCGGTCTACGGCCTTCCAGCCCTCGATGCGCTTGGCCTCGTCCTTCTCGCCCCAAAGCGGCAGGATCATGTTGAAGGTATCTTCGCCGTCCCAGACCGAATGCGGCGAGGGGCCGAACATGGCAAAGCCGGTCGAGGTTGTCGGATCGCCCACCGAGTTGCCCCAGTTGTAGAAGGCCGCAGGCGCCAGCGTGTCAGCCGCGCGCAGCTCATAGTGTTTGGCGATCTCATAGACCTCGATCTCGGCCTCGATCCCCACCTTGCGCCAGAGCCCGACAATGGCCTGCACCATCTCGTAATCCTTGGGCTTGAAACCCTTGGTGGTCTGAATCTTAAACTTCACCGGATTGTCCGTGCTAAAGCCGGACTCGGCCAGCAGTGCCTTGGCCTTCTCCATGTCATGGCCCACGGTGATCGTCTCATCATAGGCGGCGTAATCCGGCGTTTGCAGCGTGTCGATCGGCACGCCGTAGCCCGACAGCAGCCGGTCGATGATCAGCTTTTTGTCGATCGCCAGCGCGGCGGCCTTGCGGACGTTCGGGTCTGTCATCGCCTCAATGTCGTTGAGAAAGATCATGCCGATGTCCGAGATCGGCTCGGCCACACCTTCGATGCCGTCTTTGGCTTTCAGACGGTCGAACTCCTCATAGGGGACTTCGAGCGTGACATGGCTGTTGCCCGATTCAATCTCGGCCACACGACTGGCCGCGTCGGTCACGAATTTGATCGTCACGGATTTGAACGCCGGCGCGCCGCCCCAGTAGTTCTCGTTGGCTTTGAGCCGCACAAAAGCGTTGCGCTCGAATTTTTCAACCATGTAGGGGCCGGTGCCGATAGGCGCGGCCTCAAAGCCGTCTGCGCCGACTTCCTCGTAGTATTTCTTGGGCAAAACATAGCCGGTGAGGAAGGACATCCACTTAAAGAACGTCGGCTCGTATTCCTTGACGTCGGCGGTGACGCGGTTGCCCTCGGCTGTGATGTTCTCGACCTTGCCCCATATGAACTGGATCGGGTTGCCCGTTTCGGCATTGGCGGCGCGCTGCAGGGACCAAGCCACGTCTTCAGCCGTGAAAGGATCGCCGTTGTGCCATGTGACCCCGTCGCGGACCTCCATCCAGATTTGGGTCTCGTCCTCGTTCCAGCCGTAGTCGGTGATCAGGCCTTGGCCGAAAGACAGATCGGGGTTTTGGGGGATGTAGAGGTCAAAGACCGACTGGTAGAACCCTTGGATCGTCGGGTTCACCGCCGAGGGGCCAACGGTCGGGTCCCAGCTGGGCAGGTTGACGTTATAGGCGATGACCAATTCGTCGATCTCTTGGGCAAAGCTGGGCAGGGCCACGGTGGCAAAGGCGGCCGCCGCGGCGCTGGTCTTGAGTAGGCTGCGTCTGGATAGTTTCATTTGTTCTCTCCCTGAGACTTGTTGTTTTTTAGGTTCTTGTTTTTATTTTCCGACAAGTTTTCTGGCGAGCAGGGTGCCGGGCCCTGCGCCAGTACCCCCACCGGGCCAGACGGCGGCACCGGTGTGGTAAAGCCCTTTGATCGGCGTGCTGCCATCGGCATAGCCGCGTGCGGGGCGGTTCATGAAATGTTGGTGCAGATGGTGGCTGCCGCAGACCTGATCGCCGCCGACGAGGTTGGGGTTGTCGGCCTCCAGCATCGCGGGGGTGACCACATGGCGGTCAATGATCCGCGCGCTTGTGCCGGGGGCGTAGCGCTCTAGGATGTCGAGCGCACGTTCGGCCATGGGCGCGGCGGCGGCCTCCCAGTCAGTCGCGGCAATCTCGACCTTGGCATCGCCTTTGATCTGTCCCGGCACCATGCGCACCTGAAGCCAAAGCACATGTTTGCCCGCAGGCGCGCGGCTGGGGTCCACCACCGTGGGCTGGCCGCAAACGATCACCGGCTCATCCGGTAGCATCCCCGCCTTGGCCTGCGCATAGGTCTGCGCCATCTGGTCCATCGAGGGGGCCAAATGCACATAGGCAAAGCGTTTCAGTTCGGTGGCGGGCCAGTTTGGCAGGTCGTCCATCGCCAGATGGATCATCATCGTACCCGGCGCGTGCTGGAACGTCTTCATCGCCTTATCGTGCCGCGCATCCCCGCTGCCTCCGGTCAGGCGCAGCAAGGCAGAGGGCGCGACATTGGCAATGACGGCTTTGTCGGCGCCAATGAAACGCCCGTCCGCCAGCGTGATCCCGGTGGCGCGACCGCCTGCGTTTTCGATGCCCGTAACCTCTGCGTTGCAGGTGACAGAGCCGCCTCGCGCCTCGATCATCGCGACCATGGCACGGGTCATCGCATCCGCGCCTCCTTGGCCCAGCACCATGCCAAAGGCCTGCGCGGCCATGGCTTCGAGATAGGGGAACAGCGCGCCGCCTGCGATGTCGGGGGCGAAGTCCAGATGCATCCCCCAAGCGGCCAAGGTCGCTTTGACGCGGTCGTCTTCAAAGGTCTGATCCAGCCAAGCGCGGGGCGACATCATTAAGAACTGCGCCAGATCTAGGCTGCCGCCCTGCCCGCGTTTGCGCAGGGTGGACCAGCCGAGTTTGGCGAGTGAAGAGGCGCGCATCGGGCTGCCTAGTAGGGCAAAGATCGTTTCGGCCTCGCCCGGGAAATCATCACTCAGTCGGTCCCATGCCTCGGCATCGGTTTGGCTGAACCCCGCGATCCGCGCGCGGTTCAAAGCGCGGTCGTTTGAGATGCCAAGCCAACGCCCATCGGGGAACAGGCTGGCAAAGGGGTTCGACGTAGGCGCAAAGCCTAGCCCATGGCGCGCCAACTCTCCACCATGCTCCGCGTGAAAAGCGGAGCCTGCGAAAAGCGATAGGTTCATCGCCGCCCAGTCGTGGCGGAACCCCGGCTGCGTGTAGTCGCCAGACTTCACCGCCCCGCCCGGTTCAGCCGCTTGCTCGTAGACCGCCACGCTCCAGCCCCGCGCCGCCAAATGGCAAGCGCAAGCGAGGCTATTGTGCCCCGCGCCGATGATGACGGCATCAACATTAGATGTCATTGCCCTAGTCTCCCTGAGCAAGATAATTGCAAACGCATATTTTTTTGTCTAGCTTTGTTTCAAAATATTGAGACCTCTGGAAATAATTGCGGAAGGATTAAGCATGTCGGACGTTGATCATCTCATCATCGGGTCGGGCATAAATGCGCTGGTCGCCGCCGCAATGCTGGCCCGCAAGGGTGACAGCGTGCTGGTGGTCGAGCGCGAAGACCGCATTGGCGGCTGCATGATGACCGAGGAAATCACGCTACCCGGTTTTCATCACGATGTGATGGCTGCGACCTTCGTGTTGTTCCTGACCGGCCCGGCGCATGAAGCCTTGGGCGCGGACTTGGCCGAACATGGGTTAGAGTTCTGTCACAGCCCCCACCCGACTGCGACGCTGCGCCCCAACGGACAGGCGTTGCGGTTGGAGATGGACCGCGCCGCGAATGTCGCGGCTTTCAACAAACGCGCACCGGGGGACGGGGACCAGCACGCGGCTGATGTGGGGGCGATCGAAGCGGACGCTGAATTCCTTTTTGCGCTTTTGGGGCAGCCGCTTTGGTCACGGCAGTCGGCTTGGCTCTTGGCGAAACAGGCGTGGAAGCGCGGGCTCGGGCCGCTCAAGGCTTGGTTTGGCGAGGCATTGGAGCCGGGGCGGGCGTGGCTTGAAACACGTTATGAAAGCGAAGACGTTCAAGCCCTTTGGGCGCCTTGGGTGCTGCATGTTGGGCTGACCCCGGAGGCAAGCTATGGCGGGCAGATGAGCCGTGTCATTGCATTCGCGCTAGAGGCCGCGGGCGCGCCGGTGGTCAAGGGGGGTGCGGCGCAGATGGCCGCGGCGTTCGAGCGGCTGATTACAGCCAAAGGTGGCGAGATCCGCACCGGGGTCGAGGCGCAGCGCGTGCTTGTCGAGAATGGGACCGCGACGGGGATCGAGACTGCCACGGGTGAGACGATCCACGCCAAAAATATCATCGCCTCGGTAGCGCCCGGGCAGCTCTACGAAGGGTTGTTGAAAGAACAGCCACGCCCGCAGACGTCGCGTAAATTCCGGCACGGGCGCGGGAATTTTCAGCTGCATTATGCGCTTGATGCCGCCCCTGAATGGGTGGCCGACGGGTTGGACGACGTGGCGCTGATCCACCTCGCGGACGGGGTCGATGCGGTTTCCCGGTCCTGCAACGAGGCTGAGCGTGGTCTGTTGCCTGCCGTGCCCACCATCTGTGTCGGCCAGCCGCATCGGCTTGATCCCAGCCGTTGTCCCGAGGGTAAAGCTGTGCTCTGGCTGCAAATCCCTGATGCACCGCAGGTGATCAAAGGCGATGCGGCGGGTGAAATTGATACTACGGCCGACTGGACAGAGGCCACACGCGAGGCTTTTGCCGACCGGGTGGAAGACATTCTGCGCCAGAGCATTCGTAACTTTGACGCCATCAAACTTGCACGCCGCGCCTATTCGCCCGCCGATTTGGCGGGGCTGAACGTCAACCTCGTCGGCGGTGATCCCTATGGAGGGGCCTGCACCCTGGACCAGTTCTTCCTTTGGCGTCCCTTTGCAGATCAGAACAACTACGCCACGCCGATCAAAGGCCTGTACCATATCGGGGCCTCGACCCATCCCGGCCCGGGCTTGGGTGGTGGTTCTGGACTTAACCTCGCACGTCAGTTGGGCGGCTGAGGTAACTACCTAAAACTCCCCTTTCAGGTCAGATAGTTGACCGCTAGGTTGCGGACAAAGAACAGGCGGGGGCAGGGATGGCAGAGCTTACTACAGCAGATATTTCCGAGGCACGTGCGGCGATTAATGGCACGTTAATCGAGACACCGACGCTTTCAATGCAGTCCGACCGCTGGAGGGCCATTCTGCCCGATCTGGCCAGTGGGACGATCAAACTGGAGCTATTTCAGCAAGCAGGATCGTTCAAAGCGCGCGGGGCGTACTTGGGCATCAGCAGGCTTTCCGAAGCAGAGAAGACAAACGGCGTCGTCGCGGCGAGCGGCGGCAACCACGCGATGGCGGTGGCTTGGGCGGCGCAGAAGCTGGGCGTTTCGGCCAAGATCACTATACCCAAAGCCGCCGATCCGCTTCGGATCGAAGGTTGCCGGACGAGCGGGGCGGAAGTGGTGCTCTGCGAAGATATCGTCGAAGCTTTTGCAGTGATGGAAGACAGCGCCGCGCACGAGGGGCGTGTAATGATGCACCCGTTTGAGGGCCGTCATATGACACTCGGCAGCGCAACCTGCGGCGCTGAGTTCGTGGCTGCGCATCCTGAGGTCGACCTCTTTGTCGTTCCTGTGGGCGGGGGCGGGTTGATCAGTGGCATGGCCGCCGCAATCAAACTGGCGAAGCCGGACGCAACTGTGATCGGTGTGGAACCTTTCGGGGCGGATAGCATGTACCGCAGCCTCAAGGCTGGCGCTCCGGTGCGGCTGGAGACCATCTCGACCATCGCAGACAGCCTCGCTTCCCCGCTTGCGATGCCCTATTCCTTTGAAGTGGCGCAGCGCTATGTCGATGAGATTGTACGCGTCGAAGATGACGCCCTTCGCGCGGCGATGCGCAGCTATCAAGATATCCTGAGACTTACAGCCGAACCAGCCTGCGCTGCCGCGTTGGCGGCTCTTTGTGGCCCGTTGCGCACCCGCGCGGAGGGGCGTCATGTTGGGATTATCGCTTGCGGGTCCAACGTCAGTTTGGCGCGGTATCACGCATTGTTGGATGGCTAAGCTTGCCCTATGGCAAAGTTTGCCATAGATTATGAGGGATAAGGAGAACCCCATGGGCACCATGAACATTTCCCTCCCGGACCCGATGAAAAACTGGGTTGAGCAGCAATCCCGCACCGGCCGCTATGCGAATACCAGCGACTATATGCGAGACCTGATCCGGCGTGATCGCGCGCGGCAGGAAGCGATTGCCGAGATACAGGCCGCTGTAGATGTGAGTCTGGAAAGCGGTGAGGCCACGCCCGTCGATCCTGCTGCATTCAAGGCTCAGATGCGCGCGGGACATGGTGGCTGAAGCCGGTTGGCAACTTCGCCCCGCTGCCCAGTCTGACCTTGCTGATATTTGGCGCTACGGAGCGACCACTTGGGGCGCGGATCAGGCAGACCGATATGCCGACGGGCTGTTCGCCGTCTTCGACCTGCTTGCCACTTTCCCCGAAATGGCGCGGCTGCGAGACGTCTTTGATCCCCCGGTCCGAATACATGCGACGCGGGCGCATCTGGTGATCTACCGCGAGGCAGCATCGGGACTGGAAATCATCCGCATCCTGCATGCTGCACGGAACTTGACCGACTTCATCGCCGAGACTTAGGCGGCGATCTCCCGTAGGCACGCCTCCTTACATTCCGGCGATGACCTTATCCAAGGTCGCCGGATAGTCGCGCACCCGCACGCCTGTCGCGTTAAATATGGCATTGGTGATTGCTGCCGCCGCACCGCAGATGCCCAACTCGCCAATGCCTTTGGCCTGCATCGGGTTGGCCCAATCGTCGCGTTCCTCCAGCAGTTCCACCGTCAGCTGCGGCACGTCAGCATTCACCGCGATATGGTACTCGGCGAGGTTGTGGTTCGCCACATGCCCGTCGCGCGGATCAAAGGCCAGCTCTTCGGTCAAAGCCATGCCAATGCCAAAAGTCATCCCGCCGAGGCATTGCGACCGCGCTGTCTTGGCGTTCAGGATACGACCCGCGGCAAAGCTGCCGTGCATCCGCCGGACCCGTGTTTCACCAGACGCCGCATGAACCGCAACTTCGGCGAAATAAGCGCCAAAAGTGGCTTGTCGCACCGCGTCGGAGGTGTCGCCCGGTTGTAGATGGGCCAGTTTGACGATCTCATCGCCGTCAAGAATCTCGGCCAAAGGGCGCGTCTGATTGTCGAAGGTTGCGCTTCCGTCTTTGAGCGTCAGATCTGCTTCTTCGCCCCCTAACCGCTCGGCCAATTGTCGGCGGATCGCCTGACAGGCGACGTAAACTGATGTCCCGCTAGAAGACGCGCCCCAAGAGCCGCCGGAACCAGAGGCCGGGGGCAGGGCGGTGTCGCCCAAGACAACATCGACCGCATCGCGCGGCAGGCCCAGCATTTCGCCTGCGATTTGACCAAGGATCGCATAGGTGCCGGTGCCGATATCGGTCATGTCGGTCTCCACGCGAGCACGACCGTCGGGTAGGAGCGTGACGCGCGCTTGAGATTCCATCAGCACATTCACCCGCGCCGCCGAGGCCATGCCGTAGCCGATCAGCCATTCGCCCTCGCGCCGCTCTTTGACGCCCGGCCGGTCTGCCCAGCCGAACGCTTCTGCGCCGCTGTCCAATGCCTCGCGGAACCGACGGGACGAATAGTCTTTTCCGCTCTCGGGGTCTTTCTCGGGGATGTTGCGGCGGCGCAGTTCAACCGGGTCTATGCCGATCTCATGGGCCAGTTCGTCCATGGCGTTTTCCAAGGCAGTAACGCCCACCGCCTCTCCCGGCGCGCGTACAGAACCGGCACAAAGGCGGTGCACCCGCGCCAAATCCATCGACATCCGCCGGTTGGCGCCGGCGTAAAGGAAGTGAGACGCCTGCAAGATCGGCTCGGCGAAAGTTTCGCCCGGCAGGTTAGACACGAGCGCGTCATGGCCTAGCCCGGTCAGCCGCCCCTCGGCGTCAGCCGCCAGTCGAACCCGCTGCGAGGTCTCCGAGCGGCGCATCGTAGCTTCAAACACCTGTGGTCGCTGGAGGGCTACCGAGACCGGCCGACCAACCTGCTTGGCTGCGATTGAGGCGGCAACGGCCTCGGGCGCGAGGCCAAGTTTGGACCCAAAACCCCCGCCGACATAGGGCGATAAAATGCGCACCCGATCAGGGTGGATGCCGAGAGCGTCCGCCAATTCGTTACGGTTGTATTTTAGCATTTGGTAGCTGCCACGCAGGGTCAGGTCGTCACCTTCCCATGTAGCGATAGAGGCATGAGGCTCCATCGGTGTGCTGGAATGGGACGGTGTGGTGTAGATCGCGTCCACACTATGCGCAGCCGTTTCCATAGCGGCATCAAGATCGCCTTGATCAAGATTCTTGCTTTCCTGGGGCTCGACCGCCGCTGTTGTCGGATCAACCGGCATCAGCGTGCCACCCTCCAAGGTGACTTCCAAGCTCTGCGCCGCATGGCGGGCTTGTTCAAAACTTTCAGCGACGACAACAGCGATCAACTGGCCCATATAGGCGGCGTGATGCGGTCCTTGGATTGGTGCCTCGTTTGCCGTGCCCTGCGCCGGGTTTCGCAACAGACGGTCGTCATCGATCACGGCCAGAACACCATCCATCCTCGCCACCGCGTTGCGGTTCGCGAGCACGACACGACCACTATTGCCCGGTGCGCGGACCAAGACGCCATGGGCCAACCCATCGACTTGCCATTCGTCTGCGTAGGTTGCCGTGCCAGAGACCTTGAGCGGCCCTTCAGGTCGGTCGAGTGGCGCCCCAACCAAACCTTGAGCCATGTCATCGAGCCGCCGGTCCGTTGCGGGCGCGTCCATTTTGAAATGTTCGGTCATGCGCTTGCCTCCTGCGACAGTTCCCTGAGCACCGAAACGAGGGTGCGCCGGGCGAGGGGAATTTTGAAATCATTGGCGCCAAAGCCTTGGGCCTCGGCGAGGAGGAGATCAGCGGCTTTGCCAAAAAGCGCGTCAGAGGACGCTTCGCCCGTGAGCAAATCCTCTACCTCAGCGTTGCGCCACGGTTTTGGTGCGAGCCCGCCGAAAGCGAGATTAGCGCGGGTGATGCGGCCCTCACTGACGGCAACGATCCCGGCGACGGAAACCAGCGCAAAGGCATAGGAGGCGCGATCCCGGACTTTGCGGTAGATCTGGCGGCCTTCGACCGGCGCGGGCAGGGTGACTGCGGCGATCAGTTCGCCCTGTTCTAACACCGTTTCGCGATCAGGTCGGTCGCCGGGCAGGAGGTAGAGGTCTCCGAGCGGGATGCGCCGGGTCGACCCGTCCTGTTTCAGCGTTTCAACCTCAGCACCGAGCGCGCGCATGGCCACCGCCATGTCACTGGGGTGGGTGGCGATGCAATGCTCAGAGGTGCCAAGCACCGCCAGAATGCGATTGAACCCGTCACGCGCCGCACAGCCGCTGCCCGGATCGCGTTTGTTGCAGGCCGTGGCGCGGTCATAGAAATAAAGGCAGCGGGTCCGTTGCAGCAAGTTGCCGCCCGTTGTGGCTTTGTTGCGCAACTGCCCGCTGGCCCCTGCCAAGAGTGCGCGGCTAAGGACGGGCCAGTGCTTGCGCACCCGCGTGTCATTCGCCAGATCGCTGTTGGTCACCAAGGCGCCGATGCGCAGGCCGCCGTCGTCCGCCTCTTCAATCTGGTTAAGGTCTAGCCGGTTGATGTCGACCAATGCTGACGGCGCCATAACTTCGAGCTTCATAAGATCGAGTAGATTGGTGCCGCCGGCGATGAATGTTGCCCCTTCGGCGGCTTGCCGGGCGGCGTCTTCGGAAGTGGCGGCGCGGGCGTAGTCAAACGGTCTCATGCGCCACCTCCCGCTGCTTTGCGGATGGCCTCGACGATGTTGGGATAGGCCGAACAACGGCAAAGGTTGCCGCTCATCCGCTCAGAGATTTCCTCGGTTGTCAGTTCTGCTGAAGCGTCCAGTTCACCGGTCACATGGCTTGGCCAGCCGTTGGCGATCTCTTCCAGCATGGCGGTCGCCGAACAGATTTGGCCTGGGGTGCAGTAACCGCATTGAAAGCCATCTTCGCTGACAAAGGCCTGTTGCAGCGGGCTGAGGTTGTCGGGCTGGCCGATCCCTTCAATCGTTGTCACCTCATCGCCGTCGTGCATGCAGGCGAGAGTGAGGCAAGAATTGATGCGCCGTCCGTTCACCATGACAGTGCAGGCCCCGCACTGCCCGTGGTCACATCCCTTTTTGCTGCCGGTGAGGCCAAGATGGTGACGCAGGGCATCCAGAAGCGTGGTTCGCGGATCGAGGTCTAGTTTATGTTGCGTGCCATTGATGGTTAGTTGTGTTTCCACGGGAATCCCTCCGGCCAATGCGATGCAGGCAAGGTGGGGGTCGTCGCCCTGCGCACCTGCCGTTGTCGCAGCACGTAGGACGGGAAGAGGAGGGGGCAAGCTGATAAGGTGGTGCGGGACCGGAGGCAACCAGCCCACCAGCGGAGTCTATTTCAGAAGGCCGAGCAGATAGCTGCCGTAACTGTTCTTCGCAAACCCTTCGGCCCGCCCGCGCAATTCATCTGCGCTGATCCACCCTTTGCCAAAGGCGATTTCCTCGGGGCTACCGACCTGCAGCCCTTGGCGTTCAGATAGGGTGCGCACAAAATTTCCGGCATCAAGAAGACTGCCGTGGGTGCCCGTGTCGAGCCAGGCAAAGCCCCGCCCCATCTGCTGAACCGACAGCGCCTCATCCGCCAAATACATTTCCAGCAGCGAGGTGATTTCCAGCTCCCCACGATCTGAGGGGGTGACGGCGCGGGCCCGGCTTGGGGCGCTGCCGTCCAAGAAATAAAGGCCGGTCACCGCATAGTTCGAAGGCGGCACCGGGGGTTTTTCGACGATGGAACGGACTTTGCCGTCGCCGTCAAAATCGACGACACCGTAGCGTTCCGGGTCTGCCACACGGTAGCCGAAGACTGTGCCGCCATCTTGCTGGACGTCGGCGGCGGCAAGGGCTTCGGGCAGGCCATGACCAAAAAAGATATTGTCACCGAGCACCATCGCCGATGGCGCACCGTCGAGGAAATCTTCTGCCAACAGATAGGCCTGCGCCAAACCATCCGGGCTGGGCTGTTCGATATAGGTCAGGCTGAGCCCCCATTGCGCCCCATCACCCAAACTGCGTTTGAACTGCTCCGCGTCCTGCGGCGTGGTGATCACCGCGATCTCGCGGATACCTGCCAACATCAGAACCGACAGCGGGTAGTAGATCATTGGCTTATCGTAGATTGGCAGGAGCTGTTTAGAGATGCCCATGGTGATGGGATAGAGCCTTGTGCCCGATCCGCCAGCCAGCAGGATGCCCTTGCGTGTGGTCATGTCAGCTCCTTTACAACGTCGTCCAGCGCGGCGCGCCAATCCGGGGGGCGGATGCCAAAATCAGTCTCTAATGCGCTGCAATCGAGGCGAGAGTTCAGAGGCCTTTTCGCGGGCGTCGGATAGTCTTTGGTCGGGATGCCAGTCACCGAAACCTGTCGATCAGCGGCGACAAAAATCGCCTCTGCGAAACCTTTCCAGCTTGTCGCAGGCGCGCCTGCGAAGTGGTAAGTTCCCCCCCCTCGGCCCCGAACCATACTGCCGGCCATCTCTAGCAAGGCTTCGGCAATCGCAAGCGCCGGGGTCGGGCCTCCGATCTGATCCTCGACTATATTCAGGGCGTCACGGCTTTCGCTGAGGCGCAGCATCGTTGTGACAAAATTGCTGCCCGTTGCTGAGAAAACCCAAGAGGTCCGCAGGATGGCATGGCGTCCCCCTGCGGCGCGCACGGCGGCTTCCCCGGCGGCCTTGCTGCGGCCATAAGCGTTCACCGGCGCAGTTGGGTCTGTCGCAGACCAAGGGCGGTCACCGCTGCCGTCAAAGACGTAATCGGTCGAAATATGAAGGAAAGGAATGTCCAGTTCTGCACAAGCGCGCGCCATTTCGCCTGGGGCCTCGCCGTTGATGGTCTGTGCGAGGGCCTCATCTTCTTCGGCGCGGTCTACGGCGGTGTAGGCGGCGGCATTGATCACAACGGAGGGCCGCGCCTCAAGAATGGCTGCTGCGCAGGCCGAAGGGTTTGCTAAATCGGCAGCATCTCGACCTAAAAATCGGGCGCCCTGCGCGAGCTTTGCCAATGCGCTGCCCACTTGCCCGCTGCGGCCAAAAACCAACATGCTCATGCGCGACCAAGCCTTTGGCCCACACCGTCGCGGGCCTGCAATGCTTGCCACCACTTCGGATTGTCGAGATACCACACCACTGTCCGTCGCAACCCCTCGTCCAATGTAACCGATGGTTCCCAACCGAGTTCATCGCGAATACGGCTGGCATCAATGGCATAACGCGCATCATGTCCGGGGCGGTCTTCGACGAAGGTGATAAGTTCGGCATAGGGGCGCTCTGTCGGGCGCAATTCATCCAATAGCCCGCAGATCGTTCGGACCAAATCAATGTTGCGCGCCTCGGCATTGCCGCCGACGTTATAGCAACGACCAAGCGCTCCTTTTTGCAGCACGGTCAAAAGCGCCTTAGCATGGTCTTCTACATAGAGCCAGTCACGCACATTCTCGCCAGCGCCATAGACCGGGATAGGCTTGCCCGCCAAGGCGTTCAGGATCACCACAGGAATAAGTTTTTCCGGGAAGTGATAGGGGCCGTAGTTATTTGAGCAATTCGTCATTACCACCGGCAGGCCGTAGGTCTCACCCCATGCGCGAACCAAATGGTCGGAGGCGGCTTTCGAGGCTGAGTAAGGGCTGTTCGGCGCGTATGGGGTTTCTTCGGTGAAAAGCCCTGTCGGTCCGAGCGATCCGAAAACCTCATCGGTGGAAACATGGTGGAACCGAAAGCCGGCAAACCGCCCCCGGCTTTCCCAATAGTCCCGCGCTGCCTGAAGCAGCGTATAGGTGCCAGTGACGTTGGTCTCGATAAACGCGCCCGGGCCATCGATCGAACGGTCGACGTGGCTTTCTGCAGCTAGGTGCAACACTGCGTCAGGGGCGTGTTCGGTGAAAATCCTATGCAGCGCCGTGGCATCGCGAATATCTGCATGCTCAAACACATAGCCGGGCAGGTCTGTGACGTCTGCGACATTGTCGAGGCAGGCGGCATAGGTTAGCGCATCGAGGTTCACCACCGAATGTCCCTGCGCCATGGCGCGGCGCACGACAGCAGACCCGATAAATCCTGCGCCACCGGTCACGAGGATCTTCATGCCGGACCTTCCCAGCTGAAATGCGGCTGAATTTCCGCGAGCCGTGGGGCCTTGGCGTCCTTCTCTGACAGGATAGGCTCGCGACCTTCGAGCCCCCAGTCGATGCCGATGTCCGCGTCGTCCCACCGCACGGCTGCATCACAGTCCGGAGCGTATGTGTCGCTGCATTTGTAGACGATTTCGGTCATCGGCGCACGTGTGACAAACCCGTGGAGGAACCCTTCAGGGATCAAAAGCTGACGGCCGTTGTCAAAGGTCAGGTCTACGCCCACCCATTGCCCAAACGTGGGGGAGCCATGACGAATATCCACCGCGACATCGAAAAGAGCACCGCGGCCGCAGCGCACCAGTTTGGCTTGGGCATGGGGCGGGGTCTGGAAATGCAGCCCGCGCAAAGTGCCTGCGACTTCGGAAAGGGAGTGGTTGTCCTGCACGAAATTATAGTTCAGCCCCGCGTACGCCATGCGCTGCGCATTCCAGCTTTCGCTAAAAAAGCCGCGCGCATCACCGTGGCGCGCCGGGGTGAGAATGAGCACACCGGGTAGAGCCGTTTCTTCGATCTGCATAAATGCGCCTTAAATGTTGCAGTTGGCCCCTTCTGCCACAACGGAGTGCCCTGCGTCACCCAAGATTGCCTGCTTGGTTTGACAAGAGCGCCCTGTTGTGACCTTTGCGCCCCCAAGGGCAACGTATTGAGATGGCGCGAGTGGTTGACGGTTTGACAGAGCAGCAAAATGGGGCGGGCCGTTTGGTTGCCGTGGTCGTCACATATAACCGTCTAGCGCAACTGCAGGTGACTTTGCCGCGTTTGCTCGAAAGCCAGCCGGAACACTTGCAGGCTGTGATCGTTGTCGACAACGCGTCAACTGATGGCACTGGGCACTGGCTCGGCGAGCAATCTGATCCGCGGCTTGAAGTGTTGCGATGCGACGAGAACCTTGGTGGGGCAGGCGGGTTCGAAGCAGGAATGCGCATGGCTGTTGAGCAGTTCGAACCTGATTGGCTGCTGGTCATGGACGACGATGCGCGACCTGAAAGCGGAGCGCTCGAACTTTTCCATGCCCAGGAACGGGACCAAGCAGAGGCTTGGGCGGCGGCGGTTTACCACCCGGACGGTCGTATCTGCGACATGAACCGCCCGTCGGTCAATCCATTCTGGAACCTCGCCGTTCTGCGCCGCACCGTGACAGGCGGCGGGCGTAACGGGTTCCATATTGGTGCCGCTGAATATGCGGCCTCTGAAACGGCATCAATCGACGGCGCGTCTTTCGTCGGACTTTTTATCTCCCGCGCGGCCATTGCGCGGGTCGGATTTCCCGATGGGCGGTTGTTTATCTACGGCGACGACGTTCTCTACACTCTGGGATTACGACAAGCTGGCGGCGAAATCCGCTTTGATCCGACGCTGCGTTTTGAACATGACTTCAGCACGATCGCCGAAGGTTCCCCCCGTATCGCCCCGCTTTGGAAGGTTTATTATCACACGCGCAATCTGGTTATGGTCTACCGCCTTGCCGCAGGATGGCTGTTCTGGCCGATCTTGCCGCTGATTACGCTGAAATGGCTGCTGAAGGTGCGCTACTATGATGGCGAGCGTGGGCGCTACCTGATGCTACTAGCCCGCGCGCTCCGCGACGGGTTGCTGCGGCGGACGGGGGTCAGCCATCCGGAGGTGAAAGCTTGGGCCCGGGATAGTGGCAGATAGGTTATTTCTTGCTCGGGATCTCTCGGTGGTAACGGCCCATGAGTACGACTCCGAGGAATAAGGTGCCGGAGACAAAATTAGCGTCGGGTAACGCGGTAGCGCTGTCCGGCGGGTAGGGGGCCGGTGATGACGCTCTCTCCTCCGTCCGGCCAGAAAATCTGAAGCTTTGTCGCACTTGTCTGGTTGCCCAACCCGAAATGCACTTGAGGTGCATCAAAGGACATGAAGCCGCCGCCCAACTGAATTTCCCGGCTCTGCACTTCTCCGTTTGCATCGGTCAGCACCAGTCGCGCGCCAATTCCGTCGCGGTTGCCCAGATGATCCTCGAACTCGAAGAGGATAGAATAGCCGGTCTGTGAGCCGTTACGGAACAGTACCAGTGGGCCATTGACCGGGTGGGTCAGCAGATCAAGATCGCCGTCGCCATCCATGTCAAACACGGTGGCAGCGGCCGTCATCAGGTAATCTTCCAAGCCGAAGCTGGCGGACGCCTCAGAAAAGCTGCCTTCTCCATCATTGTGAAAAAACAGGTTGGAGGGAGACACCTCGTTCGGAACCCAGGTGCCATTGACGATATAGACGTCCTGAGCGCCGTCATTGTCAAAGTCTGCGATCTTCGTATCCCAAGACCAGCCTCCAACCTCTAGCCCCCGCATACTGGCGGAACCAGTAAGTCCTGCGAGTGGCGAGAATGCCGATAGTAATGATTATGTAATTTAGAAGCTGACCCCGATACGGTTTTGGAACGGTTAACGTAGGCAGTACGGTGCATATCGGAATTGATAACAAATCCCCCGGAACATGAGCATCGATTGCAATTCCCGGAGATTCCCTATGCCTGACGTCTCAACACGGCTGTCCCTGCCTTATCTGATGCCCTCGCAAGCGCAGAAACATGTTACGCACAACGAAGCCCTACAGAAACTTGACGCGCTGGTGCAGTTGGCCGTTGAAGCTTTCGATAGCAATACCCCTCCGGAATTACCGAGCGGTGGCTCCATTTACGCCCTCGGGGACAACCCAGTGGAAGAATGGGCGGGGCATCCGAATGAATTGGCCGCTTGGATTGACGAAAGCTGGCTGTTCATCCTGCCGCAAGAAGGCTGGTTCGCACTTAACAAAGTCACCGGCGGCCTTATGCGCCGTTTGGGCGCGCAGTGGTTGGAGGTAAGCCCGCCGGATCTTAGCGAACTGGATGGGTTGGGCGTTAATGCGAACTACGACAGCACAAACCGATTGTCAGTTTCGGCCCCCGCGACGTTGCTTAACCACGAGGGTGCCGGGCACCAACTAAAGCTTAACAAAGCCGCAACAACCGATACGGCTAGCCTGCTGTTCCAAACGGGTTTCTCAGGACGCGCTGAGATGGGGACGGCGGGCGAGGACAACTTTGCCATTAAGGTCAGCCCTGACGGCAGCACCTGGGTCGACGCGCTGGTGGTCGATAACGCCAACGGGAATATCGGCGTCCAGAACGCAAACCCAGAGTTTCCCTTGGATGTTGACACCTTGGGTCGTGTCTCACGCACCGGCGGAGGCTGCGCCTTTATCGTCGATCGGAGCGATGGCAGCCTATCGGCTTTACACGCGGGAAAGAACGAGTCGTCATTTCTCTTTTCCGATACGGCGCCAAATGGCTTTCAGATCCGCGCACAGAGCCGGGATAACATTCTGCTTGGGACCGCAGCGGGGTCGACTGAAGTTTTCCGGATCACTGCTGCCGGCGCCCTGACAGTGACAGGGCCTGTCGGCCAGGGTGGTGTGGTATGGACTTCGGGTTCAGGATCACCAGAGGGGGTCGTTATTGCCCCGGTCGGTTCGCTCTATTCCCGAACGGACGGTGCTGCAGGGACTAGCTTATACGTTAAGGAGAGCGGTAGCGGCAACACGGGCTGGGCGGCGAAATAGGGGCTTAGAACGTCGTCTGGAAGCAGGGTGCGCTGCCCTGCCTTTCAGGTTTTGCAGCAACGGGTCAGCTAAACCCGAATTCGGACCAGGCATTCAACCCGGCGACCCCGGCCCGCATCTTTACCGTTAAGGTATCGCCCAACTCATAAAGCACCGAAGCGAAGGTGCTTGATCCGCCGTTGGTCTCCGGGCGCATACAAAGTGGTGCGGCGGTGTCGTCGAAGAGGGCCTGCACATCGGCTCGGCTCTTCAGTTCGGTGCAATGCCGATCCAGCCATGCGAGGCGAAGTTCTGAGCTTTTGGTAAACCCACCATTGCCGAGACGCTTCAATGCGCAAGGATCAATATCGGGGCTGGCAAGCGGGTGGTTGGTGTGTCGAAGCTGCGCTGCGTCTTCCAGCGGAACAATTGTCGTTGATCGCGCCGAACATTCGACTGACAGGATCTGATCGGAACTAACCATTGCATAATGCTGTCCGCTGGCATGGTTCATACTGCTCAAACGCTTCATTGCATCTGCCGGGTTCGAGGCGGCCAAGGCATGGCGCAGAGCAAAAGCCACCGGCAGACCGCTTGCGCTGTGCTGGAGCATCAGCAGTGTGTTCACACCGACCGCCAGCCCGTCCGCATTGGCGCCGGTAAGTCCGAGCAACCCGGCTGCGCTCAATACGATGGTTTCGGGGATATCATCGCCGCCGAGTCTGAGGGCGATCTGCGAGCCATCCATATGGCCGGGCAGGTCCATATTCTGAGCCAGCACATGCCCGCCTGACACTTTTTGCGCGACCAGACTACAGCCCGGCGGGGGCGCCTTGAGGTCAGCGTCGCGCCACCATTGTTCGTCCATAAGATTGTAGACCGCCATACGGGCGAATGGCTGTTTTGCGCCTTCTGCAATGCCGTATAGTTCCGTCACAAGGCCGGGGGTGAGCGCTTGCGCTTGTTGCAGCAGCTTAGTGTCCGACAGAAACTCTTCACAATATTGATCGATGCTGCGCGGTGCCTTTGCGCCGAGGCCGGCCATTGTGGCTGCTTCCCAGCGGTCCAGCGCGTCGCGGATACGGTCTCGCAGGGTTTCGCCATGGATCTCGCCGCGGGCGCTCGGGGTGCCGATGCAATCTATGATCTCCATTATGGGCCCTTTCAGAGTCTGCCAGCGGCGGCCATGACGGCGCAGAGCCGGTCATGATCAATGGCGCAGACGAGCTTGCCCGCAGGTTTAACAGCCACGCGGTCTTGAGCGGCAATCATTGCGTTTAGCACAGCCTCTTCCGTGGCTTGCACCGCGGCGGTGTAGAAATAGTCGAGATGGCTGTCCTTGAGTGCCGAGAGCGTCATCACATCCGGCGTGTGCCAAGGATTGCTCTGCGGATTGGCGGTGCTGAAAGCGAGGAAAATGTCGCCTGAGTTATGTCCACCCGTGGTGCCGTTGCGCCCGATGCCGATGCCGCCCCGTCGCGCCAGACGGTTTAGCTGGTGCGGCAGCAGTGGCGCATCGGTGGCGATTACCACGATGATCGAGCCCATTTCTGAGGGGAATACGAGGTCATCGGTCATCTCGCGACCCACCGGCACCCCGGCGACCTCAAAGGCTGCGCGGGTGCCGTGGTTGGCCTGCACCATCACACCTAGCGTATAGTCTTGCCCCGCCACCGTGATCTGCCGCGACGCCGTACCGGTGCCGCCTTTGAACTCATAGGCGATCATCCCAGCCCCGCCCCCGACGTTCCCTTCAGTCACCGGTCCCGAGGTGGCGCTGTTCAGTGCTTCAAGCGCATGGGCCTCTGTCACGCCGCGGGCGTTGATGTCATTCAGGACGCCGTCGTAGGTTTCACCCACCACCGGCAAGCACCACATATGATCGCGCTCGAAGACTTCGGAGTAGCGTTCGATCATCCAGCCAACCGTGGCATGGCTCACCATCCCGACCGAATGGCTGTTGGTCAGCATCACCGGTCCCATGAACCAGCCTAGATCGGCAATATGATGGCCGCCGGTTAGCTCGCCATTGCCGTTAAAGGAGTGAACCCCGGCCCAAACCGGCTCTATCGCACCGCTGACGCCGCGCGGAATGATGGCGCTGACCCCGGTACAAAGACCCCTATGCTGCCCGGGGACGGCATCTTGGATGACGGTAGAAAACCCGACGGTAACACCGGGCACATCCGTGATCGCGTTATAGGGGCCGGGGGTGCCGTTGAATGGCAGGCCAAGATCGCGTGCGCGGATTGTCATTGGCTTTCCTCTTTGCGGTCGCTGGGCAGGATCGGGCGCATTTGGCTGCCCGGCTCATAGGAGAACGGATCGAAATGCGCCGCGAGTTCACGCATCTGGCGCAAACGGTCCTGCGCAGGAGCACCGACCCGTGCGGTGATGCCGCTCAGAAACAGACCCAGAAGCGCTGCGATCCCCGCCGTACTGTCGAGAAAAGCACGGGTTGATGTAGCGACCGAGAGCACATAGGGCGTGTATTTGCGCGGCCATGCGCTGTATTGATCGGTGATCATAATCAGCGGAATATCCCGGCGCAGACACATATCGGCGACCTTAACCGCCTCATGTGCGTAGGGCACAACTTCGACCATGATGACGCAGGAGGTTTCCGGCTCCTCGATGAAAAGCTCGGACCAATTGCCTGTTCGCCCATCGGCAAATCGCACTCCGGGGCGGGCATATTTGAGACGGGTCGCGAAATCCATCGCAGCACCTTTGACACCCTGAAAACCGGTCACATTCACGTGCCGCACCTCTTGCACCACGTCGAGCGCGGCGGCCCACTGAGGCGTTTGTGCCATGCGGTAGACTTCGACAATGGCGTCGAGTTCCAATTGCAATTGGGCGTCTAGTTCTGACCCCGTCCCTTCCGGGATCGCGATACGGCGCAGTTGCAGGCTGCCGTTGTCATTATCATTCTTGCGGAACTCGGCGTTCACCGCGGCTTTGAAAGCTTTGAAATTCGCGTAGCCCAAGCGCCGCACAAAACGGCTGACGGTCATCTCGCTGACGCCCGCGCCGATAGCCAGATCGGCGGCGGTCTCAAACGGCAGGTTGTCGAAATTGCGCTCGACCCAAAGGGCCACTTCGCTCTCGGCTTTGGAGAGGTTGCGCGCATTGGTGACACGTTCGCGGGCCGGGCCTGTTGGGGTTTTGGATTTCGTCATGCCGCCCCCGCGTGGAGATGAGGGATCGCGTCGATCAATTGGCGGGTATAGGCCTCACGCGGATTGTCGAACACTGCGCCCGTCGGGCCGCTTTCCACGATCTGCCCCTGACGCATCACGATCACCGAATTACACAGCCGCCGGATCACCCCGAGGTCGTGACTGATAAAGATCATCGTGAGGCCCCGATCTTTTTGCAGCTTCAGCAGCAAGTCCATCACCTGAGCTTGCAAGGTGACGTCCAGCGCAGAGGTCACCTCATCAGCAATCAGCACTTTGGGATCAAAGGCCAATGCACGCGCAATGGCGACACGCTGGCATTCCCCGCCCGAAAGCTGCCCCGGATAGCGGTCGGCGAGTTTGGTGGGGATGCCAACCTGTTCCATCAGATCGGCGACCTTGTCCTTGACCTCACGCGGTGGGCAGAGCCGGTGCCGGCGCAGCGGCTCGGCAATGGCACGCGCCACGGTCATACGGGGGCTGAGCGCTTCATAGGGGTGTTGGTAGATCAGCTGCACCTCGCGCAGATAGGCCACCCGACCCTTTCCCGTCGGATCGGCAGGCGTGCCATCAAAGCAGACGGTGCCCCGCTGCGGTTTGACCAAGCCCACCAGCGACCGCGCGAGGGTCGATTTGCCGGAACCGCTCTCACCAACGATACCCACTGTTTCGCCGGGCCGCACCGCTAAGTCGGCATTCTGAACGGCCACAAAACCGCCCTCACGTCCAGCAATGAGATCGGCAAGGCTGCGCCCGCCGTAGCGAATACGCAGCCCCTGCCCCTCGATCAGCGGTGCGCCGGTGCTGGCTTCGGCCACCGGGCGCAGGGTCAGCCTGTCTGGGTGTGAGGCGATGAGCTTGCGGGTGTAATCATGCTGTGGCGCGTCGATAACGCGCGAGACGGGGCCGCTCTCCATCAGTTTTGAGCGGCGCATCACCAGCAGATCGTCACAGACCCGCGCCACAGCGCCGAGGTCGTGGCTGACAAAGATCATCGACAGGTTCTGCTCCCGCCTGAGCTGCGCGAGTAGGTCCAGCACGCTTTTCTGCACGGTCGCATCCAGCGCCGTGGTTGGCTCATCCGCCAAAAGCAGATCGGGCTGGCACGCCAAAGCGCCCGCAATCATCGCCCGTTGTTTCATCCCGCCCGAAAGCTGATGCGGATAGGCCCGCGCCCATCGCGCCGGATCGGGGATGCGCACCACGTCAAGCAGGCGCAGCACCTCGTCGCGAATCTCCTGACCCCGCATCTGCGTATGTTTGCGCAGGGTTTCAGCCACCTGATCGCCAATCCGCATCAGGGGATCGAGATGTGAAGCCGGGCTTTGGAAAATCATCGCGATACGCTTGCCGCGGATTTGGTTCAACTGAGGCAGAGGCATCTGCAACAGATCCGCCCCATCATAGAGCGCACTCCCGCTGATCTTGGCCGCGGGCGGCAGTAGCCGCATCAGCGCCCGACAGGTCACCGACTTGCCCGACCCGCTTTCGCCCACAATTCCGAGCGAGGCGCCCTTTTCAAGATCAAAGGAAATGCCATCGACTGCCGTCGTTTGGCCAAAGCGCACCGAAAGGTCGCGGACTTCTAGCAAAGTACTCATCGTTCGATCCTCAACATCCGGGCCAGCCCGTCCCCGATCAGCGCAAAGCCGACGCCAATCAGCACCATGGCGAGACCGGGGAAAAAGCTGATCCACCAAGCGGTAGAGATATAGGTCTGCCCCTCGGCGATCATCACGCCCCATTCGGCTGCGGGCGGTGACACACCCATGCCGAGAAAGCCGAGCGCCGCCCCAAAGAGGATCACGAGCGTCACATCCGTCATCAAATACACTACGATAGGCGAGAGCGAATTTGGCAGCACATGCCGCAGCAGGATATAGCCGTGGCTGAACCCCATCGTGCGCGCCGCCAGTACGAACTCTGACTGACGCAACACCAGTGCCTCGGCCCGCGCGAGCCGCGCATATCCGACCCAACCGACCAGCGCCAAGGCGATGAAGTAGTTCTCAATCCCGGGCCCCAGCACCGCCACGATCGACAAGACCAGCACGAAGAAGGGGAAAGGCACAGTGATGTCCACCAGCCGCATCGCGACAGTGTCGACCCAACCGCCGAAATAGCCGGCGACCAACCCGATGGTCATCCCGATCACCAAGGGTGCGACCACCCCGAGCAGACCGATATAAAGCGCCAGTCGCGCGCCATAGACCACCCGGCTGTAGGTATCGCGCCCCACATTGTCGGTGCCGAACCAATGCTCCGCGCCGGGCGCTTTCAGGATCGCGGCAAAGTCGATCGCGTAAGGGTCATGGGTGGCCAGCAAGGGAGCCGCAGCAGCAATCAGGCCCCAGATCAAGACCAGCGCAACGCCGATCACAAACATCGGTGAAAGTCTCATGGCGCCACCCGCGGATCGATCAGGGCCGAGAGCAGGTCAACGGCCAGCATCACGAGGATTGTCGTTAGGGCGAAAACCAGTGTCGCGCCCTGCACCACGAAATAGTCCCGCGCCAAGATGCTATCGACCATGAGCTTGCCCATGCCCGGAACGGCATAGACTGTCTCAACGATGACAGAACCGCCAAGCAGATAGGCCACGATCACGGCGAAAAGGTTCAGCGTCGGGAGTACGGAATTGGGGAAGACATGGGTGCGGAAAATCTGCCGCTCGCCCAAGCCTTTGGAATGGCCGGTAAGCACATAGTCGCGGTTCATCTCGTCCAGCAGCGCTGAGCGCAAGGTCCGCACAAGGATCGGCACCACCCATATGGCGGTCGACAGCGCGGGCAGGAAAAGATGCATAAAGTGGTCAGGCACTGTCTCGCCAAAGCCGCTGACCGGGAACCAGCCGAGCGTCACGCCAAAGAACCGCGCGAAGAGCAGGGCCAACCAGAACACCGGCACGGCCAAGCCGAGCACTCCCAGCATCCGGATCACCTGATCCGCGGGGCCGTTCTGACGTTTCGCGGACCAAACCGCCAAGAAAACCACCGGCGGCAGGGTCAGCACGATGGTATAAATCACCAAGAACAAAGTCACCGGATAGTGCTGTGCGATCAGTTGCGACACCGGCACCCTGTAGCGCAGCGACGCCCCCAGATCCCCGACGATCAGGTTTTTCACATAGGTGAAATACTGAAAAAGGATCGGATCATCCAAACCATAGCGGTCGCGGACCAGAGCGATCGTCTCCGGGCTGGCGCGGTCCCCGACCAGCAAGCGCACCGGATCGCCGGGCGTCGCGGCCATTAAGATAAAGGTGATGATACTGACGCCCAGCAGAACGGGGATCGCCTGTAGCAGCCTGAAGGCTATGAAGCGCAGAGTGTTCACGGAACATCCTAAGTGAGAGAGTTGGGGCGCGTTGAAAACACGGCGGCTCAGGCGGCCCGCAATTCGCAGGCCGCCTAGGTGTGCTGCTTACTCAGCAGTCAGTTCCGCGTCTTCCAAAGTCCATTGCAGCGCGGGAGTTAGGGTCAGCCCCTTCACGCGGTCAGCATAGGCGATGGAGAAAGGCGCATAGTACAGCGGGATCTGGGCCAACTCGTCCAGCGTGATCTGCTGGATTTTGCTGTAAAGCTCCGCCCGTTTGGCCTCGTCGCGCTCGCGCAGCGCCTCATCGGTCAACTTGTTCACTTCTTCGTTGTGATAGTTGGTGTAGTAGGACTGGCTGCCGCAAGTGTCGCAAAGCGCCCAACGCACCGCCAGATCAGGGTCCTCGGTCTCGTTGTAGTACCAGTTCACGGTGACCTGATATTCGCCCTTCGCCATGTTCGACCACCACAGCCCGGCATCGACCCGCTCTACGGTAGTTTTAAAACCTACGGCATCCCATTGGGCCTTCAGCAAGGTTGCAAGCTGTTCGAAAGTGGGGGTGATCATCATTGTGATCTCGGTCCCGACCAGCCCCTCATCCTCGAGCAACTTACGCGCTGCAGCAGGATCATAGGCGGGCGGTTGCAAGTTTGCGTCGTGGAAATTCAGCGCGTTAGAGAAGGTGCTATTGGCCACTTCCGCCTTGCCAAGGGTCACCGCGTTGGTGATGGCTTCGCGGTCCAGCGCCATAGCCGCCGCCTTGCGCACGGTCAGGTTATCGAAAGGTGCCTTGTCGTGATTGGGCAGCACCAGATAGAGCATGGTGGAGGGCTCAAGCGCTACAGAAACCCCGTCAGTGTTGTTGACCTCTTCCACCTGCGCCCAAGGCACATAGCGGTTCACATCGATCTCGCCCGCCATTGCCATAGTGGCCCGCGCATTGTCGTCGCTGACTTCGATCAACTCGACGTTCTGGATCTTCGGCAGACCTTCGCGCCAGTAATGCGGGTTTGCAGTCAGTGTGATGCGGTCGTTAGGCTTCCACTCTTTGACCATATAGGGGCCAGAGGTCACCGGATCAGAAGCAAATGCGCCCTCTTCGCCACGCTCGTCCACATCGGCTTTGCTGACGATCCCAGCGTTAAAGATTTCGAGGTTTGACAGCATCGGCGCGCTGGCATGTTCCAAGGTGATCTGCACCGTGTCTTCGTCGACAGCGGAAACTTCCTTGATCGGTGCAAACCCTGCCGGATACGCAGATTTTTCGTCTTTGCTGACGCGCGTGAGGCTAAACGCGGCATCTTCTGCCGTGATCGCGCTGCCATCCGAGAATTTAGCGTCGCGCAGCTCAAACGTATATGTCAGCCCGTCCTCCGACACCTCCCAGCTCTCCGCGAGCCCCGGCTGCAAAGCGCCATCCGGCCCCTTGCGCAGCAGGCGGGCATAAAGCTGGCCATAGGCTTCGATGTTACCGCCAGCGGCGGAGACAATTGGATCAAGCACGGTGACCTTGTTTGGCGATGCAATTCGGATCGTGTCCTGAGCAGACAGGACCGTAGCCGAAAGCATCAACGCCATGGCGGCGGGGATGATCTTATCGGTGGTCATTTGTTCTCTCCTGTTGGATTCCCTGCAGCGTTGGTAGCAAACTATCATAACTGTTGAATAGTGTTATTTTGCTAGCGGTCGCGAAAAGTTTTCGCTGGGAGGGATCGATCCGCAGCGGCATGAGCTGGCTAGACGGTTGAAAATAAATGAAAAGCGCCATCTTTTGGGTTAGCCCGGCAGCAGCCAAACACCAATACAGTCCCGCCAAGCAATCAGCGATCGCCCAAAAATACGGCAGAGCTGCGTTGAGCCGCCCTAATACAACAAGCCAACAAAATGCAGAAATGCGTTGACTTCTTAGTTAGTCAGCGCCGAATAAATCACGGGTAAAGACCTTCTCAGCGACGTCTTCAAGATCGGGGTGGCTGCGGTTCGCCACGATAACGTCAGCCTCGTCTTTGAACCGCTGCAGGTCGCGAACGACCTCTGAGCCAAAGAAGCTGTCTTCTTCCATCACCGGCTCGTAAACGGTGACTTCAATCCCCTTGGCCTTGATCCGCTTCATGATGCCCTGCACCGAACTCTGTCGAAAATTATCGGACCCGGCCTTCATCACCAATCGGTAGATGCCAACCCGGCGCGGAGCCAGAGCGAGGATCTGCTCCGAGACAAAATCTTTGCGGGTGCGGTTGGCCTCAACGATCGCATTGATCAGGTTCTGCGGCACTTCGGAATAATTCGCGAGCAGCTGTTTGGAATCCTTTGGCAAGCAGTAGCCGCCGTAGCCGAAAGACGGGTTATTATACTGATCGCCAATGCGCGGGTCTAAGCAGACGCCGTCAATGATCTGGCGGGTGTCGAGCCCGTTGGTCAGCGCGTAGCTGTCCATCTCGTTGAAATAGGCGACACGCATAGCCAAGAACGTATTGGCGAAAAGCTTGACCGCTTCCGCCTCCGAAGACCCGGTGAAGAGCATCGGGATGTCCCGATCCACCGCCCCTTCGGCGAGCAGGGAAGCAAACCGGCGGGCGCGTGGGCTATCTTCGCCGACGACGATGCGCGAAGGATGCAGGTTGTCATAAAGGGCGCGCCCCTCGCGCAGAAACTCGGGGCTGAAGATCAATTGGTCGGTCTCCAACCGCGCAGCCAAGGCAGCAGTATATCCGACCGGAACAGTGGACTTGATTATGATCGTCGCCGTGGTGGTCAGCGACATGACCTCTTGGACCACTGCCTCGACGCTGGACGTGTCAAAGACGTTGGTGCGCGGATCGTAGTTCGTAGGCGTGGCAATCAGCACATACTCAGCATCACGGTAGGCTTCTGCCGCCTCAGAGGTGGCATGCAGATGAAGATCCTTCTCCGCCAGAAAGCGTTCGATCTCAGGGTCAACGATTGGCGCGCGCTTCGCATTGACCTGCGCCACCCGTTCCGGATTGAGATCGACAGCCGTAACGTCGTTGTGTTGGGCGAGCAGGACGGCATTGGACAGGCCCACATAGCCGATACCAGCTACGGCGATCTTGGTTCGAGACATTACAGGCGCCCTTTTTGCGTTACTCACTATCGTGATAGAGCGCCCCTGCCCCGTTGGAAAGCCACAGTTCGCTGGCCCTAGTCGAATAGGAAATTCTTACAGTCGCAGTCCCTGAGCCGCTGCCCGGCTACCGCTTTACCACGCTAAACATTGATGCCTCGGAGAGACCACAAAGCGAACGCATCGCGACTTAAGTTAAACGTAAAGCCCCAACAAGCGAACGTTACTTCCGCCGCAAGATCATGGCCCCGACGACCACAGCCGCCACAAGAAGAGCCGCGATCGACCAGAAAGGGTCATCGCCATGTGGATGGATATGCGCGCCGGGATCGGCGGCGAGTGGGGCTGCCAGAAGGGTGCATGCGCCAATCAGCTTTTTCATGTCAATTTCCTCAAAATATGTCTGAAGTTAGTTTAGGGGTAAGTCGGTTTGCAGGGCCAGATGCTTACGCAAATAAAATCATGACAGCCTCAAGATCTGTCGCGCTTGTTGTGGGGTCGCAATGGGGCGGCCGGCGGCTTTGCAGATCTCAACTGCGCGGGTCACAAGCGCTGCATTTGACGAGGCGAGGGTGTATCTGTCCATCCGGATGTTATCTTCTAAACCTGTGCGCAGGTGGCCGCCCGCAGCGGCGCACCATTCGTTCAACTCTGCCTGATGCCGCCCGATCCCGGCTGCACACCACGGCAAGTCGTCGCCGAACAGTCGTTTGACTGTTTGGATATAGAAATCAAACACTGCGCGGTCTGCGGGCATGGCGTTTTTCACGCCCATAACAAACTGGATATAGGGCCGCGCCGGGATCTCTCCCGCGTCCGCCATCGCCTTGGCCTTCAGGATGTGGCTCAGGTCAAATACCTCGATCTCGGGCAGAACCTGGTAAGTCTTCATTTCGGATGCAAGCCAATCCACAAGGTCTGGCGGGTTCTCATACACACGGTTCGGAAAATTGTTCGAGCCGACCGATAGTGACGCCATGTCCGGGCGCAGGGGCAGCATGCCGCCGCGGCTCTTTCCGGCCCCCGACCGTCCGCCGGTAGAGAATTGAATGATCATCTCCGGACAATGTTTGCGAAGCCCCTCCTGCAAGCGGGCAAAGCGGTCTGGGTCGGCGGTTGGCGAGCCATCTGCGGTGCGGACATGGGCATGACAGATGGTGGCCCCAGCCTCGAACGCAGCTTGTGTGCTTTCAATCTGCTCGGATACATCAATCGGGACCGAGGGATTGTCTGCTTTGGTCGGGAGCGAACCTGTAATGGCGACACAGATGATTGCGGGTTTTTCGGTCATGGGAATCCTCTGGTATTAGCAGGGTCAGTCGGCTGTGCCCTTGGCGATAGAGATGACCCGACGCAGGCTTTCATCGACAGGCGCAGCCGCTGCTTCGGGGGCGCTTGGCCAATCGTAAAACCCCTTGCCGCTGCGTTTGCCCAAATGACCCTGTGCCACCAGATTGGCCAATGTGGGAGAAGGCGTGTGGCGGTCGGCGAGATCGGGGTAGAGGTATTCGGCGATGCTCAGATGTGTGCCAAGCCCGTTCAGGTCGCGCTGCCGGAAGGGGCCGGACAGCGCCATGCGTACCCCGATGGACCATTGCACGATTTCGTCGATCGCAGCCGGATCGGCCACACCTTCGTCCACGAGATGCAGGCACTCGCGCATGATGGCATGTTGGATGCGGTTGGCCACAAATCCGGGGGGCGCGTGGTCGAGCCTAACGGGGCGTCTGTCGAGGCGGCGCAGCAATGTCATGACCTTGTCGCATAGGCCGGCAGGGGCATTCTTTGCAGCCACTACTTCGACCGCGGGGATGACGTCGCCGGGGTTGAAGAAATGGGTGATAATGGCGCGCTCTGGTCGAGTCATCCGCTCGGACATCTCTTCGAGCGTGAGACCAGAGGTGTTGGACAGGATCGCCGCCCCTTGCGGAACCGTGTCTTCCAGAGCGGCAAGCGTCTCTTGCTTCAAAGCCAGATCTTCCGGCACGCACTCCAACGCTATATCCGCCTGCCCTGCCTCAGCAAGTGTGGCGCTTACTGTCGCGTTAGGCACTGCCGATGAAAACGTAACGCGTGCGGCCTTCGTCGGGTCCACGGCGTGGACCTGCCAGTCATGTGCGGCAAAAAGGCGGCCAATTGATTGACCCATCGTGCCGGCGCCGACGATAATGATACGTTCTGCCATGGCTCCCCTCCAATAACTTATTTACTTATCACTATGCCACAGTGATAAGTAAATAGCGGTTTGATGAAAGGATGCCTGATGACGCGATTTGGCCCACTGTCTTTTAGTGTAACTCTCCAATGAGCAGGCTCGGGAACGCAGTTGTCACTGGGGGCGCGCGTAACATCGGGCTAGGGATCGCGCGGCGGTTGGCGGCGGACGGATGGCGGGTCTTTGTGCTCGACATCGCTGAGCCAGAAGGCGAAGCCTTGCGTCCCGATGCTCAACAGGTCGATCTGTCTGACCCTGAAGCTACAACTGCCGCGCTAGAGTATATCCTCGCGCAAGGGCCGGTCACCTGTCTGGTCAACAACGTCGGCATCGTGAAGCCTGCCCCTTTCGACGCGGTGGATATTGATGACTTGGACAGCATCATGCACCTCAACCTGCGGCCGAGCATCCTTGCGGCCAAGCTTCTGGTGCCCGGCATGCGTCAGGCGGGTGGAGGGCGCATTGTGATGAACACCAGCCGCGTCACGAAGGGCAAGATCGACCGGACGCTCTATTCCGCCAGCAAGGGTGCTATCCAGTCGATGGCGCGAACTTGGGCGCTGGAGTTGGCGACCGACGGGATTACCGTGAACTGCGTCGCCCCCGGCCCTATCGCAACCAGCGCTTTTTGGGAGAACAACCCCAAGGAGGCGCCCGAGACCCGCGCCATTGTCGATGCGGTGCCCATAGGCCGCATGGGAACGCCCGAGGATGTTGCGCAGGCGGTGTCCTTTTTCGCAGACGCGCGCAGCGGGTTTATAACGGGACAAACCGTGTTCGTCTGTGGTGGCACGGCGGTTGGCTAGTCAGCCTTCGGGCGTTGCGGCAGCGAGCAGCCGGCGCAGGGCGGGGTTGCTTGGGTCTTTCAGATAGGCCAATCCAATGCGGCTTTGCACTGACGGGTTGCGGATCGGCAAAAACACGACGCCTGCGTCTTTCATTCGCGCCGCCGAGGCTGGGACGAATGCCACGCCCAATCCGGCGGATACAAAGCTGACAATTGCGGTGAACTGCGGCGCGCGGTGCTCAATGCGCGGGGCGAAACCGGCGTCCGCGCAGAGCTTATACGCGCAGGCAGCGAACCCCATATCAGGGCCGAGGTGGGTAAAGATAAATCCCTCATCGCGCAGTTCGGATATTGTGACCGCATCAGCCTCCGCCAAGCGATGATCCGGCGGCACGGCGAGCATGATGTCTTCACTATGCACAGTCAAAGTTTCCAACACATCAGGGACGCCCGACAGGGGGAGGCGCACAAATCCCGCATCGAGCCTGCCCGCGACGATCTCATTGATCTGAAGGTCCATATTCATCTCGCGCAAAATGAGGTCGACATCTTCCGCGCCCGCGCGAAAGTCACGTAAAAGCCGCCCCAACACCCCGCCGTAGGAGGCGGAGCCGACATAGGCGAGCTCGATCCGCCCGCGCTTTCCGTCGCGGGCCGCTTGGGCTATCGCCTCGACCCGGCGCGCCTGCTGCAACAGCGCACGCGCCTCGGGCAAAAGCGCCGCGCCAAAATCTGTCAACATCACCCGGCGGCGATTACGATCGAACAGAAGCTCACCGCCAAAGGCGTTTTCCAGATGTTTTAGCTGCTGGGTCAATGCGGGTTGCGCCACGCCGAGGTTCGCCGCCGCCTGACCAAAATGCAGCGTGTCAGCGATAGCGACAAAAACCTCGTATTGCCGCAGCGAGGCGGTCAGTTGCTTATCCATGCGGCCCCCAGAAACGACTTTAGGGGTTTTCACACGCGCCTGAGTGATAAGCAAGATAGATCACCCAGGCGCCCGCCTACGCTTAAGTCTCCGCGGCCCGCGCCCGCAAACGCCGTTCGTGCAGCGTTTCGGCGTCGGCCAGATCGTCACTCTCGACCTTGATCGTTTCTTGCCCGCCGGGCCGCGCCGCACGCTTGCGCCGGGGTGCGTTAGAACTGTCGCTTTCGCGGGGCAGGATCATCCGATCCACCGTGGAGCGACGCAGGCCAAGCGTGGATGTCAGATCGAAAACCTGAGCAGCAACTGTGTCCGCGCTATCCGGACGAACCAACAACTCCAGCCGTGTGACGGGGCGGGATTTCTTGCCTTGTCCCACCATCAAAATCAGATCGACCACACCGGGTAGGGCGCGCAGTTTATCAGTGGCAAAGCCAAGTTCTTCGCCCGTCATATCGTCGATGTCGCTGGCCAGTTGGATCAGGCTGTCCTGCTCGATACCCCCTTTGGCCGTATCGAAAACGCTGACCCGCAGGATGTTCGGCAGCCCTTTCATCACGCGCGTACCGGCCCCCGAACCTGTGCAGCGCAGCCTCCCCGGAGGCCGCGTTGCGGTGGGGGTGCCACTGGTCACATGCGCCAAGATTGCGGCCCCGGTGGGGGTTACCCGCTCCCCCGGCACGCCGTCATCATGCCAGTCGTATCCTTTGAGGATCAGCGCCGTGGCAGGCGCCGGCACAGGCAGTTTGCCATGCGCCGTCTCAACCAGCCCCCCGCCGAGCGGCAGAGGAGATAGAGAGAATTGTGCGCCAGTCAGCGCTGCGCAGATGCTCCCCGCGGCGGTAACGTCCATCAATGCATCCCAATCGGCGATCTCGTGAAAATGCACCCGGTCGATGGGAATGCCATGCACCTGCGCTTCGGCCTCGGCAATGCGGTGGAGTATTGCGCAGGCGGCCGCCGCGGTGCCCTCCGACAGCGGCGCCTTTTCCAACAGCTCTCGCATGGCACGGTAAGTCGTCTCGGCCCCATGCCGCGCGCCAGCGCCCTCGGTGGCCGGCACCAGTTCAAACCGTCGCGCCGTGATGCCAGAGGCGACATGTTCGGACAGTTTCGCGTGGCCCACCTCTGCTGGCAGCACCGCTGCAACATCAGCCAGGACGCGCTCTGCCAGATCGGGGAACGCATGCAGCATCGCCGCGATGAACATGTCCCCCGCAGCACCGCCCACCGGGTCTAAGTGCAGATGCAGCCCCTGCCCGCCCATCAGTGCACCTCCGGCCACGGGTTGCGCAAAAAGCCAGCGTCGAACTGCATCTCTTGCAGATCACAAACAACTTCCAGCCCCAGACGTTCGCGCAGTTCCGGCAGCATCGCCTCGGAGGCATAGAGGTATTCCAGCTTGAGCGTATTAGGGATGCGCAGCATCCGCACCCTGGTGATATCCTCCGCCCCGCAGGTCTTGATCGCCGTCTGGATCGCCGTGCGATCACAGGGCATCACCATCGGGATTTTCGCCTGTTTCACCACCTGCGAGGTGATGGCGTTGGCATAGACCGCCTCGCGGTCAAAGTCCTTCTCAAGCCGTTCGGTAATGACATCCGCACGCGCAGCGCCGTTGCCGTTGCCATTGCTCCGAGGCGACAGACCAAGCGCCACCAGCCGCGCGATGTGCAGATGCACCTGCATCTTATCGCTGGTAAACCGATGGGTGATATTCGGGTCCATCCCGGTGCCGGAGAACTCTTTGCCGATCTCATCGACCACCAGCACATCCAGATCGCCCGAAGCCATCGGCGCGTCCTGTGGGCCAAGCGGCAGACGCGGCATATTGCGCATGGCGTCTTGCAGATAGGGCGCTTCGGCCTCCAACATGCCTTCGCTGTCCAGCGCGACGACTTCGGCCAGCCCGTCGTAAGCGTTTTCAATCGTGCCGATACCAAAAAGCACCTTGCAGCGCGCCAGCTTCATCCGGGCCATTTCCGCGACAAATATCCCGACGTTGTCGATCCCGCGGGAATGACACATCTCGGCGCCCGATTGTTTGCCCAGCCCTATCGACAGCATCTTGGCCAAGCCGCTCTCGTTCGGCGCGCGGAAAGAGGTATGTGGCTTGATCCGGTTAAACAAGATGATCCCGTCTGCGGCATTTGCATGACGGTCCATCCGCACGGACATGCCGTTGTCGAGCACGCCGATCTCGTCCGTTTCCATCGAAGAGCGGATCTCGCAGCCAAGGCTCTCTTCGGTCACCCCGAGCTTCGCCAAAAGCGCCGTCTGCCCCTCCGCCGTCGCCCCGCCGTGGCTACCCATGGCCGGCACCACAAAAGGATGCGCCCCGCGGGCCCGCACCTCTGCGACGATGGCCGCGAGCAGTTCTGGCAGATTGGCGAGCCCCCGGCTCCCGGCGGTGATGGCGATGGACATGCCGGGCTGCACCTTGCTGACGCAGGCTGCTTTCATCGCCTCGGCCACAGCGGCGGTCGGATCATCGATCTGGGTGGCGGCAAAGGTCTGACGACACAATGCCATGCGGGGCAGCGGCGTGTTTTCGACCAGTTTCACATAGTTAGGTTTCATCTGCGCTGTCCTCCCAGACGCGTTAACACTTTAGCCCGTAACCCCGATGGGCCAGGGGGCAAATTCCTCTTCACCGACGCCAAGCGCCTCGGATTTGCTTTGCTCGCCGGAAGCGATGGCAAGGATGCGGTCAAAGATCACCTGCCCCAGTTCCTCGAGGGTCGCTTCGCCGTCGATCACGGTGCCACAGTTGATGTCCATGTCGTCCCGCATTTGGGTGAACATCGGCGTATTTGAGGCGAGTTTGATGGTGGGCGATGGGTAAGAGCCAAAGCACGAGCCGCGTCCGGTGGTGAAGCATATCAGGTTCGCACCGCCCGCAATCTGCCCGGTGGCCGAAACGGGATCAAAGCCGGGCGTGTCCATGAAGACCAACCCCTTTTGGGTCACAGGCTCGGCGTAGCGGTAGACTTCCATCAAGCCGGTGCTGCCGCTCTTCTTGGCCCCGCCGAGGGACTTTTCCAACACATTCGCCAAACCACCCGCCTGATTGCCGGGGCTGACAACGCCATTGATCTGGGTGTCACGACCGCGGGTATAGTCCAGCCACCAATCCATCCGTTCCACCAGTTTCCGACCCACAGCTTCGCTACGCGCGCGCCGGGTCAGCAGATGTTCAACACCAAAGATTTCAGGTGTCTCGGACAGGATCGCCGTACCGCCGTTGCGCACAAGGATATCCGCTGCCGCCCCAAGACCCGGGTTGGCCGAGAGGCCCGACAGCCCGTCCGACCCGCCACATTGCATGCCGATGGTGATATGCTCCGCCGAACAGGGCTCGCGCCGCACCGCGTTTGCCTGATCCAACATCTCGCGCACCGCGTCCTTGCCTTCCGCAATCGCGCGGGCCGTGCCCCCGACATGCTGCATGGTGATCGTACGCAGCATTTTGCCCTCGGCCAGTCCTTCTTCTTCGAAGAACTGCGCCAGATTGTTGCGCTCGCAGCCAAGCGACAGAACGATCGCCCCGGCCAAGTTGGGATGCCGGATGTAGCCCGACAGCGTCCGGCGCAGGAGGTCCATCGGCTCCCCCGTCAGTTCCATCCCGCAGCCGGACTCGTGGATAAAGGGGATCACCCCGTCGACGTTTTCCCATGCCTCCATCCGCTCTTCGTCGAAATAGTTGGCGATCTTGCGGGCGACCGTTGCCGAGCAATTTACAGTAACGAAAAGCCCGATGTAATTGCGCGTGGCCACCCGGCCATTCCCGCGCCGGATGCCCATGAACTGCGCGCGCTCTTTGGGGGGCAGCAGCTCAGTCGGGGTGTAGTCGCGGGCGAACGCATAGTCTTTGTCGACCGCGTCGAACTTGATATTGTGGCTGTGCAGCCAATCGCCTGCCGCGATATCTTCGGCGGCATAGCCAATAACCGTGTCGAATTTCAGGATCGGCGCACCTTGTTGGATGGGGCGCACCGCGATCTTGTGACCCTGCGGCGTGTCGTGGTTGGCGCGAATTTCTTGAGCGAGCAATCGCGCTCCCTTCGCTACAGGGCTCGTCGCCACAACGACGTTGTCAGTCGGTGACAACAGCATCACTCTTGCATTCTTGGCCTCTTGCATGGTTTGGCTGTCCATCGGATGCTTCCTGTCGGGGGTCAAAAAAACCGCTTCGGTAAGATGTGATTAACTGATATATTAGATTGAACAGCTATGGAAGAGCCTGCATGATGTCATCGAACAAGCCTGCTGCACCGCGCGCGCAGTCCCTCGCCAAGAGCATTCTAGGCGGCGGCGCTGATCTGGGGCTGTTCGAAGGCGGCCCGACAGGGCGTGGCGTCTATGCCACCCTGCGCGACCAGATCGTAAAGCTGGACCTGCCACCCGGCACGCCCCTCTTGCGCTCGGAACTGGCCGAGACCCACGGCGTCAGCCTGACACCGCTGCGCGATGCGCTGCAGCAGCTCGCCAAGGAAGGGCTGGTCAAAATCTACCCGCAGTCACGCACTCTGGTTACGCCCATCGACATGTCGGCGATCCGCGAAGCACAGTTCATGCGGATCGCGCTGGAGACGGAAGTCGTGCGCCGCCTGGCGAAAGAGATTGCGCCCGAAGCGCTTGCCCGCCTGCGCAGCATCGTCGCCCTGCAGGGCAGTGTCTCTGACCAACCCTCTGACGTGCCAACCTTTCAGGAACTCGATGAAGTGTTCCACCAAACTCTCTTTGTCGCTGCGGGCCATGTGCAAAGCCAACGTATCATGCGCAGCCATGCGGGCCACCTTGAGCGTCTGCGTCGCCTGCATCTGGACGACATTGACGAGGCAGGGCGCATCCTGAACAACAAAGACGTCATCGAAGGCCACAGCCGTATTCTTGACGGAATCGAGGCGGGCGATGCTCCTGCGGCTATGGATGCACTGCGACAGCACCTTCAGCGCACTGTCGACCGTATGACCGATAAGCGGGCAGCTTTCCCGGAGTATTTCACCCAGGAAAAGCCTTAACTCAACGGTTGTTGGCCTTGCGCCACGCCGCGAACTTATCGAGGCTCTCTTGCTTGGTGCCCGGGTACAGGCCGATGATCCCTGCTCCGCCCTTCACCTGCTCGACCACGAAGTCTTCGTAAGCCGTCATCTCGACAGCCTCATCGGCGACCTCTTCTGCGATGTCCGACGGCACGATGATCACACAGTCATCGTCGCCCACGACAATGTCGCCAGGAAAGACCGGCGCATCGCCACAGCCCACCGGGCAGTTGATCTCAATCGCCTCATGCAGCGTCAGGTTTGTCGGGCTCGAAGGGCGCGCATGATAGGCGGGGATATCCAACGCCCCGATGGTTGCGGCGTCACGCAGGCCGCCGTCCGTCACCACCCCTGCCGCGCCGCGCATCATCAGCCGTGTGATCAGGATGTCCCCGGCGCTGGCGGCACGCGCGTCTTTGCGGCTGTCCATGACCAAGACATGACCCTCGGGGCAGGTCTCAATCGCGACCCGCTGCGGATGCTCGGGATTGCGGAACTCGACCAACTGGTTGCGGTCCTCCCGCGCTGGCATGTAGCGCAGGGTAAAGGCCGGTCCGACCATATTCTGCCCTTTAGCGGCCACTGGCCCAACGCCCTGCACCACCTGATTGCGCAGCCCGCGCTTGTAAAGCGCCGTGGCCAATGTCGCGACCGAGACCGCCTTGAATTTCTCACGTAGGTCGGGGTTCATGCCGTCTCTCCCTTAAGTCGGTTCTCTGAAATAAACTGGTCGAGCACCTTCTGCTGATGCTCTGTCAGTGGCCATGCAGAGGGCGGGCGCGTGGCGCCGCAATCCTGTCCGATCGCCATCAGGGCCGCTTTGACCCCGGTGACATTGGTGCCGTTGTGCTCTTCCGCGCGGATGTCTTCGAAGGCGCGCATTCCGGCGATCAGCCGGTTCGCCTCTTCATAGTTACTCGCATAAAGGGCCGCGTGAATTGCGACCGACCGTTCCGGCCAGACGTTGATCAGGCCCGAGGTGAAGCCGCGAGCCCCCACTGCATAGAGCGGGGGGGCCCAGACCTCGGCCAAGCCGCCGACCCAGACGATATCATCGGGTGCGGCCTCAATCGCGCGGGCGAGGTTCAGGGGGTTCGGCGTTGCCCATTTGACGCCCTTGACCCCTTCAATCTCACACAACCGCGCGATGCCTTCCGGCCCCATTGCGTCATTGCGCAGGTAGAGCATCACCGGCAGACCGCCCGAGGCGTCGCGCACCGCACGCACATAGTCGACCGTGCCGCGTGGCGAGACAAATGGGTCTGGCGGCTGGTGGATCATCAGCGCATCGGCTCCCGCCGCAGCACTGGCCTTCGCCAGCGCGCAGGCGTCCCGAATGCCGCGTCCCACTCCCGCCAGCAGCGGCGCGCGCTCGTCGACCATCTGCGCCACTTCGCGCACCATGGTGCAGGCTTCGTCATTGGTCAGCGCGTAATATTCGCCGGTGTTGCCGTTCACTACTGGGATATGCACCCCGGCCCCAAGCGCGCGGTCGATGATCGGGGCCAGCTTACGCGGCGCGATTTCCCCGTCGGCATCGTAGGGCGTCACAAGGATTCCCGAGATACCGGTCAGCGCTTTCGTCAGATCATGTGTCATAGGAAAACCTCTTAGAAAATGTCTGGCTCACCTGCCGCTTGGCCAAAGCCTGCAGTCAGGTAATCAAAGTCACAGCCCTGATCGGCCTGCCCTACATGGCGCTGGAACATATAACCCCAGCCTCGTTCGAACCGGGGTTCCGGCGCCTTCCAAGCAGCACGGCGGGCGGCGAGTTCGTCCTCCTCCACCAGCATGTCAAGGGTCCGCGCTTCAAGGTCCATACGCACGATGTCTCCGGTCTTGAGCAGGGCCAACGGCCCGCCCACGAACGATTCCGGCGCGACATGCAAAATGCAGGCGCCGTAAGACGTGCCCGACATCCGCGCGTCCGAAATCCGCAACATGTCTCGATGGCCCTGCTTCAGCAGCGCCTTTGGCATCGGCAACATGCCCCATTCCGGCATCCCCGGTCCGCCCTGCGGCCCCGCATTGCGCAGCACCAGCACATGATCGGGCGTCACGTCGAGGTTCTCATCGTCAATCGCCGCCTTCATCTCGGGATAGCTGTCAAAGACCAGCGCCGGACCTTCGTGGCGGTGGAACTTCGGATCACAGGCCGCCGGTTTGATCACCGCGCCATTGGGGCAAAGATTGCCCTTCAGCACCGCCAGCGAGCCTTCCTTATAGACCGGGTTCGACAAGGGCCGGATTACATCGCCATTATAGACAGGCGCACCTGCGATCCCTTCTTCAAGCGGCTTGCCGGTGCAGGTAATGGCCGAGCGGTCCAGCTTATCGCCCAACTGGTCCATCAGCGCCCGCAGCCCACCCGCAAAATAGAAATCCTCCATCAGGTATTCGCTGCTGCCAAGCGGGCGAATATTTGCAATCAGCGGGGTGATCCGACCCAGAGCATCAAGATCGTTGAGCTCCAGCGCCACACCCGCACGGCGCGCCATGGCCAAGAGATGCACCACCGCGTTGGTCGAACAACCCGTCGCCATCGCCACCGTCGCCGCGTTCTGCACGGCGGCAGGGGTGATGATCTTATCTGGCGTGAGGTCCTCCCAAACCATGTCCACAATCCGCCGCCCACAAGACGCACTCATCCGCTTGTGCCCCGCGTCTGCTGCCGGGATCGATGTAGCGCCCGGCAAGGTCAGCCCCATGGCCTCGGCAATCGCGGTCATGGTGGAGGCCGTGCCCATGGTCATGCAATGGCCATAAGACCGCGCGATACCACCTTCGACGCCAACCCATTCCTCTGCCGAAATCGTGCCCGCACGGCGCTCGTCCCAGAACTTCCACGCATCCGAGCCCGAGCCAAGCGCACGCCCTGCGTAGTTTCCGCGCAGCATTGGACCAGCGGGCAGGAAAATAAATGGCACCCCCGCGCTGATTGCTCCCATCGTAAGGCCGGGGGTGGATTTATCACATCCGCCCATGAGCACTACACCGTCCAAGGGATGCGAGCGGATCGTCTCCTCTGTCTCCATCGCGATCATATTGCGGTAGAGCATCGACGTCGGCTTAGTGAAGCTCTCGTCAATCGAGATCGTAGGAATCTCCAACCCCAAACCGCCCGCCTGCGCGATGCCCTTTTTCACGTCCTCCGCACGGTCCCGGAAATGCAAATGGCAGGGGTTCATCTCTGACCAGGTGTTCAGGATGCCAATCACCGGACGGCCTTCCCAATCCTCCGGCCCCAATCCCATCTGCATCATCCGAGACCGATGGCCAAAGCTGCGCAGATCGTCGGGGGTAAACCAGCGCGCGCTGCGCAATTGGTCGGCGGTCTTTCGGGTATTGGTCATAGGATCCTCGCCAGCTGAAACTCGATTCCGAAATGGGCAAAATCCCATCTTGCTCCAACTGATATATTACCGTATCACCCTGATTGTCGATACCATTTGAAGGGCGGATTGCGAAAATGTCGGGGAAAACGCTGAAACAATCGCTTTGCCGCGGCAGCCGTCTCTCTGGCTTCTGGCTCTCGCTTTGCGCGCCCATAGCAACGGAAATCGCGGCCGGCAGTGGCATTGATTGGCTCCTGCTCGACATGGAGCATGCGCCCAATGACCTTAGCCAGATCACCGACCATCTGCGTGCGGCAGCTTCGGCCTCGACTACCACTCCCGTCATCGTGCGCATGCCCACCTCTGACCAGACAATGACCAAACGCTTGCTGGATATCGGGGTGCAAAACCTGATGTTCCCGATGATCCAAAATGCCGAAGAGGCAAGGCGCGCGGTATCCTGGACCCGCTATCCCCCAGAGGGGCTGCGCGGCATTTCCGCCACCATCCGCGCGAACAACTATGGCCGTGATACTGGCTACCTTAGCAGCTACGCGGCATCACAATGCGTTATCGTTCAGGTCGAAACGCCGGAGGCGGTCGATAATATTCCGGCCATTTCCGAGGTGCCCGGTGTCGACGCGATCTTCATTGGGCCGGGCGATCTGTCCGCCGCTATGGGCCATGCAGGCAACCCGATGCACCCTGACGTACAAGCCAAGATCCGCGCAGCCGTTTCCGAGATCCACAGAGCAGGACTGCCTGCGGGCATCCTCGGCTACGGCGCTGAACCGGCACAACGCTACTTTGACGACGGGATCGAATTCGTCGCCATCGCGGGCGATGCCTGGCTGCTGGCCCGACAGATGGACGCGTTAGTCCAGACCATGGGCCAGTCGACGACAACATCGAAACACCAAACCGACAAGGATTGATCATGACCTCCGACAGCAAGACATTTCACCCCCACGGCAAGCATCTCATCGCTGGCGAATGGGTCGGCGGCGGAGAGACCTTTGCCAATTCGCCCGCTGCTGGCGAGAGTGACCAGTTCCAACTCGGCACGCCCGCGCATGTGGATGCCGCCTGTGAAGCTGCAGAAGACGCCTTTTGGTCCTACGCCTATTTTAGCCGTGACAGCCGCGCGGATTTCCTCGACGCCATCGCGGATGAAATGGAGGCGCGTGCCGAGATCATCACCGAAGTTGGCGCCCGCGAAAGCGGCTTGCCCACAGCGCGCCTGCAAGGCGAACGCGGTCGCACGATGGGACAACTCCGGCTCTTCGCCGATCACATCCGAAAGGGCGCGCATCTGGACCGTCGCGTCGATGTCGCCTTGCCCGACCGCCAGCCAATGCCGCGGCCTGACATCCGCATGGTGCAACGCCCCATCGGTCCGGTGGCCGTCTTTGGCGCCTCGAACTTCCCGCTCGCCTTCTCAACCGCCGGCGGCGACACCGCAGCCGCACTGGCCGCGGGTTGCCCGGTCGTTGTGAAGGGCCACTCCGCCCACCCCGGCACAGGCGAAATCGTCGCCGAAGCAATCCACGCGGCGATCCAGAAATGCGGCGTTCATCCCGGTGTCTTCTCCCTTATCCACGCCAACAGCCGCGATGTGGGTCAGGCACTGGTCCAGCATCCGTTGATTAAAGCCGTGGGCTTCACCGGCTCACTCGCTGGGGGCCGCGCGCTCTTTGACCTTTGCGCTCAGCGGCCCGAGCCGATCCCGTTCTTTGGCGAACTGGGTTCCGTCAATCCGATGTTCCTGCTTGAAGAGGCAGCCAAGAACCGCGCCGCCGAAGTGGGCGAAGGCTGGGCCGGATCGCTCACCATGGGCGCCGGGCAGTTCTGCACCAACCCCGGCATCGCTGTGGTGCGCAAGGGCGCGGAAGGTGATGCCTTTGTCGCCGCCGCCAAAGAAGCGCTGGAACAGGTCGGTCCACAAGTGATGCTGACAGACGGCATCGCGCAAGCCTACCGTGACGGCAAAGAACGTTTCACCGGGCGCAACGCTGTTCGCGCGCTGGTAAGCAACGAGAGCGAAGGCCGCAGCGCACAGCCAAACCTTTTTGAGACAGATGCGGACACCTACCTCCAAGATCACGCGCTTGGCGAAGAGGTCTTTGGCCCGCTCGGCCTCGTCCTGCGGGTCTCTTCGAGAGAGCAAATGCACGAACTCGCCAAAGGCTTTGAAGGCCAACTCACAGCGACGATCCACATGGACGACGGCGATACCGAAGCCGCGCAGGCACTGATGCCGATCCTTGAACGCAAAGCGGGCCGGGTGCTGGTCAACGGCTTCCCCACCGGGGTCGAAGTCTGCGACGCGATGGTTCACGGCGGCCCCTACCCTGCATCGACCAACTTCGGCGCGACCTCTGTGGGCACATTGGCGATCCGCCGCTTCCTGCGGCCCGTGTCCTACCAGAACCTGCCCGACGCATTGCTGCCCGAAGACCTGCGCGAGGCCACCGCATGAGCGCCGAGCTGATCGGCCCCGTTGCCGTCCTCGACGCCATGCCGCAGGACATGCAGGACAAGGTGCGCGGTTATGCCCAAGGGCTCGACCTGAGGTTCGCAGAGTCGTTTGCGGAAGAGGACTTTGCGAAAGTTGCGAAAGGCGCACCCTATATCGTGCCGCGCGGCCGGGGCCTGCCTGCGCAGGTTTTGCGCAACGCGGATACCGTCAAACTAGTGCATCAATGGGGCACCGGATACGACAAAATCCCGCTCGACATCGCGCGGGAGAAAGGCGTGACCGTGGCGCGCAGCCCAGGTGTCAACGCACCGACAATTGCAGACCTCACCATCGGCATGATGATCGCCGCCCTGCGCCGCATTCCCCTGCACTACAACAACACCCGCGCGGGCAAATGGATCGTGCCCGACATCGTTCCCGGCGCGCGAGACCTCAGCAGCCAGAAGGTCGGCCTGCTGGGCTTTGGCGCGATCGGCCAGTTGGTGGCCAAACGGCTGACCGGCTTTGACTGTGAGGTGCTCTACTACCGCCGCTCAGGAGAAGTTGAAGACACCAGCGCCCGCTATGCAGACCGCGACGAGATCCTGTCCACCTGCGATATCGTAAGCCTGCACATGCCCCTGACAGAGGCTTCGCGCCGCACCATCGGCGCGGCGGAGCTAGATCAGATGAAAGACGAGGCTCTTCTGGTCAACACGGGTCGGGGCGGCTTGATCGACGAAGCCGCATTGATCGACGCGCTGACCCACCGTCGCATTGCAGGGGCCGCGCTGGATGTCTTCACCGAAGAGCCGATCAAGCCGGACAACCCGCTGCTGCGCCTCGATAACGTGCTACCGCTTCCACATATCGGCGGCCATAGCGAGGACAATCTCAAGCGGATGGTCAACCATTGGGCCAGCAACATCCGCGCCTTCCACGAAGGCCGCGGGATTGACGAAAGCTGCATCGTCGCCTGAACAAAGCCCCGGACTGCGCTGACGGTCCGGGGCTATCCTTCAGCCTTCTAGATCCACCGGCATCAAGATTTCGTTGGTTTGGCTGATCAGATACCCTGCCTCAGCGCTTTTCTTCAAATAAGCCTGCCAATCTGGGTCCGCCGCCATTTCAGCACGTCGTGCAGCACGATCTGCAGCGTCTTCATAGGCCCAGATATGCACGAACGAATTCACGTCCCCTGTCTCTACCTGCGCATAGATCACCGGTGCGCCTAGAATGCGTTTCTGTGCGGGGAACCCATATTCGGCATAAAGCGCGAGGTGCTTTTTGATCGTGCCAGGACGGCAACAATAGGTGCGGTGGTCGTAAATCATTAGAAGCCTTTCGGGTGAGTGGTGTCAGGCGATGCCAGCGTGGTCGGTGATCCGCGTCCGCGCTTGCAACAGGTGATAGGCCATAGACACGCCCGCGACCTCAGCGTCGCCCGCGCGGATCGCTTCCAAAATTTGCCGATGCTCGCTGATCACAACATCAATCCGGTTTTGCGTACCTTCGCGCGTGAGCTTCTGCGCGACATCGATACCCTGTTCGATGGCATCCCGCGCGCAGTCCAACATCTGAATAAAGACTTCATTGCCCGAGGCCTCGGCAATGGCCCGGTGAAACTGGTAATCAGCATCGAACGACGGTGTCCGCGCCTGCATCGATTCCTCAAGCACCTGCAATGCCGTCTCGATCCGGGCGATATCCTTCGGGTTGGCACGCAACGCGGCCATGCGGGCCGTCGCCTTCTCCACCGTGATCCGCGCCTCCATCGCGCGCATGAGGCCCGCAACAGAGCCTGCCGTGGTATATTCGATCAGCTTTTCCGAAGGCCGCCGGCGCACAAAGGTGCCGACACCGCGTCGCGCTTCGACAAGTCCGTCCTCCTGCAACTTGCGCAACGCCTCTCGCACAACCGGGCGCGAGACGCCGAAGGCAGTTGCAATCTGGTGTTCAGAGGGCAGCTTTTCCCCCTGTGCCAGCTTGTTGGATACGATTTGCTCAAGCACCTGCCCGTAGAGTTGGTCGGCCAGCGTTTGCCGTTTTTTAATTTTCAGTTTCGGCGCAGTCACCGGTTACTCCCCCGCCGCCGCGCGACGCATCATATTGGCCAGTCGCAACGCCGAAGTCGCCGCGCCATAGCCGTTATCGATATTCACCACTGTCACCCCCGGCGCACAGCTGGCCAAAATCGAATCGAGCGCGACCCTCCCGCCGCGGGCGACACCATAGCCGACAGATGTAGGCACACCAATCACAACGCCCGGCACCAATCCGGCCACAACCGACGGAAGCGCTGCGTCCATTCCGGCAAAGACGATCACCACATCCATCTCGCGCAGCAATTCCTCGCGCGCCAACAGGCGCCAGAGACCAGCCACCCCAACGTCAGAGACTTCGGTGGCATCCATCCCGCCATAGGCCAGCGTACGCTTTGCCTCAGCCATTGGGGCATAATCAGAAGTGCCGGCGCTGACCAAACCAATGCGCGGGGTATCCGACAGCGGGCCGATCTCTCCTAGAACGGCAGTGCGCGATGCGCTGCAATAGTCCACAGCATTGCGAAGTTCGTCGGGTAGCGCATCGAACTGTGCCGCCGTCAATCGGGTCAAAAGCATCCGCCGCTCTTCGGCCACGGCATCGGTCAAAATCCCCGCAATTTGCTCCACGGATTTATGCTCGCAAAGCACGGCTTCTTCGATCCCGATCCGGCGCCCGCGCCCCCGATCAAAGGTCACGTCGGGATGCCCGTCCGGGCCTGATTCATTGATGGACAAAAGCACTTCCTCTCGAATAGGCGCGCAGATTGACGGGCCGGTCATCGCGCGTGATGCGCTCTACCTCCGACCCGATCTCGGCACGCTGTTGCGCCGACAGCGCCGCATATACGGGCGGGTCAATTTCAATCACCCAACCGCCCCGCAACAACCGGCAGCGCAGGGTCACTTGGCCCAGCATCTCCTTCAGCATTACTTCGACCCGATCGATCACCGCCAGATCCGCAGGCTCCACCCGCAGGCCGGTTTCGATCCGGCTCGCCAAACAGGGCGCAGCCGGCAGTTCCGCGAGGTCTCCAAGCCCTAACGTCCGGGCCAACGCCCGCACATCCGCCTTCGACATTTGCGCGGTAACGAAAGGATGCAGCACCCCATGCTCTTTTGCGGCCTGCAGACCGGGGCGGTAATCCGACAGGTCGTCAGTATTGGTTCCTGCTGCAACAAGCGGGCCCATTCGGGCGAGCGTGCCATAGAGGTTGGACTTACAGAAATAGCAGCGGTTCACCGGGTTGGCGCGATAAGCCGGGTCCGCGAACTCTCCCGCGTCCACGAGTTTCAACTGCAAGCCCTGCGCGGCCGCGAATTCCTTAACCCGCGCGGTGGCGGCTGCGGGTACGGCGGCGGATACCGCATGGCAAAGGGTCACACGATCCGCGCCGCGCACCTCGGCTGCTGCGGCGGAAAGGGTCAGACTGTCGATCCCGCCGCTTAGGGCAATGGTCAACGAATGGGGCGCTTCGAGCGCTGAATAGAGAGCAGCAGGTAGGGTCATTCGCCCGAGTCTTCCTCGGTCTTCAACTGCGCTAAGAGACGCGCGCTGGACATCTGCAAATGGTCTCGCATCCGCTGTCGGGCGCATTCGGCGTCGCCTTCGGCAATCGAAGCCGCAATGTCGTAATGCTCCTGCACGGCATCACGGCTTTCGCCCCCGCGCTTGAGCGCCTGCAGCCGCCCCGCCAGCATGGTCTCGCGCAAGCTGGCCACAAGATAGTTAAACAGGCCGAGGTAGTAGTCATTCCCCGTGGCGACGCAAACGGCACGGTGAAACTCCAGATCGGCGCTCACCCCGGTCGCCACGGCTGGTCCGTCGCTCTGGTTGGTTTGGTCATAGGCTTCTGCCGTGCGCTGGATTTCCAACCGCGCCTCCGGCGTCGCGCGCAAGGCAGCAATCGCCGCGGCCTCAATTTCCAACCCCATGCGCAGCTCCAGAATCTGCGCCAGTTTGCGTTGGCTTTCCATATCACATTCGGGGATGGCGAAACCCTGTCGCGGTCGGTTGCTCGCCACAAAGGCCCCCCGCCCCTGTCTGCTGGACAACATGCCTTCCGCCTTCAGGCGCGAGACCGCTTCACGAATGACGGTGCGGCTGACATCGAAATCACTTGCGAGAGCTGTTTCGGACGGCAACAGATCACCCACGCCCCAGACACCGTTTACGACATTGTGCCGCAACACCTCTGTCACCTGGTCGCTCAACGTGGCCCCATCAACGAGTAGCGCTGTCGCCTGAAGATTTCCTGTCATGTTTTCAACATCCTTTTGCTAATTGGTACACCTGTATGACAAGTTGTCAATGTACAGGAGTTAGCGCCCACCCCGCTATTGCAAGCGGGATACAACATGACAACTCCGCCTAAATTTCGGGCAATTTGTATTTTTAATTGACAGGCTAGGGAATTCGCCGCAGTCTGCAAAAACACGGCACCGGGGTGTCAGGGGGGAGCCCAGAACCCGATTATTTACTGCCGGTACACAGTCAAAACTCGGGAGGAGTTTCAATGTCACTGATTTCTAAAACGATTCGCCAGACAACGGCGGCCACCATCCTTTTTGCCGTGACAGGTGTCGCAGCACATGCTGAAAGCTTTGTCATGGCGACAGGCCAGCAGGGCGGCTCATGGTACCCGGTCGGCGGCGCAATCAAAGCGATTGTCGAGCGCGAAAACCCAGATATGGACATCACCGTGACCCCGGGCGCCGGTGTGTCCAATGTGGTGGGCGTTGACGCGGGCCGTTTCGGTATCGCTTTCGCAAACTCGATTTCCACCGTGGACAGCCTCTCGGGCAAAGAGCCTTTCCGTAAGGCCACGACAAATGTCTGCAACCTCGGCATTCTCTACCCGCAGTATTTCCAGATTGTGGCGCTGGAAGATTCCGGCATCAAGACCATCGCCGACATGAAGGGCAAGCGCCTGACGACACAGCAGCTTGGCAACACCGGTGAATTCCTGACCCGCGAATTGCTGTCGACTGCTAACATGACATTCGACGACCTCGATAGCGTGGCGAACACCTCCTACTCGGACTCGGCGTCGCAGATGAAAGACGGTCAAGCTGACTTCTTCACACTGGGTTCCTCCCTGCCTACTGGCTCGGTGATGGATCTCGCCTCCTCGCGCAAAATCCGTCTGGTCGATGTGGATGAAGAAACGTTCAAGTACTTCAAGGACAAGAACGCCGCCTTCCAACGCCGCGAAGTCAAAGCTGGCGCCTATCCGGGCTTCGACGAGACCGTCCACGCGATCAGCTATGACACGCATATGGTTGCCCCCTGCGACTACGACGGTGAAATCGTCAAATCCGTTCTCTCTGCCATTGCGGACAACAACGAAAGCTTTGCCGCGATCAGCAAATCCATGGCGAACCTGACGGTTGAGGAAATGGCCACCGATATCGGCGTGCCCTTCCACCCTGCGGCCAAAGAGTTCTACGCCGAGCGCGGCGTCTCGGGGATGTAATTCCTCCCGCTTAGAAGTCGGGCTGGACGGGGCACATCGCTCCGCCCGGCCCCCACTCACACTTGCCAGAGGCCCGCGCGACTGCGCTGCCGTGCCGATGGCCGCCCCCACATTAGACGCGAGAACCCCATGCAACTGTCGATCCTTCTGGACAAGATGCCCCTGATTACCCGTATAGCAAGGCTGATCCTGGTCGGCATGGCTGCTTGGCATCTCTACGTCGCCTTTGTTGGCCCGCCCAACCCCTACATCATGCGCGGCGTCCACGTCGCATTGGCGCTGCTGCTGATCTTTCTGACCGTGAACCGCAAAGGTCTGCGCAATGATGTACCGAGTTGGTATGATGTTGCGCTCGGCCTCGTGGCCATGAGCGCGGCGCTCTACCCCTCGCTCAACCTTAACTACATCACCCAGCGTTTCCTCTATGTTGATCCGCTGATGCCGATGGACATCGTCGTGGGCATCACCCTCGTCTTACTGTTGCTGGAAGCGACACGCCGGATGCTGGGGCCAATGCTGCCGATCACCGCGATCCTCTTCATGGCCTATGGGCTCGCGTTCACGTCGACCCTTCCCTCGGTCATCCTTGAACAACTCTTTATGACGCCCGAAGGCATCTTCGGCATCCCGATCGCCGTGTCGGCGACCTATATGGTTCTCTTCATCCTCTTTGGCTCGCTGGTCGAGCGGATGGGCGTGGGGCAACTCTTCATGGATTTCGCGGTGGCGTTGACAGGTCGTCAGGTTGGCGGCCCGGCAAAAGTGGCTTGCGTGACCTCTGGCCTTTTCGGTTCCGTTTCCGGCTCGGCCGTGGCCAATGTGATGACCACCGGCACATTCTCCATCCCTTTGATGAAACGCATGGGGTTCAAACCGGCCTTCTCCGGCGCGGTTGAGGCGGTGGCTTCCACCGGCGGCCAGATCATGCCCCCGGTCATGGGCGCTGCGGCCTTTGTCATGGCCGAATACCTCGGCGTCGGCTATCTGACCGTCGCGAAATACGCGCTGGCACCTGCCATTCTCTTCTACGTCGCCCTCTTCGCTGCGGTGCATTTTGAGGCCAAGCGTAAGGGCATCGGCTCGGTCCCTAAAGAGGACCAAGTGCCACTGAAAACCGTATTGATCGACCGTGGCCATCTGTTCCTGCCTCTGGCGATCATCGTCGGCGTGCTGATGATGGGCTATTCGGCTCCTTATGCGGCGCTGTGCGGTATCGTCTCGGTAGTGCCTGTCGCGGCACTTCGTAAGACAACCCGCCATTACGTCACCGTAGACAACATTCTCGAAGCCCTGGAAGGCGGCGCGCGTAACGTGTTGGCGATTGCTGCGGCCTGTGCCTGTGCGGGCATCGTGGTTGGCGTAATCGACATTACCGGGCTTGGCCTCACCTTCTCGAACTTCGTAATCGAAGCGGCACAGGACACGCTGGTTATCGCGCTCTTCCTGTCGATGATTGCAGGCATCATCCTTGGTATGGGGATGCCGACGACACCGGCCTATATCGTGCAGGTTGCTCTGCTGGTGCCGGCGCTGGTAAAGCTCGGCGTACAGGTCGAAGCGGCGCACCTCTTTGTGTTCTACTTCGCGATCCTGTCGGCCATCACCCCACCTGTCGCCATGGCGGTCTATGCGGCCAACACCCTGTCGCATGCCAAAATCGTCGAGGCGAGCTGGGCTGCGGTGAAACTTGGCGCTACGGGCTTCATCGTGCCCTTCATGTTCGTCTATGAACCGGCGATCCTGATGCAAGGCTCGGCAGTACAAGTGACCCTCGTCCTGCTGCAAGCGACCATTGGCGTTATCCTTCTGGCCGCGGCCCTGCAGCGCTACTACTTTGGCAGACTGTCAAACCTGCTGTCGGTGGTTCTCTTTGGCGCGTCGCTGCTGCTGATCTATCCCGATTTGAGGCTCACCGCCTCGGGGCTGGTCATCGCAGGCATTATCCTGGCCATCCAAAAGGCCAGGACGCCAGACCCGCAGAGCCAGCCTGCCACCCACAGCTAATTATCTGAACGAACGAAACGGAGCACATTTCACATGCTGCAAAAAACATCCCTCAAGGCGCGGACCGGCGGACAGGTTCTCGTGGACCAATTGCTGATCCACGGCGCCGACACCGCCTATTGCGTCCCCGGCGAAAGCTACCTTGAGGTGCTCGATGCGCTGCATGACGTGCAAAACAAGTTCACCCTCGTGAACGCACGTCACGAGGCCGGAGCCGCGAATATGGCCGAGACCTATGGCAAACTGACGGGCAAGCCGGGCATCTGCATGGTCACCCGTGGTCCCGGTGCCTGTCATGCCGCCATCGGCGTGCATATCGCGCAGCAAGACAGCACGCCGATGATCCTGCTCGTCGGCCAAATCGCCCGCGACACCACCGACCGCGAAGCCTTTCAGGAAATCGACTACCGCGCCATGTTCGGCCCGATCGCGAAATGGGCCACGCAGATCGATGACCCGGCGCGCGTGCCGGAATATATGGCCCGCGCCTTCCGGGTGGCGACCTCGGGCCGCCCCGGTCCGGTCGTTGTTTCCCTGCCCGAAGACATGCTGACCGAAGTCGTCTCGGTGGCTGATGCACGACCCTATACCGCCACCCATGCGGCGCTTTCCGCCGAACAGCTCGACATGCTCAAAGCCGAGCTCTCGCAGGCCGAACGCCCGCTGATGCTGCTTGGCGGCTCGGGTTGGTCAGACGAAAGTGCTGCTGCGATCACGCGCTTTGCCGAAGCCAACAAGATCCCCGTCACGACCTCCTTCCGCAGGCAGGATATCGTCGACAACCTCTCGCCCGTTTTTGCCGGGGACTTCGGCACGTCCACCGCGCCGAGCCTTTATGCACATCAGCGCGAGGCAGACCTTTTGGTGGTCATCGGCGCGCGTTTGGGCGAAATGACGACCAAGACCTACACCACGATGCAGTCGCCCAACCCCGACACCCGGCTGGTGCACCTTTATCCCGATACGGATGAGATCGGGCGAGTCTATTCGCCTGACCTCGGGATTGCCGCAGCACCGGTCTCCGTTGCGGCTGCTTTGGATGGCCTCGATCTGGGCCGTGCAGAGGCTTGGGGCGCGTGGTGCGAGAAACTCCATTCTGATTACCTGACCGATACCGAAGCCCCGAACGGCGGCGATTGGGACCTCGACATGGGGGTTGCTCTGGCCCAAATCCGTGATGAGCTGCCTGACGATGTGGTCGTGACACTCGACGCCGGCAACCACACCGGCTGGGCGCAACGGTTCCTGCGTTTTGGCCGTCCGGGCCGGATCGTAGGCTCGACCTGCGGCGCAATGGGCTATTCGGTGCCCGCCGCCGTCGCGGCCTCAATCGCCGAGCCAGAACGGCTCACCCTCTCATTCGTCGGTGATGGCGGTTTCATGATGAGCGGCAACGAGTTGGCCACTGCCGCGCAATACGGCGGCTGCCCCATCGTGCTGCTGTTCAACAACGGCATCTACGGCACGATCCGCATGCACCAAGAGCGGGACCACCCCGAGCGCATTTCCGGCACCACCCTCCAGAACCAGGATTTCGTCAAAATGGCGGAGGGTCTTGGCGCCCATGCGGAACGGGTTACCAAAACCGAAGATTTTGCCAGCGCTTTCGCCCGCGCGCGTGAAAGCGGCCGCCCGGCGTTGATCGAATTAGTAACGGACCCTGAGCAAATCTCCACCCGCACCACCATCAGTAAGCTCCGCGATGCCGCTCGCAAAAAGGTTGGCGCGGATCAGCGCTAAAGGCCTGTGTAAAGGATAACCGAGATGACCACCCTCACTGCAGAACGCGGCGCGTCCGGAACGGACAGCCGCGATCACGTCCCCCTGCTCGACGCCCTGCGCGACGCCATCGGTGCGGCCTATGTGCTGACTGATGCGCAGGATCTAGCCACCCGCCTTGTCGAAGACCGCGGCCTGCGCAGCGGCACGGCAATCGCCCTGCTGCGTCCCGGCTCCACCGAAGAGGTCGCCACCTGTCTGCGGCTGTGCCAAACCGCCAAAGTGCCGGTCACCCCGCAGGGCGGCAACACCGGTCTTGCAGGCGGTGGCGTACCGGACGGCGGTATCATCCTGACCACCGACAGACTGAACCGTATCCGCCAGGTCGATCCGACCAATGCCACCATGACCGTCGAAGCAGGCTGCATTCTGGCGAATATCCAGGCCGCCGCTGATGAAGTCGATGCGCTCTTTCCCCTGTCGCTGGCCTCCGAAGGCTCCTGCCAAATCGGCGGCAACCTGTCGACAAACGCGGGCGGCACGGCGGTGCTGCGCTATGGCAATACCCGCGATCTCGTGCTCGGGGTGGAGGTCGTCTTGCCCGATGGCCGCGTATTGAATGACCTCAACGGCTTGCGCAAAAACAACACCGGCTACGACCTTAAAAACCTCTTTATCGGGGCCGAGGGCACGCTGGGGATTATCACTGCTGCCGTCATCAAACTCTTCCCCAAACCCACCGCACGTGCCACAGCACTGGTTGCCTGCACGGGTCCGGACCCGGCCCTCGCGCTCTACGCGCGCATGCGCAGTCAGACCGCCGACACCCTCTCGACCTTCGAGTATATTGACCGGCTCGGCCTGCAGATGGTGGTCGATCACGCCCCCGGCTGTAGTGATCCCATGGTCGAGGTGCACCCGGCCTATTGCCTGATCGAACTCACCGGTAACGGCGCGCAGGCCGATCTCGACGCGCGGCTCGAAGGGGCGCTTGAAGCGGCATTTGAAGCTGAAGAGATCATCGACGCGGTGATCGGGGCATCTGAAGCGCAGAAGGATGCGCTCTGGGCACTGCGGGAGAACTTATCTGAAGCGCAGAAACCCGAAGGCGCCTCGATCAAGCATGACGTCTCGGTCCCCGTTTCCCGCGTGGCGGATTTCATCAAAGTCGCGACCCAAGCCTGTATGGATCACATGCCCGGCCTGCGCCCCTGCCCCTTTGGACATTTTGGGGACGGAAACCTGCACTTTAACCTATCCCGCCCTGTCGACATGGCGGATGCTGACTTCCTCGCCGAATACGGCGCTTTTAACCGGATCGTGCATGATATCGTGCATGAGATGGGTGGTTCATTTTCGGCGGAACACGGCATCGGTACCTTCAAACGCGCGGAACTCCGACGCTACAAAGACCCCGTCGCGCTGGAACTGATGGAACAGCTGAAAGCAGTGCTCGACCCGGGCCAGATGCTGAACCCGGGCAAAGTACTCTGAGCGGCTACCCGCGTCCGGCATAGGGCATTTTGGTCGCCATAACAGTCACGAACATGGCGTTAGAACTGAGCGGCAACCGCGCCATATACGACAGGGTTTCAGCCACGTCGCCCACATCCATCCGCGGTTCCGGCGCGCGGCTGCCATCGGGCTGCAGGACACCGTCCTTCATCCTCTCGGTCATCTCGCTCGCCGCATTGCCGATGTCGATCTGCCCGCAAGCGATGTCATGTTTGCGCCCGTCCAATGACAGGGATCGCGTAAGTCCAGTGATCGCATGTTTGGTGGCGGTATAGGGCGTGGAAAGCGGGCGCGGCACATGCGCGCTGATAGAGCCGTTATTGATGATACGCCCCCCCTTGGGGTCCTGCCGTTTCATCAGGGCAAAGGCGGCGCGGGCGCAGAGGAACGATCCCGTCAGATTGGTTGCAACGATGTCATTCCAGTCGGTAACACTCAGGTCGTCAATCTCTACCGCAGGGCCGTTGCGTCCGGCGTTGTTGAACAACAGATCAAGCCGACCGAACTTTGCTTCGATGCGTCCAAACAGGGCATCCACATCCGCCTCGCTTCCCACATCAGCGGCGAGAGCTAAATGCCCCTGCCCGTCCAAAGTGGCGCAGGCGTCATCTAGGGCTTCCTGGCGCCGACCGGTGAGGACAAGCGTAAACCCATCCCGCGCCAACCGCTGCGCGCAGGCTAGGCCGACACCGCTCCCCCCGCCTGTAATAAGAGCAATCTTGTTGTCCATGGTCGCACCTCAACTGGATCCAAACGTTAAACCCAGACTAATATATCAACCTTTGCAATGATATGATTTTGCGGGACTTTCGGATTACTGATCACAGAAGACCGCTGATCGGCCCCCAACCGCTCTCCCTCTAGTAGCCAGCCTGCGAGATGGCCAAGTTCGCACGCAAGCCGTACGCCCCAAAAGCACCCAACTCACAAAAACGCGAGTGCACTAGACGACCGGTCTAATAATACGTATCTCCCCGGTATGACAGACGCAAAGAAATCAGATCAAACGCGGCAGCGCATTCTCGACAGCGGGCGTGCGCTTGTATTGCAGCACGGGTTTTCGGGCGTAGGTCTTGCGCGCATATTGGCAGAGAGCGGCGTTCCCAAAGGTTCGTTCTACTACTACTTCGCCTCGAAAGAGGCGTTCGGCACAGCGATGCTCGCAGATTACGTCGAAGGCTATCTGAACCGGGTCGACGCATTGATTGCCGGGCCGGGCGATGCAGGTGCAAAGCTTGAGAACTTCTGGGACGCTTGGCTCAGTCACTCTACAGCCCCCGGCATTGCAAGCGCCTGTCTTGTGGTCAAACTCGGCTCAGAAATCGCGGACCTGTCGGACCCGATGCGCGAGACACTTGACCGCGGCGTTGACGCGCTTGTCACGCGTCTTGCGAGCCTGCTGCGCGAAGGGGCAAAGGAGGGTTCAGTTCGTCCCTTCATCGATCCTGATGCCACCGCCCGAATGCTCTATGCAAAATGGCTGGGCGCCGCGGTGCTGGCAAAGCTGGCGCAAAGCGATGCGCCTCTGCGCATGGCCCGCGCTGAAACCACCTCCCAACTTTCCCCGACTGGGGATCAATTCTAAAACTGAAAGGAAACAGCATGTTTGCTGCAATCCACGACACATTTGGCGAACCCGCCGATGTTATCACGACACGCGAAGTCCCCACTCCCGCCCCTGCCGCGGGCGAAGCTTTGGTGCGCATGGTCCTGTCGCCCATCCACAACCACGATCTTTGGACGGTCCGCGGCAATTATGGCTACAAGCCTGAGCTGCCCGGAGCGATCGGCGGTACCGAAGCGCTCGGCATTGTCGAGAGTGTCGGCGAAGGTGTGGACGAAGCGCTGATCGGCACGCGGGTCACTGCAGCAGGTTTCCATGGCGCTTGGGCCGAGTATTTTACCGCCCCCGCCGCTGGTCTCTTGCCCCTGCCCGATGTCATTACCGATGAGGCTGGCGCGCAATTGATCGCCATGCCTTTCAGCGCCCTGTCGCTTTTGGAAACGCTGAAGGTGCAGAAAGGCGACTGGCTGATCCAGACCGCCGCGAATGGTGCAGTTGGCAAAATCATGGTGGGCCTGGCCAAGGCCCGCGGCATCAACCTGCTGAACCTCGTGCGTCGTGAAGAAGCAGCAGATGAACTGCGCGAGGTGGGCGTTGAGAATGTCCTCTCCACGGCAGACGCAGACTGGCAGACAAAGGCTCGCGACCTGATCGGCAAAGGCGGCGCGGTTTCGGCCATCGACTCAGTAGGCGGCGAATTGGGCGGTCAATTGGTCGAACTGCTCGGCAAAGATGGCGAGTTGATCGTCTTCGGCACCGCGACCGGCGCGCCGCTGTCGATGTCCTCGGGCGAACTCATCATGAAGCACATCACCGTTAAAGGTTTCTGGGGCTCGCGTGTCAGCAGCGAAATGGCGCCAGAAACGCGGGGACGGCTGATCGGCGAATTGGTGCAGCTGGCTGCCAAGGGCGAATTGCCCCTCGACACCGGCGGCACCTACGCTTTGGCAGACGCAGCTGAAGCGATGAAAGCGGCATTGTCTACTGGCCGCGGTGGCAAGGTCATGCTGCGCCCGTAAGTGTTGGCAAACTAAGGTTGCAGCGGCTTAAGACACGGGCCGCTGCAGCATTCCTCAGGCTATTTCTCCGGCTTCGTATAGTCGCCTTGAACCTGACCCCGGTATTTCTCAGTAAGTTCAGCAGGCACTTCGCTGCCGTCCTTCAGAAAGGGCAAAATGCCCTTGCGTCCTGACTTGCCGCGCATCTCGTGAATGTCATCGTCAGACCGCGTTACCCGTTGGGACATCCGACGGCTCCACTGGCCCAGCAGCCCATAGAGATGGTCTATTTCGGCCGCATGCGCAGACCCTTTCGCAAGGTCCCGAAACTCCTCGGGATCTGTCTTCAGGTCGAAAAGTATAGGTCGAAACCCGCCTTCAAAGTGGATCAGCTTGAACCGACCATCAAAGACCATGAACATGCGTGCATCGCGCGTCGCAAGCCCCAGTTTTTCGCAAATCGGCGTCGCCGAATAGTCGTATTCGCTGACGACAAATTCACGTGTCTCCTCCGCCGTGCCATGCAAATGCGGGATCAGGCTGCGGCCTTCGAGGATGTGATCCGCAATCTTACCCCCCGCCACCTCGACAAAGGTCGGGGCGAGGTCAATTGCTTCCACCAAGGCGTCGCAGGTGGTGCCGCGGGTTGCATCCGCTTCGACACGCGGATCGAAAACGATCATCGGTACTTTGACCGAAGGATCATGAAACATGTCCTTCTCCCCCAGCCAATGATCGCCCAGATAATCACCGTGATCCGAGGTGAGCACGATCATCGTATCGTCCATCCGACCGCTGCTTTCGAGGTAGTCTAACAGCCGACCCAGTTGGTCATCACACTGTTTGATCAACCCCATATAGGCTGGGATCACCTTGGCCCGCACCTCGGGATCGTCAAAGGCCTGCGCGATCTTATTGCCCATATAGGCGGCATAGACTGGATGGGGATCTTCGCGTTCACCCGCGTCGCGGGTGGGCGGGGCGACATGCTGCGGGCCATACATGTCGTGATAGGGCGCGGGCACAATGTAAGGCCAATGCGGTTTGATATAGCTCACATGGGCGCACCACGGCTCTTTCGCCTGCTCGATGAACCGGATGGTTTCCGAGGTAAGCCATGGCGTTTCGCTGTCTTCCTCCCGGATATTGGCAGGCAGATCGGCGTTCTGGAACATCCAGCCCGACGCGATCTCTCCATCCACAACGCCGGCATTGGCGTGGCTGGCCCAGGGGTTGGAGGCACTATACCCGCGAGACTTCAGATACTCATTATAGGGGGAGCGTTTTTCGTCATAAAACCCGTCCGGCCCCTCACCCCAAAGCCCGTCATCTCGGACCCATACGTCAAAGCCGCATTCGGCTTGCCGCGCCCCGATAACACTTTCTTCGGTCAAGCCGAGCCGCGCCATGCCTTTGGCGTCCACCTTCATATGGGTCTTGCCGATCAGCCAGCAGTCCATCCCTGCCTCGCGCAGATGGTCGCCCATCGTTACCTCACCGACCCGCAAGGGGAAGCCGTTCCACTGAGCGCCATGGCTGGAAGCGTAGCGGCCCGTGTAATAGCACATCCGGCTCGCGCCACAGATCGGCGACTGCACATAGGCATTTGTAAAGCGCACGCCGCGTGCGGCCAGACGGTCAAAATGAGGCGTCTTCAGATGCGGATGGCCAGCGCAGCTTAGGTAGTCAAAGCGCAATTGGTCATACATGACGAACAGAATATTCAAGCCGATTCCTCCATTCCCGAAGTTAGCCACAGGCTGCGCCTGAAAGACCAGCAACGGTTTGCGCCGGACTGGTGTGAGATGTCATAGAGCATTCCCGTCTATTGCGCGAAATACGCAGCAACCCGTTCCCGGAACGAAGGTAAGATCGACCCATCATAGCCACGCTGCGGCACCGCATGCCAAAGCGCGTTCAGAACGGCTTCCTCGACAGCTTCGACCGCAGCGACAAAAAACGTATCCATGCGGCTTTCATTCAGGCGTGTCGCGGCAAAAGTGTCACCGCTGTCACGCGGCACACTATTGGCGGTGGAAAAGGCCAAAGCGATGTCGCCGCTTTGGTGGCCGATATGGCTGCCCAACCGCCCAAGGGCAGCAGCGCTGCGGCGGGCTACGCGCGTCAGCTGCCGCGCGCAGAGCGGTGCATCGGTCGCGAGAAGGATGATAATCGATCCTTTGTCCGGATCGCCGCCGCCCGCACCCTGCGGAGGCGGTATCTGCTGTCCCAAGACCCGAAGCGCCGCTTGCTGGCCGAAGTTCGACAGCACCAAAGCCCCCAGTCCAAAACCCGCACCACCCGGGAGGTCAACCCGGCGAGAGGACGACCCGATCCCGCCCGCATAGCCGAAGGTTTTCATTCCACTGCCCGCGCCGACCGTCCCTTGATCGAACCGCGACGCGGCAGCAGCGATGGCGGCATTTGCGTGGTCTTCCGTCACAGCAAGCGCTTGGATGTCGTTCACCGTCCCGTCGTTACATTCCAGAACCACCGGATTGACCGTGCATTTGCGGCGTCCGATTTCGGGATCAGCGGCAATCGCCCGCCGGATCAGCGCGGTAGAACAGGTGCCGACAGCGAAGGTATTGGTCAAAAGGATGGGTGTCTCGATTTCGCCGAGTTCCTCAACCTGCATTAAGCCCGCGCTTTTGCCGAAACCGTTGAGCACCGCAATACCAGCAGGCACAGGGCGCGCAAAGAGGTCATCTTGATGTGGCAGAACCGCAGTCACACCGCTGCATTCGCCCTCCCCGCGCAGGCTTTCATTGCCAACAGTGATACCGGCAATATCGCAGATCGTATTGGTGGGCCCCGTCGGCAGCGTCCACCATGCGCTACAGTTCAGCAGGTCTCTCATCTAGCACCACTCCGCCCCGGTTACGCCGAGATCACCCTGCGCAACTGCGCCACCTCGTAGTTCCCGCCGCAGAGCAACACGGCAGAGGTCTGGCCTGCATAGGCGTCTTGGTTCGCCAGATAGGCCGCGAGCGCGAGACCCGCGGCGCCTTCGACCAGCATGTTTTCTTCCCAAGCCAGCACCTTCAGGGCAGCGGCAATCTGCTCTTCGTCGCAATGCACGATCTGATCAATGACCTCGCTGGCCATGGGCAGCGTCAGGGAATCCGAGTCCACCCCGCCTGCGACGCCATCGGCGAGCGTATCGAGGTGTTCGGTTTCCACGATCTGCCCCGCCTCGATCGACGCCGCCAGTGCGCAACTGTTGCTGGCACTCACGCCGATCACGCGGGTCTGGGGCGAAAACTCTTTGATCACCGAACCCATGCCAGAGATCAGACCGCCGCCGCCCATAGAGACGAACACGTTGTCGACCTTGCCGATCTGGTCCAGCAGTTCCAGCGCCGCGGTCCCCTGCCCCGCGATTACCTCTGCGTCGTTATAGGGCGAGATATAGGTATAGCCTTCCGCCTCAGCCAACTGCTGCGCGTGCAGTTCCGACAGCGACGCATCCGCGCCGTGGATTACGACCTTGGTGCCGAAGGACTCGATCGTCTGACGCTTTTTGGCGACGACGGTTTCCGGCAGCACCACGATCAACTCATGCCCGGTGGTCTGGGCCGCGAGCGAACAGGCAATGCCGTGGTTGCCGGACGAAGCGGTAATGACAGGCCGGTCAAGCGGCACGGTGGTCAACTTGGCGCTCGCCCCGCGCAGTTTAAAAGAGCCGGTGTGCTGGAAGTTCTCAGCCTTGTAGAGCAATTGCGTTCCTTCCGGCAGCGCCAGGCGCGACGCGATAACCGGGGTGCGGCTGATGGCGCCTGCAATCTTGCGATGCACGGCACAGGAACGGGCGGCGGATTGAGAGATGAGGTCGGAGACAGGAGACATAGTGTTTTCCATCAGTTGGATGAGTGTTCGGTATTTCTGGCCTCGAGCACCGCGAGAGAAATCGCAGCATCTTGAACCGCAAGCCCGGTAAGGTCGGCAATGGTGATCTGCTTGTTATCAGCGCGGCCCGGATGGGCGCCCGAAAGGATGTGACCCAAGGCAATCACCTCGTCGGCACGGCGCCCCTCGGCCTCGGCACGTGCAAATTCACCGTGGTGCAGCGACTGTGCGGCCAAATCGCAGACCAACAGATCGGCGGCGGCGACAAGATCGGTCGCCAGTTCCTGCTTGCCGGGGCTATCGGCACCAACCGCGGTGATATGCGTCCCCGGTGTAACCCATTCGCGCTGGATCAGGGGCATTTTTGCGGGCGTTGTGGTGATGACAACCTGCGCCGCGCGGGTGGCGGCCTCAAGGTCAGTCGCCGTGTTGGCGGAGAGTCCGTCACCTTGCAGTTCCGCGCAGGCCGTTTCCGCCTTAGCCGCATCCCGGCCGCATATGGTAAAGGATAGCTTTCGCTCCGGGATCAGCGCCTGCAAACAGCGCGCTTGAAAACGGCATTGCAGCCCGGTGCCAACAATCAGCACCCCCTTAAACCCGTCGACCCCAAGCGCGCGGCTCGCAATCGCGCCGCCCAATCCGGTGCGCATATCGGTGAGCCAGCCTTCATCCCGCAGGATCGCCAGCGGCGCGCCGGTAGTGGCCGAGAACATCAGGTTTAGGCCGTTCGAACTGGGAAGCCCTTTGGCCGGATTGTCGTAAAAGCCCGTGGCAACTTTGATGACAAAACCTTCCGTGCCCTGCACATGGCCGGTCTTCACATGGCAATCACCATTGGCGTCTTCAAAACCCAGATAGGTCACTGGCGGCGCCTGCACGCGGCCTTCGGCAGAGGCGATGTAGGCGTTTTCGATTGCCCGCGCTGCTGTTTGTAGGTCAAAACAGTCCTGAATTTGACTTTTGTTCAGATCAATCACTTGGCGCCCCCTATCCGGTCGGTTGACCCGATTTCTGGATTGAATTATCTAATTTAAAATTTTGTGTCAATCGACAGGCTGGCCTTTGAATGTCTGATCTCCTCTTCGACAATGCCTGTGCCACGGCGGATGCCATCGCTTGCCTCTTTGGTTCGCGGGTGGAGGTCGTCGTCCATGACCTCGCCGCCGAGCGCATCGCCCATATTGCCAACCCGATGTCACAGCGTAGCGTCGGCGATGCGTCCAATATGCACGAGATCGAGCTCGGCGATGCCCCGGTGATTGGCCCCTATGAGAAGGTGAATTGGGACGGCGCCACCCTGCGCTCGATCAGCATCCAGCAGCGCCGCGCGGACGGGACAGCGGCCTATGTCATCTGCATTAACCACGATCAGGCCGATCTGTTGGCCCTGCGCCGCGTGGCACAAGCGCTTGGTCCGGCCCCACTGGAGACGGAAAAGCCGCAGGAGCTTTTGCGCAATGACTGGCATGACCGTCTGAACAGCTATGCCAGCGCTTGGTGCCGTGACCGGGGGCTCAGGATCGACGCGCTCGGCCGCGACGATAGGCGCGCGCTGGTGGGTGACCTTTCAGCATCCGGCGCTTTGGCCGAACGACACGCCGCTGCCTATGTGGCGCGAATGGTCGGGGTCAGCAGGGCGACGATCTACAACGATCTAAAGGCGCGCAGTGAGGGAGAGGCCGAATGAGCGATATCAGTAACGCGGCAAGACTGCTTGAAACGTTAGTCGCCTTCCCCACCGTATCGCACCAGTCGAACCGCGTGCTGGTCGCCTTCGTGTCGGACTACCTGAGCGAGCTTGGGGTAGAGCATCACATCTTTCCGGATGAAAGCGGAGCAAAGGAAGGGCTGATTGCCCATATCGGGCCGAAAACCGAAGGCGGCGTGATCCTCTCGGGCCATACCGATGTGGTGCCGACCGAGGGGCAATCTTGGCGGCATAATCCTTGGGCACTGACGCTGGAAGACGGGCGCTACTACGGGCGCGGCACCTGCGACATGAAGGGGTTTGTGGCGCTTGTATTGGCAGCAGTCCCGCAGATGTTGGCGCAACCTCTGGCGCGCCCGATACAACTGGCGTTTTCCTATGATGAGGAGCCCGGCTGCCTCGGCACCCTGCCCCTTATCGACGTACTTGCGCAGCATTACCCCCGCGCAGAAAGCGTGATCGTGGGGGAGCCCACGCAGATGAAAGTGGTGACCGGCCATAAGGGCGGGATCGGCATCAAGACCACCCTACGAGGCTTGGCGGCGCATAGCTCGAACCCCGGGCGCGGGGTTTCGGCGATCGCTTACGCTTTGCCGCTGATCGAATGGCATGAACAGCAGATGGCGCTGCAGAAAGCCACGGCATCACACAGTGGTTTCGACCCCGCCTTTACGACGCTTCAGGTTGGAACCATTACCGGAGGCACGGCGCTCAATACCGTGCCGGACGAATGCATCTTTGAAAGCGACATCCGGTATGTCCCGCCCCAGACCGCCGAAGACTGGGTTGCCGCCTACCGCGCCGAGGCTGCTAAAGTTGAAGCCGCAATGCGGGAGAGTCACCCCGAGGCCAGTGTAACGCTTAGCGATATCGACATTGCCCCGGCACTCGCACCCGAACCCGGCAACGCTGCTGAGGAATTGGCGCGTCGGCTGACGGGCGATAACTCCGACAATCTCGTGGCCTATCAAACAGAGGCCGGACATTTCCAAACTGCCGGCTATGCCACGGTGGTCTGTGGCCCCGGCAACATCGCGCAGGCCCATCAGGCGGATGAATATATCACCGCTGATGAGCTGCACCGTGGCGCCGCATTTCTATCAAAGCTGATCGACAGTCTCCACTGACTTCGCATTCTGGCGGGCGAGGAAGGCCGAGACGCGCTTCAGCCCGGCGCGTAAATCTTCGGTCGGATTAGCATATCCGATCCGCAGCCAGCCCTCCATGTCCATCGCACTGCCGGGGGTGAAGAGCACGCCCTCTTCCTCAAGCAACTGCGTACAAAAATCCCGCGATGGCAACGGCAGGTCGTATTTCACCAACGCGGTGGTCCCCGCCTTCGGTTTCACCCAAGAGATCAGTGACTCGCCCTCGACCCACTCCGCCAGAATGGCAAGGTTCTCTCGCGTGATGGCATGTGCGCGGGCGAGGATCTTGTCACGGTTTTCGAGCGCTATGGCAGAGAAATATTCGTCGATCCGGCCCACCGAAATCGTGTTGTAGTCGCGATGGACCATGATCCGCTCCAGCAAGTCGCGCGGCCCGACGACCCAACCGACCCGCAAACCCGCGAGCGAATAGGCTTTTGACATCCCCGCGGTGCTGATGCCCTTGTCGTAAAGATCGCAGATCGAAACTGTATAGCCGTCCCCCGCCTGATCCGTCCCGCGGTAAACCTCGTCGCAAAGCACCCAGGCATCGCTGCCCTTCGCGATCTCGGCGATTTCAGCCAGCATGTCGCGGCCCATCAGTGCGCCGGTGGGGTTGTTGGGGTTGTTGGTCGCGATCATCCGCGTGTCGGGGCGCATCATGGCGCGCAACTCGTCCAGGTCGGGTAGAAAACCGTTCTCCGCCCGCAGGTGCAGCAGCTCTACCTCTGCTCCAATGCTCTCGGGGATGGAGTAGTGCTGCTGATAGGTTGGCACGATTGCGATAACATGGTCACCGCGGCTGATAAGCGTTTGATGGACCAGCGCGTTGGCCCCGATGGTGCCATGTGTCGTCAACACGTTCTCGCGCGTCTGCGCTTCGTAAAGCCCGGCCACCGCGTCGCGCAGCCGGTCCGAGCCTTCAATCGCACCATAGCCCATCCGCATTTCGCGCAGTTCGCCCAGCACGCTGTTGTCGACGCCAGCCATGTCGATCAACTCACCCAAAGTGATCGAATCCACGCAGGTCTCGGCAAGATTGTAGCGGCAGTGGTTCTCGAACTCGTTCATCCACATTTCGACGCCGAAGGTTTTAATATCCATTCTGTGATCCCCTTGATGGTCAGTTGCGGGTGGGACTGTTCAAGGCCGCCACGAGCAATTCCAAAAACTTCGGCGTATGCGGCGGCGCGAGCCAGCGCATCACCGCGACAATCTCCTGATCCGGCGCAATCCAGATCGAATGCCCGCCCGCACCCTGCGCGCTAAAGGCGGTAGCGGGCAGATTTGGGTTCGCGTCCTGCCCCCGGTTCAGCCACCAAAGAAAACCGTATTTATCAAGGGTAGGGGTTGGGGTGCGCGACTGCTGCATCCAATCTTCGGGAAGGATTTGCTCCCCGTTCCACTGGCCATTCTGCAAGATGAACTGACCAAACTTGGCATGGTCATCCGCTCCAATAAACAGCCCGCCGCCCCAGTGTCCGCCGCCTGTGACCGACTGCATAGGCTTGCCGCCCAGTTCAACCCAAGAGGTCGAGTAGCCCTCCCATCGCCAGTCGCCGGACGCGCCAATCGGGTCCATGATCCGCTCCCGCAGCACCTCTGGCAAAGGACGACCAAAACGGCACAGCAGCGCATAGGCCAGCGCATTCACCCGCACGTCGTTGTATTCGTAATAGCTGCCCGGTGCGCCGACTTCGCGCAACTGGCCCTTGCGGCTGTTGTCCGCGCCTACGCCGATCTGGCGGTAGTGGTCGACCTGATCGTCCTTGCCAAAGATCTCGCCCCGCCATTCGCTGTTCATCTGCAGCATATGCCGCCAGGTGATGCGCCCGTTGTGATCGCCTGAAAAATGCTGCCCCGGCACGCTGTCGCCCACCTGCGCGTCGAGGTCCGCGATCAGCCCGTCTTTCACCGCCAGCCCCGCCAGCACCGACAGATAGCTCTTGGCGATGGAGAATGTCATGTCGGGCCGCGTCGTATCGCCCCAACTGGCCACGCGCTCGCCGCGCTGCAAGATCACCCCCGCCGGTCCGCCGCGCGGTTTGACGGGCCCCACGATCTCGGTCCAAGGCCCGCTCTCGTTCCACTCGCGGTTGCCGACATAGCTGCCGTCGGGGTGGTACATGGACCGGGGCCATTCGGTCTCATGGGCAAGCGCGTGGTCGACAACGGATTGCAGCGCGGGCGTGGCGGCAAAGCTCATGGGCATCTCCTGAATTTCAAGGCGAACTCTCCACAGGCTACCCCGGTTGTAAACCGCAAAAGGTGGTTTAGCCGCTAATGTCGGGATAGACCTGACTGCGTTTGACCACGCCGTAGACAAAGCTCGTGTCGATTGAGCCGATACCGCCAATGGGATGCAACCGCGCCCGCACAAAGCGTTCGTAATCTTCCAGATCACCCACAACGACACGCAGCAGATAGTCCGACAATCCCGACATCACAAAGCACTCCAGAACCTCGGGGATCGCTTTGATCTGGCTTTCAAACCGTTGCACCGTCGCCTCATCGTGGCCATCAAGCGAGACCCGCACCATCACCGTGACCGGCAGGCCGTAAGCCTTGGCGTCCACCTCTACGCTATAGCCCTTGATAGCGCCGTTCTTTTCTAAAGCGCGCAGGCGTCGCAGACAGGGTGACGGCGAGAGGTTTACCTCTTGCGCCAAGTCGAGGTTGGTCATCCGACCATTGCGTTGCAGAGCGCGAATGATCTTGCGATCCGTTGCGTCTAATTGGGGTGTTTGGGGCATGATATGCCAAATCCTCGTTAGCTAGCGCATATATTAGCAACCAAATGCCCCCAAGACCATCCGATCATGCCCATAAAATCAGATAGGGGCATGCCATGACCGAGAACCAGAAATCCTTTGCCACACGTGCGATCCACCACGGCTATAACGCCCAAGACGAACAGGGCGCGCTGAACCCGCCGATCTACATGAGCTCGACTTTCACCTTCGAGACCGCCGAGGCCGGGGGTGACATGTTCGCGGGCGAGCGCGAGGGGCATTTCTACACCCGGATCAGCAACCCGACGCTCGACCATCTGGAAAAGCGCATCGCCAATCTTGAGGGCGCCGAAGCGGGCCTTGCGACGGCTTCGGGCATGGGGGCGATCACCTCGACGCTCTGGACCTTCTTGGAGGCGGGCGACGAGATCATCATCGACAAGACGCTTTATGGCTGCACCTTCGCCTTTATGACCCACGGGTTGCCGCGCTTTGGCGTCAAGGTGACGCTGGTCGACATGACCGAGCCTGAAAACCTTGCCGAGGCGATTAGCGATCAGACCAAAGTGGTCTATTTCGAGAGCCCCGCGAACCCCAACAACCGTCTTGTCGACATCGCCGCGATCTCGAAGATCGCCCATGGCGCGGGCGCCAAGGTGGTTGTCGACAACACCTATGCCACGCCGGTGCTGACGCGGCCCATCGAGCATGGCGCCGACATCGTGCTGCATTCGGCGACCAAGTTCCTCTCCGGTCACGGTGACGTGGTGGCGGGCCTGATCGTCGGCAGCGCCGAGGACATGATGCAGGTGCGCCTCGTGGGTCTGAAGGACATGACCGGCGCCGTGATGTCGCCCCTGACCGCCATGCTGCTCTTGCGCGGCATCAAGACGCTGGAACTGCGGATGGAGCGCCACTGCGCCACCGCGCGCAAAGTGGCCGAGGCGTTGGAGCAGCATCCGGCGGTGCTGCATGTCGCCTATCCCGGTCTCGAAAGCTTCCCGCAGGCCGACCTCGCGCGGCGACAAATGGGCGACTTCGGCGGCATGATCCCCTTTGAGGTCAAGGGTGGTAAGGCGGGCGGCATCGCCTTTATGAACCGGCTGAACCTGATCCAGCGCGCGGTGAGCCTTGGCGACGCGGAAAGCCTGATCCAGCACCCCGCCAGCATGACCCATTCGACCTATTCGCCCGAGGAACGCGCCGAGCACGGCATCGCCGAGGGGCTGGTGCGGCTCTCGGTGGGCCTCGAATCTGCAGAAGACATCATTGATGACCTTTACGCCGCGCTTGGGGCGCATAACATGCAGGCGGCCTGATCCGGGCCGCTTTACCGGGCGCGCCCTGTCGCGCGCCCGCGATGCCTTTAATTTTGAAAGACCTGCCATGACCGCTCTCGCACCCGCCCAGCTTAAGACCATCGAACAGCGGTTACTTTGGCTGTCGCATTGGATGATCCACAACGCCAACCACATCCGGCCCAAGGTAGACGGCATCAAAGTGGGCGGGCATCAGGCCTCCTCGGCCTCCATGGTCTCGATCATGACGGCGCTCTATTTCAGCGCCCTGCGGCCCGAGGACCGGGTGGCGGTCAAACCCCATGCCTCGCCGATCTTCCACGCGATGCAATACCTCATGGGCCATCAGACCCGGGAGAAGATGGAGAACTTCCGCGGTTTTCACGGCGTGCAAAGCTACCCGAGCCGCACGAAGGACATCGACGATGTCGATTTCTCCACCGGGTCCGTGGGCCTTGGCGTGGCGGTCACTTCCTTTGCGTCGCTGGTGCAGGACTACATCACCGCGAAATCATGGGGCGCGGAGGTCGATCTGGGCCGCATGGTTGCGCTGGTGGGCGATGCGGAACTGGACGAGGGCAACATCTACGAAGCCCTGCAAGAAGGCTGGAAGAACGATCTGCGCAACACATGGTGGATCATCGATTACAACCGCCAGTCGCTCGATGGCGTGGTGCGCGAGGGCCTGTTCAAACGCATCGAGCAGATTTTCGACGCCTTCGGCTGGGATGTGGTCAAGGTGAAATACGGCGCCCTGCAACGCGCCGCCTTTGACGAGCCGGGTGGTGACAAGCTGCGCGACTGGATCGACAACTGCCCGAACCAGCTTTACTCGGCGCTGACCTTTATGGGCGGCGCGGTCTGGCGCGAGCGTCTGATGGAGGCGCTTGGCGATCAGGGCGATATCACGGCCCTGATCGACGCGCGCAGCGATGAAGAGTTGGCCGAACTGATGGAAAACCTCGGCGGCAACTGCGTGCAGACCATGGCCGAAACCTTCGACGCGATCGACCATGACCGCCCGGTTTGCTTCCTCGCCTATACGATCAAAGGCTGGGGCACGCCGATTGCGGGCCACAAGGACAACCACGGCGGGCTGATGAACAAAAGCCAGATGGCCGAGTGGCAAAAGCACATGGGCGTGGCCGAGGGCGAAGAATGGGAAAAATTCGCCACCGTTGAAGACCCCGACACGCTGCAAGCCGCGCTCGACCGCGTGCCCTTCTTCGCCAAAGGCCGCCGTCGCTATGGTGACGCAGCCTTGCCGGTGCCGCAGATTGATCTCTCCAGCGACCGCGAGATTTCCACGCAGATGGCCTTTGGCAAAATCCTCGACGACCTGTCAAAAGGCGACAGCGATCTGGCCGCGCGCATCGTGACCATGTCCCCGGATGTGACTGGCACCACCAACCTTGGCCCTTGGGTGAACCGCCGCAAGCTGTTCGCGCGCAAGGAACAGGCCGATACTTTCATCAACGAAAAAATCCCCTCGACCGCGAAATGGGAGTTCACGCCCAAAGGCCAGCATATCGAGCTGGGCATCGCCGAGATGAACCTCTTCCTGCTCTTGGGCGCGGCGGGCCTGTCGCATTCGCTCTTTGGCAAACGGGTCATTCCCATCGGCACGGTTTACGATCCCTTCGTCGCGCGGGGCTTGGACGCACTGAACTACGCTTGTTATCAAGACGCGCGGTTTATGATCGTCGGCACCCCCTCGGGTGTGACGCTGGCCCCCGAAGGCGGCGCGCATCAGTCCATCGGCACGCCGCTTATCGGGATGAGCCAGGACGGGCTGGCGAGTTTCGAGCCCGCCTTTGCCGATGAGCTTGCGGTGATCATGCAGTGGGCCTTTGACTATCTGCAACGCGACGGCGAAGGCGATCCGGACGAGCGCACATGGCTGCGCGATGAGACCGGCGGTTCGGTCTATCTGCGGCTCACCACCAACCCCATCGAACAGCCCGGCAAACGCGTCGACGAGGACTTCCGCCAAGGCGCCATCGACGGGGCCTATTGGCTGCGCAAGCCGGGGCCGAACTGCGATGTGGTGATCGCCTATCAAGGCGCCGTGGCGCCCGAGGCGATCAAGGCGGCGGGCAGAATCGCCGAGGGCCGCCGCGACGTGGGCGTGCTGGCGGTGACCTCTGCCGACCGGCTGAACGCGGGCTGGACCGCCGCGCAACGCGCCCGCGCCCGGGGCAATGCGGCGGCGGAAAGCCATATCGAGGCGCTGCTCTCGGAGCTGCCGCGCGACTGCAAACTGGTCACGGTGATTGACGGCCATCCGGCGACGCTGTCGTGGCTCGGGTCGGTTGTGGGGCATCAGACGGTGCCTCTGGGGGTCGAGCATTTTGGCCAGACCGGGACCATCGCGGACCTGTACAAACACTACGGCATCGACGCGCGGTCGATTGTGGAAAAAGTGCAGGCGCTGACGCCGGGACGGCGGATGTTGCACCGGGTGGCCAGTTGATGGCGGCGGCGGCTCCGCAGCCCGCCATCGTCACCGCCGATCTGTTTAACCTGCACCCCGATGTAGTGCAGGTCTGCGATTTGCCGCTGCACCAATTTGGAAAGCCGCTGAGTTGTTTCGGCCCCTGCGAGACCCTCTCTGTCTTTGAAGATCACCGCCCGGTGCTGCGCGTGTTGCAACAGCCCGGCGCAGGTCGGCTGTTGGTGGTTGACGGTGGTGGCGCGCTGCGCGTGGGTGTTCTGGGCGATCGGCTGGCGGCGATTGCGCTGAAGAACGGCTGGCGCGGCGTGGTGATCATTGGCGCGATCCGCGACAGCCGCGGTATTGATGCGTTGGAAATCGGGGTACATGCGCTTGGCACCACGGCGCGGCGGGGCAATCGCGAGACCGAGGGGCGCGCGGGCCTTCCGCTGCGCTTTGGCGGGGTCACCTTCACCCCCGGCGACTGGGTCTATGCCGACGCCGATTGCGTGATCACCGCGCCGCGGGAATTGGCCCTGCCGGACTGACCGGCAGGGCGCAGATTTAGCCCGCGAATTTGCCCTGAAGATAGGCCAGATAAGCCGTCGGGTCATAGGCTTCGGCGCCGATGCTCGCCGAGGTCTCGGCCCGGCTGCGCGAGCGCCCGTGCTGCCAGACCAGGTCCCCAAGCGCACCGTGTAGCGCGCTGTAATCGCCCGCCGCCACACCTGCGCGTACCGCAGGCTGGGTGGTATCCAGATGCGCCATGATCTGCGCGGCGGTGGAATTGCCCACCGTATAGGTCGGAAACGAGCCGATATAGCCATGCGACCAATGCACGTCCTGCAAGCAACCGGCGCCATTGTCCGGCACCTCCAACCCCAGATCGTCGCGCATCGCGGCGTTCCAAGCCTCGGGCACATCCGCCGCTTTCAGCGAGCCATCCATCAGTGCCATCTCAATCTTAACCCGCAGCATGACATGCAGATCATAAGTGAGCTCATCCGCCTCGACGCGGGTCAGGCCCGGCGAGACGCGGTTGATGGCGGCCACGAATTCCGCTTCGCTGACGTCGCCCAACTGCTCGGGGAACGTGTCACGCAGCTTGCCGTAATGCACCGCCCAGAAAGCGGGCGAGCGGCCGATGTGGTTTTCCAGCAACCGCGACTGGCTTTCGTGCATGCCGAAACTGGTGCCCGCCACGGCATAAAGCCCGATCATATCCGTCGCATGCGCGCCGCGCGTCAGTGAGGGGTCAGCCCCCATCTCGTAAAGCGCATGGCCCGCCTCGTGGATCGTGCCAAAGATCGACATGGGCAGGTAATTCGGGTTCCAGCGCGAGGTGATCCGCACGTCATAGCGGGTCATGGAAATCTCAAAAGGATGCACCGCGGTGTCGAGCCGCCCGCGGGTCATGTCATAGCCAAGCGCCTCGGCAATATAGGCGCAGAAGGCTTGCTGGCCCTCGATCGGATAATCGCGGAACAGGAAATCGCTGCGCGGCGCAGGGCGCGCGAGGGCGGCATCCAGAATGGGGCGAATACCGTCGCGCAACTGATCGAAGAAACTGGTGAGTTTCGCCGCCGTCGCACCCGGTTCAAATACATCGGCCATCGGGTCATAGGGATGCCCGTCATAGCCAAGCGCCTGCGCCTTTTCGCGGGCCAGATCGACGATGCTTTGCAGATGCGACTGGAACAGGGTGAAGTCACCTGTCCGGCGCGCTTCGGTCCAAGCGGCACCCGCGGTGATCGACTGTTCGGCCTGTCGGCGCAGCAGCGCGGCGGGGATGCGGGCGTGGTGGGTCCGGGCCTCTTGCACCGCCAGTGCTGCGCGGCGGTCGAGGTCGGGCGCATCGCTCGCCAGCACAGCCTCGGCGGCCTCCCCCATCGCGGGGTCCAAGATCATCTCGCGGGCGATGCCCATGAGCGTGGCGATCTGATGGCCGCGGGTCTCGGCGCCGCCTGCGGGCATCATCACCCGCGCGTCCCAGTTGAGCAGGTTCACCGAGACCAGCACATCGTTCAGACGGGCCACGCGGTCGTTTAGGGAAAGGCTCATGCGGCGGCTCCAGTCTGGGCGCCGGTGCCACCGTCTTGCAGGTGGCAGGCGACGCTGCGGTTGTCGGATGGGGTCACAAGGCGCGGCACTTCGACCTTGCAGCGCGGTCCGGCCAGCGGACAGCGCGGGTGAAAGGCACAGCCCTTGGGCGGGTTGATCGGCGAAGGGATCTCGCCCTTGATCGGATGAAAGCGCGCGCGCCCGGTGCCCAGCGTCGGGACCGAGCCAAACAGCGCCTCGGTATAGGGGTGCAGCGGTTTGGCGTAGAGTTCATCCGCCGGGGCGGTTTCCACCACCCGGCCCAGATACATGATCGCCACCCGGTCACAGACATGGCGCACGACCGAGAGGTCATGGCTGATGAAAAGCGCCGTGAGGTTCAACTCGCGCCGCAGCTTCATAAAGAGGTTCAGCACCTGTGCTTGGATCGAGACGTCGAGCGAAGCCACCGCCTCGTCCAAGACCAGCAGTTCCGGCTGCATCGCCAAGGCCCGCGCAATGGCGACCCGCTGGCGCTGCCCGCCCGAGAACTGATGCGGCAGACGGTTGGCATAGGCGCCTTCCAGCCCCACTTGCTCCAACAAGCTACGCACCCGTTCTTGGACCTCGCGCGCCGGGATCAGCCCATGCACGCGCGGGCCTTCGGCGATGATCTCGCCCACCTTCATGCGCGGGTTGAGGCTGGCAAAGGGGTCTTGGTGGATCATCTGCACGCGGGTCGTGAGCTTGTCGACATTGCCGCGATGGTCGCGCGCCACCGGCTTGCCTTCGAGCGTTACCGTGCCCTCGCTCGGCGCATAAATGCCCGACACGACGCGGCCCAAGGTGGACTTGCCGCAGCCGGATTCCCCAACGATGCCCAGCACTTCGCCACGCGGCACGCTCAAGGTCACATCATTGACCGCATGCACGGTCTGGGTGGAATTGCGGCCCGTGAGCTTGTCCAGCCCGCTGACGATCAGCCCCGGCTTGCGGGTGAACCGCTTGGATACGCCGTCGATTTTCAAAATGGGATCGGTCATGTGGCCTCAAGCGGATGGTGGCACAGAACAGCATGTGCCTCGGTTCCAGTGTTAGGTGGGATCGTGGCGCAGATGTCAGTCGCCCGCGGACAGCGCGGGCGGAACGGGCAGCCCGAGGGCAGGTTCGCGAGCTGTGGGGTCGAGCCGGGGATCTGCGGCAGGTCTTGGCCCGGTTCATGCAGGCCGGGCACCGAGTCGATCAACCCGCGCGTATAGGGATGGCGGGGGTTGGCGATGACCTCCGCCGCCGTGCCGCTTTCGACGATCCGGCCCGCGTACATCACCGCGATGTCATCGGCGAGCGAGGAGACCACGGCGAGATCATGGGTCACCCAGACAATCGCGGTGCCGGTCTCATCGGCCAGACGCCGGACCTCAGCAAGGATTTGACCTTGGATCGAGACATCAAGCGCGGTGGTCGGCTCATCGGCGATGATCACCGCAGGCCGATGCAGCAGCGCCGTGGCAATCGCCACCCGCTGGCGCATACCGCCCGAGAGTTGGTGCGGATAGGCCTGCAGCCGTTCAACCGCCGCCGGAATACCAACGATCTCAAGCGCTTCGCGGGCGCGGTCCCAAGCGGCGGCTTTGCTGACCTTGTCATGCACGCGCACCGCCATGGCCATCTGATCGCCGACGCGCAGCACCGGGTTCAGGGTCATCATCGGGTCCTGAAACACCATCGAGACGGCGCGGCCGCGCATCTTGCGCTGCTCCTCGAGGCTCATCCCGCGCATGTCGGTGCCCTGCACCATGACCTGCCCGGCGGTGATCTTGCCGGGTTCGTCAATCAGCCCCATGATCGAAAAGCCTGTGACGCTTTTGCCCGAGCCGCTTTCGCCGACCAGCCCGAGGATCCGCCCCGGCTGGACCAAAAAGCTTACGTCGTTCACGGCGGTCACCGCGCCCTTGCGGGTGCTGAATTGCGTGGTCAGGCCCCTGACCTCCAGTGCGGCGCTCATCGGCTGTTCCTCGGGTCGAGCACCTTGCGGACCTGATCGCCCACGAGGTTGATTGCAACTACGGTCAACATCAGCGCCAATCCGGGATAGATCGACAGCCAGTAGCGGTCCGAATGGATGTATTTGAAACCGTTGGAGATCAGCGACCCCAGCGACGGCTCGGTCAGTGGCAGGCCGACACCGAGGAAGGACAGCGTCGCCTCCAGCGCGATGGCGCTGGCGACCTGCACGGTGGCCACAACGATCAGCGGCGGCAGCACATTGGGCAGCAAGTGTTTGAACAAGACGCGATGCGTCGGTAGCGGGGTGGAGCGCGCGGCCTCGATATAGTCCTTGCCGCGCTCGACCTTGGCCGCGCCATGGGTGGTGCGGGCGAAATAGGCGTATTGCGCAACCACCAGCGCGAGGATGATCTGCACGATCCCCTGGCCCAGCATCGCCACCAGCACCAGCGCCAGCAGGATCGCGGGCATCGAGAGTTGCAGATCAACGATCCGCATCAAAAGCGCTTCGATCCGGCCGCCGAAGTAAGCCGCCGTCAGGCCCACCGCGATGCCGACCAAAAGCGCCAGCGCCCCGGCGGAGAGGCCGATCACAAAGCTGGTGCGCAGCCCATAAAAGATGGCCGAGAGCATGTCGCGGCCCGCGTTGTCAGTGCCCAGCAGATGGACATAGCCGCCTGAGCCTTCGGTGCCGGGGCGCAGAAAGGCGTCGAGCCAGTCGAGCATCGCCATGTCGTAGGGGTCTTGCGGCGAGACCAGCGGCGCGCCGAAGGACAGAAACAGCAGGACGCCGATGACGATAAGCGCGCCCACGGCCACCCAAGACTCGCGAAAGTCGGACCAGAAGTTGCGCAGCCGCTCGGCGCGCGTCTCGACCGGCGGGGCCGAGGGCACGGCGGCGATGTTTTCAGCGATGATCTCGGGCATCATGCGCCTCCTTTCAAACGGACGCGCGGGTCCAGACGGGCATAGACCAGATCAACCACGAGGTTGATGAGGACAAAGAGGATCACGACCATGATGAGGTAGGATACCATCACCGGGCGGTCGAGTTGCAGGATCGAGTCGATGATCAGCTTGCCGACGCCGGGCCAGTTGAACACGCTTTCGGTCACCACCGCAAAGGCCAGCGTCGAGCCAAGCTCAAGCCCCAGCACCGTCACGATCGGGATCGAGATATTTCGCAGGATGTGGCTGAAAACGATCTGCCGGTCCGGCAGCCCCTGGGCACGGGCGAATTTGACGTAATCGGTGCCCATGGCCTCAACCATGCCCGCGCGGGTCAGGCGGATCATCAGACCCATTTTAAAGAGCGACAGGTTAATCGCGGGCATGATGACATGGCTCCATCCATCGGGGGTAAAGAGTGAGGAGGACACGCCAAGGAAAGTCGCCTCATCGCCGCGCCCGCCCGAGGGCAGCCAGCCGAGTTCTACCGCAAAGCCCATGATCAGCAACATGCCGATCCAGAAGGTCGGGACCGAAAAGCCCAGCACCGAGAGCGCCATGACCAGCTTCGCGCCAATGCTGTCGGGGCGGTAGCCGGCCCAGAGACCGGCAGGAATGCCCACGCCCACGGCGATCAGCACCGAGACGGCGACAAGCTCAAGCGTCGCAGGAAAGCGCGAGAAGACCAGATCGACAACCGGGATGTTATAGACCATCGAGGTGCCCAGATCGCCCGCAAAGACATTGCGCAGGAACGTCCAATATTGCACGACCAAGGGCTGATCGAGGCCATATTGCGCGATCAGCTTTTCGCGGATCGCCTGCGTGGCACCGGGGTCGATCATCACATCGATCGGATTGCCGATGGCAAAGACCCCGACAAAGACAATGACCGACATGGCAAAAACCACGACGATGGCCTGTGCAATTCGGGTGATAAAGTAGCTGAGCATTCGACCTCGCCCATGGGAGCAAAAAGGAAGGCGCCCGCCAGCAAAGCAGCGGGCGCCCGGGTTGGTATCAGGTCTTATTCGACCGGCGTGATCGCGTAGGTACGGGTTTCCTGATCAACACGCGGTGTCATGTCGATCTTGTCCGCATTCGCGGCCCAAACGGTCTGCAAGATCACCGTGGGGATCAAAGCGCGGTCTTCCATCGCGATGAAGGAGGCCTGCTCATAAAGCTTCTTGCGCGCTTCGGGCTCAAGGGTCTGTGAACCTTCGCCGAAGACTTTGTCGAACTCGGGGTTGGAATAGCCCGAGCGGTTGAAGTTGCCAAAGCCCTTCTCGGCGTCCTTGGTATGGGTCAGCGCGCCATAGGTATAGGCCGCCTCACCCGTCAGGGTGCCCCATGCGGACATGGTCATGGTGTATTCTTCGCGCGCCGCGGCGGGGAAGAAGACGGTGCCGTTGAGCGCTTGGGCATTCACTTTCAGCCCCAGACGCGACCACATTTGCGCCAGTGCCTCGCAGACCACGGCATCGCCGGGCACGCGGTTGTTGGTGCAGGTGAAATCAATCTCGAAACCGTCCGGGTAGCCCGCTTCGGCCAGCAATTCCTTGGCCTGCTCGATGTCATATTCGCGCTTGCCAAGTTCCGGGCTGTAGCCAAAGAAACCTTCGGGCATCAGCTGGTTGGCGGGCGTGCCGAGACCTTCGAGCACCACATTGACCAGCACGTCGCGGTTGATCGCCAGATCCAGCGCCTTGCGTACGCGCAGGTCTTGCAGCGGGTTGCCGTCGACCTCTTCGCCGTTGACCTTAATCGGCTGCGGTTCTTCGTCCTTCACCGAGGGTGCGATGTTCAGGATATAGACCGAGTCGGACACAAAGGTGTCGATCTCGCCGTCGTTCTTCATCGCCAGATAGTCCGAGGCAGGCACATAGTTGATCAGGTCAACTTCGCCCGAGCGCAGAGCCGCGACGCGCGAGGTGTCTTCGGGGATCTCGCGGCGCGTGACGTTTTCCCAAGCGGTCTCACCGCCCCAGTAATCGTCATTGCGCTTCAGGACCAAATCGCCTTTGGGCTGCCAAGACACGAAAGTGTAAGGCCCGGTGCCGATGGCTTTTTCGCCGGAGTTGAACTCTTCGTTGCCCGCTTCCATGCCGGTTTCGGAGGGAACGACGAACAGACGGGTAAAGTCATTGGGCAGCGAGGGCGCCATGCCCTTGGTCTTCACGCGCAGGGTGTAGTCATCCACCACTTCGACGCTGTCGACGTACTTAGTATAAAGTGTCATCGGCATCGGACCGGTCACTTCCGGGATGCGGTCAATCGAGAACTTCGCATCTTCGGCGGTGAAGGGCGTGCCATCGTGGAAGGTCACGCCTTCGCGCATCTTGAATTCCCAAGTGGTGTCGTCGATCGCCTCCCAGCTTGTCGCAAGGCCGGGCTTCAACTGCAGCTTTTCATCGACATCCACGAGCGTATCAAAAACGTGACGCAGTGCTTCGGCCTGAGAGCCTAGAGTTGACCAATGCGGGTCAATCGAATCCGGACCGGCGCGCAGGCCGACGACCAGATCGGCCGCCATAACCGCCGGAGCGGCAGCCATCAGCGCCAGCGCCGCTACGGCTGATTTCAGGGTAAGTTTAGTCATTGGTCAAAACCTCCATGTGTTATATCTTACAGTTACACTAGACAGCGTTTATTATGACGGTCAATACAGAAATGTAACAATAATGCGCGCAATACGCGCTTATAGCAGCGATATAACCTTGTCGCGTGCTGGAAATTCGGGCAGTGTTATAGTTATGAGTGACAAACAAGAAATATTCGAACGGGCCATGGCTCGAATCGTACAGGCGATGGACCGCAAGTCCTCCGTCTCGCTTTCGGTGCAATTGAGGGGTGCTCTAGAGTTCGGGATCGCCTCGGGCGAATTGCCTTCTGACGCCCGCCTGCCTTCGGTGCGCGCGCTCGCCGCGCGGCTGAAGATCTCGCCCGTGACGGTCAGCAATGTCTATGCCGCTTTGCAGACCTCAGGGCTGGTCGACGGACGCGTGGGCTCGGGCACATTTGTAAGCGGCAACGGCGACCGCACGAACGACGGACGTTTCCGTCAGTTGGACCAGCAAATCTCTGAACTGCTCTGTCTTGCGAAATCCTGCGGGGTCAGCGCATCGGAACTCGCGGTGCGCATCTCGATGGCCAGCACGGCTCCGCCTCGCCCCGTCCGGATCCTTATGGTGGGCAACTTCACCGACGCCACCCACGCCTACGCGGATGAACTGCGCGAGCATCTGCCGGAAGGGGACGAGATCGACGCAGCCGTCCTCGAAGAAATCGCCGACAACCCACCCAAGAATATCGATTTGGTCATTGCGCCCAAAACGCTCCTCGCCAAAGCCCGGGAGATCCTCCCCGGCGTGGAAGTCATCGGCCTCACACTGATCCCAAATGAAGCCACCCGCGTGGCGCTGGCGTCGATCCCGCCTGACGCCAAAACTTTGGCTTACTCCTACTTCCCCGGTTTCGTCACCATTATGAAAGCAGGCATCCTGCGGTTCGCACCGCATGTGACGCAGCTGACAATGAAGGTACGCGACGAAGACGGCCTTTCCGCGGCCATGCGCGACGCAGATGTCGTTATCTACGCAACTGGGGCGGACTATCTGCGCCGCGCGCTGCGTGCAGAGCAAACCGCATTCGAATACCGCCACACCCCCGACATTCACGCCATTCGCACCGAAATCCTGCCTGCCATCGAACGATGCCGGGCCACCACCAAATCTACAAAGGCCACCGCAGAATGAAGATATCTGAAAGCAACTGGTTCGAGATCGAAGAGTACCTCAAAACCGATGACCGCTGCGTGCTACCGCTCGGCAGCACCGAACAGCATGCTTATCTAAGCCTTTCGGTCGATTCCATTCTGTCCGAGAAAGTCGCCGCCGATGCCGCTGCCCCGCTCGGCGTGCCTGTATTTCCAGCGGTTGCTTACGGCCTCACACCCTATTTCATGGGGTTCCCCGGCTCGGTGTCGCTGAAACTCAGCACCTATGCGGCGCTCCTGCGCGACATCCTCGACAGTCTCTATGCCACCGGCTTCCGCCGCGTGCTGATCGTCAACGGCCATGGCGGTAACAGCCCGGTTCAGCCGGTGACCATGGAGTGGATGGAAGCCAACGAAGGTGCCCGCTGCCGCTTCCACGACTGGTGGCGCGCGCCCGAGACGTGGAACTGTGTGCAGGAGATCGATCCTGTTGCGAGCCATGCTTCCTGGATGGAGAACTTTCCCTGGACCCGCCTGCCCGGCCGTGAACTGCCGGATGAGCAAAAGCCCTTTGTGCCCTTCGACAAACTCCGCGATCGGAATGCCGCAGGTGTGCGCGAACTGATTGGTGATGGCAACTATGGCGGGGTCTATCAAAAGCTAGACGCCGATACGGACCGCCTTTGGGAGATCGCCGTGCGCGAGACCCGCGGACAGTTGGAGGGTGACTGGGCATGAGCGACACACCCATTCTGATCTGGGGCGCCGGGGCCATCGGCGGCATTCTCGGCGCCTACTTCGCACGCGCCGGCCATGCCGTTCATATGGTCGATGTTGTCGAGGAGCACGTTGAGGCCATGCGCACCACCGGTTTGCGTATCGAAGGCCCGGTGGAGGAGTTCACTCAGGTCTTGCCAGCCAGCACACCGGGCGAACTGACCGGACAATACGAGCGAATCTATCTCTGCGTGAAAGCGCATCACACCGCTGCTGCGTTGGAAATGCTCGTCCCGCATCTGGCCCCCGGGGGTTACGTTGTCTCGGCCCAGAATGGGCTGAATGAAAAAGTCATAGCTGCACGGATCGGCGCGGAAAACACGGTGGGCTGTTTCGTCAACTATGGGGCGGATTGGCTTGAGGCGGGGCGCATCCTCTTCGGCAATCGCGCGGCCGTGGCCGTGGGCGAGTTGGACGGCAGCATGAGCGACCGCGTCGCCGAAGTTCACGCACTGCTAAAGCTGGTCGAGCCGGATGCTGTAGCAACCGATAATATCTGGGGCTATCTCTGGGGCAAAATGGGCTATGGCTCCCTGCTCTTCTGCACCGCTCTCACGCCCGACAGCATGTCCGACGCCATGGCCCGCCCTGAACACCGCGCCGCTTATAGGGCACTTGGGCATGAGGTGATGACCCTCGCAGCGCATGAAGGTGTCACACCGCTGGGGTTCAACGGCTTCGATCCCGCAGCCTTCCTCGCGAATGACACCGCCGCGATTGATGTGGCGATGGACAAAATGGTCGCGCATAACCGCGAAACGGCCAAAACCCACTCCGGCATCTGGCGCGATCTTGCAGTGCGCAAACGCAAAACCGAGGTCGATGCGCAGATCGGGGTCATGGTTGATTTGGGCCGCGCGGCGGGTATACCCGTGCCGACCTTGGCCCGGATGGTCGACCTTATTCATGACATCGAAGACGGCAAGCGCGAACAATCTGCCGACCTCGTCAACCTGTTGTTACCCGCATGAAGATTGATCTGACAGGTAAAGTCTTTGCCGTCACCGGTGCCGCTCAAGGCATTGGTGCAGCGATCCTAGCTGAACTGCGCGGCGCAGGTGCTACCGTGGCGGCGATGGACATCGACGCTGCCGGGCTCGCCCCGCTCGAGGCAGAAGGCATCACGCTACATCAGGGCGATTTGGGCGACCGGGCGCAAACTTTGGCCCTTTGTCGCGAGATCACTGAACATCATGGCCGTATTGATGGGTTGGTGACTTCGGCAGGTGGCGTTCGTGGCCAGGTGGGCCACAGGCTGGAAGAGGTTAGTGAAGCCGACTGGCATGCGATCTTTCAGGCCAACGTCGATGCTGCCATGTGGTGCGCCCAAGGTTTCGCTCCGGCGATGAAACAAGCGGGCGGCGGGCGGATCGTGACGATCTCCTCCGGCGCAGGACTGCGGCCCAGCCTTACGGGCATCCAAGCCTATGCAGCCGCGAAACACGCGCTCGTCGGTCTCACCAAACAGCTGGCGCTGGAACTTGGGCCGCAGGGGATTACCGTCAATTCCGTGGCCCCCGGGTTCGTTCTGTCGAACCCTTCGACCGAAAAGCAATGGGACGCCTTTGGCCGCGAGCGACAGAAACAGATCATCGGCGGCATCCACATGCGCCGCCTTGGCCGCGCACAGGACCTTGCGGACGCTGTCACCTTCCTCTGTTCCGACCGCGCGGGCTGGATCACGGGGCAAATTCTATCCGTCGATGGAGGACACGCATGAGCGAGCCGCATGAATGGGACGAAGAGCATTGGCGCGGGTTGGTCGAACAGGTGCGCGCAGGGCAGAACCTGCTGCCCAAAACATGGCCCGGCGGCGCGCGCTGCGCGGTGGCGCTGAGCTTCGACAGTGACCATGAAACCAATGAGTTGCGCGACGGCGGCGAGAGCATCGCTCGCCTCGGCTGGGGTGAATATGGCGCGCGCCGGGGCAATCCGCGCATCCGCAAGGTGCTTGACCGACATGGAGTAAAGGCCAGCTTCTTCGTGCCCGCCGTCTCGGCCCTGCTGCACCCCGAAGAACAGCGCAGTCTGGCCGAAGAAGGCCATGAGATCGGGTTGCACGGCTGGATTCACGAGCGCAACACCCAAGTCGATGGCGCAACCGAGCGCGAGTTGATGCTGCGCGCCTCTGATACGCTGGAAAAGATCACCGGCACCCGCCCCGTTGGCATGCGTACCCCATCTTGGGACTACAGCCCCAGCACCCTGTCGATCGCACGCGAGATGGGCCTTTTATACGACAGTTCGCTCTTCTCGGACGACGACCCTTACGAGATTGTCGAGAAGGGCGAGCCGACCGGGATCGTCGAACTGCCAGTGGAATGGATCCGCGACGACGCGGTCTATTTCATGATGAACCGTTTTGGCGCGCAGCGGCCCTATACGCCGCCCGCCGACGTGCTCGACATTTTCCGCCGCGAGTTCGACGGCGCTTACGACGAAGGCGGGCTGTTTCTGCTAACCATGCACCCGCATGTCACCGGCTACCGCTCGCGCATCTTCATTCTCGATGAGTTGATCGACCACATCAAATCCAAAGGCGACTGCTGGATCGCTACCCATGCCGAAATCGCGGCTTATTGCGCCGAGCACGCCGGACTGAAAGGACCAAAATGACCTATTCCCTTGCTATCCACGGCGGTGCCGGGACCATTTTGAAAGTGAATATGACACCCGAGAAAGAGGCCGCCTATCACGCGGGCCTCGCCCGTGCGCTTGAGGCCGGCGAGGCCGTACTGCGCGACGGGGGCAGCGCCATGGATGCGGTGACTGCATCGGTTTGCGCCTTGGAGGATGAGCCGCTGTTTAACGCGGGGCGTGGCGCAGTCTATACCTCTGAGGGCAAACAAGAAATGGACGCCGCCGTGATGGACGGCAAAGACCGGCGCGCAGGATCGGTTGCGGGTGTTTTCGGCCCCAAGAACCCCGTGAAACTGGCCCGCGCCGTGATGGAGCGCACAGAGCATGTGACGCTCATTGGCCCTAACGCGCTGGAGATCGCACGCCAAGCCAACCTTCCTTTTGGAGACAAAGATTACTTCTTCACCCAATCCCGCTGGGATGCACTTCAGGAAACGCTGGAGATGCGCGCGCGTGGCGAAGTGTCGGACGATCCGGCGCGGCGCCATGGGACTGTGGGCGCAGTTGCGCGCGACAGGGAAGGCAATATCGCCGCTGCGACCTCGACCGGCGGAATGACGGCCAAAGCACCGGGCCGCGTGGGCGACACGCCCATGATCGGCGCTGGCACTTTTGCAGATAATGAAACCTGCGCTGTCTCCGGTACCGGACATGGCGAGATTTTCATCCGCTGGAATGCGGTGGGCGAAATCGCGGCGCGGATGCGCCATGCGGGTGAAGACCTCGGCACCGCTGCCGACCATGTGGTGATGCAAGATTTGGCAAACAACGACGGCTCGGGCGGGATCATTGCGGTGGATGCCGCAGGAAATATTGCGATGCCCTTTAACTCTCAGGGCATGTATCGCGGGATGGTGCACGAAGGCTCGGACCCTGAAACGAGCATTTACTAACCGTATCTCTCGCGCGGCGGCACCCTGTCGCCGCGCGGGCACAGCTGCCGCGCACCGGCGGCGCAGATCATCTAAATCTTGACATTCTGGCCCCTCCCTTCGATTGACGTGCAAACGAGCTTGACGGGAAGAGGGGACAAGGTGCGTTTATTAGCAGCAATTGCCAGAGCGATCTGCGCGGTGAATATCGTCATCGGCAACATATTCGCATGGCTGTCACTCGGCATTGTCCTCGTCTGTTTCACCGTCGTCGTACAGCGCTATGTGTTCGCGATTAGCTTCGTCTGGATGCAGGACCTCTATATCTGGTTGAACGGCGCGATGTTCACCGCCGTTGCCGGGTTCGCACTGTTGCGGGACGACCATGTACGGGTCGACATCTTCTACCGCCCCGCCACCATGGCCCGCCGTGCGTTGGTGGATTTGATCGGCGTTCTGGTCTTCTTGCTGCCGTTCTGCTGGATCGTCTACGCCTATTCGATGCCCTTCGTGCAACGCGCTTGGGGATATAGCGAAGCCTCGGCCAACGTGGGCGGCATGCCGGGGCTCTTTATCCTCAAGGCTTTCATCATCGGCTTTGCTTTCCTGCTGGCCATTCAGGGGATCGCCTGGATCATCCGCTCCATTCTGGTGCTGAGCGGCAACGCCGAGCTTGTGCCCAAATCCATCCAATACAGCCGGGATCAAATCGCCGCTGACCATCCGCAGGGAGCCGTTTGATGGACCCGATTTTCATTGGCGAGATGCTCGCCGCGCTCATGTTCTTTGGCGTGATCGGCTTTTTGCTGCTGGGCTTTCCGGTGGCCTTTACGTTGGCTGGTGTGTCGCTCTTGTTTGCTGCCGTAGGCAGGGGGTTCGGGGTATTTGACCCGTCGAACTTTGGCTCTCTGCCCAACCGCTATATCGGGTTTATGACCAACGAAGTCTTGGTCGCCGTGCCGCTGTTCATTTTCATGGGGGTGATGCTGGAACGCAGCCAGATTGCCGAGCAGTTGTTGCTGACCATGGGCAAACTCTTTGGCAATATGCGCGGCGGTTTGGGCATTTCGGTGGTGCTGGTCGGCGCGATGCTGGCGGCCTCAACGGGTGTGGTGGGCGCGACGGTTGTGACCATGGGTTTGATCTCGCTGCCCGCGATGCTGCGGGCGGGCTATGATCCGAAGCTCGCCACCGGTGTGATCTGTGCGAGCGGCACATTGGGGCAGATCATTCCGCCTTCCACCGTTTTGATTTTCATGGGCGACATGCTCGCGGGGATCAACTCGCAGGTGCAGATGGCCAAGGGCAACTTTGCCCCCTCGCCCGTCTCGGTTGGGGACCTCTTTGCCGGGGCGCTGCTGCCGGGCATCCTGCTGGTCTCGCTCTATCTGGGCTATGTGCTTTTCAAAGCCGCCACCGCGCCTGCCTCTTGCCCCGCCACGCCGGTGCCTGCGGATGAAAAAGGCGCGCTGTTGCGGGACTTCTTTGTCGCGCTGGTGCCGCCGCTTTTGCTGATCCTCGCGGTGCTGGGCTCGATCCTGGGCGGCATTGCCACTCCGACCGAAGCGGCATCGGTTGGTGCCGTGGGCGCGATGGTGCTGGCGACGCTGCGCTGGCGGCTTTCCTTCCGCATTCTGCGCGAGACGATGATTGCGACGGCGACGATCACCAGCATGGTCTTTATCATTCTGCTGGGCGCTTCGGTCTTCTCCATCGTGTTCCGCATGATGGGCGGCGACAATCTGGTGCATGAGTTCCTCAGCAACCTACCCGGCGGCCCCTTGGCGGCGGTGGCGGTGGTGATGATCATCATGTTCTTCCTTGGGTTCATCCTCGACACATTCGAGATCATCTTCATCGTGATCCCGATCACGGCGCCGGTGCTCTTGATGCTGGACATTGATCCGATCTGGCTCGGGGTGCTGGTGGGGGTGAACTTGCAGACCTCGTTCCTCACGCCGCCCTTTGGCTTTGCGCTCTTCTATCTGCGCGGGGTGGCACCAGCGGACCTGCCGACGAGTGCGATCTACAAAGGCATCCTGCCGTTTGTGCTGTTGCAGGTGGTGGCGATTGCGATCTTGTTCGCTTTCCCGCAGATCGTGACCTGGTTGCCTAAGGTGATTTCGGGCTAAGGCCGTTTCAGACGAAGCGCTAAGGGTATTGCCCTCCCTGGGGGGCGATCCGCAGGTTTGAAAGTAGCTGCCCCGGTGCATCAAACGCTGACCGATACGGCTGGTGCGACGTCGCAAAATCGCCCTCCGGGGGGAGGGAGGGCGATGCCCGTGGTGCCCACGGGCGGGACCAGAATTTAGACCCCTGCTCTCATAGAATAAGGCCCGGTGTCTCCACCGGGCCTTTCCACATCACTTACCGCAAAGCTTAGTACTTCAAGAACTTCTGACGCGCCTGAACATAGGGGCTGTCGATGTTCTCGGTCCGCGTGCGGACAAGGTTCAGCGCTTCGACAAAGCTGTCGGCTGTCTTCTTGACCAGTGGATCATCGCTCGCACGCAGCTCCTCAACCACTTCGACCGAGGCCTTGGCACCGGCTTCCATAATATCGTCGGGGAAGTTGCGCACGGTCACGCCATGCTCATCAACCAGCGTCTTCAGCGCGCGCGGGTCGTTGGCATAGAAGTCCGCAGCAACCTGATCGTATTCCGCTTGGCTCACATCGCGGATGATCGCCTGCAGGTTCTCGGGCAGCTCTTGGTACTTCTTCTTATCGACGACAAGCTCGGTCGCCAGACCCGACTCCACGAAGGACGGCATGTAGTAGTTCTTGGCAACCTGATGGAAGCCGAGCGCCAGATCGTTGTAGGGGCCGACAAACTCAGCCGCATCAAGCGTGCCGGACTGCAGCGCTTGGAAGATCTCGCCCGCCGCCATGTTGGTCACGGTCGCGCCAAGCTTCTCCCACACACGGCCACCAAGGCCCGGCGTCCGGAAGCGCACACCTTTGACGTCATCGAGGCTTTTAAGCTCATCGCGGAACCAACCGCCGGTCTGCGTGCCGGTATTGCCCGAGAGGAAACCCTGAACGCCGAACTGGTCGTAAATCTCGTCCCAGATTTCCTGACCGCCCATGTAGCGCATCCAAGCTGTCAGCTCGGGCGTGGTCATGCCGTAAGGCACGCCGGTAAAGAACGACAGCGCCGGCGATTTGTTCTGCCAGTAGTAGGCAGCACCATGGCTCATCTCAGCAGTGCCGTCGATCACGGCGTCCAGCGACTGCAGCGGCGGGACCATTTCGCCTGCCGAGAACACCTGAATCGTCAGCTCGCCACCCGAGGCGGCGGTGATGCGATCAGCCAAACGCTGCGCGCCGACACCGAGGCCGGGGAAGTTCTTGGGCCATGTAGTAACCATGCGCCAAGTGATGTTGCCCTGCGCGATGGCGGGCGCCGCGAGTGTCGTAGCGGCAGCACCTGCCCCCATCACACCAGCTTTGCGAATAAACGAACGACGATCCATGATTTCCTCCCAATCGGAATAATTGATAAGCATCCCCGACCCTTGGCCGGACAGCCCTGTGCAGCAGATAATCGTCGCCCGTTGAAAATGTCCATGCCCCTCGCGCAATCAGCCGTTCTCCGGCTAGACAAGTCCGGCCCGCCCCGCATACGTAGTGCTACGTAAAGCTGTTGTATAACTGGACTTTCGGCTTGTTTCCGACAGAAACGCGAATATGGTGCCAGCTGCCAGGGAGGGCTCTGAACTTGCTAAAACTCATTGACCGGATGAATGAATTCGTCGGGCGCGTGGTGTCGGTTGTGGCCGTCATTTTCGCCGCGATCATCATCTATGACGTGTTCATGCGCTACGCGCTGAATGATCCGACCCGCTGGGCCTTTGATGTGACGAAACAGCTCTACGGCTTCTACTTCGTCATGCTGGGCGGCTACGCCCTGCGCCACCAAGCGCATGTGCGGGTTGACCTGATCACAGAAACGCTGGGCCACCATGCACGCCGCTGGGTCGAAGCCGCAGGCTATGTGATCTTCTTCTTCCCCTTTGCCTGGGTCTTTACCACCCGCTCATACGAATTCGCCATGCGCTCCTATGCTCAGGGCGAGACGACCTACGGCTCCGTCCAACTGCCGGTCTATCCGCTGAAAATGGCGATGGCCCTCGCCGCCGGGCTGCTGCTACTGCAGGGCGTGTCGGAATTTCTGAAACTCGTACTTAACCGTCAGGAAATCCCCCGTGACGCCTGAACTCATAGCTCTCACCATGTTTGGCCTGCTTTTGCTGGGCCTCTTCATGGGCCACCCGCTGGCCTTTGTCCTTGGCGGCACCGCCGTTCTTGGTGCTGTTATCGCCGGCAAACCGATGGTGCTTGGCATCGTCATCAACCGCATCTTTGGCGATGTGCTGGATAACTTCACCCTGATCGCGATCCCGCTCTTCATCCTGATGGCGAGGTTCCTGTCTGATTCGGGCGTAACCGATAAGATGTTCGAATCGCTCCGCCTGTTGATGTCGAACGTGCGCGGCGGTCTGGCGCTGGCGGTGGTGTTCATCTCCATCCTGCTCGCGGCCACCACCGGCATCATCGGCGCTTCGATCACCGTGATGGGCGTTATGGCCCTGCGTCCGATGCTCCAATACGGCTATAGCCCGACCCTGACCACAGGCGTCATCGCGGCGTCTGGTTGTCTCGGCATCCTGATCCCGCCGTCCATCATGCTGATCCTTATGGCCTCCTATTCGCCGCTGTCCGTGGGCGAGCTCTTTGCCGGTGCCATGGTGCCCGGTGTGGTCCTGGGCTTGCTCTATGCCGTCTGGGTTTTCCTTGTCGCAGTCGTGCGCCCAGATATGGCTCCCGCTGTCGAGCCTGACGAGAAGATCAGCAAACCGGCCCTGGTACGTATGCTGTTGATCGAAGCAGTGCCACCGCTGGTCCTGATCCTTGGCATCCTCGGCTCCCTGCTCGCCGGTATCGCGACAGCGACCGAAGCTTCGGCCATTGGTGCGGCGCTGGCGCTAGTAATCGTGGTCATGCGCGGCAAATTCAACTGGGCGAGCTTCTATGGCGCTATGCTCGAAACCGGCCGGACCTCGGCCATGATCCTCTTCATCGTCGTCGGTGCCACCGCCTTTACCGGGGTGTTCAACATCACCGGCGGCTTGCGCGCGACGCAAGAGATTATCCGCAACCTCGATATGGCGCCTTGGCTGTTGATCGCGATGATGATGTTCATCGTGTTTATCCTCGGTGCCTTCCTCGACTGGACCGGCATCGTGCTGCTGTCCTTCCCGATCTTCCTGCCGATCGTGCAGGAGATGGACGTGAGCCTTCTGTGGTTCGTCGTTCTGATGTCGGTGGTTCTGCAGACGTCCTTCTTAACGCCGCCCTTTGGATATGCGCTGTTCTACCTGCGCGCCATTGCGCCGCGCGAGGTCAAGACGTCGCATATCATCGTCGGTGTGCTGCCCTTCATCGGGTTGATCCTGATGATGTGTGTGGCCATCGCCCTGTTCCCACAGCTGGTCACCTGGCTGCCGGAAACGCTCTACACCAAGTAAACCAACGGAGGAGTATAATAATGAAAATGAAATCAACCCTTGCCGGTCTGGCACTCTGCGCGGGCTTTGCCACGCAGGCCGCCGCCCAGGAAAACTGGACCATGACCACTACATGGCCGACCTCGCTGGAACTCATCGAGATGGACAAGCACTTTGTCGATCTGGCCAACAAGCTGACCGGTGACGACCTGACCATCGAATTCTTCGAAGGCGGCTCGCTCGTGCCCGCGGGCGAAGTTTTTGGCGCTGTTGAATCCAACACCGTGCAAGCTGGCGCGGACTGGCCCGGTTACTGGGCTGGCCGCAACTCCGCCTTCTCGCCGCTGGCGACCACGGCGAGCCTTTTCAACGCGGTCGACTACGTCAACTGGATCGAACAGTGGGGCGGCAAAGAGCTCTATAACGAGATCTATGGCAAGTTCGGCATGGTCTATCTGCCCTACGGCGTGACCAACAACGAATCCGGTTTCCGCACCAACGAGCAGATCGTCACGCTGGAAGACCTCAAGGGCAAGCGTCTGCGTTTGTCGGGTCTTGAGCAGGGTCGTCTGCTTGAGAAACTGGGCGGCTCTCAGGTCTCCATGGCCGGTGGTGAAATCTACCAGTCGCTGGAACGTGGCGTCATCGACGGTGCTGAGTTCTCGACCCCCAACGTCGACTTCTCGGGCGGTTTCCAGCAGGTCACCAAATATTGGGCGACACCCGGCTGGCACCAGTCGGCGTCGATCTTCGGTGTGATGATCAACAAAGGCGCATGGGATGCGCTGTCGGATGAGACTCGCGAAGCGCTGGAAATTGCAGCACAGGCCAACTTGGTCTGGTCGCTGTCCTTCACCGAAAAGCGCGCGACCGAAGCCTACCAGCAGTTCATCGACGCGGGTATCGAGATCAACCGCTATGATGACGAGACCCTCGCCAAGGTTCAGGAGATGGCGAACGAAACCATCGAAGAAACCGCTTGCGAGAACCCCGATTCCGCGAAGGTTTACCTGAGCCAGCTGGAGTATCTGGCGGACTACGCCAAATGGCGTGACGCGTCGGCTCCCTTTAACCTGGGCCGCACACCGAACGGTCCGGACATCGAGAAAATCCGCGCCTGCGCGGAGTGATTTAAGCCTTAGGGTTTGAACGGAAAGGCCCGCCATTTGGCGGGCCTTTTTGCGTTTCCATCGTGTGAGAGGGCCATCGCCTACCCGGGGGACGGGCAGGCGATGGCCCGGCGCCTACGGCTTGATTCCGGGCCTGTCTATCCCTCGACCCGTTTAAGAAACTTCTGCAACCGCGCATCCTTCGGCGAACCAAAAATCTCCGACGGTGCCCCGTTTTCCACGATTTTCCCACCATCCATAAAGATCACCCGATCCGCAATCTCGCGCGCGAACTGCATCTCATGGGTCACGATCAACATCGTCTGCTTCCGCTCCGCCACCGCCCGCATCAGGTCGAGCACTTCGCCCACCCATTCCGGGTCCAGCGCCGAGGTTGGCTCATCAAACAGCATCAGTTCCGCCTCGAGCGCCATGGCCCGACCAATCCCAACCCGCTGCTGCTGCCCCCCCGAAAGCGCCGCCGGATAACTATCAGCCTTGTCCGCCAACCCGGTCTCCGCCAGGACCGCCAAAGCCCGCTCCCCTGCCTCGGCCTTCGAGCGCTTCTGCACCGTCACCAGCGCTTCCATGATATTCTGCTTCGCCGTTTTATTGGCAAAGAGCGCATAGTTCTGAAACACCATCGCCGTGCGCCGCCGCAGCGCCAAGACATCCGCCTTGCCCGCCTTCGCAGCGTCCACGGTCACATCTCCAATCGTGATCCGCCCTGCCTGCGGCACATCCAGAAAGTTCAGACAGCGCAGCAACGTCGACTTGCCCGTCCCCGACGGCCCGATCACCACGACCCGCTCGCCATCCGCGATCTGCAGGTCGATATTGTTCAACACCGGGCCGCCGCCGAAATGTTTGGTCAAGCCAGAGATATCAATCATCGCACAAACGCCTTGTTCAAATGGGTCTCAAGCCGCTTCTGGCCCTGGCTCAATACTTCGACAATCACCCAATACATGACGGCCACGACCAAGAAGGCCTCGAAATAAAGAAAGCTCCCCGCCGCCTCTTTCTGCGCCGCGCCCATCATCTCGGTCACGCCGAGGGTAAAGGCTAGCGAGGTGCCTTTGATCATGTCGATAAAATAGTTCACCAGAGTCGGCGCTGCGATACGGGCGGCTTGCGGCAGAATGATTCGCCACATCATCTGGCCTTGGGTCATGCCAATCGACTGCGCGGCCTCCCACTGGCTGCGGTCCACCCCCATGATCGCGGCGCGGATGCTCTCGGCCATATAGGCTGAGAAATGCAGTGTTAGCCCCATGATCGCCGCCGTGACTCCGTCGATCTGGGTGAGGAAAGACAGCACCTGCGGCAGACCGAAGTAGAACAAGAACAGTTGCACCAGCAGCGGCGTGCCGCGGAAAAAGCTGATGAAAAGCACGACAAACCAGTCAAGGACCGGGATCTTGGCAACCCGCTCTACCGCCAAGAGCGAAGCGAGGATCAGCGCAAAGCCCATCCCTGCCACCGCCATGAAAAGCGTCAGTGGCACATAGCCCAAAATCACGGGCACCAGCCCCAGCATATAGTCGAGGTCCAGTGCCCGCATGAAAGCTTACTCCGCAGCCGTGATGTCAGTGCCGAACCATTTGTCCGAAATCTCGGCCAAGGTCCCGTCTTCGCGCAGAGTGGTCAGCGCGGCATCAACCGTGTCACGCAGCGCGCGGCCTTCGTCGGTGTCTTGGAACGGCAGTGCGTTGCGGATTTCCGAGAAGGGCTTGCCCGCGAGTTGCAGCGGCAGCGGGCTTTCCTTGATTAGTTGCGCCGAAGAAACGCGGTCCATCACAAAGGCATCGACCCGGCCAAGCGCGGTATCCTGGGCGATGTTCGACTCGTAAGTCTTGATCTCAATCTCATCGGCATAGTCGAGCTCGTTCAAAAGCTGCTCAAAGTTCGAGCCAAGGTTCACCGCCACGGTCTTGCCGCGCAGGTCTTCGACGCTGCCGACTTCTTCGTTGCCCTGTTTCGTCACCACCTGCGCGCCGTCAAAGACGTAGGGCGCGGTGAAGACAAACTTTGCCTCGCGCTCAGGCGTGATGGTGATCTGGTTGGCGATCGTGTCGATCCGGCCAGCGTCGAGTGCGCCGATGAGGCCGGAAAAGGCCATGGTTTCGAATTCGACTTCAAGACCGGTCTCTTCGCCGACGGCATTCATCACGTCGACTTCAAAGCCCTGCAACTCGTCCTGTTTGACAAAGGTGAACGGGAAATAGCCGCCCGACATGCCGACACGCAGCGTGTCGCTGTCTTGGGCGAAAGCCGCAGTGCCGGAAACTGCGGCGAGGGCGGCGACGGTGACGATCTGTTTTAGCATTGAATTCACTCCTTTACGCTTGAGCTTCAAATGTCACCGGGACGGGGCCGCTTCAACACCAGCTGTAAATGAGGAACGTTTGTCGGGCGCGGAAGGTTCAGATGGAACACCCAGGTATTGGCCACGCATCTAGGTAGAAAACCGTCCTGCCATCAGCCCAGAAGCAGAATACTATTCTCGCCAGCCGGCCTCCAAACCGGCCACGCGGAACGGATATGCGCTTTTTGCATGGCAGGAAGGACGTTCAAACACCTTCGATATCCAGCCCTTCAGCCGCCCAGGCAGCCAGCTTGCGGTCCACCGTCTTGCGCGAAACGCCCAAACGCCGCGCGGCCTCAGCCCGGTTGCCGCTGCACAGATCGAGGATGTGCAGCATGTGGCGTTGCGTGACCAATTCGAGGTCTTCGATCGCCCGCGGTCCATCTACCGCGCCATGGCCTGCAAAGGCTTCGGGCAGACTGCCCAAGATCACCGACCGTTCGATCAGGTTCCGGAGCTCGCGAACATTTCCCGGCCAATCGTAGCGCCGCAGCTTCAGCAAGGTTTCCGCATCCAACCGCAGTGACGGCATGCCAAGCGCGGTGGAAAACTGCTTCATAAACATCGCGGCGAGTTCAACAATATCTTCCGAGCGGTCCTTCAACGGCGGCATCGCCACCTCGACCACATTCATCCGGTGATACAGATCGGCGCGGAACCGGCCTTCTTCCACCGCTTTGGGCAAGTCAGCGTTAGTGGCAAAGAGCAGGCGCAGGTTTAACGGGATCTCCCGCTCTGCCCCCTCGGGCCGGATGCGCTGGTCTTCCAATACACGCAATAGCGCGGCCTGAAGCGCCTCCGGCATCTGCGCGACTTCGTCGAGAAACAGTGTCCCCCCATCCGCGAGCAGGAATAGCCCCGGCTGGAGCGTCTCGTTTCCCTCCACCGCGCCAAAGAGTTCGGGCACGACGCGGTCCGATGTGATCGCCGCGCAGTTTACCGCGACGAATGGTTTGTCCGCCCTGTCTGACATCTGATGCAACTGACGTGCGGCGAGTTCCTTGCCCGTCCCGCTCGGCCCGGTAAAGAGCACCGGCGTCGGCACGGGCGCGAGCCGGTTCAACATGCCACGGACCTTGGCCAATGCTTCGGACTTTCCCAACATCTGCACCGCCGTGCCCGCGTGTAATTCCCTACGCAGGAGTGTATTGTCGCGGCGCAGATTCTTGCGGTCGAGGGTGCGGGAGACGGCTCCGAGAATTTGGTTCGCGCGAAACGGCTTCAGAACAAAATCACTCACCCCGGCGCGCAATGCGGCGATGGCGGTTTCCAAATCGGCATAGGCAGTAATCAGAACGGTATCCGCGTAGAACCCTTTGCGGCGCTGTTCCGCGATCCACTCCAACCCCGTCTTACCCGGCATGATATTGTCGAGCACGACGACATCGAAATGCGCCTCGTCCAAAAGCGTGGTGGCCTCCGCCGGAGAGGCTGCCTGCGCCACGCGTTTGACGCGCGGCTCCAATATCTTTGTCAGGAAATGCCGCATGCCCGGTTCGTCGTCGATCACAAGGACCGACGCGCCCTCGAGCGTGCCGCCATATTCGTCGCGCGCCATGCTTTGCCTTTTCGGTCTCAGTCCACCCGGACGTTTTTACCCGAATAGACCTCTTGCGAGGAAAAGCCTATCTCATGCAGCCCGTAATAGGCCACAACGCCGATCACAGCGACGGCGACAAACCCTGCGAGCATGGACTTCATTGCGCGTATCCTTTGTTCAACACACCGGCGCCCGTCATTCCGCAGGCGTCCGGCGTTTGTCTTGTTTGACCTCTTCGAGCCAGAGAGAGTGGTGCTGCTCGGCCCAACGCTCATCAACCTCGCCATTGCCCATCGCGTCAAAGGCGCCTTCCATGCCGAGCGTGCCGATATAGATATGCCCAAGGATCACCGCCATCATCACGAAGCCAATGATCGCATGCCACAGTTGAGCATATTGCATTTCGGCATGGGGCGTCAGATCGGATTGCAGCGGGCCAAAGCCAGCTGCCTCTGCCATGCCAATGTCGTTGATGATGCCAAAGGTATGGCCAAAGAGCTGGATTTCGAAGGGGAACAGCAATGACAGGCCCGACAGCGACACGGAAAAGCCGAGCAGGATCACCGCCCAGAAAACGATCTTCTGTCCGAAGTTGAACTTCTTGGCGGGCGGGTGCTTGTCGCCGATGAAACCGCCGCCCTGCTTGATCCAGACCCAGTCGGTTCTGTTCGGAATATTGTGCCAAATCCACATGACGAAAACCATGACCAGCGCGATCATAAAGGCCCAGGAAACGTTGTTGTGGATGAACTTCGATCCCGTGAGCAGCACAGAGTTGAACTCATGACCCAAGAGCGGGATTACCACCTTGCGGCCAAAGAGCGTGGCAAGCCCAGTCAGCGCCAGCAGAATAAAAGACCCCGCCAACATCCAATGGGCAAAGCGCTCAATCGCCTTGAACCGCGTAACAGTGCGCCCGATCTTGCCGCCTTCAATACGAATGCGTCCGCGCAGCAAGAAGAACAACGCCAGCAGCGCGATGGTCCCCAACAGCAGCCAGATGCCATAGGTCGCCAGCGGCCCTTTGCGGAATTCCTGCCACCAAATGCCGTTGTCTTGAACGAGCACGCGGCCCGTTTTGTTCATCGTGCTGACCTTTACCGGCAGCTCATTATAACGAATGCCGCGCCAGAGGTCCGGGTCCGAGCGCCCGCCGAGCGGGCCAAGCGCCGGCACCGTGGCTGCATCACCGCCCAGGTTGTTGCGCCGAAAGCCGTCGTCGATCTCGGCCCCGTTCTGGCGGCGCTCGATATCTGCAAGGTTCTGTGCCCCGCCAGTGCTGGCACGGTCAACGGCGGCAGGCGTTGAATTCTCAGGCAGGCGCACGTCCTGCGCCGTGGCGCCCATCGGCAGGGCAACCAGCGCGAGAATGAAAAGAGCCATCAGGTGGCGCAGCATGGGTAATCCCCCGGCTAAACAAATGTCGTGAAACGGGCGGCCCATATAGGGCCGCCCCGAGAGCCGTTACTGGCCCTTTCGCTCATATGCCGTGCCCCAGCCCCAAGCGCCGGAGCCGAAGCCGCGCGCGACGACGCGCTCGCGGTAGATGTCGGACACCATGTCGCCATCCCCGGCCAGCAGCGCCTTGGTCGAACACATCTCGGCGCAGATCGGCAATTTGCCTTCCGCGATCCGGTTGCGGCCGTACTTTTGGAACTCCGCCTGGCTGTGGTTCTCTTCGGGACCACCGGCACAGAAGGTGCATTTGTCCATCTTGCCGCGGCTGCCGAAGTTGCCGGCCTGCGGGTACTGCGGCGCGCCGAAGGGGCAGGCGTAGAAGCAGTAGCCGCAACCGATGCAGAGGTCTTTGGAGTGCAGCACGATGCCGTCGTCTGTTTGGTAGAAACAATCCACCGGGCAGACCGCCATACAGGGCGCATCCGAGCAGTGCATGCAGGCGACCGAGATCGAGCGTTCGCCCGGCTGGCCGTCCTGAATGGTCACCACGCGGCGGCGGTTGATGCCCCAAGGTACTTCGTGTTCGTTCTTACAAGCCGTTACACATGCGTTGCATTCAATGCAGCGCTCGGCATCGCAGAGAAACTTTGCTCTTGCCATTCTCTTGTCTCCTTACGCTGGCATAATCTTGCAGAGAGTACATTTTGTCTCCTGCATTTGCGTGACTGAATCGTAGCCGTAGGTCTGAACCGTGTTGGTGCTTTCGCCCAGTACGATCGGGTCGGCCCCGTCGGGGTATTTGTCCCGCAGGCTGACGCCGCCGAGATGACCGCCGAAGTGGAAAGGCATGAAGGCCACACCCTCGCCCACCCGTTCGGTGACCATGGCCATGACCTTGATCTTGCCGCCCTCCGGGCCTTCGACCCAGACGTCGGACCCGTCGCGCACACCAAGGTTGTTGGCGTCACGGGTGTTGATCTCGATGAACATGTTCTGCTGAAGCTCAGCCAACCAAGGGTTCGACCGGGTCTCGTCCCCGCCGCCCTCATATTCGACCAGACGGCCAGAGGTGAGGATGATCGGGAATTCCTCCGAGAAGTCGTTCTCCTGGATCGAGGCGTAAAGCGTCGGCACCCGCCAGAAGGTCTTGTCCTCGTAGGTCGGGTAATCCGCCACCAGATCGCGCCGGTTGGAATAGAGCGGCTCGCGGTGTTTTGGCACCGGGTCGGGGAAGGTCCAGACCACGGCGCGGGCCTTGGCGTTGCCGAAGGGCGCGCAGCCGTGTTTGATCGCGACCCGCTGGATGCCCCCCGAGAGGTCGGTCTTCCAGTTGATCCCACCGACCTGCTCGACGTAGTCGGATTCCAACTCGCCTTGCTGCGAGGTTTCGCCAACTTCTTCCTGACCATCGTCCGCATTCTCGGGCGCTTCATAGCCCGCGACCGCTTCGATGATGCCGCGCTCTTCGGCTGTCAGATCACCGTCCCAGCCCAGATCCATCAGCATCTGCATGGTGAACTCAGGATAGCCATCCTTGATCTCGGAGCCTTTGGAATAGACCCCTTCGGCCAGAAGGTTGTCGCCATCGCGCTCCACCCCAAAACGGGCGCGGAACGTCAGGCCGCCTTCTGCCACGGGCAGCGACATATCGTAAAGGTTCGCCGTGCCCGGATGCTTCATCTCGGCAGTGCCCCAGCAGGGCCATGGCATGCCGTAATAATCGCCATCCGCCGGGCCACCATTGGCGCGCAGGGTGGTTTTGTCGAAAGTATGCTGGTTCTGCATGTGCATCTTCATCCGCTCGGGGCTCTGCCCGGTATAGCCGATGGTCCACATGCCCTTGTTGAACTCGCGGGTCAAATCTTCGACCAGCGGCTCTTCCCCGTTCACTTCGATGTTGCGGAACATGCGATCTTCAAAGCCGAACTTCTTGGCGAACTTATAAAGGATCGTGTGGTCCGGCAGGCTCTCGAACAGCGGCTCGACAACCTTCTCGCGCCACTGCAGCGAGCGGTTCGAGGCGGTGACCGAGCCGGAGGTTTCGAACTGAGTACAGGCCGGCAGCAGATAGGTGTTGTCCGTGCGGTCATGCAAAACAGCCGAGACAGTCGGATAGGGGTCGACCACAACCAGCAGGTCGAGCTTCTCCATCGCCGTTTTCATCTCAAGCTGACGGGTCTGCGAGTTCGGCGCATGGCCCCAGAGCACCATCGCTTTGGTGTTGTCAGGCTGCTCGAGGTTCTCACGATCCTCAAGCACACCGTCGATCCAACGCGACACCGGAATACCGGTGAGGTTGATCATCTTCTGCTCTTCGCCCGCACCATCGGTCCAAGAGGCGAAACGGCTCTGGATCCACTCCAGATCCTCCCCCCAGACCCGCGCCCAATGCGCCCAAGACCCGTCGGACAGACCATAGTAGCCCGGCAGCGTGTCGGCCAAAACGCCAAGATCGGTCGCGCCCTGTACGTTGTCGTGGCCGCGGAAGATGTTGGTGCCGCCGCCCGCGGTGCCCATGTTGCCAAGGGCCAACTGCAAGATGCAGTAAGCGCGGGTGTTGTTGTTGCCGTTGGTGTGCTGCGTGCCACCCATGCACCAGATCACGGTGCCGGGGCGGTGGTTGGCCAGTGTGCGCGCAACGCGCTGAAGCTGCTCGCCCGGCACGCCGGTGACGCGCTCAACTTCGTCAGGGGTCCAGTTAGCGACTTCCTTGCGGATTTCGTCCATGCCCCAAACGCGTGTGCGGATAAATTCTTCGTCTTCCCAACCGTTCTCGAAGATGTGGTAAAGAAGCCCCCAAACCAGCGCCACGTCCGAGCCGGGACGGAAGCGCACATATTCGTCGGCATGGGCCGCGGTACGGGTGAAACGCGGATCACAGACGATCAGCGGCGCGTTGTTTTCCTCTTTCGCCTTCAGCACGTGCTGCAACGAAACAGGGTGCGCTTCGGCAGGGTTGCCGCCGATGATGAAGATCGCCTTGGATTTGTGGATGTCGTTGTAGCTGTTGGTCATGGCGCCGTAGCCCCATGTGTTCGCCACGCCCGCAACGGTGGTGGAGTGACAGATCCGCGCCTGGTGGTCGACGTTATTGGTGCCCCAATAGGCCGCGAACTTGCGGAACAGATAGGCCTGTTCGTTGGAGTGTTTCGCCGAGCCAAGCCAATAGACCGAATCCGGGCCAGAGGTGTCGCGGATCGACAGCATCTGATCGCCGATCTCGTTGATCGCCTGCTCCCAAGAAATCCGCTGCCACTCACCGCCGACTTTCTTCATCGGGTACTTCAGGCGGCGCTCACCATGGGCGTGCTCGCGGACCGAGGCGCCCTTGGCGCAATGCGCCCCGAGGTTGAAGGGGCTGTCCCAACCGGGTTCCTGACCCAGCCAAACACCGTCCGATACTTCGGCGATGACTGTACAGCCAACCGAGCAATGGGTGCAGACGGATTTCTTAACTTCCATCTTCCCGCTTACCGCAGCGGTCGCGGCGGAAGCCTGCTGTACGCTGCCCGCGGTCGCGGCAATCGCGCTCAGCCCGCCGATGGCAAGGCCCGAACCGCGCAGGAACGCACGGCGGTTGATGCCACTGCGCGCCACATCGGACATGATGCCTGCCCGCCCTGCGCTACGCGCGACCCCATTGGTCTTTTTCCTCAACATATCTTCACTCCCTATGTGCGGGGTTGGCCCCGCCTGAGATGCTATTGAACGGCGGGCACATGGCGCCCTGCCAAAGTTAAAGAGGCAGCGCCCCTTGGTATCTGATCAGAACCGCGCCGCGGCGTAATAGGCCCGCGTGTGTTCTGTGTCTTGAATACGGTCCGACGACAGATCGGGCGCTTTGGCGGCTTCGGCCTCTGTGCCCGTGGTGGCCACGGCGACGGCGGCCAAGGGCGCGGCGGTGCCTGCGAATTTCAGGAAATCGCGCCGGTCCTTGCGGACGGGCTGTTGTGCGGAACCCTCTGGCTTGCGTGTCATGTCGTCTCTCCTGTTACGTCTCTTGTTCATGGGCGCTACGGCCCGCTCGTCTTGATGTCTCAATCGTCTTTGCTCAGCCGAAAGGCCTCGGCCTCGATCTGCATAAAGGCGCGTCCAATCTTGCCCACCGGTGCATAGAAAACCGAGTTCTTGGCGCCTTCCAAATCGGTAAAGAAATGCGCGGCCCACGGGGCGATGTGACGGTTAAAGAAGGTCTTCTGCTGCGCCAGCGTTGCGGGGGTCGAGAACCGGCCCGCGATCATCGCGCCCATCATCTCCATCAGTGAGGCGATGTTGTCCTCCGGCTCAAAAACATTCGCCGCCCGCTCCAGCCCCCGCGCGACCATATCCTGTCGCAGCGCGGCCAACGGCTTCTCGTTCAAAAACCCGGTGAGGTAGTAGCTGGCATAGGGCAGCAGCTCGCCCCGGCCCAAGCCAATGAAGAGCCGGTTGAACTCGCTCTCGGCGCCCGACGGTTTGGTCTTACTCGCCAACTTCGACAGCGCGGCAAAACCCTGACCCAACTCACTGTCATCACCGGAAAGCGCTGCGCATTGGTCCAGCAACATCTGGTCCGGCGGCCCGGCAAGGATCAGACCCATGAAATTATAGAGATCCGCACGCAGGCGGTCTTCTTCGGGCAAGGTTGTCGCGGCCAATTGGGTCAAGCGCTCGTCCCTTCCATGTCTGATGCCGCATCAACGGCAAAGTGAAACCGCATGCGACGGTGCGTCGGCGCGGGCTGAAGGGCCTCTTCGACGTCGGTGCCCTCTTCAGCCTGCGGTTGATAGCTCACCGTTTCAATCTCTTCGACCTGCGGCGTTTCTGTCAACACCACGTCAGTCGTAGACGTCTCTTCCACCGGGTGAGACGCACCAGCTTCCAACACCTCTTCTACCTTAGCCACCATACCGCGGCCCACTTGATAGATGGTGTTCACCGGCTTCCCGGCTGTCGCCGCTGCAGTGTAATCGTCGTCGTAATCATTCAACCCGTCAAGACAGGCGAGCACAGGGTTGGTTTTCCAAAAGCTGCGCAAGGCGCGGGTCTTGAGCCGTTGAGGAAGCTGCGCTTTAAGGAAGGCACGCAGCTGTTCGCCGCTGACCAAATCCTCCGGCACGGGCAGGTCGAACTCAGCCAGCAACTCATCGTCACTGCGCTCGGCCAGAGCCGCTTCCTGCGCTTCAAGCGCACGTGCCTCGGCGACCTGCGCTTCGGCCTTGGCCTCCGCCACCACAGCAGCGCGGCGCTTTTGCCAGAAACCGCTCATGCCAGCCGCTTTCGTTTGAGCGTCGGGGAGGCATAGACATCCGCGGGCTTTTCAATACGCGGGTCACCAACGCCATCTTGCTTGCGATCCACGCGCAGCCGGTCGCGCCGCCGCTTTACGAACTCTTCCTCGTGGTGGAACTCTTCAACAAACTCGTGCACCCAAGCCAGCAGTCCCGGTGTCATCGCAACCTTCTCCACCACCTCTTCAGCACTGTCGCAATAGTCCTGCGCTTCATAAGGCGAGGCTGTGACGAGGGCGATCTCAAACGGCCGGTCTGTCTTGCCCGCAATCGGGCGCATCACGACATAGACGCAGGGCACGTCCGCGCCGAGCCCATGCACATAGGCTTCGGTCTCGGCCCCATGCAATTCGATCGGGAGGGTCGCTGCGTGATACTCGACAATATCACCATCCCGGCGCAGTTCACGCCAATCGGCAGCGCCCGCGCCCGGCAGCACAGAAGTCGCCTTCCAGCTCCACTTGGCCCAACGGGTCACCCCCGGCGCACGGCGCAGCACAACACCCACGGGCATCGTCCGGTACTTTTTTGGGTTGTGAATCAAGTGGCTCCTCCGTTGCCTAATCTTTCACCGCCTAACCGCCTTGTGAAAAGTACAAACTATTTAAAACGGTGAAAAACCCAGCTTTAAAGACAAGATGACCCGCGGCTTTCGGGCTTCAATAGCGATCTGGACCTTTTGTCTAACTTGACCAAATTCATAGGATTTGCGGGATTCGCTGATATTCGAATCACACTGTCCTTCGCGATGCTCCCCCTGACGATATCACAGGTCCGATCCCAGCGGTCCGACGCAGAATTGCGGTTGTGAACCGGTCTTGATCCCGTCTAGCTTGAGGCCTCAATCAGGCCCAGAAGGGCGTCGGATTGTCGTGTGAAACAAGGGAAAATTCATGGCCAAGACGTTGATAACATGCGATTGCGCGGGATCGCAGCGTATCGATTCAGATGCGCTGGCCGAGACCACGGGTCTGACGGTCAAATCCCCCTGTTCGGCGCTCTGCACCACTCAGATTAACCGCGCGGCCAAGGCGCTGACCGAGGGCGATGCAATTTTATGCTGCACCCAAGAAGAGCGCGTCTTTACCGAACTGGCCGAGGACATGGGCCTGCCCCCTGCCCCCCTGCTCGACCTGCGCGACCGGGCCGGGTGGTCCGATGATGAGGGCGATAAACTGCCCAAAATGTCCGCACTGGCCGCAGAGGCGCTTTTGGATGCGCCTGCGGAGAAAACCATCGATGTCGGCTCCGAAGGGCTCTGTCTGATCCTCGGACGCGGTCCTGCGGCGCTGGAAGCGGCCGAACAGCTAAAGGCCCATCTCAGCGTCACGCTTTTGATGGATGACAACGTGACCGAGGCTGACGACAACCTGCCCGAAGTCCGCGACTTTGACTTGATCTCCGGCAAGCTGCGCCGCGCCAAAGGGGCGCTTGGCCAGTTCGAAGTGGTCATCGACGCCCTGCGCCAGATCGACCCACGGGGCCGTGGCCCGCTGACGTGGACCGACCCGCGGGATGGCGCGAAAAGTCAATGCGACGTGATCCTCGACATGCGGGGCGACACGCCGCTCTTCCCTGCGCACGAAAAACGCGAAGGCTACCTGCGCGCCGACCCAAACCACCCGCCCGCCGTGGCCGCCGCCGTGCTGGCCGCCTCGCATCTGGTCGGCACCTTCGAGCAGCCGCTCTATGTCCGCACCGAACCGCTTCTCTGCGCCCATTCCCGCGCCGGGCAAACCGGCTGCACCGCCTGTCTCGACCTCTGCCCCACCGGCGCGATCATGCCCGACGGTGATCATGTCACCGTCGATCCGATGATCTGCGCAGGCTGCGGCGCTTGCTCTTCGGCCTGCCCCTCCGGTGCCATTAGCTATGACGCACCGCCCGTCGATTTCACCATGCGCCGGCTCCAGACCCTTGCGCGCAGCTACCTTGAAGCGGGTGGCGGCGCGCCCCGCTTGCTGGTGCATGACGACCATGGGGCCGAGATGATCCGCCTCGCCGCCCGCCATGGCCGTGGTCTGCCCGCCGATGTGGTGCCGATGGAACTCGACGCAATCGCCGCATTTGGCCATGCCGAAGCGCTGGCCGCCCTCGCCGCCGGGTTCGCCCATGTCTCGCTGCTGCTCGGCCCAAAGGCCGACCGCGACGCGATTGAGACCCAGACCGCGCTGGCCCGCGCCATCGCGGGCGAGGCGCGCATGGCGCTGATCGACACGCCCGACCCCGACGCGCTGACCGACATCCTCTATGAAGGCACGGCCCCCGCCCCGGTGGCGCAACCTGTGCGCCCCATGGGCAGCCGCCGCCAGATCGCCCGCCAAGCCGCCCGCGCTCTGCAACCCGAAGCCGACGTGCTGCCCCTGCCCGCCGGTGCCCCCTACGGCGCGGTGCTGGTCGATACCGATGCCTGCACGCTTTGCCTCTCTTGCGTCTCGCTCTGCCCCTCGGGCGCGCTCGGCGACAACCCGGACATGCCGCAGCTGCGCTTTCAGGAAGACGCCTGTTTGCAATGTGGCCTTTGCGAACATGTCTGCCCCGAAGACGCGATCACCCTCGCCCCGCAGCTTGACCTCACCGATGCGGCGCTGAGCCAGCGGGTGCTGAACGAAGAAGAACCCTTTGCCTGTGTCGAATGCGGCAACCTCTTTGGCGTCAAATCCACGGTGGAGAAAATCACCGACAAGCTGCGCAACCATGCGATGTTCGCCGATGACGCCAAACTTCGCATGATCCAGATGTGCGATGACTGCCGCATCAATGCGCAGTATCATAACACCGGAAATCCCATGGCGGGCGCCGAACGCCCCCGCCCCCGCACCACCGACGATTACCTCTCCAAGCGGCGCGACCACTAGGCCGCCGCAACCAGACGAAAGGAGCCCCCCATGAGCGAAGACTTCAACATGTCGATGCGCAAGTTTCTCAAGCAGGTCGGCGTGACCTCGCAACAGGCCATCGAGAAAGCCATGCGTGACCAAGACACAAGCGGCAAGACGTTTGCCGTCAAAGCTGTCATCACGATCCCCGAACTGGGTCTTGAGCACGAAATCGACGGCACCATCGCCGGCGCGGACAAGGGCGAGGCATAAGCAACGTGACTGCCAGCAGAGAAGCGGTCTTGACCGCGCTAAAAACCGTGACCGATCCGGCCACGGGCACCGATATTGTGGCCAGCGGCGTGATGCGCGCGCTGAATGTGGACGACGCGGGCGCGGTGCGTTTCGTGATGGAAATCCCCCCCGCCCAAGCCAAAGCCTATGAGGAAGCCAAGGCGCTGGCCGAAGCGGCGCTGGCGCAGGTCGACGGGGTATCGAAAGTCTCCATCGTCCTCACCGGCCACAGCGAAAAAGCCCCGCCGCCGGACCTCAAGCCGCAGCGCAAGGCCGAGCCCACCGGCCCGCAAAAAATCCCCGGCGTGGACCGCATCATCGCCGTCGCCTCGGGCAAAGGCGGCGTCGGCAAATCAACCGTGTCCGCCAACCTCGCCTGCGCACTGGCCGCCCAAGGCCGCAGGGTTGGCTTGCTGGACGCCGATGTCTACGGCCCCAGCCAACCGCGGATGCTCGGCGTCTCGGGCCGCCCGGCCTCGCCCGACGGCAAAACCATCCTGCCGATGCGCAACCACGGCGTCACCATGATGTCGATCGGCCTCATGACCAACGAAGACCAAGCCGTGGTCTGGCGTGGGCCGATGCTGATGGGTGCCTTGCAACAGATGATGACGCAGGTGCAATGGGGCGCGCTGGACGTGCTGATCGTTGACCTGCCGCCGGGCACCGGTGACGTGCAGATGACGCTGGCGCAAAAGGCGCATGTGGATGGGGCGGTGATCGTCTCTACACCGCAGGATGTGGCTCTGATCGACGCCCGCAAGGGGATCGACATGTTCAACCAGCTCAAGGTGCCGATCCTTGGCATGATCGAGAACATGTCGACGCATATCTGCACCAACTGCGGCCACGAAGAACATGTCTTTGGCCATGGCGGTGTCGCCTCGGAGGCCGAGAAATGGGGCGTACCGCTGCTCGCCGAAGTGCCACTTGATCTGCAAATCCGGCTCGCCTCGGACGGCGGCGCGCCGATCACCGTGAGCCAGCCCGACAGCAAACAGGCCGCGGCCTTCCACGCGATAGCCAAGCAACTGATCGACGCCGGCGCGGCATGAGCGACCTGTCCTTCCCGCCACTGATGTCGGGCGAAGCGGTGACGGGCGATGCCCTCACCGCCGCCTGCGCCCGCGCGGCTGAGGGCTGTGATGCGGGGCTGATCGTCTACCGGTTGGACGGGGCCGAGATGCAGGCGGCGTTGGTCTTCGCCCCCGAGGTGCCGCTGGCTAAAGCCGCGGCGATGTTGCCGCTGTGCGGCGTCGGCTTCCAAAACGCCCTCGGCGCGCTGTCCCCGCCCGAGGTCGCGGTGCAACTGAAATGGGACGGCGGCATCCGGATCAACGGGGCCTCCTGCGGGGCGCTGCGGATGATTGCGCCCGCCGCCGATCCCGCCGCCGTCCCCGATTGGCTGGTCGTCGGTTTCACCCTGCCGCTTTACCCTGCCGAAGACCCTAATATGGCGCAAACCGGCCTCAACCCCGATCAAACCGCGCTCTATGCCGAAGGCTGCGCCGAGGTGCAGCCCCCTGCCCTTGTCGAAGCATGGGCCCGCCACACGCTGCATTGGATCAACCGTTGGGAAGACCTTGGCCCTGCCAGCCTGCACAGTGAATGGCGCGGCTTGGTCTATGGGATCGACGCCGACGTGACGGTGCAGGGCCAAAGCGGCACATTCATCGGTGTCGACGAAGACTTCGGCATGTTACTGCGGACGGACGACACCACCCGGCTGATCCCGCTCACCACGATATTGGAGCCCGCCCTATGACCCTCAAACTCGCCCGCGCGATCCACTTTGACGAAAGCGACCGCAACGTCTTTGCCTCCCCCGCGCGCACCGGCGAATGGTGCATTTCGGGCGGGTTCGAGTTCTCGGACTGGACCGAAGGCGACCTCACCGGCAAGGCGCGGCAGGCTTTCGCGAACGGCTGGCTGGGGTTGGAAACCTTTGGCCGGGTGACCTTTGTCGCAGTGACACAGATCGAGGAGGCCGAGGTCGAAACCCTAGCAGCCCTTTTGGCGCAGCATTTCGTCACCTACTACGGCGCGCCATCCGTGGATGCCGCTCGCCCGGTCGCTCAGGAAGAACTGGCGCAGATGATTGACCTTTGCGCCGATCATGCGCCGAACTGCTTGCTCACCGTCGCCCGCGAGTTGACTGACGCTGGCGTCCGCGAAAGCTTCCGTATGATCCAACCGCAAGATGCCGGGCTGGAGCAATTCGCCATCCACGGCGACCTGCCAGAGTAAGCTATCCCGCCCCCGCAAGTGGGCAGGATAAGTCTCTAACTGCGGTTATTCCGCCTCTTTCGCGTTGAACACAAAGAGCGTTTCCCCATTGATCTTGTAGTTATTGATCAACGCCTTCGCCCGGTCAGATGTCAGCCACCCTTCCAGCTTCAACGCCAGATCATTCTTTACATGATCGTGCATTTCGGAGTTCACCGGCAGATAGGCGTATTGGTTAAACAATACCGGGTCACCTGCATAGAGCAGCGCCAACTCGCCCTTGTTGCCAAAGTTCAACCAACTCGCGCGGTCCGACATGATATAGGCTGGCATTCCCGATGCGGTGTTCAATGCAGCGCCCATGCCGGCGCCAACGGCATTATACCAGCCCCCGAAACCCGCAACATCAAGACCCGCCTCGGCCCATAGCGACAGTTCTTTCTTATGCGTGCCGCTGTCGTCCCCGCGGCTCACGAAACTCGCTTGCGCATTAGATATCGCCGCCAAAGCCGCCGTCGCCGCTTCTGCGTCTTGAATGCCCGCGGGGTCATCCTTCGGCCCGATGAAGACAAAATCGTTATACATGATCTCGGTCCGATGGCTGCCGTAGCCGCCTTCGACAAATGCTTCCTCGGCACTGCGGGAATGCACGAGGATCGCATCGACATCCCCCGCTTCGCCCAGCTTGATCGCCTGCCCGGTGCCCACGACCAGCAGTTGCACATCAAGGTTTAAATCCTTCGCGATTTCGGGCAGCAGCACATCGGCCAGACCGGAGTTGTTGAAAGACGTTGTGACCGCCATGCGCATCACATCCGCAGCCTGCGCAGCATTCGCCATGACGAAGGCCGCAATCGCGCCCGAGAAAAGATGTTTCATTCTACGATATCCCCTCTTAAAAATGCCCGCGCTTGTGGTGTCTCCGGGCCGTTGAAAAAAGCTTCCGCCGGCGCAGCCTCATGCAAACGCCCCCCGAGCAGAAACAGCACGTCATCTGCCAAACGCCGTGCCTGGCCGAGATCGTGGGTCGATAAAATCAGTCTGGTGCCCGCAGCCTTTGCTTCTTGCAAAATCGTCTCAATCTCGCGCATGGCCCGCCCATCTAAGGCGGCGCAGGGTTCATCCAGAAACAGCAGTTTAGGGTCACATATCAGTGCGCGCGCCAGAGCGAGCTTCTGTTGCTCTCCGCCAGACAAAACGGTCGCCGCCCGCGTCACCAACTGTGCCAAGCCAACCCGCGAAGCCCAGTCTCGGGCACGCTCTTCGGCTTTGGCTTTCGACACGCCCCGCAGACGCAAAGGGTAGCTCAGGTTCTCCAGCACCGTACGTCTCAGCATCACGGGGCGCTGAAAGACAAAAGCCTGATGATGCCGCGCTTCCTCCGTCGAACAGGCCCAGTCGATCCGCCCTGCCGAGAGCCGCGCGGTGCCGTGAAGGAGTTGCAGAAACGTCGTCTTGCCTGCCCCATTCGGGCCAATCACCACCGTGGCCCCCTGCCCTTCGAGCGTCAGGTCAATCGGTCCGACCAGTTGCTGCCCGCGTCTCCGGCTTTCAATCGCACAGGCTTTCATCGGGAAGAGTTCCATCACCAACGGCCCTCCCGTTCTGTCTGGCCAAGCCAGTGGATCGCAAGGTTCACCGCGACCGCCAGCCCGATCAGGACGAAACCGAGGGCCAGTGCCAAAGCAAACTCCCCCTTACCGGTCTCTAATGCAATCGCCGTCGTAAGCACCCGCGTCGCATGATCGATATTGCCGCCGACGATCATAATCGCCCCGACCTCGCCGATCCCCCGCCCGAACCCGGCGAGGGCAGCGGTCAGCAGCGCACGACGACTGTCCCACAATAGGGTCCGTATTTTCTGGCTCTGCGTCACATTCAACGAGATCAGCAGATCATGATACTCCTGCCAGAGATCCCGAATAGACTGATGCGCGATGGAGGTGATGAGGGGCACAATGATAATGACCTGCGCTATAATCATCGCCGCGGGCGTGAAAAGCACCCCCAACACGCCAAGCGGGCCGGACCGTGACAGGATGACATAGACGATCAGCCCGACAACCACCGGCGGCAGGCCCATCAATGCATTGAGCACAGCAATCACCAAGCGTCGTGCGCGAAAACGTTTGACGGCGATCAACGCGGCGAGGGGAAGCGAGATAAGACAGGCGATCGCCAAAGCCGTGAGCGTCACATAAAGCGACCGCCCCGCGATTTCGAACAACTCTGCATCGAGCGTTAACACAAGCCAAAACGCCTGCGTAATCCCGCTCCAAATATCGACCATCCGGCGGTGGCCTCCCCCTGCGGCTGAACTGCCTCCATTGCCGGGCACCCTGTCAGGGCTTTTCGCTGGAGACCAGACCCGAAAGCCGGGAAAGTAGTCTTTGAGACAGGATGGCCCATGTCACAGGGGCGACAAAGTTGCCTTCGGTCAATTTGGCCTCAGGGCGGTGAAATTTAGGCCAGTGATTCTGGGCACCGGTCGTTTGCAGCTCTGCCGCTGCGTAAGTCAAATCAAAGTCGGGCAAGGGAAAAGATTCCGCCGAGACCGATTATTAAATAGTTATTTCAATATATTACCGAACTTTCAGGTCTGATACCGGCGACTATCAAATGAAGATCTCCTGCCCTCCTCGCGCCACCCACGCAAGAATCTGTTGCACGCAGAGCTTGAATGGCATTAAGTAACGGAAACAAAAGCGCTACCGAATAATAGCGTTACTGAGAGCGAGGGCAGATGTGACTGATACCGTACACATCAATACACGGATCCGCCGGAATGCGGAAACGCTTTCCGAGGCGTTGGAAAGTCACATGATGAAGGTCTTTGCGCCGGACGCGCGCAAGGAATTGCGCCGGTTTTCAGCCGGTGAAGCCGCTGAGTTGCTTGGGATTTCGACCAGCTTCTTGCGGAAACTGCATTTTGATAGCAAGATCGTCGAGGTCCACACCAGCCCGGGCGGGCGGCGCCATTATAGCGCGGAAGACCTGCTGGAAATTAGACGTACACTGGAAGCGACAGCCAAGACCCGGGGGGCCTATCAACGCGGCCGTCGTGAGGGGGACAAACTTCAGGTTTTATCCTTTCTCAACTTTAAAGGCGGCAGCGGCAAGACGACCAGCGCGATCCATGCAGCACAGCGTTTGGCCCTAAAGGGCTATCGTGTGCTTTGTGTCGATATTGACCCTCAGGCGTCTCTAACCACGCTGTTTGGCTATCGGCCAGAGTATGACTTCCTAAATTCAGGCACGATCTACGATGCGATCCGCTATGACGATCCAGTGCCAATGGCCGACGTCATTCAGAAGACTTTCTTCACCGGCATCGACCTCGCCCCCGGCGGGCTGATGCTGCAGGAGTTCGAGCATGAGACGCCCCAAGCGCTGTTGAACAATACGCAGCCACCCTTTTTCGCACGGCTGGCCACTTCGCTGCAGGATGTGGAAGAGAATTACGACGTGGTGATCTTCGACTGCCCCCCTCAGCTGGGCTATCTCACCATGTCCGCACTCTGCGCATCGACCAGCGTGTTGATCACTGTAGTGCCTAATATGCTCGACGTCGCGTCTATGTCGCAGTTTCTGCAGATGAGCGCCGATCTCTTAGATGTAGTGTCTAATGCGGGGGCGAGTATGGAATTCGACTTCCTGCGGTTCCTGATTAACCGCTATGAGCCGAACGATGGCCCGCAGCAGCAGGTGCTCTCCTTTCTGAGACAGCTATTCGACGAAGAGGTCATGGTTGCACCGATGTTGAAGTCGACGGCCATTTCCGACGCGGGGCTGACCCACCAGACGATCTATGAGGTCGACCGCTCACAGTTTCACCGCTCCACTTACGATCGCGCGGTGGATTCACTCAATCTTGTGAACGACGAGATCGAATCCATGATCCAGAAAGCATGGGGGCGCTAATGGCACGTAAAGGTATTCTTTCGACTGGGCTTGGCACTGAGCCAAAGCCGCAAAGCAGAGCGAAACAGCCTGTAACAGAGCCTATTCAGGCAAAGGCCAAACCAAATCTGATGCCGCGCGGTGCGGTTGGGGCGCTTCAGTCGTCGCTTAACCGGATGCAAGAGAACGCAGTCCAGGAGTTGGACGCCGCAGTTATCGATATGGCAGGGGTCGAGGACCGTTTAGGCACTGATATACAGGCCCAAAAGCAGCTTGAAGAGAGCATGCGCGCCTATGGGCAGCAGGTTCCCGTCTTGGTCCGCCCTCACCCGAAGAAGCCGGGCCGGTTTGAGATCGTCTATGGTCGACGTCGTCTACAGGCCCTACGTACGCTCGGCCTGCCCGTCAAAGCAATGGTTCGGCAGTTGGACGACCACGCGCTTGTCATGGCGCAGGGTCAGGAAAACACCGCGCGGCAAGATCTGTCCTTCATTGAGAAGGCCAGCTTTGCGGCTCAGCTCGATGCGGGCGGCCATGACCGGCAGACAATCGCGGATGCGCTGTCGATCGACCTGCCGATGGTCAGCCGTATGCTGAAGGTCGGTCACGCCTTCGATCTGCCCTTCTTGCGGCAGGTTGGCTCGGCACCTGGTATTGGGCGCGACCGCTGGATGGCCTTGGTCAAACTGTTTGAAGAACCCGGCGCGAAAAGCCGTGCGGCGAACTACATGAACCGTCCTGAGTGGGGCGGGCTGACCTCGGACGAACGGTTTGAGATGGTTTTTGCCCGTGCAAGCGCCACTCCGAGCAAGAAAGCCCCCTCCCCTACTGCCGCTGCCAAGCCGCGCACTCTGCGCAGCCGTGACGGTAAAGCGCTGGCAGATATTCGCAGCGGCAAACGCGGGGTGACGGTCACCGTCCCGTCGCGCGCGGCTGAGGGGTTCGACACATGGCTCGACGCGCATGCCGAAGAGCTTATGCAAGAGATTCACGACCGCTGGCAGAAGACCCGCGCGTGAGACATTGAGGAAGTAGCAACAGGAGGCACATCAGGACCACAAAAGAAAAGCCCCCCAGGATGAATCCCGGAAGGCCCTTCTCAAACTTTGCACCTTCGAGATAGCCCCAAAGATTCACCACTGTCAACTCTACCCGATGGGATAGGGCCGGTATTTTGTTGTCTTTCGTGATTTTAACATGGAAACCACGTTCCGAACTGCGTTCGGGCGGCCGAAAGAGGCTGTCCAACCGTCTGTGGAGGGGCCGGATAAATGGGCCCTGCTCGACCGGCTGACAATCGCCGCTGACAGTTTCGAGCTGTCGCATCGTACGCTCACTGTCCTGAAAGCGCTGCTGAGCTTCCTTCCTTCTCGCCATATTCCGGACGGCCCTGCAGGGGTGGTTTTTGCCTCGAATGCACGGCTGTCAGATCGGCTTCACGGAATGCCTGAAAGCACGCTGCGACGGCACCTTGCGCAACTTGTCCGTCTGGGTTTGCTTGTCCGGCGCGACAGTCCGAACCGGAAGCGGTTTGCGCGGAACCGGGGTGGCGAGATTGCCTCGGCCTTCGGTTTTGATCTCTCCCCTCTCGTTCTGCAAGCTGAGTTGATTGAGCGAGCCGCCTCTGAAGCTGAGGCCCAGCAGGAACGGTTGCTTGCACAGCGAGATCGGATCCTAGTTCTGCGGCACGCTCTGATCCGTCAGGAAGGCAATCGTGCGCTGTCGGATGAAGCCGGGCGTCTGTTGCGGCGCAAGCCTGAGGCGGAGACGCTTTCGCAGTTGGAAGCGCAACTCCGTGCCGCTTTGGAAGCTGTCGAAAGTGGAGCTTTAGAGTGCGAGCCATCTGCTCCATGCCTTAGCTTGTCGACGGTTCAGGTGAGCGCCAGCGACAGCCAAAATGAGCGGCACATACAGGATTCAGATAAATCCTATTTAAACTCTGAAAGAACGCACAGGTCCAAGACGCCGGACGTAAAGACGGCTGACAATTGCAAACCTTCTCAGGAAGAAGCAGGCGTAACGCTGGCGGATGTGTTGGAGACATGCAAAGAGGCTCGTAGCTTTTTCCCTGAGAGGCTGCGCGATTGGCGAGACCTTGTGCGTGTCGGAGACCAGATTGCGCCCATGCTTGGGATCGACCAGCCGGTGTTGATCGAGGCCAAGCGCAATATGGGGGCCGAGAGCGCTGCGGTTACGGTGCTCTGCCTCTTGGAGAAAGCTGCAACGATCCGAAGCCCGGGTGCGTATCTGCGGCGGCTGACACAAATGGCCTGTGAGGGGCGCTTTACGCTCAGCCCTATGCTTATGGCACTGCGTAATCGGGGAAATTGTCAGCTGACAACATAGAAAGTTGTTATAATTTAATGGGTTACCGAATTTCACAGATGGCAATCGCCTGTTTTCAGCGGATTTCATGGGTTTTACGGCATCAGAGCGCTTCCTGTCCTTGCCTGCCACCGCTAGATTGCCTGTAGTTTGCCGAGAGCCCGCATGACCTCCGTTCGCCTTCGCCTTTTGATCCTGGCCCTGACGCCGCTGGTTGTGCTGATGCCGCTGCTACTGCTCTTGGGCATGTCGCGCTGGACGGGTGATTACGACGAAGTCCTGATCGCCAATGTTGAAAGCGACCTGAAGATTGCGAGCCAGTATCTGTCGCGGCTTTTGGACGAGACGGGCAATGACCTCGGCGCCGTGGCTGCATCGGTCGAGTTCAGCCGCTGGCTGGGACGCCCGAAAGCAGAGCAAGCGCAGTATCTGCAACAGACGCGTGATCGGCTTGGCTTGGATTTTCTTCAGTACTTGCCGATGGACTCGGTGGATGCCGCCGCAGAAGAATGGCCCGTCATCGCGCGGGCGCTCGCGGGGCAGGGTGGGGCCGAGATCGACATCTTTAGCAATGAACGGCTGACAACAATTTCCGAACCTCTCGCAATTCGCGCCCGCGTGCCGCTGGTCGATACGCCCGCCGCTGTGCCTACGGATCGGAAGATCGAAGACCGCGGCATGGTTGTTCATGCCGCCAGCCCGGTTCGATTGAACGGCGCGGAGGGGGTTTTGGTCGGCGGGATGTTGTTAAACCGCAACCTCGACTTCATTGATACGATCAACGACCTTGTCTATGCGAACGCCGTGACGGGCGGGGACCGGCAGGGGACGGCGACGCTGTTTCTGGATGACCTGCGCATCTCCACGAATGTCCGTCTGTTTGAAGACATCCGCGCGCTTGGCACCCGCGTCTCGGCTGCGGTGCGTGAGGCGGTTCTGATCGAAGGGCGCACGTGGCTGGACCGCGCCTTTGTGGTGAACGACTGGTACATCTCCGGCTACGAGCCCATCACCGACAGTTTCGGCAACCGGGTCGGGATGCTTTACGTCGGCTTTCTCGAAGCACCTTTTACACAAGAGAAGCGGGAAGCCTTCTGGTGGATGATGGCGGCTTTCGTGTTGGTCTTGGCGATCTCGGCGCCGGTCTTCCTCTGGATGGCGCGGGGAATCTTCGCGCCGTTGGAACGGATGACAAAAGTCATGCACCGCGTCGGGCGCGGGGAGTTGGCTGCGCGGATCGGTCCGGTTTCGGCCAAAGGCGAGATTGCCGCCGTGGCGCATCACCTCGACTGGTTGCTTGAGCAGGTCCAAGAGCGAGACCGGCAGCTGCGCAACTGGAATGACGAGTTGAACGCACGGGTGGACCAGCGCACCGCCGAATTGCGCGAGGCGAATGAGAAGCTTGAGCAGACCTTCCGCCAGTTGGTGATGAGCGAAAAGCTGGCCTCGATCGGGGAGATCACGGCGGGGGTGGCGCATGAGATCAACAACCCGGTGGCGGTCATTCAAGGCAACGTCGATGTCATCCGCCAGACGCTCGGCGATGAGGCTGAACCGGTTGCGACGGAACTCGGTTTGATCGACAGGCAGGTGTCCCGAATTGAGGTGATCGTCGGCAAACTGCTGCAATTCGCCAGCCCGTCCGAATTCTCTGACTGTGAACATAATATCCAGCTGCAGCCGCTGGTCCAAGACTGTCTGGTGCTTGTGGATCACCTGCTGAGCCGAGGCGGGATTGAGGTGATTTGCGACTTTGACGACGTGCCCCCGGTGCGCGCGGATTCCGGAGAGATTCAGCAGGTCGTGGTGAACCTCATTGTGAATGCCACGCAGGCCATGGGCGGGGCAGGGCGGTTGCAGATCGGTCTGCGCCCAGAGGCGCGCGATGGGGCAGCAGGGGTCGCCCTGACCGTGCAGGACAGCGGGCCGGGCGTGCCGGAGGACGTACTCAGTTCCGTCTTCGATCCCTTCTTTACCACCAAACCGGGGGAGGGGACCGGGCTTGGCCTGTCGATCTCGCAGACGCTTATCCAGCGGGCAGGGGGGATCATCACGGTACGCAACCGCAGTGGGGGCGGCGCGGCGTTTTCCGTTTGGTTGCCTGAGGCGACCGGGGAAGAGAGCCCCTGAGCGCCGCGAGACGCTCAGGAAGGCCGTTTAGGCCGCTTTGCCGTCGAACCCTTCGAGATAGGCCACGATAATGTCCAACGCAGCCTGTAGGTCGGTTTTCGAGACCATTTCGGTCACCGTATGGATGTAGCGCGTGCCAACCACGATCCCCACGGCCCGCGCGCCTGCAGCGGCCTGCTGGGCAGCAGCACCGTCCTGCCCCCCGGCGGCGAGCATGGTGCGCTGGAAGGGGATATCGCGTGCTTCGGCCAGTTTCTCGATCTCGCTGACAAGGCCGACATCGGCGATAAAGCTGCTGTCGCGCACATGCAGGCCAAAGCCTTTGCCAAGCCGCGTTGTCGCCATGTGATCCGGCACGCCCGGCGTATCGCAAGCCAGTGTCGTGTCGATGCCGAGGCCAATGTCGGGCTGCACCTTATAAGCCGCCGTGCGTGCGCCACGCAGGCCGACTTCTTCCTGACAGGTGAAGGCCACATGAATCTCCGCCCCGCGGCCCTTCTCGGCGAGTTTGCGGATTGCTTCGATGCCAAGCCAGCAGGCGACGCGGTTGTCGAGCGCTTTGGACACAAACTGATTGCCCATCTCGAGGAAGGGCTCGTCCATCACCACAAAGTCACCGACTTTGACGATGTCCTTTGCCTTTTCGCCCAGCCCCAGATCGACGAAGAATTCCGAAACCTCGGGGATCTTCTTGCGGTCCTCGGCAGAGGAGATGTGAATGGGCTTGCCGCCGGGGTTCATGACGCCCTTGAGATCGCCTTGATCGGTGCAAACTATCACGCGGCGCGAGAAGAGGTTGCGGGGGTCGAAACCGCCGACGGGCTGGAGGTAAAGGAAGCCGTCCTTCGAGACATGGCTTACCAGAAAACCAATTTCATCCATATGGCACAGCAGCATGATCTTAGGCGCTTTTCCGTCACCTGCCTTTGCGTCGCGGCGGCACAGCAGGGAGCCCATCGCGTCGGTCTCCACATGGTCGAACAGACCTTCGATCTCGCGGGTGATCAGATCGCGCACGCGGTGCTCACGACCCGGCACGCCGGGGGTTTCGCATAGGTCTTTGAGTAGGTCGATGTTCATGCTGGCCTCATCCTTGGGTGATTTGGCCGCACTATCGCGCCGCGCCTGCCGAAGTGCAAACAGGCGCAGCGAAAGGGCGTGCTACATCTGCCCGGGCAGGAAAAGGACCAGCGCGGGGAAGATCAGCAGCAGGATCAGGCGGAGGATATCGACGAGCCAGAAGGGGGTGACGCCGCGAAAGATTGTGCCTGTGGAGACATCACCGACCACACCTTTGAGGACAAAGACGTTGAGGCCAACGGGCGGGGTGATGAGGCTGATCTCGGTCACTACGACCACGATGATACCGAACCACACAGGATCGAAGCCGAGGCTCGTGACCAGTGGAAAGAAGATCGGCACGGTCAGTAGCAGCATCGACATGCTTTCAAAGATGCAGCCAAGCGCGATGTAGATCACGAGGATCAGCCCCATCACGACCCACGGGCCGAGGTCCAGCGCCGTGACGGTGGCCAGCAGCCCTTCGGGCAGGCCGGCAAGGTTCACGAAGTTGGAGAAGATCCACGCCCCGATTAGGACCGAGAAAAGCGATGCCGAGGTGAGTGTTGTTTCTTCCAGCACCTCGCGCAGCCCGCGCCAACTTAAGCCGCCGCGCGCCCATGCGATGAGGAAGGCACCCGCCGCGCCCATGCCTGCGGCCTCGGTCGGTGAGAAGGCGAGGTGGATCGGCCAGAAGTCGAGCACGCCATAGAGGCCGCCAATCACCAGTGCAAACAGTGCCAGCACCGACCAGACGTGGTTCAGCGCGCGGAGCCGCTCGCCCCATGTGGCGCGAGGTCCGGCGGGGCCGGCTTCGGGGTTCATGGCGACCGAGAAACGCACCGCGCAGAGGTAAAGCAAGATGCCAAGCGCGCCGGGCACGATGCCCGCAATGAAAAGCGCGCCGATGGAGGTCTCGGTCAGCAGGCCGTAGATGACAAGGATCACCGAAGGCGGGATCAGGATGCCGAGCGTGCCGCCTGCCGCGATGGAGGCGGTCGAGAGGCTGTCGACATAGCCGTATTTGCGCATCTCTGGCATGGCGACTTTGGACATCGTTGCTGCGGTCGCCAAGGACGAGCCACAAATCGCCGCAAAGCCGCCACAGGCGACGATGGTGGCCATGGCCAGACCGCCCCGGAAGTGCCCTAGGAAAGCGTTTGAGACTTGGTAAAGCTCGCGGCTGATTCCGCCTTTGTTGACGAAAAGCCCCATGAGGATGAAAAGCGGTATCACCGACAGGCCGTAGTCTTGGCTGGTGTCGATGATGAGCCGCGACACCATGGAGATCGAGGCGCGGTAGCTGGTCTCGTAAACCAGCCCGATCATGCCCACGAGGCCCATGGCAAAAGCGATCGGCAGGCGCAGCAAGACGAGGACGAAAACGGCAGCAAAGCCGATGGCGGATGCGATCATGGGGCAGGGTCCAGAAGTTGCGGCGCAAAGAGGCGCAGAAGCCCGCGCAGGATCAGCACAACGGCGGTGAGATAGGTCATCACCGCGATGAACATGCCGATGTAGAAGGTCGGAATTTCGAGGTATTCGGTCACGTCACCATAGCTCAGTGCGCGGTAGGCGAGGTCGACCACCCGGCCCGCCGGAAACCACAGCATCACCCCGCAGGCCAGCGTTACCAGCCCGTCGCGCCAGCGTTGCAGACCCCAGTTCGCAAAGGGACGGTCCAGAAGGTCGGCAGCGATATGGCCTTCGCGGCCCGACAGGACGGGCAGGGCGGAAAAGACGATCAGCGCAATGCCGATGCGGATCAATTCGGTCGCGGCCTCAATCGGGGCGTTAAAGACCGAGCGCATGATGACATCGGCAAAGGTCAGCACCATCAGCGCAAACAGCGCGAGCGAGGCCATCGTCATCGGCAGGGCCGAGAGGGCGGTGGTAAGGCGGATCAATGGACGCATGGCGGTTCCCTGAGTTGGGGCCAAAGGCAGGTGCCCCCGGCCCCCTGTGGGTTACTGGCTGGCGTTGGCCATTTCTTCGCGCATCATCTCATAGGCGGCTTGCCCGTCGATGCCGGCTTCGTCCAGTTCAGCGATCACCTTGTCGCGCACCTTGGCGGCCATATCCGCGAAACGGGCTTGGTCCTCTTCGGAGGCGGTGACGATCTTGTTGTCGCCAGCGGCTTCCGTCGCCTCCCGCGCGTCAACGTCGCTCTGATCCCAGACCGCGCCCATCATGCGGCTGGCGGTTTCGCCAAAGACCTCGCTGTCGAGCTTTTGCTGAACCTCTTCGGGCAGGCGGTCAAAGGTTTCTTGGCTCATGATGACCGAGAAAGATCCGCGGTAAAAACCACCGGGCATTTCATAGACGTTTTTGGCCACTTCATTGAGTTTGAAGCTGATCCGCTCGCCCATGTTCATCGCCACGGCATCGGCGGCCCCGGAATCGAGGGTCTCGTACACTTTGGGCGCGGGCACCTGAATGCCGACGAGGCCAAGCTCAGCGCCCACATCCGCCGAAACGCCGCCACCGAGGCGGGTTTTCAGACCTTGCAGGTCGTCAAGCGAGGCGACTTCTTTGTTGGAGTGGATCTGGCCGGGGCCGTGGGTGGTCAGCGCGATGACTTTGACACCACGGTGCTCGTCCAACTCTGCCAGCATCGCCTCATGCACCCGCCAATGGGCTACCGATGCGGCCTCGGCATTGCCTTCGTAGCCGGGAATTTCGACCAGTTTGGTGCCGACAAAACGTCCGGGCGTGTAGCCGTGGAACAGGATCGCGATATCCGCGGCACCGTCGAGCAGCAAGTCCATCTGTGCGGGCGGCGGGGCGAGGCCGTTTTTCAACTCGGTCTCGATCAACCCGTCGCTGGCCTCGGACATCATCTCGCTCAGCTGCGTGAACATGCCGGTGTTGACCGGGTGGCTCGGCGGCAGCCATGTGGAAATGGTCAATGTCTCAGCGGCAAAGGCACCTGTAGCGGTGCAGAGCGCGAGCGCAGAAGTGGCTAGAAACTTGGTGAATTTGGTCATTTTGGGCTCCTCCCCATATCGTTCGATATGACTTGGCTGGGTTCTCCCAAACCCGTCGCGCCAAGTATATGCTTTTTCATGTATTCACATTTAAAGCACGATTGGAACCATTTTTTCAGGAGGGAAGGGCGCGGGCTTAGCCTTGCCAATCCTCTTGCGCCTCGAGGGCGGCCAGCAGGGATTTCAGCGCGGGCTTTAGCTGGGCGCCTTCGTTTCCTTGCAGCATTTCCATCAAGGCGGCCTCATGCTTCTGCGCTTGGGGCACCAGTTCAGCGGCGAGCGCGCGGCCAGAGTCGGTCAGGTAAACGCGCACCCGGCGGCCATCGGCGGGGTCGCTGCGGCGAATCAGGAGGCTGCGGTCTTCCATTTGGGCGATGATCCGGGTGAGGCGGGATTGCTCGGCCAAGGCCCGACGGGCGAGCTGCGTGATCATAGCGCCGTCGGTGTCCGCAAGGCAGGCCAGAACCCGCCATTCCGGCACGCGAAGCCCGGCCTTGCGCACCTTTGCATGGAATTGCGCGCTGGCCGCATCGCTGGCGGCGGCGAGCAAATAGAGCAAGTAATCGGACACAAATCCCGGTGCCCGTCCTGTCTCTTCTACGCGTTTTGCTTTGGTCGTCTGTTGCGTCACGCCGCTTAACCCTTTGACGTTTGGGGGCAACGTCGCGCCCCGGTGTTCCTAAATGGCGGCCAAATGCACGCTTGGCAAGAAAACCCTTGACCGAAACTATATGAAAAATCATATTGTTTGTCACGGGAGGAGTTCACATGTCGAAAATTAACGCCATCGTGCGAGAGGTCACAGCCCTGACCGAACGCATCAGCGAATTTCGCATTGCCGCTGCCGACGGGGCTGCCTTGCCCGGTTGGGACGCCGGGGCACATGTTCTGTTTGATCTGCCGGACGGCGACACGCGGGCCTATTCGCTGATCGCCTTTGCGCCGATGGATAAGGCCCCCGAGGAATACCGCATTGCTGTGCAGCGCGAGCCCGAGGGCAAGGGCGGATCGACCCATATGCATGGGCTAAAGCCGGGGGCTGAGATCACCTGCGCCGCGCCGAAAAACGACTTTCCGCTGACACCGAATGCGCCTGCTGTGCTGCTCGCCGGAGGGATTGGGATCACGCCAATGATTTCAATGGCGACCACGCTGAAGGATGCGGGGCAGGCGTTTGAGTTTCATTATTCGGGCCGCAGTGCCGGGGTGATGGCTTACCGTGAAGCGTTGCAGGAAACCTTCGGGGACAGCTTGCATTTGCACTGTGATGACGCCGCCAGCGCACTGGACCTCGATGCCGTGATCGCAGGTTTGGCAGCGGAGAGCCATCTCTATGTGTGCGGCCCCAAGGGGCTGATCGATGCGACCAAGGCAAAGGCCGAAGCGGCGGGGATCGCCGCCGACCGCATTCACTTTGAGCTTTTCGACGCGCCGCAGGAGCAAGAGGGCGACAGCGCCTTTGAGGTTGAATTGGCTTCGAGCGGGGAAGTATTCACCATCCCGCCCGGCCAATCCATCATCGACGTGCTGGAGGCTGGCGGCGTCGACGTCATGTACGATTGCCAGCGTGGCGACTGTGGCATCTGCCAATGCGATGTCATCAGCGGCACGCCGGATCACCGCGACGTGGTGCTGTCCGAAGCCGAACGCGCGGCGGGCAATGTCATGCAAATCTGCGTAAGCCGCGCCAAATCACCGCGCCTTGTACTGGACATCTGAGGGAGGATTTCATGGGACGTTACGACAGCCCGGCGGCACTGACCGCCCTCGTGCAGCCACATCAGGTGCACCGCGATATCTACACCGACCACGAGGTGTTCCAGCAGGAGATGAAGCATCTCTTTGCCAATGCTTGGGTCTTTGTCGGCCATGAAAGCCAGACGCCGAACAAGGGCGATTACTTCAGCACCCATATCGGCACCCAACCCGTCATTCAGGTGCGCCATTCAACGGGCGACATCCATGTGCTGCTGAACCGTTGCCCCCACAAGGGCACCAAGATCGTGATCGACCGGCAGGGCAACACCGGCAAGTTTTTCCGCTGCCCCTATCACGCCTGGAGCTTCAAGACCGATGGCTGCCTTTTGGCGATCCCGCTCAAGAAGGGCTACCAAGATACCGGGCTGGAAGAGACCGACAGCGGCAAGGGCATGCGCAGCGTCGGCGATGTGAAAAACTACCGTGGTTTCATCTTTGCGCGGCTGGCCGAAGAGGGGATGAGCTTCGAAGAGTTCTTTGGCGAAAGCCTGTCCTCGCTCGACAATATGGTGGACCGCTCCCCCGCCGGGCGGCTCGAAGTCGTCGGACCCCCGCTGCGCTACATGCATCACTGTAACTGGAAGATGCTGGTCGAAAACCAGACCGACACCTGCCACCCGATGGTGGCGCATGAAAGCTCTGCCGGGACGGCGGTGAAGCTCTATGAGGAAATGGGCCTGCCCAAAGACGCGCCCAAACCGCCCGCGATGGAGATCATCGCGCCCTTCATGTCGCCCTATGAGTTTTTCGAAGGCATGGGCATCCGCACGTGGCCCAATGGGCATGGGCATACGGGCGTAAATCACTCTATTCACTCGGATTATTCCGCCATCCCCGGCTATTTCGAGGCGCTCTGTGCCAGCTATGGGGAGGAGAAGGCCAAGGCGATCCTGGACGAGAACCGGCACAACACGGTCTATTTCCCGAACATCATGATCAAGGGGCCGATCCAGCAGCTACGGGTGTTCATCCCCATCGCGGCGGATCGTACGGTGGTGGAGAGCTATATCTATCGCCTCGTGGACGCGCCGGATGAGCTGACTGCCCGCACGGCGATGTACAACCGCATGATCAACGCGCCCACCTCCATCGTCGGCCATGACGATCTGGAGATGTATGAGCGCGCGCAGGAGGGGCTGATGGTCGACGGTTTGGAATGGGTGAACATCCAGCGGCTGATTGAGGAAAACGAGGATTTCGAGGTCGAGGCGGTCGAGAACGGCACCACCGAACGGCAGATGCGCAACCAGTTTCACGCTTGGGTCAAATTCATGACCATGGGCCAGAAGGCAGAGGCTGCGGAATGACTGTCACACGCGAAAGCCTGATCGACTTTATCTATGACGAAGTGCGCATGTTGGACGAGGGTCGCTATACCGAGTGGCTGAACCTATGGCTGCCCGATGGGCACTATTGGATGCCGCTGGACTATCAGCAGAAAGACCCGATCAACGAGACCTCGCTGATGTATGAGGATATGTTCATGCTCAAGCTCAGGGTCGAGCGGCTGAACGGGGCGCGGACCTTTAGCCAGAAGCCCAAGAGCCGGTGCCATCATGTGATCCAGCGGCCCTATGTCGACGAGATGGACATGGACGCGGGGCGGTTCAAGACGACGACATTCATGCATTACGTTGAGACGCGGTTGGACGAGCAGCAACTGCTGGCGGTTACCGCACGGCACGAATTGGCGCTGGTGGAGGGCGCGCTGCGGATCGCGAACAAGAGGGTCGATATCGTTAACTGCGACGCGGCTTTCCGCAACATTCAGTTACTGCCATGATCGCGCCAGAGATCGCTACGGTCCATGTGGCCTTTGAGGATACCGCCGCGCGGCATCCGGACCGGGCTTTCCTCAATGTCCTGCCGGAAACGGCGGAGATCTACGGGATCGCGGCAGGGGAGACGACCTATGCCAATGCCGCGGATGACGTCGCGGCTTTGCGCGAGCGCATCGCGGCGGCGGGCTATCTGGCCGGACAGCGGGTGATGCTGCTGATGGAGAACCGTCCGGCGTTCTTCCTTTGGTGGCTGGCGCTGAACGCTCAGGGCCTGTCGGTCGTGCCGGTGAATCCCGACCTGCGGGCGGCGGAGCTCAGCTATATGATCGACCACGCCGAGCCGGTTTTGGCGGTGGCCATCCCCTCGCGGGGGGACGACCTGCGCGCGTCGGCGCAAACAGCGGGGCGTGAGATGCCGGTGATTACGCCGGACGATCCGCTGCCCACGCCGGTTACGACCGATGCAATCGCTGCGCGGGAGGGCGGGGCGGCGGATGCGGAAGCGGCGCTTCTCTACACCTCTGGCACCACGGGACAGCCCAAGGGCTGTATCCTGACGAACACCTATTTCCTCGACGCCGGGCGGTGGTACGCAGAGACCGGCGGGCTCTGCGCATTGTCGCAGGATGGCGAGCGCATGATCACCCCGCTGCCGATCTTTCACATGAACGCGATGGCCTATTCCTTCATGGCGATGATCGCCGTGGGCGGATGCCTCACCGCGCTCGACCGGTTCCACCCGCGCAGTTGGTGGGCCTCGGTGCGGGAGTCTAGGGCGACCTGCCTGCACTATCTCGGCGTCATGCCATCGATGCTGATGGGGGCCGAGGAAAGCGCGGAGGATCGCGCGCATAACGTGCGTTTCGGTTTCGGCGCGGGGGTCGATCCGAAACTGCATGCGGCATTTGAAGCGCGGTTTGGTTTCCCGCTTGTGGAGGCCTGGGCGATGACAGAGACGGGCGCAGGCGCTGTGATCTGCGCCAACCGTGAGCCGCGTCGGGTGGGGGAAAGCTGTCTCGGTGCCCCCGAAGGGGGGCTGGAAGTGCGGCTGCTGGATGACGCCGGGCAGGAGGCGGAGCAGGGCGAGTTGTTGGTGCGGCGTGCGGGGTCCGACCCCCTTCGTGGCTTCTTTGCCGGTTACTTCAAGAATACCGAGGCGACCGACGAGGCTTGGGCGGGCGGCTGGTTCCACACCGGGGACATCGTGCGGCGTGAGCGGGACGGAGCCATGTTTTTCGTCGACCGAAAGAAAAACGTGATCCGCCGCTCAGGCGAAAACATCGCGGCGGTGGAAGTGGAATCGACCCTGATGCGGCACCCCGCGGTTGCCAGCGCTGCGGTGGCAGCGGTGCCCGATGCGGTGCGCGGGGATGAGGTCTTTGCCTGTATCGTGCCGAAGGATGCCAGTGCCGATCCTGCCGCTTTGGCGCAGGAAATCACCCGGTGGTGCCTCACGCAGCTTGCCTATTACAAGGCGCCCGGCTTCATCGCCTTTGTCGAGGCACTGCCGCTGACGGCGACGCAAAAGCTGCAGCGCGGAGTGCTAAAGACGCTGGCGGCTGACCTGCTCGACGATCCCGCGACGCAAGACCTGCGCAGGCTGAAGAAGCGGACGGCAGCATGAGACGTCAGGGGTATGACGGCGTGGTCCTCGCGGCACCGACGTCGGTGCCCTATGAGCGTTACAGCAACGAGACCGCGCATTGGTGGATCGCGCGTGCCCTGCGCGAAATGCTGGGGAAGGCCGGGATCACGCCGGGGGAGTTGGACGGGTTCTCGGTTTCCAGCTTTTCGCTTGCGCCTGATACGCCGGTGGGGCTGACACAGCATCTCGGCCTCAGCCCGCGCTGGTTGGATACCGTGCCGACCGGTGGAGCCAGCGGGGTTGTCGCCCTGCGCCGAGCAGCGCGAGCGGTGCAGGCGGGGGATGTGGATGTCGTGGCCTGTGTGGCGGGCGATGCGAACCGGATCGACAGTTTTCGAACGCTGCTCAGCGGGTTCTCACGGTTCTCGATGGATGCGACCTTTCCTTATGGTTTCGGTGGTCCAAACGCGAGCTTTGCGCTGTTAATGGACCGTTATATGCAAGAGTACGGTGCCACGCGCGAGGATTTCGGCCATATCGCGGTGTCGCAACGCGCAAACGCGCTAAACTATCCCGCGGCGTTAATGAAGTCACCGCTGACCTTGGCGCAGTATATGAACGCCCGGATGATCGCGGACCCGGTGGCGCTGTTTGACTGCGTTATGCCCTGCGCGGGGGCCGAAGCGTTCTTGGTCATGCGCGAAGACGAGGCGGTGCGGCGTGGCCTGCCTTTTGCCCGGATCAGTGGCACGATCGAGAGACACAACGCTTTCGCCGGAGACCAAATGCAGCTGCGCGGTGGCTGGGGCGTGGACATTGACGAGCTCTACGAGATGGCGGGCCATGGGCCGGAAGCGGTGGATCTGGTGCAGACCTATGATGACTACCCGGTGATCTCGATGATGCAATTCGAAGACCTCGGGTTTTGCGCCAAGGGCGAGGGTGCGGGTTTTGTACGTGCGCGTGATCTGACGATCACCGGTGACTTCCCGCACAACACCTCTGGCGGACAGTTGTCGGTAGGCCAGGCCGGGGCGGCGGGGGGCTATCTCGGCTTGGTTGAGGCAATCAGGCAGGTCACTGGGCAGGCCGAGGGCACGCAGGTTCAGGGCGCGGAGCGGGCGCTGGTCTCGGGGTTTGGCATGATCAATTATGACCGGGGCGTCTGCTCTGCCGCTGCGATTATCGAAGGGGGCGCGACATGACCGAGCCGCTCGCGCCGCCACCAAAGAAGAGCCCCCAGAAACGCAGCCGGGTCCCGACGCTGCCGCCCGCACAGCGTTCGCGCGCGGCGCTTGGGTTGGCGATTGCCGCAGGTCGGGGGCAGTTCGCGCTGCAACACTGCGCCGACTGTGGTGCGGTGCAATATCCGCCGCGCGATGCCTGCTGCAAATGCCTCTCGGTCGCGCTGGACTGGCGCGAGACGGATCGCGCCGGCGAAGTGCTTGCCGAGACGACGATCCGCGTCTCGCCTGACCCCTATTTCCGTGAGCGGCTGCCGTGGCGTATCGGCACCGTTCAACTGGCTGCCGGGCCGGTCGCGGTCTGTCATCTGCATGGCGAGGTGGGGCGCGGCGATCGGGTGCGCTTGGCGTTGAAGTTGGACAAAGCCGGGCAGGGGGTCATGGTTGCCCTGCCGGAACAGGGGAGTGAGTGGATGCAGGACGATCCGATGCTGCGCGAAATTTCATGTGATCCGAAACATCGCCGGGTGCTGATCACCGATGCGCGTTCGCCTTTGGCATTGCCGCTCGCGCAAGCGCTGCTGAAGGTCGGGGCTGCGACGGTCTTTGTGGGCGAGCCGGAAGACTGGCGACGGTGGGAGAGCCGCGCGGCGTTTGAGGGGATCGAGAACGTCACTCTTATGCCGCTTGATGTGACCGATACTGCCTCGATCTCGCGGCTCGCGGCTGAGATCGGGGGCAAGGTCGACATCCTGATCAACACGGCTCAGTTCATCCGCCCCGGCGGGGTGATGGGCGGCGATACGGTCTTTGCGCGGGAGGGGATGGAGACGAATGTGCTCGGCCTGATGCGCCTAGCGCAGGGTTTTGGCCCGGCGATGGCATCGCGCACGGCGGATGGGGTGAACTCGGCGGTGGCATGGGTGAACCTGCTGTCGGTCGGGGCGCTGGCTCCTGATTCGGGGTTTGGCGGGTTTGACGCATCGCAGGCCGCGGCGCGGTCGCTTAGCCAGACACTGCGCGCCGAATTTTCCGGATCGGGGCTGCGGGTGATGAATGTCTATACCGGGCCAATTGATGACGAATGGCACCAGCCTTTGCCGCCGCCCAAAGTCTCCCCCCGCGCGTTGGCCCGGACGGTGGTAAGCGGATTGGTCGATGGGCTTGAAGAGGTCGCTTGCGGCGATGTGGCCAAGGATGCGCTGGCGCGGTGGCTGGATGATCCGGCGCTGATGGAACGTGAGACGCGGGGGAGCGGAGCATGAGTGATGCAATCACGGCACTGGCTGAAGCGCTGGCGGGTGGCGTCGCGAAAGTGGTTGATCTGACGCACCGGCTCGACCCGGACTTTCCGGTCATCGTGTTGCCGCCGGAGTTCGGACAATGCGCGCGGTTTCGGATGGAAGAAGTCTCGGCCTATGACCATCGCGGCCCGGCTTGGAAGTGGCATAATCTAACGCTGAACGAGCATACCGGCACCCATTTCGACGCGCCGATCCACTGGGTCTCGGGCAAGGATGTGGCAAATGGTGCGGTGGATGAGATACCGCCCGAAGCCTTTATCGGCCCAGTGGTTGTGATCGATTGCTCCGAGGGCGCGGGGCAAGACGACGATTTTGAACTGACGCCCGAGATCATCCTTGAGTGGGAGGCCACGCATGGCACGATCCCCGATGACGCTTGGGTGCTGATGCGCACCGATTGGTCGAAACGCCGCGGGGCGGACTACCTCAACATGCGCGAGGACGGCGCGCATTCGCCCGGCCCCACCCCCGCCGCGATCTCGCTTTTGCTGGAACGCGGCATTCGCGGTTTTGGCACGGAAACGGTTGGGACGGATGCCGGGCAGGGGATGCATTACGACCCGCCCTTCCCGGCACATTACCTGCTGCATGGAGCGGGCAAATACGGGCTGCAATGCCTGTGCAACCTAGACCAACTGCCGCCCACAGGCGCCATGCTGATCGCGCCGCCGCTCAAGATCAAAGGCGGGACGGGCAGTCCCTTGCGCGTGCTGGCTCTGATACCGGGAGACGCGAAATGAGCGATTACACCGCAGTCATTACCGGGGGTAGCAAAGGCATCGGGGCCGATCTGGCGCAGCGGTTGTTGGAGCGCGGCTATCGCGTTGTCTCCATCGCGCGAGGTAAGCCTGAGTGGGAGGCAGAGGGGTGCGAGCATATCGAGGCGGATTTGCTGGACCCCGCCTCCGTTGCCGCAGTCGCGGCAGATATTGCGGCGCGTTATGAGGTCACCCATTTGGTGCATAACGCCGGTCTAATCTGGCCCAATCTGATCGAAGAGGCCAAACCCGAAGACATCACCGGCCTTGCGCAACTGCATCTCGGTTCGGTGCTGACGCTGTTACAAGCCTTCTTGCCTGCCATGAAAGAACGCGGTTTTGGCCGGGTCATGTTCAACGCTTCCCGCGCGGCTTTGGGCGCGCCGACGCGCACGGCTTACTCGGCATCGAAAGCGGGGATGATCGGCATGGCGCGGACATGGGCGTTGGAACTGGCGCCGCATGGGATCACCGTCAATGTGGTGGCGCCCGGTCCGGTGCAGACCGATAACTTTTGGGGCATCATCCCGAAAGAGAGCGCGCGCGAAGCGGAACTTGCCAAGCGCATCCCGGTGGGGCGTTTGGGTCAGGTGGAGGACGTGACCAACGCCTTCCTGTTCTTCTGCGATCCGGCCAATAGTTTTGTCACTGGCCAGACGCTGTTTGTCTGTGGCGGGTCGAGTATCGGAACGCTGACGCTCTGACCCGGCGGGCCTCAGCCCTTGCGGAAATGCTTTACCAATTCAGGCACATAGGCATCGCCCGCGCCTTTTTCGACGACCTTGGACAGGGCGCTATAGACCCCGTCGGCAATCTCGACTTGGGCACCTGCCTGGGCGGACATCTGACGGTAATAGTCGAAGTCCTTAAGCGCGTTGCTGATCGCAAAGGGCAGCGATTCGCGGTCGCCGTTCACGATGAAAGGTGACAGACGGTCGAGCGCCGCGCTCGCGCCGCCGCCATTGGCGAGCACATCGACGAAGCTTTGCGGATCGATCCCCGCATCGGCGGACTGCGCGGCGGCTTCGGCGAGGAGGGACATGAAACCGACCGAGACGTAATTGTGCAGGAGCTTCAGACGGTGCCCGGCGCTGACCTCGCCCACATGTCTTACCTCTTCGGTGAAGGAGGCGAGAACGTGAGAGATCTTCTCGACCACCGTTGTGTCGCCCCCCACCAGCAGGTTCAGCTTTCCTTCATGGGCAAACTGGGCGGTGCGGGTCATCGGCGCGTCGACGAAATCGCCGTCTGCCGCTTTGACCGCTTCGGCCATTTTCAGCGTCGACTCGGGCAGAGATGTGGAACAGTCGACCACCACCGCGCCGGGCTTCAGCCCCGCGATCACGCCGTTGTCGCCGATGAGGATCGCTTCAACCTGCGGGGAGCCGGTGACGCAGAGGATGATCACATCGGACGCGGCGGCGAGGTCGCTGAGGCTATCGTAAGCCGTCGCCCCAAGCCCGTCCAACTCATTGGTCGGCTGGTTGCCGGGATGGTCGAAATAGCCGAGTGCAAAGCCCCCGCGCCGCATCACATTGCGCGCAATCCCGTGGCCCATCAGGCCGACACCGACCATACCGATTTTCATGAATGTCTCTCCGCTCCCGGCCGCCCGCCAAACGGGTGGCACCTTGGGCGCAGTTCTATAGGGCGGGCCACTGCGGCGCAACGCGGAGCGGCGTTTTTATCCTGCAAACCGGGCTTTGCGTCTAGGACCCCGCCCGCATGGTTGCTAGGAATGGCGCATTGAATGAATGAGGCTGACATGACTTTGACCTTCGACCCCCACGAGATTGCCGAGACGCTCTATCATGGGCAGTTCTGCCCGATGTTTATCGACGGCAAGGATGTTCCGGCGCTCTCGGGCGAGGTGATTGACGTGGTCGACCCCGCGTCGGGCCGGGCGCTGGCAACGGTGCCGCGGGGCGGGGCCGAGGATGTCGACGCTGCCGTGGCCGCGGCACGTCGGGCCTTTGAGGGCGAGTGGTCTAAATTTACGCCCTATGACCGGCAGGAAGTGCTCTTGCGCATCGCCGATGTGATGGAAAGGGATTGGGAAAAGCTTTGCGTGTCGGACACCGCCGACATGGGTCTGCCGTTGGCGCGGACCATGGGCAACAAGCGCCGGGTGATCGGGATGCTGCGGTTCTATGCGGGGCAGGCAACGGCGCTGCATGGGGACTACATCGAGAACTCGATTTCGCAATCGATGGTATCCTTCACCACCCGCGAGCCTGTGGGCGTGGTGGGCGCGATCATTCCGTGGAATGCGCCTACGGCCGCCTCGATCTGGAAAATTGCGCCTGCGCTGGCGACGGGCTGTACCGTTGTCCTGAAACCATCCGAGGATGCGCCGCTCACACCCCTAATGATCGCGCGGCTAATGCAGGAGGCCGGGGTGCCGGATGGTGTGGTCAATATCGTTACCGGCACGGGTCGCGAGGCGGGCGCGCGGCTGGCCGAACACCCGGATGTGAACAAGGTGGTTTTCACCGGCTCGACCGCGACAGGCAAGACCATCGCGCGCGCCGGGGTGGAGAACCTCAAGCGGATCACGCTGGAACTGGGCGGGAAATCTCCGCTGATTATCTGCAAGGATGCGGACATCGACAAGGCGGTGCCTGTGGCGGCAATGGCGGTCTATGCGCATTCGGGGCAGATTTGCATTGCGGGATCGCGGCTCTTTGTGGCGCGGGAGATTCAGGATGAATTTATCGAGAAGCTTCGCGACTTTGCGCGGGGGCTGAAGATTGGGCATGGGTTGGACGAGGGTACGGACCTCGGCCCGCTGATCAACGCCGTGCAGACCGAGAAGGTTGAGGGCTATATCGCCAAGGGCAAGGCCGAGGGCGCGCGTTTGGTCACCGGTGGCGGGCGGCCGGAGGGGGACGGCTTTGCGGGGGGCAACTTCCTAGAGCCGGTGATCTTTGCCGATGTGACCGACGAGATGACCATTGCGCGGGAAGAGATTTTTGGCCCCGTGATCTCGGTGCTACCCTTCGACACGATGGAGGAGGTGGTGACCCGCGCCAATGCAACGCCTTACGGTCTGGCGGCGGGGATATTTACCCGCGATTTGAGCACGGCGCACCGCACGGTGAAGCGGCTGAAGGCGGGGTCGGTTTGGGTGAATATGTACCACGCGATTGATCCGGCGGTGCCCTTTGGCGGGCTGAAGATGTCGGGCTATGGCAAGGAAGGTGGTGTGGAGCACCTGCAGGCGTATTTGGATACGAAAGCGGTTTGGATCCAGACGGAATAAATCGCAACGCTTTTGATTGAACGCTGAGGGCAGCGCCGAGCCGCGGGGTGGGGCTGAAAGCGCTGCCCCAGGGGGGCGGGTCGGCGCTGCCCGGCCCGCGGCCGGGCGGGAGCTTTCTAGAAACCGCTGATCTTCGGTAGCCAGGTGCTCAGCGCGGGCACGAAGGTCAGCAGCATCAGCACCAGAAAATTCGCTAGAAAGAACGGCGGCATCTCGCGGATCAGCGCGGCGGGGCTTAGGTTCACCGCTGAAGACACCACAAAGATCAAACTCCCAACCGGCGGCGTGGTCAGCCCCAGCGTCAGGTTCACGATCACGACGATGGCAAAGTGGTCCGGCGCGATGCCAAGCGCATGGCTGATCGGCGCCAAGATCGGGACGAGGATCATCACGCCGGGCAGCGGGTCCATGAAGAGGCCGAACAACAGCAACAGCACGTTCACGGCCAGCAGAAACAGGATCGGCGAGAGCTCCCACGAGATGATCGTCTCGGCCAGAAACTGCGGCACGCCTTCGATCACCAGCACCCAAGCAAAGGCCCGCGCGGCGCCGAGGATCAAGAGCACCGCCGAAGAGATCAGTGCGGCGCGCAGGATCAGCCCCGGCAGGTCGCGCAGGCGCAGGGCGCGGTAGATGAAGAACCCGCAGAAGAGGGCGTAGAAGACCGCAATGACCGAGGCCTCGGTGGGGGTGAAAATGCCGCCCCGGATGCCGCCGACGATCAGCACGATGAGGCCAAGCGCGGGCAGGGCCATGCCCGTATTGCGCCACATCTGTGCGCGGTCGGGGCGGGCATCAACGCTGCGGTAGTCGCGTTTCCAGCTGACGTATCCATTGGCGGCAAGGCTGCCGAAGGCCAGCAAAAGCCCCGGGATCACACCAGCCATAAAGAGCGAGCCGACCGAGACTTCCTGATCCTGCAGCGCGTAGATGATCATCACGATCGAGGGCGGAATGATCGGCCCGACAACCGCCGAAGATATCGTCAGCGCCCCGGCATAAGAGCGGTCATAACCGCCCTTCTCCATCATGCGGATCATCATCGCCCCCGGCCCCGCCGCATCGGCCAGTGCCGAGCCGGAGATGCCTGCGAACATGGTGGAGGAGATCACATTAGCATAGCCCAAACCCCCGCGCAGGTGGCCGACAAATTGCGCCGCGAAACGCAGCAGGGTGTGGGTGATCGCGCCGCCGGTCATGATCTCGGCGGCGAGAATGAAGAAGGGCACGGCCAAGAGAGGGAAACTGTCGAGGCCCGAGAACATCTCTTTGACGACAACGATCTGCGGGTAGGAACTGCCCAAGCCAATGGCGGCAAAAACCGAGATCGCCATGGCAAAAGCCACGGGCAGGCCCAGCACCATTAGGACAAAGAGCGATAGGAAGAGGATCTCAGCCATTGGCGGCTCCGGGCATGTTCTCGGTCGCGCCATTGGCTTGACGGTACTGGCCCGCCATGACGAAGGGTTTGGTGATGAGCAGCAGATGTACAATGAGCAGGCTGAACCCCACCGGCATCGCGGCATAGACATAGCGGAACGAGAGACGCATCGCCGGGGTCATCTGATACTGCGACCGCTGCATATAGTCCCAGCCGACCTGCACCATATAGGCAAAGAAAAACAGCAGAACCGCGACGATCGCGGCGCGCAAGATGCGCTGCGCGCGGGTCGAGATCACCTCATGCAGATTGGTGATCGCCACATGCCCGCCCTGCCGCAGCGCAAGGCCCGCGCCGAGAAAGGTCATCCAGATCATCAGGTAGCGGGCGACTTCGTCGGACCATGAAAGCGAATGGTTGGTGCCAAAGCGCAGCGCGACATTTGCCCCCACCACGAGCACCATTCCCGTCAGGCAGCCGATCACCGCAGCGGCGTTCAGCCAGACGAATATCCGTTCCAATTTGCGCATGGTTCTCCCCCCGTGCAAAACGGCCGGAAGCGCTGCTCCCGGCCGCCTTTTTACTTGTGGTCGAGCTTACTCGGTCGCGGCGATCTGGTCGATCAGCTCTTTACCGTAGGTCTCGTAATACCCCTCATAGGCGCTCTCAATCGAGGCGCGGAAGGCGGCTTTCTGGTCTTCGGTCAGTTCGTTCACTTCCATGCCGCGCTCTTTCAGCGTCTCGACGCCGCTTTGCTCGACATCATCGACATAGGCGCGCATGGCGGCGACGGCTTCGGTCGCGCCCGTCTCAAATGCGGCTTTGTCTTCGTCAGACAGACCTTCCCAGAACGGCTTGCTGACCAGCAGCATGGCGGGGGAATAGACGTGGCCCGAGAGGGTCAGGTACTTCTGCACTTCGTCGAGCTTGACCGAGACAATCACCGACAGCGGGTTTTCCTGCCCGTCGATGGTGCCCTGCTGCAGCGAGCTGATCACCTCGGGCCATGCCATTGGCCCCGGCGCCGCCCCGGCGGCGTTGAAGGCGTCGAGGTGCACCGGGTTTTCCATCGTGCGCAGCTTCATGCCTGCAATGTCTTCGGGTGTCTGAATCGCATTGCGGTTGTTGGTGATGTGGCGGAAACCCTGCTCACCCCAGGCCAGCGCGACCAGACCGGCGCTGTCGAACTCGCCCAAGATGTCCTGACCGATAGGGCCGTCGAGCACGCGGCGGGCGTGGTCAAGGCTGCGGAACAGGAAGGGAATGTCGGTGACGCCGGTGGCGGGGACAAAGTTGCTCAGCGTGCCGGTGGAAACGATGGTCGCTTCAACGGTGCCAAGCTGCAGGCCCTCAACGACTTCGCGCTCACCGCCAAGACCGGAGGAGGGGAAGTGGCGGAAGGTGAACTTGCCGTCGGTTTCGGCGGTCACGACCTCTTCCCACTTCTGCGCGGCAACGCCGTAGTGGCTGTCGGGGGCCAGTGCGTAGCCGATCTTCACTTCGGTCTGGGCGAAAAGCGCGCCCCCAGTGACGGTGGCCAGGGTTGCGATTATTGCCGTGTGGCGCATCATTTTGAACATTTTGTATCCTCCAGCGATCTTATTAACAAGGTCAGGAAAATTGCTAGCGACCAGCGCGCCAAATGGCAATGGGGGGTCGGGGCTTTGCGTGCAAATGTTCTGCGGTCAGATTTGTGCGACGATATGGTCAGGCGCGATGCCGGAACTTGCGATAGCGTCCGCCACGTCCAGACCCAGTAGAGAACCGTGACCGCTAACAAGCGCGGTGGCAAAACCTGCCTGCGCGCCGCCGAGGATGTCGGTGTGCAGCGTATCGCCGACCATCAGCACACGCTCCGGCGCGGTGGGGTCGCGGCGGGCGAGGGCCAGATCGAAGATATCGGGAAAAGGTTTGCCGCAGAAGTGGACCGGCACGCCAGTGGCGTCAATCAGACGATGCGCGAACCAGCCGGGTTCGAGCGAAAGCCCGTCTTCGCGCGGGGCGACGAGATCGGGGTTGCCGACAAAAACGGGGCGCGGATGGCGGGTGAGGCTGGCTTCGAGCAGAGCTTGGCGCGCTTCGGTCCAGCCATCGGCGCCGACGAGGAGGAAGCCTTCGACCGCGTCATAAAGCGCCGGATCGTCGGCGAGCACGGTGGCGCCAAGCTCGGCAATCTCGCCGATGTCCTTGTCCGGGTTCAGCATGACGCCCCAGTGCCGCGCAGGCTCATTGGCCACGCGGGCGAGCAGCGCCTCGCGGCTGGTGACGACTTCGTCGGGGGTGAAGTCAAAGCCGAGCCGGGCATATCGCATCATCATATGCGCCTTTGGGTAGGCGGCGGAGTTCGACACGACCATGACCCTTTTGCCCATGCCGCGCAGGGCGGCAATGGTCTGCGCGGCGCCGTCGATGGCCGTTTCGCCGACGTTCAGCACGCCGTAGGCATCGAAAAGGATCAGATCATAAGGCGCGACGATATCTAGAAACCGCGCCGCTGGGGTCGCCTTGCCGCGCCCTTGATGGGCGGGCAGGCGGGGGCGCAGGCGCTGGTATTCGGCCAGCGCCTGCGCGGGGTCTATTGCGGTGCTCACAGAATGCGGCGACGCAGGAAGGCCGAGATGATCTCGCCAATGATCACCAAGACGATGATCGCGATGAGGATCGTGGCGACTTCGGGCCAGTTGAAGGTGTCGATGGCACCCTGCAAAATGATCCCGATGCCGCCTGCGCCGACGAGGCCGAGCACAGTGGATTCGCGCAGGTTGATGTCCCACCGCAGGATTGAGACCGCCCAGAAGGTCGGCATGACCTGCGGCACGATGGCATAGGCGATGACCTTGAAACGCGAGGCACCTGTGGCTTCGAGTGCTTCGACGGGGCGCTTGTCGATTTCCTCAATCGCTTCGCCCAGCAGTTTGCCGACAAAGCCGATGGAGCGGAACATGATCGCCAAAATGCCCGCCACCACGCCGGGGCCAAAGATGGCCACGAACAACAGCGCCCAGATGATCGTATTGACCGACCGCGAAGTCACGAGGATCAGCCGCCCGAGCCAAAGTGTGGCGCGGTTGGGCGTGGTGTTTTGCGCGGCGATATAGGCCACTGGCAGCGACAGCAGCACCGCAAAGGTGGTGGCGAAAGTGGCGATGTTCACCGTGTCCCAAAGCACCTTGAGAATGGTCTCAAGATTGCTGGGGTCAGGCGGATACATGCGGCCAAAGAGGTCGCCAATCTGCTCCGGCGCGCCCCAGACCCAAGCCCATATGACTTCGATAGAGGTCAGCGCCCATGCGATGGCAAGCGCGCAGCCAAAGATCACAGCATAGCGCGTCATGCGCTGGCGCAGGGTGAAGCGGGTCCAGTCGTCGCGACCGAATTTTTTTGCAAGCGTGGTCATTGGATGCGCTTTCTGATCACGCCGCTGACGGCTTCGGAGACAAGGATCACACCGACGATGACCATGGTGATGGCGAGCGCGAAGTCATAGTCATAGCGCCCGAAGGCATTGGCCAGCGTCGCGCCGATGCCGCCCGCGCCGACGATGCCCACCACCGCCGAAGCGCGCAGGTTGCTGTCGAGTTGGTAGATCGTGAGACCGATCTGGCGCGGCATGATTTGCGGGAAGATCGCATAGGTCAGGGTGGAGAAATAGGGCGCACCGGCGGCGCGCATGGCTTCGACCTGGCCAAAGTCGATCTCTTCGATCCGCTCGGCCAGCATCTTGGCGACGAAGCCTATGGAATAGACGATTAGCGTCAGCACCCCGGCGAAGGGGCCAAAGCCCACGGCTTTGACGAAGAGGATCGCGACGATGACAGGGTGGAAACTGCGCGCCACAATGATGATGGCGCGGCCCAGATAGAAGATCGGTTTGGGGGCCACATTACGCGCGGACATAAAGGCGATGGGGATCGACAAAAGCACCCCGCCTGCGGTGGCGAGGATGGCGATTTTCAGGCTTTCGAGAAAGCCGTCGATCAGCAGGCCCGAGCGTTCAAAGCTGGGCGGAAAGGCCCCGCCAAAGATGCGACCGGCGCGGCCAATGCCTTCGGCAACGCGGTTCCAGTCGATGGGCATGGTGGTGCCGACCCAGCCAAAATATGCCAGCGCACCGAGGATCACCGCCCAGCGAAGCACCGGGTTGGCGATGAAGGGTGGCTTTTTCCACGTGTCGCGGGGGGCGCTCATGCTGCGGCCCCATCTTTGGCGCGGTCGGCATGGGGGCTGCCTGCGTAAATCTGGTCCATCGCCTCTTGATCAAGCTGGGCGGGGACGTCGTCGAAAATGATCCGGCCATAGCGCATCCCGACGATGCGGTCGGTGTATTCCTTGGCCTCGGTCACGTTGTGGATGTTGATCAGCACAGGCAGTTTCAATTCGCCCGCGAGGTCGCGCAGCAGGCCCATGATCTGCTCGGAGGTTTTTGGGTCGAGCGAGGCGGTCGGCTCATCAGCCAGCAGGATGTCGGGGTCTTGCATCAGGGCGCGGACCACGCCGACACGCTGGCGCTCACCGCCTGACAGTTGATCGGCGCGGGTGTTGGCATATTGGGCGATGCCGACGCGTTCCATCAACTCAAAGGCGCGGCGAATGTCTTCTTTGGGATAGCGGCGGGTCACGGCGGACCATGTCGAGATATAGCCCAGACGGCCCGACTGCACATTCTCCATTACGGTCAGACGGTCGACGAGGTTGAACCCCTGAAACACCATGCCGATCTTGCGCCGGGCGGCGCGCAGGTTCTTGCCCCGCAGGCTGGTGAGTTCGGTGCCATTGAGGTTGATCGACCCCGAGGTCGGCTCCACCAATCGGTTGATGCAGCGCAGCAGCGTGGATTTGCCCGCGCCCGATGAGCCGATGATCGACACGACGCTTTCGCCCTCGATCGTCAGGTCGAGGTTTTTCAGCACCGGATCACCGCTGCCATAGCGCTTCACGAGGTCGGAGATTTTCAGCATGTGTTGTACCTTGTGTGCAGGGCCGACGCGTGCGCCGGCCCTGACGTTAAACGATTATTCAGCCGCAAGACCTTGGGGCGTGTACTCGACGCCGTTCGCCTTTTGGATCTGACGGATGACCGCCCACTGATCTTTATAGGTGATCGGAACGAACTTGCTCACGCCTGCGAATTCTTCGCCGAGCGCTGTACCCTCAAAGTCGAAGGAGAAGAAGGCTTCTTTGATCTTTTCCTTCAGCTCGGGCGCGAGGTCGTGGGCCACGCCGTAGGAGGTTGTCGGGAAGGGATCGCTTTCCCAAACGATGCGCACGTCTTCGGGGTCGTAGAGGCCGCGCTCGGCCATACGGTCGACCACTTCGGACGCCACCGGGGCCGCGTCATAGTCGCCCGCGACAACGCCAAGCATCGACTGGTCGTGGCTGCCGGAATAGGTCACTTCGTAATCCTCATCCGGCACGACGCCGAGATCGGGGAAGAGCGCGCGCGGCGCTTGGTTGCCGGAGTTGGACGTGGGCGAGGTATGCGCGATGCGCTTGCCGGCGAGGTCTTTCATCTCTTTGATGTCGCTGTCGGCCTGGGTGTAGACCTGCAGCTTATAGCCGAACTGGCCGTCATCCGCGCCCATGATCGCAAAGGGCTCAACGCCAGCGAGGTTCACCGCGAATGGGGTCGGGCCAGTGGAGAAGCCCGCGATGTGCAGACGGCCCGAGCGCATGGCTTCGACCTCGGCGGAGTTCGACTGCACGGCGAAGAACTGAACGTCTTTGCCGGTCACATCCGAGAGGTGGTCGATGAAAGGGGTCCAGATGTCCTCATAGATCGCGGGGTCTTCGACGGGTGTGTATGCGAAAACCAGCGTGTCGGGGTTTTTCAGCATGTCCGGATCGGTCGGCGCGTCGGCAACCAAATCGCCGTTGGCGTCACAGAACATCTCGTCCAGCTGGCCGCGCTCGCAATCCTCCTGAGCGAAAGCGGCTGTGCCGGTGAAGGTGAAAGCCGCCATAAGCCCGGCGGCAAAAAGATTTTTATGAGTCATCGCGTTCTACTCCCAATTATACCCGCGCGTCATACGAGGGTTAATAATGCGCAGATACGAACATTGAAATGTTTCGTTTGCAAGACAATCCGGCGCGACTTTCCTCAGCGCCGCTACATGCCACCGAAATCTCCCTGCGCCAAGAGAAAGTCGCGGGCCATGCTAGGGAAAGTTCTAGCAGGAAATTTCGCAGGGTGGTCTGAAAACGGTCGGAAGGGCGCTAGAGATCGAGCTCGATCTTGCGCACACGCTCGCGCAGCAGGGTTTTCGATACCGTCAGAAGGTGCTGCTCCATCGCCGCCGCAGCCCCGAGGCTGTCACGCCGGGCGATGGCTTCGGCCAAGGTCATATGTTGCTCGCCCAGAATCTGAAGTGTCTCTGGCGGGTGGTATGTCCGACGGCGCGAGGTCCAGGCCACTTCGCTGCGCACGGCGCGGATGGATTCGTAGACGGTGAGGAACAGCGGATTGCGCGCGGTCTCGGCGATCTTGTAGTGGAATTTGTCGTCGGCGGCCTCGTAGGCGTCGGGGTCGCTGAGGTTCAACGTCGCGCGCATCAGTTGGTCCAGTCGCTCGACTTCCTGCGGGCGGGCCCGATCTGCGGCGAGCGCGGCCAGCGCTGGTTCGACCTCTAGGCGCACTTCCATAATGTCGCTTGGCGTGACCTGCCGCGCCAGATGCCGCAGGCTGTCGGCGTTGGTGGCGGGCGGCGGGGTGGCGAAAGTGCCTTGGCCATGGCGGCGATAGATCGTGCCGTCCTCTTGCAGCAAGCCAAGTGCCAAACGCAGCCGTGCGCGGCTGACGCCAAAGTGCTCTGCCAGCGCCCGTTCCGGCGGCATACGTCCGTCATTCAAAATATCACCCTGCCGGATCGCCCCGCGCAGCCGTTCGGCCAATTCGGTTTCTGTCAGAACAGGCTGGGTGTTTTTGGTCATGAAATGGCAAACGCTTTGAAAAGATCGAACAACATGCGCAGAGACGTTATCATCAGGAAGATTCCGAAGGCAAACCGCAGTGCGCGACGCGGGATACTATGTGCTAATTTAACACCGACATGGGCAAAGCTGCTGGTCAGCGGAATGATAATCGCCGCGGCGGCAAGGTTCACATAGCCCAGCGAAAAAGGCGGGAGCCCTTCGGCCCCGAGCCCGGTCAGCGCATAGACCACGGCCCCGGGCAGACCGATGATAAACCCAATGGCTGCGGAGGTGCCCACGGCCCGGCGGATGTCATAGCCGAGGAAATTCAAAAGCGGCACGCCGATGGTGCCGCCGCCGATGCCCATCATCGCCGAGAGCGCTCCGGTGATCGTGCCCAGCACAGCCCAGACCGGTTTGGCAAAGCCGCGCGGGGTGGGGTCGTCCTTGGTTTTGCGAAAGATCATGTCGATGGCGACCAAGGCGGCGACCGTGGCAAAGACGCCGACGAGGATCAGCCCTGACACATAACCGCCCAGCAAAGCCCCGACGATGACGCCGACCAGCAGCGACGGTGCCCAGAGCTTCAACAGGTCCATATCAATGGCGCCGCGTTTGAAATGACCGTAGCCTGAAGAGAGCGAGGTGAAGACAATTGTCGCCAGCGAGGTGCCGACCGCGACCTGCATGGTGATCGCCGGGTCCATCCCAGCGGTGGACAGCGCGAGGTAAAGTGCTGGCACGATAACAATGCCGCCGCCCACGCCGAGCAGCCCGGCAAGGATGCCGCCCGCGACACCAGCGGTCACGGCAATGGCTAGGAGCGGCAGAAGTTGGCCAAGGTCGAAGGCATTCATTTCTTATTCTTTCTTTGCCACGGTATCGGTTGCCAGTGACCGGCTGGGTTTGCCAGCGGCTTTACGGACCTCTTCGGCGCGGAGGATCGCCGCATCAATAGGCGCGCGGTCAGTGGTTCCCGAGAAGTTGTCGAGGCTAGGCATGGCATCGGCGACATGAAGATAGCGTTCGCCCGCCACTTCAAGCAGGCGGTCCAGCTCGCCGAGTGGGTCGCCGTGATCGTCGACACGCAGGTCGAGATAGGCATGGTCTTGCCCCCGGTGGATCACGAGGCCCGCCGCCTGCCGGCCCCGCTTGTCGCCACCCGCCTCTTCACCGGCGCGCATGGCGGCGAGCAGGCGTTCGGCCATCGGCAGGTCGCTACGGGCTGCATAGGTGTCGAAGGTCGCCTCGACGACCTCCGGCCCGGTCAGCATATTACCGGCAACTGAATGGTGCGTGCCAGTGCGGTGACCGGCCCAATCAACGCAGTCTATACCAGTGTGCGCCGCGAAATTGCCGTCGGCGTCGAGCATATGGCACTGGCGAATGTCCCGCCCCGCATCGCGTTCGGCAAACTCGGCAATCAGCGCCTCGGCGGGCTCGCCATTCTCCAGCATTCGGCGGCCCTCGGTGCCCCAGAGCGGGTTGACGAAAGCCTGCGTCGCTACAGCAACCCGGCGCCCGACATAGGGCACGGCGGCGCCGCAGGCGAAGAAGCGGCTGGCGACGGCGATGCCGATTTCATTGGTCTTGGGGTCTCGGGCGATGATGGAATAGGTCATGGGTCAACGTCCTACGGCATAGGCCTGCATGAGGCGGGGAGTGGCGGCGGCTTGGAGGCTGCCATCGGGGTTGCGCTGTGCGGCGGTGAGGCGCCCGATGGACCAAGGCTCGGCGACCGTCACCACATGACCGCGCGTGCGCAGCCCGTCGATGACGGCGGTGCCGACATTGGGTTCGATCATCATTTCACCCGGCAGCGCCTGACGTGGGAAAAAGCTGCTTTGGAAGTGCATCGTGTGGAACAGCGGCGCGTCCATGCCCTCTTGCAGGTCCAGCCCGTGGTGCACGAGCCGCAAGAACCAGATGAGCTGCCATTGGTCCTGCTGGTCGCCGCCGGGGGTGCCAAAGACCAGCCGTGTGCCGTCGGGTTTCTCGGCCAGCGAGGGGGTGAGTGTGGTACGCGGACGGCGGCCCGGCGCGAGCGAGGTGGGCAGGCCGGGCTCCAGCCAGAACATCTGGGCGCGAGAATTGAGCGGGAAGCCAAGGCCCGGCACCACCGGATTGCTCTGCAGCCAGCCGCCCGAGGGCGTAGCCGAGACCATATTTCCCCAGCGGTCGATCACATCAAGATGTACGGTATCGCCGCGTTTCTCGGTCAGATGCGCCATGGTGGGTTCTTGGGGTGCGGCGTTCTTCACGCCGAAATCGCGTGCCGCGCGTTCGACATAGCGTTCGGCGAGATGCTCGAGCCCCGGCACCACGCCGGGGCGCTGGTCGAGGGAGGCGCGGTCGGTGATCAGTTCTGCCCGCTCTGCGTTGTAGTCGTCCGACAGCAGGATCTCCATCGGGATAATGCTGTGGTCGGGGTCGCCGTAGTAGGCTTCGCGGTCGGCAAAAGCGAGTTTCATCGCTTCGATCACGGTATGGGTAAAGTCCTCGCCCATTGGGTCCATTGCGCCAAGGTCGAAGTGCTTGAGGATCGCCAGCGTTTGCAAGAACACCGGGCCTTGCGACCATGCGTGGGTCTTATGCACCGTCCAGCCGTGGTAGTCGTAGCTGAGCGTGTCTTCATAAGTCGCGGACCAGTGCGCCATGTCCTCGCGCGCCAGCACGGCGCTGTTTTTCTGCTCGGACACGTCATGCACGCAGGCGTCTTCGAGGTAGTCAAAGATCGCGTCGGCGATGAATCCTTCAGACCAGATTTTGCGCGCCGCGTCGATCTGCGCGGTGCGGTCGCTGGCGGTGTCTTCGGCCTCGCGCAGCAGCCGGTCATAAGTAGCGGCGAGGTCGGGGTTTTTGAAATTTGCGTTGGGCTCAGGTGCCTTGCCGCCCGGTGTCCATACCGCAGCGGAGGTCGGCCATTCGGCGGCGAAATAGTCGGCCAAGCCTTTGATCGTATTCGACACACGCGGCAGGACCGGGTGGCCGTCGCGGGCATAATCGATCGCGGGTTGGAGGACATCACGCAGAGACATGCTGCCATGGTCGCGCAGCATCAGCAGCCAGCCGTCAAAGGCACCGGGCACGACCGTGGACAGGAGGCCCGAGCCGGGGATCAGGCGCAGACCCTGTTCTTCGTAATGCTCAATGGTCGCGGCGGCGGGGGTGACGCCCTGGGCGCAGACGACCTTGGTCACGTTCGCCTTAGCATCGTAGAAGATGATCGGCAGGTCGCCCGCCGGGCCGTTCAGATGCGGCTCAACAACTTGCAAGACGAACCCAGTGGCAGCGGCGGCGTCAAAAGCGTTGCCGCCTTTTTCCAAAATGCCGAAGCCGACGGTGGAGGCGATCCAATGGGTCGAGGTGGCGACGCCGAAGGAACCTCTGATCTCGGGGCGGGTGGTGAAAGTCATGGAGGCTCCGGTCAATGTTCGCGCGGGTCCAGCGCATCGCGCAGCCCGTCGCCGAGAAGGTTAAAGCCCAAGACGACCATAAAGATCGCGATGCCGGGCCAGAGCGCCATCCAAGGCGCTTGGTTGAGGAAGTTCTTGGCCGTGTTCAGCATCGACCCCCAAGACGGCGCGGGCGGCTGTTGGCCGAGGCCGAGAAAGGACAGCGAGGCTTCGGCGATGATCGCGGTGGCCACGGTGAGCGTGGCTTGGACCAGCACAGGGGGCAACACGTTAGGGAAGATGTAGCGACGCAGGATGCGCGGTGTCGAGAGGCCAATGGCGCGCGCGCTTTCGACATAGTCTTCGGCAGCGACGCTCAAGACCTGCCCGCGTGTGAGGCGGATGAAGATCGGCGTGGCCGAGATCCCGATGGCGATCATCGCGTTGGTGAGGCTCGGGCCCAGAAAAGCCGCAAGTGCGATGGCGAGGATCAGGAAGGGCGCGGCCAGAAGCGCTTCGGTGCAACGCGAGATCACGGCGTCGGTCCAGCCGCCGAAATAGCCCGCGATGATGCCCAAAGGCACGCCGAGGCTGAGCGCGATGCCGACCGAGACGACGCCCGCGAGCAGCGAGGCCTGCGCGCCCCAGATCAGCCGGGCCAACACGTCGCGGCCCAGCTCGTCAGTGCCGAACCAATGCGCGGCGGAGGGGCCTTTGCGAACGGCGCCCCAGTCGGTGGCCGTGGGCTCGGGGATCGGCAGGATCGGTGCTGCGAGCGCGATGATGACGAAGAAGGCGACCAGCACCCCGCCCAGCATGGCGCTGCGGTGGTGGCGGAACTTCTTCCAGACGCGATTCTCGGGGCGCGCGGAGAGGACCGGATCGGCGGCGCTTTCGGCGTCGATGGTGATGGGGGTGGCAGGTTGGGCCATTATTGCTTCCTCAGGCGGGGGTTCAGCAGCACATAGGCGACATCGGCGAGCAGGTTCATAAAGATGAAGCCCACGGCGGTGACCAGCACGATGCCCTGCACCACGGCGTAATCCCGGTTGAACACCGCATCGACGACAAGCTTGCCAAAGCCGGGGATGGTGAAAATCTGTTCGGTCAGCACGGCGCCCGCGATCAACTCACCAAAGAGCAGGGCGGTCAAAGTGACGATGGGCGTCAGCGCGTTGCGAAAGGCGTGTTTCAGGATGACTTTGCGCTCGACCAGACCCTTGGCGCGGGCGGTGCGAACGTAGTCGCTGCTCATCACACTCAGCATGGCGGAACGGGTGTGGCGCATCAGCGTCGCGGCCAATGCGGTGCCCAGCACGAAGGCGGGCATGAGCATCACGGTAATGGAGCGGATAGGGTCTTCGCTCAGCGGCACATAGCCAGAGGCGGGCAGCAGTTTCCACTTCACCGAGACCAGCAGGATTAGCATGATGCCGAGCCAGAAGTTTGGGATCGACAGGCCCGAGAGTGCCACCACATTGGAGATGTAATCGGTCACGGTGCCCTTTTTCACGGCAGAGAAGATGCCGGCGGGAATGCCGATGATCAGCGCGAAAAGCATCGCCATGGTCGCAAGTTGGATCGTGACGGGCAGCTTTTCCCCGATCAGTTCCAGCACCGGCTGGTTGGTACGCAGCGATATGCCCAGATCCCCGGTCAGCGCATTGCCGATCCAAGTGAAATACTGCACCGGAATGGGGTCGTTCAGACGGTATTTCTCGCGCAGGTATTCCAGCACCTGCGGGTCGCGTTCCTCGCCGGCCATGGCCAGCACCGGGTCGCCCGGCAGCAGCTTTTGCAGGGTAAAGACAAAGACCGAGATCAGGATGATCGTGGGGATTGCGATCACCAGACGGCGCAGGATGAAGGACAGCATGGGGGTATGTCTCGCTTGAGAGGGAGCAGCGCCGGGTCAGCCCCGGCGCTGCGGATAAAGGGCTTAGCCTTCTTCTTTTTTGACGCCTTCCAGACGGATCATCCCGTCAGGGTAGGGGGTGAAACCGGTGATGTCGGAATCCAGCGCCCAGATCCATGTCTGGTGGTAGAGGTACACGATCGGCATCTCTTCGTTCAGGATCGCACGGGCCGCGTCATAGCTCTGCTTGCGCTCGGCCTGATCGTTGGACTTGCGCGCCTTATTAAGCAACTCGTCAACTTCCGGGTTGGAGAATTTGGAGTCGTTGATGCCGCCGTCGGTGGTCATGAACTGGTGGATGTTGCCATCGGGGTCGACACGACCCGACCAGCCGATCTGGCTCGCCTGATAGTCGCCCGCCGATTGGTCGGCCAGCAGCGTCGCGAATTCCTTGGAGGTGATCGAGATGTTGATCCCGGCCTCAGCCGCCATGGATTGCACCACCTGCATCAGTTGCAGCGGCACGGTCGTGTTGGGCACCTGCACTTCAAGGTCAATGCCATCGGCAAAGCCCGCTTCGGCCAGCAGAGCCTTGGCTTTTTCCACGTCACGTGGCGGCACCGGGAAATCGCTGCTGTACCAAGGGGAGTTCGGCGGGAAAGGCTGGTTGCCTGCGGCGAAAGCACCGTTGAACACCACCTGATTGATCGCTTCGCGGTCAATCGCATAGCTCAGCGCTTGACGCAGGCGTTTGTCATTGCCCCAAGGGTTGTCGCCCTTTTCGCCATTGGCGACGTTGATGGTGATGCCCTGATAGCCCAGCGACACGGCGCTTTCGACTTTGATGCCATCGTCTTCTTCGGCCTGCGCGAGGTCGGTCGCGGCCAGACGCTCGAGCATGTCGATATCACCCGACTGCAGGTTCGCCAGACGCACGGTGGTGTCGGGGATCGGCAGGAAGGTCACGCTGTCGAAGTGGTACTTGTCCGCGTCGAAATAGTCGGCGAATTTTTCCAGCACGATGCGGTCTTGGGCGATGCGCTCTTTGAACTGGTAGGGGCCGGAGCAGACCGGGTTCAGACCAAAATCATCACCTGCGGCTTCGGCGGCGGTGGGCGAGACCATCATGCCCGCGCGGTCGGCGAGTTGCGCCATCAGCGTGGCGTCGGCGTCGGCCAGATCAAAGCGGATCTCATGGCTGCCCAGCACTTCGACGCCGGTGATGGAGGACAACTCAGACTTGCGGCGCGAGGTCTCAAGGTTCTGGCTGCGGTCGATATTGGCGGCCACGGCTTCGGCATCGAAGGGCGTGCCATCATGGAAGACTGCGTCGTCGCGCAGTTTCATGGTGAGCGCTTTGCCGTCCTCAGAAAAGGACCATTCGGTCGCCAGCTGCGGAATGATTTCCAGATCGGGCGTGATGTCCACCAGCTTGTCACAAAGCGAGGCGTAGACGATGCGGCCCACAAAGGTGCGCGACTGGTCGGGGTCCAGCACGTCGGCGTCCGACTGCAGCGCGATGCGCAGATCGGCGGCCTGCGCGCCAAGGGTCGTGGCCCCCAGCAGTGCGGCGGCAAGGGTCATTTTGGTCAGTGTCATGTGATACTCTCCTGTCGTTTCATTTGGGTGTGGTCAGCCTGTTATTCTTGATCTTGGCGGGGCCGGGGTGTGGCCCGTTCCCGCATGGCATCTTCGTAAAGCGCAAAGCGCGCTGCAGCGCCGGGGGCGCGTTTGGGGGCGTCTGCGAGGCCGAGGTCCGGCTCGTCAGCGGCGATTACCTCAAAGAAATGGCAGGCCGCGATATGGCCTTCGGCCACGTCCGTCCTGCGCAGCTCCGGGTTATCAGTGGTGCAACGCGCTTGCGCATAGGGGCAGCGGGTGTGAAAGCGGCAGCCCGAGGGCGGATTGGCCGGGCTCGGCATCTCGCCCTCCAACGCCTTGCGCGGGGCGCGTTCGCCATGGGCGGCCACCGGGATCGCCGAGAGCAGAGCGCGAGTATAGGGGTGGCGCGGTTGGGTGAAGACGGTGTCGACATCGCCTTGCTCGACGATCTGGCCCAGATACATCACCGCGACGCGGTCGCTCATATGGCGGATCACGGCGAGGTCATGGGCGATGATCACCAGCGTCAGGCCCAACTCATCGCGCAGATCGCCCAGCAGGTTGATTACCTGTGCTTGCACCGAGACGTCGAGGGCGGAGACAGGCTCATCCCCGATCACCAGTTTCGGGGCCGAGGCCAAGGCGCGGGCAATCCCGATGCGCTGGCGCTGGCCGCCGGAAAACTCATGCGGATAGCGTTCGGCATGTTCGGGGCGCAGGCCGACTTTGGCCAGAAGCGCAGCCACCTTGCCGCGCCGTTCAGAGGCGGACATCTGCGGAAAATGCGTCTCTAGCGGTTCGCCCACCAGTTTGCCGACGCTCATGCGCGGGTTGAGCGAGGAGAAAGGGTCTTGGAAAACAAACTGCATGTCGCGGCGCAGGGCCGTCAGGTCGCGGCCCTTGAGGCTGCGCACGTCAATGCCGTCGAACTCAACATCGCCGTCGGTGGGCGTCAGCAGGCGCATCAGCAGCCGGGCGAGGGTGGATTTGCCGCAACCGGACTCGCCCACGATGGCAAAGGTCTCGCCCCGGCGCACGTCGAAGGAAACATCGTCGACGGCGCGGACAGTACCGCTCTTGGCCATGCCGCCGCCGGTCTTGAAGTGTTTCTTCAGCCCGCGTGCTGTCAGGATCGTGTCGCTCATGCGCTTTGCTCCAGATGGGTTTCCAGCGGCGCGAAGTGGCAGGCCACGGCATGGCCATCCCCGAGCGGCGCAAGCGGCGGCTCAGTCGCGCAGATTGGCTGCGCAAATGGGCAGCGGGTGGCAAAGCGGCAGCCTTCGGGCATGTTCGGCGTGGTCGGCACCATGCCCGGCACGGTTGACAGACGCCCCCGCGGCCCGGTCAGTTGCGGGATCGAGGACATGAGGCCGATGGTGTAGGGATGCTGCGGATCGTTAAAGATGCGTTCAGCAGGGCCGGTTTCGACAATCGTGCCGGCGTACATTACCGCTACGGTGTCGGCTATTTCGGCGACGACGCCAAGGTCATGGGTGATCATGATCGTGCCCATGTCGGTCTCGGTTTGCAGGTCGCGGATCAATTCGAGGATCTCGGCCTGAATGGTCACATCAAGCGCCGTGGTCGGCTCATCGGCGATCAGCAACGCGGGGTCGTTGACCAAAGCCATGGCGATCATCACCCGCTGGCGCATCCCGCCAGAAAGCTGGTGCGGATAGTCGCGCATCCGCTTTTCCGCCGCCGGAATGCCGACGCGTTTCAATATCGCCAGCGACCGGTCATGGGCCTCGGCTTTGGTGCAGTTGCGGTGCGCCAGAACCGATTCCGCGATCTGGTCACCGATGCGGAAGGCAGGGTTCAGCGAGGTCATCGGCTCTTGGAAGATCATCGTCATGCGGCTGCCGCGCAGCTTGCGCATCGCGTTATTGTCCGAAAGATCGAGGTTCTGACCCTCAAAGATCATCTCGCCCGAGCGGATCGTCGCAGCGCCGGGCGGCAGTAGCCCCATCATCGCCAGCGAGGTCACGCTCTTGCCGCAGCCGCTTTCGCCGACCACGCAGAGCGTTTTGCCCGCGCTGACAGAGAAATTCACGTGATTAATCTGGTCGCTCGGCGCGCCGCGAAAGCGCAGACTAAAGTCGCGCACTTCGAGCAAAACCCTATCGGAGCCGGAGGAAGAACTGGGCAATGGACCGCTTTCTTGAACCAATATCAGATTGGTCGACTATGCGGTTTAGGGGCGAAATCTGTCAATCCGACTATTTGTGTTTTTTAGTATTCCTTTATGTGTCAGTATGTTGCGTGTCGAATTGCCAAAAATGTCAACGCTAACGGCGAATTTTTCAGCGCTTTGAAATGACCAATTGGCCGAGATTATGCGGCAGGTTCCAACTTCAACAGTGCGACCAGCTCCTATTGTCGCGAAGCCCAATTGTTGCTTTACCAAACACACAAGTTCACCGGGCACAAAGGGCTGCGCATGACCATCAAACCCAAAGCAGGAGAGCGCAAACGTGGCTCTGGTGTGCAATATGTCTATGGCATCCTGCGCGATGAGATTCTCGACCTGACCTTGGCCCCCGGTGCGCCGATCGACGAGATTCGCCTCGCCGAGCGTCTGTCCATGTCGCGGACGCCGATCCGCGAAGCCTTGGTGCGTCTGGCCAGCGAAGGGTTGGTGACCACATTGCCCAACCGCTCGACCGTGGTGGCGAATATCGACTTTATGAACCTGCATACATTCTTTGACGCGATGACCCTCATGTACCGCGTCACAACACGGGCTGCCGCGCAGTTTCATACGCCTGCTGACATGACGGCGATCAAGTCCCGGCAGGCGGACTTTGCAAAGGCCGTCGAGGCGCAGGACGCTCTCGCGATGATCGCCAGTAACCGGGAGTTCCACGCCGAAATCGCCCGCGCCGGGCGCAATCCATATTACAATTCGCTGTCTCTGCGCCTTTTGGACGAAGGGCGGCGTTTGCTGCGGATGTATTATCGGTCTTTCGATGACCGTTTGCCGCCCGAGTATGTGGCGGAGCATGAGGAGATGATTTCGGCGATCTCCGCACGGGATCTGGATCGTTCAGATCGACTGGCCAAGGCCCATGCCGACCAAATCGTCGAACAGATAAGGGGCTTTATCGCCCGAGACCACCGCGACCACGTCACTCTATAGCCACCGCGGGAGCGACTTCGGCAAAGATTTTTCGTCTTAGAAAAACTTGTCGACAAATAAAATACAAATAGTATTCTAAACCGCATAAGCCCTCTCAGACACGGAGACTAAAATGACCGCAGATATCTTTTCCGGCTGCATTCCTGCACTGATGACCCCCTGCACCCCGGATCGAAAACCCGACTTCGATGCACTGGTTCGCATGGGCAAAAAGCTCATCGCCGACGGTATGCGCGCGGTGGTCTATTGCGGCTCGATGGGGGATTGGCCGCTTCTTAGTGATGCTGAGCGAATGGAGGGCGTCGAGCGTCTTGTAAAAGCGGGCGTGCCGGTAATCGTAGGCACAGGGGCGCAGAATACGAAGCTTGCCGCCGCCCATGCCGCTCATGCGCAGAAGGTCGGGGCGCAGGGGCTTATGGTGATCCCACGCATCCTCTCGCGCGGCATCTCGATCCCTGCCCAAAAGGCGCATTTCAAAGCCGTGCTTGCCGCAGCACCGGATCTTCCTGCAGTCATTTACAACAGCCCCTATTACGGCTTCGCCACCCGCGCCGATCTCTTCTTTGCCCTGCGCGCAGAACATCCCAATCTTGTCGGCTTCAAAGAGTTCGGCGGCGCCGAAGACCTGCGTTACGCTGCCGAGACCATCACCAGCCGCGCCGATGACGTGACCTTGATGATCGGTGTGGATACGACAGTTTATCATGGCTTCGTGAATTGCGGGGCGGCTGGCGCGATTACCGGGATCGGCAATGTGTTGCCGCACGAGGTCTTGCATCTGGTGGCGCTTTGCCAGGCTGCTGCCAAAGGCAATGTCGAAGCGCGCCGACGGGCGCAGGAACTCGACGCCGCCCTGGCCGTATTGTCGTCTTTCGACGAGGGTCCCGATCTTGTGCTTTACTACAAACATCTGATGACGCGCGAAGGCCATGCGGAATATGCGCTGCATTTCAACGAGACCGACGTGTTGACCGATAGCCAGCGTGGCTATGCTGATGCGCAGTACGATCTGTTCCGCGCTTGGTATGCCGCGTGGTCGCGACAGGATGAGACGTTGGCGGCGACGGCGGCTTGATACTGGATCGCGGCGCGGTTCTGATCTCACGTGCATCGGCTTAGCCGCACGCTTAAGGTCGCGCAGCGAAGCCAGCCGGTAAGAGGTATCTCATTGGAACATATCACGGTGATCGGCGCAGGGGTGATTGGGCTTTCCATCGCCCTCGCCCTCCAAGCGCGGGGTTTGCCTGTGCGGGTGATAGATCGGGAGGGGCCGGCGGCAGGGGCCTCGGCTGGCAACGCGGGCGCTTTCGCCTTTTCTGAGATCCTGCCCCTCGCATCCCCACGGATGATCCGGCAAGCGCCAAAATGGTTGATCGACCCACTGGGCCCGCTCAGCGTCCCGCCGCGCTATGCAGTGCGGATTGCGCCTTGGATGTGGCGTTTTTGGAAGGCAAGCTGGCCCGCGCAGGTGCAGGCCTCCACGGTGGCGCAGACGGCACTGATGCGGCGTTCGAAGGACGCACTTGAGCCACATCTGGAACACTGCGGGCTAACACATATGCTTCGGCATGAAGGCCAGTTGCAGGTTTATGAGGGCGAAGCCGAGTTCCGCGCGGCGCTTCCCGGTTGGGACGCGCGTGAGGCGGCGGGAATTCCCTTCGTCCACCTCAAAGGCGATGAGGTTTCCGCCTATCAGCCGGGTCTCGCACCGTCTTTCACCCATGCGACCTTCACCCCCGAATGGCAGGCAATCTCCGACCCGCGAGATTATGTGTGCGTCATGGCCGACCGCTTTCGTGCGAATGGCGGGGAGATCACCATTGCACGCGCTGAGCGTTTGGTGGCCGGCGGGGTGGAGACTTCTGACGGAGTGATGCGAGGCCGTATCGTCCTGGCAGCGGGTGCCCATTCGCACCATCTCGCGCGGACTGCTGGTGTGAAAATCCCTCTGGAAACCGAACGGGGCTATAACACGACGCTGCCAAAAGGCGCCTTCGAGCTGAAACGGCAGATCACTTTCGGCGGCCATGGGTTCGTCATCAGCAAAGTCGGCAACGGCCTCCGCGTCGGCGGCGCGGTGGAGCTGGGCGGGCTTGATCTGCCGCCGAACTACGCCCGCGCTGATGCGATGCTGAAAAAGGCAAAGCGTTTCCTGCCAGACCTCGACATTACAGGCGGTACACAATGGATGGGGTTCCGCCCCTCGCTGCCCGATAGTCTGCCTGCCATCGGGCCTCTGCCGGGGCGACCGGATGTCCTTTGCGCCTTCGGCCACGGACATCTGGGGCTCACCCAATCAGCGGGCACCGCGGCCATCGTCGCCGACCTTTTGACAGGCCAAGACCCCGGCATTGACCTCACCCCCTTCTCCCCCGCGCGTTTCTCGAGGCTGACATGACGCAACACACCTTCCCCTGTATCGATGGCCATACCTGCGGCAATCCGGTAAGGCTCGTCACCGGCGGCGCGCCTCTGCTTAAGGGGGCGAACATGCTGGAGAGGCGCGCGCATTTTCTGGCGGAGTATGACTGGATTCGTACCGGGCTCATGTTCGAGCCGCGCGGTCATGACCAGATGTCGGGCGCGATCCTTTATCCGCCGACGAGGGATGATTGCGATGTCGCCGTGCTCTTCATCGAAACCTCGGGCTGCCTGCCGATGTGCGGCCATGGCACCATTGGCACTGTTACCATTGCGCTGGAAAATGGGCTGGTGCATCCCGCAACACCCGGCCACCTCCGGTTGGAAACCCCCGCCGGACGCGTCGACGTGACCTACCGCCAAGAAGGGCGTTTTGTCGAAGAGGTGCGGCTCACCAATGTGCCTGCGTTCCTACATGCCGAAGGGCTGGCAGCTGAAGTCGAAGGGCTTGGCGAAGTGGTGGTGGACGTGGCCTATGGCGGCAACTTCTATGCTATTGTCGAGCCGCAGAGGATCTTTCGCGATATGGCCGACTTCACCGCCTCCGAACTGGTCCAGCTAAGCCCCCAGCTGCGCCAAGCGCTGAATGCCAAATATGAGTTCGTCCATCCAGAGCATCCAGACATCAACGGCCTGACGCACATCCTCTGGACCGGCGCACCGCGCGCAGCCGAAGCGCACGCTCGCAACGCGGTGTTCTACGGCGATAAGGCGATTGACCGCTCCCCCTGCGGCACCGGCACGTCGGCCCGAATGGCGCAGCTTGTGGCGAAGGGAAAACTGGCCGTGGGCGATGACTTCGTGCATGAATCGATCATCGGCTCGATGTTCAAGGGCCGCGTCGAAGCGGCTGCGGAAGTGGCAGGAAAGCCAGCAATCATTCCCTCCATCTCAGGCTGGGCGCGGGTCACTGGGTTTAACACGATTTTCATTGATGACCGTGACCCCTTTGCGCATGGTTTCAGCGTTACCTGACCGAAAGTCCCTCATGGCCCAAATCATCGTTCCCGCTGTCGCCGAAGGCGCGGTTCTTGCCTCGGCCGAGGGGCTGAGCTTTTGGGGAGGCGTTGATCCCGCCACCGGTATGGTCATTGACGCACATCACCCGCTCTGTGGACAATCGCTGGCAGGCAAGGTGGTCTTGATGCCGACCAGCCGCGGCTCTTGCACAGGCAGCGGGGTCTTGCTCGAAATGGCGCTTAATGGGCATGCGCCGGCAGCGCTGGTGTTTCGCGAGGCGGAGGATGTCCTGACCCTCGGCGCGCTGATCGCGGGTAAGATGTTCGACAAGCCGCTGCCTGTCATGCGGCTGGGGGCAGAGGATTTCGACCGGCTGGCCAAGACCCGTCGAGCTCAAATCTCGCCGGACATGCTGCGTGCGGATGGTTGGGCTTTGCCGCTAACAGGCCAATCGGCCCGAAGCTTGATGCTCAGCGCTCAAGATCAAGCGATGCTCGACGGTGCCGAAGGCCCTGCGGTGCAATTGGCGATGGAGATCATCTGCACGATGGCAGGCGGGCAGGGGGCGGCCCAGCTTATCGACGTGACGCGTGTGCATATCGATGGCTGCATCTATGCCAGCCCCGCCAATCTACTGTTCGCGCAGACGATGGCCGATATGGGGTCGCAGGTGCGGGTGCCGACGACGATGAATGCGATCTCGGTCGATCACGGCAACTGGCGCACTCAAGGTGTCCCGCCCGATTTCGGCCTGCCCGCCAGTCGCCTCGCCGATGCCTATGTCACCATGGGCGCACAGCCGAGTTTCACCTGCGCCCCCTACCAATTGCCCGCCCCGCCCGAGCACGGCGAGATCATCGCTTGGTCCGAGTCGAACGCGGTGATCTATGCCAACAGCGTGCTCGGCGCGCGAACGGTGAAGCATCCTGATTTCTTTGACCTCTGTATCGCGCTGACCGGAAGGGCGCCGTTGTCGGGTGTCTATCTTGACAGTCAGCGCGCGCCGCGCCGCGTGATCGAGGTCGAGCTACCTGCGCAGTATGACGAGGCGATCTGGCCCATGCTTGGCTGGCTGGCCGGACAAGCAGCGCCGGATCGGATTCCGCTTTTGCGCGGGCTAGAAACGTCCGCGCCGAACGAAGATGACCTCAAAGGTCTTTGCGCCGCCTTCGGCACGACCTCTGCAGCGCCGATGTTACATGTGGCCGGGATCACGCCTGAGGCGGATCTACCGACAAGCGCGCAGGCTGATACGGTTCAGATCACGCTCGACGATCTGCGACAGGTTTGGCGACGGTTTAACGCGGGGCCGGCTAAGGTTGACTTGATCGCATTCGGCAGCCCGCATTTTTCGCAGGCTGAATGTCAGGCCTTGGATGCCGCGCTCGCCGGGCGACGATGCCATTCCGACACGGCGGTTATCGTCACCTTGGGTCACGACACACTTAAAGCCGCGCGCGAAGATGGGACTGCCGCGCGGCTCGAAGCGGCAGGGGTTCAGGTGGTGCCTGACATTTGCTGGTGCTCGATTTCCGAACCGGTGTTTCCACCCTCTGCGGAAGTATTGATGACCAACTCCGGCAAATACGCTCATTACGCGCCCGGCCTCTCGGGCCGTGCTGTGCGCTTTGGGAGTATTGCGGATTGTGTCGAAGCGGCTGTCACAGGTTATGCCCCTGACGCCCTGCCGAAGTGGCTTGCAGAAGCGTAAGTGCTGTAGAAAGCATCTTCGCCCTTCTGGTTTTCCCGTTCTTCGCGAAACAGGTGAAGAAGATAATTGCAAACGCATATAAATTTGTCTAGCGTTCCTGTGGGATCACCGCACCGGGAGAGGGTGCGTCAATCAGGGAGAAAGATAAATGAGTGCAACAGACGTAATGCGCGATTTCGGGGCGATGTTGGCCTCAGGCGGTGTCGAAGTGGTGGACTGCTCCGGCGTCCTTGGCCCCGACACACCGATTCTACAGCTGCCCGCAGACTTCGCCAAGCCAACCCCCAAGGTCGAGATTCACAAGATCAGCGAATACGACGAAGACGGCCCGTTCTTTGCTTGGAACTGGATGGTACTGGGTGAACACTCGGGCACCCATTTCGACGCGCCGCACCACTGGATTACCGGCAAGGATTACGAAGATGGTTTCACCGACACGCTCGACGTGCAGCGCCTTGTTGCTCCGGTAAACGTCATCGACTGTTCGCAACAATCCCAAGAAGACCCGGATTTCCTCCTCGACGCAAAGGGCATCAAGGAATGGGAAGCTGAATATGGCGAGATCAACGCGGGCGACTGGGTCGTTATGCGGACCGATTGGGACCAGCGGGTAAACGACGAAGCGCGCTTCCTCAACGCGGATGAAACCGGGCCGCACAGCCCCGGACCAACCCCGGACGCCATCGAATACCTGATGAGCAAAAAGATCGTCGGCTGGGGCACCCAGTGTATCGGGACAGACGCGGGCCAAGCTGGCGGGATGGAGCCGCCGTACCCTGCGCACAACCTGCTGCATAAGAACAACTGTTTTGGTCTGGCCAGTCTTGCGAACCTCGACAAGCTGCCGCCAAAGGGTGCGGTGCTGATCGCGGCCCCGCTCAAGATCAAGAACGGCACCGGCAGCCCGATCCGGGCGCTGGCGCTTGTGCCAAAGGGCTAAACGATGAGCAAACCGTCCCATGATAACGCGGACGAAGTGCCGCTGGAGCAGCTCGGGCTCGACAATTTCGCGCCCTATCTGATGAACCGGATCATGGGGCGGTACAACGCTGCCCTATCCACTGAAATGGCAGCCCTTGGGCTGACGACGCCCCAGATGCGTTCGCTCGCGGTGCTGTCGGTGATCGACGGCATTTTGATCCGCGAATTGGCAGTCTATGCGGTGGTGCAGCAATCGACATTGAGCCGCGCGCTTGATGCTTTGGTGCGCGACGGCATGGTGCGGCGCGAGACCGACGCGACCGACAGCCGTGCCACCCGTGTCTATCTGACCGAAAAGGGGCGCGAGGCTTACGAGCGGCTCTGGCCCCATATGGCGGCCTCCCATGACGCGATGTTCAAGGGCATCGACGCCGCCGAAAAAGAGGCCTTTGTGGCCACCCTGCGCACCATGCTGCGCAACATCCGCAAACACGATTTTTAAGAGGGTCCGATGGCCGAGCGTTCGTTCAAGGCAGAGGTAGAGCACCTGCGCAAGGGAGACGGCGACGTCTTCACAGGTGAGGGTATCCTCGCGATCACCAAGGCGTTGTTGGAAAACGGGGTCGGCTATGTGGGCGGCTATCAGGGCGCGCCGATCTCGCATCTGATGGATGTGCTGGCCGATGCCGAAGAGCTAATGGGCGAGTTGGGCGTGCGGTTCGAGGCGAATGCGTCCGAGGCAGCAGCAGCGGCGATGCTGGCGGCGAGCGTGCATTACCCCATTCGCGGCGCGGTGACCTTCAAAGGGCCGGTGGGCGTGAACGTCGCCTCGGACGCTTTGGCGAACCTTAGTTCTTCCGGCGTCACCGGCGGCGCTTTGGTGATCGTGGGCGAGGACTACGGCGAAGGCTCCTCGATCATGCAGGAACGCTCCCACGGCTTTGCCATGAAATCGCAGTTCTGGATGCTCGACCCGCGCCCGAACCTGCCTTGCATCACAAAGGCGGTGAAGGACGGCTTTGAACTCTCGGAGGCCAGTAATACGCCGGTCATGCTGATGGTGCGCATCAGGTCGTGCCATGTGACCGGCAGTTTCGAGACCAAAGACAACCAGCGCCCGCCGCTGACGGTGGCCGAAGCCGCCGCCAACCCGCGGTCGGATTTCAACCGCGTGGTGCTGCCGCCGATGTCCTATCTGCATGAGAAGGACAAGATCGAGAACCGCTGGCCCGCGGCGGAGAAATTCATCCGCGACAACAAGCTCAATGAGGTCTTCGGCCCCGAGAAAGCGCCTTTGGGCATCGTGGTGCAGGGCGGCATGTACAATTCGGTCATCCGTGCGCTTCAACGGTTGGGGCTGGCGGATATCCACGGCGAGACCGACGTGCCGCTTTATGTGCTGAACGTGACTTACCCGCTGCTCAAGGACGAGTTCGACAACTTCTGTGCGGGCAAAGAACATGTGCTGGTGGTCGAGGAAGGGCAGCCCGATCACATCGAACAGCAGCTTGGGTCCTACCTTTATAAGTTGGAGCGTAAGGTGAAGCTGCACGGCAAAGACGTGCTGCCGATGGCGGGGGAATACACCGGGCAAGTGCTGCTCGACGGGGTCACGGGCTTTCTGAAAATCGCAGCACCGGAGATGCTGCCCGGCGCGGTGCGCGCGCCCAACGCCGAAGCCCCCGCGATCCCCGACCTCACCGACACCGTGCCAATCCGCCCGCCGGGTTTCTGCACCGGCTGCCCGGAACGTCCGATCTTTGCCGCGATGAAACTGACCGAGCAGGAATTGGGCAAACACCAGATCACCGGCGATATTGGCTGCCACCTCTTTGGCGTTCTGCCGCCTTTCGAGATCGGCGGCTCGACCATGGGCTATGGCCTCGGCCCGGCCTCCAACGCGGCTTTTGACGGAGGCGGTGACAAGCGGGTGATCTCGATCCTGGGCGACGGGGGGTTCTGGCACAACGGTCTGTCGACCTCGATCGGCAACATGGTGTTCAACAAATCCGACAGCGTCGCGGTGATTGTCGACAACTACTATTCCGCTGCCACCGGCGGGCAGGATGTGATGTCTTCGCGGGCGCATAACGACACGAAATCGACGAACAACCCGATCTCCAAGGCGCTTAAGGGAGTCGGCGTCGAATGGGTCCGGCAGATTGATCGGACCTATGACGTGGGCAAGCTGCGTGAGGTGCTGCGCGAGGCGCTGACCACGGATTACAAAGGGCCGAAGGTCATCGTCGCCTCGTCGGAATGTATGCTGAACAAACAGCGGCGCGAGAAGCCGCTGCGCAATAAGGCCATTAAAGAAGGCCGGCGTATGGAGGTGCCGCGCTTTGGTGTGGATGCCGATGTTTGCACCGGCGATCACGCCTGTATCCGACTGTCGGGCTGCCCATCGCTGTCGCTCAAACGCCTCGATGATCCGCTGCGCGACGATCCGGTGGCGCATATCGACCAGACCTGTGTGGGCTGCGGCAACTGTGGCGAGGTCGCCGATACGGCGGTGCTTTGCCCGTCTTTCTATCAGGCCGATGTGGTGCATAACCCAACCCGGTTCGAGCGCTGGCGCGCCGATAAGACCGCGCAGATCATCCGCTGGCTGCAAGATCGGCGTGACGCCAAACGGCTGCGCAGCGAAGGAGTGACGACGTGAATATGGTGCTGCCGCAAAAAACCCCCGACGTGCGGGTCGAGAAGATCATCAAGCTGGCCGTCATGGCCGTGGGCGGGCAGGGTGGCGGCGTGCTGACCGGCTGGATTGAGGCCATGGCGCGGGCCGAGGGCTATGTCTGTCAGGCGACCTCGGTCGCGGGCGTGGCGCAGCGCACGGGGGCCACGATCTACTATGTCGAAATGGCCCCGAAAGGCGCGCTCGACCCGGTTTTCGCGCTGGCCCCGGCGGCGGGGGACGTCGATGTGCTGATCGCGGCTGAAATGATGGAAGTCGGGCGCGCGGTGATGCGTGGCTTTGTGACGCCGGATCGCACGACGCTGATCGGCTCGACCCACCGCGCGCTGGCGGTGAGCGAGAAAATGGCCCCCGGTGATGGCATTGCTGACGCCGATGAAGTCCGCGCGGCGGCTGAAATCGCGGCGCAGAATTTGATCCTTGAGGATATGGAAGGGCTGGCGGTTGGCGCTGGCTCGGTCATCTCAGCGTCGCTTTTTGGTGCGCTGGCAGGCTCCGGCGCGCTGCCCTTCCGCCGCGAGGCTTATGAGAACGCCATCCGCGCAGGCGGCAAGGGGGTCGAGCCTTCCCTGCGTGCCTTCGCCGTGGGCTTTGACGCCGCACAGGGCAAGCTGCAGCAGACCGCCCCCGCTGCGGCAGAGAAGGAAGCCGCACCGTTCCAACTCGTCGGGCCAGAGGCACTTCAGGCGGAGTGGACTGCCCTCGTCAGCCGCGCTGACCGTCTGCCCGAGCCCGTACATGACTTGGCACTGGCCGGACTGGCCAAAGTGGTGAATTTTCAAGACTGTGCCTATGGGGCGCTCTATCTCGACCGGCTCGACACAGTATTGGCCCGCGACAGTGCGGCGCGGGACTGGCGACTTTCGGCAGAGGCCGCAAAATACATTGCCAATGCCATGGCCTATGACGACATCATCCGCGTCGCAGACCTGAAAACCCGCGCCCCGCGTTTTACCCATATCCGACAGGAGATGCGTGCCGGCGATGCAAACCTCATGCAGTTGACCGAGTATTTCCATCCGCGTGCAGAGGAAATCGCCGGTCTGATGCCCGCGCGCCTCGGCGCGAGGGTTGAGGCTAGCGACAAATGGATGGCGCGCCTGAACCGCTGGTTCGACAAAGGCCGCCGGTTGCGCACCGACCGGCTACCGGCATTCCTGATGCTGCATTTTCTGGGAGGGCTGAAGGGATACCGCCTCAAGACACATCGACACGCGATTGAAGTGGCACATCTCGACAACTGGCTGGGCAGGTGCCTTGACGAAGTCGACGCTGACTACGCCCTCGCGGTGGAACTGGTGAAATGTCGGCGGCTGATCAAGGGTTATTCGGACACCCACGCACGGGGCCTCGGCAAGTTCGACAAGGTGGTGGATGCCGCTGATCTTTTGCGCGGACGGGAGGACGCGGCAGACTGGGTGGCGCGTTTGCGCGAAGCGGCGCTGCAGGATGCAGATGGCGAGGCGCTGGACGGTGCAATTGCGACGGTGCGGTCCTTCGTCTGAGCCGAGGGGGGGAGATCGCAGGATCTCCTCTTTTCGCCTAGCCTGTTCCGGGGAGGGGCATTAGCTCTTCTACGGCGGGGCAGCACTGCGGGTCAGCGCCGACCGAATAAGGGCAAGCCCTGCAACGACAAATAGCGCGGCTGTAACGCCCTCTATCCAACATTTGAATTCTGCGTAGCCACGCATAACGGGCTGGAACGAAAAAGCGACGGCATAGACGGCGTAAATGATCAAACCGATCAAGGCACAGCCGACGGTGGCAATGCCAAGGCCAAGAATGCCGTCATCACCCCCAAGCCCGACCGACAGGGCTGCCATCCAAGCAAAGACAGCTTTCGGGTTCGACAGGTTCAAGACCAAACCGCGCCAGAACCAATTATCCTTTTGCGGCAGCATTGGATCACGTTCCACCTGCGACGGACGCCAAGCAGATCTGGCAGAGCCGTAAGCAAGCCAGAGGAGATAGAGCCCACCTGCAATCTTCAGACCTGTCAGCAAAACGCCGGTGCTCTGAAGGATCGCCCCGAGCCCCGTTGCAGCAACCAGTCCCCAGAACCCCAACCCTATGGCAAGGCCAGCACCAAAGATTGTGCCGCTGCGCCGTCCGGATGCAGCTGATACGGTCGCCAGGGCCAATGTCGCCGGGCCCGGTGAGGCTGCAACGACGAAGAATGCGGCGAAGACGGCGAGGATTCCGTGCCAATCGATCATGATGCTTGCGACCCTGTTTGCAGTAATAGGGTCGATGCTAACGAGGGTATCGCGAAAGGTCGCGCGAAAACTGCAGCGCTCCTTACAGTTCCGCTTCCCACCGCCGTGACAGTCTCATCGCGCCGTTGATGATGCCCACCATGGAATAGGTCTGCGGGAAGTTGCCCCAGCCTTCGCCGGTCGCAAATGCGGTGTCTTCGGACATCAGACCAAGGTGGTTGCGCGCTTCCAAGAGCTCTTCGAAGAGCTTGCGCGCCTCTTCCTCGCGGCCAATCCGGGCCAGCGCGTCGATGCGCCAGAAGGCGCAGACGTTAAAGCCCACTTCCGGCACGCCAAAATCGTCAGCTTCCTCATAGCGCAACATGAAGGGGCCGCGGCCCAGGACTTCGGACAGGCGTTCGACCGTGGCGATGAAACGCGGGTCATTCGGCGGGAGGAAACCGACTTCGCCCATCAGCAGCACGCTGGCGTCCAAGGTCTTGCCGCCGAAGCTTTCCACAAAGGCGCCGCGCTCTTCGGACCAAGCATTGTCGAGGATCTTGTTGCGGATCACTTCGGCGCGTTCGGCCCAATGAGTTGCGCGTTCGGCTAGCCCGAGGTGTTTGGCGATCTTTGCCAGACGGTCACAGGCGGCCCAGCACATGAGCGAGGAAGACGTGTGAATCCGTGCACGGCTGCGCAGCTCCCAGATCCCGGCGTCAGGCTGGTCATGCAACTCCCACGACTGTTCGCCAAGCGGCTCCAACCGTTCAAAGGCGGTGCGGCCAGTGTTCAGCGGCAGACGGTGATCAAAAAAGGCCGGAGCCGCGCCGAGGATGATGTTGCCGTATGTGTCGTGCTGGAAATGCTCATGCGCTTGGTTGCCGATCCGCACCGGTCCCATCCCGCGATAGCCCTGCAAACTGGGGGAGATGCGCTCGGTCAATTGCGTCTCTAAGCCGAGGCCAAGCACTGGCTGGATATGTCCGCCTTCGGCGTCGGCCACGGCGTTCATCAACCACTGAAAATAATGCTCCAAGGTCCGCGTCGCCGCGAGACTGTTGAGCGCGCGGACGGTAAAGAAAGCATCGCGCACCCAGCAATAGCGGTAATCCCAGTTGCGGCCTGAATCCGGGGCTTCGGGCAGAGAGGTGGTGATGGCGGCAATCACCCCGCCGGTTGGCTCATAGCTGCAAAGCTTTAACGTGATAGCGGCGCGGATGACGGCTTCTTGCCACTCAAAAGGGATCGCTAGACGTTGCGTCCAGCGCTGCCAATAGCGCAGGGTTTTGGTGCGGAAGGCGGTGCCGATCTGCTCAGGGCTATCAGAGAGCGTTTCGTCCGGGCCGAGGATAAAGGTCATCTCGCCTTCGAGGTTCATCAACCGCGCGTCCAGAATGTGATCAATTGGCGCATCTGTTGTCAGGCGCATCCGTTGTTCGGGCCCGATAAATCGCACGTGGTTCGAGCCGCGGGTCAGGGTGGGGGCCGCTTCGCCATAGTCGAAACGAGGGCGCAGGCGGATGCGGACGCGGGGTGACCCTTCGAGCCGGCGGACCTGACGCACCAGCATTTGCGGTCGAAAGCTACGGCCATAGGCGGTGAAACGGGGGCAGAAGTCGACGATCTCAACTGCGCCCTTTGGGCTGCGTAACACCGTGCGCAGGATGGCGGTGTTGGGCAGGTAGTGTTGTTCGGTTGCAGTCACGTCCTCCAGATCAACGGCAAACTCACCGTCACCCTCTTCGCCCGCGCCGTGGCCCATCAGGCTGTGGAACACAGGATCACCGTCAAACCGCGGCAGGCAGAACCAATTGATCGCCCCCTGACGGTTTACCAAGGCGGAAACCGCGCAGTTACCGATGACACCCAGATCCATAGTATCCTCTTTCAATGTCTTTAGCTGGCCCGCGCAAAGACGGTCAGCGTAATATCAGTTCAAGCCAATCCGCGAAGGCTTCGACGTCGTCCAACCGGTGCACCGCATGCGTTTCGCCGGTGCCGATCTTGATGCCAAAGCCGCCCTGCGCCTGCGCGGCGCGGAACCCGTCTTCGTCGGTGACATCATCACCCACCATGATCGGGGTCCGGCCTACAAACCCATCTGTTGCAGAGATTTTCTCGAGAGCGCCACCCTTGTCGATGCCCTTGAGCGCGACTTCGCTGACCATTTTTCCGTGTAAGGCGCGCAGGGTTTCGTCCTCGGACGTCAATGTGTCTACAAAGGCCCGGCAGGCATCGGCTTGGTCAGGCGTTTTGCGGTAATGCAGGGCGATGGCGCCGGGCTTGCGCTCAGAGGTGACACCGTGGAGCACCGCAAATTCTTCGACGCGGTCTATCACGGGGTTGGGCATGCCGGACTGATCCGCCGAACCGCCAGCACCATTGGCGAGCCGCAATTCCATCCCATGCGAACCCGATATGGGCAGTTGCAACGTACCGAGGATCCGGTCGACATCGGCCAGCGCGCGACCGGAGACAACCGCAACCGCCCCATCCGTGGCGGCAACCAGACGGGTCAGCAAATGCCGTGTGCGGTCGGGCAGGGATACGTCTTGCGGGTTGTCCACGATGGGCGCGAGTGTCCCGTCAAGATCGAGGAAGAACCCATGCGCGGCAGGATCGATCTGCGGCGGAATGTCGGACTGATGAACCGTGTCGGGCATTTGTTTTACATTCTTCAATGTCAGGTTAAGGCTGCTCAGCAACCTATGCGCCTGAAGCATGAAATCAATGCACGGTTTTGACTAGACGCTTCTTGCGGGAACTGGGCCGCTCTTTCCACGTTGACCTGTTGTATCGCAAGGACAGGCTGTTTTTTAAGCAGCTCAGCGACCGGTGCCAGCCCCTTTCGATCAATCGGAGCCCCCATGACCGCGCCTGCTTCTCTGAGATACTACCCCGACAGCTCCCCAGGCATCTCGCGTCGTCGTTGTGGTAAGGGGTTTTCGTTCTTCGCGCCCGATGGGCGTTGTATCAAGGACAAGGAGGAACGCGCACGGCTCGTCTCACTGGCCGTGCCGCCCGCGTATAAAGACGTCTGGATCACGCCCTATGAAAACGGGCACCTGCTGGCCACCGGTTTTGACGCGAAGGGCCGCAAGCAATACCGTTACCATCCGCTATGGGCAGAAGCGCAGGCGCAGGAGAAATATGCGGGTTTGGCAGACTTTGCCGAGACGATCCCCCGGCTGCGCCGTCGCGTGCGGCGCGACCTGAAAGGCGAATTAGGGGCACGCGCCTTCGCGCTGGCTGCAGCGGTGGCTATGATCGACAGGCTGTCGCTACGGGTCGGCAATCAGATCTACGCCGAAACCAATCAGACCTATGGCACGCTCACATTGAAGCGCCAGCACCTTCGGTTGCGTGACGGTAAATTGCAGGCGTCTTTTATGGCCAAGGGCGGGAAGCGGGTGCGGCGTCAGATCGCCAACCGGACCTTGATGCGCGCCTTGCAGAAAATTCGCGATCTGCCGGGTGCGGAGTTGCTGACGTGGTTGGACGACGAAGGGCAGCCGCGCAGTCTGACATCGTCTGCTTTGAATGATTATATCAGCGAAGTCACCGGGGCCGAGGGGTTCTCAGCCAAGACCTTTCGCACCTGGGCCGGGACACTGGCCGCCTTTGAGGTCGCCTTGGCCGAGGACACGCCCACGATCAAAGCAATGGCCGAGGCCGCGTCCAAACGCCTGCATAATACGCCGACCATCGCGCGAAATAGCTATATCCATCCTGAGGTAATTGAGCTGTGCAAGACCCCGCAACCGCTGCCGGAAGCACGCGATATCGACGAGATGACACAGGCTGAGGCCCGTCTCCTGACCTTTCTACAGGAAAAAGCCTAAGGTCTTTGCTGAACTTTTGCTCCGCTCAGGCATTAATTTGTTAACAGGTGGTATAACCGCTGGGCAGAAGGAGTTCCCACTCATGGCCGACAAAGACGCGCCATCCCTGAACGGGGTATTGGACCAGATGGAGCATCTCTCGGGCGGGGAGGATCGGCAGATCACCGTGGAAGAGATAATCGATTGCCTCGGAAAGCATTCCTTTGCCTCTACGATCCTTGCGTTCTCGCTGATCTCTACCTCTCCCGCCAGCGGCATCCCCGGCATCACTGCATTCGTGGCCCTCGTCGTTATGTTCTTAGTGGTTCAAATGATCGTCGGGCGCGATAGCCTGTGGCTGCCCGGCTTTATCATGCGGCGTGACATTGCTGCGAAAAAGCTGCGCGAAGGGGTTTCGTGGCTGCGCAAACCCGTGGGTTTCGTGGACCGTTTCTTGCACGAGCGTAGCACCTATCTTCTGCACCGCCCTTGGGTATATTTGCCCCTGTTTATGGTTTTGGCACTCACACTTTTTATGCCGTTTATGGAGGTGATCCCAACTTCGGGCTCGATTGCTTCGGCCATGATTGCTATATTTGCAGCGGGATATCTGATGCGAGATGGCCGGGTGGTGATCCTTTCAATGATCCTGATGTCATTGCTGCCAATCGGCGTTGCCTGGTTTCTGATGGGACGTTGAGAGGGCAGGGCTGCACATAAATTAGGCGTGTCTCGCCGATCCATTCGGAACTGTCGTGTTATGCGGGAACCTTCGGGCTTCTCGGTCATTGTTCCGTTAAGAGTGCAGTACGCGCGCCTTTTGCGCGGGTCCCGGTGCCTAAGCCGGTAGAGATGTTCCTGAGGCTAAAAGATGGCTGGAAAGCTGATTGTCATATCAAACCGTATTCCATCCGAAGCTGCGCCTTCCGGTGGTCTGGTTTTTGCTTTGCATGAGACGCTGCGGAAAACCGGCGGCATCTGGATAGGCTCGCATCCCGATATTGCTGACAAACCATCCGAAACCCTGAGCGAATATGGTGAGCAGGGGGAATATTCGCGCTTCAGTTTCACCCTTTCTCAATCAGATTACGAAGAGTTCTATCTCGGGTTTTCCAACTCCGTGCTCTGGCCGGTTTGCCACCGCCGTGGGGATCTGGTGGAGCTCAACCGTGGTTTTGAAGAGGGCTATGCCCGCGTGAACGCGCGTCTTGCCCGTCAGGTGGTTAAAGTCGCCGGCCCGGACGATATGATCTGGGTTCATGATTACCATTTCTTCCCTCTCGCCAGTGAGTTGCGCAAGCTCGGCTACACCGGCAAGATTGGGTTTTTCCTACATATCCCCTTCCCCGCTCTGGGTGATATGGGGGCCCTCCCGCGTGCGGCAAATCTGCCACATTGGCTGGCGGACTATGACTTAGTGGGCCTCCAGACCCGGGCGGATGTCGCGCGTTGTTTGGAGATGTTCCGCGCCGAAAGCGATGCTGAATTTATGATGGACGGGACCGTGAAATGCGGATCGCGGACGGTGGCGGTCCGGTCCTTCCCCATCGGCATCGACGTTGAAACCTTCGTTAAAGCAGCGCAGGAACGGACCGAGCAGGACAAGCTTGCGGATGACATGGCGGGTGATCTGGTCATCGGTGTGGACCGGCTGGATTATTCCAAAGGTCTGCCCAACCGGTTCCGCGCCTTCGGGCGTTACCTCGAAACCCGCGATGAACGCGAGCGCCGCGTGAGCATGGTCCAGATCGCCCCGCCGAGCCGTGAGGAAGTCGCGGCCTATCGGGAACTCCGGTATGAGCTCGAAGAACTGGTTGGTCGCGTGAACGGGGAGCATGGCGAGATCGACTGGACCCCGCTGCGCTACATTCACCGCAATCTGGATCGCGGCTTGCTGGCGCGGCTCTACCGCCGCGCGCGTGTGGGGATCGTCACGCCTTTTGCCGACGGTATGAACCTCGTGGCCAAAGAATATATCGCGGCGCAAGATCCCGAGAACCCGGGCGTGCTTGTGCTGTCCCATATGGCCGGTGCGGCGGAAGATTTGACTGATGCCCTGCTTGTTAATCCTTATGACATCGAAGACATGAGCGAAGCGCTGAAGACCGCATTGGCCATGCCGTTGGATGAGCGCAAGCGGCGGTATGCGAGCTGTATGAAAAAGGTGCGGGAGACCGATGTTAGCAACTGGAGCCGAAAATACGTCCAAGCGCTAAAGAGTTGCCCCGCGACGCTGCCGGTTAGGTCAGCGCCGCGGGTCAAATCAGAAGCTTAACCACCGACGGGCGTACCGCCATTCGGGTGCAGCACTTGCCCGCTCATATAGGATGAATCCTCACAGGCGAGAAACAGCAGCGACGGCGCCACCTCATTTGGCTGGCCGGGGCGGCCAAGAGGGCTGTTCTTGCCAAACTCTTCGACTTTGTCAGCGGGGAAAGAGGCCGGGATCAGCGGTGTCCAAATTGGACCAGGCGCGACACCATTCACCAGAATGCCCTTCGGGGCCAGTTTGCTTGCCATTGCGCGTATGAAGGCGAGGATCGCCCCCTTGGTGGAGGCATAGTCAAGCAACAGGTCTTGGCCCTTATAAGCGGTGATCGAGGTTACACAGATGATCCGCGCGCCTTCTCTCAGATGCGGCAGAGCGGCTTGGGTCATAAAGATCTGCCCGAAGATATTAGTGCGGAAGGTGCGCTCGACCTGCGCTTCTTCGATGTCTTCAAGGCTGTCTTGCGCATGTTGCTCGCCCGCGTTGTTAACCAAAATGTCGAGCTTGCCAAAGTTTTCCAGCGTGCGGCTTACCGCCTCTTCGCAAAAGCTTTTGTCGCCAACATCGCCCGCCAACAGCAGGGCTTTACGGCCCTCGCCTTCGACAAGACGTTGGGTCTCTTTCGCGTCACGATCCTCGTCGCGATAGACAATCGCCACATCGGCCCCTTCACGAGCATAAAGCACTGCGGTCGCGCGGCCAATGCCGCTGTCCCCGCCGGTGATCAGCGCGATCTTTCCTTTCAGCCGGTCAGAGCCGGGGTGGCGTGGCATATACTCCGGGGCAGGATCCATCTTGTACTCGCGCCCGGGCTGCTCCTGCGGACTGTCAAGGGCGTCAAAGTTCTCATCGGTCATAACAGTCTCCTGTTCTGCGGAGGTCGGCAAAGCTGACCTCCGTGAGAGATTGAAGATACGTTGGACCAATGTTTGACCGCGGAGCCAGTTCCCCGGTGGCAGGTAGATGGGAGGTTTCCCGCTCGCTCAGGCTCAGCCCTCAGCTGGGGCGAATACCACCTCGGTATGCCATTCGCGGCAGTTCTCAGACAGGCCGGGGGGCAGGGGGAGATCGGTGAAAAACATATCCATCTCGCGCGCCGAGGCGATGCGGGCCGGGGCCGAGCGTTTGAACTTGGAATGATCGGTGACCAGAAATGTCTTGCGCGATTGGGCGATGATGCTCTGGCTAACGCCGACCTCTTCAATGTCGAAGTCGAGCAGATCGCCGTCGGCATCCATTGCCGAGCACCCGATCACCGCAATGTCGAATTTGAATTGGCGGATCGTCTCGATCGTGAGGTTCCCGACCAAACCCCCATCCGCGCGCCGCAATGCGCCGCCGGTCAGAACGATGCGGCATTCCGGATTGTCGACGAGGATGTTCGCCACATTCATATTGTTGGTCACCACCATCAGATCACGGTGGTGCAAAAGCGCGCGGGCCACGGCCTCAGTGCTGGTGCCAATGTTGAGAAACAGCGAGCAACCGTCGGGGATATGCTCGGCACAGGCACGGGCAATGCGGGTCTTGGCTTCCTCATGCAAATTGCGCCGTTCGGCATAGCCGATGTTGCTGGCGCCCGAGGGGAGCACCGCCCCGCCATGCACGCGCTCAAGCTTGCCGCTATCGGCCAACTCGGTCAGATCGCGCCGGATGGTTTGATGGGTAACGCCAAAATGCTCGGCCAAGCCATCCACGGTGACTTTACCCTCGCGCCGGGCGATTTCCAGAATGTCGGGATGGCGAAAAGTCTGTGAAATGATGCCGCTCCTGCCTGATCTGCTTCGTTTTATCGCCGATCCGAGTGCCAACGCAAGCTGTCGCGCAGTTCGACATGCCGAGAATGTTCGCAGTCGGACTTAAACGAACATAAACGAAAATAAAACTTGTGCAGTTGAGAGTCGTTTCGTAACACTACCGCCAAGGCAGACAGTCAACGCTGGGGAGGGCCGAATGACGCAATGCATGCCCGGACAGGCAGAGGCCCAGAAACCGGTCGATCTTTTCGTGATCGGCGGCGGTATCAACGGGGCAGGTATCGCGCGCGATGCCGCTGGCCGGGGCCTGAGCGTTACTTTGGCCGAGATGAATGATCTTGCTTCAGCGACCTCGTCGGCCTCTACCAAACTCTTCCACGGTGGTCTGCGCTATCTGGAGTATTTTGAGATCGGTCTGGTGCGTCACGCGCTTGCGGAACGCGAAGTGCTGCTCAAGGCGATGCCGCATATCTCTTGGCCCATGCGGTTCGTTCTGCCCTATCATCGCGACATGCGGTTCGAGGGGGACACGCCCACCTCAAAACTGCTGCGGGTTTTCATGCCGTGGATGCGGGGCCGCCGTCCGGCCTGGCTGATCCGTCTGGGGCTTTTCCTCTATGACAACCTCGGCGGGCGCGAAATTCTGCCCGCGACGCGTAGCCTAGATCTGCGGAACAGCCCCGAAGGCGCGCCGCTGGAAGACCGGTTCGAGAAGGCCTTTGAATACTCTGATTGTTGGATCGAAGACTCCCGTCTAGTTGTCCTCAATGCCCGCGATGCGGCTTTACGCGGTGCGCGCATCATGACCCGCACGAAAGTGCTTTCGGCCGCGCGGGAGGCCGATGGTTGGGCCGTTACCGTCGAACATGGCGCAAGCGGGGCGCAAGAAATAATTCGCGCGAAAATGCTGGTGAACGCTGGCGGGCCTTGGGTGGGCGACATCATCCACAACACGGCGCGGTTGAACTCTTCCGAAGGGGTGCGGCTGGTGCGCGGCAGTCATATCGTGACCAAGCGCCTTTATGACCACGACAAATGCTACTTCTTCCAAGGCACCGACGGGCGGATCATTTTCACGATCCCTTATGAGCAGGATTTCACTCTGATCGGCACCACGGATGCGGATCACCCAGACCCGTCAGTCGCACCTGTCTGCACGCCCGAAGAGCAGGAGTATCTGATCAACTTCGTGAACGGCTACCTCAAGCAGGACATCAGCCGCGACGATATTGTCTGGACCTATTCCGGGGTGCGCCCGCTCTACGACGACGGCGCAAGCAGCGCCACAGCGGCGACGCGGGACTATACGCTGAAGGTGGACGAGACCGGTGGCGCGCCGATCCTGAACGTCTTTGGCGGTAAGATCACGACCTACCGAAAGTTGGCCGAAGACGCACTTGAACTGATCGCGCCGCATTTCGATCGCCTGCCAGACCACTGGACTGCGGGTGTAGCCCTTCCGGGCGGAGATTTCCCGGTCGACGGCGTCGCGCAGTTGATCGCGCGGCTGAAAGCAGATTACGATTTTCTAGAACAAGACTGGGCTGCCCGGCTGATCCGCGCTTACGGTACCGATACATGGGCGATTCTTGGGGAGGCTAAGACGCTCGCGGATCTCGGCAGGCATTTCGGCGCGACCCTGACGGAGCGCGAGGTCGCTTGGCTAATGGATCGCGAATATGCCGGTACGGCGGAGGATGTGATCTGGCGTCGGAGTAAGTTGGGCCTGCGGATGGACAAGGCGCAGGTCACGCGCCTTGAGGAATGGATGCAGGCGCGGGCGGAGAAAAAAGCCGTCCCGGCGGCGGAATGAGGGGAGGACAGACGTGAGTTTGATCCTAAAGAACGTGTCGAAGAAGGTGGTGGGTCAGACCCATATCCACCCGACCGACCTGACGTTGGAAAAAGGCACGATGAACGTGCTCTTGGGGCCGACGTCCTCGGGGAAAACGTCGCTAATGCGGCTGATGGCGGGGCTCGACCAGCCGACCACGGGCCGGGTGATTTGGAACGATGAGGACGTCACCGGCATGCGCGTGCAAGACCGCAAGGTGGCGATGGTCTACCAGCAGTTCATCAATTACCCGTCGATGAGCGTGTACGACAACATCGCTTCGCCGATGAAGCTGGTCGGCAAGTCGAAAGACGAGATCGACCGCGCTGTGCGCGAGACCGCTGAGCTGATGCAGCTGACTCCCATGCTGGAGCGCAAGCCGCTGGAACTGTCGGGCGGGCAGCAGCAGCGCTGCGCGCTGGCACGGGCGCTGGTCAAGAACGCCGGTCTGGTGTTGCTGGACGAGCCGCTAGCCAACCTCGATTACAAGCTGCGCGAGGAACTGCGCGCCGAAATCCCGCGCATCTTTGAACGCGCGGGCTCGATCTTTGTCTATGCCACGACCGAACCCGAAGAGGCGCTTTTGCTGGGCGGCAACACCACGACGCTCTGGGAGGGCCGGGTGACGCAATTCGGCCCAACGCCGAGCGTCTACCGCCGCCCCGAGAATGCCACCACCGCGCGGGTGTTTTCCGATCCGCCGATGAATTTTCTGAGCATGACCAAGGCGGGCAATACCCTGCGCTTTGACGGCGGCGAGATGCCTGCGCCGGCCAATATGGCGGGTCTGAAAGACGGTCACTACACCGCCGGTTTCCGTCCCAACCACCTGACGCTGAGCGCCCAGACCCCGACGGCCATTGGCTTTGACGCAGTCTTGAACGTGACCGAGATCACCGGCTCCGAGACCTTTGTCCACCTCGATTACCACGGCGCGAAATGGGTCGGTCTGGTGCATGGCATCCAGCGTCTCGACCCCGGCCAGCCACTGCCTGTCTTTCTTGACCCGGCGCATGTCTATCTGTTTGACGACACCGGCGCGCTGGTCTCGGCGGCACCCTATGCGGAGGCGGCATAATGGCTAAAATCACGCTTGATAACCTCGCCCATTCTTACCTGCCGAACCCGGCTCATGAGAATCACTACGCGCTCAAAGAGTTGAACCACGATTGGATCGACGGCGAAGCCTATGCGCTGCTCGGCGCCTCGGGCTGTGGCAAATCCACGCTGCTCAACATCATTTCCGGACTGCTGCAGCCAAGCCAAGGCCGCATCCTGTTCAATGACCGCGACGTGACCCATGCGCCCACCGCCGAGCGCAACATCGCGCAGGTGTTTCAGTTCCCGGTGGTCTACGACACGATGACGGTGCGCGATAACCTCGCCTTTCCGCTGCGCAACCGCGGCGCGGACGCGGGCTATGTGGCGGAGCGTGTGCAGCAGATTGCCCAGATGATCGGCATGGAAGACGAACTGAACCGCAAGGCGCGGGGCCTCACGGCGGATGCCAAGCAAAAAATCAGCTTGGGCCGTGGCATGGTGCGCGAGGACGTCAATGCACTCTTGTTCGACGAGCCGCTAACGGTGATCGACCCGCATATGAAATGGGAACTGCGCACGCAGTTGAAATCGCTGCATCACGAGTTCGGCCACACGATGATCTATGTGACCCATGACCAGACCGAGGCGCTGACCTTCGCGGATAAGGTCGTGGTGATGTATGATGGTCGCGTGGTGCAGATCGGCACGCCACAGGAATTGTTCGAGCGGCCCGCGCATACTTTCGTGGGCTATTTCATCGGCTCACCGGGGATGAACCTCTTTGACGCCGAGATCACCGGCAGTACGGCCCAGGTGGCGGGCACAACCGTCGATCTTGGCGCGGGCTATGCCCCCAAGGGCGGCAAGACCCAGTTGGGCGTACGCCCCGAGTTTATCCGCCTGAACGGCAGTGGCGACGGTCTGCCCGCCAAGGTCACGCGGGTCGAAGACGTGGGCCGGCACAAGATCATCCGGCTCGATGTGGCGGGCCAACCCGTCAGCGCCATTGCCGAAGAAGGCGCAACCGTGCCCAGCGAAAACACCGCGATCCGTTTTGATCCGGCGGGCATCAACGTCTATGCCGACGATTGGCGCGTCCGCGCAGAGGAGGAAGCCGCATGAACAAGACCGTCAACCAAAAGGCATGGTTTCTGGTCCTGCCGGTTCTGATCCTCGTGGCCTTCTCGGCCGTGATCCCGCTGATGACTGTGGTGAACTACTCGGTGCAGGACACATTCGGCCGCAACGAATTCTTCTGGGCCGGGCTTGAGTGGTTTTCCGACATGCTCGACAGCGACCGGATGTGGGACGCGCTTGGTCGGCAGTTAATCTTCTCGGGCGTCATTCTGGCGATCGAAATTCCGCTTGGCATTTTTGTCGCGCTCAACATGCCGAAAAGCGGGTTCTGGGCCAGCTTCTGTCTCGTGCTGATGTCGCTGCCACTGCTGATCCCGTGGAACGTGGTCGGCACGATCTGGCAAATCTTTGGCCGTGTCGACATTGGCCTGCTGGGCTATACGCTCGACAAGCTGGGCATCACCTACAACTACACCCAAGACATCACCGCTGCGTGGATCACCGTTGTGGTCATGGATGTCTGGCACTGGACGTCTCTGGTGGCACTGCTGGCCTATGCCGGTCTGCAATCGATCCCAGACGCCTATTACCAAGCCGCCAAGATCGACCAAGCCAGCCGATGGGCCGTCTTCCGCTACATCGAACTGCCGAAAATGGCAGGAGTGCTGATGATCGCGATCCTGCTGCGCTTTATGGACAGTTTTATGATCTATACCGAGCCCTTTGTCGTCACCGGGGGCGGGCCGGGCAATGCCACGACCTTCCTCAGCATCGACCTCGTGAAAATGGCCATCGGGCAGTTTGACCTCGGCCCTGCCGCCGCCTTCAGCCTGATGTATTTCCTCGTGATCCTCCTGATTTCATGGGTGTTCTACACCGTCATGGTCAACCTCGACAAAAGGGATGGTGTCTGATGACCGATAGCACCGCACAAGCCCCCGGCGCCGCCGCCCTTCCCGGTGACCTGACCGAGAGCACCCCGGCGCGCCGCCGCTTCCGGCCCAAAGGCTCGGTGGTGGTGATGACGCTATACCTGATCTTCCTGCTGCTGCCGATCTATTGGCTCATCAATATGAGCCTGAAGACCAATGCCGAGATTTTGGGCAGCTTCTCACTTTACCCGCGAGACCTGACGCTGGCGAATTACGCCAAAATCCTCACCGATCCCAGTTGGTACATGGGCTACGTGAACAGCCTGATCTATGTGGTGATGAACACGGTGATCTCGCTCGCCGTGGCGCTGCCCGCCGCCTATGCGTTTTCGCGCTACAGCTTCATGGGCGACAAGCATCTGTTCTTCTGGCTGCTGACCAACCGCATGGCCCCTCCTGCCGTTTTCGCGCTGCCGTTCTTCCAGCTTTACTCCTCGGTCGGGCTCTTCGACACGCATATTGCCGTGGCGCTGGCGCATTGCCTGTTCAACGTGCCGCTGGCGGTCTGGATTCTGGAAGGGTTTATGCGCGGCGTGCCAAAAGAAATCGACGAGACCGCCTACCTCGACGGCTACTCCTTCCCGCGCTTCTTTATCCGCATCTTTACGCCCCTGATTGCCAGCGGCATCGGCGTCGCGGCCTTCTTCTGCTTCATGTTCTCATGGGTCGAACTGCTGCTGTCGCGCACGCTGACCTCGGTTGATGCCAAACCCATCGCCGCCACCATGACCCGCACCGTGAGCGCCTCGGGCCTCGACTGGGGCGTGCTGGCCGCCGCTGGGGTGCTCACAATCGTGCCCGGTGCGCTGGTGATCTATTTCGTCCGCAACTACATCGCCAAGGGCTTTGCCCTCGGCCGCGTATAAGGGAGACCGCTCATGTCTTGGATGGCTTGGACCATGCCCACCGCGATCTTCTTCGGTGTCATCGCGCTGTTACTCGTGACCTTCACGATCCTCGCGATCAAATTTCCTGAAACGCCCCGCACCGGCATTCTCAGGATCGAAACAACCCGTGGTGACCGTCTGTTCATCACGCTTCTCGGCTCGGCCTTTATCAATTTGATTTGGCTGGGTTTCGAGGCGGGGCCGCAGCCCTATGCGCTGCTGGTCTGCCTTGCCTATGCCGCAGCCGTATTTCGCTGGGTCTAGGCGCTTACCACTGGCCGACCCCGCACAATCGGGGCGGTTTACGATACGACCAGATGTCTAGGGAGGACACAATGAAACGTTCAATGATGAAATCAAGCACCGCGCTTGCGGTCACGCTTGGCCTGCTGACCGGGCCTGCTTTTGCGGATATGGAAGCCGCGAAAAAATTTCTCGATGAGACCATCGAGCGCTCGGCCCTGAGCCGCGAAGAGCAAGAAGCGGAGATGCAGTTCTTTGTCGATGCCGCCGAGCCGTTCAAGGGCATGGACATCAAAGTGGTCTCCGAGACCATCACCACCCACGAATATGAAGCCAACGTACTGGCCCCGGCCTTTACCGCGATCACCGGCATCAACATCACCCACGATCTGATCGGCGAAGGTGATGTGGTTGAAAAGCTGCAAACGCAAATGCAGTCGGGCGAGAACATCTATGACGCCTATATCAACGACTCCGACCTGATCGGCACCCACTGGCGCTACAAACAGGCGCGCAGCCTGACCGACTGGATGGCCAATGAAGGCAAAGACGTCACCAATCCCGGTCTCGATCTGGACGATTTCATCGGGTTGGACTTTACCACTTCCCCCGACGGCGAGTTGTACCAACTCCCCGACCAGCAGTTCGCCAACCTCTATTGGTTCCGTCAGGACTGGTTCACCGATCCTGAGTTGATGGCCGAGTTCAAAGAAAAATACGGCTATGAGCTGGGCGTTCCGGTCAACTGGTCTGCCTATGAGGACATCGCCGAGTTCTTCACTGGCCGCACCATCGACGGCGTCGAAGTCTTTGGCAACATGGACTACGGCAAGAAAGACCCGAGCCTTGGCTGGCGCTACACCGATGCGTGGATGTCCATGGCTGGCATGGGCGACGTGGGCGAGCCCAATGGCCTGCCGGTTGACGAATGGGGCATCCGGGTGAACGAAAACTCGCAGCCCGTCGGCTCCTGCGTTGCGCGTGGCGGTGCCACCAACGATGCGGCGGCGGTCTATGCGATCACCAAATCCATCGAGTGGCTTGAGAAATACACGCCCCCCGCCGCCGCTGGCATGACCTTTGGCGAAGCCGGTCCGGTGCCTGCCCAGGGTGCGATTGCTCAGCAGATGTTCTGGTACACCGCCTTCACCGCGGACATGGTCAACGACAGCGCCAAAGCCGTGTTGAATGAAGACGGCACGCCCAAGTGGCGCATGGCCCCCAGCCCGCATGGCGCCTATTGGAAAGAGGGCCAGAAGGTCGGCTATCAAGACGTGGGCAGCTGGACGCTGATGGAAAGCACGCCGGTCGACCGCGCCAAGGCCGCATGGCTCTATGCGCAGTTCGTGACGTCGAAAACCGTCGATGTTGAAAAGGCCCATGCCGGTCTGACCTTTATTCGCGAGTCGACCATCCAGCACGACAGCTTCACCGAACGCGCGCCGAAACTTGGCGGTTTGGTGGAATTCTACCGCTCCCCTGCGCGCACCGCATGGTCCCCCACCGGGACAAACGTGCCGGATTACCCCAAGCTGGCGCAACTCTGGTGGCAGAACATCGGCGACGCCATGTCCGGTGCGAAAACCCCGCAAGAAGCGCTCGACAGCCTCTGTGCCGAGCAGGAAAAAGTGCTGGAGCGTCTGGAACGCGCCGGTGTGCAGGGTGACCTTGGTCCGAAGATGAACGAGGAAATGGATGCCTCGCATTGGCTCGAGCAGGAGGGTTCGCCCGTTGCCAAGCTCGACAACGAAGACCCCGAGCCCGAGACCATCAGCTATGAAGAGTTGATCAAGTCCTGGCAGTAAGCCAAACTTTGGGGGGCCGGGGCGCAGCAGCGTTCCGGCCCCTTTTTCGTTTTATCTAACATCCGTTTCACCAATCACCGGGGGCCGCGCCATGACCCATATCCTCGCCATCGACCAAGGCACAACGTCCTCGCGGGCCATCCTTTTTGACAGCGACATGAGGGTCGCGGCCACCGCCCAAGAGGAATTCCCGCAGCATTTCCCGCGCTCTGGCTGGGTCGAGCATGACCCGGGCGATCTGTGGTCCACCACCGCAGGCACCTGCCGCGCGGTGATCGAAAAGGCCGGGCTGCGCCCCGATGACATCGCTGCCATCGGCATCACCAACCAACGCGAGACCACGCTGGTCTGGGACGCCAAGACCGGCAAACCGGTGCATAACGCCATCGTCTGGCAAGACCGCCGCACCGCCGACTTCTGCCGCCAGTTGCGCGACAGCGGCGACGACAAGATCATCACCGAACGCACCGGCTTGCTGGCCGATCCCTATTTCTCGGGCACGAAACTGAAGTGGATTTTGGACAATGCCGAAGGCGCCCGCGAGAAGGCGCGCCGGGGCGAGTTGCTCTTTGGGACCGTCGATTGCTACCTAATCTGGAAACTCACCGGCGGCGCGCGTCATGTGACCGATGCCACCAATGCTGCGCGCACCATGCTTTATGACATCCACAAGGGCCGCTGGAGCACGACGATCTGCAAAATGTTCGACGTGCCGGTCGAGATGCTCCCCGAGGTCCAAGACTGCGCCGCCGATTTCGGCACCACGCGGCCCGATCTCTTTGGCCGCGAGATCCCGATCTTGGGCGTCGCGGGCGACCAGCAGGCCGCGACCATCGGTCAGGCTTGTTTCCAGCCCGGCATGATGAAATCGACCTACGGCACGGGCTGTTTCGCGCTGCTGAACACCGGCGACACTGCGGTGACCTCGACCAACCGGCTGCTCACCACCATCGCCTATCAGTTGGACGGCAAGCCAACCTACGCGCTCGAAGGCTCGATCTTTGTCGCGGGTGCCGTGGTGCAATGGCTGCGTGATGGGCTGAAAATGATCCGCGAAGCGAGCGAGACCCAAGGGCTGGCCGAACAGGCCGATCCGCATCAAAACGTCGTGCTGGTGCCCGCCTTCGTCGGCCTCGGGGCGCCTTACTGGAACGCCGAATGCCGCGGCGCGATCTACGGGCTGACGCGCAACTCCGGCCCCGCCGAACTGGCCCGCGCGGCGCTCGAAAGTGTCGGCTACCAGACCCGCGACCTGCTTGAGGCGATGCAGGCCGATTGGACGGCACAGGGGCAGGCGGGAGAGATTGCCACCCTGCGCGTCGATGGGGGCATGAGTGCGAGTGATTGGGCGATGCAGTTTCTGTCGGACGTGATCGGCGCCTCGGTGGACCGCCCCGATGTGTTGGAGACCACGGCCCTTGGCGCTGCATGGCTCGCCGGGCAGCGCGCCGGGATTTATCCCGATATGGAGGGTTTCGCCCGTGGCTGGGCGCTCGACCGGCGCTTTGAGGCGCAGATGGACGCCGAAACGCGGGGCCAAAAATACGGCGCCTGGAAGCGCGCCGTGAACGCCACGTTGCAATTTTGATGGAGATCATCGCCCCCTTCGCTTTCGCCACCGCCGGACGCATCCGCTTTGGCCGTGGTGTGGCAAGCGAAGCCGTGGAGGCCGTGCGCGGCTATGGGCACAAGGTCTTGCTGCTGCGTGGCGGGTCGGTCGCTTGGGTCGATGATCTGGCGCAGGCCTTGGCGGCTGCGGGCTGCGAGGTTGTGCAGTTGCGCAGCAGCGGCGAGCCGTCGGTCGAAGACGTGCGCGCCGCTGTGGTGGCCGGGCGCGGGGTGGATGTTGTGCTGGGCGTCGGCGGCGGTGCGGTGATTGATCTGGCCAAGGCCGCCGCCGCGCTGATCCCCTCGGATTGCGATGTCATGGACCACCTTGAAGTCGTGGGCGCGGGCAAGCCCCTTGCAGCCGATCCGCTGCCGATGATCGCCATGCCCACCACCGCCGGGACCGGGGCCGAGGTGACAAAAAACGCCGTCATCGCCGTGCCCGAAGCCGGGCGCAAGGTCAGCCTGCGCGATGACCGCATGTTGCCGCGTTTGGCTTTGGTCGATCAGGCTTTGACGGATAACGCCCCCCGGGGTGTGACCCTCGGCTCCGGCCTCGATGCGCTGGTGCAGGTGATCGAGCCCTATCTCTCATCGCGGGCCAACCCCTTCACCGATGCCCTCTGCCGGGCCGCGATCCCGCAGGGCATCGCCGCCTTGCAACGGCTGGCCAAGGGCGAGGATGCGGCGGCCCGCGATGCGCTGGCCTATGTGAGCCTTTCGGGCGGTTTGGCGCTGGCGAATGCAGGCCTCGGTGCGGTGCATGGGCTGGCAGGCGTGATTGGCGGCCGCTTCGGCGCGCCGCATGGGCTGATCTGCGGGCGGTTGCTGGGGCCGGTGCTGGCGGCGAATGCCGATGCTTTGGGGCCGTCGAAGCGCATGGCAGAGGTGCGCAGCTGGCTGGCGGAAGGGTTCGATTTGCCGGACGCCGGAGCGTTTTACGCGCTGTCGGACTTGTTGGACGAGTGGGGGCTGGATCGGCTGGGCCGCTGGATACCCGAGGACGGCGACCTAGGGGAAACGGCCCTCGAAGCGGCGGTGTCATCGTCGATGAAAGCCAACCCCTGTGTCTTGTCTGAGGCGGCTCTCGAAAGCTGCATCCGGGCGGCGTTGTAGAGCGGGCAGGGGTGCTAATCCCCCGCCCGGTTCCAATTAGCCCGCACGCGGCGGCGTGTTGCCCTCGCCCAAATCCCAGAACACCCCGGCCATCACCCGCAGCGCATCACGGCAGACGGGTTTCAGAACATGTTCATCCGGCGCATGCTGCGAGCAGCTGCGGTAGGAATGCGGCACCCAGACAGTGGGCAGGCCGAGAATGTCGCTGAAACTGTCGTTGGGCAGCGAGCCTGCGAGGTTGGGCAGGATATGCGGTGCTTTGCCGGCGCTTTTCTCCAGCGAGGCGGCCACGAACTTGACCCACGGATGATCCGCATCCAGCCGCGTGGCGCGGAAGAAGCCGCGGTCATGCGGCACGATCTGCAGCTCTTCAAAGCCGTGTTTGTCGAGATGGCGGCGCAGTGATGGCAGGATGTCTTCGGGATCGGTGCCCACAACATAGCGCAACTGGCAAGCCGCCTTGGCCGAGGCCGAGATCGCGTTGACCGGCGCTTCGGGCACGCCGCTCTTCATCGCCAGCACGGCAAAGCTGTTCCAGCCATAGGCGCGCTCGACCGGGGTCAGGTCAGCCTCGCCCCAGTCACTGTCGATGGCCGGGCCGTCGTCGCTTTCAATCGGCAGACCGTCGAGGGCTTCGCGGACCGACGGGGTCAGACTGTCGGGCCGCCACTCGGGGATCTGGATTTGCCCGCGCCTGTCGGTGATGACCGACAGCGCCTGCGCCAAGATCATCGCCGGATCGGACAACAGCCCGCCCCAGTTGCCCGAGTGATGCGCGCCCTCGCGTTTGTCAACGATCAGGTCGAAAGAGACCCCGCCACGCGAGCCCATGAACATCGTCGGCACATCCGGTTGCAGACGCGGCCCGTCGGAGGCGATCAGCACATCTGCCGTCAACTTGTCGCGGTGTTCGGTGAAGAACTCAGGGAGTCCCGCGCTGCCGGTCTCTTCGCTCATTTCGATCACGATGCGACAGTTAAAGCCGAGCTTGCCGCGGGTTTTCAGCACCGCTTCCATCGCGGCAATGTTGATCAGGTGCTGGCCCTTGTTGTCGGCAGTGCCGCGGCCATAGAGACGCTCGCCTTCCTCGACCAGTTTGAAGGGATGCAGCCCCTCGCGCCACTGGTCGGCCTGGGCGCGGATCACATCGCCATGGCCGTAGGTCAGCACGGTGGGCAGGTCGTCGCCCTCGTGCCGTTCGCCCACCAAAAGCGGGCCGCCGTTGGGGGCGGGGTTGTCGTGAAGCGAGCAGCTAAAGCCGATGGCCGTAAGGCGCGGCTCCATGGTTTCTCGCAGGTAGCGTTTCAGTTCAGGGGCTTGGTCGGGGTTCTGGCTTTCGGTCTCATAAGAGACGAGGTTGGCCAGTTCGGACTGGAAAGTCCCTTCGTCAAAATAGGTCGAGATCGATTCAATTGCGCTGTCGCGGGTCATGCTTAATCCTTTGTCATATCTTCGGAAACGGCGTCGCCCCAAGGCGACATGATCTCGGTGCAGCCGGAATTGCGCCCCGCATCGCGCATCACACCCGCCGGGCAGGCGAAGGCGTAGGGGAAGATCGTGCGTTTGGTTTCGGCGACGTCGTTGTCCTCGCGCAGGCGGTCGAGCACGGCGCGGGGCAAGTCTTCGTCGGCGATCAACTGGTTGGCGTCTGAGGCGTCGATACGCGGGGCGTGGAAACTGTCCTCCAGCGACATGTCGAAATCGGTGACGAAGGAGGACAACTGCGCCACTGCGCCGAGGATTTTGCGCCCGCCGGAGGCTCCGAACGCGAACCGCTTGTCGCCCTGCTCGCCGATCACCGGGCAGACGTTCATCAGACAGCGCTTGTTCGGCCCGAGCGAGTTCGGGCGGCCTTGCACCGGGTCGAACCACATGATGCCGTTGTTCATCAGGAACCCGGTAGAGGGGGACACCACGCGGGAGCCGAAGATCGACAGCAGCGTTTGGGTCTGTGCGACCATATTGCCCTGGCCGTCGACGACCGAAAAATGCGTGGTGCAGCTCGGCGCATCGGGGCTTTCGCCGCTGTCGCCCATTGAGTCGAGGCGGCGGACATAGGCGCCTTTGAGCGCGGCGGCCATGGCGGCATAACTGTCGGGGCCGGGGGTACTGCCGAGGTCTTCGGTTTCCAGAGACGCGAAGGTGTCGCGGAAGGTTGGCCCGGCGGTGAGGCCGGGCACGACATGAAAGCGCGCGTCGCGGTAGGCGAAGTCGAGCGGGGCGTGAAATTCGGCGCGGTAGGCGTTGAGGTCGCTTTGCGAGAGAGAGCCACCCTTGTCCTGCACGTCTTTCGCCATGGCGGCACCGAGGTCACCGTCATAAAGGGTGCGTGCCCCGTGCCGGGCGATCTGGTCAAGGCTGTCGGCCATGCGCGATTGGTCGAGCCGTTTTTCGGCCAGTGCGGTCCAGCCGCTGATCGTAGGCCATTGCCCGTCTTCAAGGAAGAGTGCAGCGGCGTCGGCGTCATTGGCCAGTGCGCGGGTGCAGGAGGCGATAACAAGCGCGGCGTACCAATCCACCGTCAGCCCTTCGCGGGCATGGTCAATCGCGGGGGACAGCAACTCGCCCCAAGGCATTTTGCCGAAGCGGTCGTGGGCTTGGCCTAGCCCGTCCACGACCCCCGGTACGGCAATGGCCGAGGCACCCTGCACGTTGCGGTCGCCTTCGACATGCTCCCACGGGAAAAGATCGCCCGCCTTGCCGCGCCCGCTCAGCGGATAGTCCGCCGGATCAAGCGCACAGGGGCTGCGCATGCCGTGATTCAACGCATGGGCTTGGCCCTCCTCGGCGCGCCAGAGCATCATCGCCCCGCCACCTGCCGGGCCGCTCATCCACGGCTCGAGCACCCCGATGACGAAGGAGGTGGCGACGGCGGCATCGACTGCGTCGCCGCCTGCCGCCAGCACTTCGGCCCCCGCGAGAGCCGCCAGACGGTGTTGGGCTGCGACGACGCCATGCTCGGTTTCAATAACAACTTTGCGGGTCTGCGTGCTGTGCGACAGGTTTTGCGACATGAGGTTACTCTTGCTCGTACATAGGGGTTTCCGGATCGTGCAGGTGGCAGGCAACATGCCCCTGCGGGATCGGAATGTGACGCGGGGCCTTTTGTTTGCACAGGTCCGTGGCGCGCGGGCAGCGCGGGTGGAAATGGCAGCCGGGCGGCGGTGCGATCGGGTTGGGGTAGGCCATGCCAAGCTGCGTGTCCGGCACCCCCAAGCCCGGCTCGGGCGTCAACACGGATTTCAGCAGCGCTTGGGTATAGGGATGGCGCGGCGCGTCGAAGAGGCCCGCGACGGTGTTCTGCTCGACGATCTCGCCAAGATACATCACCGCCACGCGGGTCGCGAGGTGTTCGACCACCGCGAGGTCATGGCTGATGAAGAGATAGGTGAGGCCGAACTCTTCGCGCAGCTCGCCCAGCAGGTTGAGGATCTGGCTTTGCACCGAGACATCCAGCGCCGAGGTCGGCTCGTCGCAAATCACCACCTCGGGCTTCATGATCAACGCCCGCGCAATGGCGACGCGCTGGCGTTGACCGCCGGACATCTGGCTGGGGTAGGTGTTCATCACCCGTTGCGGCAGGCCGACGACGTCGAGGATTTCTTTGACCTTTTTCTTGCGGCTCTCCTCGTCGCCGATGCCATGCACCCGCAGCGGCAGGGAGATCACGTCATAGATGCTCTTGCGCGGGTTGAGCGAGGAATAAGGGTCTTGAAAGATCGGCTGGATGCGGCGTGCCAGCGCCAGACGGCCCTGTTGGGTGATCTCCTCTCCGTCGATCTTGACGTGCCCGGCGGTGGGCTGTTCCAGTCCGAGCAGGATTTTGGCGAGGGTGGACTTGCCGCAGCCAGACTCACCAACCAGCCCCAGCACCTCGCCCCGGCCAAGTTGCAGCGAGACGTCGTTCACGGCCGTGAGCGGTTTGACCTTGCCAAAAAGCCCCTGTTTCACCCGATAGGTTTTGCTGACGCCGGAAAGCTCCAGCACCGGGGGGGTGTTCACGCTGTCCTTCATACGGTCAGCTCCTTCTCGGAATGGCGTTTGCCATCGGGGAAAATGCAGCGGAAGGCGTGACTGCCGTCCTCGCGTTTGGGGATGTCGCCGCGACATTCGGCGACGGCATGCGGGCACCGGGTTCGGAAGACGCAGCCTTCGACCTCGCCCACCAGCGACGGCACGATGCCCGGGATGGTGCCCAGTTTCGCGCCGCGGTCGGTCTTGCCGGGGAGGGGGATGCAGCGCAGCAGCCCGCGGGTGTAGGGGTGCGAGGGCGCGTTGAAGATGTCGCGTACCGGGCCAGTCTCGACCAACTCGCCCGCGTACATCACCGCGACCTTGTCGGCCACACGCGCCACGACGCCGAGGTCATGGGTGATGAGGATCACCGCCATGTTCATCTCGCGCCCCAGATCGTGCAGCAGCCGCAGGATCTGCGCCTGAATGGTCACGTCGAGCGCGGTGGTGGGCTCGTCCGCGATGATCAGTTCCGGCTCGCACATCAGCGCCATGGCGATCATCACGCGTTGACGAAGGCCGCCGGAGAGTTGGTGCGGATATTGGGACAGACGGCTCTCAGCGGCGGTGATGCCGACCTTTTCTAGCAGTTCGATCGCCCGGTCCCGTGCTTGCTGGCGGCTGACCTTGCGGTGCAAGAGCAGCGCCTCGGCCAGTTGGTCGCCGATGGTATAGGCGGGGTTGAGCGAGGTCATCGGCTCTTGGAAGATCATCGCCATGCGCGCGCCGCGCAGCTTGCGCATCTGGCTGTTGCTGGCGGTGGTCAGCTCGGTGCCGTCAAATGTCATCCGGTCGGCGTTGCGCTTGATGGATTTGCCCAACAACCTCATCAGCGCCAGCGAGGTCAGGGATTTACCCGACCCGCTTTCGCCGACGATGCAGAGGGTCTCGCCGCGGTCGAGGTCAAAGTCGATCCCGCGGACCGCCTGCAGGGTGCCGCTGCCCGTGGGAATGTCGAGCCGCAGGTTGCGGACGCTCAAAAGTGGTTCTGTCATGGGTCAGCTCCGGTTTTCGGGGGCGGTGACGTCGCGCAGACCGTCGCCCATCAGGTTGATCGCCAGCACCAGCACAAAGAGCACCGCGCCGGGGATCAGCACGAGCCATGGCTCGAACAGCATCATGTTCTTGCCTTCAGAGACCATGAGCCCCCAGCTGGGCGTCGGTGGTTGCACCCCGAGGCCAAGAAAGGACAGTGCCGCTTCCAGCAGGATCGCGTGGGCCATTTCCAGCGTCACGACGACAATCAGGTTGTTGGCGATGTTGGGCATGATTTCGGACAGCAGAATGCGCGGGGTCGAGGCGCCGATGACCTGCGCCGCCGCCACATACTCACGCCGCCGGACCTGCATGGTCGAGGCGCGCATGACCACGGCAAAGCGGTCCCAAAGCAACAGGCCCAGCACGCCGATCACCACCTGTAGCGAACCACCAAGGATCGCGACAACCGCGAGGGCCACCAGCACCACGGGCATCGCCAGACGCACGTTGATGAGAAAGGTCACAACCGCGTCGACCTTGCCGCCGAAGTAGCCCGCGGCCACGCCCATGGCGGTGCCGATCACGCCCGAGATCAGCGCCGCCACGGCCCCGATCAGCAGCGAGATGCGTGCGCCGTAGATCAGGCGCGAGAGGTAATCGCGGCCCAAATGGTCGGTGCCCAAGGGATGCTCCCAATCGCCGCCCATGAACACTGGCGGCTCCATCCGGGTCATCAAGCTTTGCGCATAGGGGTCGTGCGGCGCAATCCACGGCGCGAGGATGGCCACGATGGTCAGCAGGATCAAGACGATCGCGCCGATCAGAAAACCCTGATGCCCAAAGATGCGCTTGCGCAGCATTTGGCTGGGGGTTGGGCCGGTGATTTCGTCCAATAGGCTGTCATGGGTGCTGGCGGTGATCATGTCAGCTGCTCCTCATGCGGGGGTCGAGCCATGCGTTGAGCACGTCGGCCAGAAAGGTGAAAACGATGTAGAACATCGAGAAGATCAGGATCAGCGCCTGCACGGTGGGCAGGTCGTTGCGCGCAATGCTCTCCCACGCCAGATACCCCGCGCCATGCAGGGCAAAGATCGATTCCACCACGATGGAGCCGCCCAGCATGAAACCCATCTGCACAGCGGCGAGGCTCACCACCGGGATGATCGCATTGCGTAGGGCATGGCGGAACATCACGCGGGTCTCGTTGGCCCCCTTGGCGCGGGCGGTGCGGATGTAATCGGAGTTCAACACATCTAGCATGCCTGCACGGGTGAGGCGCATGATGGCAGGCATGGCGTAATAGCCCAGCACCACCGTCGGCAGGATGAAATGCCGCCATGTGTCCGTGCCCGAGGGCGGCAGCCAGCCCAGTTGAATGGCGAAGACCACGATCAGGATCAGACCGAACCAGAAGCTTGGCATGGCTTGGCCCGCGACCGAGATGAACAGGGCGATGCGGTCGATGATCGAATTGGGACGGATCGCGGCGACCACGCCGAGGGGCACGGCGGTCAGCAGCGCAAAGGTGATCCCGCAGACGCCGAGCGTCATAGTGACGCTCAACCGATCAGCAATCAGCGAGGCGACGGGCAGGCGGAAATAATAGCTTTCGCCAAAGTCGCCGCGTAGGGCCGAGAACAACCAGTCGCCGTATTGCACCAACATCGGGCGGTCGAAACCATAGAGCCTGCGCAGCGCTTCGATGTCTTCGCCACTGGCGGTTTCACCGGCCAGCGCCGCGGCGGGGTCGCCTGAGAGGAACAGTAGGCTGAAGCTGATAAACGACACGGTGAAGGCCACGAGAATGGCCAGTCCCAATCGTTTGAGAATGAATTGAAGCACGGGTGCACTCACCTATGGCTGCGCCGCACCAAGCGGGGGGCGGCGGATTGGTTTGGGGGGAGGAACGTCAGAAAGGCGAGGGCGCGTCAGGCGCGCCCTCGCAGATGGTTTACTTCCAGCTGGCCGTGGTAAAGCGCAGCACTTCGTCCGCCGTTGGGGTGTATTCTACCTCGTTGGTCATGACGTAGTTGGTGTTGTAGGAGAACATCGGGGCCCAATAGGCTTCTTCGGTGATCCGTTCGATCGCCTTGGAGTAGTTCTCTTTACGCACTTCCGGATCGGTCGAGCTGTCGGCGACGTTGAGATACTCAAGCGTCTCGTCGTCCATCGCATAGTCCAGCGAGCCATGCTTGAAGAACTGGCTAACCATCGCAGAGGCGTCGTTGATCGAATAGCTGCCCCAAGTCTGGAAGGAGATCGGTGTTTCGCCCTTCATGTTCAGCTCGCGCAAGGCGGAGTACTGCAACATCTTGAAGTTGGTATCGATGCCAACTGCGTTCAGGTAGCTGGTGATCGCCTCGGCATACTCACGGTCGCGGTAGGCGTAGAAGTCAACGGAAAGCCCGTCTTCGTAGCCTGCTTCGGCGAGCAGCGCTTTGGCCTTCTCGGGATCGTACTCATATTCTACAGCCGCTTCTTCGTCGCAGCCAAACTGGCTGGGGAAGCAGGGGGTGTAGACGACCTTGGATTTGCCCTTCAGCAGCGCGTCGACCAGTTCTTGACGGTTGATCGCGTGGTTTACCGCCTTACGGACGCGGACGTCGGTGAAGGGGCTGTCCTCGGACCGGCCCGCTGCGTCCATCGCGAGATAGCCAACCCGCATGGTGGATTCGTTGGAAACCTGGAACTCGTCACGCTCGGCCAGTTTTTCAGCCTGATCCGACGGCACCTGCCAGATCACATCAAGCGATCCGCTGAACAGTTCCGCCATCTGCGTGTTCACATCCGGAATGGTACGGATGTCGACGTTCTTGATGCTCGGCTTGCCCTTGGGGCTGTCGTGGTAGCCTTCGTAGGCTTCAAGCTTGAAGTGCTGGCCGGGAACGACTTCAGTGACCTTATAGGGGCCGGTGCCAACGGGTTTCAGGCCCATGCCCTCGGGGCCAGCTTCCTCGTAGTAATCGCTGGGGTACATCGACACAGGACCGGAAAGGAATTCGATCGCTGCCGGGAATTTCTCTTTCAGCATGATGCGGACGGTGTAATCGTCGACTTTCTCAGCCGATTTCATCCAGTTTACATTGCGCTGCGTCTTCACGCCGTTGGCCTCATCCGCCACATAGTTGACGGTAAAGACGACGTCATCTGCGGTGAAGTCAGACCCGTCATGGAACTTCACGCCTTCGCGCAGTTTCAGTTCAATGGTGGTGTCGTCAATCCAGTTCCACTCGGTCGCGAGATTGCCTTTGTATTCGTTGGTCACGGGATCGCGGTAGATCAGACCGTCCCAAACGGCGCGCTGCAGCACCACGCCTTCGCGGGAGGAGTTGAAGTAGCTGTCGACGTTCTCAAGCTCTTTGGTAAAGGCGACGCGCAGCGTGTCGTCAGCCTTGTCCGCCCAAGCAGCGCCCGTCGCGGCAGCGAGGACGAGCCCGGTGATGGTTGATTTCAGGACCGTGGATTTCATGGTCAACTCCCTGTGGTTTACGAATTTGCTTCCGTAGCATTTTTGGCTTGCAGCGAAGTATCATATAGTAATACTCAATATCGCTATACGATTAGTAAACGCAAACTGATTACAAGTCGTCAAGGCCCGCTTGGCGAAACCTCTGGATTTTTAAGGCAAGTGATTGGAAATGAAGCAAAACACTCTTTACGTTGGGTCACTTGCCAAAGGGTTGCGGCTGCTGCGCGCCTTTGATGAATCGCATACGGAACTGTCCTTGGTAGAGCTTGCCGCGCGCAGTGGGCTGGACAAAAGCGCGGTTCAGAGGCTCGCAAACACGCTTCATATCGAAGGGATGCTCGACAAAGATCCGGCCACACGGCGGTTTCGCCCGTCCCACGCATGGCTCGAATTGGCGTATGCCTATTACTGGTCGGATCAACTGGTCGGGCAGGCGATTCCCAAGCTAATCGATCTCAGCCAAGAGATCGGCGAGACGGTGAACCTTGCCGAGTTGTCGACAGATCATATCATCTACGTCAGCCGTCTGCCCTGCCAACGCACCTATTTCGCCGCGACCGTCATTGGGCGGCGCTTGCCTGCGCTGTCGACCTCCGCAGGGCGGGCGATCATCTCGACCTTCTCGCCTGAAGACCGTGAAGAGGCGATAGAGACTTGGCCGCTAAAGCCCTTTACTGCACGGACAACGATGGACCGGGGAACGATCCGTCAAAGCATTGGGGAAGCGGTAGAGCAGGGCTATGCGATCTCCAGTGATCAGATGATCCTGTCCGAGATCGGTGTCGCCTGTCCGATCACTGGTCCGGACGGACGTGCCTTTGCAGCGGTGCAATGTTCGGTCTCGGCTCATACCTGGACGCGAGAGCGCATCGAGGCTGAAATCTTGCCGCGGTTGCAGGACACGGCCAATGCTATTTCACCGTCCTCGCAGGTGCACAGACGGTAGAAAAAGGGCCGAAGCGTCTTGCTCCGGCCCTCCAGTCTTTATTCCCAGTTCAGCTTTTCTTCCCGCTCCCAGAAGCGCAGCTTGCGACAGGTTTTGGCGAAATCGGTCGCATTGTCTGGTGAGACCTCCATCATGCCGCCATCCATATCGTCAGCGCCGGCAGCTTTCAGCAACGGCTCAGCTGCCTTGGTCCACGCAATAAACTTGTTATGTGCATAGGCGTCAGAGACGAAATCCTGCGAGGGTTTGTTCTTGGCAATCTTCCCGCTTGCGTCGTCCGAGAAAACCAGCGCCACCGCGTCAAAGACCACCGAAGGCCCCCCGTCGATCTTTTCGTCCGCTGCGCGGGTGCTGCCGTCCGACAGGGTGACGCCTTGGATATGCGGGGTCACGATCGCCACCATCGCACCTTCATCGGCAAAGGCCTTCTCTAGTGCCTCGACCACGGCGGCCTCGGCGCCGTCTGTCAGATAGAGACCAAGTTTGCGTCCGGCAAAACTGTCGGGCCCGTTCTTGAGAATGCTGAGCGCATCTGACGGCGGCAGATCGGTGATCGGCTCGCGGGCAGGGGTGGCAGGCTCGGGCATCTGGGTGACGCCAAGGCCCTCGGCCACCTGTTTCGCCAAGTCGTCATGTACGTTCATCAGATGGCTGAGAACCCGCAGGCGAATGGGCTCTTCCTGACATTTCGACAGCTCAAAGGTGTAGCCTGCCGCGATATGCTGCTGCTCAATCTTGGTCTGGCTGATGTAGAACTGGCGCGCTTGGCTATAGTGGTCGGCAAAGGTTTCCGAGCGCACACGTTGCTTCGTCCCGCTGACTTCTTCGGGGTAACTTTTGAAGCCTATCTCTGGGTTTTCACGCGGGTTGCCGTCTTCGCCCCAGCTGTTCGGCTCATAGTTCACCCGACCTTTAGGGTTGTGCATCGCCATATGGCCGTCTTGCTGGAAGTTGTGGAAGGGGCACTTCGGCGCGTTGATCGGGATATGGGTAAAGTTCGGCCCGCCGAGGCGCTTGAGCTGCGTGTCGAGGTAAGAGAAGTTCCGCCCCTGCAAAAGCGGGTCATTGGTATGATCGATCCCGCGCACGATGTTTTGGGTGCAAAAGGCGACTTGCTCGGTTTCCGCGAAGAAGTTGTCGACATTTGCATCCAGCGTCAGCGTGCCGATGATGCGGACAGGCACCTGCTCTTCGGGGATAAGCTTGGTGGCGTCGAGGATGTCGAACTCGAAGTTATCGGCAAATTCGTCGTCGAACACCTGAATGCCCAAGTCCCACTGGGGGAAGTCACCCGCGTCGATGGCATCCCACATGTCGCGGCGGTGGAAGTCGGGGTCCGCACCGTTGATCTTGAGCGCTTCGTTCCAGACCACTGATTGCAGGCCCTGCTTGGGCTTCCAGTGGAACTTCACGTAATGCGATTTACCCTCGGCATTGACTAGGCGGAAGGTATGGACGCCGAAACCCTCCATAAAGCGGAAAGAGCGCGGGATCGCGCGGTCGGACATCTGCCACAGCGTCATGTGAATGGCTTCAGGCGAGAGGGAAATGAAGTCCCAGAAGTTGTCATGCGCCGATTGGGCCTGCGGGAAGCCGCGGTCGGGTGCTGCTTTGACGGAGTGGACGAGATCGGGGAATTTCATTGCGTCTTGGATAAAGAAGACGGGGATGTTGTTGCCAACGAGATCCCAGTTGCCTTCCTTGGTGTAGAACTTGGTGGCAAAGCCGCGCACGTCGCGTGCCAGATCGAAGGAACCTTTGTTGCCCGCCACGGTCGAGAAGCGGGTGAAGGTCGGGGTCTTTTCTCCGACCCGTTGGAAAATATCTGCCGCGGAGAGCTCGGGGATCGCTTCCTTCAACTCGAAATGCCCATGCACGCCGTAGCCGCGGGCGTGGACGACGCGCTCGGGGATGCGCTCATGGTCGAAATGAAACATCTTCTCGCGGAAAACATGGTCTTCCATCAGGACCGGGCCGCGAGGCCCTGCGGTAAGTGAGTTTTGATCGTCCGAGATCGGCCCGCCCTGAGCGGTCGTCATCGTGCGGTCGCGGTCAGTGGTTTGCTGCCGGGGTTCGCCGCCTTTGCCACGGGTTTCATCTGTCATGAGGTACACTCCCTGTTGCGCGTCCGGTCGGACGTCGGATCATCATTCTGAAAAAGACGCGCGTCGGTCCCGCGCGCAGCCTATGTAAATTCAACCAAGACGCGACGTGCCGGTTCCCCGGTTTTCTGAGAAACAGACCGCTGGTCAGCCATCTGTTGAAGGAGCGGCATAAATTGGCTGCTGGGCCGACGACGTGAGGCTCTGCGTCGGACTCTTGGGTGGCATTGCCGCGGCATTCGCGGGCACAGCGGCTGCAAGAAACCTACGTAGTTTGTTGCAATGGGCAGGAAGGTCGCGCGCCGGTACGCAATCGCCGGGGGCGAGCTGCGGGGGCCAACTTGGAACTGCGCCGCTGCGGATTTGGTGGATCAGGTCATCAGCGCGTGGTAGACAGTCATCCGCCGCGTAATTGTCACCTGACAATCGCGCGCGCAAAGTATCCGCCATGCCACCCGCCGCACGTCCGGTAAGACGACAGGATGCAGCAACGCGGATATCGCTTGCGTGGCGCACCCGCCGCCCCAAGCTCCGCAGTGTGCGAATGATTTGGCGATCTTCGCCGCAGGGGATCGGTTCAAACCCGCCTGTCGCGACATAGGCCGACCGGGTAAAGCCGAGGCTCGCACCGGGGGTCTGCCCATGGCTGCCGCGCAGATCAGTGCAGTTTGACCCGTAGCGCGCAAATGCTTCTTGAACCAAGCCGCGGTAGGTGTCTTCGATATCCTGCAGGCTCTTATCCAGCCCCGCGAGCCAAGCGGTCTCGCCGGGGTGTAAATCAACTTTGCCGCAGACTGCATCCGCCTCTTGCAAATGATATAGGTTTCGCGCCACCCAATCCGGCGCGACCCGGCAATCGGCATCGGTTGTAAGGATATGGTTTAGATGGGGCAGGCTGCGCAGCGCCTCCGATCCACCCAAGCGCCGCGCCTCGCCCACGCCGCGTTGCGCCGGGTAGGCCACGTTAAGAACGTGTAGGTTGATGTGCAGCGCCGTTGCGGCAGCATTGGCGATCTCGGCAGTATCGTCGCCGGTGTTGTTTACGACGAGAATAACCTGCACCCGTTCGCTGCATTGTGGTGCAAGCGCATCAAGACAATGCGCAATGCGCTCAGCCTCATCGCGGGCGGGGATCACGATGGCAGTGTCTATGCAACGCGCGAAACTCATTGGGATACCTCCGTCAGCCCGCGGTCGATCCGGTAGTCTTCAGTCTTGGTCACGCAGGTGAACGCATGGTCAGGCAAAGCGGCGGTGAATATCCGCAGCGCTTCTTTTCCCTGCAGAGGGTTTCCGGTTGGGCCAAGCCAAGTCACGCAGAGGATTTCCGCATCGCCCCAACGCGTGGAGATATCCTGCGCGAGTTGGGTCAATCCGGCGGGGTCGAGAAAATAGAGTACTTCGGAAAGGATCAGCAGGTCGAAATCACCCTCTGGCAGGGGACCGGGGTAAAACCCCTGAACAAACCGCGCATCTGGTACACGTTCACGTGCTGCCCGTAGCGCCGTAGCGATGGCGTCCATTCCGGTATAGCGCGCGCAGATATCGCTGAGATGGGCGGCAAGCTCGCCATTGCCACATCCTAATTCAAAGGCCGACCGATAGCCACTTTTTGACAGGGCTGTGCGGGTCGCGGCGAACTTGCTTTGCTCATAGGCGCTTTCTGCGAACCCCCAAGGGTCAGAAGTGTCTGCGTAAAGCCCCTGAAGGTGATCCAAGCCCACGCCCATCACGGCATCCTCCAAAAAATCTCGCTCTCGCCCACGAATTTCTCCACGAACCCAGCAGGTAAGACGAAGCCTTCGGGGTCGTCTTTCACGACCTCACCCAATTGGCTGCGGTGTGCGGAAATCGCTGCCCGTTTGCGGGCCGCGGCTGTAGCATTGTCTAGCATCACCGCCCGATGGGAAGCGGCGCAACTTGCAAAGTCTGGGTCGTCCCAACGGGACCAAACGGGATAGCTGTAGAATTGGATATCCGGCCGACGTGCCCGCAAAATGCCCGCGATCCGCGCAGTGGTCTTATGGTCGCAATGTTTGTCTTCCTGCGCGGGCACGAAGACATGGCGTACCTGCTCGCGCTCAATGACTTCTTCTAACCGAACAACAATCTCCTCGGCGTCTACCTCGTGAAGCTGGCTGTCGGGCAGGCCGAGCCATGTAAGATTTACTGCAGTGCCTCCCAAAAGAATGAGCGCTTCTTGCAGTTCTTCGCGGCGCTTCTCTGCCAGCTTATCTGCTGGCCAGTCGTTTGAGCCGGGATGGCTGGCGCTGCCGTCCGTCATGCAAACGACATGTGCGCCTGCGCCGGCAAAGGCATTGGCCAGCAAGCCGCCGCAGGCGAGGGATTCATCGTCAGGATGGGGCGCGAGGACGAGGATCTTCTCGTCTCCTGCAAGGATTTCGGCGGCAATTGGCGGCGTAGCGGTCACTTGAACACTCCCCAGAGCCCGTCATCCTGTGAAAGGGCGTGTGTGGCTGCGCGCTGCAGGAAAGCATCGCGGGCCGCCTGACGCAGATAGACAGAGAGATCGCGCGCCATGCGCCCTGTCTCCGAGTTCTGGGTGAAGTGCCGCAGGCCGAGGCTCTGTTCGACAGCATTTATCGCGTCCAGACCCACTTCCTCGGTATAAAGCCGTGCCGCGATAGCATTGGCGACGAGCGTGTCTGGGGAAAAAGCGTTCGACTGGGCTGCTGTGGCCGCTCGCTCAACCAGCGCCATCCCTGCCCACACGCGCATCAGGACCTGCATCAACCGTGCCTTCTGCGCTTCCGCTTCTAACCTCTCCATGTTCCGCAATTGCTTGGCCGCTGCGCCAAGCAACCCTGCCGAGGCCCCCGCTTGGAGGGCAGCGATACGCCAGACGCCGCCGACAAAATGCGGTTCGCGTAGATAGTCGCCAGGCGCCCCAATCAGATCGCCTTCGCCAACCGTCAATCCGGAGAAGTCGTATTTACCTGACGCCGTCGCCCGCATGCCTAACATGTCCCATTGTGACGCATCGGCCCGTTCTATGTCGCGGACGTCGATTAGGATAAGCTGTGCCTCGGGACCAGCGTTTGCCGTTACAAGCGCATGGGTGACGGTGCCCAGACCGGAGGCAAAAAGCTTCTCGCCTTGGAGCGTGCCGGTTTCAGCGTCAAGTGTAACAGGCGTCGACCCGTCGGCACCCCAAACACCAAAGAGTGCATCGGAAGTGATGAGACCTTCTGCGGTTTTCTGCTGCGATGCAGAACCATAAAGCCGGATCAAACGCAGTGCGTTGACATGACCTTCCCAAAGGCGCCCCACGCCGAGATTGGTCGCCCCGATTTGCGTCAGCGCTTTGTAGGTTGTCTGTGGATCAGTCGCGCCGTCTTGGCGCATCAGACCTTCTTGCCGCAAGATATCTATGGAGCCGCCGATCGGCTGTTCGCCCCGCTCTTCATCGGCGGCGCGGTCTAACAGTTGATCTTGGGCCGCATCGGAAAGAGCCGCGTTGGACTCCTCGGCAGGAGGGAAAAGAGGAAAACGAGCCGCGCTGTTCATCGCCCAACCCAGTGCGCTTCATAGGGTGCCTTCACCAGTTCAAGCGTCACATCTCACTCCCTATCCTTTGACTTGAGCCGTTCTGTACAAAAGCGAGTTGCTTGCAGAACGGCTCTCGAAAAAAGCAACCTTTCGGACAGGGAAATGGTTCCCTGAAACCTGTAGGTTGCAGGGAAAGGGGGGCTTAGGTCTGAGGTTCTTTTCTGTAGAAAGGGGTATGGGGGCCCGTGTCAGCCCTCTGGGATTTCGCCCATCACCTTAGGCACATGATAACCTTTTTGCACCGCTTCACGCGCCCGCAATTGCTGGTACCAACGGCGCACGTTCGGATAGTCGGCAAGGTCAATCTGCTGCCATTCATAGCGCGAGGCCCAGGGCCAGCAGGCCATATCAGCGATGCTATACGCGCCGCAGATATAATCCTGCCCCTCTAGCTGTTTGTCCAATACGGAATAGAGCCGCTTCACCTCGCCCGCAAAGCGTTCTTCGGCATAGGCCGCTTTGCCGGGGTTGAAGTGGAGGAAGTGATGGGCCTGTCCGGCCATGGGGCCAAAGCCACCCATTTGCCACATGAGCCATTGCATCACCTCGGCCCGTGCGGTCTGGCCCTCGGGCAGAAAGCGGCCATGTTTCTCCGCCAGATACCACATGATCGCGCCGGATTCCATCAGGCGTACGCCCGTCTCATGGTCCTCAATGGCGGGGATTTTGTTGTTCGGGCTGATCTTAAGGAAATCCGGGCTGAACTGTTCGTCCTTGCCGATGTTGATGGCGTGAACCTTGTAGTCGATGCCTAGCTCTTCGAGCAGGATAGAGACCTTGCGGCCGTTCGGAGTGGTCCAAGTATAAAGATCAATCATGTGGTTCTGGTCCCTCTGGCATCGGCATTGTTTTCCAAACCCTATGCAGGCGGGCGGGGAGGGTCAATCTGCGCACCACCGTCGGAACCGCTGCAATGGCAGAGGGTTAATTCGCTATTATAGACCTCAGACAGTTTCGGGGATGGGAATTAGGGATATGTTGTCGGAAGAAGAACTGGCGAGGCGTGCCAAGACTGTTTTGCAGAAGCTTTGCGACCGGGAGCTAAAGGTCACCACTGCGGAAAGCTGCACCGGGGGACTGGTCGCCGCTCAACTGACCGATATCGAAGGATGCTCCCACGCCTTTGAACGTGGCTTTGTCACCTATACTGATCCGGCGAAACACGAACTGCTCGGCGTCGATCAACAGATGTTGGCGCAATGCGGCGCGGTTTCGGAACAGGTTGCGCGTGCGATGGCTGAGGGAGCTATGATGCGTTCGGGCGCGGATATTGCCGTTTCCACCACCGGTTTCGCGGGCCCGGCGGGGGAGGATGACGAAGAGGGGCTTGTACATTTTGCGCTTGCACGTCTAGGTCGGAACACGGTTCATCGGGTCAGGTCTTTTGGCGTGATCGGGCGCGACCCGATCCGACAGCGCAGCCTTGAGACGATATTGGAAATGTTGGAGGAGACATTGGCATGAGCACCACCGGCCAGGCAAATTTCGCAGCCTATCACCAACATGGTTTCATTCGGGTCGCCGCCAGCACCCCTCGGGTGCGTCCGGCTGATGTCTCTTTCAACCGCGACAGCCTGCTTGAAGAAATGCAGCGCGCCGATGCGGCCCGTGTCGATCTGCTGGTCTGCCCCGAACTCTGCCTTTCCTCCTACGCCATTGACGATCTCCACATGCAAGACGCGTTACTAACAGCGGTGGAAGAGGCGCTCGTCACCCTTGTCGAAGCCAGCGCTGATCTGACACCCGTCACGCTCATCGGTGCACCGCTGCGGCGGGAAGGGCGGCTCTACAACTGTGCGATTGCGATCTCGCGCGGGCAGATTTTGGGTGTGGTGCCGAAATCCTACTTGCCGAATTATCGTGAGTTCTACGAAAAACGCTGGTTTGCCCATGGCCGCGACACGGATGGGGAAATTAACGTCGCTGGCCAGACCGTGCCTTTTGGGGATGATCTGATCTTTGAGGCGACGGACCTGCCGGGCCTCATTTTCCACACCGAGATTTGCGAAGACCTCTGGACCCCCTCGCCGCCTTCGTCCGAGGCCGCCTTGGCCGGGGCGCTGATCCTGACCAACCTCTCGGCGTCCAACATCGTGATCGGCAAGTCGTCGGACCGCCATCTGCTCTGCCGCTCCCAGTCGATGCGCGCCTTTGCGGCCTATGTCTATTCAGCCGCCGGACCGGGAGAGAGCACCACCGATCTGGCTTGGGACGGGCAGGGGATGATCCACGAGTTGGGCGACCTCATGGCAGAGTCCACGCGGTTCCCGCTTGAGCCGGAACTGACCATTGCGGATATCGACAGCGGGCGTATCCAATCCGAGCGGATGCGCACAGGGAGTTTCCACGATGCCTCGCGCCACCGCGAACCCGCGTTCCGCCGGGTGCGGTTTGAGCACCAACCGCATTTTGAGCCCGCCGGTCTGATCCGTCCTGTGCGCCGCTTTCCCTACGTGCCGAACCGCGAAAGCCATTTGGATCAGGATTGTTACGAGGCGTTCAACATTCAGGTTGAAGGCCTGCGCCGCCGGTTTGAGGCGACGCCGGGCGAGACCATGGTGATCGGCATTTCCGGCGGGCTGGACTCAACCCATGCACTTATTGTGGCGGCCAAGGCTTGCGACCGCATGGGGCTCCCGCGGGAGCGCATTTTGGGCTATACGATGCCGGGGTTTGCGACCTCCGAGGGCACCAAATCTAACGCTTGGAAGTTGATGCGCGCCATGGGCATCACCGCCGATGAGATCGACATCCGCCCCGCCGCCCGGCAGATGTTGGAAGATATGGATCACCCCTTCTCTGGCGGTGAACCGGTCTATGACATCACTTTTGAGAATGTGCAGGCGGGCTTGCGCACGGACTATCTGTTCCGGCTGGCGAACCAGCGTAAAGGCTTTGTCATTGGTACTGGCGACTTGAGTGAACTGGCCCTTGGCTGGTGCACCTATGGAGTCGGCGATCAGATGAGCCACTATGCCGTTAACGCTGGCGTGCCCAAGACGCTCATCCAATATCTGATCCGCTGGAGCATCCAGAGCGATCAGTTCGATCCTGAGACCAACGCCGTGCTTGATGCCATCCTCGGCACCGAAATTTCGCCCGAGCTTGTGCCCGCCGGGGAGGATGAAAAAATCCAGAGCACGGAGTCGATGATTGGCCCCTATGAGCTCAACGACTTCTTCCTGTTCCACACGATGCGCTACGGGCTGGCGCCGTCGAAGGTCGCCTTTTTGGCCTATCAAGCGTGGCATGATGCAGAGCAGGGCCTGTGGCCTGCCGGTTTCCCGCGGACCAAGCGCAATGCCTATGACCTGCAGACCATTCGGGCGTGGCTGGAAAAATTCCTTCACCGCTTCTTTGCCACCAGCCAGTTCAAGCGCTCGGCGCTGCCGAACGGGCCAAAGGTCAGCGCTGGCGGGGCGCTTAGCCCCCGCGGGGATTGGCGCGCGCCCTCCGACAGTGTGGCGACGCCTTGGCTAGACGAGCTGCGCAAGAACGTTCCCGAGGCTTGGCCAAAGGGTTAAGCGCTCGCTGTCTCTTTGCCGGGGTCATGTTCTTCCCGGCTGAGATCACCTTCGACGAAGTTCGATGTCAGCGGCGGCGCGCCGTGGCGTTCTTGCGTCTCTGGATCGCTGCGCAGGGTCATGCGCAGCAGGCCCCAAGCCACAATGGCCAATTGAAACCCACCAAGCGCCAGCGGTAGACCGCGTGGCCCCATGACATCGAGCAGCCACCCGGCCAAGAGCGGCCCGATTGCCGCGCCGATACCCTGCATCAACACTAGCCCGCCGGAGACCGCGACCACCGCCGAACCCGGCGCGCGGTCGTTCACATGGGCCACGACGATGGATTGCGCGGGCAGTACCAAGCCGCCAATCGCAAAACCCAAAACCAAAAGCACGCTGCCTGAGGGGGCGGGGATCGGTAAAGTGAGCATCATCATAAAGCCGCCCGCCGCTGCAAGCCCGACACCCAGCCCCCGCCGGCTGATCCGGTCCGACATCCAACCCAGCGGAAACTGCAGCAGCAGCCCGCCGATGGTGAAGGCGGCGATCAGCAGGGCGATCCGGGATTGGGTGTAGTCCATCTCCTGGGCGAAGAGGGGGGCAAGGCCGTAGAAGGTCCCGATAGATGCGCCCACCAAGCCAGCGGCCACGGCGCCATAGGGCGACAAGCCCCAGAGCCTGCGCAGCGAAGGTGGTTCTTGTGCCTCTTCCGAACGCGGCCCTTCGACGCGCGAGAGCGAGATGGGCACCAGCGCCAGCGACATAACGATTGAAACAAGGACGAAGAGGGTGAATTCTGCGGGATCTCCAAGGTTCAGCAAAAACTGACCCGCCGCGCCAGAGGCCATTCCCACCATGCCATAGACGGCCAAAAGCTTGCCCCGCTGCGCGGAGCTGACCGAGGCGTTGAGCCAGCTTTCGGTTACGATAATCAACCCGGCAAAGGCGAAACCCGTCAGGCAGCGCACCGCGATCCAGACCCAAGGATCGATGAATGCCAGATGCATCAGGGCCGCTGCGGAGGCGACCGACGCCAGGGCCGCAAAGGTACGGATATGCCCCACGCTGCTGATCAACCGGGGCGCCACAAAGGAGCCGATGCTCAACCCAGCAAAGAAGCCCGACATGATCAGACCAGTCGCCGTCCCGCCGAAACCTTCAAGCCCCGCGCGAATGGCCAGCAGGGTGCCTTGCAGCCCGTTGCTCATCTGCAAAAGCGAAAACCCGAGCAGCAAAGTTACCAATGGCAGGATCGTGGACCGCATGTTTTCTCCTTGCTCTTGATCAGCATTTGGCGGGACAGTTCAACCGTGTTGGCCGCTCCACATGTGCAACGGTCTGGCCCTTTTCAATAGAGCCAACTGTGGCGGCGGGCGGCGGCTTCAAGCAGTTTTGACGTGCCTTTTGGCCCTCGCTGGTAGATTATGCCCATTGTAAAGCATTCAGAAAGCACTGCCGTGAAAGCCCTGCGTCAAACCATCGTATTCCTGCTCGTTCTTGCAGGCGGTGGTTATCTTTTGATCACCTACGTCCCCGAGGCGCGCAGCTTTGCGGCCCAAACCGGGCTGCTCGACCGGCTCGGGATCGAAATCACCCCCGAGGCTTCCGCAGCGCCGAGCGCAGACCGTCGGCGGGGCGGTGGACCGGTGCTGGTGGTGACAGAGCCGGTGGCAGAGGAGAACTTGGCGGACCGCATCACGGCCATCGGAGACGGGCGCGCCAAGCGGTCGGTCACGGTACGGTCCAACGCCGTGGGGGTGATCACTGACCTTTCTCTGCCGGAGGGGGGCAAGGTCTCCGCTGGTAGCGTGATTGCGATGCTTGAAGACGAGGCCGAAGAAATTGCGCTTCAGGCGGCGCAGCTTCAGTTGGACAATGCCCAGACGGAACAGTCCCGCGTCGCGCGCCTTCAGAATACCGGTGCGGTGAGCGAGGTACGCCTGCGCGAAGTTGAACTGGCACTGCGCCGCGCCGAACTGGCTCTGCGTCAGGCAGAGTTCGACCTCGCCCAAAGGCGCATCACGGCGCCGATCACGGGCTGGGTTGGCATTACCGACATCGAAGTGGGCGACCGGGTAAGCGCGCAGGACGTTCTGGCAACATTGACGGACCGGAGCGAGATACTGATCGATTTCCGCGTCCCGGAACGGATCGTCGGGAAACTGGAACTGGGTCAGGAGATCACCGTCACTCCTTTGGGTCTGCGGGATATAGAACTGACCGGCGAAGTGAGCACCATCGACAGCGTGATTGACCGCGGCAGCCGGACACTGCGGGTGCGTGGCCGGGTGCCCAACCCCGAAGACTTGTTGCGCGCGGGCATGGCCTTTTCGGTTACCCTCAGTTTCGCGGGTGCGCCGTTGCTTTCCGTTCCACCGCTCGCCGTGCAATGGGACAGTGAAGGCGCCTTTGTCTGGGCTGTGCAAGAGGGCGTAGCGCGCCGCGTGTCGATTGAGATCGCGCAACGCAACAGCGGGTCGGTCTTGGTCCGCTCTGACGGGATACATCCCGGTGAAGCGGTCGTAACAGAAGGCGTCCAGTCCCTGCGCGAAGGGGCTGAGGTGCGGGCGACCAACCGGGCTGGTAGTGCTGAAACAGACGCCGCCCGCCGCGCGGAAGACACGCTATGAGTGAGGCCGCGCTCTCCGGCACGGCACTGTTTGTCCGGCGACCCATCCTCGCGATGGTGCTGAATGCGCTGATTATTCTCGCTGGTGTGGCGGCGCTTTTCGGAGCGGAAATTCGCGAGTTGCCGAATGTTGACCGTCCAGTGGTCACGGTGACAACGACCTTTACAGGAGCCTCACCGGAAAGCGTGGACAAAGAGCTGACGGGCCGTGTCGAAGGGGCCGTAGGGCGCGTCTCGGGCGTGCGGGCGATTTCTTCCAGTTCCAACTTCGGGCGCAGTCGGGTGACGCTGGAGTTCAGCGATGATGTTGATATCGACGTTGCCGCCACCGATGTGCGCGATGCCGTTGCCCGGATCGCCAACCAACTGCCCGAAGGCGCCGAGCAGCCGCAGATTGTCAAAGCGGATGCCGACGCCCAGCCTGTTATGCGCATTGCGGTGACCTCAACCGGGCGGTCGCCTGAAGACCTCACGCGGCTGGTGCAGGAGCGGGTCGAAGACCGTCTCATCTCTGTCAGCGGTGTGGCCGATCTTCAGGTCTATGGCGATAGAGAGCCGTTCTTTCGCGTGGACATCGACCAATTGGCGCTCGCCAGCCGCGGGCTGACTTTGGGAGATATCCAGCGGGTGCTCTCCGACGTTGCCTATGACGCGCCAGCGGGCGATCTGGCGGGTGAGCGACAGTCGATCAATGTGCGCACCACTGCGAGCGTGACGACGCCGGAGGCTTTCGAGAACCTCGAACTGAAACCGAATGTCAAGCTGGGCGACGTGGCACAGGTGACGCTTGGCCCGGCGGATGGTGATACGGTGCTGCGGGCGAACGGGCGGCTGGGGCTGGGTATCGGGATCATCCGGCAGGCCACGTCCAACACGCTGGAAATCTCGCGCGATGTTCGTGCCGTGGTCGATGATCTTGCGCAAACCCTGCCGTCCGATGTCAGTATCTTCGTTACTTCCGACGACGCGACTTTCATTTCAGGCTCAATAGAAGAGGTGCTGCGTACGCTCGCGATTGCTGTCGCGATTGTGGTTGCGGTGATCTTTGTATTCCTGCGCGACCTGCGGGCCACCCTGATCCCGGCGCTGACATTGCCAGTGGCGCTCATCGGCACGCTGGCGGCGATATATCTGGTCGGCTTTTCGATCAATATCCTGACGCTGCTGGCGCTGGTACTGGCAACAGGCATGGTCGTGGATGATGCGATTGTGGTGCTGGAGAACATCGTCCGCCAGCGCGCCGCTGGCATGGCACCCCGCGCCGCGGCGGTCCATGGCACGGCGCAGGTCTTTTTTGCCGTCGTCACCACGACAGCGACCCTTGCGGCGGTCTTTGTTCCGCTGTCCTTCCTTCCGGGGCAGGCGGGCGGGCTGTTTCGAGAGTTCGGCTATACGCTTGCGATGGCGGTCGCCCTTTCGTCTGTCATCGCACTGACCCTTTGCCCGGTGCTCGCCAGCCGTTTGCTTGCCCGCCCATCCGAAGAGACGCCCCGTGGTCCAATGGTCTCGCTCGGCAAAGGGTTGTTTGCCCTCTACGCCGCCACGCTGCGCGGGGCTTTGGCGATGCCATTCGTCGTGATCCTGATCGCGGCCTTTGTCGCCGTTGCGGCCAGTCTGCTCGCAGGGGGAATTCGGCAAGAACTGACCCCCCGCGAGGACCGGGCGGTGGCATTGCTCAGCGTTTCGGCCCCGCAGGGGGTGTCGCTGGACTACACACAAAGCAAGATGCGCGAGATCGAAGATCTCATCGCGCCGTTGCAAGAAGCGGGCGAGGTCACCAACATTTTTTCCATCAGCGGTTTCGGCTCTGGCAACAGGGGGTTCATGGTGTTTACCCTCGCCAAATGGGAAGACCGCGCCCGCGCGCAGGACGAGATCGTGGGCGAGATCAATGGCAAGCTGCGCGGGATCGTCGGCGTACGGGCCTTTGCCATCCAGCCCAATTCCCTGCGTATCCGGGGGGCGGGGCGGGGGCTGGCCTTTGCTATCACCGGCAACAACTACGACCAGCTTGCCGAGGTGGCGCAGACCATGGTGGATCGGCTGAGCGAAAACCCCGCCATGGGCAGCGTGCGGCTGGATTACGAGCGTACGCAGCCGCAGCTATTCGTTCAGATCGACAGGACGTTGGCCGCTGATCTGGGGGTAGATATCGCCGGTCTGGGGCAGGCTTTACAGGCCATGCTCGACGGGCGCGAGGTGGCGTCGGTCTTTATCGAAGACACCAGCTACGGCGTGCAGCTGCTTTCGACCTCGGACAAGATCGATGACCCCCGCGATCTTGAAAACGTCTTTGTGCAATCTGGTGCGGGGCAGATGATCCCGCTCTCCAGTTTCGTGACGCTTGAGGAGCGCGCCGTTGCGCCGTCGCTTGACCGCGAGGGGCAGAACCGGTCCGTGTCGATCTCTGCCTCGCTGACACCTGCGCTGTCGCTCGGCGACGCGCTGGAAGAGGTACGTCGCATGGGAGAGGACGTGTTGGCCGAGGAAAACCGTATTCTGCCACTGGCCGAAGCGGCAGCACTGGACCAAACTGGATCAGGGCTGGCGGTGACATTCGGCTTTGCCATCCTGGTGGTGTTTCTGGTGCTGGCTGCCCAGTTCGAAAGCTTTATTTCGGCCATTGTCGTCATGTCGACGGTGCCGCTTGGGCTGGCCTGTGCAATCTTCGCGCTCCTGCTGACGGGGCAGAGCCTGAACGTCTATAGCCAGATCGGGTTGGTGATGTTGATCGGCATCATGGCGAAGAACGGTATCTTGATTGTCGAATTTGCGAACCAGCTGCGCGACAAGGGCGCCGATATTCATGAGGCGATCTATGGCGCGGCGACGATCCGTCTGCGCCCGGTGATGATGACGATGACCTCTACGGTACTGGGCGGCGTGCCCTTGATCCTCTCTGCCGGCGCCGGAGCAGAAGCGCGCGAGGCGCTCGGTTGGGTGATTGTCGGCGGGCTGGGCATGGCCACGGTGTCGACGCTCTACCTCACGCCCGTCGCCTATTTTCTGCTGGCGCGTTTCACCACGCCCAAGGCGACCGAGGAGGCGCAGCTGCAAAGCGAGTTGGCCGAGGCCAAGCCGGTCTGACCGCAATATTCCTTTGACCATGCAACTTCCCCGCGCCCCGCGCGTTGAGGGATGTAGGGCAGCGCGCAAGTACCGACGCACGCCTTGTTTGGGCTGAACAGCTAGAAGGGGATATGACAGTGGGCGGCGAGCAGAATGCTGAAGGAGCGGTGCATCCGATGACCCCGCATACGGCAAGTCAAACTGCCACACTGTTCAGCGACCAGACCTCTTGGCGCGTGGCGCGGGCCGATAAGTTTGCGATGATCGTCGATGCCGCGGATTACTTCCGTCTGCTGCGCAAAGTGTTTCTGGCTGCCAGCCGCGAATTGCTTTTAGTCGGCTGGGACTTCGACTTTGAGCTCGAGATGCTGCCGGGAGAAAGCGACGCCGAGGGCCTCGCTCCGGACGGCTACCCCAACCAATTGGGCGCCTTTGTCGAAGCTGTCGTCGAGCGCAACCCGGACCTTCATGTTTACTTGCTAAAATGGAACGGTGCCGTGCTCGCCGCGCCGGGTCGTTTGATGCCATCGCTGGCCCTCAGCCTTTTTAGTGGCGACCGGGTCCACTTTGCTTTGGATGGCCACCACCCTTTTGGAGCCTGCCACCACCAAAAGATCGTCGTGGCGGATGACACGCTGGCTTTCTGTGGCGGGATCGACGCGACCGAAGACCGATGGGACACGCCGGAACACCTGCCGGAAGACCCCCGCCGCGTGCGCAAGGACGGCACCCTCTCGGGGCCGTGGCACGACGTCACCTCAGCGATGTCCGGCGATGCAGCTTCGGCCCTCGCGGAACTGTCGCGCCGCCGTTGGTTCCGTGCCACGGGCGAGGAGATCGACAAGCCTGTCGACCAGCGTCATTCAGATTGGCCCCAAGACCTTAACGTCGATGCCCATGACGTCGATGTGGCCATCGCGCGGACCGAACCGCCCTTTGATGGGGAGCCGCTGATCAACGAGATCGAACAGCTCTACCTCGCCGGGATCAAATCGGCCAAACGGCATATCTATATTGAATCCCAATACTTCGCTGCCGAGACGATCTGCACGGCGCTCGAGGCACGGCTGGCCGAACACAACGGGCCGGAAATTGTCATCATCAACCCCCGCCATGCTGAATCGCAGTTGGAAGATGACGCCATGCATGTGCTGCGCGAACGCTTGGTGAAACGGCTGCGAAAGGCCGACCGAGAGAAGCGCTTTCGCATTTACTATCCTGTCACCGAAGCGGGCGAGCCGATCTATGTCCATGCGAAGGTCATGATTATTGACGGCCATCTGTTGCGCTTGGGGTCGAGCAATCTGAACAATCGCTCGATGGGCTTTGACACCGAATGCGACGTGGCGATCGAAGGCCCGGCAGACACGATCGAAGGCTTCCGCACCAAGCTTATGGCAGAGCATCTGGGCGTGCAGCCTGAAGAGGTCGCCGAGCTGATGTCGCGCACTGGTTCGATGATTGCCACGATCAAACGGCTGAACGTGAAGCACGGCCGCGGGCTGCGGCGGGTTTCGCGCGATGCGGTGACCTATGTGGGCAGCTTCCTCGCCAACACACGGCTGCTCGATCCGCGCTACCACCCCGGCGAAGGCATGGCGACGGGCCGTGGTATCCGCCCCCGGCACCTCGCCCTGATCGCTGGTGGTGCGGCAGTGGCCTGGCTCGCTTGGCGCAAATGGGGCGGGCGTGACCGCTAGTCGTTAGGCCCAGACTTGGTCCGGGTCGGGCAGAGGGATGGCGTCTAGCAGGTCTCGCGTATAGGCCGCCTGCGGGTTGGCGAAAAGCGCCGCCGTCGGGCCTTGCTCAACGATCTCGCCGCGGTAGAGGACAAGCGTGCGGTCACAGAGCCTGCGGATCACCGACATGTCATGGCTGATAAAAGCCAAGGTGAGCCCCAGTTCCCGCACCAGTTCCTGCAGAAGGTTCAGCACCTGCGCCTGCGACGAGACATCCAACCCCGAGACGATCTCATCCGCGAGGATGAACTCAGGACGCAGAGCAATCGCCCGTGCGATCCCCACGCGCTGCCTTTGACCACCGGAGAGTTCATGCGGATAGCGATTGGCAAAGCTGCGCGGCAATCCGACCATATCCAGCGCTTCGAGTACCTTGGCCCCGATGCCTTCATGCCCTTGCACATGCAGCGGTCCCGCGATGATGCCCCCAACCCTGCGGCGCGGGTTGAGCGAGGACATTGGGTCTTGAAAGATCATCTGCATCTGCGCGCGCATGGGGCGCAGGTCGTCCTCGGCCAGATGGGTGATGTCCTGCCCGTTGAAGGTGATGCTGCCGCCGGTCGGTTCCAACAGCCGCAGCATTGCCCGACCGAGCGTCGATTTGCCCGATCCGGACCCACCGACGATGCCGAGCACCGCGCCCTGCGGCACGTCAAAGGTCAGCCCGCGCAGGATCTCAATTCGCGGCGCCGCCCCTAAGAGCGGTTTGCGCGTCATGTCGGGCAGGGAAAGTTGGAGGTCTTTGATCTGATACATCATGGTGCGGCCCTCCGGTCGTGGTCCTGCACTTCGCGTTCCACTTGTTCGATCACCGATTGCGGCACCGGGGTCAGCGCGCCTTCGGGGTCTTCATAGCTGGGTGTCGCGGCCAGAAGGGCGCGTGAATAGGGGTGGATGGGCCGGGTGAAAAAACGCCGCATCCGGGCGTCTTCGATCACTTTGCCTGCGTAGAGCACGCTGAGCGTGTCGCAGACTTTGGAAACCACGCCGAGGTCATGGGTCACGAACAAAAGCGCCGTGCCGTGGCGCGCTTGCATGTCTGCGATCAGGCGCAGGATTTGCTTTTGTACGGTCACATCGAGGGCGGTGGTCGGCTCATCGGCGATGATAAGCTTTGGCTCTGCTGAAAAAGCAGCGGCAATCAGGATGCGCTGGCGCATGCCGCCCGAAAGTTCATGGGGGTAGCTGCGCATGACGCGGGCGGGGTCGGGGATTTGGACTTCCTCCAGCAGATGCAATGCGCGGGCTTCGGCATCGCTGCGCGACCAGCCCAAGATATCGACCAGCCGCCGGGTGATCTGCGGCCCCACGCGCCGCACCGGGTTCAGCGCGGTCAGCGGGTCTTGCGGGATCAGCGCGGCGGTGGCGCCGATGCGGCGCTGGCGCTCGCGCGCAGGCAGGCTGAGCAGATCGACACCGTCGAGCCAAATCTCACCGCGGGTCACTTGAAGCGCGCGCGGCAGGGTGCCCAGCACTGCCTTGCCGATCATCGACTTACCCGCACCGCTTTCGCCAACCAGCCCATGCACCTGCCCCGCCGCCACATCCAGCGAGACCCGCCGCAGGATCGGGATGCCGCCCTTAAGCGTCACACAGAGGTTGCGGATTTGCAGATAAGCACTCATCGCAGCACCGGATCGAAACGGTCTTTCAACCCTTCGCCTAATTGAGAGAAGCTGAGCACCGTGAAGAACAGGGTAATCAGCGGGAAGACCAACACCCACCAAGCCTGATGGACCGAGGTGCGGCCCTCGGAAATCATGCCGCCCCATGTCGGGCTGTCGGTCGAAATCGACAGATTCACGAAGCTCAGGATCGCCTCGACAATCACCGCGATGCCCATTTCCAAGGTCAGCAGAGCGACGACGGTGGGCAGCACATTCGGTAAGATCTCGGCTAGCATTGTGCCCATCCGTTTGCGCCCCGCGACTTGGGCCGAAGCGACATAGTCCATCGCGCCTTGGGTCATCGCTTCGGCCCGGATCACGCGGGCGAAACGGGTCCAGTCGATCACCACGATGGCGATGATGATGGAGGTGAGGCCGGTGCCCAGCACGGCGATCAACAGAATGGCAAAGAGCACCGGCGGGAAGGCCATCCAGATGTCGACAAAGCGGCTGATAATGCGGTCCGGCCAGCCCCGGTAGTAGCCCGCGATCAGGCCAAGAGCAGTGCCTATTATGCAGGTTAGAGTACCCGCTACCAGTGCCACGATCAGCGCAAGACGGGCGCCATGGATGATCCGGCTCAGCACATCGCGGCCCAGTGAATCCGACCCCAGCCAAAACCCCGGCTCGGCGCCGCTTTCCCAAAATGGCGGAAGGCGGGAGGTGAAGAGGTCTTGGGCCAGCGGGTCTTGGGGGGCGATCCACGGGGCCAACAGTGCGGCCAGCGCCAGCAGCAACAGCCAACCGCCCGAGAGCCAGAGGCGCAGCCCGAGGGGGCGTTTGATGTCTCCGCGGGCGTCACGCATGGCGAAGCCTCGGGTTCAGCACGACATAGAGCATATCGACAGCGAAGTTCACGAGGGTAAAGATCAGCGCAAAGAGGATCACGATGCCCTGGATCAGCGGCAGATCGCGGTTGATCACCGCATCAATCGCCATATTGCCCAAGCCTTCGTAGCTGAACAGACGCTCAATGATGACGGTGCCGCCGATGAGGAAAGTGAACTGCACACCGACCAAAGTCAGCGTTGGCAGAATGGCATTGGGCAGCGCGTCGCGGGTGATGACATGGGTCTCGCCATAGCCATGGGTGCGCGACAGGGTGACGTAATCAAGATGCATGGTTTCTTTCAGGCTTTGCTTGAGCAGCTGCGCGATGATCGCCGAGAGCGGGATCGCCAGCGCCAGCGCGGGCATGAACATATGGCCGATCAAATCGCCCAAGACGTCTAAGCGCAGGCGCAGCAGGGCTTCGAAGAGGTAGAAATTCGTGGTGAAATCAATGTCGAGCGCGGGGGAGATGCGCCCCGAGATGTGGAACACCGGCCAGAGCACGCCGAAGAGCAAAATCAGCACCAAGCCCCAGAGGAAATCCGGGATCGACAGGGCCATGCCGGCGGAGATGTCGATGGCCCCCTCGGCACGGCTGTCGCGCCGCAGCGTGCCCATCAGCGCCAGCGTGCCGCCGATGGCGATGGCGATCAGCAGTGCGACGATACTCAGCTCCAGTGTGGCGGGCAGTCGGTTCAGGACAAGGCTACTCACCGGTTGGCGCAGCGAGATCGAGGTGCCGAAATCGCCCTGCAGGACGCCACTGAGCCAAATCACGAACTGCCCAAAGATCGATTTGTCGAACCCGTATTGCGCCTGCAGCCGGGCGATATCGGCCTCCGTCGCGCCGGGGGGCAGCATCATGGCAATCGGGTTGCCGGGGACCACGCGGATCACCACAAAGACGATCACGGCCACGCCAAAGAGCGTGATGGCGGTGCTGAGAAGCCGCATCAATATGCTGCGCAATAGGGTCATTTTGCCTCGGGAATTTGGTGTGACGGGACAGCCTTTGCCGCCCCGTCAAATGTTGCGTTACGCGCGTGTCATCAGATGCGGCAGCAGCGCGCCGGAGCGGTGCGGCACGACTTTGATGCCCGATACATGCAGGATCGGCTGCACATATTGCAGCAGCGGGATCACCTCGGCGTTCTCGGCGATGTGGCGGTCTACGGCCTTCCAGCCCTCGATGCGCTTGGCCTCGTCCTTCTCGCCCCAAAGCGGCAGGATCATGTTGAAGGTATC
>NZ_FNBP01000017.1 GCF_900102535.1 Sulfitobacter delicatus | reverse complement strand
CGGGCAGGGGGAAAGGCTCGGGGCGCAGGCCGTTTGCCGGCCGAAGCCTAGGGCGCGGTCCTGGGCGGGCGTGTCCTCGAGCAACCGCACGAGGTCACGAACGACCGGGATTCGCCATGAAACTACCCCTTCTCGAAGAACCCCGGATGATCTTGGTGCACCCCATAGCTAACGACCCTCTGACCAAACCGACGATTGATCCGGTCGATGGTTGCCGCCAGTTTTTCCCGCTTGTTCGGCTCACCCGGCGCCAGCGGTAGAAACAGCTCGCCCGGCCGTTCGGAAAGCGGGATCACATCGCCCAGGTGAACGCCGATCGACAGCACATAGCCGTGACGCTCGTGGTGAAACTGCGCCCATTCGGCTTCGAACAGCTTCAGGAAAATCGCGGAATCCTGACTCGGCGTCAGGGTTTTCGCGCGGGACCAGCCGCGGCCTTCAGGAAGACGGATCATGAGGGAAAACCGCCGGGCACAAAACCCGTCACGGCGCATCCGCTCGACGGCTTTTTCGGTCAACCAACGCCCAACCAGGCGCGCGGCATCGGGCCGACGATACTGTGGAGCGAGAACCTTCGAGTTGCCGTAGCCGTTTCGCTGCGTGGGCAAGAGCGGAATATCCATGCCCTGCAAGGCTCGAACGAAACGCTCACCTTCGACGGAGCGCCATATCTGCCGGGCGTGGCGAGGATCGAGCGCATAGAGTTCCGCGACGCCCCAAACGGCTGCACGCTGCAACCGGGCTTTGATGCCGTGCGAAATCCCCGGCAGATCGTCAAGCGACAGATGCGCGATGCGGTCGGGCATGTTTTCCGGGGCAAGCCATTGCAGGCCATCCGGCTTTTCGAGCTTGCCCGCGATCTTCGCAAGCAAGTGGTTCGGCCCGATGCCCACGGAACAGCGCAGCTCCGATCCGACCTGTTCGCGGATAGCGGCCTTCAGCCGGCGGCCGAGATCAAGCGCGGCCGACAGCTCCGCTGTCTGGCCGCCGAGGGCGACCTGAAATTCATCGACGGAGCGGACGGCCTGAAGCTCTGCGATCTGGTCGATGACGCCGGCGATCTTCTGGTTCACGCGAACATAAAGGCGGTGGCGGCTCGGGCGGAAAATGATGCCTGGGCACAACCGGCGCGCGTCGTAGACGCGCGTTCCGGTTTTGACGCCGAAGGCTTTGGCCTCATAGGACGCCGCGACACAGGCCCCCGATTCGGCGCTGATAGCGGTAATGCCGACAGGCTTACCGCGCAGCGACGGATCGGCCTGCTGCTCAACGCTGGCAAAAAAGCTATTCATATCAATGTATAGAGACCGCATCGGGGTCATGCGTCACGATCCTGCTTGTCGAGAAATGCCCTTTGTTCTTATTTTGTTCTCATGGCGGAACGCAAGGATCAGCTTCGGAATGTGGCCTTCGGCGGCAACTGGTCAGAAGAAATTCTGATCGTGGGCGAGCTGCGCCAGGTGCTTGCCCTTGTCGAAACGGCTGCCGCCGATTGCGCGGACAAGGACGTGGAGACCGAAGAATTTCTGGCGGCCATGCTCTATGTGCGGCAGAACATAGAGAAAGGACCAATGCTGACAGGTGCCTTCTTCAAGGCGCTGCGGATCGAAAATCAAAGCCTGCGACGGGCGGAAGCCCTGCGCGTGGCGAAGATGATCCGGGGATGGGCCGGGCTGTAGGGACGCAGGATGTGCAATCTATATGCGAATATCGCGACGGCCGAGGCCATGCGCCGACTGTTCCAGGTCGCGCCGGGTCAGGATCGTATCGGCAACGCAGAACCGAGGCCGGCCATCTTTCCGAAGGGTCTGGCGCCGGTGGTGCGCCTCGATCCTGACGGAAAGCGCGAGATGATCGAAATGCGATGGGGTTTTCTGACGCCGCAGGTGTCGAAGAAAACCGGGAAGCCGATCAAGCCTGCCGCCTGGAACAATGCGCGCGACGACAAGCTGCGAAAAAGCGGCCTCTGGCGCGGCAGCTTTGAAGATCGGCGTTGCCTGGTCCCGGTCACGAGCTTCAACGAGACCAAGGGAAGGCAGCCGGCGACCGATTACTGGTTTGCGCTCACGGGCGACGATCCTGTTGGCCGACCGCTCTTCGCCTTCGCGGGACTCTGGCGGGCGGAAAATCCGGAGCTGATCGAAGATGAAGAGACGGAGCTTCGGCATACTGTGGTCACGACCGAGGCGAACGAGCTGATCCGGCCTATCCATGCGAAGGGGCGAATGCCGGTCATCCTCGAACCGGCAGATTATGACACCTGGTTGACGGGCGATCCGGATCAAGCGGCCACACTGATCCGGGCTTTCCCGGCCGAGCGGATGACGATCGTTTTGCAAGGCTTGGGAGAAAAAAGGGATCAAGGCGCCAGCTCGTTGGCAAGTTGGAGGGCTACCCGGATGGACCGAGACTGATGACCTGACCAGACCATGCGCATCACGGCCCAATGGATCGGGACGAGACAGCACCCGGAGCATCTGTAAAGAGGGGCGGGTAGGGGGGAGGCTAAGGCGCGTTCAGATAATCTTGTGAAAAGGCTAACAAAACAATAGTGTTCTGCCCGAAACGGGGGCCGAAGGACACCACCCACAGTCAGTTACCGGGTCAGCCTATGCCGCTGATTTCGCTACCTTTTGTGTTTGGTTTCTGTGTGTTACCTACATCAACGAAGCATAATAAAATATCGCGCCGACCGCAGAATTGGAAGCAACAATGGAATTTGACTTCGACGCAGAGCTTTCAAAACTGTCTCGCGAAGAGTTGGAGCGACTGCTTAGGAGCATGTCGACAACGGGTATTGCCTTAAGTTTTCACGGAAAACGAACGGCAATGCAAATTGCCAAGCGGGTTAAAGCTCGCCAAACGCGTCGCGAGCCCCGGCTTCACATCGGGACAGCAGAAGACCAATCGAAAAATATGCTGATCGAAGGTGAAAATCTTCAAGCAATGGTGACGCTTTACAAGTTCAAAGGTCAGGTCGATCTCATTGTAACAGATCCCCCCTATAATACGGGTCAATACTTCAGATACAACGACCGTTGGGACGATGATCCAAACGATCCCGATCTGGGTCTTCTGGTTCCAGATGAAGACGGTTCCAAGAAAACTAAATGGATGAAGTTCATGTGGCCGCGCCTTCAGATAATGAAGGCCATGTTGAAAGCGACAGGTGTTTTAGCGATCTGCATCGACCATCGTGAATTGTTTCGCCTTGGTCAGGCTCTGGACGAAATTTTCGGTGAGAAGAATCGTCTCGCGATAATCAACTGGCAAAAGTCAGCGGCACCGCGTCCGGATAACAATCACGTTTCAACTTCGACTGAGTATGTTCTTGTCTATGCGAAAGACGCTGCTCTAGCAGAAAGTCGTTCTTTGGCCAGGACAGCATCAGACAATACTCGCTATGGAAACCCGGACAATGATCCTAACGACCTCTGGCGAGAAGGAAACCTTACAGCACGAAGCTACAGCGCAAAGGACGACTACGCCATTCAATCGCCGTTCACCGGAGAGTTGCACTACCCCGCAGGAGAAGGCGCATGGCGCCATCCAAAGCGGAACATCAAATCATGGCTCGGGCAGTGGGGCTGTGATGTTATCGAGAAGGACATTGGCGACGGCAAAGGCAAGGCCCTTCTCGTAAAGGGCGGGAAAGCCAACGCTATTCCAGCGGCTGCTCGAAAGTCCGCGTTCAAACGCCTTGAGCAAGATAACTGGCCATTCATCTGGTTCGGCCGAGATGGAAAGGGTCGCCCAAGAACAAAGACATATCTGAACCAGATCAAAAAAGGTAAAGTACCAGTCTCATATTGGGCCGATGAGCTTTTCACACCTGACGTCAGGCTCGATGCGGCATCCTGGGACTACAGCGAATCTGGTCGATCCAGTGACGGGGTTTCAGAGCTTTCTGCTTTGGTGGGCGAAGGCCATGGATTCGTTACGGTAAAGCCGCTCAAGCTCGTCTCTAAAATCATTCAAATCTGGTGCCCTCCCAACGGCTTGGTCCTTGATCCCTTCGCAGGCTCGGGAACGACTGGTCACGCAGTCCTGTGGCTAAACAAGGAGGAAGGCAGCAATCGACGGTTCATCCTTATGGAGCAAGGTGCACCAGAGAATGGTGACAAGTATGCCCGCACCTTGACCTGGCAGCGCCTGCATAACGCGATTACAGGTGATCGGCCCGATGGTGAAAAAGCAGAGCCTTTGGGCGGCGGTTTCGAATATCGCCTCCTGACCAAAGCGATCGACGCCCGGGCGGTCTTATCTATGCAAAGAGACGAGTTGATAGATGTCGTGCTCACCTCGCACTGGGAGACACACAGACGCTCGGCTCCTAGCTTGAGACGCATAGAGGACGATTCCTACCAGTATTTGATTGGGCAGGATGAGAATATGGAGGGTTATTTCCTTATTTGGGACAACGGTGGCCCCGTCGGATCACTTAGCCTCGACACATACAAGCGCGTTGCGCAAGAGGCAAAGAAGGCCAGCATTGAGCCTCCATTTCATGTTTACGCACGCTACGAGCTATTTCAGTCACCCAATGTTCGCTTCTGGAAGATACCCGACAAAATCCTTGCCGACCTTGGCTTGACTGAACACGACGAATTTAACAACGAAGATGAGATTGTTTAATGGAGCTGCTTGGTTTTCAGGAGAAAGCAGCTAGCCAGATTGCTGATAGATTCGCCACCTATTCAAGCGATCCGTTGTTGGTCAATCGCACGACAAATGTCCCGTTTTTACAAACACTTGTCTCCATCACAGGTAGCGGGAAGACGCTGATGTTGGCAGATGCCATCTCTCAGATTCGCGACGGAATGCCAATAGCCCCGATCGTTTTGTGGATATCCAAAGGCCGGGTGGTCGTCTCTCAAACGTTTGAAAACCTTTCCAGTGGGAAGTATGCAGATAACCTATCTGGCTTTACTGTGATGCCGCTCTTGGAGGTCGCTCCGGATCATTTGACAAGCGAAGAGACCCCGCTTCTTCTTGTTGCAACGGTTGGTAAATTTGCGGTTGAAGACACCGCAAGTGAAGACAGAAAAATTTATAGAGCCCAGCTCGATCTTGCTGAAGAATCTCTTTGGGACCAATTGAAAAAGAGACAGACCTCGAAGGGGCTGCGACGCCCGCTGGTTATCATCTACGATGAGGGTCACAATCTTTCAGACCTACAATCTGAAAGGCTTCTTGAACTTGCCCCTGATGCACTCATTGTTGCCAGTGCGACCTTGACGTTACCACCCAAGCTCACGAACGTCATGAACCGTTTGAGGAACGATAAAGCTTGGACGGACGAAGACTTCTCGACGGCTGTTTCAAGCCGAGAAGTTGTGCAGTCTGGGCTCGTTAAGGAACGTATTTCCATCGACGGTTACGTAACACCCATGGAACCGGCGATAGACAATCTTCTAAATGACATGAGCACTGCTCAAAGGATCGCGTCAGATCTCAAACTTCCCTTCACACCCAAGGCTATTTATGTCTGCACAACCAATACAGTAGACGGCATGTCAATCGCGGAAGATATGAAGCGTCCCTTTCGAGAACGCCAAGCGAGACCAATTCTTGTCTGGCGACACCTTGTCGAAGTAGCAAAGATCAAACCTGAAAAAATAGCTGTATACAGCCAGCTCAAGTTTTCGAAAGACTATCCGAAGCCGACGGATATGCGACTATTTGACGGCGGAGAGAAGGATTATTCTCGATTTATCTCTGAGAAATTCGAACACATTATTTTCAATCTTAGCCTTCAAGAAGGGTGGGATGATCCTGCTGTGGGTTTCGCTTACATCGACAAAGAAATGGCGTCCGCCCGGCAAATCACGCAAGTTGTTGGCCGTGTCCTACGACAACCTGGCGCAACCCACTACTCAGACCCAATACTGAACACTGCACACTTTCATATCCGGACAGATGAGAAGGGGGTCTTCGACGATATTCTGCACGATCTGCGTAAGGATCTGGCAGCGGAACATCCGTCTATAGCCCTTGTTGTTAAGGACGAAAATTCTCGCGGCAGGCGGGACCGTATCGAGGCAGACCCGCCGCGAACCATTCCCACTGTAGGGATTGAAAGCAGTCGGGCACAGCCGCCTATAGCCCGCATTGTCGATGGTATCATGGATTTTCGGGGGGGTGACAGCAACACCGTAGGTCAAGGCAGCCGAATGCAGGTCCTGCAAAAAGTTGGTGAGGACTCCGACTCTCAATTCGAGTGGATCGAGGTGGAGCATAGTAACCGCGTATCAGCTCGGTCTGTGTTTAGGCGCGAAATCCAGAGGAGCTACCCTGGTGGGCTCCGCCGCGCAGGTGGCCCAGTAAACCTAGTTGATATTGAGAATCCAAAGTTCGATGCGATGATCGAGCTAAGTAGCCCTGCCGCAGAACATATCAGGCAGAAAGCTCGGGAAGTGGTTTCAGCCTACATTCAGCATTCCGTCATATTTCAAAATGACGTCGATCGTCCATATTCGGTAGGCCCAATCGCAATAGATCCCACCGCGTCGGAAGAGTTCAAACGTGCGCTTCATAGCAAGTATTCCGGTTTGAACTCCCTTGAAATTAAGTTCGCGCGGGCGCTTGATCGAACACAGCGGGTTTGGGCCAGAAACCCCGTTGGCAGTGGATATTCGCTACCTCTGTTACATGAAGGGCAGGCATACTGGCCCGACTTTCTCGTTTGGGTGGACAAAGCTGTTATAGTCATCGACACCAAGGGCGATCATCTTTTGGTCGAAGCCGCGGCGTCAAAGTTGTTCGAGATTGATGGCGCCGAAACCGGTAAGCGTGTGATCCTTCGTCTTGTCTCCGAAGGTCATGTCGATATTTCTGGTGGCACTGTCCACAAACGCTCAAAGAATGGGTATACGGTTTGGTCCTGGAAGAATGGTCGATTGCATCCGACCCACTGTGAAACAGAGCGCGAAGCGGTAGACGTGGCGCTTTCACTCTAGGCGGTCGCTGCATCACGAAGTCTAGATATGGTTGCGCGGCTAACCTTAAACCGCCGCGCGATTGCCGCGATGGGTTCACCTACGGCTATGGCTTCTTTTGCCTGAGTTTCGGATTCAGGTGACAACACAGGTGGACGCCCTAGTCGTTTACCCTTTGCCTTCGCGGCTTCCAGCCCGGCGTGGGTGCGTTCGCGAAGAAGGTCTCGCTCAAACTGCGCGACAGCATTCAGGACGTTCATAGTGAGTTGCCCCGACGAACTGGTTAGGTCAGTGCCACCAAGGGCTAGGCAGTAGACCCGAACCGGAATATCAGCAAGATCGGCTACCGTTGTAGAAACGTCGATGGCGTCTCGGCCAAGACGATCGAGTTTTGTCACAACGAGAATGTCACCCGGTTCGAGTCGATCAACGAGGCGTTTAAACTGTGGCCGCTGCATTGCTGCGACGCTTCCCGAAACAGTTTCGGACACGAGACGATAATCTGGCAATCGAAAGCCGGCGGATTTGATCTCCTGAAGCTGTGCATCGACGCTCTGGCCTACGGTCGACACACGAGCATAGGCAAATGTTCGCACTGCGGTGTCGCCGATGACAGCATTGCCCAGATCCGGCATTTTCACTCCCAAAAGTGTTCAAAATCGGTGCCACAAAATACAAGGCGTGACCTAAAGTGTAAAGGCTGGATTTTGGACACTGTTTTGCGGCCTGTCGTAAATCGTTCCTTTGTGGACATGGGGGGCTGTCTGCCCCCGCGCCTCGCGGCGCTCCCCCGAGGATATTTCAGGGAAGATGAAAGGGCGTGATTCCGCGCAATGTTATTGTCCCGAGTCCATGATTATGATATTGAAGGGGCGCGATACAGGCAGGGATGCCGATGATCGCGGAAGGTGAAAGCGTCATGCGCTGTTCTCCATGAGGGTCGGGACCGCGAGGGACCGGCCCTCTCTCGTAGAAAGGGTCTCACATGAAAATCATCCTGATATTGGTGCTGTTTAACATGCAGTCTGGCTCGGAAGTCATCACGGCCGAGTTTGATGATGTGGAGGCGTGCGAGCTGGCCGCGCTGCGCACGTTCCAGGGCGTCAGTGCCGAGGTCGAAATGCGGCCGCTGGAACCGGCGGGGGCGACAATCGCCGGCACGGTCATCGCGCATGGTAATGATGGTGCAGAGCTTGGCATGTATAGCTGCAATCCGGCGCGGTCGGATCGGCGCGAGGGTTGATCGCTGCATCCTAGTATCCCCGTCGGCGCTGCAACCCAATCACGCTACCAACGAGATTGAGATTGCCCCGTTTGTGCGCCCGGATCATGCCACGCAGCGCCCCACCGGGGTTGCGCACCGGGGTTTGCGGGTGGTCGCGGTTCGCATCGAGGACCAGGACGCAAAGGGTGGCGCCGAGGCGGCCGAGTTCGCCGCACGCGGATCGCCAAGCGGAATAATTGATCCCGAGGGGTGAAAGCATGTCGTGGGCTGCGTCGATCATCGCTTCCTTCGTGATCTGACTGGATCTTGCCTGAAGGGTCATTTGGAAGTCGGGGGATGCGAGCTTGAAAAGCTGCTCCGGTTCAAAAAGCGCCTCAAGTTTGGGGTTGATAACGCCGCTATCCGCCTCACACTCATTTTCTCTGCAAATATCGGGGCCGGAAGGCCCCGATCTAAGGAATCCAGAGTGCGCGGGCTTGCCCGCGCTCCGTTCATCCACGCTGGCGTTACAGGATACAGAAGGATTCTTCTGGTTGTCCTCTTGTATAAAGGACCGGAAGGTTTCTGCCGGTTCACAGGAAGAACCAGGTAGGTTTTCAATGATCTCTTCGAGTTCCATGCACAGCTTGGCAGCGTCTTCGACATGGGCTTCGAGGCGGTCCAGGCCGAGAGAATGAAGCCTGTCGGAGCGCGGCCAACCATTGAACCGGGCGAGGACCGAGGCGACAGCCTCATCTTCCAGTGCTTCGGGGGCGAGCCGCGCGATTGCTTCCTTCATCCTGCGCAAGCGAACGCTGCGAAGGCTCTTCAGCTCCTTGATGCGCTTGGTCACGGCGCGCTTCTGGTCGCGCAGCGCCAACAAGTCGGCGAAGCAGGCTTTGAGCGGGGTGAAAAGCAGGCCCCGCCCGGTTCCGGCTTCGCGGGCACCATTCGCCTTGGTGTCACGCTTCAGGATGTTCTTGCGTTCAAAATTCCGCTCATGGCTGCGGAGCTGCCGGGCGGTCATGTGAAGGCGCTCGGCCATCGTTTCCTGGGTGCCGTAGAAGGTCGGATCGGCACCCGGTTCGGTCCAGTCCTTTTCGCTCGTGCTGCCGATGAGCTTGGTCAGCACGAAGATTGCCGCACCGCTCAGGTTAAGGTCGGGTCCGATCTCGCTGATGACGGCGATCACGTCGCGGCGGGTCATGCCCTGCGGCAACGCGACTTGTGGTGAGTGGTTCATTTCCTTGTCCTTTTTCTGCTCGTTGGACAAGGCGGCAAGGCAAAGTTCTCCTGTTCGCACAGGTGCGTTTTTTGCTTGTTTGGTTGACGGGAGGGTGGTAGAACCAGTCCTGAAAACAGATAGTGTTGGACTGTTCGGAACGCCAATTCCTAGGTTCTTAGACCCCCCCTCGCTTGGTTGCCGCCTTGCGGGGGGTTTGCTTTTTGGGGTGTCTGCTCTCCTTGCCTGTTCGATTCTTATGATCGTTCACGACAGGCATACTCTCTTTAGATGCCTGTCGCAATTATAGTATTGACCGGACCTACCCGGCACTACGCTTAGTAGTTGACCTGCTCGAAGCCATAATTGCCCTGATAGTCGCGCCACTCCACAAAGACGGAACGGTGCCAGATGCTCGGGCAGTGTTCGCCATAGCGTTCCATCCCGGTATGTGCCTCGGGCAGCGCACCAACAGAAGAACCCCGCCAATGGAAATCGCCTTGGGTGCCGTAAGACCCCATACGGACGCTCGCGGAGCGGTTGCAATCACCGTCACGCCCGGATTCACGCTGGCGGGCGTAGGTCACATTGAAGACGCGGATCGAGCGAACGAAGTCGAACTCCGATCCGCTGATGTCGATGTCGGCCGTGCCGTTGTCGTCGCTGTATTCCCCTTCCTGCACGAAATGCAGGGCGAAGCCTTCTGGCAACCGCCGGGCAGTCCCGCCGCTCTGGCGAAGAACGGCGGGCTGCGGCTCAAGCGCGTCGTCCGTGAGTGGTGCGCTTGGAAGGGATTGCAGCGGCGCGGGGGCGCTGTCCTGCATGAGAATGTCGAAGATGCGGGTCCGGTTCAGCTCGGACGGATCGACGTTGAAGGACGCGCCCATCGGACAGCGCCAGATTTGCAGGGGCGGCTCGACCGGCCAGGGTGTGATCCTGCGAATGAACTCTGCGCGGGCGCGAGCACAAGGCTCGGAGGCTGGCCAGCCGCCCGAGAGGCAAAGCAGAATGGCACAGTCGATCTGGTAGCTTTGTGCTTGCGCCCGCTCCGGGGCCGCGACAAAGCTGGACGCCGCAACGGCGCAGGCCAGTGCGGTTGTGCGGAGCAGCTTCAACATGGTATCTCCTTCGATGAATGGCGGTGCTATAAGGAAGGGCGCACCCTTATAATCTTGTGATAAGGCGAATGCAGTCCGATTGGCAACATATTCCGGTTGAAAATCATCTTGCAGGACGGGGCAAGGGCTGTTCACGCCAGCTCCTCGCAGGCGTTCATCTGCCAGGTTCGGCCGCAAGCGTATCCACGGCGATGAGCGGAAAACCGCTCAACTAGAGGGGTATCAGTCGTCGGAGACCACTTGATCGAAGAAGCGTCGGTATTCCTCGCTGACCTCCTGCCCTTCCTGGAAGGCCCGCGCCCGTTCTTGATCGAGACATTGCAGGTAGGCGCTGAAGTCCTCGAAGTAGATCTGGAAGTCGTCATAGATCAGCTCGCGATACTCCCTTGCGGACTCGATTTCTGCGGGAACGAAGGGCCGTTCGGGGGGAAAGCAGGTATTTGCTTGCACCCCGGAAGCCGGAAAAATAGACGACATTATAAGCATGTAGGCCGGTAGCTGCGTTCTCGGCATCCTGCGCTGTCCCTTTAGATCACTTGGGAATTTGGTTGGTGATGTGTATTGGTGCCTTAGAGCAGAACTTTCTGCGAGGCGCAACATTACAATGTTGCGCCCCATCTTATAATGTCGTAGGACTGAAGGGCCCGAGAAGGGTTCACGGTCCGTTAACCAGAAGGGGAAGCGCCGATCGTGAGGACAGACCTAAACAAAGAAGCGCCTAATGTGGTTACAGAGACGCAATTCAGGGTCCTCTTGCAGCAGGGGTATCAAGCTGAGGTTGTATGTAAAACCCCAGCGTTCCGAAAAAATGCAGTCTGGTATGGGGAGTGGTTCATCCGGGCTGTCACCGAAGACAGATCGGTTGAGAAGCTGCTTGTGCCGGGACGCCGATGGAACAAGCAGGAAGAGGAAATCCAATTGCGGCTCTTCAAGACCGCGAACGGCCTCATCTCCTTCCTCGAAGGGTTTGGCTTCGATCCGATTCACATCCCGCTGCGAAAAGGGGGCCGCGCCCTCCACGTTCTGCCGAACGGCAACACGCTATCTGACGACGACTAGCGCCGCTCTGGCGCTGTCCTGCACCGTTGCTCTGGCTCAGGGCATGGTGCTGGTGATGGAGGGCGATGGATCGCTTCGTCCCTCCACCCCGCAAACCAACTTCGCCCGAAATTACAATGATGGTGTCGGCCAAGGATCGGCTTCCGACGAGCTGATGCTGTTCGGCCGTGACCGGGATGCAGCTGAGGAAGAGGACGGTTCGTTCCGCGTGGCTGCTGTCGCCCCTCGCGCCGTCGCCCCCCGGCCCGCGATCCTGAATGCCATCGACCAGACCGCCCTTCGCTACGCGAGCCATCCGGCTCTGCGCCGCGCGAACATCAGCGTGACCGAATGGCGGCTGCTCTATCAAGCGAACATTGAAATTGAGAGTGCCTACAACCCGAGTGCCCGCAGCCATGTCGGCGCAATCGGGTTGGGGCAGCTCATGCCAGCGACGGCGGCCAATCTCGGCGTCGATCCCCACGACTGGCAACAGAACCTCGACGGGTCTGCGCGGTATCTCCTGATGATGCTGGCCCGCTTTGGGGACGCTCGACTTGCTTTGGCCGCCTACAACGCGGGCCCCGAGGCGGTGGAGCGGCATGGCGGCATCCCACCCTATCGGGAGACGCAAAACCACGTCAGCCGCGTGCTGGCAGTTTTCAACAGGCTCGAAGGAGAACATTCATGAAGCCTAATCTTAACGTCTTCGTCGCGCTCTGCGGGGTTCTGCTGATGCTGGCAGAACCCGCTCTGGCGCAAAGCATCGACCTATCGCCAGTCCAGGATGTGCTTCAGGGCATCGTGGACGCGATCACCGGCCCCCTTGGGATCGTGATCGGCACGCTGGCGCTGATCGGTGTCTTCCTGTCGTGGCTCTTCGGCATTCTCGATTTCCGTCAGGCCATGTGGGTTGTGGTGGCAATCGCGGGTATCGCTGCCGCGCCGACCATCGTTTCCGCAATCTGGTCTTCGTAAGGAGCTGGCACGATGGCGGAACAGTCTCGTCTTTTCCTTGGCCTTGTGCGGCCTCCCAAACTTCTCGGGCTGCCGATCATGTATGCGATGGTCTGGCTTTTCGGGTCTGTTCTGATCTTCGTCTGGCTTCAGCATTGGGCAGTCGCGGCTATCGCGGCGGCTGCCTATCCCCTGCTGTGGAAGGCGGCGGATTGGGACGAAAATTTCCTCGACGTGGTGGTGACGGCCTTGCAGGTCACGCGCCCGACCCTCAATCGCAAAATCCACGGCGGAGACAGCTATGCCCCGTGATACGAATTATGACCCCCGTTCGCTGCTGCCTGGCTGGTTCGGGCGTGAAGTGAAGCTCGCTTCGATGCTGCCCTATATCAGCCTCGTTGACGACAAGACCGTGCGGACGCGGGGCAATGAACTATTTCAGTGCATCCGTCTGGACGGGGTGAACAGCAACACCACCGACGACGAATATCTGGACCGCACACGGGCGCTCTTTGCGTCCGTGGTCGCGCGGATCGGGCCGGAATGCTCGTTCTATGTCCACAAAGTTTCAAAAGCGATCACGCCTGATCTCGTTCCGGTCGAAGGCGATAGCTTCGCCGCGGCTGTGGATCGTCGCTGGCGGCAGGCTCTCGGTCAGCGCCATTTGCGGGACAAGACGCTGACGCTTACCGTCATGAACCGCCCGGCTGTCGGCTCTAAGTTGCCGCTGCGCGCGGCCAAGTCGGCCGAGCTGCTGCGGGCGCAAACGGAAAAGCGGATGGGCAGGCTTCAGGAGGTTGTTCGCTTCCTTATGTCATCCTTCGCAGACATGAACCCCCGGCTGCTCAATGAGCCTTCGGGCGAGCTTCTTGGCTTCCTGGGCGCGTTGAACACCGGCCAAGAGCTGCCGCTGTATCGCGGTGCCCGCACGACAATCGTTGCCGAAAACGTGGCGAACACGCGCGTCACCTTCAAAGGCGACAAGTTCTTTCTCTCCGATGGGGCAACCGGCCCGCGTATCGGCTCGATCTTCGCGGTGAAGGACTACCCCGAGAAGACGCATTGCACGATGTTCGATGAGCTGAGCCTGCCGGTCGATATGATCGTGACGCACAGCTTCACCCCCATCAACAGCAACTGGATGGCAGGGCGGATCAAGCGGCAGATGCGCTTGCGGGCATCGGCCAACGATGGCGCGGTGTCGCTGCTCGAAGAGCTGCCCACCGCGCTCGATGATCTTGAATCGAAGCGTCTGAGCTTTGGCGATCACCATATGTCGGTGGCCGTGTTCGCGGACAGCGAAGAAAAGCTGGCAAACATCGGCGGCGAGATCAAGAACACAGCCTCGACCGAAGGTGTGAACCTGATTGCCGAAGGCTTCGCCAGCGCCACCCATTTCTTTGCCCAACACCCCGGCAACGGGCACGCGCGGAGCCGAAAAGGGGCGGTGACGAACCGGAATTTCGCGGACTTCGCCGCGTTCCACCGGACGCCGCTCGGTAAGACAGCGGACCAGGTGCCGTGGGGCAAGGTCATCACCATGTTCCCCACGCCGGAACGCTCGGCCTTCTCGTTCAATTACCATGAACAAGGCTCCCCGGACAAAGAGCCGACCGGCGGTCACACGCTGATCCTTGGGCGTCCTGGCTCGGGGAAGTCGGTTCTCTCGGCATTCCTGATGACGCAGGCCCGGCGAGCCGGGGCACGTCTTTTCGTGTTCGACTATCGCTTGGGCATGGAAATGGCGGTGCGCGCTAACGGTGGCCGCTATTCCTCGATCAAAGCCGGTGACGCGACCGGGCTCAACCCGCTCTGGACCGAGATTGACGAACGCGGTCAGGCATGGCTCTCCGACTGGCTGGCCTCGCTGATCCATCGTTCGGACAAGCCGCTGACCCCCGCGCAGACGAACCTTATTCAGCAGGTGGTTCGGCAGAACGCGACGGCCAGCGATGCGAACCTGCGCAACTGGCACGATCTGGCCTCGCTCTTTATCTCGGCCGATGATGGCGGAGATCTTCATGAACGCCTGCAAGAATGGACTGCCGAGGGCCGGTATGGCTGGATTTTCGGCCAGAACCGTGAAGACACGTTCTCGCTCGACGGCGAAGTTGTCGGCTTCGATCTGACTGGCATTCTGGACAGCGAAAGCGAGAAAGAGCGGATGGCTGTGCTGTCCTACCTCTTCCGCCGCGTGGAACGGGTTATCGAGGACCGCAAGCCAACCATCATTGTCATTGATGAGGCGTGGAAAGCTCTCGACAACGGCTATTTCGCTGAACGCCTCTCGAACTGGCTCGTGACGGCCCGGAAGCAAAATGCGGTCGTCGTGATGATGACGCAGTATGCCAGTCAACTCGAACAGACCCGCACCGGCAAAACCATCGTTGAAGCGGTGCCGACGCAAATCCTGTTGCCGAACATCCGGGCCAAGGCATCGGACTACGCGATGCTGAACCTTCACGACAAGGAACTGGACGTGCTGCTCACGTCCAGCCCGGCGTCGCGCATGGGGCTGGTTCGGGATGACCAGGGATCGGTCGTCATCAATGCAGATTTGAGCGCCCTCGGGCCGCTCCTAACCGTCCTCGGCGGGATGGAAAAAGGTGAACAGTTGGTGGGTGCCGATTACCGCCAGCGTGAAGATTTTTGGAGGGTCGAATGAAACCTACTGCAATCCTGATTATGCTGACCGCTCTCGGTGTCGCTGGCTGTGCCGAGTATCGGCCGTCCGAAGCGAATTGTTTCGACACTGTGACGCGCAGCAGTAACAGCATGGCCTTCCTTCCGACCAGTGAGCCGCAGTCGCAGGCCCGGATTTCGACCAAATCCGCACCCTGCACCTTTACCGCGATCGGCGGCCCGGAGGGCCTTAGCGATGGGTAAGACGGCTGCACTGACGGCCATTGCCTTCCTGTGGGGAACCAGCGCGATCGCGCAGGGTGTCCCCACGGTAGACGGTAGCCTGATTATCAGAAACGAGGCGTCGAACGCTCATCGGGAAAGCGATCTCGCCACACAACGCGAAACGCTCGCGGTGCAGGAAGAGATTGCGGCTATCGAGCAGGAACAGCTCTCCATCCTGCAACAGATCCTCGACGCCCAAACCAGCCTTGGCGGCCAAGGCATTCCGGGCATGGTCTCCGCATTGGAAGATGGGGCAGACCCCGAAGCGTCGGCCGATGTGGTCTATGACCCTGAAGACAGCAACCCCGGCGCAGCACAGATGTTCGGGGATGCGGCAAAGAACGTCGAAGAGCTGATTATCCAGGTCGCGCAGGAAACGCATGGCCTTTCAGGTGTCAGCCAAGCGGGGTTTTCGGTCAGGGAATGGCGCTACATGCTGCAAGCCCTGATTTGGCAGGAAAGCCGGTTTTCCATCGGCGCGCGGTCGCCAGTCGGGGCTTTTGGCCTGACCCAGATCATGCCCGGGACCGCCGGCGATCTCGGTATCTATCCCGACTACTACGACAGCCCGTATTTGCAGGTTGAAGGGGGCGCCCGCTATCTGGCGCAGATGCTTGCCATGTTTGATGGCAACATCATTCACGCGCTCGCTGCCTACAACGCTGGCCCCGGCAACGTGCAGAACTATGGCGGAGTGCCGCCGTTCCAGGAAACGCAGCACTACGTTCAGGTGATCCCGGCGAAATACAACGAGTATCTGGCCCGTGGTGGCGGCGGCGATGCCGTTGGCACCATCGACCCGGCGCTGCTCGCGAATTCGAACCTCTCCTTCACGGGTGCCGGGGCCAGCTTCTACGCAAACAACAGCATGGCGACGGTCGAAGCTGCCGCGCGCCGCCTTCAAAGCATCATCCAGCGGATCAGCGAAACCGAGGATGTGCAGGAGGCTATGGCGCTGAACACCTATGCCCGTGCCGAGTTTGGGCGGCTCAGCGCCATCATGGCCCGGCTCCTTGCCGCTCGGGCACGCCCGGCAAGCGCCGAGTCAATCGCGCTCGCAGCCGACCGCCAGCGTGAACAGCAATTCATGAACTTCAATATGGAGGATTTCGACTGATGAAACCGTCGATGAACATCAGCGCGGTGATCCGCAAAATCGCAACCGCCGGTTTCCTCGGCCTCGGCCTCACTGTCGCACCCGTTTCGCTGCTCGGGACCACGGCACCGGCTGCCTATGCGCAAGGCGTTCCTACCGTGGACACGCAGAACATCGCGCAGGAAATCCGTCAGCTTCAGCAGATGATCGAAGATGAAATCCTTCAGAACGATCAGCTCCTGCAACTGCAAAACCAGTTTCAGACGCTGCAAGAGCAATACGCGCAGCTTCAGGAAACCTATGCCGCCCTGACCGGCTTGGCCGAACTTCCCGAGATCATTTCGACGGAAATGGAAGAATGGCTGAACGGGCTGCTCGATCAGGAATTTGGCGACATTACCGGCACCATCGCCGCGATCCAGCAAGGCGATTGGAGCGGCCTGACGGGCTCCGGTTCCAGCCAAATCCGCACCCAGATGGAGCGCGTTCTGGCCGAACACGGTTTCGATGAAGACACGCTTTCGGAAATGGCGAACAGCGGGAACGGCGGTGCGGAACGTGTTGCCACCCAAGCAACGACTGGCGCGATGGTCTCGGCCGCCGCGCAAAACAGCTACACAGAAGCCGGGCAATCGCTTGAGCGGATCGACCGCCTCGTGGACCTGACGGGTGACATGGAAACCCTGAAGGAAAGCATCGACCTCAACACGCGCGTCGTGGCTGAGAACGGCATCATTCTTGTTTCGATCATGCAGCTTCTCGCGGTTGGCACCGTGGGCGAGGGCCAGGCCGGCGTCATCGAGGCAGCGGATCGGGCGGAAGAAGATCGCTACATGGACTTCACCATGCCCGATCTTTCGGCAGACTAAGAGAGGCAGGCAAGTGGCTAAGGATCAAGAAATCATTGAGGAAGAGCTGATTTACGGTGCCCGTCGCCGTGAAAAGCTCTGGCAGAAGCTGGCCTTCGTCGGTTTGGGTTTCGGCGTGTTGGGATGCCTTGGAGGAATGGCGGTCGCGGTCCTCGATGTTGATCCTGCGCCGGTTGTCGTTCCCTACGATCCCAATACCGGCATGGCCCTGCCGAATGCCTCTGTCGGGGCCGTGCGCGTCACCGAGAACCAGGCGGTCATTGAAGCTGCGGTCTTCCGCTATGTCACCCAGCGGGAGACTTACAACCAGCTCGACAACGACCTGCGCGTTCGCGGGGTGCTGGCAATGTCGGACGGCAACGCCGCTGCCTCGCTGCGCCAGCTCTGGAACAGTGCAAGTGAGAACTATCCGCCCAACGTCTACGGCCCGGATGCCCGGCTCGACGTTGAAATTCTGAGCATCAACCGGATCGGGGACAACCGGGCCACTGTGCGCCTTCGCAAGCGGCTCACGTCGCAGCAGGGCGTACAAGCTGGCCTGTTCACGGTCACGCTGATGTTCGACTTCCGGCCCGAAGAGCGGCGGCAGATTGATGAGGTCTGGACGAACCCGTTCGGCTTCACCGTCACCGAATACGCAATTCGCTCGGACAGAATGGAGAACTGATATGAAGATGCTCAAAACCGGCCTTCTGTCCGTCGCTCTTGCCCTGGCGGTTGCTCCGGCCTTCGCGGAGAGCAACCCGAGGGCGGGCAGCCATGACAGCCGTGTTCGGATCGCAACCTACGCGGACGGGCAGGTCTACCGCCTTCGCGTCAGCCTGACCCATGTGACCAGTGTGGAGTTTGGTGAAGGCGAAACCATCCGCTCGATCCTTGCTGGCGACACGGAAGGCTTCCAGCTCGACGGCGTTCCGGGGGGCCGTGCCTTCGCCGTCAAGCCTTTGGCTCGTGGCGTTAGCACCAACATCACGGTCTATACCAATCGGCGCAGCTACTATTTCACCGTCACGGAATCGTCCTCGCCGACCTATTACGTTGTCCAATTCCGGTATCCACAGGATCGAGCGCGCCCGACGAATGCTGTCGCGCAAAGGGCACCGAATTACAACTATGCCGCCTCGGGACGCTCGGAAATCACGCCGACAGCGGTGTGGGACGATGGGACATTCACCTATTTCCGCTTTGCTCCAAACGCCCCGGTCCCTGCCATCTTCCAGTATTCGGCAGGCCGCGAGCGGACGGTGAACAGCCAGCAGATCGAGGACGGCGTTCTTCGCGTGTCAGGGGTGAACCGCCAGTGGGTTCTGCGCCTTGGCGATACCGTCATCTGCATTCAGGAAAATAGCGCCGGAGGGACCGGATCATGAGCGACGAAAAGGATCTTGAAGAGCGCCTGGCCGCGCTCGAAGCCGGAGGCGATAGCGGGCGCAAGAAGGAACGGCCGTCGCCCAAGGTGGCGTTGGCCGGTGTCGGCGCCATCGCGGCCATTGGCCTGATCGCATACCTGGCCCTGCCGTCTGATGAACCGGAAAGTCCGCTGCCTACCGCGCGCCCGGCCGAGTTTCAGGAAGAGGGCGACGGCTTCGGCGCGATCGAGCCGTTCGTGCCCCCTTCCCCGCCTGAGCCTGAAGTCGTGGAAGTTGAAAACGATGGAGACGCGGCACTTCGAGCGCAGCTCGAAGCTCTTCAGGCCGAGATTGCGGAACTCCGTAACGCACCGGCCGACGATGGATCGGCCGCGGCCGCGCTCGAAGCTCTGACGGCACAGGTCGCGGCGCTTCAGGCGGCTTCGGAAGATGCCCGGTCGGAATTTCAGGAGGAACTGGCGGCGCGGGATCGCGAGCTTCAGCGCCTGCGTTCCGAACTTGAGATTGCCCGATTGGATCAAGAAAACCCGATGCGGCCGGGGGGCAATGAAGAGGACGCGCGCCTTGCCGAGCTAGAACGCCGGCGCGCGGAGGCGGCCGCATTTCAGGAAGCCCGGATCAACTCGCCCATGATCGCCTTTGGCAACTCCGGTGCAGGTAGCGATGAAAGCGCCCTGTCGGAAAGAACGCTCGGAGAAGTGACCGATTTCGTTCTCAATGGCGCATCGCCTTCGCAGGTGACGCAGGCCGAGGTCATCGCCAACCCATCGAACACGGTGGTTCAGGGCACGATGATCCAAGCCGTCACCGAAACGGCGCTGGACAGCTCTCTACCGGGCCAAATTCGGGCGATTATCTCGGAGGACGTGCATTCCTATGACGGGTCGCGTGTCCTGATCCCTCGCGGCTCGCGGCTAATCGGGCGCTATCGCTCGGGCCTCAATGTGGGCCAGCAACGTGTGACCGTCGCATGGGACAGGATCATTCTGCCGACGAACCAGACTGTCACCATCAGCTCGTTCGGTGGCGATGAGTTGGGCAGGTCGGGCGTCACGGGCTTTGTGGATACGCGCTTCGGTGAACGCTTCGGTTCTGCCGCCCTGATCTCGATCCTCGGCGCGGTTCCCGCAGTAGCCGCCAGCCAGATCGACGATGATGTGTCCTCGGATGTGGCTGAGGACGTGGGCGATGACCTGCAAGATGCGACCGACGATGTGATGAGCGACTACCTGTCCCTCGGCCCGGTGATCTACGTCGATCAAGGTGCCCGGATTACGGTCATGGTGGATCGGGACTTGGAGATATTCTGAATGACTTCCAGCTACCTCCAAGCATCGCTCGACAAGCTGCCTGACGCCATGCGGGATGATGTGATCGAGATTTGCATCAACCCCGATGGCCGGGTCTGGGGTGAATTTCAGGGCGATCATTTCATGCGCCTGCTCGATGTGTCCATGAGCCAGACGGAAATTCGCGACCTGGGCAACCAGATCGCGTCTGGGGCGAATACAAGGATCGGGAAGGAAAAGCCCATCGTTTCCGTGAGCATCGAGTATCGCGGCCGACCGATCCGGGCGCAGGTGATCCAACCGCCTGCCGTCCAGACAGGGCACTCGATCTCATTGCGCTTCTTCTCGACCTTGCCGATGGAAAAGATCGAACTGAAGTATCTTTATGGAGCGGAACGCAGCCTTGAAGGTGTCCGGCAGGAACGGAACCGCGAGCTGCGCAAGGTCGTGAAGAGCGGCGACATTTACGCCGCGATCAAGTTCTGCGTCGAAAACAAGATGAACATGGTGGTCTCCGGCGGCACGTCCACCGGGAAAACCGTCGCGGCCAGGAAGATCCTCTCCTATGTCGGAGCCGATGAGCGGATCGTGACGATCGAAGAAGCTGCTGAGCTGCTGCCGGGTCAACCGAATGTCGTCACACTGATCGCGAACCGCGATGTGGAGACACAATCCGCTGACACCCTTCTTACCTCCACGCTGCGAATGCGGCCTGATCGCATTGTTTTGGGTGAGGTTCGCGGGCGCGAGGCGATGACCTTCCTAGAGGCCATCAACACCGGGCATGGTGGCTCGATGACGACGCTCCACGCGGAAACGCCGCAACTGGCGGTTCAGCGCCTCGCCATCGCCGCCCTGAAGACGGATGTGCCGATGACCTATGCCGACATGATACAGTATATCGAAAGCTCGATAGACGTGATTATCCAGGCCGGGCGGCACAACGGCGACCGGGGCATCACCGAGTTTTACCTTCCGGGCAACGAAAGTGAGGATCAGAGCAATGAAAACCTTTGAAAACGAAGTGCTGACCTTCGACCCGCAGTCAGCAAAAAGTATGAAGAGCATGCCGGATAAACTCAGGGAATGGGGCGAGGCGGGATTTCAAGTGGTGTCGGTGGTTGAAGCCAGCGCCGAAGGGCGCGGCGGATGGAACCTGTATGTGTTCCTGACGCGCGAAAGCGTCTCGGCCGACAAGGAGAACGCAGCATGATTAAAACTTCCCTCATCGCGGTTCTCGTCTTATCACCCATCCCAGTCGCAGCTCAGTTTGTTCCGACGCTGGACCCCGAGCCACGAGTATGCCCGGATCGACCGCCCAGACCCGACTGGATGGAAAACGCTCATGTTCGGGATGCACACAAGAACATCCTCGTTCAACAGATGTATCGTGCACAGGGCCTGAATGCTGTTGTGGAGACGGGCGATTGCTCGTGCGAGACCCGGTTTCCTTCGTGGAGTGCCGTATCGGACTACTACTTTGAAAACTATGCAGGCTTGGATAGGCACGAGATTCTTGAACGGACCTCGGACTATAGCGGCACTGCCAATGAGCTAAGGCCAACTGCTAGAGCAATCTGCGAAGAGCAGGGAAATTGGTGAGGGCCTTATGAGCGTAGTCACATTTTTCGTTGAGACGGCAGATGACTTTCTAGATACAGCAGCCGAGTCGCAGTTCGGCGCTGTAGCCGCAACCGTCGGCACCGTGATCGCGTTATCTTCAACACTGATCGTGATTTTGATATTTATTAACATGGCGTTCCAGGTTCGGACCGTCGATGGTCGAACCTCGTTCTGGCTTGCCGTGAAAATCGCCTTAGTAGGCATATTTGCTACCAATTGGGCGCAGTTCAACTATCTGGCTGACGGCATCCTGAACGGTATCGACAGCATTGCTGGATCTCTCATCGCGTCTGTTGGTGGCGGTGAGCCTGGTCCTTCGGGAACATATTCTGAAGAGTTCGACCAACTCATCAATCGACTTGGTGAATACCTGAACGCAATCGGTGAGAACTTGAACTGGATGGCGGGTGCACTGATTGACATGCTAGGTGTTGTGCTTCTGTCGCTTTTAGGAGCTCTCGCAGCCTTCCTCACCATCATGTCGCGTATGTTGATCGCCCTGCTGATCGGCATGGCGCCGGTGATGATCTTTCTCACGCTGTTTGAAGTTACGAAGGACTACTTCTCGCGTTGGCTGTCGGCACTGATCTCTTTTGCAATTTATCCGATTATCATCGCCGGGGTTTTTTCTACGATCATTGGCGTCGCGAATGCGTTGATAGACCGGCTCGGAGACCCCACAAGCGCGTCAAACATTGGTGCCCTGTTGCCTTTTTTCATGATGGTTATCATGGGTAAAGGGTTCATTCTGGCCACCCCGTTCATCGCGCGATCTATCTCTGGCAACATTGTCATGCCTGCCATGATGGCCGGGGCAGGCGGCAGCTATCAGTTCGCGAGAGCCGCGATGGGAAGTCAACAAGCGCAAAATCGCTATAAAATGGGAAATGCGTCTGGTGCTGATCTCGCCGGCATGAGAACCAACCAAATGGCACGTCGCGCGATGACTTCTCTGCGCAGATCATCATCTGACACCACTGACGCTGGCGGAAATGCCCCGCCTTCAACCGGCACCGGCGCTAAGATGCAGCGCATGAAAGACCGGGCCGACCGCCTCGGAGATTGAATAAAGGCCCGCGAAAGCGGGCCTTTTGTTTAACTTCGGTCGGACAGGGCGCGGCTACTCGGCCGCGGTCGCCCGCTCGCCTCCCTGCCCTTCCGTGAAACTCGCCTCGAACTCTGCCAGCTTCGCATCAGCGTCACGCAGCGCCTGCACGTCAGCGTCGGTAACGTCGCCCGGCTCGGGCAGATCGAGCCTCTGCTGGACAGACAGGTCGAACTCGCGCTGGCGCTCGTCCATGTCCCGAGTTGCCTGCGTTGCCTGGGCGACGGCTTTGGACCGTTTGCGCTTCGACGTTTTCAGCTTCGCTCGATGGGGCTGATCGCTGGCCTCTTTCACGGAAAGGTTCTCGGCCGCTTCCTGCGGCGCGGCCGCCGGCGTCGGCTGCGCTTCTTCCTCCGGTTCTTCCGCAATCTCTGGCTCGACGGCTTTCAAGGACCGCTCTGGGAAAGGCAACTCGCCCTTCTGCGCACTGTGAATCGCCTTGAAAAACGGATCATCGTAATACTGGATGCGCTTTGCCCGGATCGGCATTTGGGCGTCCACGACCATCACAATGTCATTGAGCGGCATCCGCCGCGCCTCGTCCTCGGGCAAGAGAGACGTTTCTTCGGTCCGTTCGGACATGCTGCGACCCTCGAAGGGGTTCCGACCAATCGACCGGGATCGCGTGACCACGCGCTTGGTTGTCTTGCCCACGGCCTTGCTCAGCTCTTCGACAGTCTTTTCATCGGACGGCGTGAGGTAGAGCTTCACACCGGCGTTGCCCTGCAACGCCCGGCGGGTGTTCTCGCCATAAATCTCGTCCAGCGCCGGGATCGTTTGCGTGACGATAGCCAGGTGCCCCTTGTAGGAGCGCAGCGTCTCGATGCTCTCGACCACGATGGGCATCTTCCCGAGGCGGTTGAACTCGTCCAGCATAATCATCACCGGCCAGGGTTCATCCTTTCCCGGCTCCTTGTCTTGCAGCGATGAAATCAGGTCTGAGAAGAACAGGCGGATCAGCGGGGCCATCGGCTTCACCATGTTGGGCGCAACGACCAGGTAGACGGTGAACGGTTTCTTCCGGATCGTCCGAAAATCGAAGTCCGATTCAACGGTGGCCGCATCAATTGCCGGGTTGCTCCATTGATCGAGGCCCGAGGTCATCAGGAGCGACACATAGGAGGTCAGCGTGTCGTTGTTGGTCGAAGCCAGCCGCTCGAAGATGAGCTTCGCAGCGCGGTTCTGCACTTCGTCCCGGCGCTTCATGAACTCCTTCTGCTTGTTTCCGCCGGACGCGCTGATCCGGTAAATCTCGCCCAAGGTCGGGCGCTTCCGCTCGAACGCCAAAAGACCGGCGGCAACGAAGAGGTCGATACCGCCTTTCAAGAGGCCCTGAACCCGGTCGCTGTCCGCTTGCAGGAACAGCGAGGCGAGAAGCTGAAGCTCCATCTGCTTTCTGTCAGGATCGTCCAGCTCGAAGATCCTCAGCAGCGGGTTGTAGCGATGGCTGCGCCGGTCGTGCCAATCGGTCGGAGCAAAGCGGAAAACCTTGTCGCCCTCCGACGCTCGATGCCGGGCGGTATGCTCGAAATTCTCCCCCTTCACGTCCAGGACCACGGCGGACCCTTTGAAGGTTAGAAGGTTCGGGATAACGAAGCCGGTGGTTTTCCCCCGCCCGGTCGGTGCGACGATCAATGCGTGAGGAAAAACCTTCGACGTGATGAGCTTTCCGCGCGACTTCGGCTTGCCCATCTTGCCCAGGATAAACCCTGTGCCGGGTTTGCCGAAAAACCCGTTGCGGGCCATTTCAGCGGCCTTCTGCCAATGGGTGCGCCCGAAGCGGGTGAGTGCAGAGCCGGACAGAACCGCGCTCAGAAGCATCCCGGCCAAGGCAAAGCCGCCGATGATGAGATTGACCTTCTCGAAGTCGTTGGGGCGGACGATCCGCATATCAAGGTAGTTCTGCGCCAGCCAGAAGAAGTCGATCTCAGCCGACAGCCCATAGTCGCGAAACGTGAGGTAGGCGGTCGCAACCACATAGCCGACAGCGGCCGAAACCAGCGTCAGGAGGATTACGCCGACTGCGATCTTGCCCTTATCCATGCGTCTGCCCCTTTTCGCTGTGGCTCTGAACATGCTTCAGGCGCTGCGCATCGTATTCTTCATCGGCAATCTCGGAAATGACCTCGCGGGTGGCCTCGCTGTTGGCCGTCGCTTCATCCGATTGCAGATAGGCTTTCGCGGCGTAGAGCCGTTCCAGGCGGTCATCAATGACGTTCTCCAAGGCATCTGCATCACCTTCGCGCAAAGCCTCGATCCGCTCGTCATCCAGCTCGCGTTCGATTTCCTCACGATAGGCGCGGCCACTGGCCTCGTCTGCGAAGGTCGGGTTGATCTTGTCGTCGCGTTCGTGAGCAATGACACGCTCGATCTCAGGACTACGCCCGGTGCTGGTCAGTTCACGTTGCGCCGCCACCTCGGAAACCCGCTCACTGTCCCGAATGCTCATTGCCGTGGCGTAGGTCTGACCCAGACCCCGTGCAAGGTGATCGGGCATGTCCGGATACCGGGCCTTGAAGCCATCTGCGACAGTCGCCTTCACATCGGCGGATTCGTCAGCTCCGGCGGCGCGGGCCTCCGCCTCGATCCGGTCGTATAGGTCGCGATCGACAATCGTTTCCTGATAGGGCTGGTCACGATAGATCAGGTCCGGGGACGCCAGGATTTCCGGCTTATCTTGGAGGTAATCAGCTTGCTCGCTTGCAATCCGCTCTCGTGCCATTGCCTCGATCCGCCCGTCCTCGGACATAGCCTGCACACGATCATAGCGCGTATCGAAGTCCTCCGATTGATCGGCTGACATAAGCTCGTCGCGGATGCGGCTGCTCATGCGATCAAGACTGGCTTGCTCGATATGAGCCTGATGGGAAACGCCGCCCTCATTGTCGGTCTCGACTTCATAGGGACGCATCGCATCATCGAACTCGCGCAAGCGATCCTGCTCGAACCGATCTACTTCAGCACTGTAGCCCTCAAAATCCTCATGCTCATGCGAACGGAACTCGCGGGTATCCTCGCGCACCAACCCGTCGCGCATCTGCGCACCATACCTGTCAGCGGTGTCGCGCAGCAAAGCATCGGCCCGGCGCTGATCTTCAACCGACATACCTCCTGCCGCGCGCTCTTTTGCTAGGGCCGTGAACGCCATGCCCAGCTCCGCGTTGGTGCTGACATTTGTGCGCCCCTGCGCCGCACGATCCCGCTCGATCACCAAAGGCTCGAACGTGGCATAGTCATTGTTTGGCCCGTCGAAATTGTCACGAACCCCCTTCTCGACCTCGGCAACGGCCTCAGCCTCTCGTGCGGAAATGCCCTCATTCTCAGCTCGAATTACGCCGGCCTCAGTCCGCAGCTCATCGCTGACACGTTCCCGATAGACTTCATCGTTCGCCTGATCGCGCAGGAAGTCTTGATAATCCGGATCGTCCTCGAACACCCCATCGTCGCGCAGAACCTCGGCCCGTTCGAGCGCGGTCCCTAGCTGGACATGCACCTGGTCCAGCTTGTCCACCGCTTGCTGAAGATCTTCGCGCCGTTCGAGATTGAGCCCATCAGTCTCCGCGATGCGGCTCAAATCATCGGAAAGCCATTGGCGTTCCAGCGCAGCGTTATTCGCTGTGGTTTCGATCCGTGCGATGATCGTCTCGGACGAAATGCCTGTGCCACGCAAAGCCGTTTCGATCTGCGCCCTCGTCTCGGGCTCGCGCAGCCGCTCGACGGCATCGCGGTTCACATTGGTTTCGGAATAGACCCCATCGGTCGAAGGCGCATCAAGTAGCGTTTGCGAACGGGTGCCAAGAGGCTGCATGTGCGCAACCCCCCGATAGATTTCATTGAGACGCGCTTGCGCTTGGGGTCGCTGCGCCTCGGGCGTGCTGGCAACCATCGCCTCAACGCGCTCCATCCGTGCGGCAAAGCTGCTTCTCAGATCATCAAAGGACTGTTCCTCGGCCATGTAAACTTCTCCATTCTGTTCAAGATGCCCGCCCCGTGCCATCATCTCACCGGCACGGAACAAGGCGTTTGCAATATCCTCACGGTTCTCGGCCGACGCCTCGGCGGCCAGTGAACGGTAAACCTTCGTATTGCTGGCGATCTCCGCCAGTGCGCGGTCCAGATCGCGCCCCACGCGGACACGTCCAACCGGCTCCCTGCCCTCTTCCTTGGCCGCGTAAACCTCCTTGGTGCGCGGCTGATATGTTACCACACCCCGATCCAAACGGCGCGTTGCTTCGAGACAAACACCATATTTTTCAGCCTCTTCGACCATCGCCGTGCGGAAGTCGTCGTAGTTGAAATGGTGATCCCGCCCCAGATAGAAGAACTCGCCCTCCTGGGACCGCCGGTTCAGGACGACATGGGCATGAGGGTGAGCCCGATCCTCATGCACCGCGATCAGGTAGTCGAAATTGCGGTCTTCCGTGGCGAAGAACCGTTCGCAAACGTCGCTGGCAATGTCTCGAACATCAGCGCCGCGCGTGCCAACAGGGAACGACATAAGAAGATGGGTCGTGTGCCCCATCTTGGGGTTGAAACCCTTGTCCCAACGCTCGGTGAAACGATCTGCCACGCTCTTGATTTCATCGGCGCTCAACTGGCGCTTCCCATCGAGAACGCCACGGCTGTCCACGATATGCGAACTCTTTGTGGTCAGATACTCAAGCTGATTGACGAGCTGACCCCGCGTGTGCGTTCCGCCTGACCGGATTGCCTTGAAAACGGCCGCTCGATGCCCCGCCCCGGCACGGGCCATCTGCTGCCGCTTCTGACCCAGGCCCTGCATAGAGCCTCGAACCTTGCTCCACCCCTCTTGGAAAAGCTCACCAGTGACGGCGGCAACCGCGTTACTCTTCGCCATCTGCCAGCTCCTTCAAGGCGGCATTGACCGTCAATGTCAGGTGACTGCGGCGACGCTCTGCTAGCGAATGAACCTGATCGGCAAAGTCTAGAACGAACCCGGCAAGGCTCCGCATCTGCGATAGACTGCCCGGCCCGAAGGGCGGTCGAAGGCCCTTCTTGTTCGCCTCGTTCATGCGCTTGGCGATTTGGGTGACGTTATTGCCCACACGATTCAGGGCTGCACGGAAGCTGCTCAGCTCAGAAGACAGGTGTTCATCGGGGATGAAAACGCCATTCGCACACTGGATCAGGCGGCGCAAACCATCCGATCTGCTGTTGATCCCGTTCTTGCTCAAGACGGCATCGAACGCGCGAAGCTCTTCTTCGGTAACGGTTACGCTGACCTGGCGCGTCCTGATGCTGCTTTCGCGGCGGCGCTCTTTTTCAGTGCGAACCGTGTAGTAGATCGCCCGTTCCGTCACTTTGAAACGCGCCGCAAGTGCCTTTGCGGAAACGCCTTTTCCGCTCTCGCGGACGATGGCGAGCCGTTCTTCACGGGTCAGACGGCGGCGCGACGACATACTGAACATACACTCCCTATTTCCTGCCACCTTCATACAGACGAATAGGCTTCGACGCAATCCGGGGATTGTGTCGAAGCCGTTAAGTTCGGTGTATTCCGCATCAGGCACGGCTTGCCCGTGCCGTGATCGAACCCTGGTTCGATCTGGGCCGCTCCGGCCCACCCCTCTAAAAATGCCCTGTGAGGCGCTAGAAGCGCCTCTCCGCACCCTCCCCCCTCAGAATCCTCTGAAGCGCCCTCAGAGAGCCGCTGCGGCGCTCCTATGCGCCATGCCGCCCCCGACCGAGGCAGACAGTTCCAGCGAACGGTCTGATTGCGATGTGGAAGAGAGGCACCACGCGGCCCCTTTCGGCTCCGTCGCCTCCCTAACGCTCCGCACGCAACACGCAACACGCAACACGCAACACACAACACGCAACCAAGAACAGTTGCCACGCGAAAAACGACAAGCAACACGGCTCACGCGACAGGCAACAAGCGACACTGGACACTGGACACTGGACACTTGACACTGGACAGAAAACACTTGACCCGCAACACGCAACACACGACAAGGGACAAGGGACAAGGGACAAGTAACAGGCAACAGTTACCACGCGACAAGCGACAAGCGACAAGCGACAAGCGACAGTCAACCCGGATCACCGGACAAGCAACACTGAACAATCAACACTGAACATGAGGCCGAGCAATGCCGAACGAAAACATGAAAGTCATCACGGTCATGACGCGCAAAGGCGGCGCCGGAAAGACGATGCTGACCCGTGCCCTGGCGAGTGCAGCTATGAACGCAGGCAAGAAATGCCTTGTCCTAGATGCCGACCCGCAACAAGCCTTGTTTCGATGGGCTGAGAAGCTGAAGATCGAAGACCCGAATTTCACCATCGAAGAGCTAAAGTCACCCGAAGCATTCGAGGCGCGGGTGGATGCTGTCTGGGAAGAAGGGTCAACGGATTTCGTCTTCGTTGACACGCTTGGGGCCGCTGGTGCTTGGGCCGACGATCTCGCGGCCTTCAGCGACATTCTTGTGGTGCCCATGATGCTGTCCAACGACGACATGGAAATCACGCAAGACACCCACAAATGGTATGTTGACCTCCGGGGCAGGACCGAAGATCCCGAAAACCTGCCGACCTTCCATGTCGTTCTTTCAAGCGTTCCCGCACGGATGAGTAAAACCGAACAGCAACTTGAGCTGGAAGCGGTTCAATCCTTCCCGGTCGTCCAGAACTACTTCATGGAGCGCAAACAGCATAAAGACGCCGCCAGCCTCGGATTTCTCCATTATCTCGCGGAGGCACGACGCAACGATCCGAACCCTCTGCTGCGCACCCACGCAAAGCACTATGAAGAGGCTCTGGACGAAGCACTGGCGATCCTTCAGGACATTGGAGGGATCGCATAATGGCCCGAAAGCAACGTCCGAACATCAAGGGCTTCAACCCTGAATACACCACCAATTTCGGAACCACTCGCGAAAGCGCCGGAACCTTCGCAGCGGAAATCCCGAAACCCTCCGCTCCCGTGGAACCGGCCGCTGAACAAACGCCAGCACATGCGAAGCCTGATCCTGAAACCGACACTCCCTCTGCAAACAAGCCCAAAGCTGATAAGCCCGCTCGCCCGCGCGTGGAGAAAGATCGAGAACCGCAGGCCCCCAAAGCACCAAAACCCGCCGCCGAGAAACGGGAAACGCGCCTCGACGCTGCTGTGAAGGTCGATCAGGGCAAGAAGCTCGATGCTCTGGAAGGGCAGGGGATCGCCGCCCGCGATGTGATCGTGCTTGCCGGACGCCGGGCAACGGCCAGGTTCGAGCTGAAGGCTAAATATATTGAAAAGCCCGAGGCAGATCGCCTTCCGATGCGTGAAGGCTACCACACAACGAAACGGCTCCCCGCGAACATCCTGGACGATCTGCGCGAAAAGCATGATCCGCTTCGTCTCCAATCCGACAGCGCGATGGTGCGGGGCCAGTTCGAACCCGTGTTCTGGACCTGCCTTGATGAAGTCATCGAAGAGCTTCGCCAGAAGAAGGATTAGAAGACGCGGCAAGCCGCGTCACGTTGTTGCATAGAAGGGGGAAGGAGTTTCGGCTTCCTTCCCCCTGAAGCAAAATAGACAGGGCCGTGTCCTCGGCTGCGCCTGCGGGCCGCACCACCCCTGTCGATTTTGCTTCACCCCCATCCTCTCACGCTCGCCGCTCGGCAGGGGTAAGCGGGCGCTTACCCTCCCTTCAATGATGAAAAAGGCGCGGGAACGGGGCGCTCCGTGGATCAAAAAAACGGAGTGAAAACCATGCCGAGGCAAAAAAGACTGGAAGCGAAAGCAATCAAGCGCATCCTCGATGCCAGGACGCGCGAGATCGTCGGATGGCTCTACGAGTGGAACACCGGCGAGATACTTCCGCGCTGGAAGGACGGGCGTAGGGAAAATGTCATCTATGAGTAAGACACCATTGTTTTCGTTGTCGGCCGAGGAAGACGGGCGAAGCCTTGGCACGGTCTACTCGACCAGCTCGAAGACCCTGCGCGTCTTTGGCGCGGCGTATATGCGCGATCCGAAGACGCGCGGGGAAATCACCTTGAAGAACCCCGAGGGGCGCGCGGTTGCCTCTTTCGACGTTTGGCAAGACAGATGGTCGGAAACCGCCGAAACCTTTGAATAATCTTCCCTTTTTGTTCCCAAAATGCTAGGCTGTCTCCCAAAAGGAGGCAGCCTATGCAGTTTCATAAAGCATTGATTTGCAGCGTAATTATTCTGACGGCATCGCCCGCTGTGGCAAGTGCCTGGGAACATGAGCATGAGCGCGGGGTCGATCTCTACCGCACGGAAAATGCAGGCGTGGTCGTCTCGCTGGTTTGTGATCCGAATACGGTCTACGGGACCACGGAAAGCGCCGTCCTGATCGAAGCCGGCGACAACCCCGACCTGTCGGCCGAGGTGGGCTTCAGCTTTCCCGATGGCAACAGGATCGGCGCGGCAATGGTGCATGGGCGCTACGGAAAAGCGACGGCCAACCCCGTGGAATGGGAAACTCTGATCGCCGGATTCCGTGAACATCAGACAGTCACGATTACGATTGGCGACAGCTCGACCGAGGTTGAGCTTGGCGATCCCATGCCCTTCACCTGCCTCTGACCTTGCGCCTGCGAAAGCAGGCTCGGCGCGAAGCGCCGGGCGGGGCCGGGGCCGCGCGCAAGCGTGGCCCCGGCCCCGTCAAACATAGCACCAGGGCAAAGAAAACCCCCGCCGGGGGGCGGGGGCTGACAGGTTCAAAGCTCGATGCCGGGGCGCAAGTTGCCGTCTTGGTCCAGCCATTGCCGCGCCTCGGCGCAAGCGTAACAGATGCAAGAGCCCTCGCCCTCGATCGTCACCGGCGCGAAATAGACCGGCGGGTTTATCCTGCCGCATTTGCGGCAGGACAGGCGGGGCAGGGTGTGGGGGCCGCTCATGCGGCCACCTGCTTTTCGCCCTCGGCAACGCGGGCCTTTTCGTTGATGTAGTCCACGGCCTTCTGTGCCTCGGCGGCAGCCTTGAAAATCATTTCCTTGTCGGATTTCAGGGCCTCAAGCCATCCCTCGACATATGCCGCGCTCTGGTCAAACTGCGGCTCGACGCCAAGCTGAACGGCAAGGAAACATGCGCCGATCTCGGCCACCAGCTCGTCAAATGCGTATTCCTTACGGTTCGCATGGGCCTTCTGAGTGGCAAGGCGCTTTTCGCCGCAAGCCCAATGCGTCAGCTCGTGGGCGAGTGTCCCATAGTATCCGGCGGCGCTGTAGAACGTCGCAATCGGAGGCATATGGATGTGGTCTTTCGTCGGGTGGAAGTAGGCGCGCGGTTCCTCCGTGGTGATGATTTCCGCCCCGCTGCGGGCAAAGAAAGCGTCAAGCTCGGCGTCGGCCTCGGTGCCAAGATCGCGGGGCGGTTCCGGGCGGATGTAATAGGCTTCCGGCAAGCCCTCGATCTGGTCGGCATTGAAAACATTGTTGGTCTTGGCAAACCGGATGCGGCGTTTTCCGTCCTCGCCCTCTACCGCGTTCTCGTCCTCGCGCTCAATCGAGCCATAGAAAACAGATTTCGTCGCCTTCTCGCCCTTCTTCACACAACCGCCAAGCTCAAGGGCCTGTTTGAAGGTCATCCAGCGCGCGGAATTGTAGCCGCGAACATGCGCCGTCGCCCAAAGCATCAGAATGTTGATGCCTTGATAGGAATCGCCATTGTGCCGCAAGGGAAAGCTCGCGCCGCTCATGTCGCCCGTCCACGGCTTGCGCCACGGCGGGGTGCCCGCCTCGATCTGCGCAATGATCGTGTCGGTGACGTGCTGCTTGATGTCAAAACGCTCTTTAGCCATGACTGGCCTCCTTGTGGTGATGCCCTATCCGGTCTGGTGCCGAAAATTGGGGCGGGGTTTCTGGCGAGGACCGCTGCAAGCGGCCCTCTCCTGAAAG
>NZ_FNBP01000010.1 GCF_900102535.1 Sulfitobacter delicatus | reverse complement strand
CTAAATTTTTATCCGCTTTCCGAACCGTCCGTCTGCGTCTCCGCTGCCGTCCGCCCCGTCTGGCGCCCCGTTGGTGCATCTCTGCGCCGCCGGTAAGGGGGGTTCTAGAGTTATGGGCTCAGACCCGCAACCCCTTTTTTCAGCTTTTGTCGGCATTTTGCCGATTTCTATAATGATATATAAAAATCAATATCTTAGACAGGGTAATCCTAGGGAATATCTATACACAGTCGCATATCTTCGCCTTAGATGCGTGACCGCTAACAGTTATCCACAAGCCCATGCTGCTCCAGGCCCCGATTCAGCCTATCGAGTCAGCCGACTCCGGCGCTTCTGAGGGAATCGCGCGTTCCGCAGCCGGAGCCTCATCACAAGCAGTCCCAGTATCACCGCGGCGTAGATCACCGGCTCAAGCTGAAAGCCTTTCGCCAGCCATATGTAATGCACGGCCCCCAGAACGGCCGCGACATAGGTTAGTTGGTGCAGCTTGCGCCATCGCGGGCCGAGTTTGCGAACTGACCAATTGTTGGAGGTTGCGGCCAAAGGGACCAGACAGAGGAAACCGGCCATACCGATCGTGACATAGGGGCGTTTGAGGATATCAGCCCAGACCCGCTCTAAGGTTTGCACGTCGAGCACGGCCCAAACCAATAGATGCGCAAGGACGTAGACGAAGGTCATGACGCCGATGGCGCGCCGGAAGCGCAGCAGGTACAAACCGAAGAAGCGACGCAGGGGCGTTATAGTGAGCCCGGCGATCAATAGACGCAGTGCCCATGCGCCATAGAGATGTTCCAAAGCCCTGATGGGCTCTCGCCCCAGACTGCCGGTCAGACCTTGATAGAAGAACCACGGAATCGGCAGCGCCAATGCCAGATAGACCGTCCAGGTGGGAATGCGGCGGGCAAAGCGGTTAGCGGCGTCGATCAGGTGCGTCATAGGACGGCCTGAAATGGTAAAAGCGGCGCGTTATTGTGGCGGTGAATTTCGGCCTGCATATATAGTGTCACCGCCATCAGAAATTCGCGGTCAGGTCCATGCCTTCGTAAAGATGCGCGACCTCTTCCTCATAGCCGTTGAACATCAGAGTCGGCACCCGGCGCGCGAAGAGACCGCCGCCAATGGGGCGTTCGTCGGCTTGCGACCAGCGGGGATGGTTCACCTCTGGGTTCACATTACTATAGAAACCGTATTCGCGCGGCCCGGCCTTGTTCCAACTGGTCGGGGGCTGTTTGTCGGTCAGCGTAATACGGACCACGGATTTGATGGATTTGAACCCGTATTTCCATGGCACCACCAAGCGGAGCGGTGCGCCGTTCTGGTTTGGGATGTCCTTGCCGTAAATGCCTGTGGCCATGATGGTCAGCGGGTGCATCGCCTCGTCCAGCCGCAAGCCTTCGACGTAGGGCCAATCCAGAACGGGAAAGCGCAGGCCGGGCATTTCCTCGGGGCGGTAGGCGGTCTCGAAGGCCACGTATTTCGCGCCCGATTGCACGCCTGCCATATTCAACAGATCGGCCAGTTCAAACCCGTTCCACGGCACCACCATGGACCATGCTTCGACACAGCGCAGGCGGTAGATGCGCTCTTCGATGGTCATCGCCTTCATGATGTCCTCAAAGGCATAGTCGCCGGGCCTGTCTACCATGCCGGCAATTGTGACGGTCCAAGGGCTGGTCGTCAGCGCGCCCGCGTATTTCGCGGGGTCGCCCTTGTCGGTGCCGAATTCATAGTAATTGTTGTATTGTGTGATGTCCTCGTAGTCGTTCGGGGTAAGCGCCTCTTGCGCCGCAGCCCCCTGCCCTAGCCCCGCAAGGCCAATCCCTGCTGCCGCGCCACCCATGATCTGCCTTCGGTTCAGATAGACACCTTCATCAGTGACGTCCCGGTCCCGAAGTCGATTGATCCAGCGATTGGCCATTTGTGCGCTCCCTACTATACTTAATAGAAGGTATGCCCCACACAGCGCTGCACCAAATCCTTTTGACCCGGATTTCAGTCAGCACACCTGAATGTCAGGCGCCGTTATCCAGAGGAGAGGTCTTATGTATCGTTTCATCCTAGTCACCGCTGCATTTGTGGCCAGTGCCGCGCAGGCCGAGGAAATGGTCACCTATACCACCGATCAAAGTTTTGATGACGTCACCTTTGGGGTAGAGAATGCCATTCTGAACCAAGGGCTGATTACCGAAAACGTCAGCCATGTCGGCGAGATGCTGGACCGTACCGGCGCGGATGTTGGCTCGGATGTGAAGGTGTTTGAAGCGGCGGATGTGTTTAGCTTTTGCTCCGCCTCGCTGTCGCGCAAGGTGATGGAAGCGGACCCGATGAACGTGGGCTTTTGCCCCTATGACATCTTTGTCATGCAACTGCCGGACGGTGACGAAGTGACCGTCGGCTATCGCGCCTTCCCCGAGGGACCGATGCAAGAAGTGCAGAGCCTGCTGGACGCGATCGTGAAAGAGGCAATTGGCGAATAGACGAAACGACCGTCACCAGCCAGCCAAGCACCACCCCTACCAAAACAAGCTGCGCGATCTACCATCCGCAGACGACCTGGGAAGTGCGCGCCTCGGGGCGGCGCATCTGCTTAGCCTACGTTTGAACAAGTTAGGGAACCTATGTGCCGCGTCTTTGCCTATATCGGGCCGGAAATACCGCTAACGAGCCTGCTGTTGGAGCCGGAGAACAGCCTGATCAATCAAAGCCTTGATCCGGAGCTTCACCCGGACCTGCAATTGGCGGGCTGGGGTTTTGGCGCATGGAGCGACCATCTTCTGGAACCAGAGAAACCGTTGCTCTATCACCGGCCCAAGGCCGCCTTTTATGATGATAACGTCACCGGGGTCATTCCCAGCCTGCAAGGCAGTACGGTGCTCGCCCATGTCCGCGCATCAAGCTATGACGCCAGCGTCGTGCAGGCAGACGAGAATTGCCATCCCTTCTCCTTTGACGGGACGCCTTGGATCATCGCCCAGAATGGCGCCCTGCCGAACTGGAGGATCCTGCAGCGAGAATTGCTCGCCCATTGCGAGGACCGCTACCTTAAGCAGATGCGGGGCACCACGGACACGGAGTTTCTCTTTGTCCTGCTTCTCTCGCTCTTAGAGGGAGATAGCGATGGGGAGGTTAAGAAAGGGTTCGAGAAGCTCCTGACTGTTATCTGTGGGGCGATGAAAAAGCTCGATCTGCCTGCGCTGACCAAACTGAAGATCGCCTTGGTCGCGCCGAACCGGATTATCGGAGTGAACTACGGCTGCGGCCATGAAGGGGAAACACAGGTAAGCGGCGACTGGAAGTCTCTGCGCCCCTCCGCGCCGGGCAAAGATGACATGGCCCTCTCCATGTTGCTTGAGCCGATGTATCTGCTTTTGGGCGAAAACTTCGAAGATCACGCGAAATCCTACAAAGTAGACCCCAGCCCCGAAGGCGAAGCGACAGCCGCCATTTTCGCCTCCGAACCGCTGACGGAAGATGGCGACGAATGGCTTCATATCGAGTTTGGCGAGATGGTCGCCCTTGAGCGAAAAGACGGGGTCATCTCAAAAAGCGTGAGCAAGTTGGACGTCTAGGCGCCGCTATACTGCACACGCATGTGCCATTCGCGGAGAAGGGGGACCATGGCCGATCGTTACCATAAATTCGCAGACCTCGCCGCAGCTATGCAGGCAGAGGTCGACTACCGCATCAGGCATGAGGATCGCGGCTCGCCCGTCGTGATCCTCGCGCCGCATGGGGGTACTATTGAGCCTGAGACTGCAGAGATCGCCGAAGCCATCGCAGGGACCGACCTTTCATTCTATGCGTTCGAGGCGCTCAAGCCCGGAGCGCATGGTGACTTCCACATCACGTCGCATCGTTTTGATGAACCAACGGCGCTTGAACTGGTTGCTAGGTCTTTCACCGCAGTAGCGATCCATGGGCGTAAGGATGACGGTACGGATGCCGTCTGGCTCGGCGGCCGCGCTACTGCTCTGCGCGAAAGCATCGGTGCCGCGCTTCGCGACGCTGAATTTGAGGCGACCCCAAACGAAACCCTGCCCGGGATCCATGAACAGAACATCTGCAATCGAACCGGTTCTGGCGAAGGGGTGCAGCTTGAGTTGCCGCGCTCGCTTCGGCACAGGCTGGCGGATAATCGGGGCGAGCTGCAGAAATTCAGTATGGCGGTTCGAAGCGCCATTCTTGAAGGCGGACCCGACCCAAGTAAGGTGTAAGGGCCAAGCAAAAGGGCCGGAAAAATCCCGGCCCTTCTCTTCATTGTCTAGCGCTTAGTGCACCGTTGCATCATCCGGCGTGGGCCGGTTGGACGCGGCCACTTGATCGCCGATAATCAACCCATCAGCTCCGGCCCGAACAGTGACGGTATCGCCGTCCTTCACATCGCCCGCCAAGAGCATCTCAGCCAGCGGATCCTGCACGACACGCTGAATCACCCGCTTGAGCGGACGTGCGCCGAACACCGGATCATAGCCTTCATCCGCCAGCCATTTGCGTGCGGCGTCATCCAGATCAAGCGTGATCTTCCGCCCCGCAAGACGCTTGAGCAGACGTGCCATCTGGATATCGACGATCCCGTCCATGTCCGCACGGCCCAGACGGTCAAAGATGATCGTCTCATCCAGACGGTTCAGGAACTCAGGCCGGAAATGCGCCCGGACCGCGTCCATCACATCGCGTTTGGCCTGCGCCATGTCGCCCCCATCGGGCAACTGGCTCAGCGCCTGCGCACCGAGGTTGGACGTCAAGATGATCAGCGTTTGCTTGAAGTCGACCGTGCGACCCTGACCGTCGGTCAGCACACCGTCATCAAGCACCTGCAACAGCACGTTGAAGACATCCGGATGCGCCTTTTCGACTTCATCGAACAGCACGACCTGATAGGGCCTGCGCCGCACCGCTTCGGTCAACACACCGCCTTCGTCATAACCGACATAGCCCGGAGGGGCACCGATCAGACGGGCGACGCTGTGTTTCTCCATGAACTCGGACATGTCGATGCGCACCATGGCGTTGTCATCGTCAAAGAGGAACTCAGCCACGGCTTTGGTCAACTCGGTCTTACCCACGCCGGTTGGCCCGAGGAAGAGGAAGCTGCCCAAGGGGCGGTTCTCGTCGTTCAGCCCAGCCCGGGCCCGGCGTACAGCATTGGCCACGGCCTTCACGGCAGCCCCCTGACCGATCACCCGGCCATGCAACTGATCTTCCATCCGCAGCAGCTTGTCGCGCTCACCTTCGAGCATCTTGCCTGCCGGAATACCCGTCCAACGCTCAACCACGCTAGCGATCTGATCCGGCCGCACGGCCTCTTCGACCATCATGTCGTCCTCGCGGCCTTCAGCTTCCTCAAGATCGCGCTCCAACTGCGGGATGACGCCATAAGATAGCTCGCCCGCGCGCGCGAGGTTGCCTTCGCGTTTGGCGATGTCCAGATCAGCCCGCGCGTGGTCGAGCTTCTCTTTGATGTCACGCGCCCCGGCCAGCTTGTCCCGCTCGGCCTGCCACTGCGCCGTCATCTCTGCGCTGCGGTCCTGCAGATCGCTCAAGTCTTTCTGCAAAGCCTCCAAACGATCCTTCGATGCGGTGTCGTCTTCCTTCTTCAGCGCCTCGGCCTCGATCTGAAGCTGCAAGATTTGCCGATCCAGCGCGTCCAACTCCTCGGGCTTGCTGTCGACTTCCATACGCAGACGGCTCGCGGCCTCGTCCATCAGGTCGATCGCCTTGTCGGGCAGGAAGCGGTCGGTGATGTAGCGGTGGCTGAGCGTCGCCGCCGCAACCAGCGCCGTGTCGGAAATCCGCACACCGTGATGAAGCTCGTACTTCTCTTTAATACCGCGCAAGATCGACACGGTGTCTTCCACCGTTGGTTCCTGCACGATCACCGGTTGGAAACGCCGCGCAAGGGCCGCGTCTTTCTCGACGTATTTGCGGTATTCTTCAAGCGTGGTGGCCCCGACACAATGCAACTCACCCCGCGCCAGAGCAGGTTTCAACAGGTTCGACGCATCCATCGCTCCATCGGCCTTACCCGCCCCCACCAGCGTGTGCATCTCATCAATGAACAAGATGACTTCGCCCGCGGCATCGGTCACCTCGGTCAGAACAGCCTTCAGCCGCTCCTCAAACTCACCGCGATACTTCGCACCCGCAATCAGCGCACCCATGTCGAGCGCCAGCAAGCGCTTGTTGCGCAGGCTCTCGGGCACGTCCCCATGCACGATCCGCAGGGCTAGGCCTTCGGCGATGGCGGTCTTACCAACCCCCGGCTCACCAATCAGCACCGGGTTATTTTTGGTCCGGCGGCTCAACACCTGCATGGCGCGGCGAATTTCTTCGTCCCGGCCAATGATCGGGTCGATTTTGCCCTCTTCGGCACGCGCGGTGAGGTCGAGACTATATTTCTCCAGCGCCTCATAGCCATCTTCTGCCGTGGCACTGTCGGCCTTGCGGCCTTTGCGCACGTCATTGATGGCACCGTTCAGACCTTGTGCCGTCACCTTGCCGGCTTCCAACGCGGTTTTCGCCCCAGATTTGACCATGCAGAGCGCGGTCAGGATGCGTTCTACGGTGACAAAGCTATCGCCCGCCTTTTTCGCCAGCGCCTCCGCCTCGGCCAAAACTTTGGTTGTCGCGCCGTCCAAATAGACCTGCGCCGCATCGCCCGTCACCTTAGGAATCTTCCCAAGTGCAAGCTCCAAAGCCTGCATAACACGCGCGCCGTCACCGCCAGACGCGGCAATCAAATTGCGCGCGAGGCCCTGTTCGTCGTCCAGCAATGCTTTGAGTAGATGTTCGGGCGCCAAACGTTGATGGCTTTCCCGTGTTGCGATTGTTTGCGCAGCCTGGATGAAACCGCGCGATCTTTCCGTGAACTTGCTCAAGTCCATGGGCTTCTCCTTTTTAATAAGCGCTCCAAAGTGCCGCGCCCACTAAGTGGCACGCGGCGGTCCGAGCCTCGGGATTAATTTGGGGAATATCCGGTCCCGTTCAAGAGCAACAGCCTCACCTAACTGCGCAAAATATAGCCGACGTAGCACATTGAAATCGGTCATTTTCCGCCAATAAGGCGAATTTAAGGCAGATTTTCAAATTTTTTTACCGGCCTATGTTACTGTAATAACTAAGCAATACGACTTTATCCACATTTCCTGTGAGAAAGTTGAAACCATTTTGCGCCTTTGGGCGTTTACCAAGCAGACGAGAGCAGGAATCACAAAAACCTGCCCGGTTCGAACGAACGCAAGAGGTGAAACGATGCAGACGCGCCCCATTCAGATGACAGATGTCACTTATAACGCGGCCAATCAGTGTTTCGAAGCGCTTGTCACTGTTCAGACAGGCAAGCAGCAGCGCCGCTACGCCTGCGCCATCGAAGCGCCTATCACCATGTCATTCGAAGATGCTGCCAAGGGCCTGACCCGGCAAGCCCTTCGCCGTCACGCACAGAAGCGTGGCCTGAGTTCCGAAGTCCTGCGCCACGTCCCCGCACAGCGGGCCGGACGCCGCAGCTTCGATCCGCTGCGCTGGCTGGAAGAGGTCATGCACCTCCCCGGTCGCGACGCAGCCTGACCCCTTTCCGCGCGGCGCCTGCCTGCCGCGCGGTTACCTGCGGACCTGCCGCCACCTCATCTGTCCCGATGTGGCGATCCGCACACCAGAGACCAGTGCCTGCCTGCTAAGTCTCTGAACACTTGGCCCGGACCCGCCCTCGCGCGTGTTCGGGCCTTTTTTCTGCGTGAAACCGGACCCGCCGATTAAGAACGATGGACTTGTCAGGCAGCACGCCGTAGGTCAAAGCCGTTTGCAAATATGGCAGGAGCCCCAGCATGTCCGATGACCGTTTGATTGTCGCCCTCGATGTCCCCAATGCGGTGGCTGGGCTCGAACTGACCGCAAAGCTGGGCGATGCCGTGGGCTTTTACAAGATCGGGTTGGGCATGCTGACAGGCGGCGGTCTGGCCCTCGCCAATGAACTTAAGCAAGAACACGGCAAGCGCATCTTTCTGGATATGAAGCTGTTCGACATCGGCGCGACCGTCGAGGCTGCGGTGCGGGGACTTGCGCAGTTCGATCTTGATTTCCTTACAGTGCACGGTGATCCGCATGTGGTCGCTGCCGCCAAACAGGGCGCTGCCGGGACCAATATGAAAATCCTCGCCGTCACCATCCTCACGTCCCTTGACCGCGCGGATCTGGACGCGGCGCTGATCCAGCAGGGCGACATTGCCGATCTGGTGCAGACCCGCGCCGGGCGGGCGCTTGACGCAGGGGCCGACGGGGTAATCGCCTCTCCTCAAGAAGCCGCCGCCATCCGCGCCCTGCCCGAAGCCCGCGGCAAGCTGATCGTCACCCCCGGGGTCCGGCCACAAGGTGCAGCCTTGGGGGACCAGAAACGCGTCGCGACACCGGGTCAGGCCATTGCGGACGGGGCAGATCATATCGTTGTGGGCCGTCCGATCTGGCAGGCAGAGGATCCTGCCGCCGCCGCACGGGCCGTGCTCGCAGAAATTCTCTAATGTTAACAATGCCAGAAGCTCAGGCTGTAGCAAACGCGTCACATTAGTGTTGCGAAGCCTTTACAGGGGCGATCCTGCGTAGGCCGATTCTGCGCAATGTGTTATGTTGAACTCAGGTGATACTCCCCGACGAACTGGTTCTTCCTGATGTTCGTCACCTCCCCCCGCTCACGCAGGCGGGGGGCCTTTATTTCAAGGCTCAGCTTCACCCGAACCGCCTTCTAAATAGACCTTTAGCCGATCCTGAAAAGCAGGCACCGCGTCAGGGTGATTGAGGAACTCATCCTCCGCCATCAAGGTCCACCGCTGCCCCTCGTCGCCAAAGACGATTTGCTCTGTCGCCGTTTCAGGCAGGCGCGCGACAAAGAACCATTTGGTCCGCCCTGCCTCGTCAAAAGGCGCCCGCCAGATCACGGCCTCTTCCGGCACCGCGATTCCCAACTCTTCCTGACACTCGCGCAGCGCGCAGGCCAGCGGGGTCTCGTCTCCTTCGCGCCCGCCGCCGGGCAGATCCCAGTGACCGGGGAATAGCAATCCGGGACGGTCATCGCGCAGGATCACCGCCAACTGGTCGCCGAGGTAGAGCGCCAATTTGGCTCCATCAAACCCCATGTTCAAACCCCCGCATTCTGGTTAAAGTCGTCGCCCGAACCCTGCCCTTTTGGTGTATCCATGGCCACCCTCTGTCGCGATTGTTTGAACGAGATCGCCGCCGCGCGGCGCTGCCCGCTCTGCGGCAGCCCTCGGGTGCTGTCGCATGACGAGTTGTTCGATCTCTCTATCGCCCATATGGACTGCGATGCTTTTTATGCCTCGGTCGAAAAACGCGACAATCCCGAACTGGCGGGCAAACCAGTCATCATCGGTGGCGGACGGCGCGGCGTGGTCTCTACTGCTTGCTATGTCGCGCGCATTCGCGGTGTGCGCTCGGCTATGCCGATGTTTCAGGCGCTGAAACTCTGCCCTGACGCGGTTATCATCAAACCGCGCATGGACGCCTATGTCGAAGCCTCCCGCGCCATCCGCGCGATGATGGAGGAACTGACCCCCGCCATTGAGCCGCTCTCGCTGGACGAAGCCTTTCTCGACATGACCGGCACGGCTCGGTTGCACGGAAAACCACCCGCCGTGATGCTGGCGCGCCTGGTAAGACGGATGAAGACCGAATTGGGCCTCACAGGCTCCATCGGGCTTAGCCACAACAAATTTCTGGCGAAAGTCGCCTCGGACCTCGACAAGCCGCATGGCTTTTCGGTGATTGGCGAGGCCGAGACCGGGGCGTTCTTGCGCGACAAACCTGTCGGCATGATCTGGGGCGTCGGCGCCGCCACGCAGGCGGCCCTAGACAAAGCCGGTATCCGCAGCTTCTCGGACCTGCTCCGGTGGGAACATACCGACCTGATCGCCCGCTTTGGCAGCATGGGTGACCGGCTGTGGCATCTGGCCCGCGGCCAAGACAAACGCCGTGTCTCGCGCCACCGTCCGGTGAAGTCGATCAGCAACGAGACGACGTTTTCTGACAACACAGCCGACGCCGAGATTCTGGACGGCCACATCTGGCGCTTGGCAGAAAAGGTCGCGGACCGCGCTAAGGCCAAAGAGATGGCGGGCCGGGTGGTGACGCTAAAACTCAAACGCGCTGACCATTCGCTGCTCTCGCGGCGCATTTCCTTGCATGACCCGACCCAACTGGCCGACCGCATCTACCGCACCGCCCGTGCGCTTTTTGACCAAGTGGAACACCGGAGCCACTACCGGCTGATTGGCGTCGGTCTGTCCGATTTGTCGAATGCAGACGGCGCAGACATGGGCGGCGATCTTCTTGATCCGGGTGCCGCGCAACGGGGGCGCGCGGAACGGGCCGCTGACAGTATCCGTAGCCGTTTTGGTGAAAAGGCGATTCTCAAAGGGCGGGCGCTGCGCTGATTACTCCGCAGCGAGCGGTATCTGCCCCTGCCCGATCTGCGCCACCTCGGCCACAACCTGCTGCAACGCCGCCTGAACCGCTTCGAAATCACCATTGGGACGAATCAACCGTTCGTTCATATAGAGCGCCCGGTCGATCTCAATCTGCACAGCATGCTGGCCGCGCGACGGGCGGCCATAGGCTTGGGTGATGTAAGCTCCGGCAAAGGGCGAGTTGCGCGTCACGACAAAACCCGCATCAGCGAAAGCCGCCTCAACACGGTCCACGACTTCGCCGCTTGCCGCTGCACCAAACCGATCCCCCAAAACCACATCCGGGCGGCGCATCCCGCCGCGTGCCACACCATCCATCGCCTCATGCGGCATGGAGTGGCAGTCAATCAGTACCGCCTGGCCGTGACGCCGATGCGCCTGGCTGAGCAATTCTTGTAGTTTCGCATGGTAGGGCCGCCAATAGCGCTCGATTCGCAACTCTGCCTCACCTAGGCTCAGCTTGCCTCGATAAATCGCCCGGCCATTGGCCACCACGCGGGGGATGACACCAAGCCCCGAGGCTACCCGCGGGTTATGGCTCTGCCGGGCCACACCGTCGATCACTGCGGGGTCCAATTCCTCGGGCGAGCGGTTCAGGTCGATAAAGGCCCTTGGCGCCCCGGCCCGGATGAAACTGGCCCCAAAACGCGGTGCGCAATCAAACAGAAGGTCAACGAAAGCATCCTCGGACGAGCGGATCGCATGTTCGTCCAACACCGTGCGCCGCAGGAAAGACCCCGCATAATCGCGCCCCGAATGCGGCGACGCAAAGACCACGCAAGACAGGTTGCGATCGGGGCGGAGAACTTCGTAGGCGGTCATTGGCATGATAAATCCCTCTACGATCGAACATAGCGTGTTTATTCTGGGTCAAAAGCCCTTGATCCTCCCGCCGACTCCTTTTATAGGACCCGAACGGCGCGAAATTTCGCGCCCCATTTTTGTTTGGGGCCGGTTTTGAAACGCTAAAAAGTGGGTGATTAGCTCAGCGGTAGAGCACTTCGTTGACATCGAAGGGGTCACTGGTTCGATCCCAGTATCGCCCACCATTTATTCACCGACCCGTCTTTGGCGGGTTGCCCGCAACCCAGGCGCTGGCCCGCGCCACGACATGAGGAGACCACCTATGAAGGTTCGCAATTCGCTCCGCTCGCTCAAGAATCGGCATCGCGATTGCCGTGTTGTGCGTCGCAAAGGCCGCGTTTACGTCATCAACAAAACGCAGCGCCGGTTCAAAGCCCGTCAGGGCTGAGACTTGCAGCAATTCGATTTTAAAGGCCGCTCCTTCTTGGGGCGGCCTTTTTCGTTGTGGTTTAGCGGTTGCAAGACCTGCACAAAGCCCCAACTACAAAGCAGACCCGAATAACAAGGAATACCAGCATGTCGGACTCTTCCGAATACACACCGCCCAAGGTTTGGGAATGGGACGCCGAAAGCGGCGGCAAATTCGCCAGCATCAATCGGCCCATCGCCGGGGCGACCCATGACAAGGAACTGCCGGTGGGCGAGCATCCTTTCCAGCTCTACTCGCTGGCGACCCCCAACGGGGTCAAAGTCACGGTTATGTTCGAGGAATTGCTGGCTGCCGGTCACAAGGGCGCGGAATATGATGCGTGGCTGGTCGACATTTCCGAGGGTGATCAGTTCGGCTCGGGCTTTGTAGAGGTAAACCCGAACTCCAAGATTCCGGCCCTGATGGACCGCTCCGGCGATACGCCGCAGCGCGTATTCGAATCGGGCTCGATCCTGCTTCATCTGGCCGAGAAGTTTGACGACTTCTTGCCTAAAGACCCCGCGCGTCGCACCGAAGCGATGTCATGGCTCTTCTGGCAAATGGGCAGCGCGCCCTACCTCGGCGGCGGCTTTGGTCACTTCTACGCCTATGCACCGGAGAAGTTTGAGTATCCGATCAACCGCTTCACCATGGAAACCAAACGCCAGCTTGACGTAATGGACAAACACTTGACCGATCACGAATATTTCGCGGATGAATACTCCATCGCAGATATGGCGATCTGGAGCTGGTACGGCCAGTTGGTCCTCGGACGGCTCTATTCCGCGGCTGAATTCCTTGATGTGACCTCTTATGAAAACGTCATGCGTTGGGCCAAGGCGATTGACGCCCGCCCTGCGGTCAAACGCGGTCGGATCGTCAACCGCGCCTTTGGCGATGATCTGTCGATGCAATTGCATGAGCGGCATAACGCCAGCGATTTCGATACGAAAACGCAAGATAAAATCGTCGATAAAGGCTGATTACGGCACCCCCGGCTCGGTCGGTCGGGGGTTTCTGACTAAATTTATCAGAATTGGTTGCACAGCTCCCGTAAATCTGTTTCTTACTGTTTCAGTCGAGTTATATCTTCACGAAACAGGATCTCCAAATGACCCTCATCAAGACTTCTACTGCTGCCGCCGCGCTGATGTCGCTGGCGCTGCCCGCGCTGGCCGATGGCGAGCTGAACCTCTACTCCTCGCGTCACTATGACACCGATGAGCGGCTCTACACCGACTTCACCGAAGCCACCGGCATCAACATCAACCGCATCGAAGGCAAGGCCGACGAACTGCTGGCCCGTATGGAAGCCGAAGGCGCGAACTCCCCTGCCGACGTGCTGCTTACAGTAGACACCAGCCGGCTGAAGCGTGCGAAAGACATGGGTCTTCTGCAGTCGATCGAGAGCGACACGCTCGAAGAGCGCATCCCCGGCAATCTGCAGGACCACGACAACCAGTGGTTCGGCCTGTCCCAGCGTGCGCGGATCATCTTTTATAACAAAGAAGCGCTCGACAACCCGCCCGCGACCTACATGGACCTCGCCGATCCGGCTTACAAAGGTCAGGTCTGCATCCGCTCCTCGACCAACACCTATAACCAGACCCTGCTGGCCGCCATCGTAACACACGAGGGCGAAGAAGCCGCGACCGAATGGGCGCAGGGCGTGGTCGACAACATGGCGCGTGCGCCGCAGGGCGGGGATACCGACCAGCTGCGCGGCATCGTCTCGGGTGAATGCGATATTGCGGTCTCCAACAGCTACTACTTCGCCCGCGCGATCCGCACCGATGTGGACGGCGTTTCGGCTGAAATCGACAAGATCGGCCTGATCTGGCCCGATCAGGACGGCAACGGCGCGCATATGAACCTCTCGGGCGGCGGTGTGGCCAAGAACGCGCCGAACCGTGAGAACGCGGTGAAATTCCTTGAGTATCTCGCCTCCGATCAGGCGCAGCAGTATTTCTCGGCCGGGAATGACGAGTTCCCGACGGTGGAAGGTGTTGAGCTGGCGGACAGCGTGAAGCAGTTGGGTGAGTTCAAGGCCGATGAGGTGAACCTGTCGGATGTGGCCGAGAACATCGGCACTGCGCAGAAGATCTTTAATACGGTTGGTTGGGAATAATTCCTGCTAGCGAATGATGTGAAAGGCGGACCTTCGGGTCCGCCTTTTTTTTGCGCTGCGGTTTCTATCGAGCGCCCCGCCCGTGGGCACCACAGGCATCGCCCTCCCTCCCCCCGGAGGGCGATTTTGCAACGTCGCCTCATAACGCAGCACTAGCGTCCTTTGCTGATATCATTTCGAAAATTGAACTTACGATCGCCCACCAGGGAGGGCGCTGCCCTCAACGCTAGCTACCAATGCCACCCCAGCCCGGAATCAAGCCGCAGGCGCCGGGCCATCGCCTGCCCGTCCCGTCACGCCAAAGGCGTGCCGAACAATAATGGTGCACCTTTGGTGCGACGGGGAGACGATTTGGTGAAGCTTGGTGGAAGTCAGAAAATTCGCGCCAAGGCTGCACCATGAAAGGGGCACGAAGCAGCGTAAGGATCGCCACCCCAAGGGCAAGCGCTGGCCCTCGTCTCTACCGCTGACGCCCCACCTGCCGACAGATCAGGATCACCGGCAGCAGCCCCATCGCCACGATCACCAAACTCGGCACCGCCGCCCCATTCAGCCGCTCATCACTCGCCAACCGATAGGCCTGCACCGCCAGCGTATCATAGTTAAACGGCCGCATGATCAGTGTCGCGGGCAGTTCCTTCATCACATCGACAAAAACGATCAACAGCGCCGTCAGCAAACTCGGCGCAAGGATCGGCAGGTGCACCCGCCGCAACGTCCCCAAAGGCGTCTGCCCCAGCGACCGGGCGGCGGCGTCCATATTGGCATGCACCATCGACTGCCCGCCCTCATACGCACCAAGCGCCGCCGCCAAAAAGCGCACCAGATAAGCCAGCACCAACAGCCAGATCGATCCGGTGATCAGCAACCCGGTGGAGATATCAAACGTCTCGCGCATCCAAGCATCCAGCGCATTGTCAAAGGCCGCGAAGGGCACCAGCAGGCCCACGGCAATCACCCCGCCCGGCACCGCATAGCCCAACCGCGCCACGTAAGCCGCACTCTGCGAGACCCGCCCGGGCCGCAGCCGCCGAAAGAACCCAACGCTGATCGCCGCCAAAACCGTCAACACCGCCGCCACGCCTGCCAACGTCACCGAATTGCGCATGAACCCAAGGTAGCGCGGGCTAAACAGGCTTTGCTCCGACTCCATCCCCATCGTCACCAGAATAACCACCGGCAGCACCGCGCCAAAGAGTACCGGCACGCCGCAGAGCACGATCGCCGCCGCCGCTTGCCAGCCTTTCAACTCCGAAGGCGGTGCCGACTGCGTCCGCCGGGCCGGGTCATGGTATTTCGCCTTGCCCCGTTGCGCCCGCTCCAGCATCGCCAGCAGCAGCGCAAAGCTCAGCAGACACAGCGCCAGCTGCGCGGCGGCGGCGCGGTCGAACATCGAAAACCAACTGGTGTAGATGCCTGTGGCAAAGGTTTGGACGCCGAAATAGGCCACGGTGCCGAAATCCGCGATGGTCTCCATCACCGCCAGCAAGACGCCGCCCGCGATGGCGGGGCGGGCGAGCGGCAGGCTGACTTTGAAAAATGCGGCCCAAGCGCTGGAGCCAAGGGCGCGCGCGGCCAAAAAGGTCGTGCCGCTTTGCTGCAAAAACGCGGCGCGGGCGAGCAGGTAGACGTAAGGATAAAGCACCAACACCAGCATCGCGGCAGCGCCACCAAGTGAGCGGATCTCGGGGAACCAATACTCACGCGGCCCCCAGCCCGTCACATCGCGCAGGGTCGCTTGGACAATGCCGGGGTGATCCAGCACATGGGTATAGGCATAGGCCAGCACATAGGCCGGAAAGGCCAGCGGCAGGACCAGTGCGATCTCCAAGACCTTGGCGCCGGGAAAGCGGGTCATGGTGACCAGCCAAGCCGCGCCGACTCCGATAGCAAAGGTGCCCGCCGAGACCAGCAGCACCAGCAAGAGCGTCGTGACCGTATAGCGGCCCAGCACCGTCTCAATCAGATGCTGCACCGTCTCCGTCCCGCCGCTCAGCGCAGCGATCAGCACGGCCAGCATCGGCAGCGCGCAGCAGGTGGCCACGGTCAGCGCCACGGCAGAGAGGGCGCGCAGCCCGTCGCGGGCGCGGGGCGGTTGGGTGGTGTCGGTGGGGGCAGCGTTCAGCGTCATAGACCCTATTTCGACCATTTCACTCGGAAATGCCAGAGGGCGCGACGTAGCGCCTCAGTCGTAGCTGCGCTGGTCCTCAATCACCAAACCGTCGCGGGGCAAAGAACCGGGGGAGACCAGTTCGACGCGACCCTTGAGTTTCAAGAGATCGGCCACGGATTGCGCGTAGCTGTCCTTGTCCGCGCCCGTGGTTTCTATCTGCACCGTCATCACATCCGCCTCGCCCTCGCGGCTGGCGATGACGCGGGCCTTTTCGATCTCGTCGTGCTGCGCGACCAGGGCCGCCACCTGTTCGGGGCGAACAAACATGCCTTTGATCTTGGTGGTTTGATCGGCGCGGCCCATCCAGCCTTTGATGCGCATGTTGGTGCGGCCACAGGGGCTTTCGCCTTCGAGGACCGCACTCAGATCGCCGGTGGCAAAGCGGATCAGCGGGTAGTCGGGGTTCAACGTGGTCACAACAACTTCACCGACTTCACCGGGGGCGACCGGAATGCCGGTGCCGGGAGTGACGATCTCGACAATGACCTTCTCGTCAACGATCAACCCCTCCATCGCCGGGCTTTCATAAGCGATATTGCCCAGATCAGCCGTGGCGTAGGATTGCAGGCAGGTGATGCCGCGCTCTTGGTAATAGGCGCGCAGACTGGGGAACAGCGCACCGCCGCCGACGGCGGCCTTGGTGATCTTCAACTCGACCCCCATGGCGTCGGCTTTTTCCAAAATCACCTTGAGGTAATCCGGCGTGCCCGCATAGGCGGTCGATCCCACATCCCGCGCAGCGGTGACCTGAAGCTCGGTCTGGCCGGTGCCAGCGGGCAGCACGGTGGCCCCCACGGCCCGCGCGCCGGACTCAAAGATCATGCCCGCAGGGGTCAGGTGGTAGCCAAAGCAGTTGTGCACCACGTCGCCCGCGCCGATGCCCGCCGCATGCAGGAAACGCCCCATGCGCCACCAATCGGGCGCGTTGCTCGACGGCTCATAGATCGGGCCGGGGGATTGGAAGACATGGGAGAACTCGGTCACCGGCTTGGTGGTGAAGCCGCCAAAGGGGGCGTGGCCCGCCTGCGCCTTGCCTAGCTTCGATTTGCGCAAGACCGGCAGATCGGCCAGCGCCATAGCGGAAGTGATCTGTGCCGCATCCACGCCCTTGAGCGTCTCGCCATAGCCCGGCAAAGCCTGTGCGCGGGCGATCTGCTCGGGCAATGCCTTTGCCAGATCAGCGGCACGCGCCTCGGCGCTGCGGGTTTCCAGATCGTCGAAATGGGGCTTGGTCAGCATCCCTGTCACTTTCCTGCTATGGCAAGACTGGAGAGGGCATAGGCCCGCTCGATCTCGCATCTTTGGTCTTTGTCGGTCTCGGGCGGTTAGCTCAGCCAGCGTTTGCGGCGGCGGTAGCTGCGCACGTCGCGGAAGCTCTTGCGGCCTTCGTCGGACATGCCGAGGTAGAATTCTTTGACGTCTTGGTTCTCGCGCAGGTCCTTGGCGGGGCCGTCCATCACCACGCGGCCCGATTCCAGAATGTAGCCGTAATGCGCGAAACGCAGGGCCACGTTGGTGTTCTGCTCGGCCAGCAGGAAGGTCACGCCTTCCTTCTCGTTCACCGATTTCACGATCTCGAAAATCTGCTCAACAAGCTGCGGGGCCAGACCCATCGAGGGCTCGTCCAAGAGGATCGTCTCGGGCCGGGACATCAACGCGCGGCCAATGGCGCACATCTGCTGCTCACCGCCCGAGGTATAGCCGGCCTGCGAACGGCGGCGCTCTTTCAGGCGGGGGAAATAATCATAAACCATCTCAAGATCACGCTGGATCGCGGCATTGCCGTCGGCGCGAGTATAGGCGCCCGTCAGCAGGTTCTCTTCGATGGTGAGGTGCTCAAAACAGTGGCGGCCTTCCATGACCTGCACGACACCCTTTTTCACGGTCTCCGCAGGGTCTTGGTGCTGAATCGGGCTGTTGCGATACTTGATCGAACCCTTGGTGACCTCGCCGCGCTCTGAGGCCAGCAGGCCGGAGATTGCCTTGAGCGTCGTCGTCTTGCCCGCGCCGTTGCCGCCCAGAAGCGCGGTGATGCCGCCTTTGGGCACGTTCAGGCTGACGCCCTTCAGCACGAGGATGACGTGGTTGTAGATCACCTCGATATTGTTGACCTCAAGCAGGTTTTCGACTGCGACGTCATTGGTGTTGGCAGCATCCAGCATGGGGAAGGACCTTTCTTGGGGCTTAGGTAAGTCCCCGGCCACCCAATGAGGGGCAGCCGGGAGCAGGGGTCTTAGCAGTTGCCTTCGATGGCGTTTTCATCCGCGTAGGCTTTGCTGTCTTCGTCGATCAACGGCTGGATCACGTCTTGGTCGGACTGCATAAAGTCCGAGACGAGGTTCCATTCCTTGGCTTCCGCATCCCACTGGGTCACGGCCACAAAGCCCTCACCACCGTGGTTGTCACAGGAGACAGAGAACTCGGGGCCGAAGTCCGGCAGGCCGAGGGCCGCCATCTTCTCTTCGGTGATCTCAAGCTGCTCCATCCCGTCGCGCATCTGGCCGCCGGTGATGTCGGTCACACCGTGGATTTCCTGCGCGGTGCGGGCAGCTTCGGCCACCAGCATCGCGGCATAGATACCACGGTTATAAAGCACCGTGCCAACCTGGTCGCCTGCGCCTGCGGTCTTGCCCGTGTCGATGACGTGTTTTTTCAGATCGTCATAGAGCGGATAGTCGGAGCCAACGTTGTGGAAGGTCAGCGCCTTGTAGCCGTCAGCCTTGGCACCTGCCGACAGAACGTCGTTTTCGGAACCGGACCACCAGATGCCGATGAACTTGTCCATCGGGAAACGGATGTTCGCAGCTTCCTGAACCGCAACCTGGTTCATGACGCCCCAGCCATACATGATGACATAGTCAGGCTTGTCGCGGCGGATTTGCAGCCACTGGGACTTCTGCTCCTGACCGGGGTGGTCGACAGGCACTTCTTTCAGCTCGAAACCGTGCTTTTCGCTCAGCTCTTGCAGGGTGCGGATCGGCTCCTTGCCATAGGCAGAGTTGTGGTACACGAGGGCGATCTTCTTGCCCTCAAGGCTGCCGCCCTCCTGCTCCATGATGTGCTTGATCGCGACCGAAGCGCCATCCCAGTAGTTGGCCGGGAAGTTGAATACATGGCTGAAGACATTGCCGTTCTTGGCCGAAGTACGGCCCAGACCGGAGGTCAGCATCGGAATGTCATCGGCAGTGACTTTGGGAATCAACTGGTAAGTGATGCCGGTCGAGAGCGGCTGATAAACCAACGCGCCTTCGCCCTTGGTCGACTCGTAGCATTCCACACCTTTTTCGGTGTTATAGGCGGTTTCGCATTCCGGCACGCGGATGGTCTCGCCGCCGATGCCGCCGTCACGCTCGTTCAGCAGCGTGAAGTAATCGGCATAGCCGTCAGCAAAGGGGATGCCCCCTGCGGCATACGGCCCGGTGCGGTAGCTCAGCGATGGAAAGACAAGGTCTGCCATCACGGGGCTTGCGGCCATCAGGCCTGCGACGGCCAGTGTTCCCAGTTTATATTTCATCGGTGTTTCCTCCCTTGGATTGTCCGACTTGGGTTATGGGCCGGGTTTCCTCCCCCCGCCTCAATTCTTATGGCCCCCGCTTAGTGCGGGAAGGGCCACAATCTCAGTTTCTCTTTGGCAACGCGCCAGAGTTGGGCGAGGCCATGCGGCTCTGCGATCAGGAAGATGATGATCAACCCGCCGACGATCACCAGCTGCAAATGCGCCACGATGTCCGTGGGCCAGCCGAGCCAGTCGACGCCCACGATTTTGAGCAAGACCGGCAGCAGCACAAGGAACGCCGCCCCGGCAAAGCTGCCAAAGATGCTGCCCAAGCCGCCGATGATGATCATGAAGAGCACCAAGAAGCTTTTCTGGATGCCAAAGGCTTCGCCTACTTCGACAGCGCCAAGATAGATCGAAAAGAACAGTGCGCCGGAGATGCCGATGAAGAAAGAACTCACCGCAAAAGCCGTCAATTTGGCACGCAGCGGGTTCACACCGATGATCTCAGCCGCGATGTCCATGTCGCGGATCGCCATCCATTTACGGCCCACCGAGCCGCGCGTCAGGTTGCGCGCCACCAGTGCCGAGCCCACGGTGAAGATCAGGCAGAACATATAGGTCGCCCAAGCGTCGGTATTGGGGCCGGTGATCAGGATGCCGAAAGTGTCGCGCTCAGGGGCGCTGATCTGGCCCGAAGCGGAGTAGTTGTAGAACCACGGCACCCGGTTGAAGAGCCAGACAAGGAAGAACTGCGCCGCCAGCGTCGCCACGGCGAGGTAGAAACCCTTGATCCGCAACGACGGCAGGCCAAAGAGCGCGCCCACGGCGGCAGTGATGACCCCGGCGAGCAGGATGTGGATGAACATGCTGACATCGGGCATCGCCGTCATCAGCTTGTAGCAGGCATAGGCCCCCACCGCCATGAAACCGCCAGTGCCAAGGCTGACCTGCCCGCAATAACCCACGAGGATGTTCAGCCCGATCGCGGCGATGGCGTAGATCAGGAAGGGCAGGAACAGCGAGTTCACCCAATAGTCATTGACCATAAAAGGAATGACAAAGATCGCGACGAACAGCACCAGATAGTAGCGATACCGGTCGAATTTGATCGGGAAGGTCTGCTGGTCTTGGGCGTAGGACGTGTTGAAATCGCCCGCTTCACGATAGAACATTAGACAGATTTCCCTTCTGCGATAGTCATTTGCACCGTCCCGTAGGGTGCGCGCTCGTCGCGCACCGCGCCTGGCTCAAAGCCCGTATCAAACCCGTTCAATGATCTTCTCCCCAAACAGGCCCTGCGGGCGGAAGACGAGGAAGACCAGCGCCAGCATATAGGCGAACCAGTTCTCGGTCGCGCCACCAAGGAAGGGGGCGCCGATCAGGAATTCAAAGAGTTTCTCGCCCACACCGATGATCAGCCCGCCGACAATCGCGCCGGGGATCGAGGTGAAGCCGCCCAGCATCAGCACCGGCAGCGCTTTGAGCGCGATCAGCGACAGCGAGAACTGCACACCCGATTTGGCGCCCCACATGATGCCCGCAACCAGCGCGACGAAACCCGCCAGCGACCAGACCAAGATCCAGATGAAGTTCAGCGAGACACCAACCGACAATGCGGCCTGGTGGTCATCCGCCACAGCCCGCATGGCGCGGCCCTGTTTGGTGTATTGCGCAAACATCACCAGCCCGATCACAAGGATCGCCGCGACGATGGAGGCCACGATGTCGAGGTTGTCGATGAAAAAGCCATAGCCGGTCGCGTCGAAGGTGAACTCGTCAATCCAGACGTTGATGCCCTGTGGCAGACCGACGTCGAGGGTCTTGATCTCGGACCCCCACATCAGGTCGCCGACGCCTTCGAGGAAATAGGCCAGACCGATGGTTGCCATGAAGAGGATGATCGGCTCTTGCCCCACAAGGTAGCGGAACACGAAACGCTGCACGCAATAGGCCAGCACAATCATCACCACCATGGTCAGCACGATGGCAAGGAAGGCAGGCACATGCCAGCCGAAGTGGTGTACCTCGGTGCCCAGAATGGCGTTGATTAGATGGCTAAAGGGCACCTGCCCTTCCATGATCCCGACCAGCGTCAGCGCGGCAAAAAGCGCCATAACCCCTTGGGCATAGTTGAAAATGCCCGAAGCCTTGTAGATCAGAACAAAGCCAAGGGCGACGAGCGCGTAAAGCACCCCGGCCATCAGCCCGTTCATGAAGACTTCGATTGTAAACGCCAGTTGCTCAGGCATCATTGGCCCTCCCCAAAGTCAGAACGGCTGTGTCAGTGCGGGTGATTGTGCAGCGCTTAGTCATGGGCCACCCCCAGATAGGCGTCGATCACCTCTTGGTTGTTGCGCACGTCATGGGGCGAGCCGTCACCGATCTTGCGGCCATAATCCATCACGACCACGCGGTCCGACAGGTCCATGACCACGCCCATATCGTGCTCAATCAGCGCGATGGTGGTGCCAAACTCGTCATTCACGTCGAGGATAAAGCGGGACATGTCCTCTTTCTCTTCGACGTTCATCCCCGCCATCGGCTCGTCGAGCAGCAGGATCGTCGGCTCGGCAGCCAAGGCGCGGGCCAGCTCAACACGCTTCTTCAGACCGTAGGGCAGCCGCGCCACGGGCGTCTTGCGGATCGCTTGGATTTCCAGAAAGTCGATGACCTTCTCGGCAATCTCGCGGTTCTCGACCTCTTCGCGCTCGGCCTTACCCTTCCACAGCGACTGCGCCAGCAGCCCCGATTTCATCTGCGTCAGACGGCCCGTCATCACGTTGTCGAGCACCGACATGCCTTCAAAAAGCGCGATGTTCTGGAACGTCCGGGCGATGCCCTGCTGCGCGACCTGATAGGGTTTCATCGGCGGACGCTGCGCGCCCTTGTACCAAACTTCACCCTCTTGCGGGACGTAGAAGCCACTGATCACATTGAGCATTGAGGACTTACCCGCCCCGTTTGGCCCGATGATCGCACGGATCTCACCCTCGCGGATGTCAAAGGAAATGTCCTTGATCGCTTCCACACCACCGAAACGCAGGGTGATGTTCTTCATCTCCATCACCGTCGGGCCGATGGTGCGGCCGTCGTCGGTGACATAGCTGTCAGCCTGATCTTTCACGCTGTCCCTTTCCATAGTTCCCGCCTGCCCGGCGCTGGCCGCGCTCATTCCGCTGCCATCTGGTGGCTGGTCGGCTGCACGGCGGCATCGCGAATTTCGAGCGTCGCCTTGATCGAGCCTTTACGGCCATCCTCATAGGTCACTTCCGTTTCCGTGCTGACCTGTTTGGAGCCGTCATAGAGCGCGGTGATGATGTCGGCGTATTTCTCTTCGATGATCTTGCGGCGCACTTTGCGGGTGCGGGTCAATTCGCCATCGTCGGCGTCCAACTCTTTGTGCAGCACGACAAAGCGGTGCACCTGACAGCCCGAGAGCATCTCGTCTTCGGCGACCGAACGGTTCACCTCCTCCACATGGCTTTGGATCGTGTCCATCACCTGCGGATGCCGCGCCAATTCTTGATAGGAGGCATAACCGATGTTGTTGCGCTCGGCCCAGTTGCCCACCGCCGTGAGGTCGATGTTGATGAACGCCGTGCATTCGCTGCGTTTGTTGCCAAAGACCACGGCCTCGAGAACATTGGGAAAGAACTTCAGCTTGTTCTCCACGTATTTCGGCGCAAAGAGCCGCCCGTCCGCCATTTGGCCCACGTCCTTGGCGCGGTCGATGATGCGCAGGTGGCCGGAGCCCTCCTCGATAAAGCCCGCGTCGCCGGTCGCGACCCAGCCCTCGGCATCCTTGGTGTCGGCGGTGCTTTCGGGGTTCTTGTAATATTCCACAAAGACGCCGGGCGAGCGGTAGAAGACCTCGCCATTGTCCGCGATCTTCAACTCCACACCGGGGCAGGTTACGCCCACGGTGTCGCTGCGCACCTCGCCATCGGGCTGTGCGGTGATGAAGACTGTTGCTTCGGTCTGGCCGTAGAGCTGTTTCAGGTTGATGCCGAGCGAGCGGTAGAAATCGAAAATCTCCGGCCCAATCGCCTCCCCGGCGGTATAGCCCACCCGCACGCGGGAGAAGCCCAGCGTGTTTTTCAGCGGGCCATAGATCATCAACTCGCCAAGCGCATATTTCGCGCGGTCCCAAGCCGAGACCTTCTTGCCGTCCAGAATGGCAGGCCCGACCTTGCGGGCATGGGCCATGAACTTGTCGAAAAGCCATTTCTTGAACCGGCTTGCGTCTTCCATGCGGATCATGACGCTGGTCAGCTGCGTCTCGAAGACGCGTGGCGGGGCGAAGTAATAGGTCGGCCCGATCTCACGCAGATCGACATGCATCGTCTCGGCGCTTTCGGGGCAGTTGGTGCAGAACCCAGTCCAGAGCGCTTGGCCGACGGAGAAGATGAAGTCCCCGACCCAAGCCATTGGCAGATAGGCGAGGATCTCGTCGGTGCGCTTGAGGTTGTCGAATTCCGACGAAGACTTCGCCGTCTCGATCACGTTGCGGTTGCTGAGCACCACGCCCTTCGGCTTGCCGGTGGTGCCCGAGGTATAAAGCATCACGCCGGTGGAATCGTAATTCAACTTGGCCTGACGGGCTTCCAGTTCCGCGATGTGTTTTTCACGGTTGGCGCGGCCCAATTCCTGCACGGCGCTGTATTGGTCGAGCTTGGAGTGGTCGTATTTGCGCAGACCGCGCGGGTCGAGGTAGATCATCCGCTCAAAGTCGGGCAGCTGCGCCTGCACTTCGATGATTTTGTCGACCTGCTCCTGATCGCCCACCACGGCGATGCGCGCGCCGCAGTGGCCCATGACATAGGCCATCTCTTCGGCATTGGCGTCTTGGTAGAGCGGCACCGGCACGGCCCCGGCCATTTCAGCGGCAATCATCGCCCAGTAGAGATAGGGCCGGTTGCGGCCAATGACGGCGACGAAATCGCCCTCATCCAGCCCCAACTCCAGAAACCCGAGTGCCAGCGCCTCAACCTCGTCGCGGGTCTGCGACCAGGTCCAGCTTTGCCAAATCCCGTATTCCTTCTCCCGATAGGCGGGGGCGTTTGCGAATTCACTTGCGTTGCGATGCAACAGCGCCGGCACGGACTGAGGTCCGTCGGCACGCGTCAGCGGCTTGGCCAAATTGTCTTCCTCCCATGCCCGCCCTCCTCGGCGGGGTCGATCGCTTGTGCGATTCTTCGATCACACGAGTGACGTTGTCTTAGGTGTGGAGGTCAACTTTTTCCTGATCTTTTCTCAATCCTAACGAATTGTTACAAGCGCCGCCGCTGACGCGGAGCCTAGGTTAATCGATCCCGTTGGCGCGCTGCACCTCGCGTACATAGGTCACGATGGCTTTGACCTCGGCGGGGGTGATCCCCTCGACTGGAGGCATATTGCCAAAGGACCAATGGTGCTGCCGCACCCCATTGCTGGCAGCAACCATAAAGGCGCCATCGCCATGGTGGCTGGGCTCGTAGATCTTGTGGATCAGCGGAGGGCCGTTGCCTTCGCGCCCTGCGGCATTGTCACCATGACAGGCCGAACATTTCGCCTCAAAAGCTCGCTGGCCCAGCTGGGCCTGTTCGCTCAGCGTCTCTGGCAAGGTCACCGCCACCATCGCCGCGCCTTCCGCGACCGGCGCTGCGGCCTCATCCTCCGCGCTGCCCCACCAGATATATCCGGCCACCAGTGCCACAGCTGCCACTGCCGCTATGCCGATCGTCTTTTGCATGTCATGCCCTTGTCCTTAGTTGCCGCCTGCCTCTGCCCCCTTCCTGCGCAAGAAGGTCAAGCGCGAATGTCCGGCCCCTCTTTGCCTTTGCGCCCGGTGGTGCTAGCCCTTGCATCAAAGGATGCCGATGCAGATCAGTGACGACCAAAACAAAGCCCTGACCACCGCCGGTCTGAACCTGATTGCTCAGGCCCTGACGATTTACGACAGCGATCTGCGCCTCGCGGTCTGCAATGCGCCGTTCCAATCCATGTTCGACCTGCCCGATGCGCTGGTCACCCCCGGCGCGCCTTTTGAGGACACCATCCGCCACCTCGCCCAAACCGGCGAATATGGCGAGGTCACGGATGTCGATGCCTTTGTCGCCGAGCGCGTCGAGCAGGCCCGTGCCTTTGTGCCGCATTACATGGAGCGCACCCGCGCCAATGGCCGCACCATCAGCGTCGAAGGCTCGCCCCTGCCCCAAGGGGGCTGGGTTACCGTCTATACTGACATCACCACCACCAAACGCCAAGAGGCCCTCTTGCGGGCGCGTTCGGACGCGTTGAGCGATCAGGTCCTGTCTCACGCTGAACAGCTTGCCGCGACGAACCGCCAGTTGGAGGCGACGGTCACCGCACTGGAAGAAGCGAAACGGCAGGTGACGGAAAGCGAAGCGCGCACAAGGCTCACGACCGAAATGATGCCCGCGCATATCGCCCATGTCGATGAGAACGGCCACTACATCTACTCCAACCGCCGCCTCAGCAGCGTGATGCCCGGACGGCCAAGCAATATCATGGGCCTGCATATCCGCAAAGCTCTGGGTGGAGCGGCCTATGCCCGCATTAAACCGGCGCTGACCCAAGCCTATGCTGGTGAGCCAGCCGTGGTGGAGTTCACCCATGACGCCTCGGCCCGCCGCATTCGCGGGGCCTTTACCCCCGATGGGCGCGGCGGGGTTTATATCCTGTCGATGGATATTACCGAGGAAACCCAAACGCGCGTTGCCCTACAACAAACGCTAAAGCGTGAGATGGCCTCGCGGATGATCTCCGGCCTCGCGCATGATTTCTCGAACCTGCTGACGATCATCCTTGGCATGCAATCGAAACTGGCACGCCTGCCGCAGCTGCCGGTCCAAGCGAATGAACTGGTCGAAGGCACGCTTGCAGCCGCGCGTCGCGGGGGCGCATTGCTCAGTTCGATTGCTGATGTGACCGAACCCCGTGCCCTGCGTCCTACCGCCACCGATTTGGCGGAACTGCTAAACGAATTGGCCACCCTCGCCGCCCCAACCCTGCCGCCAAAATGCGAACTGGTTGTGCAGAATGAGGCGCCCGAGGGCATGGTTCTCCTAGACAAGGGGCGAGTACAGGACGCTCTGCTGAACCTCATTCTCAACGCCCGCGACGCCTGCGGGGCGTCAGGCCAGATCGCCTTGACGCAACGCCGGGTGCATGACATCTGGATCGAATGGGTGATCGCAGACACCGGCCCCGGCTTCTCGCCTTCGGCACTGGAACGTGGTGTTGATCCGTTTTTCACCACCAAGGGCAGTGAAGGCTCCGGCCTTGGCCTGTCGATGGTCTATGATATGACCAAATCTGCGGGCGGCGATCTGCGCCTGTGCAACGCACCCGAAGGCGGCGCGCAGATCACCCTGCGCCTGCCCTACCGCGCCGCGGTCCCTGCCACGACCGGTCTGGTGCTGCTGGTCGAAGACACCACCGACATCCGCGCCGTGGTGCGTGACATGTTGATGGATATGGGCCATTCGGTGATCGAAGCGACCAGCGCCGATGAAGCCACCGCCCTGATCGCGGACCTGCCCGACATCACGCTGGTGCTGTCTGACATCCAACTCACCGGCGAAGCCACTGGCATCGACCTTGCCGGCCGCGTTGGCAACAGCTTGCCGTTGCTCCTGATGACCTCCCTGCCCGCCGATCACCCGCTGTTTCTTGAGGCCCAGACCCTCGCCCCGGTGCTGCGCAAACCCTTTGACAAGTCGGACCTGCAATCCCTCATCACCCCGCTGAAAGCCACCTCTCTATGAGCCAAGACACCACCCCGCGCCCGCTTGTCACCATCCTCGATGACGAGCCCGAAATCCGCAGCATGCTGTCGGATACGCTTGAGGAGGCCGGCTTCGACACGCTCAGCTTTGGCCGCGCCCGCGCCTTTGAAGCCGCGTTGGCGACGCACACCCCCGACGTCTGCCTTGTCGATCTCAGCCTGCCCGATACCGACGGGCTAACGCTGGTGCACCGGCTGGCGCTGGAACAAGGCGCGATTGTTATTATCATCTCAGGCCGCGCACAGGTCCAAGACCGGGTCACCGGGCTGGAACTGGGCGCTGACGACTACATCATCAAACCCTTTGACCCCGCCGAAGTCGTCGCCCGCATCCGCGCCCGTCTGCGCAGCGCCAAACCCACACCGCAGGCCGGCATGACCGCTCGGTTCAATGGCTGGACCGCCCATTTCGACCGCTATGTCCTACAAGACGCGGCAGGGAACGAGGTCACCTTCTCGCATGCCGAGGGCGAGGTGCTGCGGCTCTTCCTCGACGCGCCCAAACGCCTCATCAGCCGCGCGCAGATGCAAGAAAGCTTGGGCGGCGTGGCCTCAGAAAGCTTTGACCGCGCGATGGACGTGCGCATCTCGCGGCTGCGCACGAAACTGGGCGAAGACCCAAAGAACCCGCAACTGATCAAAACGATCTATGGCGCGGGATATATCTTTCTCGGCGATGTGGCGTGGGACTAGGCGGCGCTCAAAGCGCCGCCACCGCCTCTGCCAAAACCTTGACCCCGGCCACGAGATCATCCTCGCCCGTGTCTTCCTCAAAGGCATGGCTGATCCCGTTGATCGATGGCACGAAGAGCATCGCCACCGGCATCAGCCGCGCCACATTGGTCGCGTCATGCAAAGCGCCCGACGGCATCTTGCGCCACTTGCCCGGCGCGACCACGTCGGCCCCCTGCGCCAAGGCATCCCGCAACCGCGCATCCATCGCCACCGGTTCAAGCCCCAGCATCGTGCTATAGGACAGCTCCATCCCGCGGGACTTCGCCACCTCATCCGCTGTCTCGCGAATGATCTCCTCCATCCGCGCCAGACGGTCACTGTCGCCGTCCCGCCATTGCATGGAAAACACCGCTTTGCCCGGCACAATCGACGAGGCATTGGGGTGCAGACTGACATGCCCAATGGTCCAAACCGTGGTCGGCGTCACCACATTGCGCAGTCGGTCATTCAGCAGCGTGTTGAACTCCGACACCGCCTGAAACGCATCCTTACGCACCTGCATCGGCGTAGTGCCAGCGTGGTTCTGCTGGCCCTTGAAGGTTACTTTCATGTCCCGGATGCCGACAATGTCACTGACCACACCGATCTGCTCGCCACTATCGTCCAGCGTCGGCCCTTGCTCGATGTGCAACTCGATATACCCGGTGAACTGGCTCGGATCGACCGGACCGGTGACCATATCCCCCATAGCCTTACGCGCCTCACCCAAAGGCACGCCCGCGTCATCCTCTAGGGCATCCGCCGCATCCTGATCCAACTGCCCCGACCAAACCGCCGACCCGGTGGTCACACCAAATCGCCCCTCTTCGTCCTGAAAGGACACGACAGAGACCGCAGGCCCACCAGCCTCCTGCGCCGCCCGCGCCACTTCCAGCGCCGCGATCACGCCCAAAGCCCCATCAAGCCAGCCGCCCTCAGGCTGGCTGTCAGAATGCGACCCCATCAGGATCGACGGCCCATCCGCCAAACCAAAAAGGTTGCCCATCGCATCCATCTCAACCCGCAGCCCCGCCGCGCGCATGCGACCGGCGATCCATGCCCGCCCCTCAATATCAGCCTCGGAATAGGCCGGACGCACCACGCCCTTACCCACGCCAGCCGCGCCAATCGCGCGCAAATCGTGCAAGTCTTTCAAAAACCGCGCCGCATCAATCTTCATGTCTTTTCTCTTTCTGGTTCCAAATACTTCAGGGAGTTTGAGGGACAGCGTCCCTCATCCCCTCAAAATCATGCGCGCCGCAGGCGCTCCTTTATCCGCCGGTCATTCCGCCGCAACTGGTGCCGCCTCAACCTTCACCGCCGAGAACTTAAACTCCGGGATCTTGCCAAAAGGATCAACCGCCGGGTTGGTCAAGATATTCGCCGCCGCCTCGACATAGGCAAAGGGCAAGAACACCATATCCGGCGCCACGGCGCGATCCTCGCGCGCCATGATCTCAATACTGCCGCGTTTGGTGCTCAGCCGCACCTGCCCGCCCGGGGAGACCCCAAGCCGCCGCAACGTCGAGGGGTGCAGCGAGCAATTCGCCTCCGGCTCCAGCCCATCCAAAACCTTGGAGCGCCGCGTCATCGAGCCAGTGTGCCAATGCTCCAACTGCCGCCCCGTGGTCAGGATCATCGGATAGGCGGCATCGGGCACATCATCAGGTGCCACGATCGCGGCGGGCGTGAACTTTGCCCGCCCCTCGGGCCGGGGGAAACCGTCGCCAAAGACAATCGCCTGCCCCGGGTCAGTCTCACTCAGCGACGGGTAGGTCACCGCATTCTCACGCGCCAGACGGTCCCATGTGATGTTGTCGAGCGAAGCCATGTTGCGCTTCATCTCGGCAAAGACCTCCGCCGGGCTCTCATAGTCCCAGCCCAGCCCCAGCCGTTTGGCCAGTTCGACCTCGATCCACCAATCCTCGCGTGCTTCTCCGGGGGGCGTCACCGCGGCACGGCCCATTTGCACCTGTCGGTTGGTGTTGGTCACGGTGCCAGACTTCTCGGCAAAAGCACTCGCAGGCAAGATCACGTCCGCATAGTTCGCCGTTTCGGTCAGGAAGATATCCTGCACCACCAGATGGTCGAGCTTTGCCAGCGCATCACGGGCATGGTCCACGTCGGGGTCCGACATCGCCGGGTTTTCGCCCAGCACATACATCGCCTTGATGTCACCGTCGTGCACCGCATCCATGATCTCGGTCACGGTCAGCCCCTTTTCGGCGCTGAAATCCTCGCTGCCCCAGAGCTCGGTGAAGGCCGAACGCACGCCGTCGTCCTCAACCGGTTGATAGTCAGGCAAAAACATCGGGATCAGCCCCGCATCCGACGCGCCCTGCACGTTGTTCTGCCCGCGCAGCGGATGCAGCCCGGTGCCGGGGCGGCCAACATGGCCCGTCATCAGCGCAAGGGAAATCAGGCAGCGCGAATTGTCGGTGCCGTGGATATGCTGCGACACACCCATGCCCCAGAAGATCATCCCCGCTTTGGCCCCGGCAAAGGTCCGGGCAACGTCGCGCAGCACTTCGGCCTCAATGCCGCACACGGCGGCCATCTTCTCGGGGCTGAAATCTTTTAAATGCGCCTTCTCGGCCTCCCAATTCTCGGTATAGGCTTTGATATATTGCTCGTCATAAAGCCCTTCCTCAACGATCACATGCATGATCGCGTTGAGCATCGCCACATCGGTGCCGGGGCGGAACTGTAGCATATGCGACGCGAACCGCCGCAGACCCACGCCGCGCGGATCCATGACGATGAGCTTGCCGCCGCGTTTAGTGAATTGTTTGAAGTAGGTCGCGGCAACGGGATGGTTCTCGACCGGGTTCGCGCCGATGATGATCGCCACATCGGCGTTTTCGATCTCGTTGAACGTCGCCGTTACCGCGCCCGATCCGACATTCTCCATCAAGGCCGCGACCGATGACGCATGGCACAGCCGCGTACAGTGATCGACGTTGTTGTGGCCGAAACCCTGCCGGATCATCTTCTGAAACAGATAGGCTTCTTCATTGGTGCATTTGGCGCTGCCAAAGCCCGCAACCTCGCGCCCGCGCCCCTTGAGACCCTGCGCGGCAAAGTCCAGCGCCTCGTCCCATGACGCCTCACGAAAAACCTCGCCCCAGTTGCCGGGATCGACGTTCAGGCCCTTGGCGGGCGCATCGTCGCGACGGATCAGCGGTTTGGTCAGCCGGTGATCGTGATGGATATAGTCAAAGCCGAAACGCCCTTTGACGCAGAGCCGCCCTTCATTAGCGGGGCCGTTGATGCCCTCGACATATTTGACCTTATTGTCCTTTACCTTGAGCGAAATCTGGCAGCCGACGCCGCAGAATGGGCAGATGCTGTCGACCTCGCTGTCATAATCCGCAGAGTCTCCTACCTGCGCCTCATCCACCACACTGGCGGGCATCAGCGCGCCGGTGGGGCAGGCCTGAACACATTCGCCGCAGGCCACGCAGGTCGAAGCGCCCATCGGATCATCAATATCAAACACTGGGTAGGCATCATGGCCCCGGCCTGCCATGCCGATCACATCGTTGACCTGCACTTCGCGGCAAGCCCGCACACAGAGGTTGCATTGGATACAGGCATCAAGGTTCACGCGCATGGCCACATGGCTGTCGTCCAAGAGCGGGATGCGCTCCTTTTCCAGCGCAGGGAAGCGGCTGGCCTCGACACCACTCTGCGCAGCCATCTCGCGCATGTGGCTGGATTTGTCATGGGCAACCTCTTCCGGAGGCTGGTCGGCCAGCAGTAGCTCCATCACCATCTTGCGGGCGCTCTCAGCGCGGGCATTGTTGGTGGTCACCACCATACCCTCTGCCGGTTCGCGAATGCAGGAAGCCGCCAGCACGCGCTCGCCCTCGATCTCGACCATACAGGCGCGGCAATTGCCGTCGGGGCGGTAGCCGGGAGCGGGTTTGTGGCACAGATGGGGGATCTTGAGGCCGCGGCCATTGGCGACCTCCCAAATGGTCATGCCCGCCTCGGCCTCAACGGCCTGCCCGTCGAGCGTAAATGTAATTGTCCCAGCCATGGCAGCCTCCCCCGCTAACTTGTGGTCAATCTATAAGCAAAACCGGGGGATGTCAGGGGCCATTCCCGACATGCGGGGCCCAAGAAACGCCCTGCATTCGCATTGCGTTTGAATGGTCTGACAAGCTGGCCTATCACTGTGGCGAATAGTGAAAGTTGCTGCATGTCCCACATTACACTGATCCGCCACGGCCAAGCCAATTCGACCGCCAAAGATGAGTTGAGCTACGACAAACTGAGCCCTCTGGGCCACGAGCAGGCCGCTTGGCTGGGCGAGCATCTGCAGGAAAGCGAGAGCTACCACACGCGGCTCTATACCGGCACGCTGACCCGGCATATTGAAACAGCGGAGGCGATGAACACCGGGTTGAAGCCGATCCAAGACCCGCGGCTGAACGAGCTGGAATATTTCACCCTCGCCAATCTCATGGAGCAACAGCACAAGGTGCCTTTCCCCAAACAGGGCGAGTTTGTGCATCATCTGCCCCAAGTCTTTGACTATTGGAAAGCCGGCAAGCTGGCGGACACGCCCGAAACTTATGAATCTTTCGAGAACCGCGTCCAATCTGCGCTGGCCGAAATTGCCGAGGGCGAAGGCCCAGCGCTGGTGGTGACTTCGGGCGGGCTGATCTCGCTCGCTATGGCGCAGGCGATGGGTGTGGGCATCCCGGCGATGGCACGGCTTGCGCTGGCGATCATGCATACTTCGATGCACCGGCTCTTCCCGATCGGCGGCCATTGGTCTCCAGTTCTTTTCAATGCTGTGCCGCATCTTGAACGGCCCGACCGGCGCATCGCCCAAACCCATATGTGATCCAACGAAAGGCCCCGCCATGTTGAAACTCTATTACGCGCCCGGCACGATCTCTGTAGCGGTCGCCATTGCGCTCGAAGAGGCGGGGCTGGCCTACGAGCCAGTCAAGGTCGACTTTGCCAGCGCCGCGCAGACCAAGCCCGAGTATCTTGCGATCAACCCCAAGGGGCGCGTACCTGCGTTGGAAACCGCAGAGGGGACCACACTTACTGAAACGGGCGCTTTGCTTGATTATGTCGCGGCAGTCGCGCCCGAGGCAGGGTTGGCTCCCGCCGATCCCGAAGCCGCCGCCCATATGCGCAGCGTGATGTACTACCTTGCATCGACCATGCATGTGGCACACGCCCATAAAATGCGCGGCCACCGCTGGGCCGACAATCAGTCGAGCTTTGACGACATGAAGGCCAAGGTGCCACAGACCATGGCAGATTGCGCGCGCTACATTGAGGACAACGCCTTTCAGGGCGACTACGTCGCAGGCGATGCTGTGAGCTTGGCCGACCCGTATCTCTTTGTTGTGTCGGGTTGGCTGGCAGGGGACGGTGTGGAGCGCGCGGACTTCCCCAAACTCGACGCCTTTGCCGACCGGATGGAAAACCGCGCAAGCGTTAAGGCGGTGCGGGAAAAAGGAATGCTCGCATGACCCATCTTTGGCTGCGCGCCGAGCAACGCGCGAATGAGACCCGCACCGGGCTCACGCCCGAGGGCGCCGCGCAGTTGATTGCGGCAGGGATGAAGGTGAGTGTCGAGGAAAGCGACAGCCGCGTGCTTCCCACCGCCGCCTATAAGCAAGCTGGCTGCGAGATTGTTCCGGCGCACAGCTGGCCGGATGCGCCGCGCGATGCGGTGATTTTCGGTTTGAAAGAACTGCCCGAAGACGGCACGCCGCTGCCGCATACCCACATAATGTTCGGTCATGCCTATAAGGGCCAAGCCTCGGGTCAGAAATTGCTGCAGCGCTTCAAAGCAGGTGGCGGCACATTGCTGGATCTGGAGTATCTGACCGATGATAATGGCCGCCGCGTCGCGGCCTTTGGCTATTGGGCAGGTTTTGCCGGGGCCGCGGTCGCCGTGAAATGCCGCATCGCGCAGTTGCGCGGGGAAGTCTGCGGCCCAGTGCAGCCATTCCCGGACGCCGAGGCGTTGAAAGCTGCTTTGGCAGAGGAGTTGGCAGAAGTGGACGCCGCCGAAGACCGCGCTCTGGTCATCGGAGCGCTGGGCCGTGTGGGGCGTGGGGCAACTGATCTGTGCGAAGCCATGGGCATCCCCGTCACCGGCTGGGACATGAAAGAGACCGCTCATGGCGGACCCTTCCCCGAAATCCTAGACCATGCCTATTTCTTCAATTGCATCCTAGCAAATGCCGAAACGCCGCCTTTCGTGCGGCCGGATGCGCCTGAAGCAGACCGAGCGCTGCGGGTTATTGGCGACATCGCCTGCGACCCAGATAGCGCGTTCAACCCGGTACAGGTCTATGACCGAGCCACGACATGGGAGGCGCCTGCCCTGCGGGTGCATGAGGATCCGCCGTTGGACGTTATGGCCATCGACAACCTGCCCTCAATGCTGCCGCTCGAAAGTTCCGAGGACTTTGCCGCGCAATTGCTCGACACGCTTTTAACGCTACCGGAACGAGAGAACCCCGTTTGGCAACGCGCCCGCGATCTCTATGCCGAACATGTGGCCAAGGTCTGAGGTCAGGAGAACAGCTTGTAATAGAGCCAGTCCGGCAGGAAGCGGCCCATGCGGAACAGCAGTGAGAACCCATAGGGGAAGTCGCGCTTAAAACTGTCGCCGCACATATGCTCATAGACCTCGCGGGCGGCTTTCTCGGGCTCCATCAAGAAGGGCATCTTGAAGTCGTTCTTGTCGGTCAACTGCGTCTTGATGAATCCGGGGTTAATAACCTGCACCTGCACGCCAGTCTTGCGCAGGTCAGCATGCATGCATTCCGCCAGCGACAGTGTCGCTGCCTTGGAGGCCGTATAGCCAATAGACCCGGGCAGCCCGCGATAGGCGGTTAGGCTCGAGGTAATCACGATATGCCCATGGTCCCGGGTCACCATCGTTGGCACCACCTGCCCCAGCACCCGCATCAGGCCGGTAAAGTTCACGTCGGCCATGGTCACCCCATGATCCGCCTCCCATTCCTTCACCCCAAATGGCCAATAGGCGCCGGCGAGATAGACCAGCCCATCGATCTCTCCGATCTCGGCGACGGCAGCGGCGATATCTTCCTCGCTGGTCACATCCATGACTCGGTAGCGCGCGCGCCCCGGAAGTTCTGCGACCAGATTGGCAAGTTTATCCTCTGAGCGGGCAGACAGGATGACCTCGACGCCACTGCGGCTAAGCTGATGTGCCAGTGCAGCGCCCAGCCCGTCGCTGGCCCCGACCAGCCAATATCTCTTGCCCTGCCATTCTTTCATCGGTCTTCCTCCGGTCTTAATGTGGCGACCAATTCGGCAACCTTCACCCCGAATTTGCGAAACTGACTGCGGTTGACGATGGTGCCCTCGGGCGTCAGATACATCCAGTCGACGGTGTTAAGGACATGGCCGCCAAGCGCCTCGGGCAGTCGAATGCGGTAGCGCAACTGCAAGGCAGGCCCGGCCTGAACCCCTTGGCCTTCGCCCACGACATCAGGCGCGGTGCTGGTGAAATGGCCGTTTTCGCCTAGCGTCACCGTCCATTCCCGCTCCTGCCGCGTGCCGTCATTGTAGCGAAAGCTCTCGGCAACGGTCGCCACCTTGCCATTCCAAGTCACGTTGAAGATCGCGGTAAAGCTGCTCGTAACCCGGCCCAGCGGGCCAAAGATCACACCCTCGCAGATCATTTTGTCGCGCAGATGCAGGCGCAAGTCGAACTGGGGGAAGGCATCGACATAGTCGCTCGGCTCCTGGCCGTGAAACTCCGCAAAGCGACGGCGCAGGATGGTCAGCAGAATCCCCAGACCAAGCCCTGCAGCAATGAAAATCAGCGGTTCGGTCACGGTTGCTCCATGGGTTGCGCGGTGGCGAGCAGGGCGATTGCCAACAGTTTCAGGGCGCAGGGTACACCAGCATAGAACCAGATCAACAGGCTGACAGCCGCGTCACTGCTTTCGCCGGGGCCGGTCTGCAACCCTGCACCTTCCAGCGCGGGAAGTAGGGCTATGGCGGCGAAAGCCAAGGTCAGTTTTGAAACAAACGACCAGAGACCAAAGCCCTCTGCAGCCGAGGGGGAAATCTTTGCCATCCGGCTCGCGAACATCGCAGGCAGCAAGGTCAGGTCCGCCCCAAGCACGGCGCCCGATGCCAAACAGACCAGCGCAAAGAGCCCCACATCGCCCGGCCCCAACAGCAATGCCCCTCCAAAAGCAACGATGCCAAGGCACATCGCTGCCAGCAGCACATTCCGCGCTCCATAGCGCTCCGCCAGCATACCCCACAGGGGGGCCGCGCCCGCGGCCGCAAGGAAAAACAACAGCAGAAGCGGCCCTTCCCAGCCCGGCGCCTCCAGCGCCAGCTCGACGTAGAACAGAAGCAACGTCGAGGTCACCGCCACAGGCGCTGCGTTGACCAAGGCGATCAGCAATAACCTCCGCGCCAATGCGTCGCGCAACACCGTGCCGAACCCTCCTACCACCGAAGTTGCCGTGGGTCGCCATTCACCCCGCATGGCTAATGCCGCAGCAACCGCTAGCACGGCAAAGCCAACGGCGAATCCCGTGAATGGGCGCGCCATCGCCATGCCCAACAGCAAAGGCGCCACCGAGGCCACGCAGACGCCCAGCAGCGCGCCAGTCTCGCGCCAACGGGCCAGGGCCAGATGTCCAGCACCCGGTAGAGCGTCAGCCTTAGCGACCCCCTGCGCGTAGAAGCAGATGGTCAGGAAGCTGAAGCAGGAGAAGACCACCGTTAGCATCAGCGCGAACCACAGCACCGGGTCTATCGGCGCAGGCACGGCCAAAAGCCCGAGCATGGCGACCGCCATAAAGATCGCGGCAACGGCAACCGCCACGCCGCGCCACGCCCGCAATGCCTGTGCCAACCACCCGAGCGCCGGGTCTTGCACCACGTCGAGCAAGCGCAGACCAAAAAGCACCGAGCCGAGTGCGGTCAGGGAGACGCCATATTCATCGACGTAGAATTTTGGTGCATGGATGTAGATGGGCAGGCCAGCCGCCGCGAGCAGTGCGGCAAAGAGCGCATAGGCGGGCAGTCTGGCGGCCCGGGCGCTCATCTGCTTGCGTGACCGTGGGCGCTGTCGCGCGAGACCTCGGTACGCGGTGCCTCGGGACGAGTCCTAAACCCGGCCCGTTTGATCCAAAGCTTCAGCGCCTGCCAGTGGATCAGCGCCAGCACCCGCCGCGCGCCAAAGGGGCGGCGTAGGAGCGACCATAGAATGCGACCATTCGTGAGCTGTGCGCGGGGGCCAGTCAGCGTCGCGATCAACCCGTTCTCGCCATCGGTAAAGTCGATCCAAATACCAATACGCTCGGCATTGATGTCGAAGCGAAATACGTAACCGCCCGACACATCTTGGAAGGGGGAAACATGCATCAGCTTGGCGGCTTTAAGACGATCTTCGGGCGTGATGGGCCGCATGTCGGGATGGTGGCAAAGGTAGGAATGCCGGTCGCCATAGGTGTTAGTCACCTCAGCGATTACAGCAATCAGCGCGTCGTCAGCGCGGGTGCAGAGCCAGAAGCTTACCGGATTGAAGACATAACCTAACACGCGAGGCTGGGCCAAAAGCCCAATCCGCGCGACACCATCAATTTCATGTGCCGCCAGCACCTCGCGCACCCAAACCGCCCCGCGCCCCTGCCCCGGCGGGCCGCCGTGGTCGCTGTCTTGCAGGCTGGTCAGCCCCGGCCCATGGCGCGTGAAAAGCGCGGGCGCGGCAAGCTCGGTCGCCTCGGCATCGCAGAGCACATAGTCGACCGAATAGCGAAAGCGGTTTTCCACGGCACCTTTGCGCCCGTGAAAGGTCTGCCCGCGGATATGATCGACCCTTGCCGTCACTCTGCCGCCAATGGTGCCGCCCGCCGGGTCCGCATCCGCTCGACCACATCGACGGCGCTCGACAGCCCATCCTCATGGAACCCATGCCGCATCCATGCGCCGCAGAACCATGTATTATGATCCCCGTTAAACGCCCGGACATCATCCTGTGCGGCCAGCGCGCCGAGGTCATAGACCGGATGGCGCAGGGTCACTTGGTCATAGATCAACTCTTCGCGGATCGTCCGCTTGGTGTTGAGCGTCACGAAATGCGGGTCGTTTTCGGGGATCGGCTGCAAGGAGTTCATCCAATAGGTCAGGTCGATCCGGTCCGACTTTTGCTGCCGATCCTCGGTATAGACCCATGAGGCCCAAGTAGAGCGGCGCTTGGGCATGATGCTTTCATCGGCATGCAGCACAATATCGTTGGGCTGATAGCGGATCGCGCCCAAGGCCCGTCGCTCTGCTTCGGTCGGATCGGCCAACATCGCCAGCGTGTCATCGGAATGGGTGGCAAAGATCACCTCGTCAAAGACCTCCCATTCACCGCCCCAAGCACGGACCTCGGCCCCCTGCGGCGTGCGGCGCACGGCCTGCACCGGGGTGTTCACCCGCAGAGCCACACCATTGGCCCGCAACGCGGCCTCCAAACGGTCGACATATTGCCGCGAGCCGCCCTCAACCGTGTACCACTGATGCTGGCCCGTGTAGTTGAGCAGCGCGTGGTTCTCAAAGAAGTTGACCATCGCATGGGCCGGGAAATCCATGATCTTTTCCGTCGGCGTGGACCAGATCGCGCCAGACAGCGGCGAAAGATAAAAGTCGCGGAAGTAACGACCCGTACCGAGCCGATCGAGGAACGCGCCAATGGTCAGCGATGTATCGCGGGACACCTCCAGCGCGTTTTTGTTGAAATGCACAATGTCGCGCAGCATCCGCAGAAACGGTGGGCTGAACATATTGCGCTTTTGGGCGAAGACTGCGTTGAAGTTGGTCAGCGCATATTCCAACCGTCCGCCATCAATGGACGCACCAAAGCTCATGTTCGACTTTACCACTGGCACGTCCAACTCTTCGAACAGCGCGGCCAGATGCGGATAATTGGCGTAGTTGAACACGATGAACCCGGTATCAACGGGCTGGTCGCCGTTCTTGCCCGCGATCACCGTCCGCGCATGGCCCCCGATCCGTGCGCCCGATTCAAACAGCGTCACCTTGTCTGTCGGCGCCAGCATATGCGCCGCCCCCATGCCAGAAATGCCGCCGCCAATCACGGCGACTTTGCGGGGCTGGATCATGTCGTTCATGGCTTCAAATGGCATTGAGGCGTTGTCCTATCTTGGTCCGAGGTCGGAAAGTCTGGTTCACACACGGGCCAAGCGAGGCCAAAGTTGCAGCGGGTGGTAGAAATTTTTTGGGAAGTCGCGGGCACAGTGGGCGCGCGCGAGGAAAGGCGGGAGGATCGCTAGGACAGCAGATCGGGCAAAGCCGCCTGACCCCGCGCCAATTGGGTCAGATAGCTATCGGTGTCGATATTCGCACCGCAGACAATCAGCCCCACGCGCCGCCCGGCCAAATGCCCGCGCAACGGCCCAAGCGCCCCGGCCATCGCAGCCCCGGCGGCAGGCTCCACCGCCAGTTTTGCGGCCTGTTGCAGCACCACCATTCCGGCGCAGATCGCGTCATCGCTCACCGTCACCACGTCATCGACATAGACCGCACAAAGCGCATGGCCGAAGGGCAGCGCCATCGGCGGCCCGAGGCTGTCTGCGATGGTATCGACCCTGTCGAGGGTCACCGGCGCCCCGGCGGCAAGGCTTTGCGACATGCTGTCAGCGCCCTCGGGCTCCACGCCATACACCCGGCACGCCGGATTGACCGCCTTGACCGCTGCGGCCACGCCGCTGATCAGCCCGCCGCCACCGACAGAGACCACAACCGCATCCAGATCGGCCACCTGCGCCATCAGCTCCAACCCCACCCCGGCGGTGCCGAGCGACGTGTGCAACCCCTCGAATGGATGGATAAAGATCCGCCCCTCCTCGCGCACCAAGCGCTCGGCTCCGGCAAAGGTCTCGGCCCCCGGCGGTTTCATAATCACCTCGGCCCCGGTGGCACGGGCGAGGTCGACGCGGAAAGGGTTGGCGTTGTCTTGCATCACGACTTTGGCGCTGATGCCCAGTTTGGCGGCGGCCCAACCGGCAGCGATGGCATGGTTGCCCGCACTTGCCGCTGTGATGCCCCGCCCACGGGTGTCATCGTCAAGACTGCGCGCCACCGATAGCGCCCCACGGGCTTTGAACGTGCCCGTATGCTGGAAACACTCCAGCTTGAGCGCGACATGAGCCCCGTCCAGCACATCGCTCACCATCGAAGAGAAAAGCGGAACCACCGGCGTCTGGAGGATATCGTTGCGCAGAGCGGCCGCCCGCGTCTGCATCGCCTCCAGCGTCATGCCGGTAATATCCACGTCGTCCATTTAGCCGTTCCCTTCGGGTGTCCTTAGGGGAACAATAGCCTCACTTTGCTCTTCGGCCAGTTCTTCGAAGTCGAAATTATGCAGACGGCCTGCGCGTTTGGCGGCTTTCTCGCTGCTGACCTTGATCTCTTCGACATCCCGGCGGGCTTGACCAAAGTGGCGGTCGAGGTTGCCCACCCGCATCGCCAACCGCTCGACATCCTTGTTCAGATTGCCCAATTCGCGGCGGATCGCGCCTGCCTGTTCGCGCATTCGCGCATCTTTCAGGATCGCGCGCATGGTGTTGAGCGTGGCCATGCAGGTGGTCGGGCTGACGATCCAGACGCGCTTTTCAAAGCCTTCGCGGACGAGTTCGGGGAAGTTCGCGTGCAGCTCGGCATAGACGGCTTCAGACGGCAGGAACATCAATGCGCCCTCAGCGGTCTCGCCCTCAAGAATGTATTTGTCGGCAATGGCGTTCAGGTGCACCCGCACGGCGGTTTTCATCTGCTGGGCGGCGGCGCGGGTCTCACCTTCGGTCTTGGCCCGGCGCAGCGCCTCATAGGCTTCCAGCGGAAATTTACTGTCGATCACGATCGGCCCCGGTGGGTTGGGCAGGTGGATCAGGCAGTCGGGCCGTTTGCCGTTGCTGAGCGTGGCTTGCAGCGAATAACTGTCGCTCGGCAGGGCTTTGGACACGATGTCACGCAACTGAATTTCACCGAAGGAGCCGCGCGTTTGCTTGTTGCTCAGGATGTCTTGCAGCGACAGCACATCGCCCGAGAGTTTGGTGATATTGTCCTGCGCCTTGTCGATAGAGGCGAGCCGTTCTTGTAGCTGCGTCAGGCTGGTCGTGGTGCGTTTCGACGAGCCATGCAGCGTCTCGGTCATACGCTGCTGCATCTCGGCCAGCGAGCGGGCCGAGCGGGCGGCGTTGTCGGCCAAGCGGTCCTGCATCTGCTGCTGCACATGCGCAAGCCGTGCTTCCATGCTCTGCATCATCTGCGCTTGGGTGTTGGTCTGCGTGTCCGAGACCATCTGCAAGCCGCCGCGCAACTGCTCTTGTCCCTGCCCCAACTGCTGCACATGCCCCCCAAGGATGCGCATCTGCTGCGCCAAAGGGGCCGCCACGCGGGCCGAGCGGCCAGCGGCGCGGACCGCCATAATGAGCAGGATGACGATAAAGAACAGCAGCCCCGCCCCCGCGAGCGCTGCGAGAGTCAGGGGGTCCGACAGGTTCAAAGTCGTGCCGCCAAGCTCCATCAAGTCCGCCCGAAAAGCCGTTCGATGTCAGCCAGTTTAAGCTCGACGTAGGTGGGCCGCCCGTGGTTGCACTGGCCGGAATGGGGCGTCGCCTCCATCTCGCGCAGCAGGGCGTTCATCTCTTCGGCGCGCATCCAGCGGCCTGAGCGGATCGAGCCATGACAGGCCACGCGGCTCAGGATCGCTTCGATCTTGGCTTGCACGATGTTGCTGTTGTCGCCGTCGTCCAACTCGTCCAGCACATCAAGGATCAGGGCGCGGGCGTCGACCGTGCCGAGGATCGCAGGGGTTTCGCGGACCGCGATGGCGCTGCCGCCGAAGGCCTCAACGCCAAGGCCCAGCTTCGCAAGGTCGTCGGCAAGCTCCAGCAGCCGCGCACAGTCATTTGCGGAAAGCTCTACGATCTCGGGGATCAACAGCGCCTGTGCTGCGACGCCGTTGTCGTTCATCTGGCGTTTCAGCTTTTCATAGACCAAGCGCTCATGCGCCGCGTGTTGGTCCACGATGACCATGCCATTGGCGGTCTGCGCGATGATGTAATTCTCATGCACCTGCCCGCGGGCCGTGCCGAGGGGGTAGTCCGGCGCTGGCGTTTCGGACGCCGCTTCGGCAGCCGGGGCATCAGACATCGGCGTGCCCTCGACCCGGCCCCAAACGCCAGCGGTCTCAGCAAATCCCGGCGCCTGCGCCTGATAGGCGGCCTCGCGTGCGGCGGGACTGGGGCGCTCCATCCCGGCGCAGTCCATCTGATAGACCCGCGCGCCCTGCGGTTCAGGCTGCATCGCGCCCAGCGTCGCCTGCGCCACGGTGGTCGACGCACGGTGCCCGGCTTCGGCCAGCGCATGGCGCAGGGCCGAGACGATCAGCCCGCGGGCCAGCCCCGGATCGCGGAAACGCACCTCGGATTTGGCCGGGTGGACGTTCACATCCACTAAGGTCGGCGGGCATTCGACAAAGAGCGCCGCCGCCGGGTGGCGGTCTCGGCTGAGGAAATCGAAATACGCCCCCCGCAGCGCCCCGGTCAGCAGCTTGTCCCGCACCGGGCGGCCATTGACGAAGAGATACTGCGCCACCGCAGAGCCACGCGAATAGGTCGGAAGTGCCGCGAAACCGGTGAGGTGCAGCCCCTCGCGCATCGCATCAATGGGCAGCGCATTCTCGGCAAACTCGCGGCCCAAGACCTGCGCCAAACGGCCATGCAACGCCTCGAACAGGTCCCCCTGCTCGGCCTCGGCGCGGAAGACGTCGCGGCCTTTGCCGTCGCCCGACACATCGCGCAGCACGAAGCGCACGAAGGGTTCGGCCATGGCAAGCCGTTTGATGACATCGCCGATGGCCTGCGCTTCGGCTCGGTCGGTGCGCAGGAACTTGAGCCGCGCCGGGGTGGCGAAGAACAGATCGCGCAGGGTGACGATGGTGCCGCTGTTGAGTGCTGCGGGCCGCACCTCGCCCATGCGGCCCCCGTCGACGGTGATTTCTGCGCCGTCATAGCCGCTCGCCCGGCTGGTGATGCTCAAACGCCCCACCGCGCCGAGCGACGGCAGCGCTTCGCCGCGAAAGCCGAAAGTGTGGATGTTCAGCAGGTCCGACCCATCGATCTTGGAGGTCGCATGGCGCGACAGGGCCAGCGACAGATCGTCAGGCGCGATGCCGCAGCCGTCGTCGGTTACCCGGATCATCGTCTTGCCGCCGTCGGCGTATTCCACCGTGATCCGCCGCGCCCCCGCGTCGATGGCGTTTTCCACCAGTTCCTTCACGGCAGAGGCCGGACGTTCGACAACCTCGCCTGCGGCGATGCGGTTGATCGCGGAATCATCCAACTGGCGGATAATGGGGCGATTTTCGCTTATATTGGGGTTCGGTGTGGCCATACCGCAAAACCTAGCATGGGCTGCGCCGATTCTGCCAGATGCGAATGGGGCGTGGTGAACGCTTATCAGAGGGGTCGGGATAAGTCAGCGGACCGCCGCCAATGCTGGGGCGATCCGCTCATGGGTCGTCTACTCGGCGCACTGGTGCTTTTGTTATTCCGGTCTTATCAGAGCGGCGGGCGACCCGGGTACAGCAGTTCTCCGGGGGAGGTTGCACCCTGTATAGACGCAGAGCGAATCACAGGTCAAAGCAAAAGCGAATCAGTTGCGCAAAAAACGAATCGTTGTGATTCGGTTAAGCTGCGGGGGCCGCGGCGCCCCGGTGACGATGCGGGCCAAAAACCGCTGCAAACCCTAGGATTACGCCCGAGACTGTCGCAATCATCCCCGCCGCCGACACCGAATCCCGCATTCCAATCCAAAGCGGCCCGTATCCCGCCAAGACATAGCCCACCACCGCCGCCAGTGTCGCAAACAGCACCGACCACGCGATCTGATGCTCCAACCGATTGGTCATCATGCGTGCCGCCGCAGGGGGGCAGATGAACATGGCGATGACGATAATGCTGCCCACGGCATCAAAGGCCGCCACGGCGGCAATTGCGGCGACGATGACAAGACCAAGGCCCAAAGGCCCGGTCTTCAAACCGATGGTGCGGGCAAATCCTTCGTCAAAGGTGCTGATTTTGAGCGGTCGCCAGAACAGCGCGGTAAAAAGCGCGACGAAAAGCAGGGTGACCGCCATGCGCGGCAGTTCCACCGGGATGGTTGCCAGCGCCTCGGGGTCCAGCAATGACGCCCAGCCGGTGGCGTCCAACCAGATCAGGCTTTCGAGATTGCCGTAAAGCGCGTGTTCGACGTCCAGGTGCACATTGCTGGTGTCGGATTGCTCCAGCAGCAGAACGCCCCCGGCGAACATTGCGGTAAAGATCACGCCCATCGCCGCACCGGACTCGATTTTGCCCAAACGGCGCACACCTTCAATCGCAAGCACGGCGATGATCGACGCTCCAGCGGCGCCCAGCAGCATGGGCCAAGTCGTCACCATGCCGGTCAGCAGAAAGGCCACAACGATCCCCGGCAGCACCACATGGCTGATCGCATCACCGATGAGCGCTTGGCGCCGCAGGACGAGGAAATTCCCCGGCAGAGCACAGGCCACGGCCACGAAAATACCAATCAACATCGGCACCAGCGACAGGGGGACAAATTCAGAACCGCTCATGCCATCACCCCGCCGCGTAGATCGATGCGGCTGTCAATTTCGCGAATTTGGTCGGTGGTGAGCACCGTCTCAATCGGCGTCAGACCGTCATATTGCTGGGCCGCCGCCTTATAGGCCGGGTCGCTGCGGATCAACTGCCAGCGGGTCTCATCGCGCAATGCCTTGGCCGCCCGGCCCCGGCCTGCTTGCGTGGCGACGCCATCTGGCAGGGCATAGCCCTCGGCGCGCAGCAAACGCAGGGTGCGTTGTTCATAGATCGGTTGACCATGCGCCAGCGCCAGCAGCCCTTGGCGTAGATGCACCCGACGCTGGTAGCGGCGGTGGCGTAACAGGGCCGAAAGCGCACCCCGTCCGGGGGCCAGCAACAGCGACAGGGCGAAAAGCGCGAACCCCACCAGAACGATGATCGGCCCGGTCGGCAAGTTCGGCTGCGCCGCAGAGAGCGCCGCGCCGATATATGCAGCGATTCCGCCAAGCGTCCCGGAGATCAGCACCACATGATCGGTCCGCTCGCTCCAAAACCGGGCGGTGACGGGCGGAATGATGAGCAGTGCGACGATCAAGATCAGTCCGACGATCTTGAGCCCCACGACCGTCACGGCCAGCACGAGCCCCATCATCGCCAGATCGGTGCGCGGCACGTTCTGGCCAATGGCCGTGCCATATTCGGGATCAAACGAAGCGAGCGTCAGCGGTCGGCGCAGCAAGAGCACCAGCGCTAAGGTCAACGCCGCCGCCACCGCGATGATCAGCGCGTCACTGCGCAGCATCCCGGCGGTGGAGCCGAGCAGGAAGTCTTCGAGCCCCGCCTGCCGCCCCGCGCTCATGGTTTGGATGACAGTCAGCAAGACAATGCCCAGACCAAAAAAGACCGACAGCACCGAGCCGATTGCCGCATCTTCCGCCAGCCGCGTTCGGTTGCTCAGCCACGAGACCAGCAACAACCCCGCCCCCGCCGAGAGCGCTGCGCCAGCTAAGAGGCCGATCAAATTGCGCCCGTCACCGCCGAAGGAGACCATCACCATAAAGGCGAGCGCCACCCCAGGCAGCGTCGCATGAGAGATCGCATCACTGACCAATGCGCGTTTGCGCAAAAACAGGAACGTGCCGCCGACGCCGGCGGCCATGCCCAACAGCGTAGCCCCTAACGTCACCAGCGTGGCGTTATAGCCTAACTGCAGAAATAGGGCTTCCCAGATCATGACAGTTGCAACGCATCCATCTGCGCCCCGGCCAAGCGCCCGCCATAGGCGTCCTGCAGGTGATGGGCTTGGAACACTTCTTCGACACGGCCTTCGGCAACGCGATGGGTGTTGATTAGGAAGACATTGTCAAAATACTCGGGCACGGTGGACAGGTCATGGTGCACGGCGACGACCGTCTTGCCCGCATCACGCAAGGATTTGAGCACCGCAATGATTGCCTTCTCAGTCGCGGCGTCGACCCCGGCAAAGGGCTCGTCTAAGAGATAAAGATCGGCGTCTTGCGCCAAAGCGCGTGCGAGGAACACCCGTTGTTGCTGGCCGCCCGAAAGCTGGCCGATCTGCCGGGTGGCGAAATCCTCCATTCCCACGCGGGCAAGACAGTCAGCGGCGCGCGCACGATGGACCGGGCGTATGCGGCCCAAAAGACCCAATTGCGGGTAGAGCCCCATCAGCACGACATCAACCACACGGGTCGGGAAATCCCAATCCACGCTGGCGCGTTGCGGGACATAGGCGATGCGGTGGCGCTGTTGTTCGACTGGCTTGCCATAAACGGTGGCCGTGCCCGCCAGTGGCGTAAGAATGCCAAGCGCGGCTTTCAAAAGCGTGGATTTCCCCGCGCCATTGGGCCCGATGATTGCTGTCATCTTGCCCGGCTCCACTGTCATATCGACAGAGAAAACCGCTGGTTTCTGCCCGTAGGATACGGTCATGCCTCGTACGGCAAGCGGGCTTTCGGCGCGAGGGGCGACGGTTTCTTGGCTGCTGGCGAGTTCGAGGGTCATAGATCAGCTTCCCTGTGTCAACTTACCATTCATCCCGCCTGCATTCACCGGGGCACCGAGGGCGCGGGCGATGGTGGTGACGTTATGGTCAATCATGCCGATATAGGTGCCTTCATAGCTGCCGGGCTCGCCCATCGCGTCACTGTAGAGCGACCCGCCGATCTTGACCTCATGTCCCTGCGCGGCGGCACCTTCCACCAGTGCGCGCATATTGCGATCAGAAACGGAGGTCTCGACAAAAACCGCGCCGATTTTGCGGTCGACCAATTCGTCAACCAACGCCGAGATCCGGTTCAATCCGGCCTCACTGTTGGTTGAGATGCCTTGAATGCCGATCACCTCAAACCCAAAGGCCCGGCCAAAATAGCTAAAGGCGTCATGGGCGGTAACCAGCACACGCTGGCTGTCGGGAACCTGCGCTACCACCTCTGCGGCATAGGTGGCCAGCTGCTTTAGCTCAATTTTGTAGGCATCGGCATTGCGCGCAAAGCTCTCAGCCCCGTCCGGTCGCGCCTCGCTCAATGCGCGGGTGACCTCATCGACCACGGCGATCCATGTTTCCGGGTCCATCCAGACGTGCGGATCGAAACGACCTTCATAGTCGGGGTGGCTCAACAAAGTGTCTTTTGGCAAGGAATCAGCCACGGCGACCACAGAACGTTTACGGCTAAGGTCCTCAAAGAAGCGCTCCATCTGGGCTTCAAGATAAAGCCCGTGCCACAGCACCAGATCAGCACGCGTAAGGGCTACGATGTCGCTCCGCGTCTGGCGGTAGCCGTGCGGGTCGACACCCGTCCCCATCAAAGCGCGAACTTCAACCAGATCACCGCCCACCCGCCGGGCAGCATCGGCGATCATCCCTGTTGTGGCAATGACGTTGAGCGTCTCTGACGCAAGGGCCAGGGGCGCTGATCCCAGCAGTGCGAGACCACTCAATCCTCCGATCAAAGCGGCGCGACGTGTTGGGCGGAACGGATCATTTGCATGTTTCATGACGCCTATATGCGACTCATTCTCAACTAAGTCAACAGTTGCGAGTGAGTCGCATTAACGCTTTCGGAATGTCGCCTAGTTTTTGGGCAAAGAGGCCATGACGCGAGGTTAGCTTCGCTTGCCTTGCCCCGTCCCGCATGGCACTTTGCCCGTCTGACCAAAGCGGAGAGACCCGATGGCCACCCAGAATACCTCGCAGGGCACGCAAGCCCCGACCAGCACCTCCGGACACCTGCCACAGGTAACCGAAGCCCGCGTTGAGCCCATGCCGCTTGATATGAACTGGGTGCGCTCGGTGCAGGCGAACACCTCAGCCATTGAGCGCCGCGCCGCCGCCCTGCCCGCACGCCGATCATTGAAGAAGGCGCATCAGGCCGCGTGGCTCCTGCGCGCCGTAACCTGCATTGATTTAACAACGCTTTCTGGCGATGACACTGCTCGCCGGGTCGAGCGTCTTTGTGCCAAGGCACGCCAGCCTGTTGCCCCCGCAATCCTTGACGCGCTCGGCATGGGGCCGATCACCACAGGCGCGGTTTGTGTGTACCACGAGATGATCCCCGCCGCGCGCAAAGCGCTGGAAGGCACCAATATTCCGATTGCCGCTGTCTCGACGGGCTTTCCCGCCGGGCTATCGCCGCTGGAACTGCGCATACGTGAGATTGAAATGAGCGTGGAAGCAGGCGCGACTGAAATCGACATCGTGATCTCTCGGCGGCATGTCCTGTCGGGCGACTGGCAGGCGCTTTATGACGAGATGCGCGCCTTTCGCGAGGCCTGTGGGGATGCACATGTGAAAGCGATCCTCGCCACCGGCGAATTGGGTTCGCTGCGCAATGTGGCGCGGGCGTCACTGGTTTGCATGATGGCGGGGGCGGACTTCATCAAGACCTCCACCGGCAAGGAGAGCGTCAACGCCACCCTGCCCGTCAGCCTCGTGATGATCCGTACAATCCGCGAGTATTACGAGCGCACCGGCGTGCGCGTGGGTTACAAGCCCGCGGGCGGGATTTCCAAGGCCAAGGATGCGATCACCTATCTTGCTTTGATGAAGGAAGAGCTGGGCGACCGCTGGTTGCAGCCTGACCTGTTCCGCTTTGGCGCGTCCTCGCTCTTGGGCGATATAGAGCGGCAGTTGGAGTACCATGTCACTGGTAATTATTCGGCGGGCTACCGCCACGCGACCTCCTGAGCCTGTTGCAGGCTGCGGGACGGTATTTGGAAAAGGATGAAGGCATGAGCGTGTCCGAGATTTTTGAGAGCATGGAATACGGGCCAGCCCCGGAATCGGCGGCAGATGCGCTGGCGTGGATCGTGGATCAGGGCGGGCGTTTTGGTCATTTCATTGATGGCGCTTTCACCGCGCCGGGTAAGGGATTTGACAGCAGCAACCCGGCGACGGGTGAGGTGCTGGCCAGCCTGACGCAGGCGACACAGGGTGATGTTGATAGCGCGGTGAAGGCAGCGCGCAAGGCGCAGCCGAAGTGGGAGAAGCTGGGCGGCCATGGCCGGGCGCGGCATATCTATGCGCTGGCGCGGCTGTTGCAGAAACATGCGCGGCTGTTTGCAGTGTTGGAGGTGCTGGACAACGGCAAGCCGATCCGCGAGGCGCGCGATATCGACGTACCTTTGGCGCAGCGGCATTTTTACTATCACGCTGGCATGGCGCAGCTGATGGAAAGCGAATTACCCGATGCGCAGGCGCTTGGGGTGTGCGGGCAGATCATTCCGTGGAACTTTCCGCTACTGATGCTGGCGTGGAAGATCGCACCGGCGCTGGCGATGGGCAATACCGTGGTGTTGAAGCCTGCGGAATATACTTCGCTGACGGCGCTGCTTTTTGCGGATATTTGCCGTCAGGCCGGACTGCCGAAGGGTGTGGTGAACATCGTCACCGGTGATGGGGCTGTGGGCGAGATGATCGTGGGCCACGAGGACATCGACAAGATCGCCTTTACCGGTTCCACCGCCGTGGGCCGCCGCATTCGCGAGGCCACGGCCGGTTCCGGCAAGGCGCTGACCTTGGAGCTGGGGGGCAAGTCGCCTTACATCGTGTTCGACGACGCTGATCTCGATAGTGCCGTCGAAGGGTTGGTCGATGCGATCTGGTTCAATCAGGGCCAAGTCTGCTGTGCTGGTTCGCGTCTGCTGGTGCATGAGCCGGTGGCTGATCGTTTCTATGCCAAGCTGCGCGCCCGGATGGAGAAGCTGCGCATTGGCGATCCGCTGGACAAGAGCAACGACGTGGGCGCGCTGGTCGATCCGGTGCAATACAAGCGCGTGAGCGAGATGGTGGAGGCCAATACTGCGGGTGAGCGTTTTGTGACGCCGGGGGAGATGCCAGCGAACGGTTGTTTCTATCCGCCGACGCTGATCACCGGGCTGAACCCGGCTGATACGCTGATGCAGGAAGAGATCTTTGGGCCGGTTCTGGTGTCGACGACGTTCCGCACGCCTGCTGAAGCGGTGCAACTGGCCAACAACACGCGCTACGGTTTGGCGGCGACGGTCTGGACTGAGAATGTGAACCTTGCGCTTGATATTGCGCCGCAGCTTGAGACTGGGATCGTCTGGGTCAATGGCACCAATATGATGGACGCGGCCGCAGGCTTTGGTGGCAAGCGTGAGAGCGGCTTTGGCCGTGAGGGCGGCTGGGAAGGTTTGGCGGGTTATACCAAGCCCAAGACCGCGAAGAAGCCGCTAAAGGAAATTGAGCCGTTCTCAGGTGAAGGCGGGCCGGAAGATGGCATCGACCGCACCGCGAAGCTCTATATTGGCGGCAAACAGGCGCGGCCCGATGGCGGCTATTCGGCGCCAGTCTGGGGCAAGTCGGGCGGGCTTTTGGGGCATGTCAGCCTCGCCAACCGCAAGGACGTGCGCAACGCGGTTGAGGCCGCGCAGGCGGCCAAGGGGTGGTCCAAGACCACCGGGCACCTGCGGGCGCAGATCCTGTATTACATTGCCGAGAACCTCGCCGCGCGGGGCGATGAATTTGCCACGCGGTTGGATGCGATGCAGGGGACCAAGACGGGCCGCAAGGAGGTCGATACTGCCATTGATCGGCTGTTCACCTATGCCGCTTGGGCCGACAAATATGACGGTCAGGTGCATGGCGTGCCGATCCGCGGGGTGGCGCTGGCGATGAAAGAGCCGGTGGGCGTGATCGGGGCGCTTTGCCCAAATGAGGCGCCGCTGCTTGGCCTGATCTCTTGCATTGCGCCCGCGATTGCCATGGGTAACCGGGTGATCCTTTCGGCCAGTGAAGCCTTCCCGCTGGCGGCGACGGATTTTGTGCAGGTCTTGGAGACCTCGGACGTGCCGGCGGGTGTGGTCAACATCCTGACCGGGCCGCAAGCAGATCTGGCCGAGCCGATGGCGCGGCATATGGATTTGGATGCGGTCTGGTGTTTTGGCGCGGCGGAGCTGTCGGGCATCGTCGAAAAGGGCGCGGCAAGCAATATTAAGCGCACTTGGGTCAACCACGGCATAGCGCGGGATTGGTTCGGGGCCGAAGGCGCGGGGCGTGAATTCTTGCAGGCCGCGACCGAGGTGAAGAACATCTGGGTGCCTTACGGCGAATAACCGCGCGACGATTAAAGACTTAGAAACGCCGCCCCCGAGAGAGGGCGGCATTTTTTGTTAGTCCTGCGGGGCGGCTGTGGCTTCGAGCCCTTCAGGCTGGCCAACCACGACGAAGTGCAGGTTCTCCGGCTCCAACAACTCACCCGCCACGCGCTTGACGTCCTCAAGCGTCACCGCCTCGACCCTGTCGTTGCGGGTGGCGATATAGTCGATGGGCAAGCCGAGCATTTGCATTCCAACGAGGATATTGGCGATCGGCCCGTTGCCGTCAAACCGCAGCGGATAGGCGCCGGTGATATAGGTCTTGGCGGCCTCTAGCTCCTCTTGGGTAATACCCTCGTCAGCCGCTTTGGCCCATTCGGCGCGGATCACGTCGATTGCTTGGGCGATGCGGTCGTTGGCGGAACTGACCGAGCCGAGATAGGTTTCGGCCAGATCGCGAGGCGCGAGGTAGGAGTAGACGCCGTAGGTCAGCCCGCGCTTTTCACGGACCTCAGTCATCAGGCGCGATTCAAAGCCGCCGCCGCCGAGCACGTGGTTCAGCACCGTGGCGGCGAACCAATCGGGGTCGTCTTGCGCAATGCCGGGCTGGCCAAAGAGCGCGACGGATTGCGGTGTGGCGAAATCGACGATGGTGGTGCCGGGGGGAATGTCGACCTCCGCACGCGGCGGCATGGGCGCGCCTTTGGCGGGCAGGTCGCCGAGCAGGTCGTCAAGCATCGTCCCAAGCTCTTCGGGTGTGATGTCACCCACCGCGCCGACATAGATGCGATCCCGGGCGAGAACTGCGCTTTTGGCGGCCAGCAAATCATCGCGGGTGAGCGCCGCAACACTATCGAGCGTACCGTTCAGCGAACTGCCGTAGGGATGGTCGCCAAAAGCGATCTTGTCCAAGGTCTGGTTGGCGATCTTGTTGGGGTCTTTTTGGTTGGACTTGATATTGGCAATCACCTGCCCCCGCACCCGCTCAATCGCATCCGCGTCAAAGCGCGGCTCCATCAAAGCGGCGCGCAGCAGGGCGATGGAGGCCTCGCGGTTTTCGGTCAGGAAGCGGGCCGAGATCGACAGTGAATCGTCAGATACGTCAAAGCCCAGCGAAGTCGCCAACGCCTCGGTCTCGCGGCTGAAGGCACGCGCATCCATGTCACCCGCGCCCTCTTCCAGCAGCCCGGTCATCAGGTTGATCGCCCCGCGTTTGCCGGGCGCATCAAGCGACGCGCCGCCGCGGAAGCGGATTTCGAGTGCGACGAAGGGGATCGAGTGCTCTTCAACCAGCCAAGCGGTGATACCGCCGGGGCTGGTGACGGATTGAATGTCGACTTCGGCGCGGGCGGGGAGCGCCGCGAGGAAGGTCAGGATCAAGGCGTAGATAAGTCTCATTGCGCGTCCTCCTTCATCAGCCAGCCTGTGACCGATGCGCGTTTGTCGAATACAGTACGGGCGGCATGCATGATGTCATCAGGGGTGACCGCCTGAAGCACATCGGGCCAGGCCTGCACATCCTCTACCGTCAACCCAATGGCCAGCGCCGAGCCATAGCGATGCGCAACGCGGTCCGCATCATCGCGGGCGTAGATTTGGTCAGCGCGCAGTTGCGCCTTGATCCGGTCGAGGTGGTCCGCGTCCACGCCTGTTTCTATGAACTCCTCTAGCACCTTGTCGAGCGCCGCTTCGGCTTGCTCAAGGCTCACACCGGGCACGGGCAGCACGACCAGATCGAGGGTCGTGTCATCCAGCGTATCGGCCTTGTAGAAAGCACCGGTATAGGTCGCGATCTGTTCGTCAAATTGCAGCTTTTCGTTGAGGTAGGACGTCGTCCCCCCGCCGAGCAATTCGCTCAGCAAGAGCAGGGCTGCCGCTTCTTCCTGTGCGCCGCTGTCGCGTTCTTGGGCCAGATAGGACCTGCGCACATAGGGCTGCGCCACGCGGTCGTCGCGGTAGGTCAGACGGCGCTCAGCGATCTGTGGCGGTTCTTCGGTGCGCAGCCGTTCGGGCAGGTCGGGGTTGGTGGGGATTTGACCATAGGTCGCCTCTGCCAGTTCGCGCACCTCCTCGGGGGTTACATCGCCCGAGACTACGAGAATGGCGTTGTTTGGCGAGTAATAGAGCTCATAGAATGACAGAGCGTCTTCGAGGTCCAGCTCCTCCATCTCATGTTTCCAGCCGATGATCGGCACGCCGTAGCGATGGTTGAGATATTGCGCGGCGTTAAGCTGTTCGCTGAACAGGGCGGCGGGGTTGTTCTCGGTCCGCTGGTTGCGCTCTTCGAGGATCACGTCGCGTTCGGTGCGGATGTTTTCGGGGGTCAGACGGATGTTCTTCATCCGGTCGGCTTCCATCTCCATCATCAGCCCAAGCCGGTCTGCCGCAACACGCTGGTAATAGGCGGTGTAGTCGTAACTGGTGAAGGCGTTGTCGCGCCCGCCATTGGCGGCGACGGTGGCGGAGAATTCGCCGGATTCCAGCTTGTCGGTAGCCTTGAAAAGCAAGTGTTCAAGAAAATGCGCCACACCGGAGGAGCCTTTCGGCTCGTCCGCAGAGCCGGCGCGGTACCAGACCATCTGCTGCACAACCGGGGCGCGGTGGTCTTCGACGACCACCACTTCCATGCCGTTATCGAGGGTAAAATGGGTTACCGCTTCATTCGCGCGCGCCTGCGCAAACGGGGCTGTGAAGAGCGTCGCCACCAGGGCCGCCAGCATCGGCAGTCGGATCATTGGATGTCCTCTAAAATGTCGCGTCCCGCATTACCTACGCGGTCTGACGCAACATTCAAGAAGCCTAGCGGAAACGTGTGTTCTGCGGGGGGTAGGACGGCGTGCGTGCCCCGGCCTTGCGCCAGCGCTCAGCCTCGGCATGGGCGTCAAGCTGCTGACGTTTGTAAGCTTGGCTGTAGCGGTCCACCGGTACGATGCGGAACTGCGTAAAGCGGCCCTTGCGCTTGCGGAACTCGGCGTCAGCCTCGGCCAGAGTGCTGCGGATGCCCGGCTGCACGCCAAGACGACTGGCCTGCTGAACCAAAGCCGCATCGCTCGCCGGAATGCCGTCGGATGTATCAAGCCGGCCACCGAATGCCGCCATGCCTTCGGCAATCGCCGAACGGTCGGTCAGGTTGGCCTGCCCCGGTGTAGGTGTCGGCAACGAACTGAAGTTTTCGGGCTGTTCCAGCGGCTTAACGGGCTGGATCATGAACTCATCCGGCCCCGCAGAAGTCGACCGGATGTCGCGCAGCCCCTGATTGCTGCAGGCGGCGAGGGCCAGCGGGATCAGGCTGAGTAGGGCAATGCGGCGCATGGTGTCTCCTTTCGGGGTCTGACCCTCAATATCGCAGGCGGGCGGGCAATGTCACTGACCTTTTTTGCCCCGACGTTTGGCGGCTGGTTTGCTGTCACTTGTGAAGAAGATCAATCCGATCGCCCCGGCGAAAATAAAGACATCGGCGAGGTTGTAGACGAAGGGATTGTTGATGCCGCAGCAGGAGTTATTCAGGAAATCCAGCACGTAGCCATAGATCAGACGATCCGCCACATTGGCAAGCGCCCCGCCGACAAGCAGCCCGCCGCTCAGCGCCGCCCAGCGCCCCTGCGGGCTGCGCCAAAGCCAGACGGTCACCGCCACGCAGATCACCAGCGCGAGCAGCACCAAAACCCATTGGCTCATGTCGCCGCCGAGGCCAAAGTTGATGCCCCGGTTTTCGCCATAGCGGAAATTCAGCACCGGGGGCAGCACGTCGATGGACCGGATACGCGCCAGTTCCATCATGTGAATGACCACATATTTGCTGATCTGGTCGATCATAAAGGCCACAAAGGCCGCGATGCCGAAAATCCGCATGAGGCTGCCTTTTGCTTAGTGCCGGAAGTGGCGCATGTTGGTAAAGACCATGGCGATGCCCGCCTCATCCGCCGCTGCGATGACTTCATCGTCGCGCATGGAGCCACCCGGCTGGATCAGCGCCGTGGCACCGGCCTCGGCGGCGGTGATCAGACCGTCGGCAAAGGGAAAGAAGGCATCGGAGGCCACAACCGAGCCTTGGGTCAGCGGTGCTTCGATGTCCATGACCTCGGCCATATCCTGCGCTTTGCGTGCGGCAATGCGGGTGCTGTCCACCCGGCTCATCTGGCCCGCGCCAACGCCGACGGTGGCGCCGTCTTTGACATAGATGATGGCGTTGGATTTGACGTGCTTCGCCACGGTCCAAGCAAAGAGCATGTCGTCCAACTCTTGATCAGAGGGCTTACGCTTAGTCACGACCTTGAGGTCATCGCGGCTCACGCGGCCCACGTCTTTGTCCTGCACGAGGAACCCGCCAGAGACTTGACGCACGGCCAGTGCAGCGCTTGCCGGATCGGCCAGACCTTCGGTGGTCAGCAGACGCAAATTCTTTTTTGCGGCGAAGATGCGCTTGGCATCCTCATCGGCACCGGGGGCGATAACGACCTCGGTGAAGATCGCGGCGATGGCTTCGGCGGTTGGCCCGTCCAGCGGCTGGTTCAGCGCGATGATGCCGCCAAAGGCCGAGGTACGGTCACAGTCAAAGGCGCGTTTGTAGGCGTCGAGCATCGTCTCGCCCCGTGCCACGCCGCAGGGGTTGGCGTGTTTAATGATCGCACAGGCCGGGCCGTCCTTGGGATCGAACTCGCTCACCAACGCAAAGGCCGCATCGGTGTCGTTGATGTTGTTGTATGACAGTTCCTTGCCCTGATGCTGCACGGCGTTCGCCAGACCGGGCGCGGTGGAGCCATCGGCGTAGAAAGCCGCCTGTTGATGCGGGTTTTCGCCATAGCGCAGGGTTTGCGCAAGCGTACCGCCAAAGGTCCGGCGGCGCGGGGTGCCTGCGACCTGCTCGGCCATCCATGTGCTGACGGCGGTGTCATAGGCGGCGGTGCGGGCATAGGCGGTCTGGGCCAGACGCTGACGCAGGGCGTAGGAGGTCTGGCCGTCGTTGGCCTCCATCTCGGCGATCACCTCGGCGTAGTCCTCGACGTCGACCACCACATTAACGAACCCGTGGTTCTTGGCCGCAGACCGGATCATCGCCGGGCCGCCGATGTCGATGTTCTCGATCACCTCGGCATATTCCGCGCCTTTGGCGACGGTTTCCTCAAACGGATAGAGGTTCACCACCACCAGATCGATCGCGCCGATGTTATGCTCGTCCATCGCGCCAACATGTTCATCATTGTCGCGCAGGGCCAGCAAGCCACCATGCACCACCGGGTGCAGCGTCTTCACGCGTCCATCCATCATCTCGGGGAAACCCGTCACATCGGCCACGTCCAACACCTCAAGCCCCGCATCGCGCAGCGCGCGTGCCGTGCCGCCGGTGCTGAGCAGTTCCACGCCCCGCGCCGCCAGTGCACGGCCAAGGTCCAAAAGACCGGTCTTGTCTGAGACGGAAAGCAGGGCGCGTTTGATCGGGTGCAGGTCGGGCATGGGGCTGGTTCCTTGGTCAGTCTTCGTCAGCATAGGGATCGTCGATCGACAGATCTCGCACGCCAATCGCAGTTTCCTGCGCTTTGGACAAGGACCAGCGCACTCTGGTGGCATAGTTCACAGCGTATCCGGTCAGCACAATTTGCTGCGCGGCGCGGGGTTTGAGCCGGGTGCCCTCAAGGTAAACCCCTGCTTCTAATGACAGATTATGCGTGCCATCGTGGCGGAACACCCAAATCTCGCCGCTCTTGAGCGCCATCGATATTGCCGCGCCGCCAAGGTCGACTGTGGCGTCGACGTCCGGGTGCAGGTGAAAGCGGATGTCGAAGGGCACCCCTTTGAGCCGGGTCGCATCCAGCACCTTATCGAAACGCTTCTTATCTGCGCCCTCTATAACCAGCAGCATATCCTCCCCAAAGAGGCCGCGCCCGTCGTCACTAAGCTCCAGCTTGCGGGCATGGGTTAGCCCATGGCTGCGCAGGTAGCTGTCATGTGCCCCTTCGAAACACAGACCGTCGGCGGCCTCCGCGATCTCCACCGGCACATTGCGCGGCCCGTCGATCAGTGCCTCCTGCCCCGTGTGCCGGTCCGGTTCGGCCAGTCGCGCGCTGGAATGGCCGACCAGCGACAGCGCGGAATGCGACGGTGTCGCCCGCCCAGCCCGGCGCCACTCCAGCCCGAAGGACGCGCCAGAGCCGCAGTTCACCACCAAGGGCCGCCGTCCTGAGGTCAGCTCAAATGCAAGGGTCGAGGCATGGGCATTGTCCGATGCCGCGCCGCGGGGCGGGGCTGCGGCATCGATAATCACGCTGGTGCGCCCCGCCGAGAGCCGGGCATAGCCCATCGCCAGCCCATCCGGTTGTCGGGTTTTCACCTTGGCCGCTGCCAGCGCGTGATCCAGCCAGCCCTCCATCCCGCGCCCGCCGCCATGGAACCGCGCCAATGCCCCGTCGGCATGCCGCAGGCTGCGCAGCGTCGGGGCGATGCGCTCAATCGCGGTCAAATGCGCCTTAGGCGCGCTGCGCCCGGCATCGCTCAACGCGGCAGCAGCCCAAGTCAGCAGCGTAAACACCGCCAGCAACTCTTCGGGATTGCGCGTCGGCAATCCGCCCTGCGCGTCAATTTGGGTGGCGCATTCGCGGGCCAGCGCTTTGATGGCAGGATCAGCGAGGTCATCCAGCCCTTCCAGCGACAGCCCGGCATAAATCAATCCGGTCAATGCCTCGAACCGCGGCAGCCCCGGCGCTGCGGCCTGCCAGCGCTTGGACAAAAAGCGGGTCTGCTGTTCGAGGGAGCGAAAGAAGGCGTCGCTTTGCTCGGCTTCGGTGCCGCGCAGCAAGAACAGCGCGTGGTTAATCCAACGGATCAGCCGCCGCCCGGTGAGCGCCGGAGTCCACCCCGGACCACGCCCCCGGCCAAAGCGTTCGATCCAGTCCCAAAGCCACGCCTGCCCCGTTGCGCGGGCGCGCGCATCCCCAACAGCCGCCAGATCATCGAGCCAAGCGAAACCATGCAGAGCGGCCGCGAAAGCATGGTCCGGGGGGGTCAGATCCCACATGGCGGTCTGCGGCTCACTCAGCAGGCTTCCCGCAAAGAGGTAGTTGCCCGCCATTAACTGCCGCCCGCGCGCAAATGAGCCGATGGTGCGCGGTTCGGGCTGGGCGACAAAGCCGGTGATCCGCCCCTGCCCGCTGGTCGCACGCCAGGCATGCCAGCGGTTCAGCAACCGCACCCTTCTGGCCATGACGCTGGAAAAGTTAATCATATCAAACTGCCTCTGACGCTCTCTTGGCGTTTGCGGGCAGCATAGCCACAAGGCCGAAGTGAGTCACCGAATTTCCCGACGGCCACCGCCAATGGGCAAGCGACAGCGCTCTTGTCATCAGCGCGGCAGCCTGCCACCAAAAACGCACCGCAAGCCGGAGGCCCAAGATGATCGCCAGCCTGATGATGTACCTGCGCCCCGAATTGGCCGAGGCGCACGCCCGCTATTGGACGCTGATCCACGCGGGGCTTGCGGCCCGCGGCATTCCTGCGCCAGAGCGCCTGCGCAACGAAGCCGAAGAATTTGCCGTCTGGAACGCCCCGGATCTGACCCTGTCCCAGACCTGCGGCATGCCCTACCGCCTGTTGCTGCATGAGCGCGTCACGCTGGTGGGCACGCCTGACTTTGGTGTCCAAGGCTGTCCGCCCGGCTATTACAACAGCGTCTTTGTGGTCCGCCGCAATGATCCCCGTGAAACAATCGCCGATTTCCGCAGGGCGCGCTTTGCCTACAACCAGAGCTTTTCGCAGTCAGGCTATGCCGCGCCCTATGCACATTGCGCGGCGCAGGGGTTTTGGTTTGAGGACCGCAGTCAGAGCCACAGTCACCGCACCTCCGCCCAAGCTGTCGCCGGAGGCCGGGCGGAGATCGCAGCACTCGACGCGGTCTCATGGCGGATGATCCAACGCTATGATGCTTTCGCCGCCGACCTGCGCGTGCTGACACGCACGACGCCGACCCCCGGCTTGCCCTATATTGCTGGCGCCAAAGCAGATCGGTCGGCGACCTTTGATGCGGTCAGTGAAGCCATCGCGGGGCTTTTACCTGAGGATGCCGAAGCGCTTGGCATCCGGGGCCTCGTCGCCATTCCGAAGGCGGCATATCTCGCCGTGCCCTCGCCCCCCAAGGGCGCGTGAGCTTTCAGCCCTTACGCAGACAGGCGATGTAGAAGCCGTCCATTCCGCCTTTGTCCGCCCAGAAATCAGGCCGCAGACGCAGCCCACCTTCTTCGGTGATCCACGCGGCCTCAACGCCCGGCAAATCCAGCGCGGCGCTGTCGACGCGCATGTCGTCGTGACGCTCCAGCGCCTCATCGACCTGCACTTCGCCTTCGTCCGGCAGCAGGCTACAGGTGCAGAACACCAGCCGCCCGCCGGGTTTGAGCAAGGACCACGCGTGGTCGATCAACTCAGACTGCAACTCGATCAGATCGCCGAATTCGGACCCGTCCTTGGCATAGGGCAGATCGGGGTGGCGGCGGATGGTCCCGGTGGCAGAGCATGGCGCGTCGAGCAGGATGGCATCGAATTCGCCCTGCACGGCGCGGGCGTCTTTGGTCAGCGTCTTGGCCTTAAGGCCTACACGGGCGAGGTTTTCCTTCACCCGCTGCATGCGCGGATGCGATTGATCCACGGCGGTCACCGTGGCCCCGGCGGCGGCGAGTTGCATCGTCTTGCCGCCCGGCGCGGCGCAGAGGTCCAGCACGGCCTCACCCGCCTGTGGCGCCAGCACCCGCACCGGGATCGCGGCGGCGGCGTCTTGGACCCACCAGTCGCCTTCGGCAAAGCCGGGCATGGTGGAGACTTGGCCCGCATCCGTTACCCGCACCGAGCCGGTGGGCAGCAGCGTGCCACCGACGGCCTCGGCCAGTGCCGCGGCATCGCCCTTGGCGGTCAGATCCAGCGGTGCGCCGGCAAAATGCGCTTGTTCCATCGCGGCGATGGCATCACTGCCCCAAGCCTCGGCCAGCGGTCCGCGCAGCCATTTCGGCAGCCGCGGCGCGCGCAGGGCGTCCCATGCTTCGGGACCTTGGGCCGCGATCTTGCGCAAGACGGCGTTGGTCAGCCCCTTAAGGTGGCTCAGCGTGCGGTGCTGCGAGACGAGGTTCACCATGGTGTTGACCACCCCATGCGCCGCCCCGCCTTGGCACAGCTCAATCGTGCCGACCCGCAGCACATTGCGCACGGTCAGTGGCGGCGCCTTCTGCAAATGTTTTTGCAAGAGCCGATCCGCCCGCTCCAAGCCGCGCAGCGTGTCTTGCGCCAACCGCTGGGCGCGGGCGCGGTCGTCAGGGGGCAGCTTGTCCAGCGCCCCCGAGGCGAGCAGTTCCGACATCAGACGCGGCTCGTCGTCCAAGATCATATCCAGCAGATATACCGCGCTTCTGCGGGCCTGTATGCCTGTGTCTGCCATGATCATGTCCTATCTACGTCTACGTCTGGGGTTGCCGGGTTGTCTGGGCCAGCGCGCGACGTATATCAAGGGAGAACTTGGCTCAAGAGGACCATGATGCCCGATCAACGCCCAATTCCCGACCCAACACCCCGTCCCGGCCCGGACCCGACCCCCAGCCCGCAGCCCGATCTGCCGCCGCAGCCCAAGCCGGGGCCAAAGCCCATGCCCGACACGCCGCATGACCCCACGCCCCAGCCCGGCCCCGACCTGCCCGCCGCCGCACAACGCGCGCTGGCCGAGGCGGCTGCGCGGCGCAAGGCCGAGGCCGATCTGGCGCTGCCGCCGGAACTGGGAGGTCGCGACGGGCCGGAGCCGGTGCGTTATGGCGATTGGGAAAAGAAGGGCATCGCGGTCGATTTCTAAGCCGCTCTGCGGGCTCACTTCAGGGTAAAGACCGCCGTTTCCCCCGCCCCCTTGTCCGAGGTAAAGCGGATGCGGTTGCCGTCACGCGCCACTTCTTGGCAGTTATAGCCCAGATCGTCGCCGCCCCAGTTGAGGCTGCGGCAGAAATAACCGCCCTCCCAGTTCCAGCTGCCTTTGACCTCCCAGACCGCGCCCTTGCCCGTTATCGCGCCGCCGGGAGTGACGCTAAGGTCGACCAAAGCGCGGGTGAGCTTCTTGCCACTGACCACAGAGACAAATTCTGCTTTGTCGGAGATGCGGGCGAATTCTGCCAGTGCAGGCGACGCCCCGAGACTAAAAAGCCCCGCAGCCAACAACGATAAGACGGTTTTCATCGGGACCTCCAGTGGCGGATTACCTCAGCACTTACGTAGCGGTCCGCCGCGAAGTTTCACGGGCGTTGGGTTTTGCCCCAAAATTTATCAGCCTTTCAGCCCCAAAACATCCAGCATGTCATATTCCCCCGGCGCTTTGCCCTGCCCCCAAAGCGCGGCTTTCAGCGCCCCCCGGGCAAAAAGCGCGCGGTCAGAGGCGACATGGCGCAGAATGATACGCTCGCCCGCGGCGGCGAACATCACGTCATGCTCCCCCACAATGTCGCCACCGCGGATCGCGGTGAACCCAATGTCGCCGGGCTTGCGCACCCCGGTGATCCCGTCGCGGCCTCGGTCCGAGACATCGGCCAGCGCCACGCCCCGCCCTTCGGCGGCGGCCTCGCCCAGCATCAAGGCGGTGCCAGATGGCGCGTCGACCTTTTGGTTGTGATGGGATTCGATGATCTCAATATCGTAGTCCACGTCCAAGGCAGCGGCGACCTGTTTGGTCAGCTGGGTCAGAAGGTTGACCCCAAGGCTCATATTCCCCGCCCGCACGATCACAGCGCCGTCTTTGGCCGCCGGGGCCAGTTGCGCAATCTCATCGTCGCTCATGCCGGTGGTGCCGATCACATGCACGATCCCGGCCTTGGCCGCCTCAGCCGCAAAAGCCAGCGTGGCCTGCGGCGCGGTGAAATCGATCACCGCCTGCACCTGACCGAAGGCTTGGGCCGCGTCATCCGTTACTGTCACGCCCAGTTCCGTACCGCCCATCGCGGTGCCGACATCCTGCCCGATCCATTCATGCCCCGGGCGTTCCACGGCGGCGGCCAGATGCATTTTGTCGCTCTCCGTGATCTCGCGGATCAGCATTTGGCCCATGCGGCCAGAGGCGCCGGTGACGGCAATGCCGGGGGTCTCGTTCATAGTCGTTCTCCTGCGGTTCTGGCCGTGATTGGCCTTGCGGGTTTAGCCCGTCGCGGAGCGCTTGGCAAAGTGCAACCGAAGCCTTAGATGGGGGTCATGGCAAAGAACAAGTTTCATGAGGGCGCAGGCCCGTCGCAACGACAACTCCGGGTGGGCGAAACCGTCCGCCGCGCGCTGTCTGATGTCCTCGCACGCGGTGACGTGCATGACACCGACCTCAATCGGCTATCAATCACAGTGGGCGAGGTACGCATTTCGCCGGACCTCAAGATCGCCACGGCCTATGTGCTGCCGCTGGGCGGCGAAGGTCAGGACGAGGTGCTCAAGCTGCTGGCACGCAATAAGAACGAGTTGCGGCGTCAGGTAGCGAAAAAGTTGACGCTGAAGTTTTCCCCCGATCTGCGCTTCCAACTGGATCGGACATTCGACCGGATGGATGACACGCGCCGGATGCTGAACCAAGATGTGGTGCGCCGCGATGCAGATGCGCCTGAAGACGACGCCACAGACGGCGCGCCGGACCAGTGATCCGGGCGGCCCTGATTGCATTCGCGCTTTTCGCGCTGAAAGGCGCGCCTGCGGGTGCTGCCGAATGCCGGAACCTGACCTTTGATGGCAGTTCCTACACCATATGCGAAGTTGACATGGACCGCGACGACCTGCGGCTCTTTCTAAACGACGACGCTGGTGCGCCCTATGGCTTCTTCGGCTCGCTGGACGAAGCGCTGAAGGCTGAAGGGCTGCGGCTCGGCTTTGCGATGAACGCGGGCATGTACCACGAGGACCGCTCTCCGGTTGGGCATTACGTCGAAGAAGGTGTCGAGACACGCGGCGTGATCAGCAACCCCGGGCCGGGCAATTTTGGCTTGCTGCCGAACGGGGTCTTTTGTCTGCGCGAGGGTCGGGCGGATGTGATCGAGACCAAGCGGTATCTTGAGAAAAAACCGGACTGCCGCTTTGCCACGCAATCTGGCCCGATGCTGGTGATCGACGGTGCGCTGCACCCGCGTTTTCTGCCGGACAGTACGTCGCGCTATATCCGCAACGGGGTGGGCACCTCGGCTGATGGCAAACGCGCGGTCTTTGCGATTTCCAATGATATCGTGACCTTCCACGAGTTTGGCCGCCTGTTCCGTGATGAGCTAAAGATGCCCAATGCGCTGTATTTCGACGGCAATATCTCACGCCTGCGCGCCCCCAACCTGCGTCGCAGCGGTGCGGGGTTCACCATGCTAGGCCCGATTATCGGCGTTGTCACGCCGTCAAAGTGACGTTTTCCCCGCTTCGGGGCTGGGCAGCGGCGCGCGGCTCGGTTAGAGGGCGACGCTACAAAAGCGAAGAGGCATGACATGGGACGCAAACGCAAGGGTCGCGATATTTCTGGCTGGCTGGTGGTGGACAAACCCGCCGGGCCGACCTCGACCGCCGTGGTCAACAAGGTGCGTTGGGCGCTGGAGGCCAAAAAGGCGGGCCACGCTGGCACGCTCGATCCCGAAGCCACTGGCGTCTTGGCCATCGCCTTGGGCGAGGCCACCAAGACGGTTCCCTATATCACTGACGCGCTCAAAGCCTATGAGTTCACTGTGCGCCTGGGCATCGCGACCAACACCGATGACGCCGAAGGCGAGGTGATCGGCACGTCCGATCTGCGCCCCGATGATGCGGCGATCAAAGACGTGCTGAGCGGTTTCATCGGCGACATCCAGCAGGTGCCGCCGCAGTTCTCTGCCGTGAAGATCGACGGCCAACGCGCCTATAAACGCGCCCGCGACGGCGAAGAGATGGACATCGCCGCACGCCCGCTTTGGGTGGAAAGCCTGCTGCTGGTCGACCGCCCCGATGCCGACCATGTCACGCTAGAAATGGTCTGTGGCAAGGGCGGCTATGTCCGCTCTATCGCCCGCGATTTGGGGCAAAAGCTAGGGTGCCTTGGCCATGTCCGCGAGTTGCGCCGCACATGGTCTGGCCCGTTTGAGGTCAAAGACGCGCTGACCCTGGCCCAGATCGACGAAATGGCCCGCACCCCGGAGCTCGACACCCATCTGCTGCCGCTGGCCGAAGGCTTGGCGGAACTACCCGAGGTCAAAGCCACGCCCGAAGGTGCCAGCCGCTTGCGCAATGGCAACCCCGGCATGGTGATCGCCCATGACGTGGAATATGGCGAAGAATGCTGGGCTTCACTCGATGGCCAGCCGGTCGCCGTGGGCCGCTTCAAGGCGGGCGAGTTGCACCCCAGCCGGGTGTTCAACCTCTCGACGGACAAGACCGAAGGCTGAATGGCCCTCATCACCCGCAGCCACACCAAGGGCGACGCCCCCTCGACCGCGGTCTATTCGGGCTGCGAGCAGTACCGCTACAGCCTGACGCGGGTCTGGGACAGCGCGGCGCCGCGGGTGCTATTCGTTATGCTCAACCCCTCCACCGCGACCGAGGTGCAAAACGACCCCACGGTGGAGCGGTGCGAGCGTCGGGCGCGGGTGCTGGGGTTTGGCGGCTTTCGGGTGACCAATATCTTTGCATGGCGCGCCACCGATCCCCGCGATATGCGCGCTGCTGCGGACCCGATTGGCCCCGACAATGACGCAACCCTTGACGACGGGGCCGATTGGGCCGACCGGATTATCGCCGCTTGGGGCGTGCATGGAGCGCACCAAGACAGGGGCGCAGCCGTCGCGGCGCGGCTCGCGCGGGGGTCGAAACCGCTCTACCATCTGGGTCTGTCAAAGGCCGGGCATCCGAAGCATCCGCTCTACCTACCCTACACCCAACAGCCCATCCTCTGGCAGCCGGAAACGGCTGGCCCAGACGGCGCGCGTTAACCAATTCCCCGCTATTCCTTTGCTTTACGCGCCCGCGCATGCCCTTCTGGGGCGGAATGGTGTGTGGGGCATCACGTTATGCACGGTGGGTATTCGGATGTTGTGGCTGGCTGGAATGATGGGTCTGATGGCGGTCGGCGCTGTCACCTATGTAGAAATCGGCGCTGTCGCGACGGACGAAGAGGACGCGCTCCCCGAAAGCACCGGTTCTGGCACCCCGCCCCCTGACATCCCATTAACCAACCCCGGTGACATCTTATCTGGCTCCGAAGAAGACGAGCAGCTGACCGGCGGCGACGGCGACGACCAACTGGGCGGATATGAAGGCGAGGACGCGCTTTCTGGCGGTGATGGCCACGATGATCTGCACGGCCATGAGGGCAACGACACGCTACAAGGCGATGGCGGCGGCGACAGCCTGCACGGCCATGACGGTGACGATGATCTGTTTGGCGGCGATGGGGACGATACGCTCGCGGGCCATAACGATGACGATATTCTGCAAGGCGGCGCAGGGAATGACGCGCTCCAAGGCTCGGCGGGCGATGACCTATTGTACGGCGGTGCGGGGGACGACGCCCTTCTGGGCGGGCTTGGCGACGACGCTATTGACGGAGGTCACGGCGCGGACAGTCTCTTCGGCGGCTGGGGCGATGACACCCTCAGCGGGCTCGAGGACGATGAGGGCATCGAAGAAGAAGATGTGCGCGATTACCTGAACGGCGGCGGCGGGGATGACCTGATTGTCGCAGGCGCGCAAGATATTGTGACCGCGGGCGAAGGTGTAGACCAGATTGTGCTCGGAGACTGGCTTGCCGCAGGCGCTGCGACAGAGATTATGGACTACGATGCCGAAGACGACACGCTGCTCTTTGTCTGGGATGACAGCGCGGAGGCGAATGCAGAACCGTCCCTCTCGATCCTGCCCGACCCCCTGCAACCGGGACAAACGCTGGTGATGCTGGATGAGGCGATCATCGCACGGGTGGCTGGCGACAACGTTTTGCTAAGCGACATTTCTTTGGTCCCGCTTAGCGCCGCTTTTGATCTCGGCCTTGCGGCCTAAGCACGCCGAAAAGCAAATCTCCCTTTGCCAAGCACCTCAATTCCTCCTATACGCCCCCATCGCCTGCTGATTCCGTCAGCGGGAGATATCTCCATGGGCCTGAGCTGGACGACATCCCGGCCTGCGCCATCCCTTTAAACTCTTTTCGAAAGGAGACCCCGATGTCGATTACTGCTGAAGAAAAAGCAAAAGTCATGAAAGATTTCGGCACCAAAGAAGGCGACACAGGTTCGCCCGAAGTACAGGTTGCCATTCTGACCTCGCGCATCGTCACGCTGACCGAGCACTTCAAGACCCACAAAAAAGACAACCACGGCCGCCGTGGTCTTTTGAAAATGGTCGCGACGCGCCGCAAGCTGCTGGATTACGTTAAGGCCAAAGATGAGTCCCGTTATCAGGACCTCATCAAGCGTCTGGGCCTGCGCCGCTAAGCGCATGCTCTCCGGGTTTCCCGGGTGCAAGACTGCTGAAACCTCCCGGCCCGCGCCGGGAGGTTTTTTTTATGCGGCCCTCGTATTTAAGAGGGATGCCGCCAGTGCTGGCGATGTCCAGACAGAACCCTTCCCATTTGCCCTAAAAACCTGTATGCCCGCGCAATCTGAAATCCGGCGCGCGGACTCCTGCGCCTGACAAAGAAGATACCGGAGTCAGGGGCAATACGGCCCCTATGCAATGGCCAATGGGCCAAAAAGGAAACGTAGATGTTTAATGTAACGAAAAAATCGATCCAGTGGGGCGAAGAGACGCTGACACTGGAAACCGGTAAGGTTGCCCGTCAGGCGGACGGGTCGGTGATTGCCACGCTGGGGGAAACCAGCGTTATGGCCAACGTGACGTATGCTCGTCAGCAAAAGCCGGGCCAGGACTTCTTCCCCCTGACCGTGCACTACCAAGAGAAATACTATGCCGCCGGTAAAGTACCGGGTGGCTTCTTCAAGCGTGAGGCCCGCCCCACCGAGAAAGAAACCCTGACCGCGCGTCTGATCGACCGTCCGATCCGCCCGCTCTTTGTCCCCGGCTTCAAAAACGAAGTTCTGGTGATGTGTACCGTGCTGAGCCACGATCTGGTCAACGACCCCGACATGGTCGCCATGATCGCCGCTTCCGCCGCACTGACCATCTCCGGCGCGCCGTTCCGTGGCCCGATTGCTGGCTGCCGCGTGGGCTATGAGGATGGCGACTACATCCTGAACCCAACGATCGACGACATGCAGGACCTGCGCCTGAACCCCGAGCAGCGCCTCGATCTGGTTGTCGCCGGCACCAAAGACGCCGTGATGATGGTCGAATCCGAAGCCTATGAGCTGTCGGAAGAGGAAATGCTGGGTGCCGTTAAGTTCGCCCACGAGCAGATCCAGCCGGTCATCGACCTGATCATCGATCTGGCCGAAGACGCTGCGAAAGAGCCTTTCGACTTCCAGCCCGACGATTACTCGGACCTGTCGGCTGCCGTCAAAGCCGCTGGTGAAGACGAAATGCGCGCAGCCTTTGCCATCGCCGACAAGCAAGAGCGCACCGCCGCCGTTGCCGCTGCCCGCGAGACGATCAAAGGCAAGCTCAGCGAAGAGCAGCTTGAGGACAAGAACCTCGGTTCCGCGATGAAAGGCCTTGAGGCCAGCATCCTGCGCGGTGACGTGGTGAAAACCGGCAAGCGTATCGACGGTCGTCGCACCGACGAAATCCGCGACATCGTGGCGGAAACCGGCATCCTGCCGCGGACCCACGGCTCGGCGCTCTTCACCCGTGGTGAAACCCAAGGTCTCGTTGTGACCACGCTGGGCACCGGCGACGATGAGCAGTTCATCGACGCGTTGCACGGCAACTTCAAATCGAACTTCCTGCTGCACTACAACTTCCCTCCCTACTCGGTTGGTGAAGTTGGTCGCGTGGGCCCTCCCGGCCGTCGTGAAGTCGGCCACGGTAAGCTCGCTTGGCGTGCCCTGCAGGCGGTTCTGCCTGCGGCGACAGACTTCCCCTACACCATCCGTCTCGTGTCCGAGATCACCGAATCCAATGGCTCTTCGTCGATGGCATCGGTCTGCGGTGGCTCGCTGTCCATGATGGACGCAGGCGTGCCGCTGAAATCGGCTGTGGCCGGTGTGGCAATGGGTCTGATCCTCGAAGACGACGGCTCCTACGCGATCCTGTCGGACATCCTGGGTGACGAAGACCACCTCGGCGACATGGACTTCAAAGTGGCCGGTACCGAAGCGGGGATCACGTCCTTGCAGATGGACATCAAGGTCGCCGGCATCACGCCCGAGATCATGGAAAAAGCCTTGGCTCAGGCCAAAGAAGGCCGGATCCATATCCTTGGCGAGATGAACAAAGCGATCTCGGGTGCGGCTGACTTCTCCGTGCACGCCCCGCGCATCGAGACCATGCAGATCCCCACCGACAAGATCCGTGAAGTGATCGGTTCCGGCGGCAAGGTGATCCGCGAGATCGTCGAAGTCTCCGGCGCCAAGGTCGACATCAACGACGAAGGCATCATCAAGATCGCAAGCCCGAACGGCGAGGCCATCAAAAAGGCCTATGACATGATCTATTCGATCGTGGCAGAGCCCGAAGAAGGCGCCGTCTATACCGGCACCGTGGTCAAGATCGTCGATTTCGGCGCCTTCGTGAACTTCTTTGGCAAGCGCGACGGGCTGGTGCACGTATCCCAGATCGAAAACCGCCGCCTGAACCACCCTTCGGATGTTCTGAAGGAAGGTCAGGAAGTGAAAGTGAAGCTCTTGGGCTTTGACGATCGCGGCAAGGTGCGCCTGTCGATGAAAGTTGTCGATCAGGAAACTGGCGAAGAGATCAAGAAAGAGGAAGCGGCAGAAGGCTAACGCCCTGCCCTACCTTTGAAAGGAAAGGCCCCTGCGCTTCGGCGCGGGGGCCTTTTTTATCGATATGGCCCCCGCCAGCGCAGGCCCGCCTCCGAACCGCTGGCGAGCCGTTCAACATTCAGCTTTGTCCATCAGCCCGCTGGCCCTATGTTTCTCGCATAAATACGCAATTTATTTAGACCGAGGACGCCATGACCCTGATGAACCGTAGAGCCATACTCAGCACCGGAGCAGCCGTGCTGTTCACCGGCCCTGCATTCGCCGCGGCCACTCCGGCGAAACATCAGGCACGTATCGTCAAAACCCGCGGTGGTTTCGCGCCGCATGAAATCCATGTCGACCCCGGCCAATTCGCTCTTTATTGGACCCTACCCGATGGCCGTGCGATCCGCTATCCGGTGGGCATCGGAGCCGCTGATCGCTATGCCGCCGGCGTGTTTCGAGTGGGACGCCAAGCTGCGTGGCCGCGCTGGACGCCGACAAAGAACATGATCCGCCGCGAGCCCCATCTTTATGCAAAACATGCCGCAGGGATGCCGGGCGGTCCGGGCAATCCGCTGGGCGCACATGCGCTCTATCTCTACAGGGGGAGCCGGGACACACTGCTGCGCATCCATGGCACACCCGACCCCCGCGGCATTGGTCAGGCCATCTCTAACGGCTGTGTGCGAATGCTAAACGCGCATGTTGTCGATCTGGCCAAGCGGGTGCCCAATGGCACTCGGGTGGTGCTGCACTGAAGCTTGGTCAGAACCTTTGACAGGGCCACCCACTCAGGCGGCCCTGTCAAGACCGAGAGGTCGAATTACGCCTTCAGCTTGGTCTTGCGCAGATAGGGTAGGACCGCGTCAAAGTCACCAAACTTGGCCTTCGCGTCTTCGTCCGATACGGTCGGCGGAATGATCACATCTTCGCCCACCTGCCAATCAGCCGGAGTCGCCACGCCGTTTTTCGCCGCGGTCTGCAACCCGTCCAAAGCACGCAGCACCTCAGCAAAGTTACGGCCCACATTCATTGGATAGGTCATGCTGAGCTTAAGCTGCTTGTCCGGTCCGATGATAAACACCGAACGCACCGTGGCGCTGTCATTTGGCGTGCGGCCATCGGGCATATAGGCCTCGGCGGGCAGCATGTCGAAAGCCTTGGAGACTTCCAGACCGCCATCCGCGATGATCGGGAAACCGGCCTTGGTGCCCGCGACTTTCTCGATATCACCCTTCCATTTCTTATGCTCTTCAACGCCATCAACGCTGACGCCAATCACCTTGGTGCCACGCTTTTCCCATTCGTCCGACAGGCGGGCGACGGCGCCAAATTCGGTGGTGCAGACCGGGGTAAAATCCTTTGGATGGGAAAACAGGATCGCCCAATTGTCACCGACAAACTCATGCAGCGAAAAGCTGCCCTGATCGGTTTCGACGGTGAGATCGGGAATGGTGTCGTTAATGCGCAAGCCCATGGTATCCTCCGGGTTATTCTGTGAACGATGCATTAGACGTAATATCTCCCTCGCCCCGTTTCATCCCCCTTTCGCCACCGGCGCGGGAAAGCGCGCCGAATAAGTCCGCCGTTCCTTTACATAGGCGGCAGCTAGGGTTTTATTCCGGCGCAAGCACAGCAAGGCAAAGGCCCGTTCAGATGATCTATTCCCGCCTGCACGGCAGACTGGGCAACCAGATGTTCCAATACGCTGCCGGAGCGGCGCTGGCGCGTCGAGTGGGTGTGCCGCTGGCGCTCGATTGGCGCCGGGCGGATGCGAAGGGCGAAGGGCGGCTAACCGATATTTTTGATCTGCCGGTTGCGAAACCTGAACGGATGCCGCCGGGGCAAGACGCCCGCCCGCTCGCCTATGCTGCTTGGCGTCTGCTGGGGCGCAGACCAAAGTTCCGGCGCGAGAAGGGGCTGGGCTACAACCCGGCCTTTGAGACATGGGGCGACGAGATTTACTTGCACGGCTACTGGCAGAGCCAGCGCTATTTCGAAAACATCCGCGACCATCTGCATGAGGTCTTTACCGTGGTGCCCCCGATGTCGCCCGCCAATGCCGAGATGGCGGCGCGTATCGCATCAGTCCCATCGGTCGCGCTGCATGTGCGCCGGGGTGACTACGTGGCGCTCGGGGCGACGGCGGCATGCGATCAGGCCTATTACGACAGGGCCTTGGCTGCGGTGGCAGACGGGTTAGGCCAGCCCCCCACGGTCTTTGTGTTCTCTGACGATCCCAATTGGGCGCGGGACAATCTGGAGGTGCCGTTTGAAAAGGTCATCGTCGACCTGAACGGTCCCGATACGGCCCATGAAGACATGCGCCTGATGTCGCTGTGTCAGCACAACATCATTGCCAATTCGACCTTTAGCTGGTGGTCGGCATGGCTCAACACCACCCCCGGCAAACGGGTCGTGGCCCCTACGCGTTGGGTTCTGAACGCCGATCAGCACAACCCGGATATCCTGCCCGAAGACTGGATCGCGGTTTAAAAGGGGGCTTTGGCCCGCACCTTGACCGACTTACCGCCCTGCGGGTGGTTAAAGCGCAGTTCCTCGGAATGCAGCATCAAGCGCGGGAAATCGCGCGCGGGGCCAGTGGCGTAGAAGGGGTCGCCCAAAATCGGATGGCCGAGCGCCAGCATATGCACCCGCAGCTGATGGCTCCGGCCGGTCTTGGGGAATAGCCGCACCCGCGAGGTTTCACCATCGCTTTTGATCAACTTCCAATCGGTCTGCGCGGGCTTGCCGGTCTCATGGCAGACCATCTGCAATGGACGGTTTGGCCAATCAACAATCAACGGCAGATCAACGGTGCCGCTCTTCTCCGCAGGCTTGCCCCAAACGCGGGCGACATAGGTTTTCCGGGTCATGCGTTTCTCGAATTGCAGGCCAAGGTGGCGCTGCGCATAGGGTGTCATGGCAAAAATCATCACGCCCGAGGTGTCCCGGTCCAGCCGGTGCACCAGCAGCGCCTCAGGAAACACCGCCTGCACCCGCGCCAGCAGGCAATCGGCCAAATGCTCGCCCTTGCCCGGCACGCTCAGCAGGCCAGAGGGTTTGTCGACAAGCAGAACTTCGGCATCTTCATGCAAGATCACCAGCGGGTCCTGCGGCGGGGTATATGCGCTATCCATGCGCTCCCTTTGCAGAAGTGGCGCGCCGGTTCAAGTCAACCGCGGGCCGCAGGCGTGGAACTGAAACCCAAGAGCAGGCCGTAAATCACAAAGCAAACCGCCATGACCCGGCGAAACCAGACATTGAAGACAGCACCCAAGGCCGCGCGGCCAATGCCTGCGCCGAGGGCAGTGAAACCGGTGTAGCTACAGGCTGTCAAAAACAGTGCCGTGGGCATGATGACGGTCATTTGGCTCCAGATCGGCACATCGGGTTGGACGAACTGCGAAAACGCAGCGAGGTAGCCCGCCACGGATTTCGGATTGATGGTCGCAATGGCAAAGGCGCGCAGGAAGATGGACGTTGCCGGGCGGTCTTGCACTACCGGCGGCCTGCGGGCGAGCAGCCACCCCCGGATGCCGAGGTAAATCAAAAAACCCGCGCCGATGAGCTTGGCCACGAAAAACCCGGTGGGAGAGGCCGCGATCAGCGCGGTAATGCCAAGCGCTGACAGCAAAAGAAACAGCGTCGCTTGCGTGAGGATTGCCAAAACACCCGGCAAGGCGCGGCGGAAGCCCAAGGTCATGCCGTTTGAGATGCAATTGACGGCATTCGGTCCCGGCGTGGTCACGAAGACCAGCCAAAACAACGCAAAGACGAGCCAAGCCTCAAAACTCATGGGACGGCAGCAAAACTGTCTTTCAAGATCGCGCTGAGCGCATCGGCGTCCGTCTGGGTAAAGGCGTCGGGCTGGTTGCTGTCGATGTCAAACACGCCCAAGAGCCGCCCCGCGCCGTTCCAGACCGGCAGAACCAGTTCCGACCGTGTCGAGGATGCGCAGGCGATATGGCCGGGGAAGGCATCGACGTCCGCGACCAGTTGCACCTCACCCGTACGCGCCGCCGCGCCACAGACGCCGCGGGAAAAGGGGATCACCAGACAGCCATGGCCGCCTTGGTAGGGGCCGATCTTGAGCAATTCGGGCGCGGTGACGCGGTAGAAACCGGTCCAGTCGAAACGGTCGTCTGCGTGATGCACTTCGCAGGCGACGGTTGCCATAAGGGCAACGGCGTCGTCTTCGCCTTCGGTCAGGGCGGCGATGGTTTTGGCGAGTGTTTGGTAGTCAACGGTCATGGGGGTCTCATGTTGCGGGCGTGGTCGGGGGGCTGTCTGCCCCCCGGACCCCCCGAAAGGTATTTGGGGCCAAAAAGAGTTTAGGGGCGCTCAATCGCGATGGCGGTGCCTTCGCCGCCGCCGATGCAGATGGCGGCCACGCCGCGTTTCAGCCCGCGTTTTTCGAGCGCGTTCAGCAGGGTCACCATGATCCGTGCGCCTGAGGCGCCGATGGGGTGGCCAAGCGCGCAGGCGCCGCCGTTTACGTTTACAATGTCATGGGACAGGCCCATTTCATGCATGAAGGCCAGCGGAACGACGGCAAAGGCTTCGTTGACTTCCCAGAGGTCCACGTCCTCCTTCTTCCAGCCGATCCGCTCCAGCAGCTTTTGCGCGGCGGGCACGGGTGCGGTGGTGAACAGGCCGGGGGCTTGGGCGTGACTGGCGTGGCCGACGATGCGGGCGCGGATGGTCTGGACGTTGGCCTTGGCCGTGTCTTCATCCGACAGCACCAATGCTGCGGCGCCGTCAGAGATGGATGAGGAGTTGGCCGCTGTGACGGTGCCGCCATCGCGGAAGGCGGGTTTGAGCTGCGGGATTTTCTCAGGCCGGGCGCTGGCGGGTTGTTCGTCGGAACTGACTTTTGTGCTGCCCTTGCGGGAGGTCACTTCGATCGGGGCGATCTCATCGGCGAAAGCACCGCTTTCCTGAGCTTCAATCGCACGCGAGAGCGAGGCCAGCGCGTAGTCGTCCTGCGTCTCGCGAGTGAATTGGAAACGCTCGGCGCAGTCCTCGGCAAAGGTGCCCATAAGGCGGCCTTTGTCATAGGCGTCTTCCAGACCGTCGAGGAACATATGGTCGATCACCTGACCATGCCCGAGCCGCGCGCCGCCGCGCATTTTGGGCAGGACATAGGGCGCGTTGGTCATGCTTTCCATGCCGCCCGCGACCATTACGTCGGTCTGGCCGAGGGCGATCTGGTCAAAGGCCATCATCGCCGCTTTCATGCCCGAGCCGCACATTTTGTTGAGCGTCGTGGCGGGGACGTCCTCGCCCAGACCGGCCTTGAACCCGGCCTGACGGGCGGGCGCTTGGCCTTGGCCTGCGGGCAGGACACAGCCCATCAGCAGTTCTTGCACCTTTGAGGGCTCCAAGCCGTTCAACGCGGCTTTGATGGCGCTGCCGCCCAGTTCGGCGGCGGTAAGACTGCCGAAAGCTCCTTGAAAACCACCCATCGGGGTTCTTGCGGCACCGGTTATCACGACATTGCGCATCATCGTCTCCCTAAGCTGTCCCGCATACCTCTTGGTAAGGATTTGCGGTTAATCACGTCTGGAACATTGAAGTCTTGAGGTCTGTCTATGGAAGTTTCCGCGAAAACAGAAGACCGCTTTTGCGTGGTCAGCGTGTTGCACGAACGGATCGATGCCGCCGCAGCGCTGGAGTTCAAGGAGGCGATGCGCCAGACCACGGCAGATGCGCCGGGGGTGGTGATCCTCGACCTTCACCGGGTGGACTTCATCGATTCCAGCGGGCTGGGCGCCATTGTCGCGACGATGAAGCACCTCACCCCGCAGCGCGCGCTGGTGCTGGCCGGGCTGACCCCGGCAGTTGAGAAAGTGTTTAAACTAACGCGGATGGATTCGGTCTTTAGCGTTTTCGGCACGCTGGACGCGGCCCTGACCGCGCATCGGGCTTGATGTTATGCGGCCCTCTGCTTCGCAGCCCGCACTAACACCTTTTGAATTTTCTATCGAAAGCAGCGATATGGCGGCGCGGGAAGCTCTGGCGCGTGTGCTTGATGGGCTGCGCCCCTTGGCCCTTGAGCCTGAGGAGAAGAGCACTGTTGAACTGGTGCTGGCTGAGGTGCTGAACAATATCGTCGAACATGCCTATCCTGATCCGAATAATCCCGGTCCGATCCATGTTGCCTGCCGACATGCGTGCGAGGGGCTGCACCTGCATGTGCGCGATGCGGGGTTGGCGATGCCCGGCGGGCAGGCACCATTAGGGCTGGCGCAGGTGGTCGAGACTGACGTCGATGACTTGCCAGAGGGTGGTTTCGGCTGGTTCCTGATCCGCGACCTCGCCAAAGACCTCTCCTATCGGCGCGTGGGCTGCGAAAACCATCTTGATCTGCGCCTTGCTGTGGCACTGCATTCGTAAGCCCAGGGCCGCCCCACGGATTTCCCCAAAACAGCCCTGCCATGATCACATTTGCGCCTTTGTTGGACAGCATAAGCGAACCTGTAGCTGCATATGGCTTCCCTCGGCGCCGCGTTTAATAGCCCCCACCCAGTACGCGGTGCCGAGGAACTTCCCCTTCCCCCCTTCGCATTGGCAGACCTGATAAGACGGTCTAGGGTCGCCTCAAACGACCATAGCGAAGGACTGCAGATGCGCGATTTTCACTTCCCCGGGCGTTCGCCCGTTCTGGCCACCAACGGCATGTGCGCCACCTCGCATCCGCTGGCCGCGCGCTGCGCTGTCGATATCCTCGCACGCGGCGGCAATGCCATGGATGCGGCGACTGCAGGGGCGGTGTTGCTGGGCATTTGCGAGCCGCAGATGACAGGAATTGGTGGCGATTGTTTTGTCCTGCATTCCCCCGCTGGTAGTGAGGAGGTCTATGCTTTTAACGGATCTGGCCGAGCGCCTGCCGGGCTGGATGCTGCCACACTTCGCGAGCGGGGAGAGGCCTCGGTCCCCCTACGCTCGCCGGATGCGGTGACCATTCCGACCGCAATTGATGCGTTCTGCCGCCTGTCTGAGAGCCACGGCAAGCTCGGGCTTGATGCGCTTTTGGCCCCGGCGATCTATTATGCCGAAGAGGGCGTTCCGGTCGCACCGCGCGTGGCTGATGACTGGGCGAAAGACGGCGGTACGTTGCAAGGGCGTGCGCGGGACCACTACCTATTGAACGGCAAGACCCCCGCGGTGGGTGACATCTTCCGCGCGCCGGGACAGGCCGAGGTGCTGCGCCGGGTCGCCAAACAGGGGCGTGACGCCTTCTATACCGGTGAGATCGCTGAAGACATGATCTCAACGCTGCGGGCCGCAGGGGGCAGCCATAATGCGGAGGATTTCGCATCAGCCCATAGCGAAGAAACGACCCCCGTCGCCGGGAGCTACAAGGGGCTTGAGATCGTGGAGCATCCCCCCAATGGTCAGGGGGCGACAGCGCTTTTGTTGCTCAATATCCTCGATCATTTCGATATCGCCGCGATGGACCCGCTCGGAGCGGAGCGGCTGCATATCGAGGCTGAAGGCACCAAGCTCGCCTATGACGCGCGCAACCGTTTTCTGGCGGACCCGGACCACACCACACGGCTTGCCCATATGCTGGCACCCGAGACCGCCCGCGATCTGGCTGCACTGATTGACCCCAAGCGCGCCATGCCAGCCGCTGGGCCGATCAGCGAAGCGGTGCATAAGGACACCGTCTATATCACTGTGGTGGACGGCGACGGCATGTCGGTCTCGCTGATCTATTCCATCTTCCACGGTTTCGGCTCTGGCATTGCATCAGACAAGTTCGGCATCCTGCTGCAAAACCGGGGCGCGGGCTTCACACTGGAGGAGGGCCACCCCAACGAGCTGAAGGGCGGCAAGCGTCCGATGCATACGATCATTCCCGGCATGATCCGTGAAAACGGCAAAGTGACGATGCCCTTTGGCGTAATGGGAGGCGCGTATCAGCCCTGCGGCCATGCGCGCTTTGCTTCGAATTTGCGGGATTTCGGCATGGATGTGCAAAGCGCCATCGATGCGCCCCGTGCTTTTGCTGATGGGCAGGTGATGAAGGTCGAGCGGGGGTTCGGTGACGCCGTGCGGCAGCAACTGCGCGATCTTGGCCATAAGGTTGAAGAGCCAGACACGGCCATCGGCGGCGCGCAGGCGATCCGCATTCGCGAGGATGGCGTGCTGGAAGGCGCCAGTGATCCGCGCAAGGACGGCTGTGCTTTGGGCTATTGACCGAAGGGGAATTCCCGGCAGCGTCTAGTTCAGCTGGAAATGCAGCGGATAGGCGCCGTCAGTGAAAGGGCCGAAAAGATCGGGGATGTCGGGGTGGTCCACCGGCTCGCCCGAATAGTCGGCCACGAGGTTCTGCTCGGAGACATAGGCCACGTAGTAGCTCTGATCGTTTTCGGCGAGCAGATGATAGAACGGCTGATCCTTCACGGGGCGGTTTTCCTCGGGGATCGACTCGTACCATTCCTCAGTGTTGGCGAATTCCGGATCGACGTCAAAGATCACTCCCCGAAAAGGATGCTTCTTGTGCCGGACGACCTGACCGAGGTGATATTTTGCGCGCGTACGTATCATAACATTGCAGCCCCTACCCCTCGTTAGTAGTCGGTTCAAGGGTCTTTTGTCCAATCACAGCCCTTGAGCGGAGGGAAACAGACTGTGAACGCTGCGCCGACAGTTAACTTCTTAGAAACGAAGCAAGCACAGCAATGAGGCACTGGCGTGGACTCGCCCATGAAGCCCCGCAAAACAGGCGTATTCGCGCCGAAGGTTCGGCGAGATGCGTTAAATTAGTGATGTGATAGAGGGTCGGAATCAGTTAAACTGTCAGCAAAACACGTCACAATAAAACGACGAGAGGCGAGAGGCAGATGAGCAAGCATCTTCGCGCAATGATAATCGTGCTGCTGGTGGCATCCTGCGGCGGAGGCCAGCAATCGGCCCCGCGGGATTTGGATAACGCCTGCACGATTCTGAAAGAGCGCCCCGAATATCTACGCGCCTTCCGGGCGACCGAGCGCAAATGGGGTGTGCCCATTCATGTGCAGATGGCCACCATCCATCAGGAAAGCAAGTTCGTCGCCGATGCGCGGACCCCGTTCAAATATGTGTTGGGCGTGATTCCCATGGGCCGTCAGTCGAGCGCCTTTGGCTACTCGCAGGCGTTGGACGCGACTTGGGATGAATATGTCAATTCCGAAGGCCGCCGCCGTGCAAAGCGGGACGAGATTCGCGACGCCAGTGATTTCATGGGCTGGTATATGAACCAGACCCGCGACCGGAACGGCATTTCGCTTCATGACGCACGCAACCAGTATCTGGCCTATCATGAAGGCCATACCGGCTTTGCCCGACAGAGCTATAACAGCAAGGCTTGGTTGGTTGGGGTCGCTGGCAAGGTCGATGCGCGTGCGAAGGTTTATGAACGCCAGATCGCCGGGTGCCGCTTGAGCCGTTGGTAGGCGACACTCGCTATTATTGGTCACGAAAAAGGGGCGCCAGTTTATCTGGCGCCCCTTTTCTTTGTCTAATCTAATAGCCTCAGCATCTTTAGCGTGCAGCCAAGACCTTAGCGGTTGTTACGGGGTGCCGCTGTATCGAACAGGCTGTTAGGAATATTGCCCCCAACCTGCATGTCGCCCAGAACGACGGTCGTGGCGCTGCCGTTGCCATCGTTAATGATCCACTGACGCAGTTGCACCGGATTGCCGGTGAACTTCATCTGGATGTTGCCATACTGGGGATTGGCGGGGTCCTGAGCAGTTACCGTGGTGGCGGTGCCGTCATAGCTATGGCCCGTCACCATCTTAGCGCGCCCCAGATTGACGTTATCCGCGAGGATGATTGACAGCGGCGTGCGCGACAGCGGGTAAGTCTCTGCCGGTTGGTTGGATTTCTTGTCATAGATCACAACTGTGTTCGCCCCGGCGACCACCAGCCCGGAATCCGGCGCATTATACTCGAAACGCACCTTGCCAGGCCGTTTGATGTAGATCGTGCCGGTGCTGATCGACCCGTCGTCATTGATCTGGGTAAAATCACCTTTGGCCGTCCGAAGCGTGTTCAGGTAGCCGGAGATCTCGTTCAGCGACAATTGCTGCGCCGCGGCCGCGAATGGGGTGGTAACCGCCAAACCAATGGCCAGAATCGCAGAAGTAAGTTTACGCATGGTGTTGGTCCTTGTTTGCCTCATGCAAAGACATAGGGCGGTGTCCTCTGATATTCGATATCAGGGGGCGGTTTTTTGCTAGCGCGCCTGCGTCATCATAAAAAAACACCGCCGGGACAAGGGCCCAACGGTGTTTTGGTATGCTCTGAAACAGAGGGTGGAGGAGGTAAGCCTAGCTCTGTTCCGGCACCAGAATTTCGCGTTTGCCGACGTGGTTGGCGGGAGACACAAGCCCCTCGTCCTCCATCTGCTCGACCAGACGTGCAGCCTTGTTATAGCCGATCGCCAGTTTGCGCTGGATGTAGGAGGTGGAGCATTTGCGGTCTTTGATGACCACCTGAACGGCGGTGTCATAAAGCGCGTCTTCGCCGTCGGTATTGCCACCAAGGCCCAGCACCGCGTCGATGTTGCTTTCCTTGTCCTCGGACGGCCCCTCGACGACGCCACCGACATAGTCCGGCTCGCCGAACTGCTTGAGGTGGTTGACGATCTCTTCGACCTCTTCGTCGCTGACGAAAGGACCGTGGCAGCGGGTGATCTTGGCCCCGCCGGCCATATAAAGCATGTCGCCCATGCCCAAGAGTTGCTCGGCGCCCATTTCGCCCAAGATCGTGCGGCTGTCGATTTTCGAGGTCACTTGGAAAGAAATCCGCGTCGGGAAGTTCGCCTTGATCGTGCCGGTGATGACGTCCACGGAGGGACGCTGTGTGGCCATAATCAGGTGGATACCCGATGCCCGCGCCATCTGCGCCAGACGCTGGATGCAGGCTTCGATCTCTTTGCCCGCCACCATCATCAGGTCGGCCATCTCGTCGACGATGACGACGATATAGGGCAGCGCCTCGGGTGTTGTTTCCTCGGTCTCAAAGATCGGCTCGCCGGTGTCGTCGTCAAAGCCGGTCTGAACGGTGCGCGAGAACATTTCGCCCTTGGCCAATGCCTCACGGACACGACCGTTGTAGCCTTCAATGTTGCGCACGCCCATCTTGGACATCTTGCGATAGCGCTCTTCCATCTCGCCCACGGTCCATTTCAGCGCGACCACGGCCTTTTTCGGGTCGGTCACAACCGGGGACAGCAGATGCGGGATGCCGTCATAGACCGACAGTTCCAGCATCTTGGGGTCGATCATGATCATCCGGCATTCCTGCGGTGTCAGCTTGTACAGCAGCGACAGGATCATCGTGTTGATGGCCACGGATTTACCCGAACCTGTCGTACCCGCGATGAGCAGGTGGGGCATCTTGGCGAGGTTGGCGACAACCGGATCGCCGCCGATGTCCTTGCCAAGCGCCAGCGGCAGGCGCTGGTTGCCGTCGCCGAAATCACGGCTCGACAGGATTTCGCGCAGGATCACCTTCTCGCGGTTCTCGTTCGGCAGTTCGATGCCGATCACCGAGCGGCCCGGTACGGTGGAGACACGCGCCGACAGCGCGGCCATCGAACGTGCGATATCGTCCGCCAAACCGATGACGCGGCTGGCTTTGAGACCCGGCGCCGGCTCAAGCTCATACATGGTGACAACCGGGCCGGGGCGCACGGCGACGATCTCGCCTTTGACGCCATAATCATCCAGCACCGTTTCCAGCATGCGGGCGTTTTCTTCCAGCGCTTCATCGCTCAGATGGAGGCGCTGCACGCTTTCGGGGCTTTCGAGCAAGCTCAGCGGCGGCAGTTCAAAGCCGGGATGCGTGTCCTCAAAGGTCAGCGCGGGCTGCGCTTCTACCTGGGCTTGCTTGGACGGCTGAACGACTTTGCGTGTCGGCTGCTGCACGACCTTGCGCGGCTCGGCGACGGGAATCTTCATCGCCTCAGGCGCGGGCGCTTCTTGCAGGGGCAGCGTTTCAGAAGCAACGGTATCTTCGTAGCCCTGCATCATCGGCTCTTGGGGTATTTCTTCCTGTACCGGCTCCGCCTGTGCCTGCGGTGCACGCAAAAGCGGCTCCGGACGCAGCGTGGCCGGGCCAGCGGTCAGCGGCGGCTCGGGACGCAGAGCGGCAGGCTGGCTGGTGTTCAGCAACAGGGGATCAGGCCCCCTGCCCCGCCCTTTGGTCAGCGGCGCGGTGGTGGGGGTATGCACTGCATTGGCAGTGCGGACGCGGTTTTTGATAACATCCGCGATCTTGCTCTTGATGCGCTCTTCGCCCGGGGTTTCGTCGACAATCGCATCGCTGTAGGTCTCGATCAGTTCCGGCTCGGGCATCGCCTCGGCTTCGGGACGTTTGATCAGACCGGGCATACGGCCCAGAAGACCACTGCGCTGTTCCACTTCCGGCTCAGGCATTGGCGCCTGCGCGTAATAGTCGTCATCTGCCTGTGCGGCCCATGTCTCGGCCTCTTCAGCCTCAAGCCGGCGGCGCTCGCGACGATCAGCGTGGCGGGCCGAGAGGTTCTGTGCTGCCATAACGGCACCGCTTGCCCCACGGCCCAGCAGGTTCATCAGACCGGCATAGGCCATGATCAGACCTACCAGCATGAAACGCAGGATGCGGAGCAGCTCGGCTTTGGTGAAGCCAAGAACGAAAGCGCCAAGTGCCACAATCGCAACGCCCATCAGCAGGGACATCAACTTAACAGTAAGGGTTGAGCCAATCGGCAGAATGGTCAGCAGCGCGCCCATAACGGTATCGCCGAAGAGACCACCAAGACCAAAGCTATGGGTCAGCAGCCAATCCTGACCGGGGGCCAGTGTGGCGGCGTAGATCGCACCGAGGGCCACCGCGATAGGAGCAAAGATCAGACGCCCAATGGCACGGTCCTCACCCTGATGCAGCGCGAAACGCCCGCCCCAAAGCAGCAGGACAATAGCAATGCCCCAGGAGCCCCAGCCGACAATCATGAACAGCGGTGCTGCGATGGACGCGCCGATCCGGCCCATCCAGTTCTGCACCGGCGCATCGGTCGAGACCATCCAGTTGGGATCGTCGGGCGTATAGCTGCCGATCATCATGGCGGCCATGATGCCCAGCATAATCAGTGCCAGCCCCAGCAGTTCACGACCGCGCTTTTCGATTGCCTCGGCCATGTTGCTGTCTAGCAATGGATCGCGTCCCCGTGTCTGATATGCCATGTCGTCCCTCGCTTATTCCGAATACAGACAGTCGCGGATCGCTTCCAACCCGCGCGTCGTTTCGTCTTTTGGGGCCACCAAGGCGACCCGAATGTAATTCTTGCCGGGGTTTTCCCCCGCCACGTTTTGAGACAGGTAGCTGCCGGGCAGCACCCGCACGCCAGTCTCACGCCAGAGTTTCAGCGCCGCGGCCTCGTCATCCTCAACCGGCAACCACAGAAAGAACCCCGCCTCGGGGCTCTCGTAGCCGGGCACATTGCCAAAGATACGGTCGGCAATGGCGTATTTCTCTTGGTAGAGCGCACGGTTCTCTTCCACGTGCTTTTCGTCGTTCCACACGGCGGCGGCGGCTTGCTGCAGGGGAAGCGGCAACGGTGCACCGGCGTAGTTGCGCAGCTGTTTGATCTCGCGCATTGTCTCCGGCCCACTGGCGACAAAGCCTGAACGCAGGCCCGGCAGGTTTGAGCGTTTGGATAGCGAGTGAAAGGTTACCACGCGGTTGCGGTCGGTGCCCAATTCCTTGGCGACCTGTAGCGCGCCAATTGGCGGCGCGTCGCGGTAGATCTCGGAATAGCATTCATCCGCGAAGATCAGGAAATCATACTTCTCGGCCAAAGCAATCAAATCGGCCCAATAGTCCCGCGAAGCGACAACGCCCTGCGGATTGGCCGGAGAACAGAGGTAAGCCGCCGTGGTGCGTTGCAGCACTTCCTCAGGCAAGCTTGCATAATCCGGCAGATGACCGGTCTCCGCCGTAGCCGGGACCATGACAGGCTCAGCCCCACCGGAAAGCGCGCCGATCATATAGACTTGGTAAAAGGGGTTCGGCATCAGGATCGCGGGACGCTGGCCGTTCTTACGCGCGGGGCTAAGCGCCATGACGGCGTTATAAAGCCCCTCGCGGGTGCCGTTCAGCGCCATAACCTCGGTATCGGGATCCATCTCCACCCCGTAGCGCCGTGCGATCCAAGCAGAAATGGCGCTGCGCAACTCGGGCGAACCCTCGTTCGGGGGGTATTTGTTGAAACCTGCGGCGTGTTTGGTGATTTCGTCCGTGACCCATGCAGGGAAGGCGTGTTTCGGCTCCCCAATGGTCATGTGAATCGGCACACCACCGCCCTCATGCGCATCCAACAATGCACGAAGGCGCGGCCACGCGTGGGCCGGAAGGTTCGAAAACCGCTCGGAATACATCATCACAACTGCCTCGGATCGGGATCATTAACGCCCCGTTTGCCCCAAGGTACCCAAGGGCAGCGTCCCCGTCCAGAAAAACCCGGAGAATTGCGGCCCTTGTGGCTTTTCGGTCGTGGCCTCTTAGGCCTCGCGCAGCACCGCTTCAGCCGCTGCGCCAAGGCGCAAAAGATGCTCTTCGGCATTTGGGGCGGACATCAGGGAAATCCCGCAAGATGGCGTGCCGGTCGGCAAGGTAAGCGCGCAAAGGCCCATCAGATTCGCGACTCGCGTGTTGCGGAGCGATAGGAGATTCTGGGCAAGGTAGTAGTCATGATCGCTGTTGAGCCGCTCGATGTTCGGCGGCAGCATGGGCGCGGTTGGCACAAGCACCGCGTCGTAACCTGCGACTGCCCGATCATATCCCGCCCGCGCCAGCTCCAGCTTGGCCCATGCGGCGACGTAGTCGGGGCCGGAAAACCCCTTACCCAGCCGAAATCGTTCGAGGATTTCGTTGAACATTGCATCAGGGTTGGCGTCGATCACATCGCGCCAGAGGCCATAAGCCTCCGTCGTATAAAGGCAGGAGCTAAGCGGCATTGCCTCGTCGACTTCGGGCACTTCGATGTAGTCCACCGTAGCCCCCGCCTCCTTTAAATGCTCTACGGCTGCGTCGAAAGCAGCTTTTGGCTCGTCGGTGAGGTCGTCCATCACAACGTTGGTCAACACCGCGAAGTGGCAGCCCTCCAGTTCGCTTTCCTGCAGATCGGCAGGTTTCTCGCCCTCAAGCAGCGCGAGCAACAGCGCTGCATCTTCCACCGAACGGCAGAGCGGTCCGACCGTGTCGAATTTCGCCGCCAGTGGCACCGTCCCCGCAAGAGACACCCGCCCTGCTGTCGTTTTCAGGCCTACCAGATCATTCCACGCCGCCGGGATCCGCACCGAGCCGCCGGTGTCAGACCCGATGGCTGCCGCTGCCAGTCCGAAGGCCACCGAGGCGGCAGCACCAGAGGAGGAGCCGCCCGAAACGCTGTCCGGCTCATTGATGCAAGGCGGTGTCGCGGTGCTCGGGTTATGACCAAGGCCCGAGAAAGCCAATTCGCTCATATGGGTCTTGCCCAAGCAAACGAGCCCCATCGCGGTCGCATTGGCCAAAACTTCGGCGTCACGCTCTGGCACCCGGCCTTCGAGCAGTTTGGTCCCGGCCTCGGTGGCCGTGCCTGCGGTATCAAAAAGGTCTTTCCAGGAAATCGGGACCCCATCGAGCAGCGACAGGCGCTGTCCGTCGCGGGCACGTTCCGCCGCCGCGGCCGCTTCGGCGCGGGCGCGGTCGGGGGTGACGCGGGCATAGATACGGTCGCGCATCGGATGCGCCTCGATCGCATCGAGGTATGTATCGCAGAGCGTCACCGGGTTGATGTCCCCCGCCGCGATCCCGCGTCCGAGGTCCGCCGCCGTCATTTCCAACCATTCGCGCATGTCGTACCCCTTGCCGCTGTTTGTCGCGAACCTAGCGACCGTTCGGCGCATGGACAATCCCTGCGGACGGGTCATATCTAGGACCATGGAATTCGACCACGATATCGCGATCATCGGCGGCGGGCTGAACGGCCCTGCTCTCGCCTTGGCCCTGTCCCGCGCGGGGCTGCGGGTGGCTTTGATTGATGCGCTGCCTGCGCAGAGGTTTGAGGATGCCGCGTTCGACGGACGCGCCTATGCGCTGGCGCTGACCTCGGTGCGGCTGATGGAAGGCATTGGCATCTGGCCCGAGATCGCGGATGTCGCCCAGCCGATGCTCGAGATCAAGGTGACCGACGGGCGGGCAGGCGAAGGCCCGTCTCCTATGTTTATGCATTTCGACCATGCCGAGATCGAAGAAGGTCCGATGGGTCACATGGTCGAAGACCGCCATCTGCGCCGCGCTTTGCTGGATGCGGTAAAGGCCGATCCGGCGGTTACGGTATTAAACGAGACACGCGTCACGGCTCAAACGGTGGCGCCCACCGGCATTACCCTCACGCTCGATGGTGGCAAAACACTGCGTGCGCGCTTGGCAGTCGGCGCCGACGGACGCGGCAGCGGCACGGCTGAACGCGCTGGCATCAAGCGGATTTCGTGGTCCTATGCGCAGACTGCGCTGGTCTGTGTGGTCAACCACGAAAAACCGCACCACGGTATCGCGCATCAGTTCTTTATGCCCCCCGGCCCGCTGGCAATCCTGCCGCTGACGGGCAATCGTTCGCTGATTGTCTGGAGCGAGAGCACCGCTAATGCTGCGGCGATCAACGCCCTGCCCGACGCCGAATACCTCGAAGTCCTGCGCCCGCGTTTTGGCAGCTTCTTGGGCGATATTTCCCTGACCGGCGCGCGCTACAGCTACCCTCTTGGCTTGTCGCTGGCCCATTCCATGACCGCCCCGCGCGTCGCGCTGCTCGGCGATGCCGCACATGGGGTGCATCCGATTGCGGGCCAAGGGCTGAACGCGGGGCTGCGAGATGTGGCCGCCTTGGCAGAGGTTATTGCAGACGCCGTGCGTCGTGGCGAAGACCCCGGCAACGATGCCGTGCTGGCGCGCTACCAGGAATGGCGGAGGTTCGACAATGCGAGCCTCGCGCTGGCGACCGACAGTTTCAACCGGCTGTTTTCGAATGACAACGCGTTGGTTCGGCTGGCCCGCGACGTGGGCATGGCTGCCGTGAACGCCCTACCCGGCTTGCGCCGTAGCTTTATTCGTGAGGCTGCAGGTCTGACGGGAGAGCTGCCGCGCTTGATGCAGGGCAAACCGCTCTAATTTAAGGGTCTATCCGGCGAGCCTCATCCGGCAGCATGACCGGGATTCCATTGCGGATCGGATAGGCCAAACCAGCGGCTTTCGACACCAGCTCCTGCTTTTCGGCATCATAAGTCAGTGTCGTCTGACTGCGCGGGCAGATCAGCGCCTCTAACATCCGACGGTCGAACTGAACTGTTACTGGCTCGGTCATTGCATCAATCCTTCTTCCTGACCGCCGCGCATGGCGAATTCGATCAAGGTTACCAATGTCTCGCGCCGGGTCTCAAGCGATGGCGCTTCGAGCAGCGCCTGTTTGTCCTCGGCCTCAAATTCCAGCATCATCGACAGCGAGTTGATCAGCAACTCATCGTCCGCTTCTTTCAACGTATCCCAATCTGCTGACAAGCCCTTGGTGTCGAAATAGCGGCCAAGCAGGTCAAGAAAGCGGGGGCGGTCAAAGCTGCCATCGACCTCATCACTGCCCAGATCACGGTCAAAGCCAGACCAGTTCACGTCGCAGCGGCGGTAGGGGCTGAAGCCCTCGATCTCGTTCACCACGCGGAACCGGGAGACGCCGCCTAGCGTCACCATATAGCGGCCATCTTCAGTCTCGGAAAACTGGGTGATGCGACCGGCGCAGCCGATGCTGTGCAGCCCTGTCCCCTCTCGTCCGGGGACCTCATTGGGCTGCACCATGCCGATCAGCCGGGTGTCGGTCTTGAGCGCGTCTTCGATCATCTGAAGATAGCGCGGCTCAAAGATATGCAGCGGCAGGCGCGAACGGGGCAGCAGCAGCGCCCCTGCCAACGGAAAGATCGCGATAGTCTGAGGCAATTCGGCTGGCTTGATCATGGTGAGGGACGTAGTGCGCCCGCCCCGTCAGGCAAATATCATTGACGAGAGTTTGCGACGCCCGTTCAAGACCACCGGATCATTCGGCTTAAGCGCTTCAAAAATGGTGAAAAGCTGCGCCTTGGCGGCCCCGTCGTTCCACTCGCGATCCCGGCGGAACAGTTCCAGCAGGTGATCGACAGCCGTCTCTGCATCGCCATTGGCGTAGAGCGCCTGGGCCAGATCAAAGCGCGCCTGATGGTCGTCGGGGTTCGCCTCGACCTTCTCGGTCAGCTCCGCCACCGGTCCTGCATCAGCGGCCTGATGCGCCAGTTGCAATTGCGCATGGGCCGCTTCCAGCTCCGGCGCTTTTGAAATTTCAATGGGCGCACCGTTCAGCAGGGCTTCGGCCTGATCTAGCTCACCCATCGCGATATGGGCGCGCACCATCCCACCATAGGCCGGCGCGTTCATCGGGTCTTCTTCAAGGATCGCGGCAAAGGTCTGAGCAGCATCCGCAGCGGCACCCTCGGTCAGCATTTCTTCGGCAGCTTCAACCGCATCGGCCAGCGTATCGCCGGGGGCCTCACCACCGCCGGCCTTCACCACGCGGTCCACAAAGGCCTTGATCTCGGACTGCGGCAGCGCGCCTTGGAACCCATCGACCGGCTGGCCTTTGTAGAAAGCATAGACCGTTGGGATCGATTGGATCTGCAACTGTCCCGCGATAGCTTGGGCCTGATCGACATCGACCTTGACCATCTTCACCGCGCCCTTAGCCGCACGCACAGCGTCTTCGAGCATTGGGCCCAGCGTTTTGCAGGGGCCGCACCAAGGCGCCCAGAAATCAACGATCACCGGCACGGTCTGCGAGGCCTCGACCACATCGGCCATGAAGGTCGCTTCGGTCGTGTCCTTGATCAGATCGGCATCTGCCGGGGCGGCGGGGGTCAGGTTCAGGTCGGTCATCGTATCATCCTCGCTATTCGCGTTTGGCTTTATATGGACGCGCAGCGGCGTGATTCAAAGGTCAAAACTGGCAAAAACTGGCGCGTGATCGCTGGGTTTCTCCCATCCGCGGGCATCGCGGACGATATGGCTCGAGTGGCCCGCCTGCGAGATGTCGGACGTGGCCCAGATGTGATCGAGCCTGCGGCCCTTGTCGGCGGCGTCCCAATCGGCGGCGCGGTAGGACCACCAGCTATAGAGATTGCCCTCCGGCACATCTTGCCGGGTGATGTCGACCCAAGCGCCAGAGTCTTGCACTTCACCAAGCGCTTCGACTTCGACAGGCGTGTGGCTGACGACCTTCAGGAGTTTCTTGTGGTCCCAGACGTCATCTTCGCGGGGGGCAATGTTGAGGTCGCCGACGAGGATCGACTTCTCCGGCTTCTCGGCATGGAACCAGTCGCGCATCTCGGACAGATAGTCGAGCTTTTGGCCAAACTTTTCGTTGATCTCGCGGTCGGGTTTGTCGCCGCCTGCGGGGACATAGAAGTTGTGGATCGTCGTGCCGTTTTCCAGCTTCGCCGCCACATGGCGGGCATGGCCGAGCATCGCGAAATCCTGATCGCCCGCATCCAGCAGCGGTAGTTTGGACAGGATCGCCACGCCGTTGTAGCCCTTCTGCCCCCGCGCAACCATATGGGTATAGCCCGCCGCCTTGAACGCCTCGACCGGGATTTTGTCGACCGGGCTTTTGCATTCTTGCAGGCAGAGCACATCTGGCCCGTGTTCGGCCAGCAGCTTCAGCACCAAAGGCTCGCGCAGGCGGACAGAGTTGATGTTCCAAGTGGCGAGGGAAAAGGACATGGGGCAGGCTCCGGTCTGGGGGTAGGCGGGCACAATAACGCGGGCGGCTTGGGGGTGCCATGAGGAAATCTGGCGGGAGGGCCATCGCCTGCCCGCGGGTTGGCGATGCGACGGGGCATGGTGCCACTTTATTTTTCAGCTTTGATGTGCGTTAGCGAAAGCGCACCTAGCCTCACCAAATCGCCTACCCGTCCGGGCGGGCAGGCGATGGCCCGGCGCCTGCGGCTTGATTCCGGGCTATGGTGGCACCGACAACCGGCGCGAAGGCCCAGACAAAAAAACGGCCGGGCACAGAGGCCCGGCCAGTCCAACAGGGAGGTATGTACCATTTCCCGGGTACAATCTTCGGGTTCAAACCGAGTAGCGGGTCATGAAAACCCCGCCTCTCAGGGACTCCAACCACGGGCGGCTGGAATTGGTTCCCGGATTTAGGCCATCAATCGATAACCACCGGATTCTGTTACCAATAAACGGGCGTTCGAGGGATCAGGCTCGATCTTCTGCCGCAGACGGTAGATATGGGTCTCCAACGTATGGGTCGTAACCCCGGCATTATAGCCCCAGACCTCATGCAGCAGCACGTCACGCGGCACCACGCCATCATTAGACCGGTAAAGGAATTTCAGAATGTTGGTTTCCTTCTCGGTCAACCGCACCTTCTGATCATCTTCGGTCATCAGCATCTTCATCGCTGGCTTGAAGGTATAAGGCCCAAGCTGGAACACCGCGTCTTCGGATTGTTCATGCTGGCGCAATTGCGCACGGATGCGCGCCAGCAGCACGGGGAACTTGAACGGCTTGGTCACATAGTCATTGGCACCCGCATCAAGGCCAAGGATCGTGTCGGCATCCGTGTCATGGCCAGTCAACATCAGGATCGGGCTCTTGACCCCCTGCTTGCGCATCAAGCGACAAAGCTCGCGACCATCGGTGTCAGGCAGGCCGACGTCCAAGATCACCAGATCATAGAGCGCCTCTTTGGCGCGGCTCATCGCATCGGTGCCGTTGGCAGCTTCAAAGACGTCAAAATCTTCGGTCATGATAAGCTGTTCGCTCAGGGCTTCGCGCAGGTCATCGTCGTCATCGACAAGCAGAATTTTCTTTAGCTGGGCCATATGGTCCTCCGTCTGTTGCTTCAAACATGCGCCTCAAGGGGGCGTCCGACAAGGGATGCAACAGTGCTTTCACGCCCTCGTGTCGCCAGAGCGGCAAATGTTTCAATTCCTTGCTGAATATCTTAAATAACCGGGGAAGCCTTTGCGGAGTTGCACCAGATCATGAGTTTCGCCCCCGATATTACCGAACAACTGGCGCGTGCGCGGGCCGATCTGCGCATGGGCGTGCCCGTGGTGCTTGCAGGCGAAGGCCAAGCGGCCCTGGTGATGGCGGCGGAGACGCTGACCGCGCAGCGGCTTGCCGATGTGCTGGCTCTAGGCGGCGCACCGGTGCTGGCGATCACAGCGCGGCGGGCAGAGACCTTGAAAGCCCGCGCCTATGACGGCAGCCTTGCGCGTGTCCTGCTCCCGCCGGGCGCGACACCCGCATGGGTACAGAGCATCGCTGACCCGGCGGACGACCTACGCGCCCCGATGAAAGGCCCACTGCAAACGGCACGGGGCGGTGATACCGCCGCGCATAGCGCCGCGCTGGATCTGGTGAAGGCTGCGCGGATGTTGCCCGCCGCCCTCGTGCTCGACCTGCCGCAGGGTGCAGACTTCGCGCGGCAATACGGGCTGACCCTGATCGACCTCACCGCCGCCGCCCCCATTCTGGCCCGCCGCAGCGCCTTGCACCCGGTGGTTAACGCCCGCCTGCCAATGGAAGTCTCCGAAGCAGGCAGGCTACATATTTTCCGCCCCGAGGACGGCGGGGAGGAACATTACGCCATCGAAATCGGCCGCCCGGCCCGCAACACCCCGGTGCTCTGCCGGTTGCACTCGGCCTGTTTCACCGGCGATCTGATGGGCAGCCTGAAATGCGATTGCGGCCCGCAGTTGCGCGCTGCCCTTGCGCAGATGGGGGGCGAGGGCAACGGCGTGTTGCTCTACCTCAATCAAGAGGGGCGCGGCATCGGGCTGGCCAATAAAATGCGGGCCTATTCACTGCAGGATCAGGGCTTTGATACCGTGGAGGCCAACCACCGTCTGGGGTTCGAGGATGACGAGCGGGACTTCCGGCTTGGAGCCGACATCCTGCGTTCCATGGGCTTTTCCGCCGTGCGGCTGCTGACCAACAACCCGCGCAAGGTCGGCATGATGGAGCAAAGCGGCATCAGCGTCGTCGAACGCGTGCCGCTGGCCGTCGGGGAGAACCGCCACAACAGCGCCTATCTTGCGACCAAAGCGGCGAAATCCGGGCATCTGCTGTGACCCCGAACGACATGGTCCTGACCCCTACCGGGTTGCGTTTCCAAGGGCGGCGCTACGCTTGCAGCATCGGCAAAGGCGGCCTGACGAACAACAAGCGCGAAGGTGATGGCGCCACGCCGCGGGGGGCGCACCGCTTGGTGGGGATGCTCTTTCGTCCCGACCGCATGACGGCGCCGAGCGCTTGGGCACAACCTATCCTGCCCGGCGATCTGTGGTCCGACGCGAGCGGGCAGCCTGACTACAACCACCTTGTGCGCGCCCCCTACCCCCATAGCCACGAAGCACTGCGCCGTGCCGATCCGCTTTATGATCTGGTGATCCTGACGGATTGGAACTGGCCCGAGGCCGAGGCGGGTCGAGGCTCGGCGATCTTTATCCATCAGTGGCGGCGGCCGGGCTATCCGACAGAAGGCTGCGTCGCCTTCTCGCGCCGCGACCTGCATCAGATCGCCGCGCAGATCGGCCCCGCGACCCGGCTGATTATTGGCTAACCCGCTCACCAAAAATGGCAGAGCCGACCCGCACATGGGTCGCGCCGAGGGCGATGGCTTGCTCAAAATCGCCGCTCATGCCCATCGAAAGGCCCGTTAGGTCATTGCGTGCAGCGATTTTGGCCAGCAAAGCGAAATGAAGCGACGGCGCTTCATCTACCGGCGGGATGCACATCAGCCCCTTCACCGGCAGGTCCAGCCCCCGGCATTCGGCGATAAACTCGTCTGCGTCGCGTGGCAAAACGCCAGCCTTCTGCTCTTCTTCGCCGGTGTTGACCTGAATGAAAAGGTCCGGGCAATGCCCCATCTCCTGCGCCAACCGCGCCAAAGTCTTCGCCAATTTGGGACGGTCCAGCGTATGGATTGCCTGCGCAAGCTCCATGGCCTGACGGGCTTTGTTGGTTTGCAGCGGGCCGATTAGATGCAGGTCAATGCCATCGAAATTTTTGCGGAAATCGGGCCATTTGCCGGCGGCCTCCTGCACGCGGTTCTCACCAAAGCAGCGGTGGCCCTCGTCCAATACAGCACGCACGCGGGCGTCGGGCTGCACTTTGCTCACTGCGATTAGCTTGACCGACCCCGCCGTGCGGCCCGCAATGGCCTCGGCTTTGGCAATACGGTCTTGGATGTCGCTTAAGCTCATGATGGGGCCTCCTTTTGAGAGGCGCAGAAAACACCAGCACCGCGCAAAAGAAAAGGGGCAGACCGAATGGCCTGCCCCAATATTCAGAGTATGTCGTTCAACTTAGAAGTTGAAGCGAACACCCGCGTCGGCAACGGTGTTGCCGTTGATGCGCTTGGCCACACCACCGCGCAGCGAGACACCGCCGCCGAGGTCGTGGTTGAAGTCAACGCCGTAACCGGTGTCCGCGCCACCTTCCTGGTCAGCAACATAGACTTCCATGTCTGTTGCTGCGCCGACGTCGAAGCGGCCGGTCAGAACGGTGCGATCGCCATTGGTACCGTTGTCAGCATAGGCCAACGTCACGTCGGCGATGCCGAAGGAACCACCAGCCGTTGCTGTCCACTCGGTGTCACCCGCGTTGTCGGAATCCTGAGCACCAACTGCGAAGGTCCAGCCGCTCCATGTGTAGGCAACGTAGCCTGCAACGCGGTCATCGGTGTCGGAAGCCGACACGTGAACCGACAGGTCGCCAGCGGAGTACATTACTTCGACGCCGTTGTCGCCGGAGTTACCCAGACCGCCGGAGGAGTAAAAGTCGCCGTTGAACTGGTACGCTGTGTAGTCATAGCCCAGTCCGGTCAGGCCGAGGTCGAGGTCGATGGGGTACTGACCCGGCATGGAATCCAGAGCGCCGAAGATGTTGCCAACGCCGACTTCAAAGCCGCCGGAGCGAGCGAAGAAACGCGCGCCATTGGTCATGCCCGTCTCGCCTTCGTTCTGCTGGATGCGAACGCGTGCACCAACTACAACGCCCGCGTCGGATTCAGCAGTCGCGTCGATCTGCAGGCGGAAGCGGCTTGTGACGTCGGTGGAGCTATCGAATGCCCCGACAAAGTCGTCAGCTGTGCCAGCAACGCCATCAGCGCCGGCATTCTCAGAGTAGTAGATCCCGAAACGGCCGTAGCCGCCGAATGTAACGTCTGCTGCTGCAACGCCGGCGGTCGCGACCAGGGCGGTTGTAGCGAAGAGAACTTTTTTCATGAGTTTTCCCTCGGTTTGAATTCATATGCCCAGACCGGGGAATCCGGTAAGGGTATGAAGGGTGTTTGCCCCCGATGACCCGCTCTTGGCAAGGTTCACGCAGCCCCCAGCTTCATTGCCGCCCCGGCTGGTGCAGCTATGCCACAGTTTTGCCGCCCCGGCGGATGGTTAGGCCGGAAACAGCCGAATTCAGCCTCGCTATATACACATGACATAGACCTTGCCGATATGGCCCTGCTTGGATAGACCAGAGCGCAAACAGGCAAAGGAAAGCTGCAATGGCCCTTCGTACCGCTTGCAAGATGGCGATCTCCGTTCTGGCGCTCAGTGCGCTCACCGCCTGTGGTGGGGGCTTTGGGTCTCCGGCCACGGATCGGCCTGCGCAATACTCGAACCCGAACAACCCCAACAACATTGAGACCGATCCAGAGAACACCATCTGGTCGATCTTTAACCGGGGCAGCAACGATACCAAGGTCTCGGTAAACAAGTATCTCTGGTCGGCTTCCCTTGAAGTTCTGAACTTTCTACCCGTGCAATCGGTCGATCCGTTCACCGGTGTCATCGTCACCGGCTACGGCACCCCGCCCGGCGGTGGCCGCGCGTATCGCGCCACCGTATTGATCGACGATCCGGCGCTGGATGCTCGCTCGCTGAATGTTGCGCTGCAGTCCAGCGGCGGCCGCCCGGTGAGCAAAGCCACCTCCCGCGCTGTCGAAGACGCCATCCTCAGCCGGGCGCGCGAAATGCGCATTTCAGACAGCAAGTTCTGAGCCCGCCGAACTCAACACGTTTCCAACGCCGGGCCTTGTGAAAGCAGCAGCCCGGCGTTTTTCATGTCATAAGGTCCCCGTCATGCCCCGCTACACCCCCGCCGAGATCGAAACCCGCTGGCAGCAAGCCTGGGAAAAGGATGGCGTCTTTCAGGCCACCCGCAACGCCGACAAGCCGAAATACTATGTGCTTGAGATGTTCCCCTACCCCTCAGGCCGCATCCACATGGGGCATGTGCGCAACTACACGATGGGCGACGTGATCGCGCGGTACAAGATTGCCACCGGGCATAACGTGCTGCACCCCATGGGCTGGGACGCCTTTGGCATGCCCGCCGAGAATGCCGCGATGGCCATTGGCGGCCACCCGGCAGATTGGACCTATGCCAATATCGCCGAGATGAAAAAACAGATGAAGCCGCTCGGCCTGTCGATTGACTGGAGCCGTGAGATCGCCACCTGCCACCCCGGCTACTACGGGCAGCAACAGGCGCTGTTTTTGGATTTCCTGAAAGAGGGTTTGGTCTACCGCAAGAACGCCGTGGTGAACTGGGATCCGGTCGATATGACCGTGCTGGCCAACGAGCAGGTCGAAAACGGCTGCGGCTGGCGCTCTGGCGCGCCGGTGGAGCGGCGGGAGTTGACGCAGTGGTTCTTCAAGATTTCGGATCACTCCGAAGAGCTGCTCTCGGCGCTCGACAGTCTCGACAACTGGCCCGCCAAGGTGAAGCTGATGCAGGCCAACTGGATCGGCAAATCGCGCGGCTTGCAGTTTGCCTTCTCGACCATCGAAGCCCCTGAAGGTTTTGACCGGATCGAAGTCTACACCACCCGCCCCGACACGCTGCTGGGCGCGTCCTTTGTCGGCATCTCCCCCGACCACCCGCTGGCCAAAACGCTGGAACGGGACGACGAGGCCGTCGCAGCTTTCTGCGCCGAATGCCGCAAAGGTGGCACCACCGAGGAGGCCATCGAGACCGCCGAGAAGCTGGGCTATGACACCGGCATCCGCGTGCGCCATCCCTTTGATACGGCGGCTGAACTGCCGGTCTATATCGCCAACTTCATCCTGATGGACTATGGCACCGGCGCGATCTTTGGTTGCCCCGGCCACGACCAGCGCGATTTCGATTTTGCGACCAAATATGATCTGCCGATCATCTCGACCTTCCTGCCGTCCGAAGACGCCTCGCCCAAACTGTCCGAGGCCTATGTGCCGCAGAAGTCTGAAAAGGTATTCTACAACCGTGGCTTCGCGGGCGACCAGTGGCAGACCGGCGAAGAGGCCGTCGATGCCGCCATCGCCTTTTGCGAGGACAACGGCATTGGCCAAGGCGTCACCAAATTCCGCCTGCGCGACTGGGGCCTCTCGCGCCAGCGCTACTGGGGCTGCCCGATCCCGGTTGTCCATTGCGACGACTGCGGCGTGGTGCCCGAAAAGAAAGAAAACCTGCCCGTCGAACTGCCCTATGATGTCACATTCGACACCCCCGGCAACCCGCTCGACCGCCACCCGACATGGCGCAACTGCGCCTGCCCCGCCTGTGGCAAGGACGCCCTGCGCGAGACGGACACGATGGATACCTTCGTGGACAGCTCGTGGTACTACGCCCGCTTCACCGCGCCGCGTGCCGACACGCCGACCGATCTCGAAGAAGCCGCCTATTGGATGAACGTCGATCAATATATCGGCGGTATTGAGCATGCGATTCTGCACCTGCTCTATGCCCGCTTCTTTGCGCGCGCCATGCAGATCACTGGCCACCTGCCCGAAGGCGCGGCCGAGCCTTTCGACGCGCTTTTCACCCAAGGCATGGTGACGCATGAAATCTACCAGACCCGTGACGGCAATGGCCGCCCGATCTATCACCTGCCCGAAGAGGTCGAGAAGCTGACGTTTCAGGACAAGTCGGTGTATGTCCTTAAGTCCAAACTCACGGAAGAGGGGTATTTTAAGGAAGGTCAGGAACCGTCATTTCGAAATAGCATTGCAAAGGCATACACTTCATTTCCTCACCACGCAGTTGAGGTGATCCCCTCCGCCAAAATGTCGAAATCCAAGAAAAACGTCGTCGATCCGCTGCACATCATCTCGAACTACGGCGCCGACACCGCGCGCTGGTTCGTGCTCAGCGATTCGCCCCCCGAGCGCGATGTGGAATGGACCGCCAGCGGCGCCGAAGCGTCTTACAAACACCTGTCGCGCGTCTGGAACATCTGCGACCGCGTGGGCGAGATGGACCGCGAAGCGGCGGGACAAGGCGACGAAGACCTCCTGCGCGCCATGCACAAGACGATCCATGATGTGACCATGGGCGTCGAATCCTTTGGCTTCAACGCCGCGATTGCCAAGCTCTATGCCTTCACCGCCACCTTGCAGAAGTCTAAGGCAGGCTACGCCGCACAGCGCGAAGCAATCATGACGCTGGCGCAACTGATGTCTCCGATGACCCCGCACCTCTCCGAAGATATCTGGGCGCATTTGGGCGGCGAGGGGCTGATCGTCAACGCGCCTTGGCCCAAGGCTGATGAGGCAATGCTGGTCGATGACACCGTGACCCTGCCCATTCAGATCAATGGCAAACGCCGGGCGGAAATTCAGGTGCCCGCCGACATGCCGAAGGAAGAGGTTGAAAAAGTCGCGCTGGCGCATGAAGCTGTCATTCGAACGCTGGACGGGGCCTCCCCGAAAAAGGTCATCGTCGTGCCCGGACGGATTGTGAATGTCGTTGCCTAAAGCCATCCCCTCGCGCCGCCTCTTCCTAGCGGCCCTGCCCCTGCTGGCCCTCGCCGCCTGCGGGTTTGAGCCGGTCTATGGCCCCGGCGGCGCGGGCACGGCTTTGCAGAACCGCGTTCTGGTCGACGCGCCCGAAGACCGCTTTGGCTATTTTCTGGTGCGTGAATTGGAAAGCCAGTTGGGACGCGCCAGCACCCCCGCCTGGGGGTTGGCGCTGACCACCACAACCAGCGAAGATGGGCTGGCGATTGACAGCGAAGGCAACACGCGGCGCTACAACCTGCTGGGCACGACTTCTTATGCGCTGCGCGACCTGTCGAGCGGCCAGATCGTGACCTCGGGCAAGGTCGAAAGCTTCACCGGCTATTCCGCCACCGGCACCACCGTGGCCACCCGTGCAGCAGAACTCGACGCGCAGGAACGGCTGATGGCGATCTTGGCAGACCTGATTGTGAGCCGCCTTTACGCGGCAGATCTCTCGGAATGAAGCTCACCCCTCGCGACGCCAAGCCTTACTTTGCGCGCCCTGATCGCACGCGCACCGGATTGCTGATCTATGGCGGCGACGCGATGCGCGTGGCGCTGAAACGGCAAGAATTTCTAAAAAACCTGCTTGGCTCCAACGCCGAAGAGGAAATGCGCCTCAGCCGGATGCCCGCGGGCGAATTGCGCCGCGATCCGGCGATGCTTTTGGATGCGATCAAGGCGGTCGGCTTCTTCCCCGGCCCCCGCGCCGCGCTGGTGGAAGAGGCAAATGACAATATTGCCAAAATCCTCCTCGACGCGCTGAAGGAGTGGCAGCCGGGCGATGCGCAGATCATCGTCACGGCGGGCGATCTGAAGAAGACGTCTAAGGTTCTCAAGGCGTTTGAGAGCCACCCCAACGCCTATGCCACGCCGATCTACGACAACCCGCCCGACCGGGCTGAGATTGAACAGATGCTGAAAGACGCGGGCCTCACGCCCGAGGCCGACGCCATGGCAGCACTCAGCGATCTCGCGCGTACGCTCGATCCCGGCGATTTTCGCCAGACGCTGGAAAAGATCACGCTCTATAAGCTGGGCGACACGACCCCCATTGGCCTCGACGACATCGCCGCCTGCGCGCCGACCTCGACCGAGGCCGAGGTGGATGACATCCTGCATGTCGTCGCTGAAACCCGCTCGGCCGAGATCGGCCCGGTGATGAGCAAGCTGCAGGGCCAGGGCGTCAATGCCGTCACCCTGACCATCATGGCCACCCGGCATTTCCGTACGCTCTACCGCATCGCCGCTAACCCCGGCGCGCCGATCTATGGCGTGCGCGACCGCGACCGCGCCATGCGCCAAGCCCGCAACTGGGGCGCGGTGAAACTGGAAACGGCGCTGGCGGTGCTGACAGAAACCGACCTCAAACTGCGTTCTGCGGGCCAACACGCCCCGGCACTGGCGCTGGTGGAGCGGGCCTTTATCCGCCTCGCGATGCTGGGCGCGCAACGATAATTTTGAAAGGGAAACCCATGTACACAGTCATCGGCGGCACGAAATCCCGCGCTTTTCGCGTCATGTGGATGCTCGAAGAACTGGGCCAGCCCTATGAGTTGAACCCGGCAGCAGCCCGCTCCGAAGAGGCGCGCAAGTTCAATCCGTCCGGCAAGATCCCCGCCTTTCTCGATGGGGATGAGGTGCTGACGGATTCCACAGCGATCATGACCTACCTCGCGGACAAACATGGCAAGCTGACCGCCCCCGCAGGCACGCCCGAGCGCGCGCGGCAGGATGCGATGACCTTTTGGCTGATCGATGAGTTCGACGCGGTGCTCTGGGCCGCCGCGAAACACAGCTTTGTCTTTCCCGAAGAGGCCCGCGTGCCCGCGATCAAGGAGAGTTTGAAGGCCGAGTTCGAACGCTCCGCTAAGGTGCTGTCAGACCGCCTCGACGGACCGTTCCTGATGGGCGACCAGATCACCTTGCCCGACCTGCTGGCGGTACACTGCATCAACTGGTCGATCGGCGCGAAATTCCCGCGCGTGGATGACAAGTTGAACCAATGGGCAAAATCCCTGCGCGAGCGGCCCGCCTTCGTCGCGGCGATGGCCAAAGAAAACGGTTAACGCCGCGCCCAATCGACAGCATGGCGGCCTGCCCAATGGCCGGTCGCCAAACAGCCGTTGATGAGATAGCCGCCCGTCGGCGCTTCCCAATCCAGCATTTCCCCGGCGACAAATACCCCCGGTATGTCGCGCAGCATCAGCCCTGTGTCGAGCGCATCTAGCCGCACACCGCCCGCCGTGGAAATCGCCTCGTCCATCGGGCGCAGCCCGGCATGGGCGATGGGAAGGGCTTTCAGCAAATCTGCCTGCGCTTTTGCATCCTGCGGCAGAGGTCGCGCCATCTCCTGCGCCAAGGCGATCTGCGCCGGACTCAGCTTGAGCCGCTTGCGCAGGTGATTGGCCTGACTGTCCTTGCCGCGCGGTTTCGCGAGACGGGCCGCAACTTCGGCATTGCTCAGATCGGGCAGCAGATCCAGCGAAAGCCCGTACCCTTCGCGCATGCCACGAGAGACAGAATAAATGCCACCGCCCTCCAGCCCTTTGGCCGAGATCACAGCCTCCCCGCGCGAGTGGTAAGGGCCGGCCGTCCAAGCCACACCTTTCAACGCCGCTCCGAAGTGCCGCGCCATATGCGACGACCAGTCTACCAGCACCCCGACGTTCGCCGGGGCGAAATCGCGCAGAGCCACACCGCGTTCAGCCAACACAGGCGCCCATGCGCCCGTCGCGCCGAGGCGCTGCCAACTGGCGCCGCCAAGGGCCAACACGGTTACATCCGCTTCAATTGTCTGGCGGCCCGCGGGCGTGTCAAAGACACGCGCATCGCCCTCCCAGCCTTGCCACTGCCAACGGGTGTTTATCTGTACGTCGCGTTCCGCCAATCGCGCCAACCATGCGCGGAGCAGCGGGGAGGCCTTCATCGCGCGGGGAAACACGCGGCCTGTGGAGCCGGTGAAGATATCTTGCCCCAAGCCTTCGGCCCAATCCTGCACGGCTTGGCTGTCGAAGGCTTCTAAGATCGGGCGCAGCGTCGGTGCGGCCTCTTCGAACGCCGCCAGAAAAGGATCGAACGGCTCTGCCTTGGTCAGGTTCAACCCCGATTTCCCGGCCATCAGGAACTTGCGGCCGATCGACGGCTTTGCTTCGCACAGAGTAACGGACAGGCCCGCGCCCGCCATGACCTCTGCCGCCATCAGCCCGGCGGGGCCGCCGCCAATGACGACAGCGCGGCTCATCTGCGGGTTTGCGGATCGAAAACGCCGCCCTCGGGCGCGCACATTTCTTTGATGCCGCTGGCGATCTCGGCAGGCGCGGCCAGCGTATCCGCCGCAAGTTCGGCCGCGTGGGACAACAGGTCATCGCCTTCGACAATCCGGTCGATCAAACCGAATGACAGCGCCTCGTCCGCCGTGATCTTTTGCCCGCCCATCAGCATGAGCTTGGTCCGCGCGGGCCCGATCAGTGCCGCCATTCGCGCGGGATCCGAGGGTTGGGGCAAGAAGCCAAGCTTCATCACCGGATAGAAGAACTTCGCCTCCGGCACAGCAATGCGCAGATCGCAGGCCAGTGCCATGCCCATCGCACCCCCGGCCAGCGTGCCGTTGAGCGCGGCGATGCTCAGCCCCGGCAAAGCCGCCACCGCGCCCGACAGCCGTTCCCAGACGTCAGACTTGGCAAGCCCGGCGCGGGCCTCTTCCAGATCGGCGCCTGCGCTGAACACTTTGCCGCGCCCGGTCAGGATCACCGCGCGGGCGGTTTGCGCGGCCTCCATGACCTCAGCCAGTTCGACCAGCATGGCGTGGGTCAGCGAGTTGGCTTTGTCAGGGCGGTTAATGGCCACTGTCCAGACGTCATCGGTGCGGTCGAGCTCGATCATATCAGGCCTACCGCCTTACGAATGTTCTCATCCCGGAGCGAGATTTCATCGCCGAGAAAGCGATCCGCTTCGGGCCCGCACATCCAAAGCAGCGCGCGCGCGGGCCAATCGGCGGGGATATGCACGTCCCAGTCCAACTGGCTCACCGGGTTCACGCCGCTGTCTTTGATATCGCGCTGCATATCCGTGGCCACGGTGCCGGGCGAAAGGCCGATGGCGCGGATACCGTGGCCGCCTTCTTCGTGGTGCAGACATTGGGTCAGCATATTGGCAGCAGCTTTGGAGGCGCAGTAGTGGCTCCATGCCTCCACAGGACCATGTGCCGCACCGGATGAAATGGTCAGCACCGAGCCGCCGCCCTGTGACTTCATCACCGGCAGCGCCGCCCGCATGCCATTGAAAACACCTGTGACGTTGATGTCGATTGCCTTGGCCCAATCCGCCGGATTGGCTTCGCCCAACAGTGAGATCGGGTCAATCACCCCGGCGTTGTTGATCAGAACATCCAGCCCGCCAAAAGCATCCTGCGTTGCTTCCACCGCTGCGGCCATTTCTTCGTAACGCGTTACATCGCAGGGAATGGCGAGGGCCTTGTCGCCCAACTCGCCAGCCAATTCGGCCAGTGCACTTTGGCTGCGTGCGAGCAAGGCAACATTCGCGCCCGCTTCAACAAAGACCCGCGCCGCAGCGGCGCCGATGCCACGGCTCGCCCCGGTTATCATGATCGTCTTGCCCGTCATATCCATCGCTCTGATCCTTCCGCCATCTTTGTACATTGCGCCCGGCCTGTGGTAATCTGCCGATGCCTCTTGGTCCAGCCTTCCATCGCTTGACCCGCTGCGGTGATTAACAGACGCTGCACGCAACCATTTGCCGTAAAGGATTTTTCCGATGTCCCGTCTTCGTTCAGCTTCCCTCTGCCTTGCCCTCCCCGCCACGCTCATCGGCCAAGCCGCTTGGGCCGATCTAACCCCCGCGCAGGTCTGGGGAGATTGGCGCCAATATATGGAGAATATGGGCTACACCATTGAGGCACAGGAGACGGCAGAGGGCGACGACCTGACCGTCAGCGATGTGACCATGCGCATGCAGATGCCTGAGGACGGTGGCGCCTTTTCGATGTCGATAGGCACGCTCAACTTTGTACAGGCCGAAGACGGCGCCGTGGACATTCGCATGCCCGAAGATATGCCGATGACCATCGACATTGCCCCGGAAAAACCCGAGGACAAGCCCGTCTCGATGGTGCTCAACTACGGGCAAACCGCCCCGCAAATGACCGCGAGCGGCACGCCAGAGGCTCTGCAATACGATTATACGGCTGAGGCAATTTCGGTAACGCTCACTGGGCTGACGGTTGACGGCGAGAGCTATGGTGAAGACCGGGCAAAGTTCAACCTGACCGGCAGTGGTGTCACTAGCCGGACGGAGATGACTGTCGGCGAGCTGCGCAGCTACTCGCAAACAGGTCAGATCGAGAACCTGCAGTATGATGTGCTGATGGACCCGCCAGACGAACCTGCGACGCTCGCGCTCAAAGGCGGATTGGCCCAGATCAGCTTTGACGGATCAGGCGAACTGCCGGTGCTTGACGCCGCAGACGACATGGCCGCGATGCTGCGCGCAGGTCTCGCTTTTCAAGGTGGCTTTAGCGCCGGAGCAGGCAACACAGATATGAAGGTATCGGACCCCGAAAACGGTGATTTCGGCCTGATCTCGACCTCCGGCGGTGCCAAGCTGAACGTCGCTATGGGGCCGGAGGGCTTGGCCTATGACGGCAGCCAGCAGGACATTGCGGTAGATGTGACCGCCGCTGAAATGCCCTTCCCGATCAAGTTCAGCATGGCGGAAACAGGCTTTAACCTGAAACTGCCGATGAAGAAGTCCGAAGAGCTTCAGGATTTTGCCTTCGGCGTCACCCTCGATCAGTTCAAAATGTCTGACATGATCTGGGGTATCTTTGACCCGACAGGGCAGTTGCCCCGCGATCCGGCGACGCTGGTGATCGATTTGACCGGCAAGGCCAAGGTGCTGTTCGACATGATGGACCCAGAAGTTGCCACCCGCATGGGGGATCAGGAACCGGGCGAACTCCATGCTTTGACTGTGAATGAAGTATCTTTGAAAGCAGCCGGTGCCGCGTTCGATGCATCGGGCGATATCACCTTCGACAATGGCGATATGGAGACCCTGCCCGGCATGCCCAAACCTGTTGGCGTGCTTGACCTGTCGCTGGTTGGCGGCGTGGCATTGATGGACAAGCTGGTTTCCATGGGGCTGCTGCCGCAAGAGCAGGCCATGGGTGCGCGGATGATGATGGGGCTCTTTGCCGTGCCTGGCGAAGGTGAGGATTCCCTGACCTCCAAGATCGAGTTCACCGAAGAGGGCGCGATCCTCGCCAATGGTCAGCGGGTCAAATAACCCGCCCGTACTCCCCGCGAACATGATTAAGCGGCGCGGCGCGATGTAAAATTTGCGCCGCCACCCTTGCCCCATCGGGGGTGGAGGGCTACCCCTCTTGGAACCCCAATCGGAGCCTATTGATGTCCAAAGCCCTTGATGCGTTGACCAAGTCCCTGTTGCAGGCCGCCACTCGTGCCGGTGCAGATGCCGCTGACGCAATGGCAATCGACGCGAGTTCGCTCTCGGTCGATGTGCGCGGCGGTGTGCTGGAACAGGCGGAACGTGCTGAGGGGACGGACATCGGTCTGCGGGTGTTTGTTGGCCATCGTTCGGCCAATGTCTCGGCCTCCGACACCTCGACGCGGACCATTGAAGAGATGGCCGAACGCGCGGTCGCCATGGCCCGCGAAGCCCCTGAAGACCCAAATGCGGGGCTCGCTGATCCCGATCAGCTGGCGGCCGATCGTTCAGCCGAGGGGCTGGAGCTTTGCGACCCTTCTGCCGAGCCTAGTCCTGAAGCATTGCAAGACGATGCCGCGCGGGCTGAAGCAGCGGCTCTGGCCGTAAAGGGTGTCAGCCAAGTGCAATCTGCAGGCGCAGGCTACGGGGCGCAGCAGATTTACCTCGCGGCGACCAACGGCTTTGAGGGCGGCTATGCCCGGAGCGAGCGCGGCCTGTCCTGCGTTGCTATCGCGGGCAGCGGGCTGGGGATGGAACGCGACTACGACGGCGACAGCCGCATCTTCCAGGCCGACCTGCGCGATGCAGAAGACATCGGCACCCGCGCTGGCGAACGCGCCCTCGCCCGGCTGGATGCACGCAAACCGCCGACCGGCAGCTACCCGGTGCTGTTCGACGAACGCATCGCCTCTTCCCTCATCGGTCATCTACTTGGCGCGATCAACGGTCAGGCCATCGCACGCGGCGCGTCTTTCCTGCGCGATGCGATGGGCGAACAGGTACTGCCCAAGGGTCTGTCGCTGATCGAAGACCCCCGTCGCGTCCGCGCTACCGGCTCGCGCCCCTTTGATGCCGAAGGCCTGCCGACAACGCGCCGGGCGATTGTTGAAGATGGCATCTTGCAAGGCTGGACGCTCGACCTCGCAACCGCGCGCAAACTTGACCGCGCGCCGACAGCGAACGCCGCCCGCGGCACAAGTTCTGGCCCGCAGCCGTCGAACTGGAATATCGCGCTGACCCAAGGCACGGCCAGCCGTGACGACCTGATCCGGGACATGGGAACCGGGTTGCTGGTCACCTCCATGATCGGCAGCACGATTAACCCTAATACCGGCGACTACTCGCGCGGAGCCTCGGGCCTGTGGATTGAAAATGGTGAGATCACCCACGCAATCAACGAATGTACGATCGCTGGCAACCTGCGGGACATGCTGTTGAACCTGACGCCCGCGAATGACGCACGCACGCATCTTAGCCGCGTGGTCCCGTCGCTGCTGGTCCCGGGAATGACCCTTGCCGGCGCCTGAGCACGACCTCGCCCTGCTGATCGACGCCGCGCGGCAGGCGGGCGCTATCGCGTGCCGCTATGTTGGCGCTACGGCAAAACGCTGGGACAAACCTGATAACGCCGGTCCGGTGACCGAAGCCGATCTGGCGGTCAATGACCTGCTATTGAGGGAACTGCGCGGCGCGCGTCCGGACTATGGTTGGCTGTCTGAGGAAACCGAAGACAACGCCGACCGGCTCTCGCAGGACCGGGTTTTCATTGTCGATCCGATCGACGGCACCCGCAGCTTTGTTGCGGGCGAGGACACGTGGGCCCATTCCTTGGCTGTTGCAGAGGCAGGCGAGGTGACGGCGGCGGTGGTCTACCTTCCCATGCGCGACATGCTCTATGCGGCGAGCCGGGGCGGTGGCGCCACGTTGAACGGCGCGCCGATCCGCAGCTCGGCTCTGACCGATTTGGGGGAAGCCACCGTCCTCGCTGCCCGTCCTGCGCTGGTGGCTGAACGCTGGCATGGGGGCGAGCCGCCAGTCTTCAAACGCAGCTACCGCCCTTCGCTCGCCTACCGCATGGCGCTGGTGGCTGATGCCTCTTTCGACGCGATGATCACCCTGCGACGCACCTGGGAATGGGACATCGCCGCAGGCACGTTAATCGTGAACGAAGCCGGCGGCACCTGCACCACCACCAAGGGCGGGCCGGTACGCTTCAACAACCCCGATCCGCGCATTGACGGCATCGTTGCAGGCGGCCCGGCGATACAGGCCGCATTGATCGACGCCCTTGCGTGACGGGCCTCATCTGCTAGGCAAAGACAGCAGCACCGCAGCTTTGACAGATCAAAGGACAGCCCAATGACCCAACGCTTGCACCTTGTTTTCGGTGGCGAACTTGTCGACCCGACCAAGAATGCGTTCAAGAATGTGGACGACATTCGTGTCGTCGGCATCTTCCCCGATTACGCCAGCGCCTATGATGCGTGGAAATCCGAAGCGCATCGCACTGTGGACAACGCCCATATGCGCTATTTCATCGCGCATCTGCACCGTCTGCGCGATGAGGAAAAGCCTGCCTCCCCCACCGAAGAGCTGGGCTAAATCACCATGGCGCCACGGTCGCTCGGGCTGACGGCCTATCGTGCGCTTGTGCGGCGCGGCGGCGCAGAGCCTGCCGCGTCTTACCCCACGCGCCCGAACGGCGAGCTTGTCTGGTTGCACGCCGCCGAGCCGGGCAATGCCTTGGCCGTGCTCGACCTTGCCAAGCGTCTGATGACCATGCGCGACCGCCTGTCGGTGGTGATCACCCTGCCCGAGCGCGCGGCCCCTTCCGACCCGCCCCCTTGCACTGCCGACAATATCTTCATCACACGCGTCCCCGGCGAACACCCGGACAACGTCGATGCCTTCCTGTCTCACTGGCAGCCAAATTTCTGTATCTGGACGTGGGGCGGGTTGCGTCCCAATCTGGTTCTGGACACCGCTGAGCGTCGCTGTCCCATGGTGATGATTGACGCAGATACCGCTGGGTTTGATGGTCGACGCGACCGCTGGCTGCCTGATCTCACGCGCAGGCTGCTAGGGTCATTCGAGTTGACGCTGGCCCGTTCGGACGCCGCTCTGCGCCGCTTGGTGCAACTTGGCCTGCCTCGGGAACGGGGGGAGGTGACCTCCCCACTGCTTGCAGGGGGCCAAGCGTTGAACTGCGCCGATTCCGACCTTGTTGATATGTCCGCCGCACTTGGCGGGCGCCCGGTCTGGTACGCGAACCAAATTCTGCCCGAAGAGATTTCCGTCGTGCTCGGCGCACATCGGCAAGCGCTTCGCCTATCGCATAGGCTTCTGCTGATCCTGCACACTCATGACTATGCCACTGCCGAAGAAGCGCTTGAGCGGGCAAAGGCACGTGGTTTCAATGCAATTAGATGGGGCGAAGACCCCTACCCCGATGAGACCACACAAGTGATGGTCGCAGATGATCCGGGCGACCGGGGGCTGTTCTTCCGGGTGGCGCCGGTTTCCTTCCTCGGCTCGTCCCTGGTGGCCGGTCACGGCGGTTGTGACCCGTTTGAGGCCGCGGCCCTCGGCTCTGCGGTGCTTTATGGGCCAAAGGTCCGACACTACCTGCCGTCATACGGGCGGCTGGCCAATGCCGGTGCGGCGCGGATCGTGAATGATGCAGGCGCGCTTGGCAATGCGGTGTCGCGGCTGATCGCACCGGATCAAGCCGCTGCCATGGCGCATGCGGGGTGGGACGTAATCAGCGAGGGTGCCGCCTTGGCAGACAGAGTGATCGACCACGTGCAGGACCGGCTCGACGATCTGGCGGGAGCAGCCTGATGCGCGCACCTGATTTCTGGGACCAACCCCGGCCCGACTGGCGGGCGCGCTTGCTGCAACCGTTAGGCGCGCTCTATGCGCAGGCCACCTCGCGGCGGTTGGCAAGCGGTTTGCCGGAGCGCTTGGCCGTGCCGGTCGTCTGTGTGGGCAACATCAACGCCGGTGGCACAGGCAAGACCCCGACAGTGATGGCGGTGGTGCAGCATCTGCAAGCACGCGGTCACGGCCCGCATGTGGTGTCGCGCGGCTATGGGGGTTCTCTGGCGGGGCCGGTTCAGGTCGACCCTATCAAGCACACCGCTGAGGATGTGGGCGATGAACCCCTGTTGCTGGCAGCCTTCACCGATGTCTGGGTCGCACGGGATCGCGCGGCTGGAGCGCGCGCGGCAGCGGCTGCGGGGGCCAGTGTGGTGGTGCTCGACGACGGGTTCCAGAACCCCGCCTTGGCGCAAGATCTGAGCATTGTCGTGGTGGATGCCGTCAAAGGCTTTGGCAACGGCCTCTGCCTCCCTGCCGGACCGCTGCGCGAGCCGGTGGCGACCGGGTTGGCGCGTGCAGACGTACTGTTGTCCATAGGAGACGGGACCGCGCAGGAGCGCTTCGCCGCTGGCCTGCCGAAGTTTGCCCTGCCCCATGTGCGCGCCGAACTAACGCCACTGCAGACCGGTATGGATTGGTCGGATTCTCAAGTGCTTGCGTTTGCCGGGATCGGCCACCCGGAAAAGTTCTTTGACACCCTCCGCGGCCTTGGTGCCACGATCCTGCATGCCGAAGCCCTGGAGGATCACCAGCCGCTGACGTCGCGGCTGATGCTGAGGCTGGAGGCCGAAGCGGCGATGCGGGGGGCGCAGTTGGTCACCACCGAAAAAGACGCGGTGCGCCTGCCTCTGGATTTCCGCGCCAAGGTCCTCACCCTGCCGGTGCGCCTTTCCCTGCCCGAAGGCAATGCGCTGCATGCGGCGCTGGACAGGCTGCCACCACCCTAGGCGTCGTTGTCTTCGCCCAGTTTGGGCGCGGGACGGTGCAGAGCAAGCTCGGCCCCCGAAAAGGTAAAGGGCGAGCGCAAGCCCGGCACACCGTCCAACTCGATCTTCATGCCGCGCGCCTGCACCTGCGGGTCGGCGATCATATCGGCCATGTCGTTGATCGGCCCGGCGGGCACGCCATGCGCCTCGCAGGCGGCGAGCAGATCATCACGGTTGCGCAGGCAGGTGGCCCCGGTCAAGCGACGGATCATCTCAGGTCGGTTGGCGACACGGTCAGCATTTTTCAGATACTCCGGCGCAGTGGCCATGTCGTCGAGCCCGAGCAACTGGCACAGCCGTTGGTATTGGCCGTCATTGCCCGTCGCGATGATGAGATGCCCGTCGGCGCATTCAAACACCTCATAGGGCGTGAGGTTTGGATGCGCATTTCCCATGCGCGTCGGTGCTTTGCCGGTGGTCAGATAGTTCATCGCCTGATTGCCGGTGATCGCCACGGCGCAATCGAGCAGCGCCATGTCGATATGCTGGCCAACGCCACTGTTGTGGCGCTGGTGCACTGCCGCCAGAATCGCGGTGCTGGCATAGATGCCGGTGAAGATATCGGTGATCGCCATGCCGGATTTCTGCGGCTGGCCATCCGGCTCGCCGGTGATCGACATCAGACCGGACATGCCTTGGATGATAAAATCATAGCCCGCACGATGCGCATAAGGCCCGGTCTGGCCGAATCCTGTGATGGAGCAATAGATCAGCTTGGGGAACTGCGGCGCGAGACTGGCGTAGTCGAGCCCATATTTCGCCAAACCGCCGGTCTTGAAATTCTCGATCAGGATATCGGCATCGGCCAAGAGTTCCTTGACCTTAGCCTGCCCCTCTTCGGTTCGAAAATCGACGGTGACCGAGGCTTTGCCCCGGTTGGTCGAATGGAAGTAGGAGGCAGTCACATCCTCGTCGCGGGTGACAAAGGGCGGCCCCCATTGGCGGGTATCATCCCCCGCCGGGCTTTCCACCTTGATCACCTCGCAGCCGAGGTCCGAGAGTGTCTGACCGGCCCAAGGGCCGGCCAGAACGCGGGCCAGTTCAACAACTTTCAGCCCTGCAAGCGGCGCGCTCATTAGCCCGCCAGCGCGTCGTCGAGGAGTTCCTTCATGTCCGCATAGGACATGTTGGAGTGCTTTTCGCCGTCGATGACAAAGCTCGGCGTGCTGGAGATATCGTCGGTCTCCGCGTTCTCGGTGTACCATGCGACCAGCGCTTCGGCCTTTGCGCCGTCTTTCAGGCATTCATCCAAAGCTTCATTGTCGAGACCCGCGAGACGACCGATCTTGCGCAGCTCGTCAACGATCGCAGCCGGCTCACCGGCGCGGGTCCATTCGCTTTGCGACTTGTAGATCAGATCGGCGATGCCAAAGAACTTCTCTTGCCCGCCGCAGCGCGCAACCATCGATGCCCAGAGGCCGTAGCGGTCGAAATAGACTTCGCGGTAGATGAACTTCACCTTGCCGCTGTCGATGTAATCGGCCTTTAGCTTTTTAAAGACTTCGTTGTGGAAGGTTGCGCAATGCGGGCAGGTGAACGAGGCGTATTCGATCATCGTCACTGGCGCGTTTTCGTCCCCCATAACCATCTCAGTGATGCCCGACGTATCCACATCGCCCTCAGTCGTTTGCGCGTTGGCGGCACCAACCATTGGGGTTAGCGACGTGCTGCCAAGAGGGGAGCTGCCGAAAGTGTTCGCAGCATACCAGCCACCAACGCCGAGCGCGGCAAGGCCGCCAAGAATTACAGTTCTGCGGTTCATAGAGTGTTCCTTTGTCATTTTCGTCAGCTTTAGGTGGTTAGCTTTGGTTCTTGTTCAATACATTCTCGCCCAGACGTGCAAGGGCTTCGCGCAATCCTTCGTCAGCCACGGGCCGGGCGGCTTCGGCGGCCTGCCGTTGCAGTTCCGGGCTCGGGGCGGCTTTTTCGGCTTTGGGTTTGTGCTGAAAGGCCACCTGCCCTTCGGCAAAGCCGCTTGACGCTGTCTGGGTAATTCGCACCCGCGCAATGGCGCTGTAGCCGTAGACCGAGTTCACCCGTTCGCGCAGTTGCTCCTTTTGCATCTCCAGCATCGGCGCATTGGCCCCGTTGGTGAGCAGGGTCAGCGTGGCGCCCATCCCGTCTTTGCGGCCATAGCTCACCTCAACAGGGCGCGAGATCGCCGCTGTGGCGTCGCCAACAATCTCAGCCCAATGTGTCAACAGGCGGGACTGCGCAAAGCCACGGGTTTCGCTCGCCTTGCGAATTTGCCCCGACAACAGACTGTCGGTGCGTTTGAACCCTTTTGTACTGGTACGGCGTGGCGGCATGACTATGTTTCCCGAATGTCTCAACCTACATAACAATTTGCCCCTGCGTAACCAGCCCTCAGCGCCCGGAAAGGCCATAAACATTGTGTGAAAACCGATCTGTCAGCGACCTGCCGCCGATCTTGCTAGACTGGTACGACACCCACGCTCGCGCCTTGCCGTGGCGTGTGTCACCAGCCGAGCGCAAGGCAGGCGTGATGCCGGACCCCTACCGCATCTGGTTGAGCGAAGTCATGTTGCAGCAGACTACGGTGGCGACGGTGAAAGACTATTTCGCCCGTTTCACCGCCCGCTGGCCCGATGTGGCAGCGCTGGCGGCGGCAGAGGATGCCGATGTGATGGCCGAATGGGCGGGCCTTGGCTACTACGCCCGCGCCCGCAATCTGCTGAAATGCGCGCGGACGGTGGTGGCGGAGCATGGCAGCACCTTCCCGGCGAACCATGACGCGCTGCTCAAACTGCCGGGGATCGGACCTTATACGGCGGCGGCGATCTCCTCCATCGCGTTTGACCTGCCGCATGCGGTGCTGGACGGCAATGTCGAGCGGGTGATGGCGCGGGTCTATGACATTCACACGTTTCTGCCCGCGGCGAAGCCTGAATTGATGGCCCGCGCTGCTGCCCTCACGCCGCAGGACCGCCCCGGAGATTACGCCCAAGCAGTGATGGATCTGGGCGCCACGATCTGCACGCCGAAGTCCCCCGCCTGCGGCATCTGCCCATGGCGCGACCCTTGCCTTGCGCGGGCAGAAGAAACAGCAGCGGTGCTGCCAAAGAAGACCCCGAAGAAGCCGAAACCGATCCGCCACGGCACCGTCTATCTCGCGCAGCGTGAGGACGGCGCTTGGCTGCTAGAGACGCGGCCAGACAAGGGGCTGCTTGGCGGTATGCTTGGCTGGCCGGGATCTGACTGGATCGACACAACAGAGCCGCGCCCCGAAGGCAGGCCACCCCTCGCAGCGGATTGGCAGCCCCTGCCCGGCGAGGTGCGCCATACTTTCACGCATTTTCACCTGATGCTGACGGTCCAGCATGCGCGCGTCGGCCACAACGTCTCGCCCGAGGCCGGAGAGTTTATCGGCCAAAACCAGTTCAGCCCCAGCGATCTGCCCACCGTGATGCGCAAGGCGTTTGACCTCACCCGCTAGCGCGGCGTCAGGCTTTGTGCCCCCGACGTTCTGCGGTATATCTGTCGCGAAACAGTGAGGGAACTCATGGCCAACCGCATCATCGCCCCGCAAGACCTTGCCCGCCTGAGCCGCGCCCTGCCGTTTTGGCTGTCGCTCTTGCTGATCCCGCTGGCGTGGTTCTGCGCTACGCAAGGCGGCTGGACCATTGCGCTGCTGCCGCTGGTGACGTGGTATCTGTTTTCCCTCCTCGACGCGGTGCTGGGTCTGAACCTCGACAATGCGGACCTAGAGGCGACTGAGGCTGACCTCTACTGGTACCGCCTCGTCACGCTGATCTGGGCGCCGTTGCAGTTCCTCACCGTCTTCGGTCTGATTTACTATGCCACCCGCGCCGGACATTTGGGCACGGCAGAGCGCATCATTCTGTTCTTCGGCGTCGGCGTCATCACAGGCACGATTGGCATCAACTACAGCCACGAATTGATGCACCAGCGGAACAAGACCGAACGCTTCCTCGCCGATTTTCTGCTCGGCATGGTGATGTATTCCCACTTCCGCTCCGAGCATTTGCTGGTCCATCACCGCCATGTCGGCACGCCACGAGACACGGTCACGGCGCGCTATAACGAAGGGTTTCACCGTTTCTACCCGCGTGTGCTGCTGGAATCGCTAACTTCGGCCTTCCATGCCGAGAAAAACATGCTGGCCCGTAAACGCCTGCCTTGGACCGATCCAAGCAACCCGTTCTTCAAATACTGTGCGATGCAGTCCGCCTTTCTCCTGCTCGCGCTGCTGCTCGGCGGTTGGAGCGGGCTGGGCCTGTTTCTCGTCCAAGCCGGTGTCGCGATCTGGCAGTTGGAACTGGTCAATTACATCGAACACTACGGGCTGACGCGCAAACATTTGGGCGGTGGCAAATATGAGCATGTCCAGCCGCGCCATTCGTGGAACGCGTCACATAAGGCGTCGAACTGGCTGCTGATTAACCTGCAACGTCATTCCGATCACCATTACAAGCCGGACCGCCGCTTTCCGGTGCTGCAAACCTACGGCGCCAGCGACGCGCCGCAGTTGCCTTATGGCTATCCGGTGATGACCATGGCGGCGATGGTGCCCCCGCTCTGGCGGCGCATCATGAACCCCCGCGTGCGCAAATGGCGCGAGATGTACTACCCCGAGATCACCGACTGGAAAGCCTACAACAAGGCCAGCAATCCGTTACCGCGCCTCTGACCGCCGCAACGCTCTGTTAAACCTTCCCTGTCATACCCTCCCCCGGGCGTGACCAGTGGAGTGGTATAGATGCAGCAACAGACAATAACCCCGAAGGCGGGCCGTGATGGCACCTGCCTGATCGTGGAAGACAGTGAGTTCGACCGCGAGAAACTGCGCCGCATCCTCGCGCGGGCTTACGGGGGCATGCGGATCGAATTCGCCCCGAGTATTGAGGCGGCGCGTCGGGCGTTGGAAAGCGGAGACAAAGCGCTGATCCTGCTCGACAACAATCTGCCCGACGGGCTGGGCGCGAATTTCGCGCTGGAACTGGCATGCGATGACCGCCACGCCGAGACGCCGGTGATCATGGTCAGCGACTGGCCCTCGCCCTTTATGTGGGAAAAGGCGGCCTCGGCTGGGGTGCTCTACGTGGTCAATAAATCCGAGTTCGACGCCCGCTATATCGAAGCGGCGCTACGGCAGTTCAAAGGCCGTAAACGGCGAGTTAACTAACCTCTGCTTTCGCGCCTGTATACGCCGCCCGACCATAGAGGACAGGCGGCGCATGACGTTACGCCTTGGTGGCTGAAATCATCACCATCATCGGGCGTTCCATCTCCTCGGCCAGCTCTGGCGCGGCGTCGATCTGCTCAGCCGTCGGCGCGAATTCCTCAATTCGGCGCAGGGCAAAGCCCGCATCGATCAGCGTATTGAGCGTGGTTGCCAAGGTCCGGTGGTGTTTCACGACGCCTTCGGTGAACCAATCAGTGCGGCGTAGACCTTCTTTGGAATAGCCGTTGACCGGCCAGGTCTTGCGGCCATCCTCGTCTTGCGTCCACTTGGGATGCGCGGCGGCCATGAAAATCGGGTGCTCAATGGTGAAAACCAAATCCCCGCTAGGCGTCAGTGCTCGGTGGAGCATATTCATCAACCGCTGAAAATCCTCCACATAGTGAAACGTCAGCGCGCTGTAGATCAGATCAAAGGACGCCTCCGACAACTCAAGCCTGTCTAAATCAGCGATCTGATAGGTGACGCCCTCGTCTTCGGTATCAGCGCGCGCTCGGTCGATCATGTTTTGCGACAGATCGAGGCCAAGGACGGAATCCGCCCCCTGCTCGCGGAACCAGCGCGCGGCCCAGCCGAACCCGCAGCCGAGGTCGGCCACATCCTTGCCCGTCAGATCAGGAAGCAATGCCCGGATCGCGGGCCATTCCGGCGCGCCCTCCAGCCCTTTCACTTGCCGAGGAAGCTGGCTGTAGCCAGCGAAGAAGTCCGGATCGTCGTAGATATTCTGTGCCATAGTGGTCTCCAAAAATTTAAGGGAGGACGAGGCACATTCTCACGCCAAAAACCTCGTCCAAAAGGGCGAGGCCAAGAGCGAAATCAGCGTGTTTAGGTCGCGTGATCGTCGTCCCGGCATCCCGCCAATGCAATTCCGCCGGTGAAGGGGTAGGACTGAGGGCCATCGGCTGCCCGTGGGGTGGCGATCGCATCGGTGATCCGTCCCACTTTATGGTTCAGCGCTTACGCGACCTTTAAGACTTCCGCCCAGCCTCACCAAATCGCCAGCCCGCCGGGACGGGCAGGCGATGGCCCGGCGCCTGCGGCTTGATTCCGGGCTTGGTGGCGTCTTTCTCAACCATGCAGCCTGCATCGCTGGAAGCGGCAGCGATGTCAACTTTGCCGCCACCGCCGAGTGTCCCAACAAAAAAACCCCGCCAGAGGGCGGGGTCAAGGTAGGCACCCGTGTAGGTGCCCCCCACGCAGGGGGGCCACGGGTGCCGGCGGTGTTCGATTGTCGGGAATGGATCAGTTGGCCATTTCGGCCCTGATCTGCTGACGCAGAATGTCGATGGGGACATTCTTGCCGTCTTTCTTGTAGCACCAGTAGGTCCAGCCGTTGCAGCTTGGCGCTTTCTCATAAGCGGCGCCCACCTGATGGATCGACCCTTTGACATCACTGCCGATCAGGGTGCCATCGGCACGGACCTTGGCCTTGTGGCGGCCATTCATGGAATAGAGGTTCTCGCCCGGACGCAGCATGCCACGCTCGACCAACTGGCCAAAGGGCACACGCGGCTCGGCACGTTTTGAGGTCGTGGTTTGCAGCGCTTCGTTGTCGAATTTACGCACCATAGCGATGCGCTTTTCGGCGACCTTGCGATAGGCTTCTTCACGCTCGATCCCGATGAAATCACGGCCCAACATCTTGGCGACAGCGCCGGTGGTGCCGGTGCCAAAGAACGGGTCAAGGATCACATCGCCGGGGTTGGTCGAGCCAACCAAAACGCGGTGCAGCAGGCTTTCGGGCTTTTGCGTCGGATGCGCCTTATCGCCCGCATCGTCTTTCAGCCGCTCGTGGCCGGTGCAGATCGGCAGCACCCAATCGCTGCGCATCTGGATGCCTTCGTTCAGCGCCTTAAGCGCTTCGTAGTTAAAGGTGTATTTGCTGTTTTCGCTCTTACCGGCCCAGATCATCGTCTCATGGGCGTTGGTGAAACGCTTGCCGCGGAAGTTCGGCATGGGGTTGGACTTGCGCCACACCACATCGTTGAGGATCCAGAACCCCTGATCCTGCAAAGCGGCACCAACACGGAAGATATTGTGGTAGCTGCCGATCACCCAGATCGCGCCATCGGGCTTTAGCAAACGCCGCGCGGCCTTGAGCCATGCGCGGGTGAAATCGTCATAGGCTTTGAAGCTCGCGAACTGGTCCCACTCGTCGTCAACTGCGTCGACTTTGGAGTTGTCGGGGCGATGAAGATCGCCGCGCAATTGCAGGTTATAGGGGGGATCCGCGAAGATCAGGTCGACGGACTCCGCCGGAAGGGCGTTCATTGCCTCAATGCAATCGCCCGCAATAATAGTGTTCAAGGGAAGCGCCTCAGCGCCCTTTGTCATCGTTTTCATATCTCTGCCTCTGCCCTGGCGCTTATGCGCTCTGTGGTTGGGTACAGAATGAGTCATGGACGATTCGTGGTCAATTTCTTTTTTGAATCAATCAGTTAAGAAATTGTCTTGATACAAGATATTGTGTACCGGTTTGAACAAACGTCTATGGTGTGGGGTCACCCCAAGATTTTGAAGCGCGGCGATGTGGCTTTTTGATCCATAGCCCATATTGGTTTCCCAGCCATAGCCAGGATGCTGTTGCGCCAAGTCCACCATGAGGGTATCTCGCGCCGTTTTGGCCACGATAGAGGCAGCGGAAATCGACAGACAGCGGGCGTCACCCTTCACCACAGGTTGCGCTGGAAGCGTCAGATCGCGGGGCAGCATGTTACCGTCGATGAGCGCGTAATCCACCGCGCAAGACAATCCAGCGAGGGCACGGGTCATCGCTAGATGGCTGGCACGCAGGATATTGTGCTCTTCGATCTCCTCGACAGTGGCATGCGCCACGCAGACCACCGCAACTTCCATGATCTCATCGCAAAGCCGCTGCCGTGCGCGGGCGGTCAGCTTCTTTGAATCGTTCAGCCCTTCGGGGATGCGGTCTTCGGTAAAGACAACGGCGGCAGCGGTAACCGGGCCGGCCAGCGGGCCGCGGCCTACTTCGTCAACTCCGGCGATGGTGCCAAAGCCCTGCGCCAAAGCGCTGCGTTCGAATTCATAGTCCGGAATCATGGGATCGGTGAAACCGCAAGGCGCATGGCGATGCAATAGAAAAGAGAAAGGGGAGGCGCCCGAACACCCCCCCTTTCAAAACCCGAGCGACAGGGACGTGCCGCTCGGCCAAGGCACGTCGGATTTACCGACGGGCCAAGCTGTAACCCGTGTCGCGCAGGCAGCGGGCATCATAGCCGTAGCGTGCACCTTCCGCCGTCTTTACGCGCTTGGCGCAATACTTGGGCAGTTTGTCGACATGGGTGTAATTCTTCTCAAGGCAGGGTTCCGCGAACATCATCACCTTGCCGTCTTCGCCATCAAAGCTGCGGAAGCACTGCTGCGGCAGCAGCTTGCGGTCGACACGTTCTGGCAGCGGGCGCACTTCGCGCTCTGGATAGATCGTCTCGCGGCGATGCGGTTTGGGGCGCGGATCGACATGGGGGCGCAGACGGGGGCGCTCAGATACGGTGGGGTAATAGCGTGGCGCCTCATAGACAGGTGCTGGACGGCGGCGTGTCACAGTTTCCTGCTCGCGTTCGCGCTTCTTATTATTGTCGTAGATCATCTTACCGACGATCGCGACGCCAGCGATGGCGGCGAGCGTGCGGAGAACTTCCTTTTCATCGGCAGCGGCCGGACGGGAGCCGAAAGCGGTGATGGCAACCGACAGGGCGGCGATGGTAGCAATGAACTTGCGGTACATGGGTCTGGTCCCTTCTCGTTAGTGACGCGTTTCGCAGCGCCCTTGATCTTTCTCGGCCATATCGGGGGCCGTGTTTCTGTTGGTGTCACAAAACTGGGGGCAGGGCCAAAGACAGGCAATAACAGGGGGTCGCTATCCGATAACAAGGTGGGTTTTCGCCTTTGGTTATTGAATATCAGCCGCCAAGAGCGCATCAAAAGCACATGAGAACATCATATCTTTCCTTGCTGACCGCGCTGGCGGTCACCCTGGCCCTGCCCGCTGCGGCAACGGCTGGCTGCTATGCCGATTACAAGGCAAAGCAAGACGATCCTCTGCGCCTCCATTACGGGGTGGCGCAGATCAACGGTGCGTGTGATGCCGCCGAAGCCAAGGCCGAACTCTCGCCGCGTCTTGCGGCGGAAGGCTGGACATTGTTGAATGTACTGTCCGTATTCGGTGACGAAGGCCTGGATCAAAGGAAAGACAGTGCAGGAAAATTCCACCTCCGCTTCTGACATGCGCAGATTTGGCGGGCGTTTCGTGGGCGGTGGCATTGCTGCCGTCGCATTCGTTTTGTTGGCTGGGGCGGCGCTGCTGCTTTGGGCGCTGCCCGATGCCAATGTGTTTAACGCGCGGGTCGAGCGCATCTTTATCGAGAACAACGATCTGACCTCGCAGGCCGAGATCAAATTGCTCGAAATCCTCGCGCAATCGGGCACCGCCTTTTCCGAGACCCTTGCCAGCTACCGTATCGTCATCATCGTGCTGCTGGTCTTTGCCGCCGCCATGCTGGCCGCGGCAATGGTGTTTCTGATTATGCTCATCGGCTTCAACCGCCGCATGGCGCAGATTGAGCGGACGGGGATTCAGGTGTCTTCCCTGCTCATCAGCCGAGAGGAAAACACCGTTTACCTCAACAACCTCGGCTTCAAACTGACCGGCGCCGCGATGGAGACGATGTCTGTCCTTGCCGAGGCGCGGATGGATGATGACGTGCTTTCTGGCTCTGAGATCGAAGGCATGATCTCGGGCCGCAGCCCTGCCGATTGTGACGAGGCCGCCGGGGCCACCCGGATCAAACGCCTGCGCGATACGCTAGGTAATCAGTTGGTATCGGAGCTTCTTGTCAAAAACATCGCCCGGCGCGGTTATATGCTGGCGATCGACAAGGACGTCATCAAAGTCCTTTGACCCCGGCAAGAGCCTGCCCCGAGCGGCTCAGGCGCGGCGGGCCCTAGCCAATGCTGCGCAAGCACGGTAAACGGCAGCCAACTGAATTAGACAGACAGGAGTACTCAAATGGGTTATCGCGTCGCCGTTGTAGGCGCCACAGGCAATGTGGGCCGTGAAATGCTGAACATTCTGGCCGAGCGCCAGTTCCCCGTGGACGAGATCGTGGCGCTTGCCAGCCGCCGTTCGCTGGGGTCCGAGATCAGCTTTGGGGATAAGACCCTGAAGTCCAAAGACCTCGACACCTTCGACTTCACCGGCTGGGACATCGCGCTCTTTGCCGTGGGCTCGGAAGCCACCAAGAAATACGCCGCCGCCGCCGCCAAAGCGGGCTGTGTGGTGATCGATAACTCATCGCTCTACCGCTATGACCAAGACGTGCCCTTGATTGTTCCCGAAGTGAACCCCGAGGCCGTGCACGGCTATTCCAAGAAGAACATCATCGCCAACCCCAACTGCTCGACCGCGCAGATGGTTGTGGCGCTGAAGCCGCTGCATGACCGTGCAGGCATCAAGCGTGTTGTCGTCTCGACCTACCAGTCGGTCTCCGGCGCGGGCAAGGAAGGCATTGATGAGCTTTGGGACCAGACCAAGAGCATCTACAACCCAACCGACGACAAGCCTGCCACCAAGTTCACCAAGCAGATCGCCTTCAACGTGATTCCGCATATCGACGTCTTCCTTGAGGACGGCTCGACCAAGGAAGAATGGAAGATGGTCGCCGAGACCAAGAAGATCATCGACAGCAAGATCAAGGTCACCGCGACCTGTGTGCGTGTGCCGGTTTTCGTGGGCCACGCCGAAGCGATCAACATCGAGTTTGAAGACCACCTTGATGAAGCCGAAGCCCGCGACATTCTGCGCGAAGCGCCAGGCATCATGGTGATCGACAAGCGCGAAGACGGTGGCTATGTCACCCCCGTCGAATGTGTCGGCGACTTTGCCACTTTCATCAGCCGCATCCGCCAGGACAGCACCATCGACAACGGCCTGAACCTGTGGTGCGTCAGCGACAACCTGCGCAAGGGTGCCGCCCTGAACGCGGTACAGATCGCCGAACTGCTGGGCCGTGAGGTGCTGAAGAAGGGCTGAGGTTTAGCCACAGCTATGGAATGCAAAAGGGGGTCAGCGGCCCAGCCCTTTGCGTTTCATCGTAGCGCTAAAGGCTCCCGGAAAGATTTTCGGGAGCCTATTTGATGTCTTCTAAGCGGGACGAAGTTGACGTTCACAGCTAATGCTTTGGCTCTGCCATCACTACGGTATTGCCGTCCGGATCGCTCAACTGCGTAAACGATGCAAAATCCCCGACAACAATTTTACCTACCTTCAGGCCAGCCTTCACTAGCCGCTCATGCTCGCTCGCAAGGTCGCTTACTATCAGCGTCATCGAACCGTGACCTGCCAAATCGGGGTTGGTAACGAGTTGAAAGCCTGAGTCCGCTCCGTGATGCCATTCCTTGAGGCCGCCCATAGGGTCGGCGTCGCTGCGTCTGCCAAACAGCTTCTGATACCAATCCGCACTCGACTTGGTGTTGGTGCAATTCAGTTGAGCATAAATCTTGCGTATCGCCATGCCGTGAGCTTTCCACAATGAGGCTGTCAAAGCAACGTTGGGCTCGAAGCGAACATTGCGCCCCGGGCCCTAACCCCTTTCCAGCATCACCTAATGCAAAAGGGGGCCAAGCGGCCCCCTTGTCGTGTCTGCGCGTCGGATGCAGCGTTAAACCGGCTCAAATTCACCCGACTTCGCATCGTAATATTCCAGACTGCCTTCGCCGATGTCCGTCCAAAGACCGTGCAGGCTCAGCGTGCCGTCCTCGACCTTTTCCTTGATCCACGGGAAGGTCATCAGGTTCTCCAGCGATGTCATCACCGCCTGCCGCTCAAGTTGAAGCTGCTGCTCTGCCGGGTCTTCAACATTCTCGACCTTCTCGTATTTCGGGCGGAGCAGGTCCATCCAGCGGCCCACGAAACTGTCCTGGCCCTCAAGCTCGGGCGCTTTGCCCTGACACATCTGGATGCAGCCCGCGACGCCGCCACAGCTGGAATGGCCCAGTACGATCAAATGCGCGACCTTGAGCGCATTGACGGCATATTCAACCGCCGCCGAGGTCCCGTGCTGCTTGCCATCCGGCTCATAGGGCGGCACGAGGTTCGCGATATTGCGGTGGATAAAGAACTCACCCTGATCTGCGCCAAAGATCGAGGTGACATGCACGCGGCTGTCGCAGCAGGAGATCACCATCGCACGCGGGCGCTGACCCTCGGCGGCCAATCGGCGGTACCAAGTCTGGTTTTCCGCATATCCGGTGGCTTTCCAGCCCTGATAGCGTTGCAGAAGATACGACGGCAGAGCCTTGGCATTGTTCATCTGTAAACATCCTTTGAGACCGTAAGGGTATTAGCGCAGATAGCGCAAATATCTGGCGAATTCGAGAGAAAAGACACAGCCATCGCAACCCTTTGCACATCTTCATAGCCCATGGTGCACCAAGGCCGTGGGGGCTGAATGAAGGGTGACGACATGCAACTTGTGCAAATACGACCGACCGAGCAGGTCTCTGTCGATCAAGAACGTCTTGGGCTGCTTTACACGCAGCTGGGCGAAGTGGGGGCCGAGGATGTCGTCTGCCGTGCGATGGAGGAACTGGCGCTGCGCATGGCGCATTGTGACCGGCTTTACCGCACACGGGATCAGGCAGGTCTGCGCAAAAGCGTGCATACCCTGATTGCCATCGCTGATCAGATCGGCATGGCGCTGGTATCTCAGGTGGCGGAGGATGTGATCCTCTCGATTGACCAGTCTGACGATACCGCGGTCGCGGCGACGCTCTCGCGGCTGTTGCGGATTGGCGAACGCTCGCTGACCGCAATCTGGGACATGCAAGACATCACGATCTGATCGCTTGCGGGTGGCGGTGGAAGGTTTAGGCTGCGCGGCAAATCCAGATTTGCAAAGGTTTGCCATGTCCGCCGAATTCGCCACCGCCTCCGATACTACCCTGCCGCTGCATGTCTTGAGCGAGGACGCTTTAGAGAAATGGCGCGCAGAGCAGGACGCCTCAGTGCAGGCCTGGGTCGAGGCCAGTGGGTTCACCGGCGGTCTGGGGCAAGCGCTGGTGGTGCCGGGGGCGGAAGGCAAGCCGGTGGTGGCGCTGGCAGGCTACGGAAATGACGCGGCGCGCCGTCGTGGGCGCTTTCACCTCGCCGGGGCCGCCGCGCGCTTGCCTAAAGGCGACTACAAAATCGAAAGCGGCTTGCCCGAAGATCAATCCGCGACCGAAGCGCTCGGCTGGCTGCTGGCGGGCTACCGTTTCGAGCGTTATCGCGATCAGATCCCAATGGCCGCAAAGCTTGTCGCGCCCGAGGGGATCGATGCCGCCCACATCGCCGCAGTGGCACAGGGCGAGATGCTGACCCGCGACCTGATCAACACCCCTGCTTCTGACATGGGGCCACCCGATTTGGAAGCTGCGGCGCGCAAATTGGCCGAGCAGCATGGGGCGAAGATCGACGTGACCACCGGCGACGCCCTGCTGGAAAACAACCTGCCCATGATCCACACCGTTGGCCGCGCAGCCGATCGTGCACCGCGCCTGATCGACATGCGGTGGGGCGATGCGGGGCCGAAGCTCACACTCGTCGGAAAGGGTGTCTGCTTTGATACCGGCGGGCTGAACCTCAAACCCGGTGCCTCAATGGGATTGATGAAAAAGGACATGGGCGGGGCTGCCGCCGTCTTGGGGCTGGCGCATATGATCATGGCCACCGGCCTTGCCGTACAGCTGCGCGTGCTGATCCCAGCGGTGGAGAACTCGGTCTCCGGCAATGCCTTCCGCCCCGGTGACATCCTGACCTCGCGCAAGGGGCTGACGGTTGAGATCAACAACACCGACGCCGAAGGCCGCTTGGTGTTGGCCGACGCGTTGGCGCTGGCGGATGAAGACGCGCCGGATCAAATCATCTCAATGGCCACACTAACCGGGGCCGCACGGGTGGCCGTGGGGCCAGACCTCGCGCCCTATTACAGCGACGAAAGTGCCTTTGTCTCCGCGCTCGAAACCGCCGCCAACAGCGCCGCCGATCCGGTCTGGCGGATGCCGTTCCACGACGCCTATGAAGCCCTGATCGAGCCCGGCATCGCAGACCTCGACAACGCGCCCAAGGGCGGCTTTGCCGGATCAATCACCGCCGCCCTCTTCCTGCGCCGCTTTGTGACCGAGAGCAAATATGCACATTTCGATATCTACGGCTGGCAGCCGTCGGACGCCCCGGCCCGGCCCAAAGGCGGCGCGGGCCAAGGTACGCGTGCGCTGCTTGCCGCTTTGCCCAAGCTGCTGGACCTATGAGCGATCCGCGCCTTACGCCCGACCCGGCACTGGTGACAACCCGCCGCGCCGCGCAGATCGGCGTGCCGGTGGCTGACCTCTGCCGCAGGCCCCATGGCCCGCGTGATCGGCAAGTGCTGTTTGGCGAGACCGTGACCGTGTTGAATGAGGCGTCAGGCTGGGCCTATGTGCAGGCCGAAAAGGACGGCTACTGCGGGCATGTTTCGCAAAGCAGTCTTACCGTGCCGCGCGTGGCAACCCACCGGGTCAGCGTCCCGGCCACGCACGTCTATGCGAATGCAGACCTCAAAACGCCTGACCTGCTGAGCCTAAGCTACGGCGCGCCCGTCACGGTCACCACCCAGACCAAGGATTTCGCCGAGACGGCTCAAGGCCATATCCCACGGGTTCACCTCGCGCCAATTGACCAGATTGAGGACGACCCGGCAAAGATCGCCGACCTGTTTCTCGGCACACCCTATCTCTGGGGCGGCAACAGCCGTTGGGGAATCGATTGCTCCGGTCTTGTGCAGGCCGCGATGCTGTCCTGTGGCATCCCCTGCCCCGGTGACAGTGACCAGCAAGAAGCCACGGTCGGGAAACCCGTGAGCGGTGACTACCAGCGAAACGACTTATTGTTTTGGAAGGGCCATGTGGCGCTGGTCGTGGATGCCGAAACGATGATCCACGCCAGCGCGCATAAGATGGCCGTGTCCTATGAGCCGATCAAGGATGCCATCAAACGGATCGAAGCAGGCGGCGACGGGCAGGTGACCGCGCATCGGCGGCCCGAGCTTCCCTAGTCCACCGACCGGATCAGCTTGCGCTCCAGCACCCGCAGCACGGCCTTCAGATCATGGCCGCGCCGCAATATCTGCCCGCCGGTGCCGACCACCGCATACATCCCCTGCCGATTGCGCAGTTTGGGCCGCTTTTCGATCCGGTAGAGGGGTATCTCCGCCGTGCGGCGAAAGACCGAAAAGACAGCCACATCGCGCAGGTGCGAGATCCCGTAGTCGCGCCATTCGCCTGCGGCGACCATACGGCCATAGAGCGACAGAATTAGTGACAGTTCCGTGCGGTGAAAGGCGACCTGCTCGGGTTGGCGTTCAAAGGCCGAGACGGACGATGGGGGCTCAATGCTCATAATTGACAGTTGACCCTGCGGGGGGCCAAATCAAGCCCTGACGTGAACGAGGCCCGGTTTCAAACCGCTTGAGTAGCGTTACAAGAATGTGCAAGTTGACTGAAAAATGAAACACAAAGGCAAATTGGCATGACCCCAGAAGCCCGCGCCCGCAAATGCGCCGACGTGATGTTCGCCCAGGACGCGGCCTCTGCCGGGCTGGGCATGCGGATTGATGAGGTCACCCCCGGCGGCGCGGTCCTGTCGATGTCGGTGCGTGCGGATATGCTCAACGGCCACGGCATTTGTCACGGCGGTTTTATCTTCAGCCTTGCCGACAGCGCCTTTGCCTTTGCCTGTAACAGCTACAATCAAACCACCGTCGCACAGCAAAACCAGATCACCTATCTCAGCCCCGGCCAGCCGGAGGAACGGCTGACCGCCACCGCCCGCGAAGTATCGCGCAGCGGGCGCTCGGGCATTTATGATGTGACGGTCACGGGCGAGGATGGCCGCACGCTGGCCCTGTTTCGCGGGCTTTCCCGCACCATCAAGGGCCAGCTATTTTCTGAGGAGGAGCCGACCTGATGAAAGACCTAACCCCCGCGAAGGACACGCTCGACCCGATTGAGACCGCCAGCCGGGACGAGATCAGCGCCCTGCAATTGGAGCGGCTTAAATGGTCCCTAGGCCATGCCTATGACAATGTGCCCTTCTACAAGAAGAGCTTTGACAATGCGGGGGTGCATCCGGACGACCTGACAGACCTTTCTGACCTGTCGCGTTTTCCCTTCACGGTGAAAACCGACCTGCGCGACAATTACCCGTTTGGCATGTTCGCCGTCCCTCGCGAGCAGGTGGCGCGCATTCATGCGTCCTCGGGCACCACCGGACAGCCGACGGTCGTGGGCTACACCAAGGAAGATCTCGCCAACTGGGGCCAAGTCGTTGCCCGCTCTCTGCGCGCTGCCGGGATGCGCCCCGGCGACATGCTGCACAACGCCTATGGCTACGGGCTGTTTACGGGCGGTTTGGGCATCCACCTTGGCGCTGATGCGCTCGGCCTTACGACGACACCGATCTCGGGTGGCATGACCCCACGCCAAGTGCGGCTGATCGAAGATTTTCAACCCAAGGGCATCACGGTGACCCCCTCCTACGCGCTGTCGATCCTTGATGAATTCGCGGCGCAAGGCATCGACCCACGCCAGTCTTCGCTCGAAGTCGGCATCTTTGGCGCAGAGCCTTGGACCAACGCAATGCGGCTGGAGATTGAGCAAGCCTTCGACATGCATGCGGTCGATATCTATGGGCTGAGCGAAGTCATGGGGCCGGGTGTCTCGATGGAATGTGTGGAAAGCAAGGACGGGCTGCACATTTGGGAGGATCACTTCTATCCCGAAGTCATCAACCCCGAAACCGGCGCGCCTGTGGAGGATGGCGAAAGGGGCGAGCTGGTCTTTACCTCGCTCACCAAACAAGCCTTCCCGATCATCCGCTACCGCACCCGCGATCTGACCCGACTGCTCGCAGGCACCGCACGCTCCATGCGGCGGATGGAGAAAGTGACGGGCCGCAGCGACGACATGATCATCCTGCGTGGGGTGAATGTCTTCCCCACACAGATCGAAGAGGCGCTGATGGCCACCCCCGGCCTCGCGCCACATTTCCAGATTGAGCTATCGCGCCCTGACCGGATGGATCAGATGCGCGTGCTTTGCGAATGTGCGGATGCCAGTCTCCCCGCCGAGGCGCGCGCGGCAGCGGTCAAGGCGCTGTCCGCGCAGATCAAGCAGACGGTGGGCATATCGGTCAAGGTCGAGGTCATGGATGTGGGCGGCGTTGCCCGCTCTGAGGGCAAAGCCGTGCGCATTCTCGACAAACGTCCAAAAGACTAGCCGCAGGTGACCTTGGCGATCTTGCCTTCGGCATCGAGCACGATGTTGGTCCGATCCGGGTTGTTGTCCATGGTGACAGAGTCGCCCTCGGTATAGACCCGCTTCGGCTCAGACACGATGCTGGCCGCCGAACGCGGGCGACCGACCAGACCCCACCAGCTGCCTTCGTTGCAGCCTTCGACCTTTTCGCCCGTCGCGACCTGAGTTTCGGCCTCACTGCTACTGTCGCTGTCGGAGGTTGTGCTGTCACTGGATGGGTTGTTGACCGCCTCCGTCACGGAACGCGGCAGCGGTTTGGGCTTAGGCGAACTCGAAGAGGTTTCCGATCTTGCGGGTGTGGTCTCTGCCGGTTTCGGGGGCGTTTGGCTGCGAACCGGCTCGACCGGGGCCGGACGCGCCACGGCGGGGGCCGGAATCGGGTTCTGCACGGCCGTGGCTGGCGGTTCGACGCAGCCTGCCAAAATCAGGGGTGCCAGAAAAACTACTCTCATGTTCCAAACCTCGTCTTTTCGCATGACGCCGGGACAAGCCGACATTTGAGGCCCAAGAGGTAGAGCCCCTATGGCCGCTGCCAAGTCCCCTCGCCACGCGCCGTATTCGGCTTTTAATTTGCCCCCGCCGGCACCGCCGCCTAAGTTCGTCACAGACAAAGGGGCCAAGCCATGGGTTTTTCGTTTAACCGCAAACGTTTCAAGGATCTTAGCGAACAAGAAGTGCTGGCGCTTGCCATCTCTTCCGAAGAAGACGACGCGCAGATTTACCGCGACTATGCTGAGCGCCTTCGTGCTGATTACCCCGACAGCGCCGCCGTCTTTGACGGGATGGCGGCCGAGGAAGACGAGCACCGCCGCCTGCTGATCGCCCTGCACCGTGACCGTTTTGGTGAGGTCATTCCTCTGATCCGGCGCGAGCATGTTTCAGGCTACTACGCACGCCGTCCGGTCTGGTTGGTCAAAAACCTGTCGCTGGAGCGCATCCGCGAAGAAGCCGCCGCGATGGAACAGGAAGCCGAAAACTTCTATCGCACCGCCGCCGCACGCACCACTGACGCGGCGACCCGGCAGTTGTTGGGCGATCTGGCCGCTGCTGAGGCCGGCCACCAAGACAGCGCCCATGACCTCTCCGCCCAGCATCTAAGCGAAGACAACCGCAGCGACGAAGACAGCCGCGCGCATCGGCAGTTCCTGCTGACATGGGTGCAACCGGGATTGGCGGGACTGATGGACGGTTCCGTGTCCACCCTCGCGCCAATCTTTGCCACAGCCTTCGCCACCCATGACACGTGGACCACGTTTTTGGTGGGCCTCGCCGCCAGCGTCGGGGCGGGCATCTCGATGGGCTTTACCGAAGCGGCCTCGGATGACGGCGAGTTGTCGGGCCGTGGCTCTCCGATCAAACGCGGCGTGGCCTCGGGCGTTATGACCACCGTCGGCGGGCTGGGCCATGCGCTGCCCTATCTCATCACCGATTTCTGGACGGCGACCGTGGTGGCGATCATCGTGGTCTTTGTTGAGCTTTGGGCCATCGCTTGGATTCAAAACAAGTTCATGGAAACCCCCTTCTTCCGTGCGGCCTTTCAGGTGGTGCTGGGCGGCGCGTTGGTATTCGCGGCAGGGGTGCTGATCGGCTCGGGGTAAGACATACCAGCCATTGCACCCCGGGGACGGGCTGGCTAATGCTTGGCGCATGCTCGCGATCTTCCTGAAAACTCTGCCGTTCTTCGCGCTTATCGGCCTCGGCTACTGGGCGGGGCGGACACGGTTTTTCAGCGCTGAGGCGACTGCCTATCTCACGAAATTCGTCTTCTACTTCGCACTATCGGCGATGCTGTTCCGCTTTTCGGCCAATCTATCGCTGGCCGAGGTCTGGGATGGACGTTTGGTCGCCGCCTACCTTTGGGGCACGGCGTTCGTCTATGCCATCGCGAGCCTCGTAGGCTTCCTACGCGGCTTGGACGTGGCGACCAATGGGATCGAGGCGCAATGCGCGGTGATCGGCAACACCGGTTTCCTCGGCGTGCCCATGCTGACCCTGCTGCTGGGGCCAGAGGCGATTGGCCCGGTCTTGATGGCCCTTGCGGTCGACCTGATTGTCTTTTCCAGCCTCATTGTGATCCTCATCACCGGCTCGCGCGAAGGGCAATTGCGGCTTTCGACCCTGCGCATCGTGGGAGTGGGACTGCTGAAAAACCCGATGATCGTTGCCATTACTTTGGGCTTCCTATGGTCCGGCCTGCAAATTCCGATCCCGGTCCCGGTAAACGAATTTCTCGCCATACTGGGCGGCGCCGCCACCCCCGGCGCGCTCTTTGCCATCGGCGCGTCCCTCGCGTTAAAATCTGCCGAAAGGATCGAAATTGCGGGTTGGCTTACCTTCTGTAAGCTGGTGCTGCATCCGTTGTTTGTAGCTTTTGCCGCGCTGTTTCTCTTTGGCGTCGACCCTTACAAAGCCGGGGTCATCATCGCCGCCGCCGCTCTGCCGGTCGCGGGAAACGTTTATATGCTCGCCCAACACTACAGCGTCGCGCCACAGCGCGTTTCCGCCGCCATTCTTGTTTCAACTGCGGCCAGTATCGTAACAGTCAGCCTTGTCGTAGGCTGGGTCTCGGCTCTGTGACACACTCAAATTCGAAAGGAACGCCGCCATGAAAACGATCTCGGAAAACGCCTGTTTCGGTGGCACGCAAGGGGTCTACTCCCACGGCTCAGACGCCTGCAATTGCGAGATGACATTCGGCCTGTTCCTGCCCGCCGAGGCCCAAGACGGCCCGGTGCCGGTGCTGTGGTATCTTTCGGGCCTGACCTGCACCCATGAGAACGCCATGACCAAAGCAGGCGCGCAGCTTTGGGCCGCCGAGCATGGCATCGCACTGGTGTTTCCTGATACCTCGCCGCGCGGCGAGGATGTGGCGGATGATGAGGCCTATGATCTCGGCAAGGGCGCGGGTTTCTACGTCAACGCGACCCAAGACCCTTGGGCCAAACACTATCAGATGTGGGACTATCTGGCCGAGGAACTGCCCGCCTTGCTGGGCGAAAACTTCGCCCTCGACATGGAGCGCCAAGGCATCACTGGCCACTCCATGGGCGGCCACGGCGCGCTGACGCTGGCGATGAACCTGCCCGGGCGCTTCCTCTCGGTTTCGGCCTTTGCGCCAATCACCCATCCGACGTCGAGCGACTGGGGCAAGAAGCAGCTCAGCGCCTATCTCGGCACGGATGAGGCCACATGGGCCAAGCACGACAGCACCCTGCTGATGCGTGAAAAGGGCTTCGACGGCCCGATCCTGATCGACCAAGGCAGCAGCGACCAGTTCCTCGACCTGCTGCAACCCGAAGCGCTGGCCGAGGCGATGGCCGCCAAACGACAGCAAGGCACTTTCCGCATGCAGCCGGGCTATGACCACAGCTACTTCTTCGTCGCGAGCTTCATGGAAGACCACGTCGCCTTCCACGCCGACGCGCTCTATGCGGGCTGAGCTATGACCGCGCTTTACATCGACGCCGACGCCTGCCCCGTCAAAGCCGAGGCCGAGCGGGTCGCGACGCGGCACAGGGTCACCATGTACCTCGTCTCGAACGGGGGCCTTCGCATGTCGCAAAATCCGCTGGTCGAGGTGGTGATCGTGCCAGATGGGCCGGACGTGGCCGACATGTGGATCGCCGACCGCTGCGGGCCGGGCGATGTGGTGGTGACCGGGGACATCCCGCTGGCCGCCAAATGCGTCGAAGCGGGCGCGCGGGTGCTCAAACACAACGGCGAAGCGCTGACGGCGGCTAACATCGGCAACGTGTTGGCGACCCGCGACCTGATGACTGACCTGCGCGCCGCCGACCCCTTTCGCCAGGGCGGCGGCAAGGGGTTTACAAAGGCCGACCGCTCCCGTTTCCTCGAAGCGTTGGAGCGGGAATTGCGCGCTGCGGCACGGGGTTAGCCCGAGAGTGAAGGAACGAACAGAATGACACCGCAAGCCGTGGTTTTCGACATTGGCAATGTGCTGATCGAATGGCAACCCGAGCGTTTTTACGACAGCGCCATCGGGGAGGTTCGCCGTCGCGCCATGTTCGACGCCGTCGATCTGCACGGCATGAACGACCGCGTCGACAGCGGCGAAAACTTTCGCGACACGATCTATGCCGAGGCCGAGGCGACGCCCGATTGGCGCGACGAAATCCGCCTCTGGCACGACCGTTGGATCGAGATGGCAGCCCCGGTGATCGACCATTCGCTGCGGCTGATGAAAGCGCTGCAAGCCCGCGATGTACCGGTGTTCTCGCTCACCAACTTTGGCATCCAAAGCTACGACCTCGCCGCGACGCACTACCCCTTCCTGCGTGAATTTGACCGTGATTTCATCTCGGGCCACCTCGGCATGATCAAACCCGCGCCTTCGATCTATGAAGCGGTCGAGCAAGGCAGCGGCCTGCCGGCGCAAGCGCTGCTTTTCACTGACGACCGCGCCGACAACATCGCCGCCGCTGCCGCCCGCGGCTGGCAGACGCATCACTTCACTGGCCCGCAGGGCTGGGCCGACCGTTTGGTGGCCGCAGGGTTGTTGAGCGAGAAGGAGGCCGCATGACCGATATTCCCAACATTTCCTTTGATGAGGGCGAAGCCCTACTCGATTGGCTCGCGCTGACCGATGCGCTGGCGGCAGGGCATGATCTGCCAAAGGCCGAGATCGGCGATACCTTCCTCTATCGCGGCAAAGACACGCTGCTCAGCCGTGCCGCGTGGATTGACGGGCTGGGCATCGCGGTGAAATCGGCGACGATCTTCCCCGACAATCCGAGCCACGAGGTGCCAATGGTCAACGGCGGCGTCTCGCTTTTTGATGACGAGACCGGAACGCTCGCCGCCCTCGTCGACTTCCACCTCGTGACAAAATGGAAGACCGCCGGAGACAGCCTCTTGGCCGCCCGCCGTCTCGCCCGCCCGGACAGCGAAAACATCCTGATCGTCGGCGCAGGCACCCAAGGCCGCGCCCTGCACGCCGCCTATTCCGCAGCCTTTCCAAACGCCCACTTCACCGTCTGGAACCGCACCGCCAAAAACGCCGAGGTCATGGCCGCCGAACTGCCCGGCCTCGCTGTAGCGACGGACCTTGAACAGGCCGTGCGCAAAGCCGACATCGTGACCAGCGCCACCATGTCCACCGAACCGCTGATCATGGGCGACTGGTTGCAACCGGGTCAGCACGTGGACCTGATCGGCGCCTACCGCCCCGACATGCGCGAGGTCGATGATTCAGCCTTGCTGCGCGCGCGGGTCTTTGTCGACAGTTTCGACACCACTGTGGGCCATATTGGAGAGATCAACATCCCGCTTGAAGCAGGCACCATCTCCCGCGACCACCTGATCGCCGATTACTACGACCTGCCCCGCTTCACCCGCCAAAGCGACGACGACATCACCCTGTTCAAAAACGGCGGCGGCGCGCATCTGGACCTGATGACTGCGCGCCACATCCTCGAACGCTGTCAGGCGCGTTAAGCCGTCACCAGCCCCTCCAGCCGCTTTTCGCGGATCGGCAGATGCACCACGGCGCTGAAGGCCCCCACTGCCACGCCGACCCACCAAACGCCGGTGTAGCTGCCGTAGATGTCATACATCCGCCCGCCCAGCCAAACGCCAAGGAAACTGCCCAACTGGTGGCTGAAAAACACGATGCCATAGAGCGTGCCCATGTAGCGCAGCCCGTAGATATGCGCGACGAGGCCCGAGGTCAGCGGCACGGTAGCCAGCCAAAGCGCGCCCATACCCACGGAGAACAGGATCACCGTCACGGGTGTGATTGGGAACATGATGAACAGCGCGGCGATGACCGTGCGTCCGACATAGATGGCCGCGAGAAGGTACTTCTTGGAGTATCGTTTGCCCGCCCAACCGGCCAGCAGCGTGCCCGCGATATTCGCCAAGCCGATGAGCGAAATGGCCACGGCACCGAGCGCGGAGGTGGTCGTTATGCCGATGTTATGCAGCACCCCTCCGGCAAGGATCGGGCCACACATCTCGGTCACAAAGGCCGGGAAATGCGCGGTGATAAAGGCGAGTTGATAACCGCAGGAAAAGAACCCCAGAAAGATCAGCGTATAAGACGGATCGCGAAAGGCTTTGCCGAGGATTTCCCCCATGGACTCCTCAAGCTCGGCCCGGCTGGCGATCGCGGGTGCGCGCATCATCGGCAGGGTCAGCAGCATCGCGAGGATCACGGCGGCGAAACTGACAAAGGTCATCTGCCAAGACATGAAACTCAGCATCCATTCCGCCACCGGCGCGCCGAACACTTGCCCCGCACTGCCCGCCGCCGTGGCAATCGCCAGCGACATCGAGCGGTTGTCATCAGAGGACGCCCGCCCCACCACCGCCAAGATCACCCCAAAGCCCGTGCCCGCGATGCCAAACCCCACCAGCCACGCATAGGTCTGATGCTCGATCGGCGTGGCGGAGTTGGCCGACAGCAGAAGCCCCAAAGCATAGACCACCGCGCCGATGATGATCGCTTTGCGGTCGCCGATCTTCTCGGCCAAGGCGCCAAAGATCGGCTGGCCGATGCCCCAAGCGAGGTTCTGGATCGCGATGGCGAGGGAAAATTCACTGCGCGCCCATGCGAATTCCTCGGCGATTGGGATCTGAAAGACCCCAAAGGAGGCGCGCACGGCGAAGCTGACCATGATGATGATACAGCCGACGATCAGGACCGGGGTGAAAAGAGGGGCGCGGCTTTGCATGGGGGTCTCCGGTCTGTTTGCGCGCAGATTATGGGTTTCCCCGGCCCCGTCAATCGCGCTTGCGTCCAGCGGTAAGGCTGGCCAGCGCCTGCCCCCTGCCCTAAACCTATGCGGCAGAACGGGAATTGAGGGTCGCCCTATGGACGAGATCGACAGCAAGATCATCGCAGAACTGCGCCGCGATGCGCGGATGTCCTATTCCGCCCTCGCGGCCATCACCGGACTGTCGCGGGTCACGGTGCGGGCGCGGGTGGAGCGGCTGGTGAACTCCGGTGCGATCCTTGGCTTTACGCTAATCCTGAAGGAAGACATGCAGCACAGCCCGATCCGGGGCCATACTTTGCTGGCCATCGAAGGAGCCGGAACCGACCGGATCAAACGCCTGCTGGCCGGGATGCCCGCCGTGCAGGCGATCCACGCGACCAATGGCAAATGGGATTTGATTGTCGAGACCGGGACCGAGACCGTCGAAGAACTCGACAGCGTGCTGGGAAAAATTCGCCGTATTCAGGGGGTAACGTCGAGCGAGACAAACCTGCTGCTCGCCACCCAGATGACTGTTACGAAATAACAGCTACTCCGCCGAGAGCAGCAGCACCTCAACCCGGCGGTTCTGTTCGCGACCTGCCTCGGTCAGGTTGCTGGCACGCGGGGCGAGGTAGCCCGCGCCCTGCGCTTCAACCCGCCCTGCCGCGATCCCGTGGCTGTCTACCAGCCGTTGCCGCACGGCTTCCGCCCGTTTGCGGGATAGGGCGATGTTGCCCTCGAGCCCGCCCACGGCATCAGTATGCCCCACCAAAGCCACCCGCAAATTTGGCTCAGCCTTCAGCAACTCGGCCAACTGCTCAAGCGTTTTGAACGGGCCAGCGCCGAGGTCGGATGTGCCCGTTTCAAAGTCCAACCGTTCCAGTACCAACTGCCCGTCACGTTTCAAGATAGAGCCCAGATCACCCGCGGCTGATGAGATCGGCGCCGCGGCGGTCGCCTCTGCCGTGATCGCGCTTCGCTCGGCCTCGGGCGCGTCGGCGCTGCTGGCTTGGATGATCTGCACATAGGCCGAGGTCGCAGCCGTGCTGGCGAGGATGCTGACGGCTTGGCTTGGTGTCCCCGCCTCGCTCCGGCGCAAGGCGGTGACCACGTGGAAAGACCGCAGGTTGACGTACATATTCGGCCCCGGCAGCACCTCAATGGCAAAGCGGAAATCGAAACCGCCGCATTCCTTCGCGGTGCAATCGAGCACGATCTCATAGCCCGCCTCGCTCAACTGTCGCCGCAGCGGGCGCATCACCTGCAAAGCCGTGAGCCCCGGCGTATCCAACCGCCATGCCGCCCGGCGCACGTCGCCGTCGATGTTGACCCGCGCCACCTGCCCTTCGGCATAGACCCCCACCGGCGCGGCGTAGCGGTCCGGGGCCGTGTTACGCTCAGCCGTAAGCCGCGCCGTGCTGGGCAGGGCAAGGTCGAGCGCGGCCACAGGTGCGGCAAACAACAGCGCGAAAAGGGCCGCGCTGAGGCCTCTGCGGATCATCGTGCCTGCGCGTGGTAGTCGTCGTTCGGACGCATGTCGGTGCCGCTGGCCACGCGGTTGGTCATGTTGAAGAACCCGGCCACGCTGGCGATGTCAAAGATGTCGCGGTCGGTGAAGCCCGCGTCGCGCAGGGCCTGCCGGTCGGCTTCTTCAACCTTGGCGCTGGCCTCGGTCAGCTTCACGGCGAAATCCAGCATAGCGCGTTGCTTTTCGGTGATCTTGGCCACGTGGTAATTCATCACCAGCGCCTCGCCCAGTTGCGGATCGCCCGACAACTCGCGCACCGCAGCACCGTGGGCGACGAGGCAGTAGTAGCATTTGTTGACCGACGATACCGCCACCGCGATCATCTCGCGCTCCAGCTTGCTGAGCGCGCTGTCGCCCAGCATCAGATCGTTATACATGGCCGCGAAGGCGTTGAGCTTGTCGATGTCAAAGGCATAGGCCCGCAGCACATTCGGCACCATCCCAAGCTTTTCCTGACAGACGTCGAAATATTTCTGCGTCGCCTCAGGCAGCGGATCGACCATCGGCAGGTCGAGGGCGGTGGGCATGTCTTTGGCCATGGACGGCTCCTTTATTCCGGGCATTGACGGTAATGATAGCGCCCGACCGGGGCAAAGCCCAGCTTGGCATAGAGCGCCTGTGCGCGGCTATTGGCCTCGACACAGAGCACCGACAGACGGTCAGCGCCCTGCGCCGCGCCCCAATGCGCCGCAGCGCGCATGATCCATGTGGCGACGCCTTGGCGCTGCTGGTGGGGCAAGACCTCAACCGCGTGAACCATGCAGATGCCCTCATACACGGCGGCAAAGGCAACACCGGCGGGTTTTTCGTTCCAACGGGCAAGGATGCCCGTCTTGGTCGCGGCGCGGTCCATCACGGCGAGGCGCGCAGGGCCGATACCGCCAGCCGCCCAGATCTCGGTCATGATGGCCAGCGGCTCCCAAATGCAAAAGGCCGTGACCGGGGGCATGGGCACGTCGGTCAGGTTGTGCAGCGGCATGCTCAGCACGGTGGTCGGGTCCAGCACGTTGTAGCCGCGCGCGGCGAGGAGATTGTCAAGCGCGGTCTCGCCTTCGCGCAGCATGAAGAGCGGTCGCTGGCCCATCTCGCGCATGGCGGCTTCGGCCTGAGGGATATCCGCGTCCGTGACCGTGCCATTCGCTGTGGCGGCCGAGACGCGTTTGCCCCCGCCCTGTCCTTCGCGCAGGGTCCATGGCCCGAGATCAATCCGCCGTGCCGCAGGCCATGTCCGATCCCCGGATTCGTAAAACGCATGTGCTTCGCTCATGCGAAAGCGGCCTTAAGCTTGTCCATCGCGGCCTCGACCATCCCCGGATCGCTGCCCCGGATCACCACATGGGCGCCATAGATGCCGTCTTTCTGAAACGGGTAACTGCCCATCGACAGATGCGGATATTCCTTGGCCAACACCCCCAGCGGGCCAGCGATGTCCCCCTCGCCCCAGTCGATGCGCAGGGTCTGGCTGATCAGGGGCCGCCCGCCCGTCAGCCCCGGCAGGACGCTGGCCACCATCGCCTCGAACACCGCAGGCACCCCGGCCATGACATGGACGTTTTCGACCACAAAGCCCGGCGCGGCGGAGACCGAGTTTTCGATCAACGCGGCCCCATCGGGGATACGCGCCATGCGCAGGCGGGCGTCGTTCAACTCGGTCCCGGCGCGGGCGTAGTGTTCGGCTAATATCTGGCGCGCATCGTCGCGCACGCCGATCTCGCGGTTAAAGGCGGCGGCAATGCAATCGGCGGTGATGTCATCATGGGTCGGCCCGATGCCGCCTGAGGTGAAGACGTGAGTATAGGCGACCGAGAGCGCCTGCACGGCGGCGATGATCGCCCCGTGATCGTCCGAGACCACGCGCACCTCTTTCAAATCAATGCCCACTTCGGTCAGCGCTCCGGCGAGGTGGTGCATATTGCTGTCGCGGGTCCGGCCCGAGAGGATTTCGTCGCCGATGACGATCATCGCAGCGGTGGGGTTCGACATGGGGCGGCTCCTTGAGGATGGCGTCTCTTCGGTATAGGCCGCCCCCCATGCGCTTTCAAACCCAACTTGTCCCCGCCCGGCTGATCCGCCGCGACAAACGCTTTCTGGCCGATTGCGTTTTGGAAGAAACGGGTGAGGAAGTGACCGCCCATTGCGCCAACCCCGGCTCGATGATGGGGCTGGCGGAACCGGGCAGCCGGATTTGGCTGGAGCCGAACGACGACCCTAAGAAAAAGCTGAACTACGGCTGGCGGCTGGTCGATCACGAGAACGGGCATTTCACCGGGGTCGACACCGCCCTGCCCAACCGCGCCATGCGGGCGGCATTAATCGCACGCGAGGTCGCGCCGCTGGCGGCTTACTCTGAGGTACGGCCCGAGGTGAAATACGGCGAGAACTCCCGCATCGACTTTCTGTTGCGCGGGGACGGACTGCCGGATGCCTATGTCGAGGTAAAATCAGTCACGCTCTCGCGGCAGGCCGGGCTGGCCGAGTTCCCCGACAGCGTCACCAAACGCGGGGCGAAACATCTGGGCGAACTGGCAAAGATGGCGCAGGCCGGGCACCGGGCCGTACTGCTCTATCTGGTGCAGCGGACCGATTGTACCGAGATGCAACTGGCCGCGGACATCGACCCCGCCTATGCCGCCGCCTTTGAGGCCGCCCGCGCCGCGGGGCTGGAAACCTATGCGATTGGCACCCATATCACGCCAGAAGCCGTGATTTTGGCCAAACCACTTACCCTTCTGGGTTGAGGCGCACTGGCCCTCCCCCAAAAGCCACGCTAGATAGGAGCGAACACAAGGATGGAGAGAGCGGTGAACAACGCACACCGAGGCCGCCAGACACGCGACGGCATTCGCATTTACGAACCCTCGGATCACGCGGGGATGCAGGCGGCTGGCCGTCTGGCCGCGACGATCCTTGATGAGATCGCCGAGCATGTCTTTCCGGGTCAGACCACGGGCACGCTCGACAAGTTGATCGAAGAGAAGGTCAATGCCGCCGGCGCGAAATCCGCGACCATCGGTTACAAGGGCTACCAGCACGCGAGCTGCATCTCGGTGAACCATGTGGTTTGCCACGGTATCCCGAGCGACAAGAAGCTCAAGGACGGCGACATTCTGAACATCGATGTCACGGTGATCGTCGATGGTTGGTTCGGTGACACCAGCCGCATGTATGTGGCAGGCAAATTGTCGCGTAAGGCGGAGCGGCTAATCAACGTGACCCATGACAGCCTGATGCGCGGGATTGAAGCGGTGAAGCCGGGCAATACCTTTGGCGACATCGGCCATGCGATCCAGACCTTTGTGGAAAGCCACCGTATGTCGGTGGTGACCGATTTCTGCGGCCACGGTCTGGGGCAGGTTTTCCACGCGCCGCCGAATGTGCTGCACTATGGCCGCCCCGGCACGGGCGCTGTGCTGGAGCCGGGCATGTTCTTTACCATCGAGCCGATGGTAAACCTTGGCCGGGCCGAGACCAAGACGCTGGCCGATGATTGGACTGCCGTCACCCGCGACAAATCACTGTCTGCGCAGTTTGAGCATTCCGTCGGCGTGACCGAAGACGGGGTCGAGATCTTCACCCTCTCGCCCGGCGGTCTGTTCCACCCGACCTATAGCCAAGACTAAAGCATTTCTAATTTAACCTGAGGCATATCCGGCAGCCTGAAAGTAGTTTGAACACTCCTGCGGGGAGTACATTGCGCAGATATCGCCAAGGGCTTCGAACACCGAGGTGAATGATCGCGCACTGATGCGTCTGAGGTGAGACTTCAATTTGGAGAAAGCCAACTCAATCGGGTTCAGATCTGGTGAATATGGCGGCAGATAGAGGAACCAGCACCCATGAGCCTTGAGCGCCGCAGCGGCTTCTTTGTTGCGATGGGTCGCGAGGTTGTCGAGAACGACTGCCGTGCCTGGCGCGATCTCGGGGATC
>NZ_FNBP01000030.1 GCF_900102535.1 Sulfitobacter delicatus | reverse complement strand
GGTTTGGGTGATTTCACGCCGGGACCAGGGCCACGAACGCTGGCAATTCCGGGCGCGCCTCTGGTTGCGGTGGCAATCTGTTACGAGATCATTTTCCCGGGCCAGGTGGTCGACGATCTTTTTCGTCCCGACTGGATTTTCAACGCCACAAATGACGCCTGGTTCGGCGCCAGCATCGGGCCCGAGCAGCACCTCGCATCCGCGCGCATGCGCGCTGTGGAGGAAGGGCTACCCGTGGTGCGCGCTGCGAACACCGGGATATCCGCAATTATTGATGCTAACGGCGAGATCGTCGCGCGCCTCGACACTGGGCGAACAGACGTCATAAATGAAAGCCTACCGGCAGCGCGTACGGCTACGCCTTACGGACGTTTCGGCGATTGGACATTTCTGTCGCTCATCTGTGCAGCTTGGACGTTGAGATTTGCCTTCGGCTTGGCCAAACAGCGACATAAGTCTGTAAAAACAAACCCAAAGGAACCGTGATGCTAATGTTTGTAGGCTTTATCGGAGGTGCTTTTTGGGGAGGCTATTTAGCCCGGAGCCGCAAAGGGAACTACCTAGACATCCTTCAATATGCGGCAAGCTTCGGCATCGCCCTAGGCCTACTGGGTTTCTTCATCTCAGTGGTTCTCTTACGCATCACTTCCTGACGCGAATTTGGTCTTTGTATCGAATTAAAACTGCCCGCTTCCTAGGGTTGCGTAATGGGAAAATCCCGACGTTCATCGGTACCTATCGACTGGCTGACAATACAAAATGACAGGAGCTGATAATCCCCTTCTTTCTTCTTTTCGACCCGTTTGGATTTGCGATTTCGCCAGTGTCCATTGTATCCGTCAGTTTGGCCGCATGGTTCTATATGCGCGGCCTCAGACGACCCGTGCGTATCCGCGGAACGATCTCTGTCTGGCGTCCGATCTTGTTCTTCGCCGGCCTTGCTTGCATTCTTGCAGCCATGAACGCACCGCTCGCTGTAATGGGACATACCTTATTCTCAATACATCAGGTCGAACATCTTCTTCTTCGCCTTATCGGCCCCCTTCTCATCGCCGTATCGCAGCCGTGGCGCATCCTGCTATCCAGCCTCGAAAGACGCCGGCGTCAACACTTCAGTGCGCCAGCGAACTCCCGGGGACAAAGTTTCGTAGCGCATCCAACGGCCGCAACTGGGTTGATTGTTGGAGCGCTATTTATCTGGCAGGTACCTGTCATTTACGCACTTGCGCAGCGTATCGCGGCTATCGAAGTGTTCGCTCATCTGGGAATGGTACTAGCAGGGCTCTGGTTCTTTACCATGCTCTTCGATCCCAGAGACCCCCCTGTGGGCGCCAAACGCGGAGCGAGGCTGTTGTCCGCCTTTGTTGTGATCGTAGCAAACATTTTTCTAGGTTCCCTGACGACACTCAAGGAGGTGAGCCTTTACGCATTCTCCCATAGGGAAAGAATTGGATTGATCGATGCGCTGTCCGACGAAACGATCGGCGGCTATACTATTTGGGTCCCGTCTTCGATGGTGATGATCGTCGCGATCATTCTGGTCATGAACGGCTGGGACGCTGCGGAAGTACGTCGCTGGAATACGAGATACGACCTGCTACGCGGCTCGAATTCAGCGGCACTGGAGTTTCCGGAAACCGCCGAAGAATTGCGTCTGAAAGTGGCAAAGACAAACCGCGACATGGGCCGGACCCTTGCCATAGGCGCATTGGTCATGTTCTTGATCGTCATCACAACGGTGGTGACAATTGTCTATGCGCTTTGAACAGAGGACCCACTCAAGGGTTGCGCCTACCTCTTTTCACGCGACCGGCATTTTCGCTGCATGGTCGGCGCAGGTAGGAATATTGGGCGCACTATTTCGTGCTGGCCAAACTCAGAGGACGCGATGGGTTGGACCAGAGTTAAGCATTGACACAAATGCTACCCCGCCAACGTATGACTGCTGACGCTGCAGCCTCTTGAGTCTCGCCTTGCTGAATTTCGAGAGAACTCGATGCTGCGCTACTTGCTGCTCTGAAACTTCTGGAGGGCGTGCTCGAAGGCCTCCAGCGTGGTCGTGCTGACGTGATGCTCGATCCCCTCCGCATCGCGTTCCGCAGTCTCTTCGTCGATTCCCAGGCTGAGAAGAAACGCGACAACGACTCTATGGCGGCGGCGACAGGCCTCGGCCAATTCTCGGCCCGCATCGGTTAGAAATATTGCGCGGTAACGCTCCCGCCGCACCAAACCAGCAGCCTTGAGTCG
>NZ_FNBP01000024.1 GCF_900102535.1 Sulfitobacter delicatus | reverse complement strand
AGACGGCCCACCGGCAGGTGAAGTATCTCAATAACGTGATCGAGGCCGATCACGGAAAGCTCAAGATACTGATCAAGCCGGTGCGCGGTTTCAAATCGATCCCCACGGCCTATGCCACGATCAAGGGATTCGAAGTCATGCGAGCCCTGCGCAAAGGACAGGCTCGCCCCTGGTGCCTGCAGCCCGGCATCAGGGGCGAGGTGCGCCTTGTGGAGAGAGCTTTTGGCATTGGGCCCTCGGCGCTGACGGAGGCCATGGGCATGCTCAACCACCATTTCGCAGCAGCCGCCTGATCGGCGCAGAGCGACAGCCTACCTCTGACTGCCGCCAATCTTTGCAACAGAGCCGTCCTGCGAATAGGTGTTCGCCGACGCGTCTTCGTACAAGAGGACCCCATCATGGGTGAGCGTGATGCCGTCCTCGGGGAAGTTCTTGAACGCCCCGCCCCACTCCAGGTCGATGCCGGATCCGTCGGCCGCGCAGCTGGCCGCCGTGATCTCGGTCATCGCCCCGATGTAGTCCTTCGTCGAGCGGAAGCGGATGTTCGGGTCGGCGGCGACAACGAGCTCGCCGGTCAGGATGGTCGGGGTGTTGGTCATCGGAATCTCCGAGAGAAGCGAGGCGCGGCAAAGAGATGGAGGCTGCTAAGCGGCCCGCTGCCGGCGTTCGTGGGGGTTCGTGGGCGCCGGAATTTCGGCGTGTCGGGCACGGTCGATGACGAACCCGTGGCTCCCGAGCCGGTATTCGGACGCAGGTACGAGGAAGTATCGCTCTTCACGCGGGGAGCCGCAGACCGGGCGTCTCCCGATGCCGGCGATCACCCCCACGAAGCCTTCGGGGACCCAGGCCATGTGATCGCCCCACGCGGAACGGACGACGAAGTCCTCGATGTGGCGCTCCCAGAATTCGCGCTCAGCTACAGCATGGCTGTTGGCCGCGGTGAGGGTGACGCCATGGGTGGCCTCGTAGCCGTCAGGATGCCAGTTGCGCAGCGTGACGTCGGCTTGCAGGCGCCAGACCTCGGTGAAGAACTCGGGCCAGGTGGCGCACACGATGGCCCATTCGCAGTCTTCTTCGTACCAGCCCGTGTCCGAGCGCCAGCAATCCGCGACCTTCGCGTTGCGCTCGGGCGACAGGGAAAAGCCGCCGTGGCTGGGCGTGCAGACGGACCAGATGCCGGGGGCGTATTCCTTGGCGCTCTGGACGCCGCCCCACGGGCTGTGGGTGGGACGCGGCGTGGGTTCGAAGTCTTGAGACATGTGAGCCTCTCCGGGCAGTGGTTCACATGACGAAGGCCCGCGCTGGGAAGCTGCGGGCCTTCGGGTTAGTGGCGACGGCGGGGGGTGGGGTTGGCGACGTAGCGGACGTTCGAGCCGAAAGAGGTTCGGTCGTTGAGGTCAGAGGCGGCCTTCCTCGCCGCCTCCAGATCGTCCCAGAAAACGACCTCCCCTCCCTCTTTGACGTCGGCGGTCGCTTCGCCGAGCTGGCCGCTGCGATGCGCGGTGACGGTGAAACCGACGCTCGGCATGGTCTCGCCGGCCAGGATCGCGGCCAGCCGACCGACCAGGGCCTGGTCGTAGCGCATGTCGCCGATGAGGTCGGCCATGCGCCCCAACCGGGGCGCCATGTGCTCTCGGTCGGGGTCGCCGATCGCCGCGTCGCGCTCCGACTGGTACTGCAACTTCAGCACGTCGAGCGAACGCAGCAGCCGTTCGGTGTCGGCCACAGCTACGCGGCCCTCGCGGAGGCGTGTGCGACGCTAAGGGCGCCGCTGGCGCCCACGCGAAGCAACTCGCCGAAGGTGTTGTTCCGGAGCCATGCGGCCCCGCCAGCATCGTCCGTGATCTTGTCGATCTTCCATCGTCCGCCGTACACGTTCGCGCACAGGATCGAACCCTCGACGGCTTGCCGCTCGAGGGTGAAGGCCAGGCTGCTGGACCGGTCGTAGGTGCGATAGACCCGCATCACGATGACGCCACCCCCGCCCAGGTCGCCCATGTGAAGCGTGAACGTGCCATGGTCAGGGTTCACCTCGGCCAGTGTTCCCACCCCGTTGGCGTTCTCCCACGCCGACAGCTTGCGCTTGAACCGAGCGGGCGGCTGCGTCGTCCGGTCACTGAATCGAATGAGCGCCCCCAGCGGCGCGTCGGAGATGATCTTTTCGGGGGTGATGTCGGTCATGGTTAAGCGCTCCAGAGGGCGGTGAAGGACGACCGAAAAAGGCCCCCCGCTTGCGCGAGGGGCCTCGGTCAGCCTCGGGAGTTTGCGAAGGTCGGTCAGGCTGCCGCGTCGCGCGCGATCGGCAAGTCGAACTTGCCGGGGTTGGCGCGGCGGACGGCATCGAAGATGACCGCTTCGGCTTCGGCCCAGCCGTCGTTCTGCGGCATGCCCAGGTCGTGCGCACCGAGTGCGGCACGCCCCGCAGAGAACATCGCGTCGAGGACATCGCCGATGACGCTGCTCGGCGAGGCCTCCTCGAGGGCCGTGAGTTCACGCCTCAGGTTTGAGGCGTTGATCGAAGAGCGAACCGTCATAGGTCCTCCGGTGTGGTTGTGGTCACAACGAAGAAGGCCCGCCGCTCGTACGACGGGCCTTCCGTTGGGCGGCTGGAGTTCCGCCCGCTCCTGCGGCCACTATCAGGGGGGGCTCTGAGTGGACCGCGAGGGAGGTTGGTGTCGCCCGGGCGCGACGCTCCAAGGAGCGAAGCCGCGAGGGCAAGAGGTCGAGGTCGATGAGTTCGCCGGGCACGGGGATCGTCTCCACGTAGAACGTCAACGGTGAAGCCACATCGAAGGTCCGGTAGTAATCGTCACCGCCCGCCGCGTTCCATGACTCCATCCGCAGCCTGATCGAGCCGGACGACTTACGGACAGAGACTAGAACGCCGGTGTTGTTGCTGGCTAGCCATGCAGGCATCCCGCGCTCAGCCGGCGGTCGTGGGCGCAGCTTGCCGTCCGTGAAGCGTATGACAGCGCCGCGCGGCGGGGGATTTTTCAGGATCCGTTCGAGGGTTTCGTTACGCCGCGAAATTACTGCCTTGCGCGCCGGAAGGCGCTGCAGGGCTGCGGCGTCAGGCTGGGGGATGTTCACCCTCCCGGCCGCGAACGTCGTGGCGACAAGCTCCCCGGCAGCCCGAGCGCTGAGGCCGAGTTCGGCGTTGAGCGCATCAGCGTGCTTTTGCATCTCAAGCATGCTGTCGGAATGCGCCCAATGCTGGGAATGGGATAATAGCCCGGTTCATCAGCCACCGCCGCGCCAAGGCGAGCGACGTAGCGGTCGCCGACGATGGCTAGGAAGGCGTACCGCTTTCCGGCGACCAGGGCGTCGATGCCGGATTCGAAACGGACTTCCGCTGTGAGTTCGCGGATCATTGGTTTCGTCTCCATCACGCCGCCTCGGCGGGCTGGGGGTGAAGGTCGAGGCTCTCTGCGACGCCGCGTGTGATCGCGGCGGCTTGAAAGGCCTCGCGCGACAGGTCGATGGCGCGCTGGGTCGACCTATCCGTGCCTTCTCCGAAAATAATCTCAACAGCGACCGCGGCGAATACGCGCGCCTTGGCGCGCACCCGGTCCGCCGCACGGATCGGGAAGGCGTCGCACCCGCACTTGGGGCAGTCGCCGGCCGGCACGGGCTCCCCGGGCCGCAGGACGCCCTCGGTGATGGGGCGAAGCTCGCTAGCGACGCAGCCCCATCCGCAGGCGTCGTCGCTGGAGCGGACCGGGGTGTCGGGGGTGCAAGGCTCGATGATCAGAATTCGATCGCTCATGCGGGGCCCTTCGGTTGAGGGAAGTTGGGAAAGTGACGCTTGCCGTCTTCGACAAAGGCCACGACGTCGTCCCAGCTGTTGCTTTCGAGCATCGTCACGTCCTCGCAGACCATGACGAACTGCGGACCGCTGGGCCGCTGGGCCGCTCGCGCTTCTGGGGATCGGTGAAGTCGATCCACAGGCGGAACACGTCGCAGACGAATGAGGGGCAGACGTCCTGGCGCCAGGAGGTGTCTTCGAAGTCCCAAGCGCCGGTGACGACGGACGGCACGTCGAAGTCGAAATCGGGAAACTCTTCGCGGTAGGTCAGCGCGTCTCCGGGCTGGTGGGGCTCGAAGAAAGAAGGCTCGCGCTCGGGGGCGAGCACGGGCCTCAAGGTGGGGAGAGATCACAACCGAGCTCAGCCAAGCAGCCAAACTCACCTAACCCTCGCCCTCCCTTCCCCTTTCGAGGACGCAGCGTCTCAGCGGCCGGGGAACTTCCGCAGCATTTCGTAGACCTCATCGTCGTAGGCGCGGGTGCGCTGGAGGTCGGCGTCCCAGAAGGACACCCCGGAACGAAGGCGATCGGCGACGTGCCCGATCCTGTGATCGCTGATCGGCCCGGCAGGTGTCGGACCTTGACCAGGAATTCCCCCATACAATGCTCCCCCTCGGCCGAGCCCAGGGCTCGACCGACCCCTTCGAGCGAGCAGGCCCCGCAACGCCCACGGCACGGAGAAAGGATGGAGCCGGGAGGCCCCGAAGCGTGGGATCGGCTGAACCCTGGGGCACCATGCGCGCCAGCCCCCTCTTGCCTGCCGTCGACTGGAAGAGCCCCACGACCGGCTCGATCTGGCCGGCGCATGCTCGAGCGGTACGGCAAGTGGAATACGGCAAGCTCTTCAGTCGGTGGGCGGCGGCCGGGTGTGGGAGCGTCTGATCGACGAACTGACGAAGGATTGAGACACTCAGTACCTGATGCTAAGCTCGACCGTGGTGCGAGCTCACAAGCAGGCGACGACAGGCCGGGGTTCCAGCACAGAAAAGAGTGGCCTCAATCCGGCTGTGGGGCGTCCCCGAGGCGGACCTTCACTAAGGCGGTGTGGGGTGCCAGTTGGGGACGAAACCTGGGCCCGGCCCGTATCTGTCGGCCGGACCCCATCTCCCGCAAGCATCAGGCCGCTGGGATCTTCCGCGACGGGTTCAGCAATTGGGGCCGCCGAGCGACCCATGGCAGCGCCCCTTCCAACTGCGCGGCCACCTGAAGGAGGAGGTCCTCGCGTCCATAGGCCGCGACGATCTGCACCCCAATCGGCATCCCATCGCTAGACATGCCGATGGGGAGGGAGATAGCCGGCTGCCCCGAAACGTTGAAGGGAACGGTGAAGGCCAGCATCCGCAGACTGCCCGAGATAAAGGCGGACTGACGCCCTTCCAAGTCGGTTCCCTTGGCGAGCATGAGTTCCCCAATTTCCGGCGTCTGACGCGTTACAGTCGGCAAGATCAGGAGGTCCCAACCCGCCTCCCACCAACGCTCCACCTTCCCAGCGTAGTATCGAAGCTCGTCCACGCACGCGGCGAAGGCGCGCCCCGTGACTTGGTCTGCGCGTTTGACCATTTCCCAACTGGTCCACTCAACGTCATCCTCCGTCAGCGGCCGGCCGATCAGTTCTCCGTTGCGTTCGATCTCTCGCGCGATCGCGACGTCGCCAATCGTCGAGAGGGCCTTGAGGAAGGACCGATCGCCGAGCGCCTCTGGGTAGGCGTCGTTCACGTCATGGCCGAGCGCGGCAAGCGCCGCAGCGGCGCCCCGTGCCGCCGCGGCGCATTCCGGATCCAGAGCGAAGTCGCCAACGGGGTTGTGGGTCAGGACCCCCACGCGGAGACTGCCCGGATTCTCGCTTATGCCCTGGGCGTAGGGCCGTGACGCTGTCGGTGCGCAGAACGTGTCGCCCGGCCGATGGCCGCTGACGACGTCCAGTAACGCCGCGATGTCCCGCACGCTTCGCGCAAAGAGGCCTTCATGGGCGGCTCCTGCGACGTTGTCTGAATCAGTGACCAAGGGGCCTGGGGATATCCGCCCACGCGTCGGCTTGAGGCCGACGACGCCGCAGACGCTGGCAGGTATGCGCACGGAACCTGCCGCGTCATTGCCGTGCGCAACCGGTGACAGAGCCGCGGCTACCGCAGCCCCTGAGCCGCCGCTGGATCCGCCAACCGACCGTCCGAGGTTCCAAGGGTTCCGAGTGGCGCCCCACGCTTCGGGCTCCGTCGTTACCTGCGTGCCCATCTCCGGTGTATTAACTTTGCCGAGCAAAACGAACCCCGCCGCGCGCATCCGCTGCACGAAATAGGCATCGTGGTCGGCTCTGTAGCCGGACTCTTTCATGCCTTTGATGCTGGACGTGTTGATATCGCCTTGGCTCACGACGGTGAGGTCCTTCAGAAGATAGGGCACGCCAGCGAAGGGCCCGGAGGCCAACTCGCTCTCACGCCGCGCCTTCTCAAAGAGCGGGATGATGACGGCATTGATCTCTGGGTTCACAGCTTGGACATGAGCGATCGTCGCCTCCAGCAGTTCGGTCCGGCTTATCTCTCCCGAGCGCACGAGTTCGGCCTGGGCCGTCGCATCCTGCCAAAGGTCCACCTTGCTCACTGTCGCGCTCCTTCTGCTGGTCTAAGCCGCGTGGACAATAACCTACCGCGACAGCTCCGGCGCATGCCCTGACGACACCGCCGACAGCCGAAATATTATGCATATGTCCTAGATTGTCTAGTGACCGTGTGGAGCCTCAGCCGCGCATCTCGTGGACGAAAACATGCGATTATCCACATCATTCGCGGTATCCGGGTGCATTTTTGCGCACGCAGGCGGCGGCCGAGGTGCACCTTTCGGCTCTGTTGCAAAGATTGGCGGCAGTCAGAGGTAGGCTGTCGCTCTGCGCCGATCAGGCGGCTGCTGCGAAATGGTGGTTGAGCATGCCCATGGCCTCCGTCAGCGCCGAGGGCCCAATGCCAAAAGCTCTCTCCACAAGGCGCACCTCGCCCCTGATGCCGGGCTGCAGGCACCAGGGGCGAGCCTGTCCTTTGCGCAGGGCTCGCATGACTTCGAATCCCTTGATCGTGGCATAGGCCGTGGGGATCGATTTGAAACCGCGCACCGGCTTGATCAGTATCTTGAGCTTTCCGTGATCGGCCTCGATCACGTTATTGAGATACTTCACCTGCCGGTGGGCCGTCT
>NZ_FNBP01000026.1 GCF_900102535.1 Sulfitobacter delicatus | reverse complement strand
CGGCGGCGACAGGCCTCGGCCAATTCTCGGCCCGCATCGGTTAGAAATATTGCGCGGTAACGCTCCCGCCGCACCAAACCAGCAGCCTTGAGTCGGGAGATGTTCTTGGTCACTGTTGGAGATTTCACGCCAAGCCGCTCGGCGATTTCGACCGGCCTAGCCTCCCCCCGCAACTCGATCAGCTCTGCGATCAGTTCCACATAATCCTCCGCCATTTCGCTTTCATGTGCTCGGCGCACAGTCGCGAAACCCTTAGCCTGCGCTTCGGGAGCTCTCTCGACAGTCTCGAACGCCTCGCGTTCGTATGATTGTAGCTTCGACATGTCCGGACATTGCAACGAATAACTAAAATTGACAATCTAATTAGCCTAGAATACCTAAGTTAGACGAGTCTAAGTTTTAGCGCTGGAGGCTATGGTGATAAAAAATCTTTCGAGGCTGCTGCTAACCGCTGCAAGCGCGGTCCTGCTGTCCGGACCCGGGGGGGCGACGCCTGTCAAAGAGGCTCCGTGGCTTCCTGAGGCGGCAGCCTATCGGCTGACACTTTTTCTTGGAAATCTCGCGCCAGTGCCTTGGGACGACATCGAGACCGCTTGGACAGAACCTCACCGGGGTTCGGAATTCTCGACCGGCGCGTTGGAGTGGGTGGACCGCAAAAGCGGTATCAAGCCGGATGGTATCCTTGACGCCATGGCACGTGAAGACCGGCAAGCAGTTTTCACAGAGGCCACTCGTCTTGTAGCGCTTAGGATCGAAGAGGAATTGGACCGGGCTCTCGCAGCCGAAGAGCCTGCAAAGGCGCGCCAGGCTCTGCGAACGGCAGGCGAGCTCTACCGTGCGTTTGAGGATGGTATCGCGGCAGCCGACCCCGAAGCAGCAAGACGTATCGGCCTCGCTTGGCTGGAACTTAACAGTAGCACGGGGTCCGCTGGTCTTCTCGGCGCTGGCGCCTTTTCCGCGGATCGCGACACGCTGGAGGCCGCGCGCGCAGTCATTTCCAGCTATCTCGCGGAAAATTACCTCTTAGCCAACTATGCTCCACGTCAGACACTGAGTGCCCTGCCCGAAACCGCTGTGTTCGCCGACGCACTATCGAGGTGCCGCCAAGCTTGCCGCCTGGCTCCGACATCTTCGATCAGGACCCGCTGCCATTGCTTGTCCTCAACTTCGAGGAACAAGGTATCGACGAGACCGATCTGCCCTTGGTGGCTTATGGCGACATGCTTTTCGACAGCCCGCAGATATTCGGAAATCCTGCGCGAAACCTCGGGATCGCCTGTTCGACCTGTCACAATCGCTCGGATGTGAACCAGCGCCTCTTCATCCCGGGCGCCAGCCACCAACCCGGTGCCATCGACGTCGATGGCGCGTTCTTTAATCCTATCTTCAACGACCGGCGCGACGACCCGATCGACATTCCGAGCCTGCGCGGGCTGCGCTTCACCGGGCCTTATGGTCGCGATGGGCGCTTTGCCTCTCTGCGCGACTTCAGCCGGAACGTGATCGTCAATGAATTTGGCGGCGCGGAGCCGACGCCCTTGATGCTCGACGCGCTGGTAGGATACATGCTCGAGTTCGACTTCCTACCAAACTCTAAGCTGAATGCGGATGGTACGCTGTCCGAGGCAAACCCGGACGCGGCGCACCGAGGCGAGGCTATTTTTAATCGGCCTTTCGCTGGGCTAGGCGATCGCTCCTGCGCTAGTTGCCACGTGCCTGACGCAAATTTCCTCGATCGGCAAGCCCATGACATTGGATCGGTCTCGCCGGCATATAGTGGCGCGCGCGCAGGCGCGCTGGATACGCCGTCCTTGCTGGGAACCGCATATACCGCCCCCTATTTTCACGACGGTTCGCTGTCGACGTTGGCCGCCGTTGTTGAGTGGTTCGATGAGACGAAATCGCTTGGGCTATCAGAGACGGAACGGACTGAACTGACCGCGTATCTGGAGACTGTAGGGTCGGCAGACGAGCCTTACGAGAAGTTCGACGCAGAGAACACCGCCTTTCGCCTGACATTTGCCGAATTGGCGACATTTGCATCGACGCTCGACACGCTTCTGCCCCGACGTGACGCAGAGCACATCCTGCTGCTGACCGATACTGTCGCTGCGGACCTCGCCGCAGACGCGAGCACCATGTCGAACCTGACCGCACGGCCCGAAGTCTATGCCTTGGCCGAGCGTCTTGCCGCAGTCGGCGATGCAGTCCGTGACGACGACTGGGGGGCCGCCGAAGCAAGTTGGACCGCGTTCAAGACCGAAGCCGACGCGATCGAAGAGAGGGCATTCTGATGGAATTCTACCTAACCCGCAGAAATATGCTGGCCTTGGCCAGTGCAGGCGCGATCTCGCTGGCCTCCCCGCTGACCGCACAAGACACTCCCTTGCGGCTTGCTTTCATTCCGCAGGAGAATCCCGACAAGCTCTTAGGCGACATTGAGGCCATCACAAGATGGCTATCCGAACAGATTGGCGTTCCCGTGGAAGGCTTCGTCACCATCGACCATGCTGCGGCTGTCGAGGCACTTCGCAACGGAGATGCAGACGTCTCCTTCATGGGCGCATTGCCTTTCGTTCTGGCGGAGGCGGAAATTGGCGCGGTACCTCTCTTGTCTGAGGTCTACCGGGGCGCGTCAAGTTACACAGGACGCATTTTTGTCCGCCGCAACAGCGGTATCGAAACGCTGGCAGACCTGCGCGGGCGCGATATCGCCTTTGCCGACCCGATCTCTGAATCAGGTTATCTTTATCCTCTTTCCGAATTCGTTAAGGCCGGGCTAATTGAGGGTCCTGGCGCAGCGGAGAAATTCTTCGGCCGCGTGTTCTTTGCGGGAGGCTACCAGCAAGCCATGCAGGCTATGGCCGAAGGTCTGGTCGATGCCGCCGGTGCCAGTCAGTATGCGGATTTGTTGTTGACCCCACAACAGCAGGCCGAGGTGACTTGGCTCGTAGAAAGCGCGCCGATTCCAAGTCACCTTGTGATCGCACGCCCAGAACTCGATGCCGCCCTGCAAGCTCGTTTTGTTGACGTCATGCTGAAGCTCAACGAACCGAAGCACCGCGACAAATTGAGCTATCTTTACGGACCAGATGGCTACGTCAGGGCAGACGGCACCGCGTATGAAGGCGTACGCGATATGGCAAAGAAATACGGGCTGTTACGATGAGCATGGCTATCGAAATAGACGATCTGAGTTATGTCCATAAGGGCGCACAGCTACCAGCGTTGGAACGAGTCTCATTTCGGATCCCGGCGGGCGAGTGTGTCGCTTTACTGGGCCCATCCGGGGCGGGCAAAACGACGTTGCTGGCGCTGCTCGACGGTAGGATTCAGGGATGGCGCGGGCGCGTTTCTGTCTTGGGTGCGCCGCTCAATCCCGACCGCCCACCACCCCGAGCTCGCCGTCCTGATACCGGTTTCGTGTTTCAGGAATTCGCCCTCGTAGAACGCTCCACGGCACTACGCAACGTGCTCAACGGCCGCCTGGGGCGGATGTCACCTTTCCACGCAGTACTGGGATCGCCAATGGCTCACGATCTCGATATTGCCCGCACAGCACTCGCCGATTGCGGCATCGCAGAACTCGCGGAACGCCGTGTCGACAGTCTCAGCGGAGGACAGCGACAGCGCGTGGCTATTGCGCGATGTCTGGCGCAGGAACCACGGCTGATCCTCGCCGACGAGCCAGTGAGCAACCTCGACCCCGCCCGCGCTGGAGAGGTTCTGGGGTTGATGACCAAGGCGGCGCGAGCGCGTGATGCAACAGCGCTATTCTCCTCGCACCAACCCGATCTGGCGCGGCGTTTTGCAGGGCGCATCATCGGCATACGAGAGGGGCGGATCGCGTTTAACGTGCCAACGTCCGAGTTGAAAGACGATGCGACTGCCGAACTCTATCGGGGGTCAGGACCGACGCCGGAACTCGGTCCCCGGGCGGTGTTATGATGGCCCCCCGCGACTTCGGCGGCTTCGTCACCAGTTCGCTGATCGCTATTGCCATCCTATGGTCCCTCGTCACAACCGATGTCGAGTTGTCGCGTCTTGCTTCGGCCGGTCCACGGATTACCGACTTTATCGGCCGGATGTTCCCGCCCGATCCGACAGTGATGACCGAGATCAAAAAAGGCAGCGCAGAGACACTAAGAATAGCAATCCTCGGCTCCCTCGGCGCAGTGCTGCTGTCGACCCCTCTGGCTATTCTCGCGTCCGAAACCATGGTTTCGCGTGCGGTGTTCGGGCCGGTCCGCGCGCTGCTGGCCTTTATCCGGGCGGTACCGCTGATCCTCGTGGCCATGCTCATGGTGGGCGCGGTCGGGCTCGGGCCGCTGCCCGGCATCATCGCAGTTGCCTTTCATGCCACTGGGATGCTCGCTAAATTCTATGCCGAGGCGATCGACGGCGTATCTCGCGCCCCCATCGCAGCACTTGAAAGTGCAGGGGCTGGACCGCTCGTGCGGCTCAGACATGCGATTTGGCCACAGATGGCCCCAGTCATCGCCCGCGACACGATTTTCCGGTTCGAACTGAACCTGCGTGAGTCGTTGGTCCTCGGCATCGTCGGCGCGGGCGGGATCGGCTTTTACATCCAGACCTACATCCGCTCTTTTCAGTATGACAAGGCGGCCAGCGTCACGATTGCCGTCGTCGGCCTAGTCATCGTCATCGAGGCGATCAACATCACGCTGCGTCGTCGATTTACCTAACCATCAAGCATAAATGTCGATCGGTGTTCCATTTTTCACCATTGCGTAGATTTCCTCGATCTGACGGTCCGTTACGGCGATGCATCCTGCGGTCCAGTCACGCTTGTTCATCGGGTCGATCCCCTTGCGTGGCCCACCGTGAATAAAAATATCGCCACCCGGCGACTTTCCTTGGGACTCAGCAAAGGCAATATCCGCCGCGTTGGGATATGAGATGCCGATGGAGAGGTGGAAGAGGCTGTCCGGGTTGCGTCGGTCAATCACGTAGGTGCCTTCTGGCGTACGGCCGTCTCCCTCGAACTGTTTGTGACCCTGGGGCGCGAAGCCCAATCCGATGGGAAATGTACGCAAAACGCCCGCCTTCCCGTCAAGGACGAGCAACCGCTGTGCCTTGTACATGCGAAGACGGGTTACTTTGGGTCCGTTGTAGGTCCGGAACTTATCTGCACAGCCTGACAGGAAGGCAGCCAACCCACTTAGAATAAAGACCCGTCGTGGAAAATTGGTAGTCATTACTGCTTGATGCCCCTTTCGTGAGGTCTGATGTGTTTTAGGCGTTACTTAACCGCAAATGCCGGATCAATGACCGTGCGCGAGTGCTCCCTTTGCCATATTCTCGCCCACCGGTTCACCGCCCGAAGGCCCGCCCTTGATCTGATAGCCGTTCAAAAGCCGCAGTGCATTGGCGACCACCAACAGGGATACGCCCACATCCGCAGCGATGGCGCCCCACATAGAGGCCATGCCGAACGCGGTCAGCCCGACGAACAGCGCTTTGGTCGCCAACGATATACCAATATTCTGGTGGATGATCGACATGGTCCGG
>NZ_FNBP01000027.1 GCF_900102535.1 Sulfitobacter delicatus | reverse complement strand
TCCCGGTTTTCTGGACGAAGACGCCTTGGCGCGCAGGCGGTTATCCACGGTTTTGCCAGACGGTAGGATCCTTTTGACAGGTGTGCCTGACCGCGTAGAGAGGGATGGGGGAACCCGATATTTCAACACGGTTCAGGTCTATGACGGCAGCGGCGAAATTCTAACGGGATATGCAAAACATCATCTTGTTCCGTTCGGGGAATATGTGCCCCTGAAAGGTTGGCTGCCGTTCGAGCGTCTGGCCGAAGGTTTGGGTGATTTCACGCCGGGACCAGGGCCACGAACGCTGGCAATTCCGGGCGCGCCTCTGGTTGCGGTGGCAATCTGTTACGAGATCATTTTTCCGGGCCACGTGGTCGATGATCTTTTCCGCCCCGACTGGATTTTCAACGCCACGAATGATGCCTGGTTCGGAACCAGCATCGGGCCCGAGCAGCACCTTGCCACCGCGCGCATGCGCGCGGTCGAAGAGGGCCTTCCGGTGATCCGGGCGGCCAACACCGGGATTTCCGCGGTCATCGACGCCAAGGGAGAGATCATCGCGCGCCTCGAGACCGGACAAACTGGAGTCATAGATGCCAGCCTGCCGACAGCGCTTGCGCCCACACCTTACGCTCGTTTCGGTGATTGGACATTGCTGGCGCTCATCTGTGCGGTCTGGGCCCTAGCCTTTACCGTCGGATTGGCCGGACGACGTTTCAATTCAGAAAAATCAAAATCGGAGGACTCGTGATGCTGGTGCTCGCAGGCTTTGTCGGAGGGGCGCTCTGGGGTGGCTATCTGGCGCAACGGCGGAAAGGGAACCGCCTGGATATACTTCAGTACGCGACAAGCTTCAGTATTGCTTTCGGCCTACTCGCTTTTTTCGCCTCGGTGATCCTCTTGCGCATCACGTCTTGAGATTACTTTGGTACCGGCAACGAATTGAGACGACTGTTCAACATATTACTGTACTTGCTCCTGGCGGTTTTTGCATCAGGACTGGCCGTATCCGGTGTCGTCTACTTTCTTTTGCGCGCCTCCGTCCCCGACTATGACGAGGACTTCAGAGTTGCGGGAATCGAAGGTCCAGTCGATATTCTGCGAGATGCTGCGGCCATACCGCACATTTCTGCAGACTCTGCTGCGGACGCCTATTTCGCGCTTGGTTTCGTTCACGCTCAGGACAGGCTTGGCCAGTTATTGCGGGCAAGGCGGGCAGCGCAAGCCTTGTTGCCACTTGACCAGACGTTCGAAGTCGAGCCTTCGACAGCCCAGGCGCTCGACGCATATGCCGCAGGTGTCAACGCGTGGCTTGGTCTGGTATCCGAAGGCGGGCGCGGCAGAGGCTCACCCGATCTGTTGATCGCGGATGAGAGAATGATCGCAGCCTGGAGACCCGTCGATAGTCTCAGACTTGCTCAAGCGTTTCTGAACGATCTTCAATCCGAGAGTCGCCAGAGTGACCTGTCCGGCTTGTCAGACCGACCTTTTTTGCCCGAGCTGTTTGTGACCTCGCCCAAGGTCAGCCTCGAAGCTTGGGCGTTGCCTGGAGACAGAACAGCTATGGGAGCACCAATTCTCACCGCCGATATACGTGGCCCCTTATCGCTGCCTTCTGAATGGTACCTGGCGGATATTCAACTCCCGACCGGAGCCGCGATTGGGGCTACAATGCCGGGTGTGCCCTTCATTGTCGTCGGTCGCAGCGAACGCGTCGCTTGGGCGTTCCGATCTGTGTCACTGAAAACCCTGAAAGAGCCAGTGAGTCCCACCGCTGCGAAGGCCGGCAGTTTTCTGATGATGCTTGACCGTCTGGCGCGGTCCGCCGATGTGAACGATGCTATGGACGCAAGCATGAACCTGGCACCAGCCGGATTGGAGATTCTTGCGATCGACCGAGAAACCCTTGCTCGCTGGCCTGACAGGGAGGTCGAAACTCCTTTATCGTTTCGAGGCGCCCGTCTGGCTGCTCTTGATGAGCGGCAGCCGATATTCTCGGTCGAGGGCGCGATTGCGGTGCAGCGCGACACGGTCAGCGCTGCCGCGCGGGCGCTTCTTCCTATAATGGCAAAAGAGCTTTGGTTCGTGGGTTCCACAGGTGCTCTCGAAGAGAACCGCGCAGATAGGCTTCGCGGCGTTATTCTGAATCAACTTGCCCGATGGAATGGCGACATGGATCGCTTTTCACCGGAGCCGCTCTTGTTCTGGGCCTGGGCGCGCGCGTTGCAAAAACGGATACTTCAGGATGAATTTCCATCCGCGACGAAGGTCTGGGCCAGGCCAAATGCCGATGTCCTATTTGCGGTGCTTTCAGATCGCGGAGGGAGCGCAATCTGGTGCGACATCCGCCCGTCCACCCCCATCGAGACCTGCCAGGATCAGGTTCGTGCGGCCTTGGATGATGCCATCGGCTGGCTTGTCGACCGCTACGGACCCGATCCGTCCGCTTGGGTCTGGGGCGAAGCACACGCTTCGAATATGAAGTGGGCACCAATCCGATCGAGCGGGATCATCAGCGATCTGCTGTCTCTCGAAGCCCCATCTTCGGGCGCTCCCGACACGCTGATTGCAACATTGTTTGCTTCTGACGATGACCGCCCCTTCGCGACCAGCGCGGGCACCAATTTTCAGGCGGTCATGTCGTTTTCGGAAGAAGCCGGTTCCTATTTCATCGCGCCCGCCGGTCAGTCCGGCCACCCGCTCTCACGATTCTATGAAAACCTGTTTCCAATGTGGATGCAGGGCAAATACCTCGCGATGTCCACTGATCTGTCCTTGGCCCGGGGTGGCGCTGTGGGAACATCCCGACTTTTACCGGCATCTGTCCAAAGGCCAACAATACAAGATGACATGAGCCAATGATCGCCTACTTCCTCCTTTTCGACCCGTTTGGATACGCGATTTCGCCAGTGTCCCTTGTTTCCGTCAGCTTGGCCGCATGGATCTACATGCGCGGCGTCGCGCGATCCACACGGCTGCGCGGGACGGTTTCCATTTGGCGGCAAGCCCTGTTCTTCGCTGGCTTGACCTGCATTCTCGCGGCCACGAATGCGCCTCTGGCTTCGTTGGGGCACAGCCTCTTTTCGGCGCATCAAGTGGAGCACCTTCTCCTCCGCCTTGCAGGACCACTGCTCATCGCGGTCTCGCAGCCGTGGCGATTCCTGCAAGTCGGTTTGAACAGACGGTGGCGTCGATACCTCGGCGCTCTTGGAAAATCTATTGCATTGCGGTTCTTGGCACATCCGGTAACCGCCACTGCCGCGCTCATCACGTCGCTCTTTATCTGGCAGATTCCACTGCTTTACGGACTTGCGCAGCGCATCGCGGCGATCGAGATGTTCGCCCATTTTGCGATGGTTCTGGCAGGGATCTGGTATTTCGGCATGCTCTTCGACCCGAGAGATCCCCCTGAGGGCGCGAGGCGCGGCGCAAGGCTGATCTCTGGTTTTGCGGTGATCGTTTCAAACATTTTTCTGGGTTCCCTGACGACACTCAAAGAGGTGAGCCTCTATGCCTCCTACCAAACGGCGGCAACCGGGTTGCTTGATCCCCTGTCCGACGAAACCATGGGTGGCTATACGATCTGGGTCCCGTCCTCGATGCTGATGATCGCCGCGATCATTCTGGTCTTGAACGGGTGGAACGCGGCCGAGGTGCGTCGCTGGAATTCACGATACGAGTTGGTGCGAGGCTCGAACTCCGCGGCGCTCGAGTTTCCGGAAACGGCCGAAGAATTGCGTCTGAAAGTGGCAAAGCCAAACCGCGACATGGGCCGGACGCTCGCCATAGGCGCCTTGGTCATGTTCTTCATCGTCATGACGACGGTGGTGACTATTGTCTATGCGCTTTGAACAGAGGAGCAAATCAAAGGTTGTACCCACGTCTTTTCCCGCGATCGACATTTTCGCTGCACCGTCGTCGCAGTCAGAGATTTTGGGCACACTATCTCGGGCTGGCCAAGCTCAGAGGACACGAACGATTTTCTGCACTAAAGTTGACCATCAGAACAGACCCACCAGCCTTTGACTGCTGACGCCGCCGCCTCCTGAGTCTTGCTTTTCTGAATTTCGCGAGAACTTGATGCTGCGCTACTTGCCGCTCTGAGATTGCAGGAGGGCGTGTTCGAAGGCCTCCAGCGTGGTCGTGCTGACGTGATGCTCGATCCCCTCCGCATCGCGTTCTGCAGTCTCTTCGTCGATTCCCAGGCTGAGGAGAAACGCGACAACGACTCTATGACGGCGGCGACAGGCCTCGGCCAATTCTCGGCCCGCATCGGTTAGAAATATTGCGCGGTAACGCTCCCGCCGCACCAAACCAGCAGCCTTGAGTCGGGAGATGTTCTTGGTCACTGTTGGAGATTTCACGCCAAGCCGCTCGGCGATTTCGACCGGCCTAGCCTCCCCCCGCAACTCGATCAGCTCTGCGATCAGTTCCACATAATCCTCCGCCATTTCGCTTTCATGTGCTCGGCGCACAGTCGCGAAACCCTTAGCCTGCGCTTCGGGAGCTCTCTCGACAGTCTCGAACGCCTCGCGTTCGTATGATTGTAGCTTCGACATGTCCGGACATTGCAACGAATAACTAAAATTGACAATCTAATTAGCCTAGAATACCTAAGTTAGACGAGTCTAAGTTTTAGCGCTGGAGGCTATGGTGATAAAAAATCTTTCGAGGCTGCTGCTAACCGCTGCAAGCGCGGTCCTGCTGTCCGGACCCGGGGGGGCGACGCCTGTCAAAGAGGCTCCGTGGCTTCCTGAGGCGGCAGCCTATCGGCTGACACTTTTTCTTGGGAATCTCGCGCCAGTGCCTTGGGACGACATCGAGACCGCTTGGACAGAACCTCACCGGGGTTCGGAATTCTCGACCGGCGCGTTGGAGTGGGTGGACCGCAAAAGCGGTATCAAGCCGGATGGTATCCTTGACGCC
>NZ_FNBP01000028.1 GCF_900102535.1 Sulfitobacter delicatus | reverse complement strand
TGGCCCAAGGATGCAGGGGGCGTTCGGCTTGCCCGAATCCCCCCTGCCAGTGTGATCGCCGCGCTCGCGCGGGGATCTCCGAACCCGTGTCGATCCAGTGGCCGCTAACGCGACCGGGGGCTGTCTGCCCCCGCGCCTGGCGGCGCTCCCCCGAGGATATTTTCAGGAAGATGAAAGGGCGGAGCCGTCCCCCGCAACAGGGATCGTTACCCGAAGGGCCGAGACTCGGCCCGCTGACCGACATGCGGCCGCGGTGCGGGTTGGCTCGGAGAGACAAGTCGCGCCGCACCCGGGCCGCACGAGGGCAGGGGGGCGAGGCTCGGGGCGCAGGCCGGTGCAGCCGGCCGGAGCCTAGAGCCCGGTCCCGAAAGGGAGTTGCCTGCAAAAGAAAAGCCCCGCGCAAGCGGGGCCAGGGTTTCGATGATAGATCAGGCCGCAAGCTGAAGGCGCAGCGTCGTCTTTTCACCGGCACGAAGCGGGAAATAGGCGACGGCGAAACCGCAGTCGGCAAGGAAAGAGATAATCCCAGTCGCAGTCTTGAACTCTCTCACCTTGAACCCGCCCCGCGCGGCATCCATCCGTGCAGTCACCAGCATCTGAACATCGCCGGATGGATCGACACTCTTCATGACCCAAAGGCCGTGCCAGCTCGGCCCCTTGCGGAATGGCTGTTCACGGCATTCGATTTCGAGCTGGCCGCCATGTTCCAGGCTTTGCCGTAAGCCCTGCTCGCTGATGACATTCGGGGTAAGCTGGATCTTGTCGGCCACTGAAATTCCTCGTCTGCTGCACAGCAATATTATAGCATTGCAGACAGAAAGTGCATCACTGAATGGCGGATTCCTGCCACTGGGATGCACTGGCGATGAAGGGCATGGGGGCTGTCTGCCCCCGCGCCTAGCGGCGCTCCCCCGAGGATATTTTCAGGAAGATGAAAGAGGCTAAACCAGATCGCCCTTGATCGGGTCGGTTCGCTCTGCTGGCCGCCAGCCTGAATCGAAGAGGGATACGGTTGAAGCCCCGAGATCGACGGGCATCAGGCCCGCTCCGGCTCGGTTCCAATTCCGTAAGGGTGTGCGGGACCGTAGCGAATGCCGTCCTGCTCAAAGAAGCCCATGCTCCCGAGTAGCCAGGCGCGATGAAGCGCGCTGCCGGCGAACACGCGGCGGATCGAACGGGGGATATGCCTGCCCGCGTAGCCTGCCAGATAGGCGCGAAGATAGATGCTCTGCATCATGTCGAAAATTCCTTTGTAGCCAGAATACTAGATGGAAGGGCGGGCCGGAAGGCCCGCCCGACGATCAGGCGCGGGGCTTGTAATAGACACAGTATCCGGTGGGGATGTTCGTGCCGGAGCTGGCGAAGCTGCCCACGGGCAGATCGCGCCAGTCGCCAATTGTGGTGCCGTGGTCGTAGTAGGCGGACGCGGGCAGGATGCAGACCAGACAGCCGCCGGGCTTCAGGAATTTCACCGCGTGATCGAGGTGTTTCTTGTAGTGCCGCCCATAAAAAGGGGGGTTCATGACCACTTTGTCAAACCGCGGATCGGGCGCGACCTGAAGGAAATTCGCGGTCATGACGTGATGGCCCTTCGCGCGGGCCAGATCGGCACGGGCGGCGTCGTATTCAACTCCGGTGACGGACACGGCCCGGCTCATCCGGTTTTCGCGCAGATCGGCGTTGCGCCGGGCCAGCTCGTCCATCAGTGCGCCGTCGCCGCAGGACGGTTCTAGGATTTCCTCGCCGCCGCTGAGGTGCAGGGCGTCGATCACGGTTTCTGCCACGGGCCGGGGGCTGGCATAGAATTGCAGATCGCGGGCAACTTCGGTGCTTGGCCGCTTCGCCTCGGCCTCGTTTGGCGCGTCGGGCAGCACTTCGCCATAGAACTCGGCCAGGGCGCGGTTGATGTCTTTTCGGCCCTCGGGATCGAAAATCAGGTGGGCGTTGCCATTCTTGAAAACGCGGATGATGCCACCGCAGAAATCAGCCTCGCCGTGGCGCTGCGCCTCGTCCATCGTGTCTTCAAACTCGCGGTAGGTATAGCGCGGCTGGCTGCGATAGACGCGCAGGGCGTTGAGGGTATCTTTCACCCGCTCCCGGCCCCAACTGTTCCAGCCGGTGACATAGGAAACGATGATCCGTTTCGGCAGACCCTCAACGCCGATTTTCACTTTGGAATGGCTCTTATAGGCCGGGTCCAGATCGGTGAAGCATTCGGCCAGCCCCTTGAGGACGTGAAAGCGTTGATCGAGCAAATAGCTCCCGAACACCTCAGCGATATTTTCCAAGGTGAAGGGCAGGGGGTTGGTCAGCTTCAAGTCGAGCTGTTGCCGGTCCTTGGCGCTGGCGATGTTCTCGATATTCAAGCCTTCGTAGACGTGTTTCCATGCGGATCGCAGGAGCGTCAGGCGCACGTCGCGCTCGTATAGGCTCGGATCGGTCGCAAAGACGCGCCCGCCGTAGGTGCCGCCGATGCAAGCGGCGGCATTGATCGCGGTTTCGGCCTTCTTGAAAGCCCCGATGGCGCCGGGGATGCTTTCGGCCTTTGCATCATACTCCGCGACAATCTCGGAGAGACTGCGCCGGATCGCCGGTGCGCCGTGGTCCTTCTGGTCGGTTTCGCCAATCTTCGGAAATTCGCTGTGAAATGTCATGTTCTCGTCTTTCATCCTTGGCCCAGGAACCGCTCGCCAGCGTTCGGGCCGTATTCGATCACTTCCCAAACCTCGTGCCCGGTGCGGCTGGCGTAGCGCCATGCCGTCGCCTCGTCCTTGTGGACGCGGGGCAGGTCGTCGGGGTGTTCGCGGGTCTCAAAGGTGCGCCAGCTCATGCCTCGGTTCCCCGAGGCATGGCTGCGAAAAGGTCGTCGTTGTCCCAAGCCGGGTGCGATTTGGCGTCGGGCAGGGGATCGACACCCTTGGTCTCGATCACAAGACGGGCCGTGCGCTCGCAAGGACAGCCATAATCGTTGCGATAGTTCTCGCGGATTTGGACTTCGTAGCGGTTCGGCGTCTCAGGGATCGGCGCGACGGTGTAACGCTTGGGTGAGGATTTTCGGCCCAGCCAATCCGCGCCCCATGTGGCGGGATGCTTGTCGCGCTGATACTCGATGCAAGCCAGAATATTGCGCTTGTCGGAGGCGGTCAGGTGCCGCCCCTCGATGAGTGAAATCTGCGGTTTCATTGGGCCTTCTCCTGAAGGTAGGTGCGATACCCCTTCTGATCCGTGCTGCCGAAACAGATCACATGCTGATCGGCCAGATGGCGCAGGTCGCAAAGCGCATACTCCATCAGATCGGCCACATGGCCGGAGGCGTCAGGATAGAGCGCGGTCAGTGCATCAAGGATGCGCTCTGCCTGAATGGCGGGGGTGTTGTTGGGGGCACTCATGCCCCCATCTCCGTCCAGTCAGTTGCCCAAGTATCCATCGTTGCGACGGTTTTACCCTCGGGATCGAGCAAGCGCAGATCGGGCTTGTGCGTGGCGGCTGCGTGATGATCGCGGCCCATCTTGCGCAGCAGGTCGGGGTTGGCGGAATAGACCACTTCCGCGCCGGGCAGCCCGTCATATTCGGACCATAGAGAAAAAAGACGTGCGGACATAAATCGTCCTCCTTGTGGTGATGCCCTATCGGTCTGGTGCCGAAAATTGGGGCGGGGTTTCTGGCGAGGACCGCTGCAAGCGGCCCTCTCCTGAAAGCCTGCCTCCCGGCGAGGGCAGGAGGGG
>NZ_FNBP01000034.1 GCF_900102535.1 Sulfitobacter delicatus | reverse complement strand
GAGAAACGCGCGAAAGTTGGTGATGCCCTGAGGGGCGGCATATCATGGCGGTGTTCAGACGCCGTCGATTCTCTGCTGAGAAAAGGATATGCCACATGTCAGAGTCTACCATCACCCAACTGCCCGATCCATCGGGATTTAGCGCCGATCCGTTCACGGATGTCATCCGCGATGGCGCGCGCAAGCTGATCGAACAGGCGGTCCAGGCCGAGCTGGCCACCCTCATGGCGGCCTTTTCCAATGAAAAGCTTCAGGATGGGCGGGCACGTCTTGTCCGTCATGGTCACCTACCGGAACGCGATGTGATGACCGGCATTGGTCCGGTGCCCGTGAAGGTGCCGCGGGTTCGGGATCGGGGTGCTTACGAAGACAAGATCACCTTCACGCCCAGCATCCTGCCGCGTTACCTGCGCAAAGCGAAATCTATCGAAGAACTGCTGCCGTGGCTTTACCTCAAGGGCGTGTCTACGGGCGATTTTACCGAGGCGCTTGAAGCGCTGCTGGGCCCGAATGCCAAGGGTCTATCCGCTAAGACCGTCACGCGCCTGAAAGCCGATTGGTGGCAGGACTACGAGGCTTGGCAGAAACGCGATCTTGGCTCGCGGCGCTTTCTCTACATCTGGGCAGACGGTGTCTACTTCAAGCCGCGAATGGCTGAGGAAAAACAATGCGTTCTGGTAATCGTGGGTGCTGATGAATATGGTCGCAAGGAACTTCTGGCCATGACCGATGGCTTCCGTGAAAGCACCCAAAGCTGGCGCGAGGTGCTGCTTGATCTCAAGCGGCGCGGCCTGAAACAGGACCCCAAGCTCGCCATCGGGGACGGTGCCCTGGGGTTCTGGACAGCCCTGCGCGAGGTGTTCGCCACGACGCGGGAGCAACGCTGTTGGGTCCACAAGACCATGAACGTGCTGAACGCGATGCCGAAATCTGTGCAAGCCAAGGCCAAGGGTCATCTGCACGACATCTGGCAGGCCGAGACAAAAGCCGAAGCCAACGTCGCCTTCGATTTCTTCGTCGAAACCTACGGCGTGAAATGGGACAAGGCGGTCACCAAGCTGGTCAAGGACCGGGATGCGCTGCTGACCTTCTACGACTATCCGGCGGAACACTGGAAGCACATCCGGACGTCAAACCCGATCGAGAGCACCTTCGCCACCGTCCGGCACCGCACGAAACGCACCAAAGGATGCCTCAGCCGCACGACCGGGTTGGCCATGGCCTTCAAGCTAATGATGTCAGCGCAGAAGAGATGGCGCAAACTCGATGGACAGAACCGTCTGCCCGAGATCATCCAAGGGGTTGAGTTCCGCGATGGGATCAGCCAGCTTCAAACTGCCGCCTGATCAGGCATCACCAACTTTTGCCCATATCTC